>CAVRFL010000024.1:0-47564 GCA_963720385.1 uncultured Alphaproteobacteria bacterium | reverse complement strand
GGTTCGGGGCACCGGTGCGGTTGTGAGCCTTCGCTGAATTGAATATGGTTCGGCCCATCGGCAAGACGGCATAACAAGACGGCATAAATCGATCATAAACGAGAGAGGGATCACGCCATGAGGATGACACGAGCGTTGTATTCCGGCGTCGCCGCGATCGCGCTTGCTCTCGCCCTGAGCGGGCCGCCGGCGCAGTTGCGGGCCCAGCCGAGCACTCCCGCCGTGGCGATCGACAACGACGACATTGGCGGCGTCGTCACCGGACCGAATGGCCCGGAAGCCGGCGTATGGGTGATCGCGGAAACGCGCGACCTCCCCACCCGCTACGCGAAGATGGTGGTCACGGATGACCAGGGCCGCTACGTCGTGCCGGATCTTCCAAAGGCCAAGTACAAAGTCTGGGTTCGCGGCTACGGCCTCACCGACTTGGAGAAGATCGATGCACAGCCCGGCCAGCAGTTGAATCTTCGCGCCGTGCTGGCGCCCAACGAGGCCGCGGCGGCGGAGTATTACCCGGCGATCTACTGGTACTCGATGCTGAAGATTCCACCCGAAAGCGACTTCGGCGGCTCGAGCGACATTCCAGCCAAGGTCAAGTGGACCGACTGGATGAACATCATGAAGAACAACGGCTGCATTGGCTGCCATCAGCTCGGGCAGAAGTCGACGCGCACGATTCCGGAAAGCCTCGGTCCGTTCGCGAACTCGACGGAAGCCTGGGTGCGCCGCGTCTCGTCCGGGCAAGCGGGCGAGTCCATGATCAATCCGCTGGCGGGGCAGCTCGGCAGCGTGCCGTTCCGCTACTTCGGCGATTGGACCGACCGGATCGCCAAGGGCGAATTGCCGCACACCAAGCCGACGCGGCCACAGGGCGTCGAGCGCAACATCGTCGTTACGACCTGGGACTGGGGAACTCCGAAGAGCTATCTCCATGACCTGATCGCGTCCGACCGGCGCTTCCCGACCGTGAACGCGTACGGACCGCTCGTCGGCTCACCTGAATTGTCGACCGACGCCTGGCCGATCCTCGATCCGAAGACGCACACGGTTACCTATTTCAATGCGCCGGTCAGCGATCCGAACACGACTGTGGCGCTCGGACCGGGCCAAGGAGCAGCCGATCGTCCGGTGGCGCCCTCCGCCTACTGGGGAGCGGACATCCTTTGGAACACCAAGACCAACAACCATAACGGCATGTTCGATCGCAATGGCCGCGCGTGGTTCGCAGCGCGCGGACGCAACGCCCAGAACCCCTCGTTCTGCCAGAAGGGCTCCGACCATCCGTCGGCCAAAGCGTTTCCGCTTAACAACAGCAATCGCCAAGTCTCGATTCTCGATCCCAAGACGATGAAGTACACCTTCATCGACACGTGCTTCGGGACGCATCACCTGCAGTTCGGCTACGACGCCAACGACACGCTGTGGACGTCGGGCGGCGGACCGGTCATCGGCTGGATCAACAGCAAGATGCTCGATGAGACCGGCGACCCGGTCCGATCGCAGGGCTGGACGCCGTTGATCCTCGACACCAACGGCGACGGCAAGCGTGGCGAATACACCGAGCCGAACCAGCCGCTCGATCCCAACAAGGACCGGCGCATCGTGGCGCCCTACTATGCCGTCATGCCGAACCCCGCTGACGGTTCGGTCTGGGGTACGGTGCGTGCCAATCCCGGAGCCGTGGTCCGGCTCATGCCAGGGTCGAACCCGACCGAGACCGCGCTCACGGAAATCTACAACGTGCCGATGCCGGGCTACGGCCCGCGCGGCGGCGATATCGACAGCCAGGGCGTCGTCTGGGTATCGCTTGCGAGCGGCCACCTGGGTGCCTTCGACCGGCGCAAGTGCAAGGGTCCGCTCAACGGGCCGAAGGCGACCGGCGACCATTGTCCTGAGGGCTGGTCGTTCCACCAGTATCCGGGTCCCGGCTTCCAGGGCATCGGGCCGAACAGCGCCGAGTTCGAGCTATTACACCTGGGTCGACCAGCACAACACGTTCGGCCTCGGCCGCGACGTGCCGATGTCGACCGCCAATCTGATGGACGGCCTAGTCGCCTATGCCGACGGCAAGATGGTCTCGCTGCGTATCCCCTATCCGCTCGGCTTCTATGCCAAGGGGTTTGACGGCCGCATCGACGATCCGAACGCCGGCTGGAAAGGCCGCGGACTGTGGACCGCGAGCGGCGACCGCACCCCATGGCTGATCGAAACCGGCAAGGGCAGCACGCCGATGGCGGTGCACTTTCAGCTGCGGCCGGATCCGCTGGCGAAGTAAATCGAATGGGCCATCGCGTCGGTTGTTATTGTGCCCTCTCCCCTCGCGGGAGAGGGCTAAAGAAAGAATCCACGAGCGTTCTTGGGTGAGGGGGTTACTTCGTCAAAAGTTCTTGCGAAGCGACCCCCTCAACCATTTCATTGTGTTGCCCCACCGCGCCGCCCTCTCCCGCGAGGGGAGAGGGCACAAAAACATCGGTCGCAAATCTCGTGCTCGATTGTACGCAACGCGGGTAAGCCCGTGTTGCTATGCCATCGGCTTTTTGCAAGTCATGCCGAATGCAGTTTCCAGTACAGCTCATCCCCGCCACGCTGGTGAAACGCTACAAGCGCTTCCTGGCCGACGTCGTCCTGCCTTCCGGCGAGACGCTGACGGTCCATTGCGCCAATCCCGGATCGATGATCGGCCTCAACGCGCCCGGCGCGCGGGTGTGGCTCTCCAGGTCGGCCAATCCGAACCGCAAGCTCGCCCATAGCTGGGAACTGATCGAGGTCGACTTCGGCGGCGGCGCCGAACTGGTCGGCATCAACACCGGCAACCCCAATGCGCTCGCGGCCGAGGCGATCGCCGACGGCCGGATCGCGGAACTCGCCGGCTATGCGACGGCGCGCCGGGAGGTGAAATACGGCAAGGCCTCGCGGGTCGATTTCCTGCTCGAAGCGCCGGACCAGCCGCCCTGCTACGTCGAGATCAAGAACGTGCACCTGATGCGGCGCCCGGGGCTTGCCGAATTCCCCGATGCCGTCACCAAGCGCGGGGCAAAGCATCTCGCCGAACTCTCCGACATGGTCGCCGCCGGCGCCCGCGCGGTGATGCTCTATCTGGTGCAGATCGGCTCGGCCGAGTGTTTCGCGCTCGCGCGCGACATCGACCCCGGCTACCGCCGCGCCTTCGACCTCGCCCGCGCCGCCGGCGTGGAAGCCATCGCCTATCGCTGCCGCATCAGCTACGGCGGAATTGAGGTGACGGAGCGAATTCCTTTCACGGACTAACGTCGCCGTCAGGCGCGTCGAGTTGATTTTCCGCGCTTGCGACGAGGTGTGATTTCCTGCTCACGCTCGAGCGCCCGTTGGGCCTGTTCGAGCAGCGCATGAATCAATCCGACACGAAGCGAAGCTCTGGTCCAAAGCAGGCCCGTGCGCCGGGTGAAGGTGCGGTCGGGCAACGGCAGCTTCGCAAGTGACAGACCCTCCGGCCACGGCGGCGCCCAATCCGGCAGGATTGTCACGCCAAGGCCGCGATCGACCATCACGGCAATCGCTTCGAGCCCGTCGAGCTCAAATCGTTCGTTTGGCCTGATGCCGGCTTTGCGCAGGTAGGCATCAATCTGCCGCCCGGCGTGAAGCGTGCGGTCCAGCCGGATAAACGGCTCCTGCGCCAAAATGACATGAGGGTGGCGGGCGGGCGCGGGCGCCGGCGTCAACACGACAAAAGGCTCCTCGCGCAACGTACGCCACTCGCAGGTTTTCGGGATTGCGAACGGCGGGTGGCTGAGAATTCGCGGCGTCGACATGACCGTTGAGCACTTTGCGATACATTTCCGTCGAACTGTCGCGGATGATGTGAATGTCGATCTGAGGGTGAAATCGCGTCATCGCAGCCAGAATGTCGGGCACCAGTCCGGTAAGGGCGGTCTGGACGGCGCCCAAACGCAATTCTCCCACCGGCCGGTCGATCGCCGCTGTCGCTTTCAAGTCGCGCGCCGCGTCCAGCAAGAGCCTGGCGCGGTCGAGCACCGCCATTCCGACTGTCGTCGGCCGCACGGTCCGGCCGGACCGGGAAACGAGGCGATCGCCGATTTCAGCTTCGAGAGCACGGACTCGTTTGGCAACGCCCGCGGGCGTCAGATTGAGGCGACGCGCAGCCTCGGCGATCGACCCGCAGTCGATGACGCTGACAAAGCTCTCAAGCGAGCGCGTATCCATTCGATACCAAAAGTATCTTTTAAAGAAACCATTGTACACCTTTTCGTTCAGTTGGCATTGCTCAATGATGTTGCTCTCCGCCTGTCGAGCCCGGGCAACATCGTAAGAAGGAGGGCAAATGAAGGCGCGGCATTTCCTTCCGGTCGCAATTGGCATGGCAGTGGCCGCGCCCAACGCAACAGCCCAGGTCTATCCATCACGGCCGATCACGATGACGGTACCGTTCGCTCCCGGCGGGCCGACGGATACCATCGCGCGCATGATGGCCGAGCCGATGCAGGCGGCGCTGGGCCAGCCCGTCATCGTCGAAAACGTGGTCGGCGCGGCTGGCAGCATCGGTGTCGGTCGCGTCGCTCGCGCCGCGCCTGATGGATACACCCTCAGCATCGGAAACTGGAGCACGCATGTGGTGAACGGCGCCATCTATGCCTTGCCATACGACCTGCTCAACGACTTGGAGCCGGTTGCGTTGCTGGCCACCAATCCTCAGTTGATCGTCACAAAGAACAGCGTCCCGGCACGTGATCTGAAGCAGCTGATCGGCTGGCTGAAGCAGAATGCGGGCAAGGCCACGGCCGGAACTGCCGGCGCCGGGAGTGCGTCGCATGTCGGCGGTATCTTCTTTCAGAGTCTGACCGGCACCCGCTTTCAGTTCGCACCGTATCGCGGAACGGCTCCTGCGATGCAGGATCTGGCCGCCGGACACATTGACTTGATGTTCGACCAGGCCATCAACTCGCTGCCGCAGGTTCGTGCCCGCAACATCAGCGCCTTTGCCGTCACCTCGAAATCCCGGCACGTGTTGCTGCCTGATGTACCGACCGTGGACGAGGCGGGACTGCCGGGGTTCTATATCTCGGTCTGGCACGGGCTTTGGGCCAGCAAAGGAACTCCTAAAGAGATCATCGCCAAGTTGAACGCGGCCGTCGTCGAAGCGCTGGCCGAACCCAAGGTGCGCCATCGTTTGGCCGATTTGGCGCAGGACATCCCCCCGCGGGAGGACCAGACACCGTCGGCACTCCATACCTTCCAGAAGGCGGAGACCGAGAAATGGTGGCCGCTCATCAAGGCAGCCAACATCAAGGGGGAATGACTTTGACTGCGGCTGACCGCGCGCTTGCGTCTCGCGCGCGCTTGCATACATTGCAATGCAACAAGCGGCATCAAGCGGTCTAGGTGGCCGCAGGGGCGCGGCTGGGCCGCGAATAAACTGATGAGCTACGTCGACGCGGCACTGGCGCCGCAACGCAAGACCGGTCAGGTCAAGCTGCACGGGGAAGCCGCCTTCGAGGGCATGCGCAAGGCCGGACGGCTCGCCGCCGAATGCCTCGACATGCTCGATGGCGAAGTGCGGCCAGGCGTGCCGACCGCGCGTATCGACCAGCTGGTCTTCGACTTCGCCATGGACCACAAGGCCATGCCGGCGACCTTGATGTATCGGGGCTACCGCAAATCCACCTGCACCTCGGTCAATCACGTGGTCTGCCACGGCATTCCCGGCGAGAAGCCGCTCAAGGACGGCGACATCGTCAACGTCGACGTGACGCTCATCCTCGACGGCTGGCACGGGAACTCCAGCCGGATGTACGCGGTCGGCGCCATTCCGCGCCGCGCCGAACGGCTGATCGAGGTCACCTACGAAGCCATGATACGCGGCATCGGCGCGATCCGCCCGGGCGCCACCACCGGCGACATCGGCCACGCCATCCAGAACTATGTCGAAGCCCAGCACATGAGCGTGGTGCGCGATTTTTGCGGCCACGGGCTCGGTCGCCTGTTCCATGACGAGCCCAACATCGTCCATGTCGGCCGCCCGGGCGAAGGCATCGTGCTGCGGCCTGGCATGTTCTTCACGGTCGAGCCGATGATCAATCTCGGCCGCCCGCACGTGAAGGTGCTCTCCGACGGCTGGACCGCGGTCACCCGCGACCGGTCGCTCTCGGCCCAGTTCGAGCACACGGTGGCGGTGACCGACAGCGGCGTCGAAATCTTCACGCTGTCGCCGAAGGGCCTCGACCGGCCGCACTTTGCCGCCCACGCCTGAACGTTCGCGACGCGGGATTCGCGGCATCGTTGCCGGCAAGGAACACATTGCAAATTGCGATAGTCCCGGCATGCTGAGCACAACCGGGCGGGAGGAAGCCCGCCGGGCGCGAAGTGGCGGTTGCGTGCCGATGTCAAGAGCCGACAAATCCGACGAGAAATCGAAGCAGGCGTCCGCGCCGGCGGAAGCGACCCCGCATTATCACGGCCACCGCCAGCGGCTGCGGCAGCGGCTGCTGCAGGCGGGGACCGATGCGGTTCGCGACTACGAATTGCTCGAACTGATCCTGTTCCGCGCGATCCCCCAGCGCGACGTGAAGCCGCTCGCGAAGACCCTGATCGACCGTTTCGGATCCTTTGCCGAGGCGATTTCGGCGCCGGTCGAGCGGCTGCGAGAAGTCAAGGGACTCGGCGAGGCCGCCATCACCGAGCTCAAGGTCGTGCAGGCCGCCGCGAGCCAGTTCGCGCGCGGTCAGACCAGGAAGCGCACCGTGCTGTCGTCATGGTCGAGCGTGCTCGACTATTGCCGCACCGCCATGGCGTTCGCCGACAAGGAGCAGTTCCGCATCCTGTTCCTCGACAAGCGCAACCAGCTCATCGCCGACGAGGTGCAGCAGACCGGCACCGTCGATCACACGCCGGTCTATCCGCGCGAGGTGGTCAAGCGCGCGCTCGAACTTTCGGCAACGGCGATCATTCTGGTGCACAATCATCCCTCCGGCGACCCGACGCCCTCGCATGCTGACATCCAGATGACGCAGGCCATCATCGACGTGGCAAAGCCGCTCGGGATTTCGGTGCACGACCACATCATCGTCGGCAAGGACGGGCACGCGAGCCTGAAGGGCCTGAATCTGATATAGCGACGTACCCACGAAGGTTTCTTAGCAATTGAGGAGCTTCCTCGGTGACGATCATCGATTCCCAGGTCCACGCTTATGAGGCGAACACTCCAAAGCGACCCTGGCACAGTGTGCCGAACTGGCCCGATCACGTTACGGGCGACGAGATGGTGGCGGCGATGGACCGGGTCGGTGTCGACGGCGCGATCTTCATCTCCCCCTTTTCCATGTACCGCTACGACGCGAGTTATGCGGTGGACGTGCAACGGGCCCATCCCGATCGGTTCGCGATCGTCAAGCCGGTCGACCCGGACGATCCAGCGGTGGCCGATGTCGTCGCAGACTGGAAGCAGACGCCGGGCGCGGTCGGCATCCGTATCATGTACACGGCGGAGGCGACGCGCGGGCCGGACGATCCGGGGTTCGACCGGATCGCACGCGCGGCCGCTCGCTACGACCTTCCGGTTAACCTCCTGTGCTGGGGCAACGTGGATGCGGGCACGGCGTTGATCGACCGCTACCCCGATACGCGCTTCATCATCGACCATCTGGCTATCCTGCAGCCCCGCACGCCACCCGCCCCGCCGCAGCCGTGGACCGACCTGCCGAAGGTGCTGCACCTTGCCAGGCGCAAGAACGCGGTGATCAAGGTGAGCGGCGCCTGCACGCTGTCCCGGGAACCGTATCCGTTCCCGGACATCTGGGATCCGCTCGCCCGCGTGTTCGATGCCTGGGGTTTCGACCGCTGCCTGTGGGGCACGGACTGGACACGCGCATACGCCGTCGTCAACTACGAGCAGGCCGTCGAGCCCTTCCTCAAGACTGACCGCCTGAGCGACAGTGAGCGAGCGATGCTGATGGGCGGCGCGTGTGCCAAAGCCTATCGTTGGTCGCCGAAGAAAGGTTAGGTTAGTCCGGTTGGTGATCCAACGTGACTCACGAATACGAAAGCGGATGGAATGTGACGTTGCGTGATGATCACGAACGAGCGACTCTTACCGCCCCCTATCACCGCCCCTTCTCATGTTCGATGCCAGTAAAAAATCCCGCACGATCAGAGCGATAGAGCGCGCAGTAGGTTGGTGCACAATCATCCGTCCGGCGATCCCACGCCCTCGCGCGCCGACATCGAGATGACGCAGGCGATCATCGCGGTGGCGAGGCCGCTGGGGATTTCCGTGCACGACCACATCATCGTCGGCAAGGACGGACACGCGAGCTTGAAGGGGCTAAAGTTGACTTAAGCACGGCAGCACGCAGGAGGACCCATCATGAGCGTGGGAGAACTCAGCGGATATCTCGCGGCCGCCCTCGTTTTCCTGACATTTTACATGAAGACCATGGTGCCGCTGCGCACGATCGGAATCTGCAGCAATTGCGCGTTCATTATCTACGGGTATCTCGGCGATCTTTATCCCGTTTTGGTTCTGCATCTCATCCTTCTGCCGTTGAACAGCCTGCGCCTTCGCCAGATGCTGCAGCTGACACAGCAAGTGCGTGACACGACCCATGGAAATCTCAATGTTATGGACTGGCTCAGGCCGTTCTCCTCAACGCGGCACGTGCAGGTCGGCGAGGTGCTGTTCCGCAAGGGTGATGTCGCTGGCGACATGTTTGTCGTGGTGTCGGGTCGTTTCCGGCTCGCGGAAACCGGGATCGAGATCGAGCCTCCCAATGTGGTCGGCGAGTTTGCGTTGCTCGCGCCCGAGCGCAGCCGCACCCAGACGCTCGAATGCGTCGAGGAGGGTACCCTGCTGCAGATCGGCTACAGCCAGGTCGAGCAGCTTTTCTTCCAGAATCCAAAATTCGGCTATTATTTTCTCAAGCTGATCACGCAGCGCCTGTTCCAGAATATCGCGCGGCTCGAAACCGAGCTTGCGCGATGCCGACAGGCGCTTGGCGGCTGATGCGTGGGGGCGCGTCCTACACGGCCGCTCGTACCGGGGCTTCCTGGCGCTTGCCAGGATGCCCGACGATGTCCCGGTAATGCGCGATCGGCAACGGCTTGCCGATGAGGAAGCCCTGCACCTCCTGGCAGGCCTCGCCCACCAGGAAGGCAAGCTCCTCCTTGGTCTCGACGCCTTCCGCGACCACAGGCAGATCGAGACCGCGCCCCAGCCCGATAACGGCGCGGATGATCGCCGCGGACTGCGGATTGCGATCGACGTTCGAGATAAAGGCGCGGTCGATCTTGATCTTGTCGAATGGGAACGACTGCAGATAAGACAGCGACGAATATCCCGTGCCGAAGTCGTCCATGGCGATGCGCACGCCCATGGCCTTGACCCGGCGAAGGATCGACAACGCGCGGGAGAAATCGCCGATCAGCACGCTCTCCGTGATTTCCAGTTCGAGCCGGTTGGCCGACAATCCGGTTTCAAGCAGGACCGCGTGCACCAGGCCGGCCAGATCGCCATGGCGGAACTGGACCGACGAGAGATTGATGGCGATCTGAAGCGGTTGCGACCATGAGGCTGCCTCGCGACAGGCTTCGCGCAGGATCCATTCTCCGATCGGGATGATGAGGCCGCTTTCCTCCGCCAAGGGAATGAATGTCCCGGGAGGAACGATGCCGTGGGTCGGATGATGCCAGCGAACCAGCGCCTCAAATCCGATGACCTCGCCGCCGATGCGCGCCTGCGGCTGGTAATGGATAACGAGTTCACCACGGGCAACCGCCGAACGCAGGTCGTGCTGCAGGGCACGCCGGTCGCGCAGGCGCTTGTCCATGTCGGCGTCGAAAAAGCGAATCGTTGCGCGGCCCTCCGACTTCGCCCGGTAGAGCGCGGCATCGGCATTGGCGATGAGCGTGGCGGCGTCGGCGCCGTCGGCGGGATAAATTGCCACACCGATGCTCAAGCCGACCCGCAGCCGCTGGCCGCGAACCTCCAGGTTATCCGCAACAGTGGCCAGCAGTCGATCGGCCAGCGCCTCGGCGGTCGACGGCTGCGAGCCCTCCGCCACGACAACGGTAAATTCGTCGCCGCCAAGACGCGCAAGGAAAGCGTCCCCGGCGGTTTCTTTCAGCCGGCGAGCGACTTCCTCCAACAGGGCATCGCCAACCGAATGACCGAACACGTCGTTGACCTCCTTGAAACGGTCGAGGTCGATGCACAGGACGGCGAAATGGTTGCTCGCGGTCTCCGCCTGGATGAGCGTCGCCGCCAAATGTTCCACGAACGCCGCGCGGTTCGGCAAATCGGTCAGCGCATCATGGTGCGCCATATGCGCGATTCGCTCCTCCGCGCGCCTGCGCTCGGTTACGTCTTCGATGACGCCGACCAGGTATTGGGGCTTGCCATCATGATCCGCGATGGCAAGCCGCTTGGTCGTGACCAGGCGCATGGTTCCGTCCGGCATCTCGAGCGGATTGTTCTCGATGAGGAGCTGCTGGCCGGACGTCAATACCTCGGCATCGCGCGCGGCGATGGCGTCGGCCGCTTCCTTCGAGAAGAAGTCGTGCGCGGTCTTTCCGATCATCTGCTCGCGCGGCATGGCAAAGAGCTGCTCGCCGGCGCGATTGATGAGCACATAGCGGTGGTCGCGCGCATCCTTCACGATCAGCGTGGCCGGCACGTTCTCGACGACGGTGTCGAGGAAGGTCTTCGTGCGTTGCAGCTCCTTGGTGGCCTGGGTGATGTCGGTGATGTCGGTGTGAGTTGAAATCCATCCGCCGCCCGGCACCGTCTGGTTGGTGATGGACACAGTCCTTCCATCGGGAAGATCGAACACCTTGTGTTCCAACCCTTCCTCGGCAAACTTGTTGCTGTCGGGATCGCCCGTGAAACGTCCGTCCCTGTCGACCCATTTGGCAACATATTGGTCCGGATCTCCCCTGAAGGAGCCCGTTTCCTTGCGCAGCTGCAAAATGTCACGCAACGTGCAGCCGACGTTCATCTTGTCAGGGGGCAGGTTGTACATCTGGACGAAGCGCTGATTGAACAGCACAAGCTGGCCCTCGACATCAAACATCAGCAAGCCCTGGCGCATATTATTGAGGGCCGCGTCCAGGCGCATGTCCTTATCCTGAAACCGCTCCTCCACGATCGTGCCGATCATGCTGAGGGCCAGCATTCCTATCGTGACGCCGGCGATCGCGAGCGAAACCGCGGCGGGCGCCAACGCCAGCGCGTTGATGGCGCGCGTCGGATCCGCGACGATCTCCACCGCGCCCATGGCGGTGAAGTGATGCGAGACGATCGCCAGCGTGAGCAGAAGCGCCGCGCCAAACTTGGCGCGGAGATCGCGGCGGCGTACCGCCACCGTCATCGCGACGGCGCCGAACAGGATTCCAAGCGCCACGGAGACCGCGACCAGGTCCAGCGACCAAGCCACGCGGCCGGGCAGTTCGAGGGCGAACATGCCGAGATAGTGCATGCACGCAATGCCGCCGCCGACGACACCGCCGCCGACCGGCGCGCTCAACGCGTTCGAGCCGACAGCGGCAATCCCGAGACCGATGGTGGTGACGGCCACCGCCGCCAGCAGCGACGATATGGTGAGCCCGACGTCGTAGGCGGTCGCCACGCCGGGCTCATAGGCCAGCATGGCGATGAAATGGGTGGCCCAGATGCCGCAGCCGGTCGCGACGCCGGCGGTCATGATCCAGGCCGCGCGCGCGCGGCCGCGTGAAGCCTGCGCGCGATAGAACAGGCTGATGGCCGTGAGGCTGGCAAGAAAGCAGATGGCGCCCGCCAGCAGAACGAGGCGCCAATCATGTTCAGCAGCAAGACACGTGAGAACACGGTACATCTAGAATGGGTCCCGTCCACTCTGCGGGCGCGTTGACGCCCGCGTATCGGCGAAATTAACGGACAGAGACAAAGATGCGGCAAACAAAGCTGGTTAAGATATCGACAAAATTTTGTGCCGCTTTGGAGCAATTCCTTTTTGCTTCTCGATTGCAAAGCCGGCTTGGAATTTCTGTGCAGGACACATTATCGTCGGCAAGGATGGGCTATCGTCGGCAAGCACGCGCTCGCGAGACTGAAGGGCTGCGGCTGATCCAGTCCCGCTGAGCCAGCTCAACGAACAAGCGCTATTCCGGCTTGATGCCGGCGGTCCTGACGACCTCCGGCCAACGCTTGAGCTCGCTTTTGATGAAGTCGTCGAACTGCTGCGGCGTGCCGCCGACGACGTCGGCGGCCTGCGCTTCGGTGATGGCCGTGCGCACCGCTGGCACTTGAAGAGCCTGGTTGAAAATACCGTTGATGCGCGTGACCAGCGCGGGATCCATGCCGGCCGGCCCGACGATGCCATGCCAAACGTTGAGATCGAAGCCGGGTATCGTCTGCCCAACCGGCGGCGTGTCCGGCAGTTGCCGCATTGGCCGCATCGAAGCACCGGCGAGCGCGCGAATCTTGCCTTCCTTGATCTGGCCGAGCGAGGTCGAAACGGTGATGATCCCGGTGTCGGCGTCGTTGCGCAGGAGGGCCGTGAGCATTTCCGCGCCCGAACGATAGATGACGTTGACCTGGTCGATTCCGGCCCGGCTGTTGAGATAGGCCATGAACAGATGCGTCCAGTTGCCGATCCCCGCCGAGGAGTAGTTGAACTTGCCCGGCTGCTGTTTCGCCGCGGCCACGAATTCGGCCAGCGTCATGTAGGGCAGCGTCGGCCGGATCAACACGACCGCCGGGAAATTCGCCGCGTGGATGATCGGCGTAAAGGCAGTATGCGGATCGTAGGACAGCTTGCCGAGCATGTGCGACACGGCGTTGGGCCCAAGCTCGGCGAGGAACAGCGTGTAGCCGTCCGGCTTCTCGCGCGCCACCGCCGCGGCGGCGATGGTGCCGCCGGCTCCGGGCCGGTTCTCCACGATCAGCGGTTGCCCGGTCAGTTGTTGGAAGCCGTTCGACAGGTTGCGCGACAGCGTGTCGGCCGCACCGCCCGCGCCGACCGTCACCAGCAGCCGGACCGGACGCTGGGGCCATTGCGCCGCCGACTGCGCCAGGGCGGGGGTGGCTGCGAACGCGGCAACCGCAAAAAAAGCAGCGATCCCGATATTCCGGCGCACAAGGGAGAACAGCATGGCCATCAGTCCCGTTACCAAGCCGATTGCGTCCTTGGTAGCGGACGGCGGCCGCGGGCACAACCACCCGCCGTCAGCACGGTCATTTGCGTTCCGAAGGTTTGGGCACGTCCACGCCCGTCAGCAGCCCGTCCACGATCCCGTGGAAATGGTCCCACGGCGCCTCGCGGTCCGACTGGTTGCGCACGATGAGCGAATTGCCGGCGTAGAATTTCTCGTACAGCATGTGGCGGCCGCCGAATTCCGAGCCAACGATGTCCCAGGCAAGCTTGTAGAGCTTGTAGCGGTCGAGCGCCTCGATCGAGGGCGTCTTCCACCAGCGCTCGAAGGTTGAGCGCAGCGCCGCGTCGGTCATCACGTCGATCGACGCCGGCATCAGGAGCGGAATGCCGCCGAGCAGCGTTCGCAGCGTATCCACGATCTCGCTGTGGTGCTCCTGGCACCAGTTGAGCGCGGCATACATGATGCGCCGGTTGGGCGTGGCGTAGCCCTGCGGCCATTCCTCGAACGCCTCGATCTGCCCCTGCACCAGCCCGCCGATGGTCGCTTCGAGCGCGGCGAGCCGGCCGAGCGTTTCGCGTACCGCCGGCACCTTGTCGATGCCGTTCGCCTGCGTGATGCGGCTCGCGAGGCCGACGATCAATCCCATCTTCACCCAGAAGCGGATGTTGGAATGGTGGTTCTGGTAGCAGTTCGCCGGCGTGTCGGTGTAGATGCGGCGCGACATCACGGCATCGTTGTGCAGGAACACACGCTCCCACGGAATCTTGACACGGTCGCACACCAAGACGCTGTCGGTCTCGTCGAAACGATACGACAGCGGATAGTCGGCTTCGTGCGCGACGTTGCGCGCGTAAGGCTGGCGCGACCACAGCGTGAGGCCGGGCGCGTTGAGCGGCAGCGCCGCGGTGATCGCCTCGGCTTTGAACTTCTCCGCGATCGGCGTGAGGTTGCCGATCAGGATCTCGTCGGCATAGACCGCGCTGGTGGCGAGCATCTTCATGCCGGAGACGGTGACGCCGGTGGCGTCCTCGGCGACGACCTGCAGGTTGGGATCGTCGCGCTCCTGGCCGGGAAACAGCTCGGTCGCGCGCATCCCGGTCGGCGGCGTCACGGCAAAGCAGAGATAGAGATCATCGCGGCGGGCGCGCTCGTAGAAGCGGATCAGGTTCTCGCCGAAGCCCGCGCGCAAGTTCTCCAGCACCGACGGATTCATCGCGAGCCCGGTGATCAACCCCGCGACCTGCTCGGGCGAGCGGCCGATGAAGCCGTAGGTCGCCTCCGCGGTCGCGCGCAACGCCCGCATGCGGCGGACGAGATCGTCGCGGCTGCGGCAGCGTAGCCATTGCAGAGCATAGCGCTCGCCGTCTTCCTCGTAGGAGAACAGCTCGGCCTTGGCCGGATCGGTCTTCAGGTCGTAGAGCGCGGCGATGGTCTCGGCGCCGCGCTTGAATGCGGGGTGAGCGGTGACGTCGTCGACGCGTTCCGCGCCGACATAGACAACGCGGCCGTCGCGCATGCGCTCGAGTTTCTGCCGCCCCGTCGCCAGCATGGTGTGAGGATTACCGCCCCATGGCGTCCTTGGCTTTCTCGAGAATGGCTGGCGAGAACGCGGAGAACTGCTTGAGCAGCCCCATGACTTCGTCCGGTGTCACCGGATCGATGTCGAGGCCGGCCTTGCCCGCCTCCGCCAGGAACTGCGGGTCCTTCATTGTCGCGAACAACGCCGTGCGCAGCGCCGCCACACGGTCGGCTGGAACGCCCGGCGGTCCCGCCAGCGGGCGGCCGAGCAGAAGCTGCCCGAAATGGAATTGCAGGATCGCGCGGTCCTCGTCGGTCTTGGCATAATCGAACACGCTCGGGATCTTTCCGAACTCGTCAGAGGTCTTGCTGCCCATCTGGATGAAGAGCTTCATCTGGCCCTCTTTCACCTCGTTCAGGAACTGCGCCTTGACCGAAGAGGCGAACATGCCGCAGGTGCCGTTTACCTCGCCGCGCTGCATGGCGATGTTGATGTCGCGCGTGCCCTTGTAGCCCTGGATGACCTTAAAATTGGCCTTCAGCACGTTCTTCAAAACCATCGGGTGCTGATAGGTGATGGCCGCCGGCGCGCCGCCGCCGATGATCGTCTCCTTGGTCAGCATCTCGTCGAAGGTGGTCGCGCCGCCGGGGTGCTGCCAGACGCCGCAATAGGCCACGTCCTGCGACATCGAGCCAATCCAGCTGAATTTGGTCGGATCGAACAGCGCCGACTTGTTGCCGATCAACGGCTCCATCGCCGCCGACGATGCGAACATGGCGAGGGCCAGCCCGTCCGGCGCATATTTGGCGTAGATCGTGTTGGCCGCGGTCAGCGAGCCTGCGCCCGGCATGTTGGAGGCGACGACGCTGGGCTGGCCCGGCAGGAAGCGGCCATAGTGCCGTGCCAGCACCCGCACATAGGTGTCATAGCCGCCGCCGGGCGGGAAGCCGGCAATCAGCGAAACGGTCTTGCCCTTGTAGAAGTCGGCGACCGCTTCGGCCTTGGCCGCTGCCGGCGCCGATGTGGCGGCGAGCAGAGCCGCAAGTGCGATAGCTGTCGTCCGTCCGGTGAGCCGCATTGCAGTCTCCCTGGTCACTGGTTCCGGAACGCACTGAAGGAGCCGTGGCGGCCAGGGTCAATTCCATTCACTGTCGCACCAGCAGCATCGGATCGACGGTCAGCGGCACGCGCTCCCAGACCGTGGCGTCGCTTTCCGTGAACCGCCAACTGCCGTTGCGCCCGGTCAGGATGAGCTGGTCGCGGTCGAGGCGCCAGCTCGACGGGTTAAAGCCGGCAATCGCCTTGTCGCAGCCCGGCTTCACGATCACGCGATAGGCCTCCGTGCCGCTTGCGGTATTGGACAAGGTCAGGCGGCACAGCGGCTTGTCGGCCTCGCGCAGCAAATTCCAGTCACCCGCGATCTGCTCCGGGGTGCGCGTCTCGACCTTCAACGATGCCTGGGTCTGCAGGAACAGCAGCCCCTCCGTCCCGCGCTCGGATTCGAACATGCCATTTTCGACTTCGGTGAATTCCAGCACCGCGCCGCCCTTGGCGTCGACGAGCCGCAGAACGTCCTTGAACGTCCAGGCCACCACACCCGCGAGCGATGGAAAAGCGGAAGGACATCCGGCATCGAGATCGATCTTGTAACCGCCGGGCGCCAGCTCGAGGCTGAAGGTCAGCGGACAGCGGCGGTCGCGGTCGGCATTGGACATCTCCCAGCCGCCGACCATGCCCTGGGCGGCCTCGCTGACAGCGCCTTCGGCGCCCGCAACACGGGGAATTGCGGTCAGGACCAGAGCCGCGAGCAACGCAACGCTGCGCACCATGAACTCACCAGACGCCCAACCCGGTCGTCGGAACGTTAGCATGTCGTCATGGCGACGTCATGCGGGCGCCCGGCGCGGCGGCCACGGTGTCTCCGGGACCGGCGTGAGCGGCCCCTTGCCGGCGGCCCAGGCGGTGAGATTATCGACCACGAGCTGATCCATCTGCGTGCGCGTATAGACCGTGGCCGAGCCGAGATGCGGGAACAGCACGACGTTCTCCATCGCGATCAGCTCCGCCGGCACTTCCGGCTCGCCCACATAGACGTCGAGGCCGGCCGACATGATGGTCTTGTCCTTGAGCGCCTGGATCAGCGCCGGCTCGTCGACCACCGAGCCGCGCGCCATGTTGATGAGGATGCCGTCCGGCCCGAGCGCCTTGAGGACATCTGCATTGATGAGATTCTTCGTCTCGGGCCCGCCCGGCGTGATGGCGACAAGCATGCTCACGTCACGCGCCATGTCGAGGAGCTTCGGATAGTGGCGGTAGCCGACGCCCGCCGCCGGCCGCCGCGAGTGATAGACCACCGGCACCTGCATCGCCGCCAGGCGCCGCGCGATCGCCTGGCCGATAGCGCCCATGCCGACCACGCCGACGGTGCGGTTGCGCAGCGTCGCCTTGGTGAGCGGATAGGCGCGGTCGATCCATTTGCCGGCGCGCAGATAGCGCTCGGCCTGCGGGAATTCGCGGACTGTGCACAGAATCAATCCGAGCGCGGTATCGGCGACTTCCTCGGTAAGCACCTGCGGCGTGTTGGTGACGGTGACGCCGTGTTCGGCCGCCCAGGCGACGTCGATGTGGTCGTAGCCGACCCCGAAGGTCGAGACGATCTCGAGCTTCGGCAACTTCGACATCAGGTCGGCGCCGATCTTGTCCGACGTCACGCTCGACGCGATGGCGCGGACGCGCGGCCCGATCTCCTTCAGCAGCGCGTCGCGGTCCTTGGCGTCGGCGAGCCGATGCACCGAAAACGGCGCGAGCCCGTTGACGATGGTCGGCTTCGGCGGGCCGGCCAGCAGGACCTCGATCTTCCCGTCAGGCATGTTTGGTGGTCGCTCCGCGATTGAGCCAGGCCAGCACGATGCCCATGAGGACGACACGAACGGTGTCGAACGCAATCTGCTTGAAGGCAACCCCCAGCGGCACCGGCGTGACCACATGATAGATCAGGTAGGTCGGAGCGATGGCCAGGCACGCGATCGCGATCCCGTAGCGGATCCCCTGCGTCAGCCAGGGCTTGTCCTCATGGCCCTGCAGATAGATCCAGGTAAACGCGACAGCGAACAGCGCATGGGCGAGAATCATCCAGGGCATCAGCGCATGGGTGTCTTCCGGCTTGCGCATCCAGCTCAGCATCTTCATGTAGTCGCTGTGCAGCAGTCCTCCATGCACGCCCCAACTCAGTGCGAACGTCATGACAAACATGACGCCGGCGGAAATCCAGAATTTCGCGGTCATGACTCCCTCCCCTGTTTCCCGGCAACGGAGCGTTACACTAACGCCGTCACCGGCTGCTCGACAAATCCCTTGAATGCCGCCAGCAGCTCGGCTCCGAGCGCGCCGTCGACCACGCGGTGATCGCAGGACAGCGTCACCGTCATCATGCTGGCGAAGCCGACGCCGCCGTCGTCCTTCTCGACCGCCTGCCGCCGCGACGCGCCGACCGCGAGGATGGTCGCATGCGGTGGATTGATGATCGCCGAAAACTCGCGCACGCCGTACATGCCGAGGTTCGAGATCGCCGATGAGCCGCCCTGGTATTCGTTCGGCTTGAGCCGGCGCGACCGTGCGCGTTCGGCCAGCGCGCGCATCTCGGCGGAAATGGCGGTGAGCGACTTCAGCTCGGCCTGCCGGATCACCGGCGTGATCAGCCCGCCTTCGATCGCGACCGCGATGCCGATGTCGGAATGCGTGAAGCGCAGGATGCGGTCTTCCGCCCACACCGCATTGGCCGCCGGCACGCGTTGCAGCGCCGCCGCCCACATCTTGATGACGAGATCGTTGAGCGAGAGCCGATAGGCCGGCGCGCCGTCCTCGCCCTTGGGGGCGCCGGCGTTGGCGTCCTCGCGCAACGCCAGCAACCGGCCGATCTCGACATCGGCGGTGAGATAGAAATGCGGGATGGTCTGCTTCGCCTGCACCAGCCGCGTGGCGATGGTCTTGCGCATGCCGTCGAGCGGCACCTCCTCGAACGGCACGTCGCGATAGAGCGCCAGCACCTCGGCGGCCGACGGGCCGCGCGCCGGAGCGGCCGGACCCCCGGCGCGTGGCTGCGTCCCGATCGCGGTCTCGACGTCGCGCGCCACGATCCGCCCGTGCGGGCCCGACGGCGCGATGCGGCCAAGATCGATTCCGGCCTCGCTCGCCAGCCGGCGCGCCAGCGGCGTCACCACCGCGCCGCCCGCAATCCGGGCCGGGCCGAAATTGCGCTCGGGCGTGCGGACTTCAAAGAACGGATCGAGCGGGTCGCTTGGAGTTCTGTGCCGAGGAGTTGCAGCGAGTGCTGATGGGACTCCCTCTCCCCTTGGGGGAGAGGGCTGGGGTGAGGGGGTTACCGGCTGACCGAGAGAGCTACTCCCCCTCACCCCGACCCTCTCCCCATCCGAACTCGGGTTTACCCGAGTTCGGCGAGCATTTGATTGGTCGAAGTCGGAAACATCCGACTTCGACTGGAGAGGGAGAGCAGCCGCCGGTGCGTCCCTGACAATCGGAGCGGCGCCGTCGCCCGCAATCACCGCGACCACGGCGCCGACCGGCGCCACCTCGCCCACGCCGACGCGGATCTCCGCCAGCGTGCCGGACGTGGTCGAGGGCACCTCCATCGACACCTTGTCGGTCTCGATCTCGAACAGGTTGTCGCCCGGCTTCACGGCGTCGCCGGCCGCCTTGAACCATTTGGTGATCTTGCCCTCGGCCACGGTCTCGCCGAGCTGCGGCATCAGCACGTCCATGTCAGTAGCGCGTCCATGTCAGTCCTTGGTCATTGCATCCGCAGGCCTACTTCACGCGCACCCACACATTCTGGTTGGTGGTACCGACGCCGCCGAGGACCAGCCGATCGCCCGGCTCGAACCGGTAGCGCCGTTGCGCGTCGACCTCGTAGCCGGGCTGCACGCTGGCCTTGCGGTGGTGGGTAACGACCTTAGCCTTCTCGTCGACGGTGTAGGTGCCGAAGTATGCAGTGTAACCCTTGAGCGCGGCCTGGGCCTCCTGCGGGCTCGGCTCTCTGCCGGCCGTCGCGACCGGCGGCCGATCGGGTTGAATCATGGCGCCCATCTCACCCGACGCCGTGTAGAAGATGTAGCCGGTCGGCTTGCCGCCGCGTACCGGGTTCACCTTGCCGTCGGTGGTGATCGACTCGAGCCGCCAGATGCCGACGAACTTCTCCCGGTCGCCGCCGGCGGTCGGCTGTTGGGCTGCAACAGGACGCGTTGTGGCCATGGCAAATCCGAGCACAAGCCCGAGTAAGAGCAAGCGAGCTGCAGGCATACAAGTCCTCCCGGTGGTTTTCTAGCTGATGCGCTGCCAGATGACTTCGTAGGTCGTGCCCGGCGGATTGAGCGTCAGTTTATCACCGTCGATGATGAACTTGCGGACGAGATCCGCCGTATCCCCCGGTTGCACGCTGCCCTGGCGATGATGCGTCACAGTCCGCGCGCGCTCATTGATCGTGAAGGTCCCGAAATAAGCGATATAGCCGTCGAGCGCCGCCAACGCTTCGTCGGGCGTCGGCTTCGCGCCCGCCTTCTTGGCGGCACTGCCGGGAGAGACCTGGCAGACCATGGCGCCGGAGGGCGCGTAATAGATCATGCCCTTGCCGTTGGGACGGGTCGACTTGCCATCCAGGGTCGCATCGACATAGCGCCAGGCGCCGTGCAGCGGGTGAGATGAAGCGCTCACCACGTCACCGAAACGTATTGCGTTTCCAAAAACTCCATCAGCCCTTCATGCGCGCCTTCGCGGCCGATGCCGGACTGTTTCATCCCGCCGAACGGCGCCGCCGGGTCGGAGACGAGGCCGCGGTTGAGCCCGATCATGCCGAACTCGAGCTTCTCCGACACGCGCAGGCCGCGGCTCAAGTCCTTGGTATAGAGATAGGCGACGAGGCCGTATTCGGTGTCGTTGGCGCGCCGGATGACCTCGTCGTCCGACTTGAAAGACTGCAGCGAGGCCACCGGCCCGAAGATTTCCTCGTTCAGCATCTTGGCGTTGTCGGGAACGTTGGCCAGCACGGTCGCGGGATAGAAGAAGCCCTTGCCGCCCGGCGCCTTGCCGCCGGTGAGAACCTTCGCGCCCTTGCCGACGGCGTCGTTGACCAGCTCGACCACTTTGTCGAGGCCTTCCTTGTTCACCAGCGGCCCGAGCGCCACGCCGTCGTCGAGCCCGTTGCCCATCTTCAGCGCGCCCATCTTGGCGGTGAGCTTCTTGGCGAATTCGTCGTGCACTTTTTCGTGCACGTAGAAACGGTTCGCCGCCGTGCAGGCTTCGCCCATGTTGCGCATCTTGGCGACCATCGCGCCTTCGATGGCGGCGTCGATATCGGCGTCGTCGAACACAATGAACGGCGCGTTGCCGCCGAGCTCCATCGCCGGCTTCACCACGTTGTCGGCGGCTTCGTGCAGGAGCTTGCGGCCGACCTCGGTCGAGCCGGTGAAGGAGACGACGCGCACGCGCGGATCGTGCAGCATCGCGCTCACGACCTTGCCCGACGAGCGCGACGGGATCACGTTGACGCAGCCTGCGGGCACGCCGGCCTCTTCCAGGATCGGCATCAGCGCCAGCATGGTGAGCGGGGTGTCGGAGGCGGGTTTGAGCACCACCGTGCAGCCGGCTGCGAGCGCCGGGCCGATCTTGCGGGTCGCCATGGCGGCCGGGAAGTTCCACGGCGTCACCAGCACCGCGACGCCGGCGGGCTTGTGCTGCACCACGATGCGCGCGCCGGAGGACGGCGCATGGTAGAGCTGTCCGAGATTGCGCACCCCCTCTTCCGCGTTCCAGCGGAAGAACTCGGCGGCGTAGGCGACCTCGCCACGGGAATCCGACAGCGCCTTGCCGTTTTCGATGGTGATGAGCTTCGCCAGCCGTTCGGCATCGCGCATGATCAATTCGAACGCCTTGCGCAGGATCTCGCCGCGCTCACGCGGCTTCTTCTCCGACCAGCCGGGAAAGGCGGCGCTGGCGGCGTCGACCGCGGCCTTGGCGTCCTCCACCGTGGCGCTCGCGACCGAGGCGACCTTGTTCTCGGTCGCGGGATCGATGACGTCGAAGCGGCCGCCGTCCGAGGCTTTCCGCCACTTGCCGCCGATCCAGAGATCGGTCGGAACATTCGCGAGGAGGTTCTCGTACATAGGGCTTTCCTTCTGCCTCGTGTCCCGGGCAAGGCGCAGCGCAAAGCGGTGCGCTGCAGACCCGGGACCCAGTCTTTCTTCCTTTTTCGCCTGGGTCCCGGATCAGCGGTGCATCGCTGACACGCTGCACCGCGTCCGGGACACGAATTCATCAACTCTGCATCGACCGTCTCACCCGATCGACGATCCGGTCGACCGTCGGCAGCGCGATGTCTTCCAGGATATCGGCGGCCGGCAGCGGGATATGCGGCGTGGTGATCCGCACCGGCGGGCCATCGAGATCATAGAACGCCTCGTCCGCCACGATCGACACGATCTCCGCGCCCCAGCCGCACAACCGCGGATTCTCCTCCACCGTGAACAGCCGGTGCGTGCGCACGACCGAACCGAGGATCGTCTGGGTGTCGAGCGGAACCAGCGAGCGCACATCGACAACTTCGCAGTCGACGCCGTGTTCCGCCTTGAGCTTCTCCGCCGCGGCGAGCGCGCGCGGCACCATCAGCGCCAGCGCCAGGATGGTGGCGTCCTTGCCCGGCCGCGCGATCGCCGCGGTGCCGAGCTTGTCCACGATCTCGCCGTCCGGCACCTCGCCCTTGGTCGGATAGAGCGACTTGTGCTCGAAGAAGATCACCGGATCAGGATCGCGCACCGCCGCCGCCATCAAGCCGATGACGTCGCGGGGATTGGACGGAGCCACGACCTTCAACCCCGGAATCATCATGCACCAGTTCTCGACGCTCTGGGAATGCTGCGCGCCGAAGCGCGAGCCGGCGCCGTTGCCGGTGCGCACGACCAGCGGGCACTTGAGCTGGCCGTTCGACATGTAGCGGCTCTTGGGGATCTCGTTGGCGATGTAGTCGAAGCACACCGCAAAGAAGTCCGAAAACATGATCTCCGCGATCGGCTTCAATCCGGTCATCGCCGCGCCCATGGCGGCGCCCATGATCGCCTGCTCCGAGATCGGCGTATCGCGCACGCGCAGGGGCCCGAACTTCTCAAGCAGTCCTACCGTCGCCTTGAACACGCCGCCAGCGCCGGCCACGTCCTCGCCGAGAAACACGACGTCCTGGTCGCGCTCCATCTCTTGCGCGATGCCCCTGGCAACCGCATCACGATAAGTCAGTTCCGCCATGCGAAGCCCCCGTCGGCGTAGACGTCGGTGGCGAGGATATCGAGCGGCGGCATCGGCGCTGCCTTGCAGGCCTCGGTCGCGTCATCGACGATCTTGCGTACCTCCGTCTCGATGCCGACGATCGCCTGATCGTCGACACCAAATTGCTTGAGCCGTTCGCGGTAGATCTTCACCGGATCGCGCTCCTTCCATTTCTCGAGCTCGCCCTCCGGTCGGTATTTCGCGGGGTCGGCGCGCGAGTGGCCGCTGTGCCGGTAGGTCAGGCATTCGATCAGCGACGGCCCGCCACCAGCGCGCGCCTTCGCAAAGGCGGCCTGCGCGGTGCGGTAGACGACATCGGCGTCATTGCCATCGATCAGGATGCGCTCAAGGCCGTAGGCGGCCGCACGATCCGCCGCCGGCTGCGCCACCGCCGTCACCGAGGCAATCGGCGTGTACTCCATGTAGAGGTTGTTCTCGCAGACGAAGATCACCGGCAGCTTCCAGACCACCGCGAAATTGAGCGCCTCGTGGAACGCGCCGATATTGGTGGTGCCGTCGCCGAAGAAGCACACCGAAACGTCCTTCGCGCCCTTGTATTGCGCGCGCCAGGCGGCGCCGCAGGCGATCGGCAGATGCGCCCCGATGATGGCGTAGGATCCCATCACGCCATGCTCGGACGAGGTCAGATGCATCGAGCCGCCCTTGCCGCGCATGAGGCCGTTGTCGCGCTGCATCAGTTCGCCCAGCACCTTCTCGACCGGCACGCCGCGGGCGAGCGTGTGCGCGTGCCCGCGATAGGTGCAAAACGACAGGTCGCCCGGCTGCATGGCGCAGCCGAAGCCCGCCGCCACCGCCTCCTGCCCCAGCGACAGGTGGCTGGTGCCCTTCACCAGGTTCTGCAGGAACAGGTCGAAGGCGCGCTGCTCGGCTTCGCGCAGCAGCACCTGCGAGCGATAGAGCTTGAGCCGCGTCTCCTCGCCGATGTCGTCGTTGATGCCTGCCGTCGCCGCTTTCAAGGCGCGGTTCTCGACTGTGGCCATGAAGGGTCCTCAAAAAGTGCAATTCGGTGGGTCGGGCGGGACCTTAGCGCCTGCGGCGAAGCAAGAGCAACCCGGACCGGGGACGGCATTGTTCGCTGCCGAGAACCACGATATCTATTGGTTATCGGGGCCTTCGGCGGTCGCCCCGCTTTCCAAGGCTCCGGCCCAAGCACCGTCTCCTTCGCTGTGGGAGGAGGCCGAGCTTCGCCCGATGAGCACTCCGTCACCTTCAACCACCACAACACCGGGCGGCGCCGTGCTGCCGAGCTTCGGCGAGGCGTTCAAGGTCTGGCTGAAGATCGGCTGCCTGTCGTTCGGCGGGCCGGCCGGCCAGATCGCGATGATGCATCGCGTCCTGGTCGACGAGAAGAAATGGGTCGACGAGGCGCGCTTCCTGCACGCCTTGAACTTCTGCGTGTTGTCACCGGGGCCGGAGGCGCAAAAGCTCGCAACCTATATTGGCTGGCTGCTGCACGGCGTCCGCGGCGGGCTGGCGGCCGGCATCCTGTTCGTGATGCCGGGTGCGTTCGTCATGCTGGGCCTGAGCCTCGCCTACGCGCTGGGGCGCGGCATCGCCATCATTGATGGCGCGCTGTTCGGAATCAAGGCGGCGGTGCTGGTGATCGTCATCGAGGCGCTCATTCGCATCGGCAAACGCGCGCTCAAGACCTGGGTGCTGCTCGGCCTCGCCGCGGCGGCCTTCGTCGGCATCTATTTCCTGGCGATTCCGTTTCCGCTGATTGTCGTCGCGGCCGCGGTCATCGGCTTTCTGGTCGCGCGATCGACGCCCGCGTTGCTCGGACTCAAGGACGATACCGGCCCGTTGACCGCTCCGGCACCCGATCGCTGGCGGCAGGCCGCAATCGCCTCGCTCACCGGACTCCTGGTCTGGTGGGCGCCGGTCGTGCTGGTCGCGGTCGCGCTTGGCCCGCACCACGTGCTGACCGACATCGGCCTGTTCTTCTCAAAGCTCGCGGTCGTCAGCTTCGGCGGCGCCTATGCGCTGTTGGCTTACATGGCACAGGAGGCGGTTGCGACCTACGGCTGGATGACCGCCCCGGAAATGGTCGACGGCCTCGGCCTCGCCGAAACGACGCCCGGTCCGCTCATCCTGGTGACGCAGTTCGTCGGCTTCCTCGCGGCCTATCGCGACGCCGCACCGTTTTCACCGGTTGCCGCTGGTATTCTGGGCGCGGCGCTGACCACATGGGTCACCTTCGTGCCGTCGATGCTCTGGATTTTCGCCGGCGCACCGTTCGTCGAGCAATTGCGTGCCAATCGACGCCTGTCCGGCGCGCTCGCCGCCATTACCGCCGCGGTCGTCGGCGTCATTCTCAACCTCTCGGTATGGTTTGCGCTGCACGTGCTGTTCGGCCGGGTGACGGAAATGCACTTTGGTCCGGTGCGCTGGTTTGCCTTCGATCCGCTGGCGCTCGATCTCAAGACCACCGCGCTCGCCGCGATCGCAGCGTTGCTGGCGTTTGGCTTGCATCGCGGATTGATCGAAGTCGTCGCGATCATGGCGGCGCTGGGGATCGCGGTTCGGCTCACGCTCGGCGCATGAGCACACAGCGACCGACTTGGCGAGACACGAAGCGCTTGCGGCTGGCTCGAAACCCTCTCCCCTTGAGGGAGAGGGTGCCCGAGCGCAGCGAGGGCGGGTGAGGGGTATACGCGCGAAGCGCGCTTGCGCAAGAAAAGAACCCCTCACCCGCCTCGCGCCTTCGGCGCTCGCCACCCTCTCCCTCAAGGGGAGAGGGTGACGGAGCAAGCGGCGCGATCGCAACGCTACTGCACTTGCGTGAATTTCTGCACGCGGCGACCGAAGCCGACTTCCGAGGTGTAGAGGGTCCCCTTGGAGTCGATCCCGATGTTGTGCACCCACTTGAACTGCCCGGGCTGGCGGCCATGGCGGCCCCATTGCGAGAGCAGCTTGCCGTCCTCGCGGGCGATGACATGGATTTGCCCGTTCGCGCCATCCGCGATGAAAATGTAGCGCTGCTGCGGATCGTTCGACAGCACCAGGTCCCAGACCGAACCGTTCTGGAGCGTCTGCGGCTCGACCCGGAATTCCTTCACGAAAGTGCCGTCCTTGCGGAACACCTGGATGCGGTCGTTCACGCGGTCGCAGACATAGACGAGGCCATCGTTCGACATCCGCACGCAATGCACCGGATTGCCGAAGGTCTGCGACAGCGCAGCGGTCGGACTGTACGGTGGCAGCTTGTCGTCCGTGCCCGGCGTCTTGCCGTAGGCGCCCCAGTGGCGCTTGTAGGCGCCGGTCTTTGAATTGAACACGATCACCCGCCGGTTCCGGTAACCGTCGGCGACGTAGAGCTCGTTCGCCGCGTCATCGGTGATCATGTGCGCGGGACTGCCGAGCTGCGACGTGTCGCTCGAGCCGGCGTGCTTGCCGCGCTTGCCGATCTGCAGCAGAAACTTGCCGTCGGGCGAGAATTTGAGGATGTGGCCGTCCTCGCGGCCGTTGCCGGCGGTCCAGACATTGCCGTCGCCGTCGACATGGATGCCGTGCTCGCTCTGCGGCCAGTCATAGCCCTGCTCCTCGCCGGGGCCGCCCCAGGACGCCAGCAGCTTGCCGGCACCGTCGAATTTGAGCACCGCCGGCGCCGCCCGGCAGCAGCGAGTCTTCGGCGGTTCGGCCATGGCGCCCTTTTCGTCGTCGAGCAGCGTCCTGGGCCGGTGGATGAGCCAGATGCTGTCGCTGCGGTCGACGGCGATGCCGGAGACCTGGCCGAGGATCCAGTTCTCGGGAAGCGGATTTGGCCAGAACGGCTCAGGCCGGAATTGGGGAACCGGCGCCTCCTGGGCGGGGACGTTGCCGGCAAGGCCGCACAGGCCCGCAACGACCGCCAACGAAGCAAAGAACGCGCTGCGCATGATGACCTCCCTGATGTTTTCGTCGGGCGTCGGGCGCCCGTTGCGGGATGATCTTAAATCGCAAGCAAGGCGGAAACAGGGTCACATATCGCGCGTCACCGCGCTTTCGTGCCAGCGCCGGAGCAGCAGATGGGAGAACAGCGCTAGCGCGAAATAGATCACGATGCCGGCAACCGAGAGCAGCACCAGCGCGGCGAACATGCGCGGGATGTTGAGGCGATAACCGGATTCCGCGATCCGGTAGGCGAGACCGGAGCCGGCGCCGGCCGAGCTTGCCGCCATCTCTGCGACCACCGCACCGATCAGTGAGAGACCGCCCGCGATCTTCAACCCGCCGAGGATGTAGGGCAACGCTGCCGGCAGCTTGAGCCGGCACAAGACCTGCAGTCGCGACGCGCCGTAGAGGCGGAACAGGTCGGCCAGGTTGTGGTCGACCGAATTGAGCCCCAGCGTCGTGTTGGCGAGCACCGGGAAGAACGCGACGATCCAGGCGCAGGCGAGCACCGCCGCCTCCTGCGGCAGCCACACCAGCAAGAGCGGCGCGATCGCGACGATCGGCGTCACCTGCAGAATCACCGCGTAGGGATAGAAGGAATATTCAACCAGCCGCGACTGATTGAACAGCACCGCGAGCCCGACGCCGCCGGCGACCGCCAGCAGGAACCCCTGCAGCGTGGTCTTGAGCGTGACCAGCAGTGAACCGGACAGAAGCGCCCAGTCCGCGATCAGCGTCCGGAACACCAGGCCTGGGCCCGGCAGCACATAGGGCGGGATCTCGCGCACCCGCACGATCAGCTCCCAGACCAGCACGCCAAGCGCGAGCACCACGACCGGCAACAGCAGCCGCAGTACATTCTCGGTGCGGACGCGCGCGAGCATGGCGGGTTGGGCGGGCTCGCCGTTCATGCGCCGCCGCCCTTGCCGGATGCTTCCGCGAGCGCCTCGGAGGCCCGGCGGCACAGCGCGGCATAGTCCGCCGAGGTGCGAAACTGCCGGTCGCGCGGATACGGTGCGTCGATCCGCAGCTCGGTGAAGACACGGCCCGGCCGCGAGGTCATCACGACGATGCGCTCGGAGAGATAGACCGACTCGAACACCGAATGCGTGACAAACACCACGGTTCGCTTGACCCCGCGCCAGAGCGCCAAAAGATCGTCGTTGAGCCTGAACCGGGTGATTTCATCGAGCGCCGCGAACGGCTCGTCCATCAACAGCAGCGCCGGCTCAGTGACCAGCGCCCGCGCGATCGAAACGCGCATCTTCATGCCGCCGGAGAGTTCGCGCGGGTAGGCGTGCTCGAAACCGTCAAGACCAACCTGCTTGAGCGCGGCGGCGACGCGCCCAGCCGCCGCCGCTCCATCGAGGCGGCGCAGCGCCAGCGGCAGGCTGACGTTGCCCGCCACCGTGGCCCACGGCATCAGTGTCGGCTCCTGAAAGACGAAACCGATCTGCCCGCGCCGGGATGGCGTAACCGTTCCGCGCGTCGGTTCGGTCAGGCCGGCGATCAGGCGAAGCGCCGTCGACTTTCCGCAACCGGACGGCCCGAGCAGCGACACGAACTCGCCGGGGCGGAGATCGAGATCGAAGCGGTCGAGCGCGACCACGCCGTTCGCAAAGGTCTTGTTGACGCCTTGCAACGAGACCGAGATGTCGCCGCCGGTTTGCGGGGCAGCAGCAGCCATGGTTTTGCTTCCCGAGAGCGCTGGCTAAGCGGCGGCGTTGGCGCGCTTTCGAGCGTACTCCTCCCACTTCCAAAGGTTTTCGCCGTAAAGCAGGCCCTGGACTTGCGGAATTGGTGGCCAGTCACCGACCGACAGCCAAAGACGTTTGAGATGGCGGCGCCGCGCTTTTTCCGGGTAGTCCTCAAAATTCGCCCGCCCGTGCAGCACAGTGCGGTTGTTGAATATCTGGAAGTCGCCGGGTTCGAGCAACATCTCTATGAGCACATCGGGATGATTCCCCAGCGATGCGAACACATCCATCGCCGCGAGTTCGCGCGGGCTCAGCTGGTGGTCGCCGGCGGCGACCGCGCGCGTGACGTAGCCACGCACGTAATGGCAGTTCAACCAGCCATTTTCAAACTTGTACGCCGGCACGCGGCGCGCAATGAGTGGCGCAACGCCCATCGCCTCCGCGTCCGAGTCCGGCATGCGGCATATGAACCCCTCATAAAGGACCTTCAGAAGGTCGGGACACAGGTCGTACATGAGATTGTGGACCGCATGCGCGCTCGCGAGACGGCTCGCTCCGCCTTCTTTCGCTTTCCGAATGCTGATCATGCCCACGACATCGCACGCATCCGTGTGGACGAATTGAGCGCCCGCGGAATGGTAACCGCGGCGCAACCGGCGTTCCGGCTCCTCGTCGGTCAGATCCATGACTGTGCCAAGCCGATCGCCAAGGAAGCTCTGCGGAACGGCAAGACCGAAATGAGAACCAAATCCCCAGAAAATTTTGCCGAGCTCGTCGTCGGTGTATTTCTCCGAGGGCAGACCACGGACGATCAGGAATCCGCGCCCGGTCGCAAGCTCCTCCTTGAAGGCCTTGATTTCCGTGGCGATGCTCGCGAACGGAAAATCCGCCGGGCCGATCTCTTCAAGCGGCTTCCCGCTATCGCGCAGGCGCCGCACGCAATCGTCGACTTCCGCGACGGCCGCCTCGGGGAGAGGAAATATCCAGTCCCGGGTGCACGACAAATCCTTGCCGAGCCAGACCGATCGACCTGCAGGTCGGAAGAATTCCTCGGTCATGTTGTCTCCCTTGCAGACAGCGGCTATCCAACCCCGACCGCGTTCAACCTAGTCATAGACGTCCTTGACCCGTCGGACCAGTTCGGGCGAGGCGGAATAGATCGTTCTGATGATCTTTTCGGATTCTTCGGCGCTGAAGAGTTCGATCGGCAGTGATTGCTTGCGTGCCTCGGCCAACAGTGCCGGGTCCTTCAAGCTCTCCGCCAACGCGGACGTCAGGACCTGCACGCGCTCGCGCGGGACCTCTCTTGCAACAATGAACGGTCTGCCCAATTGCCCCGGCGCATTGAGAATATCGAGCACATCCCTTTGCTCCTGCGTCGCGGCCAGGTCGTTGACGTACGGTGCGTCAGCCGGCATGTCGGCGGGATGTTGCGGCCCAAAGCGCGCCAGTACCGCGATCTTGCGGTTGACGATCCAGTCCTGCGGGATCGCGCTCCACGAGGCGCACGCACCCTCGAGTTCGCCGCGCTCCACCGCCAGCCGTTGCTCGTTGCTTCCAGGATAACCCGCGATCTGGCGGACCGGAGCATTAAATATCCGACGCAACGCGGCGCCGTTTGCATAGACCGCCGATCCCTTGGCTGTGAGTCCGATCAGGAACTCCTTTCGTTTCATCATGTCGTTCCAGGTCTTGATGCCCGTTGCGTGCCACGCGTAGCAAAGTGTGACCTCGCGCGACATGCCACCCAGCCATTTGTAGTCCGAAAACTTCACATTGAATTGGTCCGGCGCCGACAGCGACTGAAGAATGAGGCCCGGGTCGAACATGGTGATGGCGGTGCCGTCCTTTGGCGCCGTTGCGGACAGATAACGCACCGCCGTGAAGCTGGCGGCGCCCGGCATATTTTGGACCACGATGGCCGGATTGCCGGGAATATGACGGCCGAAGTGACGCGCAAGCACGCGCGCATATTGGTCATAGCCGCCGCCTGCCGAATAGCCGACGACGATTGTCACGGTCTTCCCGCGATAGAAGCCGCCGTCCTGCGCGCGAGTGCTGGTCGGCGCCGACATGAGAGACGCCACCGCAAATGCAATGGCGAGCATCGGGAAGGGGCGCGCGCTTTTCATGATCACGCCGTTCGTATTATGATTTTCAAATGATAGGTTTGCCTGCCGGCACGGTCAATCATCGAGGGATTTCGCCGCCACGGAGTCAGCCCGTGGAGGCCGCGCAGTGACAGCCGTAGGAAAGGCCGCATGACCGAGCAACAGGTACTGTATGAGACCGACGGCAAAGTCGGCATTGTCACGTTGAATCGCCCGAACAAGCTCAATGCACTCAGCATGGACCTTCGGCTCGATATGGAACGCGTGCTGCGCGAGGCCGATGACGCGCCGGGCACGAGCGTCATTGTGCTTCGTTCGGAAGGCCGCAGCTTTTGCGTGGGCTTCGACGTTGGCGCCGACGGCTACGACCCGGGCAAGGTCCCCTGGCGGTACGACGCGCTCAAGCTGCGTCAGCGGCTCGGCATCAGCGTCCGGACCTTGATGACGCCCTGGACGTTGCGGAAGCCGGTGATCGCCTCGGTGCAGGGACACTGCCTGGGCGGGGGCTGCGAGCTCGCCATGTTCTGCGATCTGACGATTGCCGCCGACAATGCGGTTTTCGGCGAGCCCGAGATCCTGTTTTCCCACCTTGGTCCGGCGCTTCCGATGCCGATGATCATCGGACACAAGCGGGCGCGTGAGCTGCTCTATTTCGGCGACACGATCGATGCGCAGACGGCGCTCGACTTTGGCATGATCAATCGCATCGTGCCGCTTGATCAGCTTCGAGCGGCAACGCTGAAATACGCCAAGCGATTGGCGCTGATCGCGCCGGAGGCACTGGCGGCAGCCAAGCTCGCCGTCAATCGGGGGGCCGAGGCCGCCGGGTTTCGCAACGCTCTTCAAGCCGGTCTCGACGTCTGTGCGCCGCTCTACGCGGCGACGACGGAGGTCGGCAAGGAATTCGAGGACATCCGGAGCCGGGACGGGCTGAAGGCCGCGCTCAACTGGCGGCGTGCACAGTTCCGGGACGAATGAGGCCGTGCCGCATTGTCGTCGTCAGCACACATCGAAGGACTAACATGACTACGTTGCACGCAAGTCGCGCCACGTTGATTGCTGTGGCGTGTAGCCTCCCGGTGGCCTTTACCGGGCCGTGCGACGCCGAGGAGGCAGCTTTCTTCGCCGGGAAGAGCATTCAGATCGTGGTCGGGTTCGATGTCGGCGGAGGCTATGATCTCTATGCCCGCACGGTGGCGCGCCATTGGTCCCGGCACATTCCCGGAAATCCAACCTTCGTGCCGCAGAACATGCCGGGTGCCGGCACCCGCACGGCCGCGAACTGGCTCTACAACGTAGGCCCGAAAGACGGTACCGCGGTCGGAACGATCGTACAGAGCGCGGCGGTGGATCAGGCGCTGGGCGAGCCGGGAATTCGGTACGACGCCGCAAAGTTCAATTGGATCGGCAATCCCATCGTCGACAATCTGGTGACGCTGGCGTGGAGCGCCTCCGGGCTTGCAACGCTGGAAGAGGTGAAAGCGAAGGGCGGCTTGTTCTGCGGCAGCACCGGCGGAGGTCCCACCACCGTTTTTCCGCGTGTGATCAACCAGCTCCTGGGCACGCAGATCAAGGTGATCTCGGGCTATCCCGGTCAGAATGCCGTCAACATCGCGATGGAACGGAACGAGGTGAATTGCATCGGCGGCACGACCTGGTCATCCGTCAAGGCGACCATGCGACCCTTGCTGGAGGCGCGGAAGATCAATCTGCTGGTCCAATGGGGCACTGCTGCCGACCCCGAGATTTCTGCCTACGCCAAGCAGAATGTGCCCCTGATCCAGGATTATGGGCAGACCGACCTCGATCGACGCGTACTCGTGTTCATCGGTTCGGGCGCCGCCTTCGGACGCCCGATCCTGGCGCCGCCCGACGTTCCCCCCGACCGCATCGCCATTTTGCGGCAGGCCTTCGATCGCACCATGACTGATCCTGCGTTCCTGGCCGAGGCAGCGAAACTCAACATGGACATCAAGCCACTCGCTGGCGCAGAGCTGCAAAAGATCGCGATTGAGATCGTTCAGTCCCCGTCAACGGATCTGGCTCGCGCCAAAGAACTCATCGGTGCGACGCGATAGCGGCGCGCAGCCGAACCGCGGCGCTAGGCTCTGCGGCCCCACACCTGCGCGACGGTATACATCGTAAAAACCGTCCCGGGATTGCACAAATGCTCGCGGCAGCGGGCGAGAGCGGTGGACAATTCCGCCTCCGACAGCAGCCCGAGCCTGAGCACCGTGCCGCGCAGCGACTCCACCGTCGACGGCAGATAATCGACCATCGGATCGGTCGAACGGACGCCGATGAGGAACGGGCGATACTGGACGTCGGCGAGGCCGGCCTGCCACGCCAGCGCATAGAGCCGGCGGGCGAGCGTCAAGTCGGCGCCGACGCCGGCGAAGGCTCCGAGCAGCGCCGCCTTCAGGCGGTCCCAGGCCGGATGCGGCGGATAACAATTGAGTGTCGATCCGTCCGGCTCCTGCAGCGCGACCACGCCGCCGGTGCGCGTCAGCCGCATCGCCTCGCGCAGCAATCGCTCGGGATCGCCGGCGGTGCTTGCCACGAAGCGCATATGCACGAGATCGAACGATGCGGCCGGCAGGTCGCAGCCGTAGGCGTCGCCGCGCCGGAATTCGACATTGGCGCGTGCACTGGCGCGGGCGTGCGCCAGGAACTGTTCGTCCATGTCGAGGCCGACCACGCGTCCGCCGGAACCGACCCGTTCGCTCAAAAGGCCGGTGATGCCGCCGGGGCCGCAGCCGATATCGAGGCAGCGCCAGCCCGGCTTGACTCCGATGCGGTTGAGCATCGTCAGCGTGTCGGGCGCCATCCCCTCGGCCTGGATGCGCAGCCGCTCGATCTCGCCGGCGCGATGCTCGATCGGGTAGTGGCCGGCGAAGGTCGTGGACATTTACGAAAAACGAAGGCTCAGGCCGCCGCAGCCTTCTTGCGGTTCGCCGCCAGCCGCTCGTCGACCAGCGCCACCTGGGCGTCGATCGCCGGATGGCTCAGCCCCTTCTGCCTGGCGATGAGCTGCACGAGCTTGTCGGCGCGCTCGATGTTGGGCGCGCCGTTCTGCAGGGCGCGCGCGGCCGAGGCCGGACGGACGAGGCTCTGCGCCGCTGCGGCATATTTCTCGAACGGCACGAGGTCCTCCGGCCTGGCGCCAAGCTTCACGCACAGGTCGAACACGAAATTGTAGACCGAGCGCGACGTCTCGATGTCCGAGTGCACCGCCTCCTGCGCCGTGCGCATGCCGTCCTTGGTGACGCAGCGGTAGTTGCCGGCAAGCAGCATCGCCCATTTGGCAAGCGGCACGAAGATCGAGTCGTAGACCCTGACCTTGACCGGCAGCTCGATCTTGCCTTCCGGCGTGTCGAAGCGCGCGCCATCGACGTCCTTCTCGAGCTGGCGCAGGATCGCCGTCGACTTGTCGCTGTCGAAACGCGCCACCTTGAAGTTGGTCGGCAGCGTGACCATCAGCACATTGACCTTCTCGTCCGGCGGACGGATCGCCTGCGGGTCCGGACTGTTGAGCGTGATGGTGGCGGGATCGAACGAGTCCCAGACGGTCGGATCGGTATAGGCGGGCTTCAGCGCCTCATAGTCGAGGCCGGGGATGCGCTTCACATAAGGCAGCGGCGGCATGTTCATGATCGACATGCAAGGCACGCGCGACTTCGCCACCGCGTCGAGCAGTTCGCGCACGCCGGGCGAGCGGTATTGCGGCTCCTGCATCGCGAGCCCGACGAGGTCGTAATTCTTGGGGTCGATGCCGGTGGCGGGACCGGCGGTCACCTTGCCCGGCAGATTGCGCGAGCGCAGCACCACCGGATCCTTGCGGCCGCGCACCGGCAGGCGCACTTCGAAGCCCTCGGCGTTGATGAGGTCGGCTTCGGCGGGCAGGCAGACGAGGTGGATCGAATGGCCGCCGAACAGAAGCTTGGAGGCGAGCAGCGAGCCGTAGGACGCGCCCATGAGCAGGATGTTGTAAGCCATAACGCACCTCGTCAGCGTGGGGATTGGAAGGCCTTCGGCCCACGGCCGGCCGTTCCAGATGGGGTCCATGCTATTGGGGCGGCCATTCCGATGCAATTGCAAATGGCGGTTCGGTCTGGCACCTCCATGACGCCGGACCGGCGCTATGGCCCGGCGACGGAGACGCACCATGGGCGCCCCTGAATTGGCGGCAAACAAGCCCCCACAGCCACTGGCCAGCGGCCACCGCATCGTCGATGTGACCGCGCACTGCCTGCGGCTGCCTTATCGCGGCGAGGTGCAGTTCGCGCGCATGCAACAGGCGAGCGCGGAGTACAGCATCCTTGTCGTCACGCTCGACGACGGCACCGAAGGGATCGCGGAAGCGGTGTGCCGTCCGGAATTCACCGGCGAGGACTCCCGTTCCATCGCCTACATGATCGACACCTTCTTCAAGCCGATGGTGGTGGGCGCCGATCCGCTGCACCACCTCGCGATGCTCGACCGGCTTGACCGTATCCGCGACTGCCGCGCGGCCAAATCGCTGATCGACGTCGCACTGTGGGATCTGCGCGGAAAGCTGCTCGGCGAACCGGTCTGGCGGCTGCTCGGCGGCGGACCGGCGAAGCCGGTGCCGCTGACCTGGGTCGCGCACGGCAACACGCGCGAAGCGATGCTCGCGGAAGCGCGCGCAATGGTGCTGGAGCGCGGCTACAAGGGCTTGAAGCTGAAGGTGTGGAAGCGATCCGACGAGGACGTCGCCCTAGTGCGCGACGTCCGCGAGGCGGTCGGCGATGATTTGACGCTCTACGTGGACGCCAACAGCAAATACACCGAGTTCGAGGCCCGGACGATCCTGTCGAAGATCGCAGACTATCGCGTCGACTTCATCGAGGATCCCTGCTGGAGCGCGGACCTCGCGCGGATGGCGATGCTGGCGCAGGCGCTGCCGATCGCGATCCTCGGCGACCTCCATTGCAATTCGCTCACCGCGGTGCAGGCGCATCTGAGCGCCCGAGCGGTCGGCGGCATCAGCGTGAAGCTGCGGCGGACCGGCATCACGGAGTCAGTGAAGATCATCGCGCTCTGCGAGGCGGCCGGCATCCCGATGGTGATCGGAACCGATTCGGAATCGCGCATCGGCGCGATGCCGCGCGTCCACCTGCGCATGGCCATCCCGAGCCTCGCGGATGCGCCGATCGAGACGCATTTTTTCGACAAGCTCTCGGGCGACGTTTTTGCCGGCGATTTCGGATTCAAGGACGGCGCCATAACACCGACCGATGCACCCGGCTTCGGCGTCGCCATCGACCGGCGGATGCTGGAGACGTTCAGCTTCTGACACTCAAAGAAAAACCGCCCGCCGCGATCGCGGCGAGCGGTTTGTCGTCGCTATTGCGCGACGGCGGCTCAGCCGCCGCCGCCGCTGCCAGGGCCCATATAGGGCGCTCCCATCCCGGGCATCGGCGCCGTTGAAGGCGTCGGTTCGGCCGCGGGTGCTGGCGCCTTCGCCTTCCGCGGCGCTGACCGCTTCTTGGCTTTCTTCTTCGCGGCCGGTCTCCTGGCCGCGCTCTTCTTTGCTGCTTTCCTCTTCTTGCGCGCCGGTGCGGCCCGCTTTCCCTTCTTCGCCTTCGTCTTCGACTTCTTCCGCTTTTTCGCCATGATCGTCCTCCCGATCGTTGTGGCTCAAGTTTCGGTACAGTCCGGCCTGCCCGCACCAGGATGCAACACGACAAGCTGCAAGGCTCGTGCCTGTTCCGTACCCGTCAGAGCGCCGCTTCGGCAGTCCGCGCCGCAGCGGCGGTAAGCACCATTCCCTTCAATGCCGCGGGCTGCGGACCGCCCGTTGCCCAGTCGACCAGTTCGACTGGATGGACCACCGGGATGGTCGTGCCCGCCGCGATCTGCGTGATGCAGCCGATGTTGCCGGCGGCAATCACGTCAGGCTTGACCTTCTCGATATTCGCGACCTTGCGGGCGCGCAACCTCTTCGCGATGTCATCCTCAAGGATGTTGTAGGTTCCTGCCGACCCGCAGCACAAATGTCCCTCCGGCACATCTTTGACCACGAAGCCGGTTCTGGAAAGCAATTCTTTCGGCTCGCGCGTGATTTTCTGTCCATGCTGTAGAGAACAGGCCCCGTGATAGGCCGTCACAAACCCCTGCGCCGCGCGGGTCGTGCGGATGTCGAGCCCTGCGAGATACTCGCAAATATCCCTGGCCAGCGCGGAAATGCGCTGCGCCTTGCCGGCATAAGCCGGGTCGGACCGCAGCATGAACCCGTAGTCCTTGACCGTGGTGCCGCAGCCGGAGGCGGTCATGAGGATGGCATCGAGGCCCTCGCCGTCGGCCTCGACCAGCCAGGCATCGATGTTCCGGCGGACGGCGGCCAGCGCATCGCGCTCGCGGCCCATGTGGTGGACGATGCCGCCGCAGCAGCCCTGCCCCTCCGGCAGGACCACCTCGATACCGTGCCGGGTCAGCACGCGGATGGCCGCCGCATTGATCGACGGCCCAATGACCGGCGTGACGCATCCCGCCATCAGGGCCACCCGGCCCTTGCGCTTGCCTTCGGCCGGAAAGGCCCGACCCGCGGTCACCCCCAGCGCCGGCAGCCGCAAAGGAGCGAGCTGCAGCATGGCGGCAACCGGCTTGAGTCCGACTGCGGCCAGCAACGGCGCGAGTGGCTTCGCCAGACCGGCCAACGTCAAAGCAGCCCGGAATCGGCCATTATCCGGCAGGATCGCCGCCAGCATCGCGCGGAGCATGCGATTGAGCGGCGGCCGGCGGTAGGTCTGTTCGACGTGGACGCGGGCGTGATCGACCAGGTGCATGTAGTGCACACCGGACGGGCAGGTGGTCATACACGCGAGGCAGGACAGGCAGCGGTCGATATGCGTCACCACCTCGGGCGTGGCCGGGGCGTCATGCTCGAGCATCTCCTTGATCAGGTAGATGCGGCCGCGCGGTGAGTCGAGTTCGTCGCCCAGCAGGACATAGGTCGGGCAGGTCGCGGTGCAGAACCCGCAATGGACGCAGGTGCGGAGGATTTTCTCCGATTCCGCGATGTCGGGGTCGGCCAGCTGGACGAGGGTGAAAGATGTCTGCATCGCACTACACGCCCGCCCACATCCGGCCGGTGTTGAAAACACCCTTCGGATCGAAGCCTTCCTTCACCCGCTTCGTCAATGCCGCCAGCCCCGGGTCCTGCGGCTCGAATGGTTCGACCGCGGCCCGCAAGGCTGCCGGCGCGCGGACGAGCGTCGCGTGACCGCCGCAGGCCGCCACCGCACGGCGCACCAGGGCTGCACCGGCATCGCCTCCGGCGTCGTCGATCGCTATCCAGATGAGCCCGCCGGCCCAATCGTAGAGGCACGTGGCGTCGGCTCCGGCGGTGACGATGCGGGCAAGCTCCGCCCCCCGCGACGGTGCCGTGGAGACGCGCCAGAGCGGCTGTTCGGAGCCGGCCCGGCTCGCCGCAAACGGCATGACGTCGCGGATCGCGCGCCACAGCGATTGCGATGTCGGCTCCGCGATGACGCTGACGGCGCCGAACGACTTCACCATCTCCGTGAGCGCCGCCTGCCGGTGCGCAACCGACGGCGCCACCCCTTCCAGCCGCAGCAGCGTCAGCGCGCGACCACCGCCCGCGGCCTCGGCAAGCGGAACCCCGCGGGCCACCGTTGCCGGCAGATGCGCGGCGGCAGACACGTCGCAGGACGAGCCCATGGCCGCAGTCATCGCCTTCACGGCTGCTGCGTCGTCAAGACCGACGATCGCGACCGTCGCCTCGGTCTCCGGGCGTGGCAGCGTCTTGACCGTGACCTCGGTCAGCGCCGCCAGCGTGCCCCAGGAGCCGGCAATGAGCTTGCAGAGGTCGTAGCCAGTGACGTTCTTCACTACACGGCCGCCCGATTTGAAGGTCTCGCCCTGCCCGGACACCGCGGTCAGTCCGAGGAAATGATCGCGCGCGGCGCCGGCCTTGATCCGGCGCGGGCCGGACAGGTTGGCTGCCAATACCCCGCCGATGGTGCCGCTGGCGGGCGTGCCGCCGAGCAGCGGCGCATAGTTTATGGGTTCGAACGCGAGCTGCTGGCCCTTCGACGCGACCAGCGCCTCGATCTCAGCGATGGGTGTCCCTGCCCTCGCCGTCAGCACCAGTTCCTCGGGCTCATAGAGCGTCACGCCCGAGAGTCCGGAGAGGTCGAGCGTCGCATCGGTCTGAGCCGGCCGGCCGACCGCACGCTTGGTACCCTGTCCGGCGATCTCCAGCGCCTTGCCTTCGGCCAGCGCCCAGCGCACGGCGTCCTCGACGTCCTTGCCGTCACGCGCTTTGAGCCGGTCGATCATTGCGCCAGCTTATCCCGCCTTCAGGACGGCCTCTGCATCGTAGCTGTAGAGCCGCTCCTGCTCGGGCGGAAAGGTGGCCGACGAGGGAACGCGGTTGCTGCGCATGCGCGCGTTGCGCTCCGCGATCGCGGCCGCGTCGGTCATCTGATACAGCTCCTCCTCACGGCGCGACAGGCCCTGCATCCAGGCGGTGCGGGGCTGGCGCAGCCGGACATAGCGGGCGAGCGCGGCTACCGGGTCGGCGGCATTCGCGGCGAGGCACCCGGCGACCACGTAGGCGTCCTCGATGCTCTGCGCGGCGCCCTGGGCGTAGAACGGCATCATCGGATGGGCGGCATCGCCTAGAAGGACGACGCGTCCCATCTGCCAGTCCGGCAACGGCTCGCGATCGTAAAGCGCCTGCCGCAACACCTTCGGCGTCGCCGCGATGATGGTGCGGATGGTCTCGTGCCAGCCGGAATATTCGGCAAGCGCATCCTCGATGCGGCCCTCGGCCAGCCACAACTCGCGCGCGGGCTGTTCTGAACGGCTGATGCCGATCCAGTTGAACGTCCGCCCGGCCGCCACGTAGTACTGCACGATGCTGCGGTTCGGTCCCATCCAGACGCCGGTGACCTTGGCCACATCGAGATGCGCGACCCGTTCGGCCGGGCACTAGCCCGCGCCAGGCGACGTTGCCGGTGTAGCGCGGCAGCTCCTTGCCGAACATCTGCGCTCGTACGGTCGAATGGATTCCATCGGCGCCGATCAGGATATCGCCGGTCGCCGTGCTACCGTCGGCGAGCGTCAGCGTGACGTGGTCGAAATCCTGATCGAAGCGCTCGATGCGCGCGCCGAGGCGGAAGCCTTCCTTGCGGAGGCCGCTGAGCAGGACGTCGAGTAGGTCGGCACGGTGCGCGGTGTAATACGGCGCTCCGAAACGCGCCTCCGCCTGCTTGCCGAGCGGCGTATAGTACAGCCGGTCGCCGCTCTCCCACGCCCGATAGTCACGCCCTTCCGGATAGTAAGCGACGCGCGCCAGCACGTCGCCGAGGCCGAGTGTCCGCAGGATTCGCGTGGCATTGCCGCTGACTTGCAGGCCGGCGCCGACCTGGGTGAACGCAGCCGCCTGCTCGAACAACTCGGCCTCGATGCCGCGCTGCCGTAGCGCCAGCAGCGCCGTGATGCCGCCGATACCGCCGCCCGCGATCAGGATTTTGAGCTTGTTGCGAGCCATAGCACTCCTCAACGAACGCCTAGAACCTCGGAATTTCGGGAAACGCCACGCGTCCCGCATGCACATGCATGCGGCCGAGCTCGGCGCAGCGATGGAGCTTGGGGAACACCTTGCCGGGGTTGAGCAGGCCTTTGTCGTCGAACGCGCATTTGAGCCGCTGCTGCTGATTGAGGTCCGCCTCCGAGAACATTACCGGCATCAGGTCGCGCTTCTCGACGCCAACGCCGTGCTCGCCGGTCAGAACGCCGCCGACCTCCACGCACAGCTTCAGGATTTCAGCGCCGAATTGTTCGGTCTTGTCGAGCTCGCCGGGCTTGTTGGCGTCGTAGAGGATCAGCGGATGCAAGTTGCCGTCGCCGGCGTGGAAGACGTTGGCGACGCGCAAGCCGTAGTGTTCCGACAATTCGCGGATGCGCTTGAGCACCAGCGGCAGCTTCGCGCGAGGAATGGTGCCGTCCATGCAGTAATAGTCGGGTGAGATGCGCCCGACCGCCGGGAACGCAGCCTTGCGTCCCGCCCAGAACAACAGCCGTTCCTGTTCGGATCCGGACACCTTGCAGGTGACCGCCTTGCTTTCGCGCGCGATGGTCTCGACCCGCGCGATCAGGTGATCGACCTCGGCCTGCGGACCGTCGAGCTCGACGATCAGCAGCGCCTCGACGTCGAGCGGATAACCGGCATGCACGAATTCTTCGGTGGCATGGATCGCGGGACGGTCCATCATCTCCATGCCGCCCGGGATGATGCCGGCGCCGATGATGCGCGAGACACAATCGCCGGCGTCCTCCGAGCGCGTGAAGCCGACCAGCACCGCCCGCGCGGTTTCCGGCTTCTTCAGAATGCGCACGGTGATCTCGGTGACGACGCCGAGCAGGCCCTCCGACCCCGTGACAATGCCGAGGAGGTCGTAGCCGCCGGCGTCGAGATGCCGGCCGCCGATGCGCACGACTTCGCCGGTCATGAGCACGAGCTCGCAGCCGAGCACGTTGTTGGTGGTCATCCCGTATTTCAGGCAATGCACGCCGCCGGAATTCTCCGCCACGTTGCCGCCGATGGTGCAGGCGATCTGCGAGGACGGGTCCGGCGCGTAATAGAAGCCGGCTTGCTCCACCGCCTGGGTGACCGCCAGATTGGTCACCCCGGGCTCCGCCACCACCACGCGGTTGTCGAAGTCGATCTCGCGGATACGGTTGAACTTGGCCATGCCCAAGAGCACGCCGTCCGTCAGCGGCAGCGCACCGCCCGAGAGCGACGTGCCGGCGCCGCGTGGCACGACCTTGATGCCCTCGCGGTGGCAAAGGCTAAGAATGCGGCTCACCTGTTCGGTGCGCTCCGGCAGCACCACCACCATTGGGAGTGCCCGATAGGCGGTGAGTCCATCGAACTCGTAGGGTCGCATCGCCCGTTCGGAGGCGATCACGCCCTCGCCCGGCACGATGGCCGAGAGCGCCGCGACGATGCGGTCGCGGCGGGCGAGCACCTCGGCATCCGGCTCCGGCATCACAAGCGACATCGGCGTCTCTCTATCAAGGCGGTTCTGTTATAGCGGGAATGCCGCACAAAATCGCGGCCTCGCCAGCAGATCCCGGAGCGGTCATGGCAGAATCCAGGACCAAGCGGTTGACAGTCCGCGCCGCAATGGAACTAAGTCTAGGTGTCGAATATTGGCGCGTCGGGGGTCGGCCGAGCACCCGGCCAGTGTCTGCAGGCTGCGCCTGCTGTGGCCGCGTCCACATAAAAGGAGACGATTAATGAGGACATGTCTGTTGGCGGCGGCGCTTGTGATCGCGTCCACCGGAGCCGGTCTCGCGCAGGAGGCAGCTGCCGGTGAAGGTGTCTTCAAGCGCATGTGTTTCCCGTGTCACGATGCCGGCCCCGGCGCGAAGGTAAAGCTTGGGCCGTCGCTCAACGGTCTCGATGGCCGCCAGGCCGGCACGATCCCGGGCTTCAACTACTCCGAAGCCAACAAGAACTCGGGCATCAAATGGTCCGACGCGACATTCCCAGAATACATCAAGAACCCGATGCAGCGGATGCCGGGGACGCGGATGGCCTTCGCCGGCGTCCGCGACGACAAGGACATCGCCAACCTGTGGGCTTTCCTCAAGCAGTTCGGTGAGAACGGCGACAAGAAATAAAACCTCGCCGGCGCTCGCCTGAGCGCCGCTGCGGGACTTCTGAAGCCGGCGTGCCCCGCCCACGTTGTTTCCGCGGGCAAGGAGTCGGACGCGATGATCAAGGACCTGGTCGTCAATCTTGGCGGAAGCGGAACGCCCGACGTCGCCGCCGACTATGCGATCTCCATGGCCACGGCGTACGGCGCCCATATCGTCGGGGTCGCCTTCGTCTACGAGCCGGTGATCCCGGGCAGTTTGCTTGGCGGCATCCCGACCGACCTGATCGAAGTCCAGCGCGAGGAAAACGCCAAGGCCGCCAAGACGGCCGTCGCCAGTTTCGAGGCCGCGGCCCGGAACGCGTGCGTGTCCGCCGAGACCCGCCTGCTTGACGCCAGCATTGCCGGCGCGTCCGACCTGTTCGGGCGCATCGCCCGGCGTTCGACATCGCCGTGGTCGGACAGGCCCAGCGCGAGCAAGGGGTCTCGGAAGAGCTGCTGATCGAGGGCGCCCTGTTCGGATCCGGCCGTCCGGTCATCGTCGTGCCCCGCATCCACACGCGGGCGATCAAGTTCGACAAGGTCATGGTCTGCTGGGACGGCAGCCGCCCCGCCGCGCGCGCCATCGGCGACTCCGTCCCGCTGCTGGAACGCGCCAAGGCGATTGAGATCGTCGTCGTGACCGGCGAACGGGACAAGAGCGGCGAGATCACCGGCGCCAACATGAAACGGCACCTAGCTCGGCACGGGATCAATGTAGACATCAAGCGGATCGCCGCCGGCAATGTCGACGTGCAAACCGCGATTCTCGCCCACGCCGCCGATAGCGGCGCCGATTTCATCGTCATGGGCGGCTATGGGCATTCGCGTTTGCGCGAATTCATCCTCGGCGGGGTCACCCGCAGCATTCTCAAGTCGATGCCGGTGCCGGTCCTGATGTCGCATTGACCCGGCGGCAATCCTTTTGAATTTTCTTGGATTTTGGGGATGGAACCGGATGCCGCGGTCGGCGTTGAACGTTGCGGCATCGCGCCCGCCCCTCCCAAAAAAAGACACGCGTCGTGCGTCTGGTTCAGTCTTCTGGTTCAGATTTGGAGTCGTGAGACCACCAACCGAGGCAACAGATGGCTGGCGATTTCACCTTCGGCATCGAGGAAGAGTATTTCCTGGTCGACGCGGAGACCAAATCGGTCGCGCGCGGCATGCCGCAGGCGTTCTTCGAGGCCGCGCGCGTGGCGACCGGCGGCCGGGTCTCGGGCGAATTTCTGCAGTCACAAATCGAGATCGTTTCCTCGCCGCATACCAGCATGGCCGAGGCCCGCAGGGAGCTTCGCATCTGCGGCAGACATTGGCCACCGTCGCCGCCGACCACGGCCTCGCCTATCTGGCCGCCGGCACGCACCCCACCGCGATGTGGGGCGATTCGCTGCAGACCCCGAAAGAACGCTACGACGCCGTGATGCACGATCTGCAGATGATCGGGCAGCGCAACATGCTGTGCGGGATGCATGTGCATGTCGAACTGCCCGATCCCGATGCGCGCGTCGACCTATGTACCGCATGCTGCCGTATCTGCCGCTGTTCCTGGCGCTCTCGACCTCGTCGCCGTTCTGGCAATCCCGCCGTACCGGGCTGAGGGCTACCGACTTGCCGCCTATGACGAGCTGCCGCGCACCGGCGTGCCGGAGCTGTTCCGCACCCAGGAGGAATTGACGCGTATATCGCCGCGCTGGTGCGGGCCGGCGTATGGAGATTTCGAGCTATGTCTGGTGGGCGATCCGGCCTCGCTCAAGCATCCGACGCTGGAACTGCGCGCGCCCGATTGTTGCACGCTGCTCGAGGACACGTTCGCGATCGCGGGCTCTATCGCACGCTGGTGCGGCACCTCGGCAATAATCCCTGTCGCAACGCCGATATTGCGCCGTCTCCCGCGCGATCGTGGTCGAGAACAAGTGGCGGGCGCAGCGTTACGGCGTGCATGGCACTTTCGCCACCGGGAAGGCGCGGTGTCGTCGCGGAGATGCTCGATCGCCTGATCGAGGAGACCGCGGCGGACGCGGGCGCTCGGTTGCAGCGCGAGATGAGACGCTGCCAGGCGATTGCGGCGGCCGGCACCTCGGCCGACGCGCAGCTTGCGGTCTACGAGGCGCACCGCAAGGACCGGGACCGCGACAAGCGCGCTGCGGGCCGTCACCGACTGGATCGCGAGCGCTACGCTGCATAGCGCCGCCCGATCTAGCTCGCACGGCCGCGTTCCTCGAGCGTAGCGCCGCGATCCGCGTCTGCACGACGAGTCCACGGGCGCGCGCATCGATCACGCCCAGCGCGCGCAATGCCAGCAGTGTCAGCGTCTGCATGGCTGCTCGCCGCTTGCCGGTCGTCGCCGGTCTGAGGCGCCAACGGACCGATCAAGCCTTCGATCACGCGCCGACCAGCGCAGGCGCCGCGGCGGCGGATCCTGATCCGGCAGGTGGCCGCCCGTCTCGCGGCGCGGATGCGCTTCTCGAACTCGCCGGCCAGCGCCTTGCGTTTCACCCGCGCAGCGTCCACCTCGGGCCCACCGGCTCCGCCAGCAATGCGAAAGCGAGCCGCCGCTTGGACAGCGCCCGCGCGCCGAAGGTCGCGACCGCCGCCGCCAGCGCCGACAGCGGTCCCGGCGCCGCGTCAGCCGCCTTCGCCATGCAGCGATCTCGTTTGCGCGCCGCCGGCGACGAGCTCGGCCACGAGTTCGGTCTTGGACGGGAAATAACGGTAGCCGGTGCCGGCCGCGATGCCGGCGCGTTCGGCCACCGGCGCGATCTGCACCGCCGCCATGCCGCCTTCCGCCGGCGAGCGACCGCGCCGCGGTCAGGATCGCCTCGTGACGGGCGGCGAGCTTGCGTCGACGTTCTCGGTGCGCCGGTACGGCATGACAAGGAGTGAGCCACGATTTACCGCAACTTCGCAATGCAATGGGTCGCCAGTTCATCCCGCGGCGCCCTGTTCCGGGCTTGCGCGGCTTGAGGGATCTGAGCGTGGTGGAGGGCGTGATCGCCTCCGGGTCGACCTTGACGTGGATGATCGCGGGCTTGCCGGACTCCTGCGCGGCCTTGAACGCAGGCGCGAAATCGGCGGTATTCGCGACCGTGAAGCCGAAGCCGCCGAACGCCCGGGCGTGGCCGGAAATTGGGGTTGTTCAACGAGGTCGCGATGACGCGCCCGGGATGGTGGCGCTCCTGGTGCATGCGGATGGTGCCGTACATGCCGTTGTCGACGATGATGACCACGATCGGCAGTTCCTATTGCACGGCGGTCGCGAACTCCTGCCCGGTCATCATGAAATCGCCATCGCCGCAGAATGCCACCACGGTTCGTTCCGGCTCAGCCGCTTCATGGCGACCGCGGAGGGCAGGCCTAGCCCATCGAGCCGGATTCGGCGCGAACAGGGTGCCGTATTGCGGTAGCGATAGAAGCGCTGGACCCAGATCGAGAAATTTCCAGCGCCGGTGAATCACGCATGTCCGGCAGCGTATCGCGCAAGCCGACGACGATCTCGCCGAGATTTACTGGCCCCGGCAAGGCGGTCGGCTTTTCCGAGAACGCCAGGTAGTCGGCATGCGCGGCCTTGGTCTCGTCGCGCCATCGGATGTCGTTGGGCGGGGGGTCTGATCGAGCGCGGCGGCAAACGCGGTCGGCGTCGCGTGATCGCAAGTTGCGGCCGGTAGACGCGACCGAGTTCTTCGATGCCGGGATGCACATGGATCAGCGTCTGCTTCGGCACCGGGACGTCCAGCAGGCGAGTAGCCTTGCGTCGGCCACTCGCCGAGCCTGCCGCCGAGCAGGAGGCGAGGTCCGCCGCCTTGACGCGGGCGAGCAGCTTGGGATTGGGACCGCTGCCGAGGTCGCCCGCATAGCTCGGATGCAGCGGGTCCATCACATGCGTGCGGCGGAACGAGGTCGCCACCGGGATGTCGAAGCGACCGGCAAATCGCATCAGCGTGGCGCTCGCTGCCTCCGACCAGCGGCTGCCGCCGGCGATCACGATCGGCCGCTTCGCCGGCGGCGAGCATTTGCCGCATGCGGTCGACTCGGCCGCGCCCGGCGAGGTTCGACCGCTCGAAGCAGGCACTCGGCGACGGCGGCGCGTTCCTCCAGCATGTCCTCCGGCAGTGCGACCACCACGGGGCCCGGCCGTCCGTTGGTCGCGGTGTAGAAGGCGCGCGAGACGAGCTCCGGAATTCGCGCCGGATCGTCGATCTCGGTCACCCATTTGGCGATCGTGCCGAACACCGCGCGATAGTCGAGCTCCTGGAACGCCTCGCGCTCGCGCATGTCGCGGCGACCTGGCCAACGAACAGGATCATTGGCGTGGGTCCTGGCGGGCGACATGCAGGCCCGCGGCGGCATTGCTGGCGCCCGGCCCGCGGGTGACGAAGCAGACGCCGGGCCGGCCGGTCGCCTTGCCGACGGCTTCCGCCATCATCGAGGCTCCGCCCTCCTGCCGGCACACCGTCACCGATCGGCCGCCAACATGCCGTCGAGCGCGGCGATGTAGCTTTCGCCCGGCACGCAGAACACATGCCGCACGCCATGGATGACGAGCTGATCGGCGAGTATCTCGCCGCCTGTCCTCATGCCGTCGGTAGCACGCATTCCGATCACTCCTCGGTGTCGATGGCTCGTTATACAGCAAATGGGCCATAGGTACACGGCGATGCTCTCCGCCCTCATCCTGAGGCCCGCGAAGCGGGCGTCTCGAAGGATGGGGGCGGCCCCCCGCTGCGAGACGCGTTGCTTCGCAACGCTCCTCAGCATGAGGCCCATAGAGACCCGCAGCCTGACCTTACCGCTTAATCGGCGCGAACTTCGCCGGCACCATCAGGCTGGTGCGCTGGTCGAAACCACAGAGCCGTTCTCGGCGTTCCCGCGCACGTATTCCTGCCACTGCGGTTCCTTGGTCATGGCGGCGCGCCGTTCGGCGCGGTCGCCGGCGTCCTTGAACGCCCAGAGATGAACCAGGGTGTTGAGATCGCCGCTCTCGGCCGAGAGATAGGCCACCGGCTCGCCGCAATATTTGATCTGGGTGGCAAGGCCGTATTTCTCGTAGACGTCCATCTGAGCCTGGGCGAAGCCGGGTTCTACGCGATAGGTGCGAAGGTCGACAAGCACGCTGTCCTCCATGGGTTTGGCGCGGAAGCAACGGAACAAAATCAATGCTATCCCTATGACCGTCAATGGTGTGTGCCGATGGATGACGCCACGG
>CAVRFL010000023.1:0-13756 GCA_963720385.1 uncultured Alphaproteobacteria bacterium | reverse complement strand
GCGTCCATTCACGCGGCGGGGGTCAGCGGAATCTGGTGTTTCCAAGCCCGGCTCGTTGGACTACCTTCGACTGAGAACAGTCTAATCACGGCGCATACCGTGATCGTGGCCGATGCGCGGAGGCTCATTGACCACCCGCTCCAAGAGCTACCCCAGGGAGACATGCACCCATGGCCAGGATAACTCTCGACGTCGACGGCAAGTCGCACACGATCGATGCCGATCCCGACATGCCGCTGCTCTACGCGCTGCGCAACGACATCGGTCTCAACAATCCGCACTTCGGCTGCGGTGTGGCGCAATGCGGCGCCTGCACCGTGCATCTCAACGGGCAACCGGTCCGCTCCTGCGTGACACCGGTCTCGTCCGTTGGCGACGCCAAGATTGTCACGCTCGCCGGTCTCGGCACGCCCGACAAGCCGCATCCGCTGCAGACCGCGTACGTTCAGGAGCAGGTCACGCAATGCGGCTACTGCGTGAACGGCTGGATCATGACCGCCGCCGCCTTCCTGCGCGACAAGAAGAAGCCCACCGACGCCGACATCAGGAGCGCGCTGGAAGGGCTCAAGTGCCGCTGCGGAACGCACGCGAACATCCTGAAGGCGGTCAAGCGCGCCGCCGAGATGATGGGTTGAGGGAGGCCGTCATGACGAAAATTGAAAAGGCGACCCACTTCTCCCGCCGCTCGATGCTCAAGGCCGGCGGAGCCCTCGTGATCTCGATCGGCATGCCGGTCGGCCTCGACACGGTCCTCGGAGTCAGCCAGGCGCGCGCGCAGGGCACCAAGCCCCCGCTCACGCCGGATCAGCTCTCGTCCTACATCGCGGTCAATGCCGACGGCACGGTAGACGCGTATTTCGGCAAGACCGACATGGCGCAGGGCCTGTTCACGGCGATCGGCCAGATCGTCGCCGAGGAGCTCGACGTCCCCTACAAGGCCGTCAGAGTGATCATGGGCCAGACCCGCAACAGCGTGAACCAGGGTGGCGCGTCGGGCTCGACCGGCGTCCAGTTCGGCGGCACGCAGATGCGCTTTGCATCGGCCGAGGCGCGCCGCGTGCTGGTCGACATGGCGGCGGCGAAGCTGAACCTTCCGGCGGACCAGCTCACGGTCACCGACGGCGTCGTCCACGCCAAGAGCGACCCGAACAAGAAGGTGTCCTATTCCGAGCTGATCGGCGGGCAGTTCTTCAACGTCGAGCTTGAATGGAACAAGCGGATCGGCAACGCGCTCTACGCTCCCGGCAAGGCGCAGCCGAAGAGCTACGAGGAGCACAAGATCGTCGGCAAGCCGATCCCGCGCGACGACGTCGCGCCGGTGGTGTTTGCAAAGGAAGTGTACGTCACCGACGTACGGGTGCCCAACATGGCGCACGGCCGCATGATCCGTCCGCCGGTCGCGGGCGCGGTGCCGGTCAAATTCGACGAGGCCTCGGTCAAGGGCATCCCAGGCGTGCGCGTGGTGCGCGAAGGCCATTCGTTCCTCGGCGTGGTCGCGGATACCGAATGGGGCGCGATCCAGGCCGCCCGCCAGCTCAAGGTCGAGTGGTCTGACGTCAAGCCGCCGTTCCCGGACAACGCCAACGCGATCTACGACCACATACGGCAGGCGCCGGTGCGCGGGCGCGGCATCGATGGCAAGGAGGTCGGCAACGTTGATGAGGCGTTCAAGGCCGCCGCGCGCGTGATCGAGCACGAGTACGAATGGCCGTTCCAGTCCCATGCCAGCATGGGACCGGGCTGTGGCGTGGTCGATGCCAGGCCGGACGGCGCCACGGTATGGACCGGTTCGCCGAAGCCGCATTACTGCCGCGACGGCGTGGCCGCGATCCTCGGCATGAAGCCGACGCAAGTCGAAGGCATCTCGCATCAGGCGGCCGGCGCCTATGGCCGCAATGACGCCGGCGATGCCTGCGTCGACGCCGCGGTCCTGTCGAAGGCGGTCGGCCGTCCGGTGCGCGTGCAATACTCGCGCGAGGAAGGCACCGGCTGGGATCCGAAAGGCCCCGCATCGCTCCATCGCGCACGCGCCGGCCTCGACAGCTCCGGCAATGTGATCGCCTACGAGTTCTACACCAAGGCGTTCTCGCGCTGGGACGTGCAGACCAACGAGAGCCGGCCGGAGCGCACGCTCGCCGGCCACTTCCTCGGCGCGCCGCTGAAGTCGGAAGACGGCTTCGGCGGTCCCGCGGAGTCCTACACCTTCGCAAACAAGCGGGCCCGCTGGGAGACCATTCATCCGCTGCTCGATCGCGCCTCGCCGCTGCGCACCTCGCATCTGCGCGACCCGGTCGGCCCGCAGATCCAGTTCGCGAGCAAGTCGTTCTGGGACGAGGTCGCGCATTCGCTCGGCGTCGACCCCATCGAGTTCCGCCTGAAATACGTGAAGGACCCGCGCGACGCGGCAGTCTTGAAGGCGGCGGCGGAGAAGCACGGCTGGAAGCCGCGGCCCTCGCCGGACAAGACCCAGAGCGGCAACACGGTCACCGGCCGTGGCATCGCCTATGCGCGCCGCAATGGCACCGTCGTCGCGATCGTCGCGGAAGTCGACGTCGACCGCCCCACCGGCAAAATCTGGGCGCGCAAGTTCACGGTCGCGCATGACTGCGGCCAGATCATCAATCCGGCCGGCCTCAAGCTCACCATCGACGGCAACATCATCCAGGGCATCAGCCGCACGATCTGGGAAGAGGTCCAGTTCAACAACAAGGCGGTGACGAGCACCGACTGGCAGAGCTATCCGATCCTCGACATCACCGAAGCGCCGGCCGAGATCGACTACGTGCTGATCAACCGGCCGGAGCGCGATCCGACCGGCGCCGGCGAGCCGTCGATCCGCCCGGTGGCCGCCGCCATCGCCAATGCGGTGTTCGACGCCACCGGCGTGCGCATCCGCCGGGTGCCGTTCACCCCGGACCGGGTCCGGGCGGCCATGTCCTGAACCGCCCTGCATCGCCACGCGGAGGCCGGCCCCAAAAAGAGGGCCGGCCTTTTTCTTGGCGGGTCCGAAATCCCGTTTGCGGACCGGGGGCGTTCATGGTTCTTTGCGCCCGCATCCAAATGGGGAAACAGCCCGTGAAGCAGGTCGAAGCGGCAGTCATCGGCGTCGGATGGGTCGGCGGAACGCGCGCGGAAACGCTGGCGCGCACCGCGCTGGTGGACAAGCTGCATCTGTGCGACATCCGTCCCGACCGCCTGGCCGAGGTGAAGGCGCTCTACAAGCCGGCGACCGCGACGCTCGACTACCAGGACATCATCCGGAACGACAATATTTCGGTTGTGTTCGTCTCGACCACACCGGAATCCAATCACTATCCGATCGCGCGCGACTGCCTGCGCGCCGGCAAGAACGTGATGCTGGAGAAGCCGATCGCGCTGGAGCTGTGGGAGGCCGACGAGCTGATCATGCTCGCCAAGCGCAACAACGTGAAATTCACCATCGGCTACTCGCAGCGCTTCAACACCAAGATCGCCTACGCCAAGAAGAAGATCGTCGACGGCACCCTCGGCAAGGTGGTGTCGGTGCTGGTCAGCCGGCACCTGTCGCGCAGCCTCGGCAAGAAGATCGCGAGCCGCGTGCGCCTCTCGCCGGTGGTGATGGAGTTCACCCATGACCTCGACTTCGTGTTCTGGCTGCTCGAACCGGCGAAACCGGTGCGGGTCTATTCGCAGGGCGCCTACGGCTACATGGAGCCGATCAACGGCTCGCACGACGTGATGTTCACGACGGTGACCATGGACAACGGCGTGGTGGTGATGATCGGCGGCGGCTGGAATTTCCCGCCGAGCTTCCCGAACTACTGCGCGACCTGGATCGAGATCACCGGCACCGAAGGCGCGCTGGTGCTCGACGACACCCAGCGCGACAACTGGCTCAACACCGCGGCGAACGGCCAGTGGTTCCCGATGTCGACCATGCCGGGCGAGATGGTCGATCACGTGTTTGCCGGCGGCATGGGCCCGGAGACGATCCACTTTGTCGAAGCCTGCATCCGCAACTCGCCGGTCATGGTGACGCCCGAGAGCGCGCGCGCGGTGATGGAGACCTACACCGCCGCCGATCTCTCCGCCGACCGCAACGAACCGGTCGACCTGCCGCTGACCAACGAGACGATCGCGGCGGTCGCCGACTTCAAGGCCAAGTTCCGCAAGGGCGATAATGTATGAGGCGAATCCGGTTCTCGTGTCCCGGACGCGGCGCAGTGCGAAGCGTAGCGGAGCGGTGCGCCGCTGATCCGGGACCCAGCTTGCTTTCTCTAAAAAACCCGGGTCCCGAGTCTGCATCGCACCACTTCGTGCTGCGATGCGCCCGGGACACGCACGGCGAGGTCATGCCATGAGAACACCCGCCAAGGACATCGGCCTCGCGATCATCGGCGGCGGCCGGGTCGGACTGTTCCGCGGCGAGGTCGCCAACCGCCACCCGGCGGTGAAGTGGATCGGCGTCGCCGAGAAGAACCCGAACCGCGCCGGCGAGGTCGCGCCCAGGATCGGCGCCGATTTCGTCACCCAGAGCCACGTCGAGCTGCTCAAGCGTCCCGAGGTCACCTGCGCGATCATCGCCACCGACGAGCACCTGCATGTCGATCCGATCATGGCGGCGGTCGAGCGTGGCGTCCCGATGCTGATTGAAAAGCCGCTTGCAACCGACCTCGCGCAGTCGGCGCGCGTGCTCAAGGCGATCACCGACGCCAGGCTCGACGCCGTCGTCGGCTACACCCAGCGCTTCCGCCGCAAGTGGCTCGGCGCCAAGGAAAAGGTGCGCACCGGCGCGCTCGGCGACGTGACGCTGGTGACGTCGCGCGCCTTCATGAACCGCCTGGTCGCGATCGACAACTACAAGCGCACCGACGATCCCTCGACCATCTCGCCGATGGTGATCTCGGGCACCCACGCGCTCGACATCGTGATGTGGTACATGGAGGCGAAGACGCCGGTCGAATGCTACGCGCGCTCGATCGACAAGGTGCTCGGCCCCGCCTATGGCGGCATCGACGCCACCGCCGGCATGATCATGTTCTCGGACGGCAGCGTCTATCACCTCAACATTTCCTGGGCGCTGCCGGTGACCTGGCCGGGCGCGGTCTACTCGCTCGAGGTCGGCATCAACGGCACCGACGGCGTGCTCACCATCGACGACACCCATCGCGACATGGTTCTGGCGGTGTCGAAGCCGCAGGAGGAAGGCTATGCGCCGGACCGCACGCGGCTGGTGGACTTCATGGGCAGCTATCCGCCCGGCGACATGGCGCTCGGTGAATTGCGCGGCCCGATGGCGGACGAGACCGTGTCCTGGCTCAACCGCGTCTCGCTCGGCCTGCCGACGCAGGCGGCGACCGCCGCGGAAGCGCACCGCAACCTGATGCTGACCAAGGCGCTCGACCTCTCCGCCAAGACCAAACAGGCGGTGAAGCTGCCGCTTGAGCCCGACCGCGCGGCAGCGTGACGGTAGCAACGACCGGATCCGCGCCAATATCGGAGGAAACGACCATGAAGGTGATCCCACTCGCTATCGCGGGCCTGCTGCTCGTTGTCGGGTCGCCTGCGCCGGCGCAAAGCGTCGCCGATTTCTACAAAGGCAAGACCATCCGCATGGTCGTCGGCATCGACGTCGGCTCCGGCTATGATGTGAACGCGCGGCTGCTTGCGCGGCACCTCGCCAATCACATTCCCGGTAGCCCGGCGATCGTGGTGCAGAACCAGCCAGGCGCCGGCAGCGCCATCATGACCGCGCAGCTCTATACCGCGGGGCCGTTCGACGGCACGGTCATCGGCGCGGCCTTCGCCGGCATGCCCACCCAGCCGCTGCTGTCGCCCGGAAAGATGCGCTTCGATCCGACCGAGCTCCTGTGGCTCGGCAACACCAACCGCGAGACCCATGTCACCTATGTCTGGCACACGTCGCCGGTGCAGAGCTTTGACGAGCTGCGCACCAAAGAGCTGATCATGGGCGCGCAGGCGCCGGGCTCATCGCAGATCGACTTCCCGCTGGTCGCCAATGCGCTGTTCAACCTCAAGCACAAGGTCATCAGCGGCTACGGCTCCACCGCGAAGATCAATCTCGCGATGGAGAGCGGCGAGGTGCACGGAGCCATCGCCGCGCTGACCAGCCTGCGGACGCTGAGCTCGCAGTGGCTTGCCGACAAGAAGATCAAGATCATCACGCAATGGGCGTTGCGCACAAACCCCGAACTGCCAGGCGTCCCCAACGCCCTCGATCTCGCCAAGACCGAAGCGGATCGTGCAGCCATGCAGTTTGTGATGGCGCGGCTCGATATCGGGCGGCCGTTCTTCCTGCCGCCGAAGGTTCCGGCCGACCGTGTCGCGGCGCTGCGCGCGGCGTTCGACGCCACCATGAAGGATCCGGCCTATCTCGCGGAGGCGGAAAAGCTCAAGATCGACGTCGATCCGATGAACGGCGCCGACCTCACCGCATTCGTCGCGCAAATCTCCAAAACGCCCGCCGACACTGTCGCGCGCGTGCGCAAGGCCTTGGAGACGAAATAGTTACGGCGTAATCCCCGCCGCCTTCACCAGCGCGGCATTGGTCTTGATCTCGTTGCGAATATAGCTGTCGAATTCGTCCAACCGCAGGAGCATCGCCTCCGCGCCGAGCTTGGCCATGCTGGCGCGCACCTCCTTGTTGTCGAGCGCCCTCGCGGTTTCCAGATGCAGCCGGTCCACAATGGCGCGCGGCGTCTTCGACGGCACCACCATGCCGACCCAGAAATTGTAATCCGAATTCGGAATACCGGCCTCAAGCGTCGTCTCGACGTTCGGCAGGGCCGCAGACCGCTTTGAACTTCCCATGCCAAGCGCCAAGAGCTGCTTGCCCTCGATCAACGGCAGCACCGCATTGACCGGGCAGAAATAGTAGTCGACACGGCCGGCGATGATCTCGGTCAAGGCCTCCGGCGTTCCCTTGAACGGCACATGGACGACCTCGATGCCGGCGCCCAGACGAAACCGCTCGGCGTTCAGTTGCGTCGCCGTTCCGACCCCGGCGGACGCATAGTTCATCGCGCCCGGCTTGGCCTTGGCGGCGCGCACCAGGTCCTGCACGGTTTTGATGCCCTTGTCCGGGGAGATCACCAGCACCTGCGGGAGCAGCGCCAGCGGCGTAATGCCGACAAGATCGCGGACCGTGTCGTAGGGCGTGTTGGGATAGGTCGTCGGCGTGATCGTGTAGGACGACGAATGAACCAGGATCGTGTGGCCGTCCGGCTCGGCCCTGGCGACCGCCCCGACCCCGATCGTCCCGCCCGCCCCGGGCCGGTTCTCGACCACGAACGGCTGACCCAGCTGCTCCGACAGCCGCTGCGCCACCGTCCGCGCCATGATGTCGGTGGCGCTGCCTGCCGTGAACGGCACGATAACCTGCACCCGCTTGCTGGGCCACGCTTGCGCCAGCGCCTCGCCGTGAAAGAGGCAAGCCGCGATCGCGGCAACCCACATCCAGGATCGTCTCATAACCCCTCCCTGCAGCGGCCTTCGCGCTCGGACGATAATGACCGGCCCGCGTTGCGCCCCACAAGGGGGACGTGTGATCTTCGGGCTGTAGAATAAGGTATTGCGGCCCAACCTCCCTGATATCGAGGCGGCTGCGCCATCGAGGTTGCACGTTGAAATCGCCCCCTTTTGAGTATGCCCGCGCGGCCTCGATCGACGAGGCCTGCGAATTGTTGTCGCAACACGGCGACGACGCCAAGGTCATTGCTGGCGGGCAAAGTCTCGTTCCCATGTTGGCGTTCCGGCTGCTGCGCCCGAGTTGGCTGATCGACATCAACGAAATCGCGCCGCTGCAGTCCATCGCGCTCGAAACGGACGTCGTGCGGATGGGCGCATGCACGCGGCAATGCGCCATCCAGCGCGACGACGCCCTTGCCGCCAGCGTGCCGCTTCTGCGCCAGGCTTTGGCATTCGTCGGTCATGCGCAGACCCGCAATCGGGGCACGGCCGGCGGCAGTCTGGTGCATGCCGATCCGGCGGCGGAGCTGCCCCTGGTTGCGCAAGTGCTGCAAGCGCGCCTGGTCCTGCGTGCCAAATCCGGCGCGCGGACATTGCCGGCCGCTTCTTTCTTTGCAGGTCCGATGACGACCTCGCTGCGGCCCGACGAGTGTCTCGCGGAAATCCAGTGGCCGGTCTGGCGCGACCGCAAGACCGGTTCAGCCTTTGCCGAGATCAGCCGGCGCCATGGCGATTTTGCCATTGTCGCCGCCGCCGCTCAGATCGCAGTGGACGACGAGGGACATTGCACGCGCGCGGTGTTCGGCGTCGGCGGCGCGGCGGAGACGCCGGTCGAATTTCCCGAACTCGCGCGGCGTCTCGTCGGCACGACGCTCAACAAGGAAATGCTGCACGATGTTGCGCAGGAGGCCGCGGCGGCGCTTGAGCCCGGCGCCGACACCCATGCCAGCGCCGCCTATCGGCGCCATCTTGCCGCCGTGCTGGCGACGCGCGTGCTGCAATCGGCCTTCGACGCCGCGAGGACCGCCCGATGAGCGAAGCGGTCTATCCCATTGCGGTCGAGGTGAACGGCGCGAGACGGACCGGTCAGGTCACGGCCAGGACGTCGCTGGTCGACTGGCTGCGCGAGCATCTCAATCTCACCGGCACGCATGTCGGCTGCGAGCATGGAATCTGTGGCGCCTGCTCGGTCATGCTGGATGGCGCGCCGGTCCGCTCGTGCCTGATGTACGCCGTGCAGGCAGACGGCCATCGCATCACCACGGTCGAGGGCCTGGCGCAGCCGGACGGACAGCTGAGCATTTTGCAGGACAGCTTTTGCGAAGCGCATGGGCTGCAGTGCGGCTATTGCACGCCGGGCATGCTGATTGCGGCGCAGGCGCTGCTGAACGCCAATCCGCGGCCGACCGAGGACGAGATTCGCGATGCGATCGGCGGCAACCTCTGTCGCTGCACCGGTTATCAGCAGATCGTCGAGGCCGTCGCCCTCGCGGCAAAGCGCATGGCCGAGGAAACGACATGACCGCGGCCCAGTCAGCCAGTCCCTATGGGTTCCGCTATATCGGCGCCAAACGCCGGGCCAAGGAACATCCGCGCTTTGTCACCGGCCGCGGCCGCTACGCCGCCGACGTCACCCTGCCCGGCCTGAAGCACGTCGCGCTCGTGGCCTCGCCGCATGCCAGCGCAAAAATCCTGTCGATCCGCACCGACGCCGCGCGTGCGATGCCGGGCGTCCACTGCGTGCTGACGGGCGAGGAGTTCTGCGCCGCCACCGATTCGCTGCCGATCGGCGTCGACGCCCCGAAGGTGACGCGCTGGGCGCTGGCGCGCGACCGCGTGCGCTATGCCGGCGAATGGGTCGCCGCCATCGTGGCCAACTCGCGCGCGCTGGCCGAGGACGCGGCCGAGATGGTGGAGGTCGAGTACGAGCCGCTGCCGCACGTGACCGATTCGGAACAGGCGATGGTGGACGCGAGCGCGCTGGTGCATCCGGCGCACGGCTCGAACGTCATCCTGCACCGGAATTTCGTCTGGGGTCCGGTCGCCGATGAATTCGCCAGGGCGGAGCACCAGCTCGCCTTTCGCGCGATCTGGAACCGCAGCGCGACGGTGCCGATCGAGACCTTTGCGGTCATGGCGCAGTGGAATCCCGGCACGGAAATCCTCGACATCTGGGCCTCCATCCAGATGCCGAAATATCCCGACCAGACCGCCCGGGCGTTGCGCCTGCCCGGCAACGCGGTGCGGGTCCATTACGACGTCGACGTTGGCGGCAGCTATGGCGTCAAACGCGGGATCAAGCACACCGTGCTGGTCGGCTACCTGGCGAAGCGGCTTGGCTTTCCGGTCCGCCTTATCGAAGACCGGCTCGAGAACATGCGCGGCGGCGACATGCACGGCCCCGACCGGCTGTTCGATGTTGACGTGGCCTTCGACGGCGACGGCAGCATCCGAGCTCTGAAGATCCGGGCGATCGACAATGTCGGAGCCTATGCCGGCCGCGCGCCGTTCCAGCTCGGCAAGCCCGTCAGCGCCATCTGCGGTCCTTATCGCATTGGCGCGATCGCCTACGAGGCGATCTCGGTCCTGACCAACAAGACGCCGCAGGAAGCGGTGCGCGGCTTCGGCCAGGCGCCGACGAATTTCGCGCTGGAACGCTCCATGGACCGCGTGGCGCGCTTCCTGGACAAGGACCGGATTGCGTTGCGTCAGAAGAACCTGATCCGAAAGGATCAGTTCCCATACACGATCCCGAGCGGATCGACCTACGATTCCGGCGATTACCACACCGTCCTCGACAAGGCGCTGGCCGCGATCGACTACCCGGCGCTGCTCGCCCGCCGCGACGAGGCGCGCCGGGCCGGTCTGCTGGCAGGTATCGGCATCTCGACCTGCCTCGAGCCGAGCGGCGGAAATTCCGCCTTCGAGCCGCTGCTCAACCCGAAGAACGAGACCACGACCTGGATGGATTCCTGCCTGGTCCGCGTCGATCTCTCCGGAGCGATCACCGGCATCATGGGCACGTCGTCAGCGGGACAAGGCCATGAAACGCTGGTGTCGACCGTCATCGGCGAAATCCTGGAACGCGAGCCGGCGCAAATCCGGGTGATCCACGCGGACTCGCTGTCCGCCTTGCCGTCGAACAGCCCGGTCGGCAGCCGCATGGCGATCATGCTGGGCGGCGCCGCCGCCGGAGCGGCGCGCCAGATCAAGGAGACGCTGCTCTCGATCGCCGCGCACAATTTCGAATGCTCGAAGGAGGACCTCGACTATCACGACGGCGATGTCAGCCTGAAGGGCGTGCCGGCAAAGGTCCTGAGCTGGGACCAGCTGGTCGAGATCGCACATCGCAAGTTTCATGCGATGCCGGCCGATGTCGAGCCGGGGCTGCAGGCGAAATTCGTCTGGGAGGTGCCGACCGGCGGCGGCCTGCCGACGCCCGAGGGACGTATTCAGATCTATCCCTGTTATGCCTTCGAGGCCCACATCGTCTATGTCGAGATCGACCCCGACACCGCCACGCCCGCCATCAGGCAATACGTCTGCGGACATGACTGCGGGGTGATGATCAACCCGGACATCGTGCACGGAATGACCTATGGCGGCATCGCGCACGGAATCGGCGCCGCGCTCTACGAGCAATTCACCTATGACGACAACGGCCAGCTGTTGAGCGGCACATTCATGGACTACCTGATTCCGAGTGCGCTCGAAATTCCGTCAGTCAAAATCGTCGACCATTGCACGCCCTCCCCGCTGACCACCTTCGGACAGAAGGGGTCCGGCGAAGCCGGCTACCTCGGCGCGCCGGCCGCCGTGGCCAACGCCGTCAACGACGCGCTGGCCCCGCTCCACGTCGAAGTCAATGCGCTGCCGATCTCCCATCTCGCAATCTGGGAGACGCTGGAACGGGCGAGACGCAAAGACTAGAGCGTGTGCTCATCAATCACGATCGTTCGGCAATCGCTGGCTGATGCCCGCTTTGCCCCCGAAAGCGGCCAAATAGCGGACATCTCGCCAGGTCCGCTTTGGGCGGCGGGTTCAACCGGTCACTGCAACACCGCTCGTAACCTATCGGCAGGAGTTTCAAAGCCCAAGGTCTTTCGTGGTCGTTGGTTGAGCCGGAGAGCGATCTTATTCAGGTACGCCTGAGAAAAATGCGAGAGATCTGTTCCTCGCGGGAAATACTGTCGCAGCAAGCCGTTGGTGTTCTCGTTGCTGCCACGCTGCCAAGGACTGCGTGGATCGCAGAAATAGACCTGCACGTTGGTGGCGATGGTGAAGCTCTTGTGGTCAGCCATCTCCTTGCCTCGATCCCAAGTCAAGGAGCGGCGCAGCTCCCGCGGCAGTTTGCGCACGTGTTTACCGAGCGCGGTTACCACGGTCGCCGTGTCCTTGCTCGGGATCTTGAGAAGCATCGTAAAACGAGTATGGCGCTCGACGAGCGTCGCGATGTGCGTGTTGTTCGCTCCGGCGAGAAGGTCTCCTTCCCAGTGGCCTGGCACGGCGCGATCCTCGGCCTCAGCCGGCCGCTCGCGGATGGAGACCGTATCGACGATCTGTCCTAGTCCGCTCTTCGTGGTACCGCCCTTGGCTTGGCGCATCTGCCGCGCGGTACGCAGGTGTGCCATCAGCTGCTTCGTCAGCACGCCGCGTGTCTGAATAAAGAGACTTCGATAGATCGTTTCGTGAGATACCTGCATGCCTTGGTCGGCAGGGAATTGCCGCTTTAGCCATCCAGAGATCTGCTCCGGCGACCACTGCAGCGAGAGTTTCTGGGCCACGCGCCATCGTAGCCCCGCATGGCGCGTCAGGCGACAAGGCTTCGGGCGCAACGCCCGCTCCCAGGCGCGCGTATCAGCCTCGCTTGCGCGGTAAGCGCTGCAGCCGCCGTTGCGTCTTATCTCTCGACTTATAGTCGAGGGCGCTCGTCCGAGGTCCTGTGCGATCCGCCGTATCGACCGACCGGCGGCAATGCCACGCGAGATCTCTTCGCGCTCCTCAAGCCTCAGCGCTACAGGAGCTCTCAGGCGTGGCGCTGGAGCAATTCCTCCATTGACAGCCAAGATCCGATAGACGCCGCTCTTGTTCCTCCTCTCAAGCGCTCGAGCGATATCCGCCACACATTGACCGCTCTTCCAGCGCTCCCAGAGCTCGGCCCTCTGCTTCGGCGTGAACCATGTCCGCGCATGCCCCTCCATCCGCACACCTCCTATCTGGCAAGATTAGAAGGTGTTGCGTCGATCGGTTGAACTCACAGCCATAAGCGGTCACTGAGCGTTCTCGCTCTCCTTGAGCCAGGCCACCAGCAGTTCCCAGAACACCGCCAGAACGATGGGACCTAAAAACAGCCCGGTGATCCCATAGGATATGGTACCCCCGATCACTCCGAGTAGAATGATCGGCATCGGCGTGCTCAGTCCACGGCCCATGACGAGCGGCCGCAGAATGTTGTCCAGCAAACTGACCGGGATCATATAGGCGGTGAACAGCAAGGCTGCCGGCGTGTCCATCGTCATCCAACTCCAAATGATCAGCGGGATGAGAACGATCGACGGGCCGATCTGGATAATTCCGAGAATAAGCACCGCGAACGTGAGCAGGCTGGCAGCCGGAATTCCGGCGACCAGGAGACCCACGCCGGCAAGCAGTGCCTGAAGAACCGAAATGCCGATGACACCGCGTGACACGGTCCGGATGGTGGCCCCCGCGAGACGGACGAATTCTTCACCGCGCGCCGACGCGACCCTGTGCGAAAACCGTCTGACCGCATCGAGCAGCGAGGGCGCCGGCGAAAACAGAAATCCCGCGACGATGATGGCGACAAAGAACTTGATCGTGGTGGTACCGGTGTCCGCCGCGGTGTGAAGCAGGGCGCTCCCCAGCGGCTTCAATTGCGGAACAATCATCGCCAACGCCGCTCGAAGATTGCTCGAAGCGAGATCCCAGAACTGGTAAATCGGATCGCCGACCAGCGGCCAACTCTTGATCGTATGGGGGGGCGGCGGCAGCACCAGGGCAGCCAGATCGAGCCGCTCCGACACGGTTTGAATACCATCGATCAGGCCGAGAACGAGCCATTGCTAACAGGCTAAGGAAGGAGAGCAGGACAGCCGCCAATCGGCACCGCCCACCCAGCTGATCGACCATCCAATCATACACCGGATACAGCGCGACCGTTAGCACAACACTCCAGATCGCGATCGTGACAAACGGACGGACTAACGTAAATGTCCAGTAAAGCAGGAGAGCGAGGACGCCGATCCGAATTGTCAGCTCGACCCAGGTT
>CAVRFL010000022.1:0-231994 GCA_963720385.1 uncultured Alphaproteobacteria bacterium | reverse complement strand
GCCACTGAGCGGCCGGCTGAGGCCGAGGATCGCGCCGTGCCAGGCCACTGGGAAGGAAGACCTTCTCGCCGGAGCGAACAACACGCACATCGCGACGCTCGTCGAGCGCCATACTCGTTTTACGATGCTTCTCAAGATCCCGAGCAAGGACACGGCGACCGTGGTCACCGCGCTCGGTAAACACGTGCGCAAACTGCCGCGGGAGCTGCGCCGCTCCTTGACTTGGGATCGAGGCAAGCGAGATGGCTGACCACAAGAGCTTCACCATCGCCACCAACGTGCAGGTCTATTTCTGCGATCCACGCAGTCCTTGGCAGCGTGGCAGCAACGAGAACACCAACGGCTTGCTGCGACAGTATTTCCCGCGAGGAACAGATCTCTCGCATTTTTCTCAGGCGTACCTGAACAAGATCGCTCTCCGGCTCAACCAACGACCACGAAAGACCTTGGGCTTTGAAACTCCTGCCGATAGACTACGAGCGGTGTTGCAATGACAGGTTGAACCCGCCGCCCAAAGCGGACCTACCGAGATGTCTGCCATTTGGCCGCTGTCGGGGGTAAAGCAGACATCAGCCAGCAATTACCGAACGATCATGATTTATGAACATCTCCGGCGACAGGCAGTAGCTGTGCCGCTCTGCATCCATCCCGCCGGACACTGCCCGCTCTTGATGATCGCGATGCGCGTGGTGTCCGACAATAGGATTGAGATTTGAGCCCTATTTTCTACGGCCCGGCGGTTTCCCGCGCCATTGTTGGCGTTGAGGCCGTATCGGTGGCCCGCTTGGTCTTGTGGGCGCAATCATTTTTCCTCCGATCACCACGCGATGGCCTTTGCCATGGCACTCGCTGCATTCGATCCCGGCATTTATCCCAGTACCGTGACATTGCTCGCAGGGTATCGGTATTTTTTCATTCATTGGAGAAGGCCGTTGGTCTCAGGTTTCGACAACCGTGATCGCGGGCTCAGTTCCACATCGTCTTAATCGAAAGCGCGCGTCCGCGAAATGAGCTTATCGCCGTGTCCCTTCCCACCGGGTCAACGCGGTTCTGGGCAGTACAAGATGCGTTGGTTCAATGGGCACACCAAAGATCAGTCTCTGTCAGCAAGTGCTTGAACGAGCGCGATAAGGTTTCGCCGGAGCTTGGCCGTTGGCACACTTCGGAATGCTTTAATGAGAGCGAGCCCCTCGGATGTTGCCAGGAATTCGGTGAAGTAATCCGGGCAAGCCGAGGTATGGGCCGTTTGCCCAACTCCGCCGTCAAAGAAAAACGCAGGGCTAACTTTCAACACTTCGGCAAGAAGGTGCAACCGGCTCGCCCCAATTCTGTTTGTTCCTTTCTCATACTTTTGGATCTGTTGGAACGTCACCCCGACCGCCGTTCCAAGATCGGTCTGGCTCATTCCTAGCACCATTCGGCGCGAACGGACGCGCGCGCCTACGTGCTTATCCGTAGGGTGCTTTGTTTTCATGTTGTAACTCGTATTCCCAGATGGTCGGTCTACGACCGCGCTAGCATTTCGCTCAGCCGTCATGAAAGATAGCCCAATCCACGTTTTGGCATGAGGTCATGCCGGTGGCATGCTGGGATATGAGCAACCTCCCTAAGAGCGTCTTGTTACCTTCTGCCAAAAGTTTGTCCCCGCGTGCCAGCTTGGGACGTTCCAGCTAAGCCTGGAGCGGGATTTCGGATGCTGATGAAACTGGCCCTGGGGTCCTTGCCCCAAGCGGAGTAGGCTCGCGTGCCCCATGTCCGCTCATGGCCCCTTAGCCGACATCAACCGATGTAAGCTCGCACGTCTGCTTTCGGGGGAGAAGCGGACTTGATGTGCTCGCTTTGAGGATTTCCGCTTTTGACCCACAGCAGACATCAGAGCCGAGGAGCTATGATATGCGTATGGCCCTCGTGCGCCGGATTGCGCGGGCTTCATGACTTTCGAAACCGACACTGAGTGATTTTATTAAGCTAGTCCGAGCGTGCGGACCCTGGAGTTTGGCCGACCGTGCTCTACCGCAGAGCGAAAACCGGCAAGCGCCTCGCGAACAGCGCGCAGGCGGTCGACGTCCTCGCCAATCGTCCCATCACTAGTTTTCGATGTGATCAGGTCGTGGTGTGTGATGTAGTCGCAGGCTCGACGTGAAAGCTGATCCGCTTTTTCAACAACCTCATTGTTGTATTCGAGGAGAGACAAAATATTCTCTATTCCACAACGCACGTTGTGGAGGTGATGAGGACTGGGTACCCCACGAGATATATCCTCAAGCGCGGTATTAATGAGTTTTAGAAAGCTCGCGGTGTGAGCAGCCAGCATATGAAGCTCCTTATGACTGCCGAATGCGACCGGAGATCAACACGAACGAAATTTTGAGTCACGATCGCCTTCTAAAATTGCCTGGGTATTTCATGGTCATCACCTAATCCCCACGACAAAGGACGGACGACCTATTCGGATGACGAGGCCGCCAAATGAGATGGCCGAGAAGAAGAAGCCCCGAGCCGGTCGGCCCTCAAAACCCGATAATCTTCCAGTACACCACAAAAAGAGTGATGAACCCGATGATACAGGCGAGCCCGGTCAGTGTGCTCTTGGGGCTTGGGCTACTTGTCGGCAGATTGTCATTGATCGAAACCTGCGCCATGGGAGCCATGGGAGCCTGGCGGATCGTCGTCGTCGGATTGGTCATGAAAATCTCCTGGGGTCAGAATAGAGTTTTCGTCGTCTAATTGAGATGTGTATGCCTTTCGACTTTTGCTAGTGCCTGATGAAGCTTGCCGACTGTGCCACACATCGAGAGGCATGTCCGTGACGTGGTGATCGGGATCTCGATTGTTCGGGGTATCCGAAAGCCCCCGAACTCGCGTCCCAGGGGCTTTGTCGCCTATTCGAAAAATTAGCGGGATTGCCCTTGTCCTGTGGTGGTGGGTGGAGTCGGCGAAGGCGGCGAGATGGGCGGTAGCAACTTAAAGCTATCAACTATTGGCGAGTAACCGGTGGTGACGGGTGGATTGGAGGCACCGTCGAGGGGGCGCTTCACCTCCAACGTGAACGGCACAGCTGCTTGCATGTCCCATGTTTGCGGGAAAATTGGCGCGCGCCAATTCATCGAGGGTAGTACTGAGTATGGCGCGTACTCTTGGGCAATCTGCGGTTGGACCTGGAATGGCGGATTGACTGTTACTGTGTTGTCTTGTGCCATCGCTGCCGAAGCACAGATGAACATCGATCCGGCTGCGAGAGCAAATTGCAAAGATATTCGCATTGTTTTTCTCCGTAGAGGAACCCCAGCCGGAGTCGAGGGCTGGGGCTTCTCAATCAACCGGGACAACTCTGCTTGCGCGAAAACTCATCCAGGGACTGTGGATACAACAAAGGGGAGATAAAGAAGGTTGCATCACACGCAAGTTAAATTGGCCCCGACAATAGTTCGTCTAGCTCCTTACAATAACCTTGAGTCGCCCTTAGATACAGAATGCGCAGGCCATGAGGCTGCGTGATACGGAAGGTCAGGCCCTGAGGGCGGACCGTTCGCATGTCGCTCAACAAGGAGGTCATGCTATGCGTACATTCGATTTTGCTCCCTTCTACCGTTCAACCGTCGGCTTCGACCGAGTGTTCTCTACGCTCGATCAGCTCGTCGGCATGGACGGATCGGTGCCGAGCTATCCGCCCTACAATATCGCGCGGACCGGCGAGAACGCCTATCGCATCTCGGTTGCAGTCGCCGGCTTTACCGAAGCTGATCTCTCGATCGAGGCGAAGGAGAATATGCTGACGATCCACGGCGAGAAGCAAACCAACGACGAGGTGGAGACCGGCGAAGTGCTCTACCAGGGCATCGCCGCTCGGACCTTCGAGCGTAGCTTCCAGCTCGCCGACTATGTTCAGGTTAAGGGCGCGAGCCTGGAGAGCGGGCTCCTGCACGTCGACCTCGTGCGCGAGATTCCAGAGGCGATGAAGCCTCGGGCCATCCCGATCGCAAGCTCCAGTAAGGTTCTGGAGGTAAAGCCGACCAAGATCGCTGCGTGAGGCTTTGCCTGTTTGAATTTTGGGAGCGCCCCGGTTTCCGGGGCGCTTTCGTTTTGACCGGACGCGTGGTGCGCGCGGAAGGGGGGCGTTGATGTCTCTTCCTGGCCCTAAGCGGACGTGCCGAAGACCTCACCTCAATGTCCGCTGTTGAAGCAACAGCGGACTCATTGTGCTCGCCTTCGAGGTTTTCCGCTTCTGACCCGAAGCGACGCCAAACGATGTCCAGCGGATAACCGGACTCACTATGCTCGCGATGAGTTTTCTGACTTGAAGCCGACTAGGACGCATTCTCATAAACGCAATTCGCTCGCTCGGGCTTGCTATCACACAGTGGCCGGGACGCGACCAATTGTCAGGCTTGACCAAGGGAAGAAAGGAGGAAGATGATCGCTTTGACGATCAGAAGAAATACAAGCCGGGGAGATGCTCATGAGGTGCCGTTCTGCGCTGCGGATGTCCATTGTCCTGACAGCGCTTGGTCTCGCGCCTGCGGCATACGCTCAAGCACAAGCTGAAGCGGAATTTCCAAACCGGCCGATCCGTATTCTTGTTGGATTCACGGCCGGCTCGGCCTCCGACCTGACGGCCCGCCTCGTCGGCGACCAGATGAGTTCAAGTGCTGAAACAGCCGGTCATTATAGTGAACAGGCCGGGCGCAGGTGCGACGATAGCCGGAGCGGAAGCCGCACGGGCGCCCAATGACGGTTACACGCTTTTTCTCGGCTCTTCGGCAATAGCCGCCAGCATGTCGTTCATGCGCGATCTGAAGTTCGACATGAAAAATGACTTCGTGCCGATCACGCCGATCAACAGTGTGCCACTCATCCTGGTCGTTGATCCTTCGCTTGGTGTCAAGAGCGTTGCGGAGCTGGTGGCGCTCGCCAAGGCCAAACCCGGCGAGGTCACTTATGGGTCGCCCGGCGTCGGGACCGGCACGCATCTTGGCGCAGAGCTATTCGCCGTCCGCGCCGGCGTCAAAATTCGGGGGGTGTCCTATCGGGGCACCCCGGAAGCAATCACCGACGTTATCGCCGGGCGGGTTTCATTCATCATTTCTCCCTCGTCGGCCGTCATGGGGCATGTGCAAGACAGGCGTCTGGTCGCGCTCGCAACGGCTGGCGCCAAGCGAACCAGCGTTGCGCCGAATTTGCCGACCATGATGGAAGCGGGTGTGCCCGACTTCGACATATCGACTTGGTTCGGTCTGATGGCGCCGGCGGGTACAAATAAATTGGTCGTCAGCATCCTCGCCAAGTCCGTGAACGCGGCGCTCAATTCGGACCAGGTCAAATCCGGCTTCAAGAAGCAGGGTTTCGATGCTCTTGGCGGCTCGCCCGAGGAATTCGCAGAGTTTCTCGATCGGGAGCTCAAGAATTGGGCCGCCGCCGCGGAGGCCGCGGGGGTCAGGGTACGTTGATCGTCAGGCGGGCACAGCCCACCGGATCCTGCACAGAAATTCGGCGAAAGAAATCGAACAGAAGGTTCTTTGCCTCAGCTCCCCGCATCACTGCAAGGCTCGAAATTCGGGGGGCGATTGCGCGTTGGGACGCTCAATATGTGAACGATGAAGTTGGGACGCCCGCCGATGGCAACCGTGCTGCCCTTTGCAATGACCGGGATTTCGGCACGTCCCGTTGGCAGCTTGGAGAAAATGCTACATCAGGTTGGCGAACACACGGACGAGGCCACGCGGAACTCTTTGTTGCAGCGCATGAGTCCGTTCATGGCCCGAAGCAGACATGAAGCGATGTCTGCTCTTACGTCTGCTTTCGGGGGAAAAGCGGACTACATGTGCTCGCTTTGAGGATTTCCGCTTCTGACCCATAGCGGACATTCGGACCCCATCCTCCCGAAGTCCGCTTATGACCGATAGTGTTGAAAAAGTCTCCGCAAAGAAACTGTGGAATAGGAATTTGAAATAAACGAATCCGGGCAAACGGTTTTTGAATCAAGATTGCGTATTCGTGCATGATCTTGAATCAAAATTGCTCGGCGACCCCCCTCAAAATCCTTTTTCAACAGCATCGACCCTCAACAGACATTCGTGGCGCGACCAGCGTACGCGACCAGCGTACGCGACCAGCGTAAATGTCAATTCGTTCGCTCAATACCCGCACCCCAACGAGAACTCAGCTAGCGGCAGCAAAAGGTTGGGTTGACGATATTAAAGTATCAGTCTCCTGGCGACAAATTCCTCGGGCTTTACTTTCAAATCCGACCAAAGGAGCGTCACCAAAGCAATTGCGGCGATGGCTGACTGATACCTGTGTATAGTGGATCGTTTGCGTCAACTGCATCAAATGCGCCGGCTGATGAAGTGGTGTCAGCGAGTGAGTATCAACAGGAGAAACTCATGAAACGCATAAGCCTTGCTGCGCTTACCGGCGCGCTCGCGATCTCGACTCTGGCCGTGGCCATTGATGTTGCATCGGCGGCACCTCGTGGTGGCGTTTATCGCGGCGGCGTGAACCGCGTTGGCGTGGGTCGTGTCGGCGTGAACCGTGTCGGCGTGAACCGTGTTGGCGTGAACCGTGTTGGCGTGGGTCGTGTCGGCATCGGGTATGGCCGGGCTGGAATCGGGTATCGCCCCGGATTGGGCCTTGCAGCCGGCGCGGCGCTCGGCACGGCAGCGGCCTACTATGGCGGCAGTGACTACTATGGCAACGGTGGCTACGGTGCCTACGCGAGCGCCGCCTATGACACGAGCGGCGGCGACACCTACATCTTGCACGGTAACTACATGAACGATCGGATGCCGTCGCATATTGCGCCCAGCGCTTCCGCTCGTACGACGTCGAGAGCCGGACATTTCTCGCGTACAGCGGCCAGCGAGTGTCCTGCCCGCAATAGGCCAGTAACGCTCAAGACAGTGCAACATTCTGCACGGCATTGGACGACATGATGACCATGTCGTCCTCGCTGCCGCTCACGGCAGCTTTGCTGACGTGCGGAAACGTCACCCCGATGTCCGCTGTTGAGGGATTAGCGGACTCGATTTGCTCGGTCTGAGCCTTTCCGCTTGTGACCCAAAGCGGACAAGCAGCTGTTCACCCTGCTTGCCCATTGGCGGGAATTGCCCCCGAGGGCAACATCAAATCCGCGAAATGTTTGTAATCTCCGCTTGTGGGCTGAGCTCAAAGAGCCAATCCTGCTAGTTCGAAACAGATGCAGACCGTACCCGGAAAGGGTGGAACGCGCTATGAAACCAATCGTCAAAACTCTGCTTAGGCGGTCTTTGATAACACTAAGTGCAATAGTCGTCTGGGCCAAAGCGCTGGCACGGGGGAGGGGCGCCGACGGGCAGACCCGGTCAACGCCGGAGACCGATCAAAAGACAGCGGGGGGTCAGCAAAAGCCCAACCGTGAACCCTAGTGGTTCTATACCGTGCTGCCAAATGCGTGATTGAAAGTTAAACGATCAGGAGAACAGCAATGCTTTTCGAGGGAGGCTACACCTATTCTAATTTCTTGATGAATATGCTTGCGGTATTCGCATTTGTCGTTTGGTTCTGGTTGCTTGTCGTAATCTATGGTGACCTGTTCAGGCGTCACGACATCTCCGGTTGGGGTAAGGCGCTGTGGGTCTTTGCGCTGGTTCTAACATCTTACCTCGGCATCTTTGCCTATCTAATCACACAAGGACGAGGTATGGCGGAGCGCAATGCGCAGCAAGCGCAGCAGGCGCGCGACGAACTGCGCCGCGTGGTGGGCTACAGCGTAGCAGACGAAATTGCCAAACTCGATCAGCTAAAGAAATCAGGCTCGATAACAGACGATGAATTCCGGCGTCTTCGTGCCAAACTTGTCTAGCGTCGGACGTTGCGCGATCAAGGGTGCGATGCCGCTTCTGGCCCAAAGCGGACCTAGCTGAAATCGAAAACGACTTCCGCTTTTGAGGGTAAAGCGGACTCGTTTAGCTCACACCGAGCTTTTCCGGTTTTGACCCAGAGCGGGCTAACTTGACTGACGAATTCTCAATGCCGCAGTAGCCGCTTTTGCGGTCGCCCGTGCGCAGGCGATAAACCGATTCACCACCGCGCTCATTGAACGATGCCGAAGCGTTGCGACCTTCACTGGCCAGCTTGAGTTCGGCAGGTCCACCGGCAGCATCTTCAGGCCGAAGCGGTCGGAATGGAAATTGAGCACGGATCGTGGAAAGGTCGCTATGTACCTACCGGTCGCGACCATGTTGGCGCGCAGGTGAACGGAGATTGTCTTGATCGCGACCCGGGGCATGTCCACGCCCCTGCTCCGAAACGCATCGGCAATGACCTGATAATTCAAGCGGTCGCCACTGGTCAGGATCCAGGACTCATTCGCTTAGTTCTGCAAGATCGATCTTGCGCCGTCGAGCCCATGGGCTGTGCGTACCGACCGCAATGACCAGTTCGTCGTCGTATAATGTCTCTACATTGAAATCAGTCAAAAGTTGCTCGTCCCCAGTCGGCCAGCCACCACGCGCAAGAACCACATCAAGGCTGCGGTCCCTGAGCTTCTGCGCGAAGGAGAGTGTGTTCACCGTGTCAACCTCAAGCACGACGCGAGGGTGCTGCTGACAGAAGGTCTCGCAGATGGGCTGGAGAATTGCCGCAGAAATGGACTCCGGGCAGCCGATCCGCACCTCGCCGACGGTGGGGTCAGAGAGAAATTCGATGTCTTGGATGCCCTGCTTGAGCTCGTCAAAGACGGCAAGCACACGCCTTTGAAGCGACGCGCCATGAGGCGTCGTCGTGACGCCTTGCGGCGTACGGTCGAAAAGGCGAGCCCTCAATGCATGCTCAAGGTCGGCAATTACCTCGGAGACTGCCGGCTGGGACACTCCCAACTCCAGTGCGGCCTTGCCCATGCTGCCCAGCCGCAAAACGGTCGAGAACACGTGCAGGTCGCGCAATCGCAACCGTCTGCCGATCTGGCTCTCCCAATCGATCCGCTTGGCCATATTAAAACTCTTATGAGGCGATAATGGATGAGGGAATTCTCCTTATGCCTTTGCCAGCGTAGTTGCAACAGCCATGGCAAGTCCTGATCCTGCCCAACCGAGGAGGACATCATGTTTCGCTTGATACTCGCGGCAGTCCTGGCGACATCCGCAGCGACTGTTGCTCTCGATGGCGCTCACGCGCAAACCTCACCCCGCACCATTACGCTTGTCGTTCCGTTTCCGGCAGGCGGGCCGACCGACACCATCGGCCGCATAGTGGCCGAAGGCCTGCAGTCTGAGCTGGGTCAGTCGGTGATCGTTGAGAATGTGCCTGGTGCGACGGGAAGCATTGGGGTCGGCAGAGTGGCGCGCGCCGAAGCCGACGGGCACACCCTGGTCCTGGGCACGGTCGCAACGCACGTCTTCAACGGCGCTGCCTATCAACTCAAGTACGACGTGGTGAAGGACTTCGAGCCCATTTCGCTGGTCGCATTCGATCCGCAAATCATCGCGGTCAAAAAAGCGTTGCCCGTCACCAACCTGCGGCAGCTCATCAGTTGGCTGAAGGAAAATCCCAAGGCCGTGGCTGGAACGGCGGGAGTCGGCAGCACCTCGCATGTGAGCGCAGTCAATTTCCAGGCGCAAACCGGCACGCAATTCACTTTCGTCCCATATCGGGGGCTTGGTCCGGCTATGGTCGACCTTGTCGGAGGCCATATCGACGTGCTGTTCGATCTGGCGGCGAACTCTGTGCCACGAGTTCGCGAAGGCTCGATCAGAGCTCTCGCGGTTACGTCGGCCAAGCGCCTTGCTTCGGCACCCGACGTTCCGACGGTCGACGAAGCCGGACTGCGCGGCTTTTACTTCCTCAACTGGCACGCGATATGGGCGCCACGCGGCACTTCGGCCGAGATAACGTCCAAGCTCAACACGGCGATCAAAACGCTCCTGGCCGATCCCCGTACCTTGAGGCGGCTTGCCGACATCGGCCAACAGATTCCGCCGATTGAGCAGCAGACCCCGCAGGCCCTTGTGAATTACCAGCACGAGGAAATTGCGCGGTGGTGGCCGATCATCAGGGCCGCAAACATCAAGGGGCAGTGACCGATAGCTGTTGCACCCATCAAACCATCCAACAATCGAGCGGCCCCCGGCTGGCCGCTCGATCCTTTTACATCAACAGGACCCGACGATGCGCATTCACAACCTCTATGCTGACGAGAATGGCGAAACACACTTTCGAGACATCGAAATCGAGTTCACGGAAACCGGCCCGGACGGAACCACGTCAAAGATGTTTCCCGCCACCGGCGTAATATTTCGCACAACGCTCGGCGATTGGTTCTTCGATTGGCATTGCACGACGCGACGGCAATACGTCGTGAACCTTGATGCTCCTCACCAGGTGACCGCGAGCGATGGCGAAACGAGGATCATTGGTCGTGGCGAGATCTATCTGGTCGAGGACTTGCACGGCAAAGGTCACCTCTCGCAAGGATTAGGGCAATTCCGCCATTCGCTGATAATTCCGATTGAGTGACCTGATCTATTTCCGCTGTTGGCCCAAAGCGGACCTACCGAGATGTCTGCTATTTGGCCGCTTTCGGGGGCAAAGCGGACATTGACGAACGATCACGATTTATAAGTACACGCCCCTAATCCGCACGCCGCGAAATATACTTTATTGGACTCGCGATACGGCGGCTCGCCGAGCTCCGTCATGAATTGAGCCCCGCTGAGTCTTTTCGGATCGGTGGGCAGATGCGGGATGCCGCCGACGTGATCGAAAATCCGGCGCTAAGCCTACTACCGAACCCATTGGCAGACCTTCGGACAATAGAAACCACGGCCGTGGCTGTTGCCGATGAGGCACCGCAAGGTCATCAACCTGCCGCCGGTCAGGACCATCGTGCTGCTGACGCCGCACGCCTGCGACGCCCGACCCGACCAGCGGAGCCTCGATCATGAGCTTGGCGACGAGTGATCCTTTCAGGCGGCCACCGATGCCGGTCGCTTGCTCCCAGAAAACGGACCTGCGGTCTCGTCGCCACGGTGTGCGATCATCCGTTCAAGGTCCGTTCGGCATTGCGCAACTGGCGGCCGGCTGACTTCCTCGCAGCCGGTCGCACCTTGGGTGATTGATGCTCGAGCAGATAGCCAAGCCGCGCACGAAGCCGTTCCGGCTCACGCAATGGGAATGCTCCGAGTTTGCGGTTCAATGCAGCCTGGTCGATGCACTCCGCAAGTTTGCTCGGCCGGATGTCCTGTGGCTGCATATCGGGAACGGCGAACGGCGCGACGTGATCACCGGCTCGCGGCTCAAGCGCATGGGTCTGCGTGCCGGTGCGAGTGATTTGCTGTTCCTGCGTCCGGGAACGCCGGCATTGTTTCTGGAGATCAAGACCAGTCGCGGTGTTCAGTCTGCGACGCAACGCGCATTCGAGGCGCAGGCGATCGTGGCCGGTGCGCAGTATGCGATCGTACGAAGCCATTGATGAGGCGTTAGCGTTGCTCTGGGAGCGCGGCTACCTGGCGCGGCGGCTGGTCTAGGCAGCCGCGGGTGAGAACGCGCTGGCGCGGGCGATCGCATCCTCGACGGGGCGCGCGCTACTAGAGATCGGCAATGACGCGAAGCGCAAACATACAAACAAACAAGATGCCAAAGGCGAGCGCACTCCAGGCCGCCGTCTCTCGTCCATCGTCAGATACGCGTGCGACGCTCATGATTTCCTCCTGTCAGGCGCGCACCCTGCAATTGGGGATCGGGGGATCTGGGGTTGCAGGACGACAACACGTCAGCACTGCCGGGCAAGCGCTGGCAATCACCCATAGGTGTAACGGGGCCCAACCAATGGATGCCGGTACCTTCTCGACCTCGGTCATTCGTTCCATCCCAGAAAGAGTGCGACGATTATTTCGATGAGCCATGTGATGATGGTAATCACGCCGATCAGGACCAATGCGATGATCAGCCCCCAGAATACGGGTTCGGGCATCTAGGTCACCTGCTCTAGTGCGGCGATAGCGTAACGGCGCGCATCGTCCCCGGCGCCTGGGGTGGTAGCGGATGAGTTGCCGGGGCTCGCTTTTCCGCGCCCCTATGAGGGATCCTCTGGCAAGGAACGCACAAGGGCGCTCTCGAAATACTGCGCGGAGCAGGTTAACGAGTGGTTGATGCATCACCTTTCTTTCAGACCGGCAGCGTCGAGCCATGCGTTCCATAGCTCTTCGATACGGGCCTTTGCATCATCGGGTGAATCCGCCGCGCCATGCGCGTCTTCGGTCGGACCCGGATGGAACGTCCAATGCCACCGGACAGCTTGTCCCGCCGTGACGCTCAAGGCGGCTTTCCACAAGCTACCGACGACGACTTGCCCGCTCACAAATGTCAAACTGCGCGCCTGACGTTCCTCGATCGCGATAGGTCAGGGGCATCTGCGGCCTCTCGTTCAACTCTGCGCGTTGTTCAGCAGTTAGCATTTTAGGTTTTCCATTGCCCTTTTGGGACAAAATCCGATGGCGGGCAAAGAAGAAAGCTTGCGGGAATCGCGCAAATCATTTGATGGCTAAATCGCCGGCTGACAGTGAAAATCACATTCATCTGGGCCGTCAGATCAAGGGAGAACGGACATGACTGTGGATAGCGGCGACGAGTGCAAGTGCCCGCAATGCCAAGGGAAGCGCAAGTGAGCGTAGGTTCCTCGGACCGGGTGACGTGCGGATTGGGCCGCTTGAAGTCGTCGGCCTCATCCTCGGAATAGATGCTCGGCGGCGGCGGCGCAGGCGCAAGGCAACGTGTATTTGCAGAGGATCGCCGCCATCAGCTCCCGCTTATGAAAACTAACGGGCGCCGGCTTCGGTTCCGGCGCTCGGTGGCCTTGTCTTATTGCGTACCGGCTCGCTGAGTCCCGCCGCCGTCAGCCATGCTTGCCAGTTTCGTTCAACGCTGGCCTTGGCCGCCTCATAGGTGTCGGCGTGACCATGTGGCTGAAAGCCGGGCGGACCCACCATTATCGCGAAACTCCAGCGCCATCGCACGGCGTGGCTCGCCACCACTGACAAGACCTCCTTGCCGATGTGGGCGATCTGGAGCTCGTTGTTGAACACGGCGATTTGCGTGCCGCTTGTACCTCTGTCGCGAAAGATCAGCGCCATGACCAGGGATTGGATTGCGATTCGGCAGGAAAAGGAAGCCGCTAGGGATTGTGCCTGATTATCGTTGGGCAGCCACTTGATGGGGCGAACCGGGCTAAGTGTCCTAGTTGAATCGTGGAGTGTCCTAATTTTGCCTTATGAGCTCCAGGGACCATGCTCTCGCGCCACGGGTTACCCAATTGCACGGTGAGGCAGCAGGGGGCAAACCCCATGGGCCTTCATCACCGCTATTATGCAGACGCCGCGGATCCTCGGCCTCGGCTTAAAGTTCGGCCTTGGACGCCGTCGCCGTACCACGAGATTCAGAAGCAGATCGCCATGATCTTGAGAGAGCAATACGAGCCGCCCAAGGAATTGCCGCACCAACTCCTTGTGCTGCTGATCAAAGCGGACAAACAAAAAGGCGGCGGCAAATTGAGATACGAGGCCGCCAACTGAGGCGGCCTCGTGCAGGCGGCATTGACGACGCCGCTGGTTGCCAGCAGAGCCACGACGATCAGGCGACGAGTCCGCCTGACTCGCATCGCCTGACAACGCGCCGCCCGGCTCGCACCGGGCGGTTTGTTATTGCTCTTCCATTGCATCCGTGCTGGACTTCTGGCGGGTACACGCCCTCAGTGGGCGCATACGCTCCCAACGCATCCAAACTTGGCCCCGTCCTCAGGGAGAGGCGGGGCCATTTTCATAGGCCGGTTCAGGAAGGGTGTAGCCATGCCCGAGCAAACCACAGTCAGCTTGCGAACGATCATCAAGCGCATCGACCGCAAGCTCGAGCACGATGGCGAGAAGCTACGGGCGGCGCGTGACCCGCAGACGCTGCTGGAAAACGGGCCGCACTTCATCGTCGATAAGAGCGGTGGTGTCCGCGTCAAGAATGTGGATCCCCAGGCCCTGGCACGCGAGCTGGGCGTTCTCAGGCCCGACGAGCAGATCGGGCAGGCCCGCTAGTTCCGCCGCCCCATGTTGGCCTGCAGCAAGACCACCGGGCGGCACGGATAACCGCCAGGTGGTTCCACCCTCAAGGTTCCACTACAAGGTCTCCGAGGCCCCGAATTGCCGTGTTCCGGAGCCCCACGGGCTGCTGGGAGCATGGGGGTGGAAGGCAGCTCAGTGATCCGGAACTGGGCCATCGCCAACCAGTTTTCATTAAGCGGGTGGAATTCACCAAATGGGCGTTTAAGGACTAAGGTCATGTTCCGCATCCGCAAGCCGATCCCGGGCGTCGACCCCAAGCTCCTGGTCAGGGACGCCGCGAAACTGATGCCCGATCCGACCCGGCGGCTGTTCTTGCGCGGTGGCTTGAGCGTCGGCGCGCTGACCATGCTCACGGGTTGCACGATCGCCGACGGCGTCTCGGCGGAAGCCGTGCTGCGCAAGATTTCCGAGTTCAACGACGGCGTGCAGGCGTGGCTGTTCGATCCCAATCGCCTGGCGCAGAGCTATCCCGAAAGCGCCGTCACGCGGCCATTCCGTTTCAACGCCTACTATCCGGAGAGCGACATTCCCGAGGTCGACGGCGAGGACTACAAGCTCGAGGTCACCGGCATGGTCGAGAGCAAGGAGACCTGGACGCTGGCGGCGCTCAACGCGCTGCCTCAGGAGACCCAGATCACGCGGCTGATCTGCGTCGAGGGCTGGAGCGAGATCGGCAAATGGACCGGCGTGCGGCTCTCCGAATTCCTGCGCCGGGTCGGAGCCGACCTGACCGCCAAATATGTCTGGTTCCGCTGCGCCGAGGGCTATCACGTCCAGATCGACATGCCGACCGCGCTGCATCCGCAGACGCAGATGACGCTGAAGTTCGACGGCGAGGAGCTGGCGCCCAAATATGGTTTCCCTATGCGCATCCGCATCCCGACCAAGCTCGGTTTCAAGAACCCCAAGCACGTGATGGAGCTTAACGTCAGCAACCGCTATCTCGGCGGCTACTGGGAGAACCAGGGCTACAACTGGTTCAGCGGGCTGTAGGGCGGGGCATATTCTCCATCCGTCACCCTGAGGTGGCCCGGCCGTGCATCCTTCGAGGCTCGCTTCGCTCGCACCTCAGGATGACGGGTCAAAGTTGGTCTATTCGATAGAGCAATGATTACGCCGACAGGAACGGCCGCAGATTCTTCGAATGGATGTGCAGGTTCGCGACCGGGCAGATCCCGGCTAAAACGATCACGCCAATGACCATATTGTCCATATTGGACCCTCCACCTTGCGAAGCTTACCGCTAAACCAGCGAACTGAGACACGCCGGCCCCTTGCACCGTCTGGGCGAATAGGGACGACCCTAATGCCGGTCTTCTGGATACTAACTCTTGCTGCGGTCACCTACGCGATGCTTCTGATTTTGTGGCCAGCGCAAAGCACACTGCTGAACGTCGGGCTATTGATTGCTGCTGCCGCCGTCGGGGTGTTTGTTTTTCTATCGAGGAAGTCGGGTCAGTAAACCGCGACCCCAGTGAGGCCGCCCGGTTCACGCCGGGCGGTTTCGTTTTTGAAACGCCCGCCACGGCGTGCGGCGCGGCCGCTGATGCGAAATTCCGGCCGGGACGTATCAACAGCGCGGCGGCGCCGGGTTTTCGGTTGGGGCAACGGTTATGTCACCGCCTTGGGGTCCGCCATAAGTAGTTGATTTCATTGCTGGTGCGGCGGAAGGTGAAGGAGTTGAACCCTCGACCTCAGCGGTCGGCCCGGTTTTCGAGACCGGTTGCGCGCCACCGCGCACCACCTTCCAAATAGACTGGATGTCCCGGCGCGACTCGAACGCGCGACCTCCGCGGCCGGAACGCGGTGCTCTCGTCCACTGAGCTACGGGACAATTGTCGTATTGATCACCACAATCGATTGCGGGCGAAAGCGTGGCCTGAGCCAGACTTGAGATATCGCTCGAAAGCTTCAGCTTTCGTTCGATCAGAAAATGCGATGTAGGTGACAAGGCGCCAAGGTTTGAACTTAGAGGTGTGGGGGACTCACCGTCGTTGTGATTCCGAAATCGACGCTTGAGATCGGTGGTCAGGCCCACGTATCGCTCGCCAGGAAAAGCTGTACTTTCGATAAGGTAGACGTAGTACATGGAGAGCAGCCCTCCTTGGCTAAAGCTTCGGAGGGCATCCTGCTTCGCGCAAGTAGAGCTTACAATCCTGCGAAGCGCGGTACGCGCGAAGCAGGATGATAAGGTAGACGTAGTACATGGAGAGCAGCCCTCCTTGGCTAAAGCTTCGGAGGGCATCCTGCTTCGCGCAAGTAGAGCTTACAATCCTGCGAAGCGCGGTACGCGCGAAGCAGGATGGTCAGGGTGGTTGGATTCGAACCAACGGCCTCCTGCGTCCGAGGCAGGCACTCTCGCCGGGCTGAGCTACACCCTGTTCTTTCAGGAAAACTGGCGCTCCGTAGGGAGATCGAATCCCTCTCGCCCGATAGACAGTCGGGCCGCCTCACCAGATGCGTAACGGAGCAGGAGAATTAGGACCGTCTTTGCGCTGCGCGCTAGGACGTGGCAGCCTTCGCGCGATGGCTTGCCGAGCCGAAGCCGCGGAGCGGCGAAGGCTGGTGCGTCTGGCTCGACTCGAACGAGCACTGAATGCGGTCTCGGCGCATTCCCTCTGCCGATTGGGGTACAGACGCGAAGATTGGAGGATCAGGTGGGACTCGAACCCACGAAGCTTGCGCAGCGGTTTAAGAGACCGCGCCCTTTGCCGCTCGGGTCACTGATCCGACATCGCAAACGGCCCGTCTTCGCGCTGCGCGCTACACCGGGCACCCGCTGATGAAAGGCCTTGCCCGCCGAAGCCTTGGCGAAGGCGGGTGGCGAACGCGTGTGGTTACGATCCACATGCCGACGGGTTAAAAGTCCGCTCCCTCTCCATTCGGGTTTAAGGCTACGCGTCCGATCTTCCTGTCTTCGCGCTACGCGCCTCGACGCGGCAGCCTTCGCCATATGGTAATGGCTTGCCGAGCCGAAGCCGCGTAGCGGCGAAGACTGGTCGCCCCGCGCGGTTTCGATCCGCGTTTTCCCGCTTATCGGGCGGGCGCCTTAGCCACTAGACGACAGGGCAAGCGTTCTCGTGACGTGTCGGGTGGACGCGAATGAATGGATGGAGCAGGCACTCATCGACGTGCTCCATCCGCGCCAGCCGTGCAGCCGTCGTTCGTCCTTTGGTCGGGCGCTTACGGGGGGAGGGAAGCGCGGAGTGCCAGGGACGCGGTGTGCACGGGCAGGATGTACCTCCTCAGGGAGTCGAACCCCGGATCCCGCGGTGTAGGCGCGGAGCTTTGGCCGCTAAGCTAAGGAGGCGCGATATGGTTCAGATAGTTGCGCGCAATGCGGACGCCGCTCAGTCCGTTTCAAGCGCGCTTGGGCCGAAACGGCGCGACGCGCCAAGGAATGTTTTGAACAGGACGTGGTCGCTTTGGAGAAACTCGCGCGGACCTTCGCTGAAGAAGCGCCGCATGGCGCGATGAAGATGTGACAGGTCGTGGAATCCGGTGTCGTGCGCGATGTCGGTCAACGTCGCGGTATCGTTGAAGTAGAGAAGACCCAAGACCCAGTTGATCTGTAGCACCTGCCCGAAGAATTTTGGGCTCACCCCGACGATATGATTGAACCGCCGATTGAGCTGGCGCGGATCGGCGCTCAACTGCTTGCAGACGTCGCTAACCCGGATAGCGCCGTTGGCGTCCTCGAACAGCGCCACGGCGTTTTCCACCAGCGCGTCGGCTGGTCCGGCTTGCCCCGCCAACGCGTGGAAGAACGCGTTGGCCTCCGCAACATGCTGATCGCGTGACGCTTGTGGTCCGAGCACGAAGTGCTCGCGCGCCAGCGCCTCGAAGTTTGCCGCCACCTCCGCAAGCGCGGGCGCCTTGCCCGCCATGTGCTCGCCGGCAACGCCAAACAGTCGATGGTGTGCCGTTGCGCTCAATTCGCAGTAGAGAGCGCGGTGGCTGTCGCCATGGTGGACGACGATGTCATGGTCGACGATCTGGCCCGCGAAATGCCAGCGCGTGTGGAGCGGAGAGGTTTGACCGTCGACGACGACATAACAGTGTGTCGCAGCGCCGAAGAAATTGACGAAATATGCGTAGCCGGTCGGTTTCGGCTGGACGACGAGCGGCGATTGCAGGACGCGGTTGGTATAGATGTACCGGCGGACAAACGGCCGAAGCTCCTCCGGCGCCGGTATGATTTCGACGGGAACTGGGTCCATGACCTTCCCTCGCTGTCCGATTCTTACAAGCCACCGCTGTCGGCAGCCATTAGTATTGTCGTTCGCCCTATGGCGCGTGGAAGCGGACGTCCGGCCCCATTTGAACGGAACGGAGCCCGATCAGCGATCGACAAAGGATGTAGCTCGGCGAGCCGGCGAGGCGAGCTGCCTCGCTGCGCCGGACTGGAGCGCCGCGGCGGAGAGGCCATGACCAGCATACTCGAGGCTGAAGCCGATTTCGGTAACCCGCTCGACCTGCTTCATCGCACGCGCACCGTGGACGCGCGATCGGCCTGGGTCCTCCTCGACGCCGCGCTGACCAGGGCCGGTTTCCAGCAGAGCTTCCAGCGCGCCGTCGCCGTGAACGCTCTGCTCAAGCCCGGCAATCAAGAACTGTCGCTCAAGCCAAGGAGAGACCGTCATGGTCCGTACGATGTTTTCGAAACTGGCGGTGCTGAGATGCGCCTTTGTCGCCGCCGCTGCACTCGCCGTTGCCGTGAGCGCCGTGACGGGCCCGGGGGCAAAAGCCCAGAGCATTTATTTCAAGTATGATCCCCCGCCCGGGGCGGAAGCACGGTGTAAGAACAAAGCCAACCGATATGTGGCCTGCACCGACAGGCTCAGGGCCAAGACCCCGCTCCGGAAGAACGAAATTAACTTCGGCAAGATCGAATACAAGTACCTTGGGCCCCAGTCCGGCATGGGCCAGGGCTCGGTCAGGTTCAAGGCCGCCTCTCCACCCCCACGCCGTCGCCCGCTCTGGAAGGGCGTCGGCCAGCGTTTCTAAGCGCCTGCGATGACTCGGGAGAATCCGAGGAGATCACGATGCTGAAAGGCATTCTCGGCACCGCTTCCGCACTCGCCGTCGCCGTTGCGGTGACCGCTGTTTCAGGCCTGGCCGAGACGGCCACGTCCCGAAAGTACGTCTCCGGTGTCTTTGCCGACCCGAAGTGCAAGAACAAGGTCAACCAATATGTGGCCTGCACCGGCAGGCTCAGGGCCAAGCCGCAGGCCAACGCCCGCCCAAGGTATTTCCAGGGCCCCGTGAGCAGGTTTTCCGCGGGACAGCGACACTGAAAGCATACGGCGCGTCCGTCCTTGCCCGGCGCCAATGGCAGGAGAATCCACGGAGGTCACGATGCTGAAACGTGCGCTTGTTGCCGCTACCGCGCTTGCCGTTGCCGCCGTCGCGACCATGACCGTGCGGCCGACGGAGACAGTCGCCGCCCCGAAGCAGGGCCAACGGAATCCCTATATGACGGTCACGATGACCAATGCGCGCACGCCGCGTGGTCCGCGGCTCAAGGCTGACCGGCCGCAGCAGCGAGGACGATTACTGTTTGAGCTCGGGGATATCAAAGGTGAATCGGGCGACGACAGAGCGCGGCGTCATTCGGTGCGCCCGCAACGACTGCTGACGCCGCGGCTACCGGCGGGAGGAATGGGGCAACCTGTCCGCCTGCTGCGACGATAAGTGGTGCGCCAGGCAGGATTCGAACCTGCACTGTGCTCTTTCTGAGAGAGCCGCCTCCTGCCGGTTGGGCTACTGGCGCGAAATCGAAGAATGGGGCCTTCGGCGTGGATCGAACACGCAGCCGATCGCGTACCGGGCGATTGCTCCGCCAATTGAGCTACGAAGGCATGGCACTGGTGCCGGCTGCGTGACTCGAACACGCGGCCTCCGCGTTACAAGGGCGGCGCTCTTCCTGTTGAGCTAAGCCGGCAGAAAAAATTGACAAAGGGCCAGCGGCGCCGCTCCCGCAAAAGGTCGCGACCTTGCAACAGGGACTTCCGCTCCTCGCGAAGCAAGACGCCGCTGGTGTCCCGAATCCGAAGTTCGCACACCCGTGCTGCAAATGCCGTTGCGAACTTCGGAATTCAAAGGGACACCAGCCCGTAATAGGTGACTAGTGTGGCTTGGTCCAGAAGTTCGCAATAACCCCGCCGCAAAGCAGGGCGAACTTCTGAACCGCCACACTAGTCCAATTCTGGACGTTCACGATGTCAAACAGCGTAGTACTAGTCGGTTACGAGCAACGCAGGTTGGCCCTGCGTCGGAGCAGTCGAAAAATCGTCGGGTCGTTGCGTGCGCGCGTGCCAGCTCCGCAACTCCAAGGAGCCCGGAGCTCGCCGCGCCAGCTTTGATGCCGAACCCGAAAACACGGATTCGAGCAGCGCCAGGATGGCGACGACAACCGCGACCACCAGGGCCGACGCGACCGTGACGTTGGCAAGCGCGCGCCAGGAGTCGGCAGGCGAGTCGGCGCGCGCACGCGGTGGCGCACGATCGGCGGGGTCGGTTCTGAAACGTCTGGTGTCGTTGCGGGCCATTGAAGTCCCTCCTGCCTGTTCGGCGGAGGGATGAGGCCCGCCGCCGGCTAGTCCGGTTGTCTCGTTCCGGATTGCTGCTGGAAGGGGCAACCCGGCTTGAACGCACGCATGACGCGGCTATCGCCCTGTCGATTAATCGATCGGGCGGCGGCGCTGAGCGCGGTTATGGTGCCTGTTAGGCGCATCGGGTTCCTCGTCATGCCGACACAGATAGTGTGCCGGCGCCTTTTCGCCAGACGCGATGCGTCCAGCGGGCGCTGCTTGTGTCAGATGTGTCGGACAAATTCAAGGCAAGGTTCGGCTGCCTCGCGAAAAGCAAGAAAAGCAACGGCGGCCGGCGCTCGCGCGCAATTCCTGGTCGGCGGCGGACGCCATGCGCGCAACATCGTCTCGCGCAAGCCGACAGACCGGAGCTACTGCTGCGACTCGTAGTATTTCAGCCCGGCCGACGATAGCGCGCCGCCGACCACGCAGGGCAGGCCGAGCGCGACCTGGCCCATGGCGGCGGCACCGATGCAACCGAGTGCCAGCGCGCCGGTGCCGATCGTGCCCCAGCGCGACACGTCGCGCCGGGAAGCGGGACCCTTGCGCCGCAATTCCTCGATCGAGGCCATCGCCTCCTTGCGCAGGCGCGAGGTCTCGACGGTCTCGGCGGCATCGATGACCTCCTTGAGCGGGGCCGCAACCGGTTTCGGCTGGCCCTCCTGCGCCTGCCTGAGCATCGCCAGCAGCCTGGTGTCGCGCACGGCATTGGTCGCCAGGGTGAACTTCGCCATGTTGCCGAGCGTGAGCAGCTCGACGCTGTTGCCGTCGTTCGAGTACGGCAGCATGGCGACGATGCGCGCGACCGGCCGATAGCGTCCGCTCGCGAAGTAGTAGCCCCAATAGGTGTCGAGCAGCTCCGGCGTCGGCTCGAGCTCCTCGCGCGGGCCCTGTTTCTTTCCGTCACCGAAATAGGTGTCGTAGGAGAAATAGGAGCGCATCCGTTGCCCCGTCGTGGGGATCCGTCGCGCTGCGACCTGGAACAGTATCGGCGACTGATTAGTGAGATATTTGTAGATCATCACGTTGCGCGACGGCATGCGGTCCGCAAAGACGCGCAGCAGGTGCTTCCAGTCCGGATGCGCTGAATAGGCGATCGCGCGCACGATCACCCAGTGGTTCTCCTCCGGCAGCGGAAACATCTTGCCGATCAGCTCTTCGGCGCGCTCCGGATGGGTGCCGATCACGCCGGCGATGAAGCCGACATAGGGGCCGGACGCCTCCGGGTCCTTGAACCCGCCCATGCGGCTCAAGGCCTTGACCAGGTCCGGAACGCCGGACGGGTCGGGTTGGAGCCGGTAGTTGTTGATCCAGCGGAGCACCGCATCCGGCGTCATCAGATCGAGCAGCCGCATCGGCTGCGCCGCCAGGGCCGGCCAGAGGCCGGTGACGATCAACACGATGTTGAAGATGAGGACGATCAGCGTCCGACGCATCCACCCGCCACGCGCCCCCGCGCGTGCTCCCTGACATCTCCGCAGATGTCCCGATGCCGGACCACAGCAGGGGCTTTCGACGATTTCTTGCCGGGGAGATGGCGGCCTTGCGCCAAAGTCGTGGCACCGGCGGCCCAAAGGTTACCGGCGACCGCCGGAGAACGCCGGGGGAGCGGAGGCCGACCCCCCAGGGAGGGATCAGCGGGCCTACGACTGGACGAACTTCACTGCGACCTGACCGTCGCTGCGCCGCAGCGGCGCCTGAACACCAGCACGAAGTCGTCCGGGACCTCATGGCCTCCGACCGTGAGCTTGGCTCCGCTCGCGGAAATGTCGTGGATGATGCAATTGACCGGGCTCGTGGCGGCACCGACGTCGATCTGCCCCAAATAGTGCAGCTCGAACCGCAGACTTTTGCGCTTGTCGCGAAGCCTGTCTTCCAAACGGAATAGAGACATGGGGAGGTCCCCCGTTGCGTGATGGCGGGAACCTATCGCCGCATTATTAAACGCAACGTCGCCCGCTTCGCTAAAACTGATCCAATTCTGGCGTGCGCCCCTACAAGGCTGTCGGGCGATTAACGGAAACGCGCGATATTAAGTCGGTATTGGCTTGAATTGGTATTGGTTCAGTTGATCTTGATTCCCAGTTGCCGGACGATCGCGCCGTATTTCTCGTAGTCCTCGTGGATCAGCTTGGAGAAATCGGCCGGCGACAGCACCAGCGGCTCGAGGCTGCCGGAGACGTTCAGCTTCTTCGCAAACTCGGCGTCCGACAGGAGCTTGTGCACCTCCGTGCGCAGCCTGGTCACGATCGGCTCCGGCGTTCCTGCGGGCGCAAAGAGCCCGAGCCAGATGTCGACTGCGTAGCCCGGATAGAACTCGCCGATGGTCGGCAGGTCCGGGAAGCGGGGGGCGCGCTTCTTGCCGCTGGTCGCGACCGCGCGCAACTGGCCGGCCTGGATCAGCGACGCGCTGGCCGAGCCCGAGAACAGGACCTTGGTGTCGCCTGCAACCGTCGCCGTGGTCGCCGGTGCGGCGCCGCGGAACGGCACATGCAGGAGGTCGATCTTCGCGCGCTGCTTGAGCATCTCCATCATCAATTGATGCTGGCTGCCGTTGCCGCCCGACGCATAAGGCAGCGGCGGCGTGGTGTTGCGCGCGTAGTCGATGAATTCCAGGAACGTCTTGGCCGGCACCTGCGGGTTGAGCGACAGCATGAACTGGTTGGTCGCGACGCTCGCGACCGGCAGCAGATCCTTGAGCGGGTCGAACGGAAGCTTGCCGTAGACATGCGGATTGATGGTGACGCCGCTGTCGGCATGCAGCAGCAGAGTGTAACCGTCGGGCGTGGATTTGGCGACCTGCTCGGCGGCGATGTTGCCGTTTGCGCCAGGACGGTTCTCGATCACCACCGACCAGCCGAGGGTTTCGCTCAGGCTCTGTGCAAGCAGCCGCGCGGAAATATCCGGCGCGCCGCCGGGCGGGATCGTCACCAGCACGCGGATCGGCCGATTCGGAAACGGCTGCGCGTGCGCCACGCCGCCGACCAGAACCGTGCCGAGCACAACGGCACACATTGTCCGGACGATCGTCATCATCGTTGCTCTCCCGCACGCGGCTCGCAGCTCAGGCGTTATTATCCCTTGTGCGCGGCGGTGTTGCCAGTGCGGCTTATTGCTGCTTCGCGGACGCCGGTGCGGCGGCGGGCGCGGTGGGGCCGGAGGGTACGACCGGCGGCGGCTTGATGGCCGCGGGCGGGATGCCCGGCTGCCGCGCCGTGACGCCCATCGCGACATAGATGCTCATCAACCCTTCGATCCCGATGTCGGCGGGCTTCACCCATTTGACCGGGACGTAGACCAGGGCGCCCCCGATCGGCACCGGCGCCGATGGGACCAGCACGACGTGATAGGGCTCGCCGTGCAGCATCACTGTCTCAGGCGACGGCAGCAATGCCAGCACCGCCGCGCCGCCCTCGCCGCCGAAGAAGCACCAGACCGGACGCATGCCCTTGAAGGTGCCATCGTCCTTGCGTTCGACGATGGCGATCAGGCGCTTGGCCAAGTCGTAGATGTAGCCGATCAACGGGATGCGTTGCATCACGTTGCCGATGATGTTGTGGACGCTGTGCTCCAATCGCGATTCGACGATCACCCCAAGCACGTAAATGAAAAGCGCGACGACCAGCACGCCGAACAAATAGGCGAGCCAGGTTGAGGCGGAGAATCCGAACCCAAGCGTGATCAGCATCCGGCCGACCACGCTGTTCGGGCCGACGAAGGTGATGACGATGTTGGCCACCCAGACCACCAGCACGATGGTCAGGACAATGGGCAGGATAACCAGTAGACCGGCAATGAACGTACGTGCCAAACGGCTCATGGATGGGTCCCTGTTGCGATCATGGGGACGCCTAGTGTCCCGATTCCGAAGTTCGTACCATTTCGCAGCGGCCTCCTATACGAACTTCGGAATTGAAAGACACTAGAACTCATTGATTCTAGTATGGCTTAGGTTCAGAAGTCCGCATTCGAACTCGCCGCGACAATGTTGCGGACTTCTGAGCCGCCACACCAGGTGCCGGCGTCTGTTGCGTCGCCCCGTGGAATGATACACCACCGCCGCCCTGTACAGCATCCGACTTTAGGCAATGAACATCCTTCTCATCGGCTCCGGCGGCCGCGAGCACGCGCTGGCCTGGAAGATCGCCGCGAGCCCCCTGGTCGAGCGGCTCTATTGCACCCCCGGCAACGCCGGCATCGCCCGCGACTGCGAACTGGTGGCAGTCGATCCCGGCGAGCATGCGGCGGTGATCGCGTTCTGCCGTGCGCATAAGATCGACCTCGTCGTGGTCGGGCCGGAAGGGCCGATGGCGGCCGGGATCGTCGATGACCTCGCGGCCGCCGGGATCAAGGCTTTCGGGGCGCGCCGGGCGGCGGCCCAGCTCGAGACCTCCAAGGGGTTCACCAAGGACCTGTGCCGCAAATACCGGATTCCGACCGCCGGCTACCAACGCTTCGCGGCCGCGGCGCCGGCCAAGGCCTATGTGCGCGGGAACGGTGCGCCGATCGTGGTGAAAGCGGACGGCCTTGCCGCCGGCAAGGGCGTGGTGGTGGCGCAGACGGTGGCCGAGGCGGAAGCGGCGATCGACATGATGTTCGGCGGCGGACTGGGCGAGGCCGGCGCCGAGGTGGTGATCGAGGAATTTCTCGAGGGCGAGGAGGCGTCGTTCTTCGCGCTCTGTGATGGCGAGACCGCCATCCCGCTCATCTCGGCGCAGGATCACAAGCGGGTGTTCGACGGCGACAAGGGTCCCAACACCGGCGGCATGGGCGCCTATTCGCCGGTGCCGGTCATGACCGCCGAGATGGAACGCCGCGCCATGGATGAGTTCGTGCTTCCGACCGTCGCGGCGATGAAGGAGATGGGCATGCCGTTCACCGGCGTGCTCTACCTCGGACTGATGATCACCGCGTCGGGGCCGAAGCTGATCGAATACAACGTGCGCTTCGGCGATCCCGAGTGCCAGGTGCTGATGCTGCGGCTGATGTCGGACATCGTCCCGGCGCTGCTGGCGTCGGCGGAAGGACAATTGCGCAATTTCGATCTGCGCTGGTTTCCCGACACCGCGCTCACGGTGGTGATGGCTTCGAAGGGCTATCCCGGCAGCTACGGCAAGGGTTCGGTGATCGGCGGCCTCGATGCGGCGGCAGAGGTCGAGGGCGTCGAAATCTTCCATGCCGGCACGGCGAGCGAGGGCGGGCGCATCGTCGCCAACGGCGGCCGCGTGCTCAATGTCTGCGCAATCGGCAAGAGCGCGGCGGAGGCGCAGGCGCGCGCCTACGCCGCCGTCGACCGCATCCGCTGGCCGGAGGGATTCTGCCGCCGCGACATCGGCTGGCGCGCGGTCGAGCGGGAGCAGGCGCGCACGCCATGACGACAAGTCGCTCAGCGCTCGCGCTCGGCGGCGGCGGCGCCCGCGGCATTGCGCATATCGCGGTGCTCGAAGTGCTCGACGAGCTGGGCGTGCGGCCGACCGCCATCGCCGGCACCTCGGTCGGCGCCATGATCGGCGCGGCCTATGCCGCCGGCATGTCGGGCCGCGACATCCGCCGCCATGTCATCGCGCTCGCGCACAATCGCAGCGAGGTCTTTCGCCGGCTGGTGGCGGCGCGCGCCGGCAGTTTTGCGAGCCTGTTTTCCGGCGGCTTCGGCAGCGCGACCCAGGTCGATGGCGAGAGGTTCTGCGAGCACTTCCTGCCGGATACGATGCCGCAGGATTTCAGCGATCTGCGAATCCCGCTCATGGTCATCGCGTCGGACCTTTACCGGCGGCAGCAGGTGGTGCTGTCGTCGGGCTCCTTGCGCCGCGCGGTTGCGGCCTCGATGGCGCTGCCGACGCTGGTGCGCCCGATCTCGATCGACGACAGGGTGCTGGTCGACGGCGGCGCGACCAATCCGCTGCCGTTCGATCAGCTGCGCGGCCGCGCCGACGTCATTGTCGCGGTCGATATTTCCGGCGAGCCGAACGACGTGCGCCGCGACGTCCCGACGCCGTGGGAGGCGATCCTGGCAACCATCCTGGTCATGGGCCAGGCCATCATCACCGAGAAGCTCAAGCACGGCGCGCCCGACCTGATCATCCGGCCGAATGTCGGATTGTTCCGCACGCTCGACTTCTTCCAGGCGAGCGCGATCCTGCGCGTGTGCGAAGCGGGCAAGGCAGAGATCAGGCAACGGCTCACGGCGCTGCTGGAGGGTTGATGCCGTCCGGCGCCGGCATGATAGCCGCGCACGACTAACGCACGTCGCAACGCTTGGGGTCCTCGAGCGCGTTGTTGCTCAGATTGATCCAGCTTGTCGCGGCGAAATAGCACACAGCGATCGATTTCTCCCGCTGCAAAGTCACGACGAAGGTCTCGCGGTTGCCGGTCGCTTCGCCCTTCGCAAAGGTGACGCTCTTGATCTCGAATCCGCGGCCGAGGAGGCCTTTGAACGCCTGCTGTTCCTGCGCGAGGGCGCCGTCGGGCCATGCGGGGATCAATGCGATCAGGGCAACCAGGCCGGCGGCGGATGTCTTCGGCATGCAACTCTCCTCGATTTTGGTAGGCACGGAAAGGGTAGTACTATCCGGGGACAGTCCGGTGACGATGCCGTCGGCAGCTGTTATAAGTTGCCACCGGACGACGTTCGGAGGCCAGAGAACCAATGCGGAGGTTTGCTCAGGTCCTGCTGGTCGCGCTGCTGGCGCTTGCCGCCGGCAGCCCGGTGGCTGCCCAGGACCGAGCGACGAACTGCCGGCCGCTGGCCGAGCGCGGGCGGGTCTGGACGGATTGCTGCAACCAGTCGTTCGCCCGCAATCCGACCCGGGCGATCTCGCGGCGCGCGCGGCTTCGCGACATCGAGCGCTGCGTGCGCAATCGGTTGCGGCACATCTGATCGCGCTTTCGTTGACCATGATCTTATCCGAAAACCGGTCCCACTTTTCGGGATCATGCTCTAGCGCCTGGCGCGGAAGAAATCCTTGAGCAGCGCCGCTGCCTCCGCTTCGGCGATCCCGCCATAGACCTCGGGACGATGGTGACAGGTCGGCGATGCGAAGTAGCGCACGCCGTTCTCGACCGCGCCGCCTTTGACGTCGGCGGCGCCGTAATAGAGCCGCCGGATGCGCGCAAACGAAATCGCCGCCGCGCACATCGCGCAGGGTTCGAGCGTCACGTAGAGATCGCAGTCGGTGAGCCGCTCCGAGGCGAGCGCCTCCGCTGCCCGCCGGATCGCCAGCATCTCGCAATGCGCGGTCGGGTCGCGGTCGGCGAGCGTGCGGTTGTGGGCCTGCGCGATCACCTCGCCGTCGCGCACGATCACGCAGCCGACCGGCACCTCGCCGGCCGCCACCGCGGCGCGGGCTTCGTCGAGGGCAAGATCCATGAAGGAGGGCATTAGGCTCTCTGTGCGGCGCGCACCGCTTCCGGGACACGCGGCGCCGCTTCTGCTATCAGGCCGCTGTCATGGCGCGCAAGGGCAACGGCGACCACCATCACGAGGGCGAACGCATCGCCAAGGCGATCGCACGCGCCGGGCTCGCCTCGCGGCGCGAAGCGGAGGCCTGGATCGCCGCCGGCCGGGTCGCGGTCAACGGCGAGAAAATCGCTTCGCCCGCGCTCAATGTGACGCCCGCCGACCGCGTCATCGTGGACGGCAAGCCGTTGCCGGTGCGCGAGCGCACGCGGCTGTTCCTGTTCCACAAGCCGCGCGGGCTGGTGACCACGCATGCCGACCCGCAGGGCCGGCCGACCGTGTTCGATGCGCTGCCGAAGCATCTGCCGCGGCTGATCAGCGTCGGCCGGCTCGACGCCAACACCGAGGGCCTGCTGCTGCTCACCAATGACGGCGGGCTCGCGCGCACCCTGGAACTGCCGGCGACCGGCTGGACCCGGCGCTACCGCGTGCGCGCCAACGGCAAGATCACGCAGCTTCGGCTCGACCGCCTGCGCCACGGAATCGAGATCGACGGCGTGACCTATGGCCCGATCGAGGCGCGGCTCGACCGCGAGCAAGGCGCCAATGTGTGGCTCACCTTCGCCATGCGCGAGGGCAAGAACCGTGAGGTGAAGAACGTGCTCGGCCACCTGGGGCTGGCGGTGAATCGCCTGATCCGGGTGTCGTTCGGCCCGTTCCAGCTCGGCGACCTGCCCGGAGGGCGCGGTCGAGGAGGTGCGCACGCGGCACCTGCGCGAGCAGCTCGGCGAGCGGGTCGCCACCGCGGCGGGGCTCGATTTCGCGGGACCGGTTGGTGATCAAACCCGTCATTCCGGGGCGCGGGCGCAGCCCGCGAGCCCGGAATCCAAGGCGACCGGGCGGGCGATCCTTGCAAGCGCCGGGGTTATGGATTCCGGACCGCGCGCAAAAGCGCGCGTCCGGAATGACCAAGGAAAAGCCGCGAAACCGCGCCGCCACGGTCCCGACCGTGCTCGGCGAGCCGGAACTGGCGCGGCAGGAGCGCAAACACGGCCGGCGGCCGTTCCGCGGCAAGCCGCGCTGATGCGGATCGTCGGCGGCCAGCACCGTGGACGCGCGCTCGCCGCGCCGCGCACGCGCGACGTCCGGCCGACCTCCGACCGGCTGCGCGAAAGCCTGTTCAACATCCTCGTCCACGGCCACGGCGACCCGGTGACCGGCGCGCGCGTGCTCGACCTGTTCGCCGGCACCGGCGCGCTCGGGCTCGAGGCGATGTCGCGCGGCGCGGCGTTCGCGCTGTTCGTCGATGACGGCGCCGAGGCGCGCGCGCTGATCCGCGAGAACGTGGCGACGCTCGGGCTCGGCGGCGTCACCAGGATCTTCCGCCGCGACGCGACCAAGCTCGGCGCCGCGCATCCGATCGAGCCGTTCTCGCTGGTGTTCCTCGACCCGCCCTATGGCCGCGGGCTCGCCGGCCAGGCGTTGATCTCGGCGCGCGCCGGCGGCTGGCTCGCGGCCGATGCGCTGATCGTGGTCGAGGAGGCGGCCGACGCCGCTTTCACAGCCCCCGAAGGCTTCACGGACATCGAGCGGCGGCGCTACGACGATACGGAACTCGTGTTCCTGACGATCGCAGCGTGATGATGCATCAGCGACAGCGGTGCGACATCGCACCGTCGCGACTTTGCGCGACCATTTGTCCCGTCAACCTTTGCTCATGTGCGCGCGTTGGGCACGGTGGTGTCGGGGGGCGCGCAACAAGTCGGGGAACCTTGATCATGGCACTGCTCACTGCTTTCGTTATCACCGTTCTGGTCGGCGATCTCATCGCGATCGGAATCGCCGAAGTGGTGGAGTATTTTTCCAAGCCGACCAGCTTGTTCGTTTTCCTGTTCCTGTTTATCGCCGTCATCCCGGTGGCCTGGCGCATTGCAGTGCATTTCACCGCGCCCAAAGGTGTGGCCGCCGGGCGATCGAGGTAGCCGATTCTTATTCTCGGCGTGGATCTTGTGGTAGGCTGACAGCGATGCCCGCGCGGCGGGCGTCGCTGTCAGGTCGCCAGTCCAATGAATCTGCATGTTTACCGCAAGGCGCTGCGGAATCTGCACAATGTCGCCGCGATCAATTACAATCGGGCGACGGGCCGCGAGTTCGTGCCCAAGCGTGGCGATTTTCTGTGCATTGAAACGTCAAGCGTCTGCAATCTGGCGTGCTGCTTCTGCCCCTACGTGAAGAAGCAAAGCCCGAAAGTGACGATGAAGACCGCCTTCTTCAAGGACTGCGTGCAGCAGGCCGTCGAGTTGGGATGTGCTCGCTTTGAATTGACGCCCTGCACCGGCGACGTGTTTATGGACCGCACGATCTTCGACAAGCTCGAGTTCTTGGATCAGCACCCGGACGTTGGAAGCTACCGGTTCTTCACCAACTTCACCATCCTGCGGCCCCGCGATATCGAACGGCTGGTCCGCCTCAAAAAGCTCGATTCGCTTTCGATCAGTGTTTACGGCTCCGATCTGGCGACGTTCGTCGCAATCGCAAGGTCGCCCGAGAAAATCTACCATCGTCTTGTCGCCAATCTCGAGCACTTGCTTCGCCATAACGCGCGTCGCAAGTTCGACCTCACGCTCAACCTGAACTCTGGCCGAAGGTCGCTGTGGGGGCGCAGGAGCGAAATGCTCACGGTCCTCGAGAAATTCAATAGGGCCGGTGTCCCGGTCAAGGTCTCCAAACGCGTCTATAACAATTGGGGCGGCTACATCACCAATGACGACGTCAAGGGCCTGCCCATGACCGTCGTTGGCGAGGACGCCGTCTACAAGAATGGTGCCTGCTTCCGTCTGTTCACCTCGGTTCAGGTCATGGCGACGGGAATCGTCAACGGCTGCGTGTGCCGGGACGCCGATGCGACGCTGCGACTGGGAGACCTCAACCAGGCGCCGTTACGCGACATCCTTTCGCCGCGCAATCCGCTGTACCTGCGCCTGATCGACGATCAGCAGCGGGGGAAGTTCCAGCCGGTCTGCCAAAGCTGCGATTTCTATGGCAGCATCTATCGCAACCGCTCGCTCTACCGGAAGGAGGGCTTTGCGGTGCAGACGCTGGAGGAGTTCAGGGCCGGCGCTGGCTGATCAGCCGCGGTGTCGTTGGGCCTAATCCGCGCTCGCGCCGCTGGCGCGCACCGGCGGGCCCCATTTCTCGAGCTCGCTCACCACGAGCTTGCCGAGATAGTCGGGGTTGCGCCGATCCGGCGCCGCGACATTGAGGCCGGCCTTCTCCAGCCGCTCGCGCATATCGGGCGCGTCGAGGATCGATGCCGTCGCCTGCGCGAGCTTGCGCACGATCGTGTCGGGCGTGCCGCGCGGGAAGAAGAACGCGTTCCAGCCGTCGGCGTCGAAATTGGTCAGCCCCTGCTCGTGCGCGGTCGGGACCCCGGGCAGCGCGCTGTTGCGCGTCGGCGACAGGATCGCGAGCGCCTTGATCGCGTCGGCGCGCACATGCGGCGCGCCGGTCGAGGTCACTTCGCACATGTAGTCGATGCGGCCGGCCAGCATGTCCTGCAGCGCCGGTCCGGTGCCGCGATACGGCACGTGCGTGATGTCGACGCCGATCGCGTAGTTCAACAGCACGCAGGTGACGTGCGTGGCCGAGGCGATGCCGGCCGAGCCGTATTGCATGGTCTTCTGGTTCGCCTTGGCATAGGCGATGAACTCGGGAAGCGTCTTGGCCGGGAAGTCCTTGCGGGTCGCCAAGGAACTTGACGTTCTCGACCACCACCGCGACCGGCGCGAAGTCGGCGACCGCGTTGTAGAGCGGCTTCTTGTAGAGCAACTGGCTGAACGTGTGCGTGCCCTGGTTGCCGAACAGGAACATGGAGCCGTCGGGCGTCGACTTGGCGACGCGCGCGGCGCCGTTCATGCCGCCGGCGCCGCCGACATTCTCGACGATCACCTGCTGGCCGAGCCGTTCGGACAGCCGCTGCGCCCATCAGCCGGCCGATGAAATCGATCGGGCCGCCGGCCGGGAACGGCACCACCATGGTGATCGGCCGCGTCGGCCAATCCTGCGCGGCGGCAGCGCCCGGCCATGCGAGCGCAAGCGCGATCAGAGCGCCGCGATCAGGACTTTCGGCATGACGTCTCTCCCTTTTCTTCTCGCCGTCATTGAGCGCAGCGATGCAAGCGCGTCGGCGTCAGTCGATCACCGCGCCGCTGTTCTTGATCGGCGTCGCCCAGCGCTCGGTCTCGGTCGCGACGAATTTGCGGAGATAGTCCGGCGTGCGGCGCTCCTTCGCAGGAACCACCACGCCGATCTGCCTTGAAGCGGTCGCGCACCATCTGTGACTCGACCGCCTCGTTGGAGGCCTGCGCGAGCCGCCGCACGATGGCGTCGGGCGTGCCCTTCGGGAACGAGAACGAGCCCCAGGAGCCGCAGTCGAGACCCTTCAATCCCAGCTCCTCGGCGGTCGCGAGGTCTTCGAGGCCGGGCGCGCGGTCGAGCCCGAGGGTCGCGATCGCCTTCACCTTGCCGCCCTGGATCTGCGGCAGCGCGGTCGAAATCTGCTCGGCGATGAAGTCGACGCGGCCGGCGATCAGGTCCTGCATCGCCGGGCCGGCGCCGCGATAGGGCACGTGCGTGATCTTGGTGCCCATGGCGACGTCGAGCAGCACGGCGCAGACATGCGTGCCGGAGCCGGCGCCGGCCGAGCCGTATTGCATCTTGCCCTGGTTGGCCTTGGCATAGGCGACGAACTCGGCGAGCGTCTTGGCCGGGAAATCCGGCCGCGTGATCAGCACGCGCGCGGAATCGGAATGCAGCACCACGTGCTCGAAATCGGTCAGTGCCGTTGTAGAGCGGCCGCCGGTAGAGCGTCTGGTTGATGGCGAGGACGGCGCTGCCCGACAGCAGCAGCGAATAGCCGTCGGGCGCCGATTTGGCGACGCGCGACGCGCCGGTCATGCCGCCGGCGCCGCCGACATTCTCGATGATGAGCTGCTGGCCGAGCGTCTCGCTCATGCGCGCGCCGAGGATGCGCGCGATGGTGTCGACCGGCCCGCCCGCCGCATACGGCACGACGAGGTTGATCGGCCGGGTCGGCCAGCTTTGCGCCTGCGCCGGCGCAATGGCCGCAGTCCGATGCGACAGCTGCGGCGACGAACTGTTCGCATCATAGCGCTTTCTCCCCGAACGTCCTGAGGGCGCTTGCCGCGCCTCTTGTCAGTCATCGATCACTCCACCGGAATGCCGGCCGGAGACGATCACCTTCTTCCAGCGCTCGACTTCTTCCGCCAGATATTTCGCGAGGTATTCGGGCGTGCGCTGCTCCGGCGGCAGGATTTCGAGGCCGAGCTCCTCCAGCCGCTTCCGCATCGCCGGCTCCTCGATCATGGTGTTCATGACCTTGTTCATCCGGCGCACGATCGCGTCCGGCGTGCCCTTCGGGAAGAAGAAGCCGTTCCACACCGTCGCCTCGACGCCCTTGCAGGCCCTGCTCGCCGGTGGTCGCGAGCTCGGGAATGATCGGCACGCGCCGCGGCGACATCACCGCGATACCCTTCACGGTGCCCGCCCTCGCCTGCGCGGCGCCGGTCTGGATGGTGTCGCACATGTAGTCGATGCGCCCGCCGATCAGGTCCTGCATCACCGGGCCGGCGCCCTTGTAGGGAATGTGCGTGACCTTGACGCCGATCACCGAGTTGAGCAGCTCGCACGGCAGATGCGTACCGGAGCCGACGCCGGCGGAGCCGAACTGCATCTTGGCCTGGTTCTTTTTCACGTAGGCGACGAACTCCTGCAGGTTCTTCACCGGCAGGTCCTTGCGCGCGAGCAGGATGCGCGGCGATTCCGTCACCAGTCCGACCGGCGCGAAATCGGTGACGGAATTGTACGGCGGATTCTTGCGCAGGCCCTGGCTGTAGGCATGGGTGCCGGTATTGCCCATCAGCATCGTGTAGCCGTCGGGCGTGCCCTTGCGCGACGCGCAGCGAGCCGACCGTGCCGGCGCCGGCGCCGACGTTCTCGACCACGATCGTCTGCCCGAGCAGTTCGCCCATGCGCTGCGCCTGGATGCGTCCGGAGGCATCGACGCCGCCGCCCGGCGCGAACGGGATGATCATGGTGATGGCCCGCGCGACGGCCAGTCCTGGGCGGAAATGGTGCCGGTCAGCGCGAGCAGAGCGGCCGTCGGCGGCGACGATCGTCTTGCGCATTCTCTTCTCCTGGTTCGAGCCAAACCTCGCCTGCATGCGGGCCTGGATCAAGGGCGATAGGGCCGCAGCGCGCGCGCCCGCCGATGTCCGATAACGTCAGCGATCCTGATCTTATCCAGTTATTGTGGGAATTTATGGATTTGCCGGGACTTGCGCGGCACGGATCAGTTCACATCGATCCCGCGATCCCGGCGGCGCGGATGGTCTTGCCCCATTTCTCGATCTCGTCGCGCACGAATGTCGCGAAGTACTCCGGCGAGCGGCGGTCCTGCGCGACCAGCGACGCGCCGATCTCGTCGCGCGCGGCTCTGCACCGCCGGCGTGCGCATCGCTTCGAGGATCGCGGCGTTGAGCGCGGTTGACGATCGCCGGCGGCGTGCGCGGCGGCAGGAAGATCCCGTTCCAGGTGCTGGCGTCGAAATTCGTGAAGCCCTGCTCATGCGCGGTCGGCACGTCCGGCAGCACCGGCGACGCGCTCGCGCGAGAGCATCGCGATGGTGTTCACCAGCTTGCCGTTGATCTGCGGCAGCGCGCTGGAGACGACGTTGCAGTTGAAGTCGATCTGCCCGCCGACCAGGTCCTGCATCGCCTGGCCGCCGCTGCGATAGGGCACGTGCGTGGTCTGGGTGCCGATCGCCATGTCGAGCAGGATGCAGCTCAGGTGATTGGCCGAGCCGACGCCGGCCGAGCCGTAGGTCGCCTTGTCGCCGCGCTCCTTGGCGAAGGCGGCGAACTCCTTGAGGTTCTTCGGCGGCAGGTCCTTGCGCGTCACCAGCACCAGCGGCGTCTCGGCGATCAGCGCGACCGGCGTGAAGTCGGTCGTGACGTTGTATTGCGGCTGCTTGAACAGCGTCTGATTGAACGTGTGCGTGCTGATCGACCCGAGCACGAACAGATGCCCGTCGGGCGCGCCGCGCGCGACGCGGCTCGATCCGATCATGCCGGCGCCGCCGCCGACGTTCTCGACCACGACCTGCTGGCCGAGGATTTCGGACAGCCGCGGCGCCAGCACGCGCCCGAGCACGTCGACCTGTCCGCCGGCCGCGAACGGAACGATCATGGTCACCGGCCGCGTCGGCTGCCAGTCCTGCGCCGCGGCGGGGGTGGTGATGATCACCATGCGCGCCGACCACGGCGCCAATCATGCGTATCAAGCATCCTCGTCTCCCGCGTAAGGAGATCCGGACGCGCATCCTAATCGGAAATCACCGCCGCCCGAACAGCGTCTCGATGTCGCTGAGCTTCAGCTCCACATAGGTCGGGCGGCCGTGGTTGCACTGGCCGGAATTGGGCGTCGCCTCCATCTCGCGCAGCAGCGCGTTCATCTCCTCCGGCTTGAGCCGGCGGCCGGCGCGCACCGAGCCGTAGCAGGCCATGGTGGCGGCGACATGCATCAGCCGGCGCTCCAACGGCAGCGCCTCGTCCCATTCGGCGATGTGCTCGGCGAGATCGCGCACGAGCGCGCGCGCGTCGATCTCGCCGAGCAGCGAAGGGGTCTCGCGCACCGCCACCGCGCCCGGGCCGAACGGCTCGATCGCGAGCCCGTAGCGCGCCAGCTCGTCGGCGCGCGCGAGCACGCGCTCGACGTCGGCTTCGTCGAGCTCGACGATCTCCGGGATCAGCAGGATCTGCCGCGCCACGCCGGTCCTCTCCAGCGCCGCCTTCATACGCTCGTAGACGATGCGCTCATGCGCGGCGTGCTGGTCGACGATGACGATGCCGTCGCGGGTCTGCGCGACGATATAGGTCTCGTGCACCTGCGCGCGGGCGGCGCCGAGCGGCCGGTCGATGAGGTCGGGCGCGGAGTTCGACGATCGCGACGCGCGCATCGGCGGAGGGATCGCCGACCTCGAAGGCGGCCTGCGCCGCTTCGGCGAAACCGACCGCGGCATTGCCGTGCGTCGGCAGCGGAAAGCCGCGCGGATCGGGACGCGCCGGCGAGCGCCGCCAGTCCCAGCCGCGGCCCCGCTCCACCCTCCCCCGCATTGCGGGGGAGGAAGGCGGGGGACGGAACGCGGCGATGGTCGCGCTGCCGCCGGTGGTCGCGGCGCGCTGGCCTTCGCGCGCGAGCGCCTGCTGCAACGAGGTGATCAGCAGCGCGCGCACGAGCCCGGGATCGCGGAAGCGCACCTCGGCCTTGGCGGGATGCACGTTGACGTCGACCTCGCGCGGATCGAGCGTAACGAACAGCGCGACGATCGGATGGCGGTCGCGCGGCAGGTAGTCGGCATAGGCGCCGCGCACCACGCCGATCAGGAGCTTGTCGCGCACCGGCCGGCCGTTGACGAAGAGATATTGCCCGAGCGCATTGGCGCGGCGTGTGCGTCGGCAGCGCCGCGAAACCTTCGACGGTCACGCCATTGCGCTCGCCATGCACCTCGACCGCATTGGCGCGGAATTCGTGGCCCAGGACGTCGGCCAGCCGGGCAAGCTGTCCGGGCGCGCCGGGCAGCGCGGCGGCCCAGGTGACGGGCGCGCGCTCTTCGCCGGCGAGCGTGAAGGCCACGTCCGGCCGGCTCATGGCGAGCCGGCGCACGATCTCGCGGATGTTCTCGCTTTCGGTGCGGTCGCTCTTGAGGAATTTCAGCCGCGCCGGCGTGGCGTAGAACAGGTCGCGCACCTCGACCCGCGTGCCTTCGCCGAGCGCGGCGGGCTTCACGGCGGATTTGTCGCCGCCGTCGACGGCGATCATCCAGGCATGCGGCTCGCTCCGGTGACGCGTCGTGATCGCAAGCCGCGCCACCGCGCCGATCGACGGCAGCGCCTCGCCGCGGAAACCGAGCGTCTTGATGTCGAGCAGGTCGTCGTCGGAGAGCTTCGAGGTGGCGTGGCGCTCGACCGCCAGCGCAAGGTCGTCGCGCGGCATGCCGGCGCCGTCGTCGGTGACGCGGATCAGGCGGCGGCCGCCGCCGTCGGTGACGATCTCGATCTTGGTCGCGCCGGCGTCGAGCGCGTTCTCGACCAGTTCCTTGACCACGCTCGCGGGCCGCTCGACCACCTCGCCGGCGGCGATGCGGTTGACGGTGGCTTCGCTGAGCTGGCGGACGGGCATGGCCGGAACCTGTAGATTTCGAGCCCCAATCTATCGCGATCGGCAGCCCGCGATTCGCGAGCGGCTCCGGCCAGCGATCCGTCCGCCCGCTATTCGAACGACGGCTTCGCCCGCCGCAGCCCCTTGATGCCGCAGCGGCGCTTCTTGGACTCGAGCCGGCGTTCGCGCGACGCCCTGGTCGGCTTGGTCGCCCGGCGCTTGACCGGAACGACCGCGGCCTGCCGGATCAGTTCGATCAGCCGGTCGCGCGCGTCCTGCCGGTTGCGCTCCTGGGTGCGGTGGCTCTGCGCGGTGATGACGAGCACGCCGTCCTTGGTGAGGCGGCTGCCGGCAAGCCGCATCAGCCGCAGCGCGACGTCATTCGGCAGCGACGGCGAGCGCGCGCACGTCGAAGCGCAGCTGCACCGCGGTCGAGAGCTTGTTGACGTTCTGTCCGCCGGGCCCGGACGAGCGGATGAAGTCTTCCGTCAGCTCGCTCTCGTCGATGGCGATGGAATCGGTGACCCGGATCATCCGCGGATGATAGAGCATGATCCCGAAAAGTGGGAACCGGTCTTCGGAAATGATCATGCTCAAACAAAAAGTTAGCGCGTGATTGCGATGCGACTAAAGCAATCACCCGGCAAAATCCGGCTCGGAACCTAGCCGCCGGGCGGCCGCGCCGTCACGCCCTTGGGCCGGCCGACGATGGTGACGAGCAGACCGCCATCGAACAGCCGCTTGGCGACGCGGCGGGCATCCGCCAGCGTCACGGCGTCGATCATCGCGGAGCGGCGCTCGATATAGTCGATGCCGAGATTGTCGAGCTGCATCTGCACGAGCTGGGACGCGATCTTGGTGGAGGTGTCCAGATTGAGCGCGAACGAGCCCTTGAGGTAGGTCTTGGCCTTGGCGAGCTCTTCCTCGGTCGGGCCCTCGGCGGCCATCCGGCGGAATTCGCTCTCGACCACGTCGATCGTTTCCGCGGTCGCATCGGCGCGCGTGGCGGTGCCGCCGACCAGCACCGCGGCACGCTCGAACCACATCAGGCCGGTGTTGACGCCATAGGCGAGGCCGCGCACCTCGCGCACCTCGCGATAGAGGCGCGACGAGAACGATCCGCCGCCGAGGATGTGATTGACGATGTAGGCCGCCATGAAGTCGGGATCGTTGCGGGCGATGCCCGGGCCGCCGAACGTCACCACCGCCTGCGGGACGTTCAGATCGACCACGGTGCGGCCGCCCAGTCCCTGCATCTTCGCTTCGGGGACCGGCTTGAGCTGCGCCTTGGCCGGCAGCTTCCCGAAGGTCCGGTCGATGAGCCGGCCAGCGGTTTCGGCGTCGATGTCGCCGACGACGCCGATCTTGAGATTGTCGCGCGCCAGCACCCGGCGCGCATAGTCGCGCATGTCGTCCGGCGTCACGCGGGCGACCGATTCCAGCGTGCCGCTGACCGGGCGTCCGTAAGGATGATTGGGGAATGCGTTGGCCCACCAGGTGCGGCTGGAGATCGAATTGGGATTTGTGCTCTGGCGCTGCAGCGACACGACGGTCTGCGCACGGATGCGCTCGACGGCGGACGGATCGAAGCGCGGCTCGTTCAGCGCCAGGCGGAGCAGGTCGAAGGCCTCGTCCTGGTTCTCCTTGAGCGTTCGCAGCGTGCCGCGCACGTGTTCGCGGCTCGCGCGAATCTGCAGCTCGATCGCCTTGCGCTCCATCCGCGCATGGAAGGCGGTGCCGTCGAGATCGCCGGCGCCCTCGTCGAGCGTCGAGACCGTCATCTCGGCGAGGCCGGCCTTGTCGTCGGGATCCTGCGCCGCGCCGCCGCGGAATGCGAATTCGATCGCGACCAGCGGCACGGTGGCGTCGCGCACGAACCAGAATTCGATGCCGCCGGGGCTGACGACGCGCTCGATCTTGGTCGCGCTCGGCCGGAACGCAGAGCGCGACCAGCGCCGCGAGGACGAGCGACATTACGCCCAGCCGGGCAATGACGGGATGGGCGAACCGGTGAATGGCTTGCTGATTGATCACGAGCGGTCGTCCCTCGATCCGGCCTGCCTGATGAGATATCCCGTCACCGAACGCCGCTTGTCGAGCACTTCGCGCGCGGCGTTCTTCACGTCGTCGACCGTGACCGCGCGCAGGCGGTCGGGCCAGGTCCTGATCTGTTCGATGGTCAGCCCGGTCGCCAGCGAAGCGCCGTACCAGCGCGCGAGCGAGCTCTGGCTGTCTTGTGCATAGACGGCGTCGGCGATCAGCCGGTTGCGGGAGCGTTCCAGCTCTTCCTGGGTCACGCCTTTTTCGATCAGCTCGGCGATGACCGCGTCGATCGCTTCTTCGATCTGGGTCAGGCTGGTTCCCGGCTTCGGCGTCGCGTAGACGCCGAGGCGGGTCGCGTCGAGCGCGGTGCCGTAGTAGCTGGCGCCGGCGCTGACGGCGACGCCGGCTCTCCACCACCAGCTTCTGATAGAGGCGGCTGTTGGCGCCGCGTCCCAGGATGTGGGTGAGCATGTCGATCGCCTCGGCCTCGCCGGGACGGCCGGAGGTGTAGGACGGCGCGAGATAGTAGCGGCTCAGGCTCGGCTGGGTGACGCGCGGGTCGGACGAGGGTGACGGTGCGCGGCGCTTCCTGCTTCGGCTCCTGCGGACGCATGCGCGGCTTCACCTCGGCGACGCGCGGAACCCGGCCGTAGGTTTCCTCGGCGAGCTTGCTTCACCTCTTCCGGCGTCACGTCGCCGGCGACGATGAGGATTGCGTTGTTGGGCGTGTAGAAGCGCGATAGAATTCGAGCGCATCCTCGCGCGTGAGCCCTTCGATCTCGTGGCGCCAGCCGATCACCGGCCGGCCGTAGGGATGGTTCAGGTAGAGCGCGGCTTCCATCTGCTCGGAGAGCCGCGCGTTGACGTTGTTTTCCACCCGCGAGTTGCGCTCTTCGAGAATGACCTGCAATTCCGGTTTCACCACGTCGTCGGTGAGCACGAGGTTGGTCATGCGGTCGGACTCGAACTCCATCATCAGCTTCAGCCGGTCGCGGGTCGTGCGCTGGAAGTAGCCGGTGTAGTCGGAGGAGGTGAAGGCGTTCTCGGAGCCGCCGATGGTGGCCACCGTCTGCGAGAACAGACCCTGCGGGTTCTTCTTGGTGCCCTTGAACAGCAGGTGCTCGAGGAAATGGGCGAGGCCGGACTTGCCGGGCGTTTCGTCGGCAGCGCCGACCCGATACCAGACCATGTGGGTGATGACGGGCGTGCGGCGGTCGGGGATCACGACCACATCCAGCCCGTTGCCGAGAGTGAAATTGGAGACGTCGGGTCCCCAGCCGGTGCTGTGTCCACTCGATCCTGCAAGCACGGAAAACGATCAGGGCGGCGAGCGCAACCAAGGCGCGCTTCATCGCATGGGGCAAGGCAGGCCTCTTGGATTAGGTCACGTGCGCCCGATGGCAAAATGGCGATCCGGCGAATACCGCCGCAAGAGCCTGTCGAATACGGCCCAATTGCGGCCCGCGCCGCTATCGGCCGGCCGGGTCGTGCGGTTGCGGGGCGCGCCGCTCGACACGCCGCGTCACGCCATAGGGCTGCGACGCCGACGGCGTCTGGTAGCCGGGCGGAGGCTCGGTCAGCTGGGTCCGCGGCGGCTCGCTGGTGAAGGTCCCGGTTTCGTCCTTGTAGCCGCCGAAGCCCCAGGCCCGCAGGCTCCGAGAACAGCCCGCCGAAATAGCCGAGCTCGGAGGGCGCAACCGGGTTGCCGTCCGGATGCGCACCGGGAGCCGGCGCATTGGACCGGTTGGATTGGGTTTGACCGGTGCCTTGCTGCCGGCGGCGGTCCAATTGATCCGGCGGGATCGGCCGTGCCTGATTGTCGAGCGCCCGACTGAGGTCGACCGCGCGCTGGCTTGCGCTTGGCTTCATTGGCCTTCCTGGCCTTGGCGACATCGGGGTCGGCCGGCCAGGCGGGGTCGCGCGGCGTCGCTCTTGGCCTGCGGCGGCGGCAGGTCGCGGCTCGGCGGAACCACCAGCGGGGACCGCTCGCGGTAGTCGATCGCCGGGGCGTTCGGGTCGCGCAGGCCAAGCCCGCGGACGATGCCGCCCCAGACGCGCTGTTCGAGGTTCCAGATCGAATTGCGGTCGACGGATCATCCGTCTTGGGCCTGCGCGCTTGCGGGCGCGCCCACAGCGAGCATCACCAGCGCCAACGCGCCGGCAACGCCGATCTGCCTAATCCAGCGAGCTTGCATCATGTCGGTCCCCTCGACGCGGCATTTTGCGATCAGGCGGTTTAGCGTCCAGGCGGTTATCCCCGGCCCCGAACCGGAACTTATCCTGGCGGATCAGGGCTGTTTTGCGGCGCGGCGGCCAGCCACTGAATCATACAAGAGTTCCGGCCACCCCGGCAACGATGGCGGCATCGGCCAGATTAAAGACATACCACTTGAAGCTGAAGCTGCCGGTGGTCAGGTGCAGGAGCACGAAATCGGCCACCGCGCCATAGGCCACCCGGTCGATGGCATTGCCCACCGCGCCGCCGATAATGAGGGCCGAGGGCCAGCACCATGAGCCGCGATGTCGACCGCGCCAGCCAGATCCAGAGCAGCGCCACGGCTATCGCGGTCAGCGCCAGCAGCACCCATTGGCCGAGCGGGCCGTCCTGCTGGAACAGCCCGTAGCTGATCCCCCTGTTCCAAATCAGGACAAGGTCGAGGAACGGCGTCAGGCGAACGATGCCGCGCGCCTGCAGATCGAAGACGAACAGCAGCCAAAGCTTGATCGCCTGGTCGAGCAGGGCGGTCGCCACCGCCGCTGCCAGGCCGAGGCGGGCGAGGGGGCCCCAGAACACCGGCGGTCACTCCGCCGCCCGGCTGTGCATCGTGTGCCATTCGCGCAGCGCCTGCGCGTCGCGCGGCGTTACGTCGGGATACTCGGGATCGCTTCCGACCGCCGGCGAGACCTTCCAGGAGCGCGCGCACTTGGTGCCTTCGGCGAGCTTGGCGACCACCGCGACGCCGTTCACGTCCGGGCAGGCGGAATGCGACGGCCGGGCCTTCGTCCGACGCCAGCGTGGCGGCCGAGGTGATGCAGATTTCGGCAAGATCGACCTCGACCAGCGCTGCGAACAGGTCGGGGTCGGACACGTGCACGATCGGATCGGCCTCCAGCGACGAGCCGATGCGCTTGCCGGCGCGCTCGATCTCCAGCGCGCCGGTCACGACGCGGCGCACGGTGCGGATCTTGCGCCACTTCTCGGCCAGCGCGTCGTCGCGCCATTGCGCCGGGATGTCCGGAAACAGCTGCAGATGCACCGAGCCGTCCTCGGACGGGTAACGCGACGAGCCACGCTTCTTCGGCGGTGAACGGCAGCATCGGCGCGAGCCAGGTCACGGTGGCGCGGAACAGATGATCGAGCACGGTCAGGCTCGCGCGCCGCTTCAGCGAGGAGATCGGATCGCAGTAGAGCGTGTCCTTGCGGATGTCGAAATAGAACGCCGAGAGATCGACCGTCATCAGCACGTTGAGCGCGGCGAAGATGCGCTTGTAGTCGAAGTCGGCATAGGCCTGCCGGATCAGCCGGTCGAGCTCGGCGAGCCGGTGCAGCATCAGCCGCTCGAGCTCCGGCATCTTCTCCGGCGCGACCCGCTCGTCGTCATGGAAATGCGCGAGCGAGCCGAGCATCCAGCGCAGCGTGTTGCGCAGCTTGCGGTAGGTCTCGACCGTGGTCTTGAGGATTTCCGGCCCGATGCGGAGATCGTCGGCATAGTCCGATGCGCAGACCCACATCCGCAGGATGTCGGCGCCGGACTGCTTGATGACGTCCTGCGGCGCGGTGACGTTGCCGAGCGACTTCGACATCTTGCGGCCGTCCTCGTCGAGCACGAAGCCGTGGGTCAGCACCGCGTCGAACGGCGCCACGCCGCGGGTGCCGCAGCTTTCCAGCAGCGACGACTGGAACCAGCCGCGGTGCTGGTCGGAGCCTTCGAGATACATCACGGTGTCGGGCCCGCCGTCGCGCTTGTGGTGGATGCCGGCGAGGCCCGGGAAATGCTTGGCGTCCTCGAGCACGAACGCGTGGGTCGAGCCGGAGTCGAACCAGACGTCGAGGATGTCGTCGACCTTCTGCCAGTCCTCGTTCGCCAGCTCGCCGAGGAAGCGCTCGCGCGCGCCGGGCGCGTACCAGGCGTCGGCGCCCTCGCGCTCGAAGGCGTCGGCGATGCGCGCGTTGACGCGCTCGTCGTTGAGGATGTCGACCGAGCCGTCGCCCTTCTCGCGTACGAACACCGCAATCGGCACGCCCCAGGCGCGCTGGCGCGAGATCACCCAGTCGGGCTTGCTCACGATCATGCCGTTGATGCGGTTCTCGCCCTGTGGCGGCACCCAGCGCGTCATCTTGATGGCTTCGAGCGCACGGCGCGTAACGTGTCGACGGATTGGTCGCAGCCAGCGTCCGCGATCGGCTTGTCCATCGCGATGAACCATTGCGGCGTGTTGCGGAAGATCACCGGCTTCTTGGAGCGCCAGGAGTGCGGATACTGGTGCTTGAGCCGCGCGCGCGCGATCAGCATGCCGGCATCGGACAACGCCTTGATCACCGCCTCGTTGGCGTCGCCCTTCTCGCCCTTGTCGTTGAGCACGCGCTTGCCGGTGAAGCCCGGCGCCTGCTCGGTGAAGGCGCCGTTCTCGTCGACGGTGTAGGGGATCGTGGTGTTGATGCCGCGCGCAGCGAGCTTCGCCGCGTTGGCGGTCCAGACCTCGAAGTCCTCGCGGCCGTGGCCGGGCGCGGTGTGCACGAAGCCGGTGCCGGTGTCGTCGGTGACGTGATCGCCGGCAAGCAGCGGGACCGCGAAACCGTAGCCGGCGTTAAAGCTCTTGAGCGGGTGCGCGCAGGTCATGCCGGCCAATAACTCGGCGCTCACGTCGGCAATCTGCTTGAACGCGGTCACGCGCGCCTGCCGCAAGGTCTCGACCGCCAGGTTCTCGGCAAGGATCAGCTTGTCGCCGACCTTGGCCCAGTTCCCTTCGGGCGTATCGGTTACCTGGAAGAGCCCATACGTGATCTTCGGCGAAAAGCTGATCGCCCGGTTGCCTGGGATGGTCCATGGGGTGGTCGTCCAGATCACGATTGACGCGCCTGCGAAATCCGGAGGCATCGTGCGTTCGGTCGAGACCAGCGGAAACTTCACCCACACCTGGTCCGAAGTGTAGTCCTCGTATTCAACCTCGGCTTCGGCGAGCGCGGTCTTCTCCACCACCGACCACATCACCGGCTTGGAGCCGCGGTAGAGGGTGCCGTTCTGCGCGAACTTCATGATCTCGCGCGCGATCTGCGCCTCGGCCGCGAAATCCATGGTGGAGTAGGGATGCTCCCAGTCGCCTTCGACGCCGAGCCGCTTGAACTCCTCGCGCTGCACGTTGAGCCAATGCTCGGCATAGGCGCGGCACTCCTTGCGGAATGCGATCATCGCCGCGGGGTCGGAGAGGTTCGGCTTCGGCTTGTTCTTGGAGCGGTAGTTCTCCTCCTCGATCTTCCATTCGATCGGCAGGCCGTGGCAGTCCCAGCCCGGCACGTAGTTGGAATCGTGGCCGAGCATCTGCTGGCTGCGGGTCACCACGTCCTTGAGGATCTTGTTGAGCGCGTGCCCGATATGGATGTTGCCGTTGGCGTAGGGCGGGCCGTCGTGCAGGATGAATTTCGTCCGGCCGCGCGCCTCCTCGCGCAGGCGGCGATAGAGGCCGAGCTTCTCCCAGCGCGCGAGGATTTCGGGCTCCTTCTGCGGCAGGCCGGCCCGCATCGGGAAGTCGGTCTTGGGTAGAAATAGAGTCTCGCTGTAGTCGCGGGCGGCGTCGGTCATGACCTTACCAGGCTGGAGATGGCGGTGAGGGCTCGGCGGTCCCCGGTCCTCCGCTGACGCGAACGTCAGGCGGAAGCCGGGCCAGGAATTGACCGAGCGGCCGACCCGAATATCAAAGCGCGTGAATCACAAGCCATCATGGCGGTTTAGTACCAGATCGGCCCTGCGCAGGCTAGGCCGGCGCTCGCCCGACGGGTCGCCACCGAGCCGGTAAATGGGCGCGGATGGCTCGCGCGCCGGGAGCAAGGTGGTTGAGGCCGCCGGGCACCGGTGGGAACCTGGAACCGCGATGCCGCGTTGATGGGTGACCGCAGGCGCACGGCCCCCTGCATAAATAAGTCAACCAATTCCCCGGCGTGCCGTGCAGCGCTGCCAGCCCTGGAGGGAGTTCGTGGAATTGCTGCGCGCCCGGAGAGAAAAGCGGCATGCCTTGATCATCAACGATCCGCAGCCGCTCACGAGCGCCGCCGATGTCTGGGGATCGGCGTCGCAGCTTGCGCTGATCGGCATCTTCGTCCTGCTGCTGGGCGCGGTTTTCTATGTGGCTCGCCCGATCCTGATGCCGATCCTCGCCGCGCTGGTCGTCGCGATGACGTTCGCGCCGATCGTCAAGGGCGCCGCCGAGCGCCATGTGTCCCCGTGGTTCACGGCGACGTTGATCGTGGCTGTGCTGGTGGCCGCGGTCGCGACCGTCGTCACGCTGCTCTCGGCGCCGCTGATCAGCTGGATCGACCGCGCGCCCGAGATCGCCGCCAGCATCAAGCAGAAGCTTTATGTCCTGGACATTCCGCTGGCCGCATTGCGTGATCTGCAGAATACGCTGATGCCGCCGGCCGCGAACAGCGTGAAGGTCGAGCCGTCGCAGATCACTTGGGTCGCGCCCGTCATCGCCGCGGTCACGCCGGCGGTGGCGCAAATCGCCATTTTTGCCGCGACATTGTTCTTCGCGCTGGTCGGTCAGATGGAGGTCCGTAAGCATCTGACGTCGATATTCGGGAGCCGCGACGCCAAGCTGCGTTTCCTGCGGATCGCCAACGACATCGAGGATAATCTCGCGTCTTATGTCGCGGTGGTGACCGCCATCAACGTCACGCTCGGCGCGGTGGTGGCGTTCGGCGCGTGGATGTTCGGGTTCGACAATCCGTTGATGCTCGGGCTCCTGACCACGATCCTCAACTACATCCCGTATATCGGACCGGCCTGCATGGTGATCATCCTGTTCGGCGTCGGCCTGGTGACGTTTCCGACGCTGGGCTACGCACTGCTTCCGCCTGCGGCGTTCGTCGCATTGACCACGATCGAGGGCAATATCATCACGCCGACGATCCTCGGCCACAGCCTGACGCTCAACCCCTTGGTCGTGTTCATCGCGATCGTGTTCTGGGCTTGGCTGTGGGGGCCGATCGGCGCGTTCCTGGCGGTGCCCCTGTCGATCATCGCACTGGTGATCGCCAATCATCTGCTCCCGTCGGATGACGCAAAGCTTCCCGGATGAAATTGGAACTTTTTCGCGTGCGGCCCGTTACCGGGCCAAGCGCTCTTTATCCGTCGCATTTTCGGAGTAGTGAACATGTCAAGCATGTCCAATATGGCACGTGATGCAGCAAAAGACGCCCGGGACACCGTCAAGGAAACCAGCAAAGTGGCATCGGCCGGCGCTCGCGATATCCAAGAGGATATCGAGGCCTTGCGCGACGACGTGGCGCGCCTGACGCAGCAACTCGCGGGCATTCTGGCCGCCAAGGGCAACAAGGTCTGGCGCCGCGCGCGGTCGAATGTCGAAGGAGTCATTTCCGACGCGCAGGACAAAGGCATGGAAGCGGTCGGTGCGGTCCGCGAGGTCGGCGACAACGTCGTCGACGCGATCGACGAATCGCTCAAGAAGCGGCCCTACACGACGCTCGCGCTCGCCGCCGGCCATTGGCTTCCTGTTCGGCGCCACGTGGCGCAGGTAGTGCCACGGCACCGAATAGCGCCGTCAGCTCTGGCTTGAGCTTCGAGCATGCTCAGTGGCTTGGTGAATCATCTGCGGCTGACGGCAAAGGCGAGAACCGGCCTCAGCACCGCCGTTGTCGTGTTCGCGCTCCTTGCCCTCATCGCGGTGGTGGCGGCGGTTGTCTTCTTGATCTTCGCCGCCTTCATCTGGCTTGCCGAACGCTATAGCGCGCTGACCGCCGCGCTGGTGATGGGGCTTTCCTTCCTGCTGATCGCGATCCTTGCCGCGCTCGGCGCCGTCATTGCGCAACGCCGGACCAGCGAGCATGCCAAGCGCGCGCTCGCGGTGCGCAGCCAGTCGCCGTGGTTCGATCCCGCAACGCTCGGAGTGGTATTTCAGATCGGTCGCAGCATCGGTCTGCGCCGCATTGCGCCGCTCGTGGCCGCCGGTTTCCTGGCCGCCGCGCTGGCGAAGGAGTGGTTTCGCGATCGGCCGGGCGAGGCTGAGGCCGGCGCGGACGACGAAGGCTAGGTAGCGAACAGCGGCGGAAACGCGTCCGGGACTTTCGCCAGCGCGGCGCGCGCGATGCGGCTATCCTCGTCCATGCGCCGCACCAGATCGTCGATCGTATCGAATTTCATCTCCGGCCTGATCCAATCGATGAACGCCACGTCGATCATCTGTCCGTAGAGGTCGGCGGAGAAATCGAACAGGAAGACTTCCAGCAGCACCGTGCCGATGTCGAACATCGGGCGGCGGCCGAAACTGGCGACGCCGTCGAGTCGGCGGCCGCCGATGTCGACCCGGACGGCGTAAATTCCGTGCCGGAGGCCGCAGGTCGGATCCAGCCGCAGGTTGGCGGTGGGATAGCCGAGTTCGCGCCCGCGTTTGTCGCCGTGGACGACTTCGCCGGAAACGAACCACGGAAAGCCGAGCATCTCGGCGGCGTCGGCGACATGGCCGTCGGCAAGCGCGGCACGGATCGGGCCGGAGGAGATGCGGCGTCCGTTGTCCTCGAACCGCGGGACGACGTCCACGGCGAAACCGTGTCGTGCCCCGGCTGCTGCGAGATAGTCGGGCGACCCGGACCGGTTGGCTCCGAAATGGAAATCGAAACCGATCGTAGCCGCTGCGATCGCGAGCCGGTCGAGCAGGATGCGCTCGACGAAATCGTCGGCGCTCAGCGCCGCCAATGCCGCGTCGAAGCGCAGCACGATCGCGCCGTCGAGCCCGGTCGAGGCGAGCAGCCGCAATTTGTTGCGCTCGTCGGTGAGACGGAACAACGGCTCCTGCGGCCGAAAGAGTCTGCGCGGATGCGGCTCGAACGTCAGCGCGGCTGCTGGCCGGCCCAGCATGGCGGCGCGCCGGCGCGCGGTTGCAATGACCGCCTGGTGCCCGCGATGCACGCCGTCGAAATTGCCGATGGCGACCACGGCACCGCGCAGGGCATGGCCGGAGGGTATCTCGCCGTGGGCCACGGCAAACGCATGGGCTGGTTTCGGGTTCTCTGCCATGACTTCTTAAGGTTCGAGCGACTACCGCGGCCGGCCCCGGCCGGCAAGGATGGCGGGATCGGCGGCGCTCCAAATCAGCATGATTCTGTTGAAGAATCCTGCCTCGTTAACGACGTGGGTCGCGCGCGCAACGGAGGCAATTAACCGGATATTCAACGGCTTTTGCTAGGGGTTTCGTTCGGAATGTCCGGAACGGCTTCGGGGCCGGGTGTTTGTCGTCGCGATTGGGATGGCACGAACAGCCGCTGCACCACTGGGATCTCCAGGAGAGAGGACTATGGCAGCCGATGCGTCAATGTCGATCCTCGTTGTAGATGACTACAACACGATGATCCGCATCATTCGTAACCTGCTGAAGCAGCTTGGCTTCGAGAACGTCGACGACGCCAACGACGGGACGTCGGCGCTGGCCAAGATGCGGGCGAAGAATTACAACCTCGTCATCTCGGACTGGAACATGGCGCCGATGACCGGCTACGACCTGCTGCGCGAAATCCGCGCCGATCCCGCTCTCAACGCCACCCGCTTCATCATGGTCACCGCCGAGTCCAAGACCGACAACGTGATCGCGGCCAAGAAGGCGGGAGTCGACAACTACATCGTCAAGCCGTTCAACGCGCAGACGTTGCAGCACAAGATCCAGGCGGTCTTTCCCGACATGCCGGTCCCGCCGCTGGCAGCGTAGAGAGCCTCACCACACCAGCTGCCGCATCACGACCTTCGGCGCCACCTGCGCATCCTTAAACAGTGCGGAAAGCACCGCAGCATCCGGATTGTCGCGGGTGCCGAGTTCCTCGGCATGGATGCCGGCGGTCACGAACAGACAATCGATGCCGAATGCGGCCGCGCCTTTGAGATCGGTCCGCACTGAATCGCCGATCGCCAGCACGCGGCCACGCGCGGTGTCTTGCCCGCGCGCCTTGCGCGCAGCGGCCATCGCCTGTTCGTAGATCGGACGATACGGCTTTCCGGCGTAAATCACGTCGCCGCCCTTGGCGGCATAGCGGTCGGCGATCGCGCCGGCGCAATACACGAGCTGATCGCCGCGCTCGACCACGATATCGGGATTGGCGCAGATCATCGGCAGCTTGCGTGCCAGCATCGGCGCAATGACGTCGTCGTAATCGTCCGGCCCTTCCGTCGTGTCGTCGAACAGGCCGGAGCAGACGACGTAGTCCGCGCTCTCGATCGGGGCCAGCGACGCACCCAGCCCTTCGAAGATCGGCAAATCGCGTGCCGGGCCGATGTGCCCGACCCGCTCGCCCGCCCGTTCACGGATCAGCGAGCGTGTGACGTCGCCGGAGCTCACGATCGCATCATAGCTGTCGCGCGGCACCTGGAGGTTGTCGATGAAGCGTTGCACGAACTCGCCCGGCCGCGGCGCATTGGTGATCAGGACGACGGTGCCGCCCCGGCTGCGGAATTGGCGAAGCGCGTCACAGGCGTTGGCGGTGGCCGCGACGCCGTTGTGCACGACGCCCCAGACGTCGGACAGCACCACGTCGTAGTTCGGCGCAACCGTCGAAAAATGGCTGCTGAAGGCGGATGCGTTCGTGGACATTCTGGCCAGGAGTGAAGAGGCGGGCTGCTCTTAGACGATCCGCAGGCCGGCATCAAATCCGGCCGGCGGCGCCACGGGCGAGTTGGGCAAGCCCGGTCGGGCGCTGGACGTTTCCGGCACCATTGGCGGCAGCGTCGTCAACCGTGGTCCGCGCGGCAGCCTCGGGTGTGAGCGTGTCGTCTGGCGCCGGTGTCCCGCCCGATCACATCGCCGCGGTCGGCGATGCCTTGCAGCGCTTCGGCGCGGACCGGACGCGGCGGCGAGAACAGGAAGCCCTGTCCGAAACGGACGTCGTAGTCGAGCAGATCGACCACCATGGCCTCGCTTTCGACCTTCTCCGCGATCAGGTCGATGCCAAAGCGGCCCAGGAGATCCGACAAATCGGCGGGATGGATGTCGGCTGCAGTATCCTTCGGGTTGAGCAGGAGGTTCCCCGGCATCTTGATGTAGCGGAAGCCGCGCGCCGCAAGGTCGCGCGGCTCGATCCGCAGGTCTTGCAGGTTGTCGAGCGAGAACCGGAAGCCGCGGTCGGCCAGCGCGGACAGCGATTCGTTCTCGATCGGACCGGCGGCGCGCAGCCCGCTCTGCGTGAACTCGAGCACGAGCGACGGCGCGATCGCGCGGTTGGCGTCAAGGAAATCGAGCAGCTGCTGGAACACCGCAGCGTCGGTGAGAGTCGATTCCGAGAGGTTGCAGAACAGGCCGATGTCGCGATTCTTGAGCAGCAGGCGCCGCACCACCTGCACGCAGCGGAAGACCACGAGATTGTCGATCTTCGCCATCAGGCCCGCGCGTTGCGCCTGCGGGATGAAATCGGCGGCCGGCAGCACCTCGCCGGTTTCGGTGCGCAGCCGGGACATTGCCTCGTAATAGCGCACTTTCCGCTGCGGCAGCGTCACGATCGGCTGCAGATAGAGGTCGATGCGATTGGCATCGATGGCGCTTCGGATCAGCGCCAGCCGGTCCTCGTCTGCGGTGCGCTTCTCGGTGCCCGCAGCCGCGATCTCCGGTTTGGGCTCGGGCTCGGGGGCAGGAGCGGACAAGACGGGTGCCGGTAACACCACCGGGGCGGCGTCCTCCACCCGCGTTGTTGTTGGCGCCACGACCGGCGTCGGCGGCGGCGCCGCCACTGTGGATTTTGCGATGTCGGCGAACTTCGCCTCGTAGGTCGCCACCGTTTCCGCGAGCTGTCTGACCAGGGTGCCGAGTTCGCTGATCTCGACGGCGAGCGGATCGATGGCCGCGCGCGCGCGGTTCTGCGCCGTGTCCACACGGCCTTCCACCGCGGCGAGCCGCCGGCTGAGTTCAGTCACCTGGCGCGACAGCTCGAAATTGCTGCGCGAGAGGTCGCCGAGCTGGCTGCCGACCACGGCCCTGACGCCCATCCGGATCGCAACGGTCTTGTAAAGCCCCAGGGCCGTCAGCACCGAGAGCGCGACGATGACCGCCTCCGTCCCGGAGAAGCCGAAACCCAGGTAGACCGTGGCGCCGGCCGAAGCTGCGATCACCACCATGCAGATTGCGATGAAGACGGCTCTGAGGCGCATGATCGGTCACTCGTGCGAACGTCTGAACCGCCACACTGGCCGGAAATGGCGCTGCGGCGGTGATTCGCCCGATTCCGTTCAATCTCTACGAGGCTTCGGGCGGGTGCAAGCGATCTCCGCCGGCGGTACGGGGGATTACCGTGGGGCGGAACCGGCTGGGGAGGGGGCGGGTTCGGGTCGCGGCAGGATGAAGGCGTAGTAGATGAGTTCTCCGCGCCGGGGATAAAGCGTATGCCGCGGTACCGTCAGCGGCGGCTGCAGCTCGGCGCGCGGGAACGCGCGCTTGATGTTCTCCGGCAGGCCCTTTTCCTGCGGCTGCCACAACAGGACCGCGCCGCGCCGTTCCAGGTCTGCGACGTCGATCCAGGGGCTGAGCCGGAGCTCGCCGTTGACGATGACGCGCGGCCGGTCCGGCGAATAGACCGCAACATTGTTGGCGGTGAATTGCCCGGCGCCAGGGAGGACCCGCGGGGGGATTTCGTCGGCAATCACGATGGCACCGCCGACATAAGCGAGCGGCGTGCCGGTCCTTTCCCGCCACTGCCGGGTGATGGTCTCGGCGAGGAAACGGCCGGGGAACTGCGTCGCCTTCGAACGATCCCGAATGAACGGTTCGCCCAGCTCGGCGACGGCAAAGCCAAGCGGAAACGCGACCAGCACCGCCAGTGCGGCGCCGGCAAATCGCTGCAGCCGCGCCGTGTCAAGCGACGGCGGCCAGACCATCAGCACCGCCAGCGGCGCGAACGACCACAGCGGATAGCCCCAGAGCGCAATCGGCTGACGCCCGAGCAACACCGCGACCACGGTCGTCACTGCGAAGGGGCCGAGCGCGAGCGCCCCGACATAGCGCCGGTTGAAGGCGGCATCCTCGCCTGAGGTTTGACGTTTGATGGGACTGCGCGGCAGATAAAGCAACGCCAGCAGCGCCAGCATCGGCGCGAGAAACAGGAGCTGGCCGCCGGTCCACCGCAGCGGGAAGAGGACATATTGATACCAGCGCGTGGCGAGCGCGGCGCGATCCTCGACATAGTGCAACGGCATGAAGTCATTGTTGATCAGCCACCAGACATTCGGCGCGATCACGACCGCGAAGACGACGGCCATCAGATAGGGTCCCGGCGTGCGCCAGGCGCGCCGCGCATAAGGGTCGAACAGCAGGATCAAGCCCAGCGTCGCCGCCAACGCGAACGCGGCGTATTTCGACCAGAACGCTCCGGCGAGGAACAGGCCGGCCAGCATCCAGTCGGTGCTTCGCCCGCGGGCGACCGCGCGCCAGAAGAACAGCCCTGTGAGCGCCCAGAACGGCAATTGCATCTGGTCGTGCGCGAATTTCATGACCGAGAAATTGTAGTAGTGGATCGCTTCCAGAGCGGTGACTGCGATCAGCGCCTTGAGGTCGCCGGCGACCTCGCGCGCCAGCAGCCAGACGGCATAGAGGCAGATCACGGCCGCCAGCGGGCCGAGGACATAGACGACATCAAGCTGGCCGGTGAGGCGATACGCGAGGTCGGTGACCCACCATGGCAGCGGCGGGTGCTTCCAGTAGCCGAGCTGCCATTCCTTGCCGAGGGCGAGGCCTTCGACCAGATCGAGCTGCAGATTCCAGGAGACCAGCGCCGGCACCAGGGTCCACACCACCAGATGGAAGCCGAGCATCCAGGCCAGCACCACGGCCGGCCGGCGCCGGGCGCAGTCGACGATCCAGTCGAGAAATCCGCGAATGCTGTCTGCTGCGGCCATGCAGCCCACGTCCCCTGAGGCAGGCCCGGCACATCGCAGGATTTCGTAGGCTTCGTCCAGTCCGCCGGCCCAAGGTCGCCGGCGCCAATGCCTTCGCCGTTGAATGCGGCGATGCTATTGTGGAAGCTGCTGAAATGGCGGCCGCCGATACCATGCGGTTGCCGCCGGCGGGCTCGTCCCGCACAACCGGGCATACCGAATGGCTCCCGCTGCCGTCGAATTCACGATCGTGCTGCCGGCCCACAATGAGGCCGGCAACATCGCGCCGATCATTGCGGAGCTGCGGCGCCTGATGTCGGCGGTCGGGCGGACCGAGATCATCGGCATCGACGATGGTTCGACCGACGGCACGCTGGAGGCGCTGCGTGCCGCAGCCGACGCGGATCCGATGGTCCGCTATGTTGCGTTCACGCGGAATTTCGGCCACGAGGCCGCCATGCGGGCCGGACTGCGCGCCGCGCGCGGGCAGGCGGTGATCGTGATGGACGCCGACTTCGAGCATCCGCCGGACGTGGTCCCGCAATTGGTCGAGCAATGGCGCGCGGGTTTCAAGCTCGTGGCGGCGCAGCGGATGGATGACGTCGCGGTGTCGCGCTTCAAGCGGGCGACGTCGCAGACTCTATTACCGCGTGCTGGGCGCGCTCGGCGACGTGCAAATGGAGCCCGGCAGCGCCGACTTTCTGCTGATGGATCGCACGGTCGTCGACACCCTTAATGGATTTGAGAATCAGGAGCTGTTCCTGCGCGGCCTGGTGCGCTGGCTGGGATTTCCGCTCGCCAAGATCAGCTACCGGCCCGGGCAGCGGCGGCATGGCGCCAGCAAATACTCGGTCGGCCGGATGGTCGAGCTCGCGCTCAACGGGATCGCCGCCCACAGCGTGCGGCCGCTGCGCGCCGCCATCTGGCTGGCGCTGGCCTTTGCCGCGCTGGGATTGCTGTTCGTCGTCTATTCGATCGTGAGCTTTTTCTTTGTGCAGCACACGGTCGCGGGCTGGACGTCGATCATGGCGGCGATCGCGATCCTAGGCGCGGCGCAGCTCTTCGTGCTCGGCATCATCGGCGAATATGTCGGACGCATCCTGCGCGAGACCCGCCGGCGTCCGAGCTACGTGGTGGCGGAGACCGAGGCGGACCGCCAACAGCGAACGCCGGTGAGCGAGCTGCGGATAGCGGGCAGCGAGTAGCGAGTAGCGAGTAGCGAGTAGCGAGTAGGAGTTAATGCCTGCGGTTGATCTGATCAAGCTTTTCAGCGCTTCGCAGACGTGCCTCCGCCCCCGTCAATCTGTCGGCCCATAAGCGCGATCGCCTGCTGATAGACCGTGGCAGCATTCCATCCTTGGATCGCTGCGAAATTGGGTTCGCCGGGTTGGTATCCCGCGCCCGCGCGCCAGCCATGGCCCTTGAGGAAGTTTGCCGTCGAGGCCAGCGCGGTAGACGCGTTGTCGAGGCTCCCCCCGACGCCGTAGTTCAGGATGCTCTTGGGCAGGAATTGTGTGTGGCCGACCTCGCCATGGGCAGCGCCGCGCGTGCTAGCCGAAAGGATTCCGCGATCGATCAACGTCAGAGCGGCGTAGAGGTGCTCGGTGAAATAGGCCGACCGGCGGCAGTCATAGGCGAGCGTAGCCACGGCCGATAGAACGTTATGCTTCCCGCGGTCGGCCCCGAAGCCCGTCTCCATTCCCCAAATGGCCAGCAGCGGTCCGGGCGGGACGCCGTAGCGTTGCTCAATGGACGCGAACATTGCCGCATGGGTTTGCTTGAGCGTGCGCCCGCGCGCGACGATGGCCGGGCCGCCACGCTTGGCGAGAAACTGATCGAGCGACAAACGGAAGCTCCGTTGGCCACGGTCGGCCGCGATGGTGGCAGTCGAATAGTTGGTCGCCATGAGGGCTGCGATGGAGGAGGCACTGACACCCTTTGCCCTCGCTTCATTGGCGAATTGGCTCTTCCACGCTTCGAAGCCGGCCGAGGTGTTGCCACACTGCGCGGCGCCGGCTTCGCCGGCCGTCCACACAAGCGCGACCAAGGCTGCGACGGTGACTGTCCTGAACTGGCCGCCCATCGTCATTCGAAACTCCCTTCACACGATGCTCGCCGTCTCTGCCGGGACGAGCCGTCATCTCCCGCCCTGGCGGTCTCCAAGTATCCACCCATCATGACAAAGGTAGCCGCGGTGCCCGGAAGAGTACACCACGAGGGCTTGATCGGATTATAGGGCCGCAGCTAGTCATCGAAACTTCCGTTGACGTCTCCGCGCCAACTTGATCCTCGCCTTGCCGCTATCGCCGTTTCACCAACCATTTCACCAACCAGTACGGAACGGCAAAACCGAGCACCATTAGAAGAGTTCCCCAGTCTTTCCGTTGCGGAGGGCTAAGGTCCCAAAATATGTAGCCGGTGTGGTAGTCGTAATAGCCCAGCGCCCACATAGCTGCGAGGCCCACTATGCCTGCGATAACTGCCTCGCGCGGCTCCAAGACATTATGCCATTCTGGCTTTTTCATCACGGCTTCTCGCGAGCAGTGCCTGCTTTCCGGTCGCAGAGGAAGGCTCTAATCGAAGCCATAGCTTTAGGGAATTGCGGTGACACCTTTTACGCCGCCGCGCAGATCACGCGGGGAGCTTACGGTGACATCTTACCGCGTCACGGTAATTCGGCGTCTTAACCAGCATGTGCGCAGCGGCTTCAAACTCGAATTTGGATTTGTCGGTGCAACTTCGGCCGACGCTGCGGAATATTGAAAGTGAACGGCCGGGATGTTGGTGCGATCTTGATCGAGGAAGGACTTGCCGTTCCGTTTAAGTGCGGGGCAACAAGTTGTCCGACGACGCCGCGTCCGTGGTGCTAACTAGGACAGCCTGGATTTCAAGTTATTTTTATTTGTCAGGCTCGTCTTTGTCCGGCTCAATTTGCTGCGATTGCTGTTGCTGTTGCTGTTGTTGTTGTTGTTGTTGTTGAACCACAACTGGCCGCTGTCGTTCTGTAGGCGGGGGCGTCTCGTAAACAAGATCGAGTTTGCTGTTGCGGTCGGCCTGGTCGGCAAGCGCGCGCCAGGACCGGGCCATACCTATGAGAAGGACCCTAGCTGCCGTGTCAGCGGTGCGTTCAGCGACGGTGAGGCAATTCGCGGCATTCTGCCGATATTCTTCTGACTTGTTCATGTGCCGCACTCGCTCGCCCGGGCCGGCGAACGCAAAGACAAGATGAGATTGCCATTGTTCGTTCCCTACAGAGCGAAATGGTTCAATGAAAATAGGACACATCGCCTCAGAATTAGGACAACACCCGCCAACTGAGGCGACCTACTCTTATTACTTAGCCTCTCGCAGGCGTTTAAGAACGAGCTTGCAGATTTCAGCCGGGTCTTTCTGATCCATCCCGGCAACCTCAATAACGTGGTTGGCAACCGTTTCCGTAAGAGCGTCGTTGCGGTCAATGAGATTGAGGTGACGCAAGGCAGCCTCATAGGCCGTTTCCATACGGCGAACATCCTCTGGCTCGAAAGCCGAGTTCTTCAGTAGGCGATAGATCGCCACCCGCTTGCCCCCACCAGCCGTCCCTGCTGGTGTTTTCGATAGTAAACTCAAAAGGACCACTCGTCAGAACAAAAGGGGCCACCTTTGTGGAAAAGGCCCGTACGCGTCGGTGCTATTCTAATTACCCCCGAATTAGGACGCCCGATTTGGGAACTTAGGACAGTCGGTCGTTAGCGTCGAAGCGCGATCCATGCGCTCGCAGCCAAGACGGCCAAGCCGCTCACCACAAATGCGATGATGAAAGGGTCGCCCATTCTGGGGCTAACGCCGACAGCGCCAATCCCGGCGATGGAGAATAGCGGGCATGACGCAGGCTAAGCGCTCGCCGTCACTTCCGGGGCAGGGTTCCACTTTGGACAAGAATGGGGAACAAAGGACAGTCCCCTTTCTTATCGTAGCGTCCTGCGGGCCGCGACTCTTCTCCGTGTTGCCCCCCGAGCGCCCGCACGGCCTATATGTCCAGACTGAGCCCCGCCCCGCGTTTGCGATCCAGGGCGGTGCTCAGCTTTCAAGGGACCATCGCGCCGGAACTGAAGCCGGCGCCAGTTAGTTTTCATAAGCGGGAGCTGCCTTCCACCCCCCATGCCCCGGCAGCCCCGTGGGGCCCTGGACGCGGCTTCTCCCCCAGGGCCTCGGTTAAGGATTGTGTGTACGCGAGGGGTGGAACCACCGGGCGGTTAGCAGCGCCGCCCGGTGGCCCCTCAGCACTAGCCGGATTGCTCCAGTCCGCCGCCGATCTAATCAGCCGGGCTCGACACTCGGAACAACTCCCGGTGCATATTGTTGGGGTGCTGAACAATAATCATAAAAAGGTTGCGTCGTGAGTAGTCGCAATAAAATACCTCGCCTGAATATTGCGCACCGCGACCGGGCAATTACTGGCATCGCGGCTGCAGTGATTGTGGGTATTGGCATCATCGCGTTTGCGTCGGGACATGGCGGCCTCTTTGGGGCCAAGCCTACCAACGAACCGCAAACCACTGGTCAACGCACACCAGCACCCGCCATCGCGCCAATCACAGACCCTACGGTGCCGGACAACGAGTAGCGCACATATGGAAAGACGAACCCGACATTACCTTGCACGCTGCCGAGATGGAGCCCACGGTGCCGCGAACGTGGCGGCACCCAGCAATTTGGGTTGTCGCGGCGATACTTGTAGCGCTGATAGCGGCGGTGGTTCTTTCCTAGTATCGATCAACAACGATCCAGCAGGGCCCGGTTACCAGCCGGGCCTTTGCATTAACCCATTTCGGTAAGGGACTCTCAACGACTCCTGGTCAGGCTCGGTAGCCGGTGAACAAGTCGGGGGAGTACTGTTCATGTCGGCCACTACCTACGCCATGCTGAAAGCAGCGGAGCGCCAGTTACAACTGGCCTTCGACACAAACGACACCGCCTTGATGCAAGATGCCCTGCGCAGAATCCAACAACTGATGCGGGCCTTTCACGGGCCCAGCGTCCCAAGCGGCCCGATTCGCATCGCCTAAATCAATGTTGGATCGCTAGGGCGTGCAACTGCTGCATGATGTCCGCATTGCCACCGGCGGTCTCAGTACGCAGGTTCCCAATTCTCAACGGGCAGCGGCCTGTTGTAATTGATCGTCATCTCAGTCGGCGACATCGCCGTTGTCGTCGCCGCTTCCGCCACCATGGGCGCGCTTTGTGACCAAACATAAATCGCGGCGGCGGCGACGAGTGCACACGCTCCGGCAAATACGAACTTGGCGAAGGGAGAATTCATCTGGGTGGTCATGGCGCATCCTCTGATTGTTTGGGCATCCATGGGCGTATCAATAGCTCGCGAGCGTCATGAGCACCTGTGACCTATTTCACAGGTTCGCTCACTTTCTTTCCCGGCCTTTTGCCGATATGCGGGGGCCTACCCAATCGCTAGCTGATGTCCGCTTTGCCCCTAAGAGCGGCCGAAAAGCGGACATTGCCGAAGGTCCGCTTTGGGGCCAATAGGCGACATTGCTCTTTCCGCGATCTTAGGAAGAGGAGGGTGCGGGACTGTTCCGGGTTGAATGACCCTGTCTGCGGGAGGGATCGCGGATCGAGACGCCGACGAATAATGATTAACCAAATCTTAAAAGATCGCATATCGTCCATGTTACTTTACCGCAGACGCTGCGATGTCATCTGGTACCTCGGACTGAGGCATGGACGAGGGCTAACACATGCATCGTGTTGTTGTCACACTCACCGCTGGCGTCAGTCTGATCGCGTCGCTCGGGCAGTTTGCTGTAGCCGCCGACCTACCACCTCGGCCGCCCGCCGCGCAAATTCCGTACTGGACCTGGTCCGGCTTTTATATCGGCGCGAATGGCGGCGGATTGAGCTTCGAGACCAACGGCAACTTCCCCAACCATCCCAACAACCCGCCATTCAGGTGGCACACCGACAGGAAAACAGTTGGGTTCGCCGGCCTTCACGGTGGTTTCCAAGGCCAGTGGGGCAGTTTCGTCGCCGGGGTCGAAGCCGGCTACGACTGGATCTTGAATTCAGGCTTTGCTCAGAGCCCGGGTTTGGACGGGGCGACTGCCCCATGCGGTTATGGGACCGGAGCCTTCTGCCAGGCACGGATCAGGTCCATCTTCACCGTCGGTCCGCGGCTCGGTTACGCGGTTAATCAGTTCATGCTGTATGGCACAGGCGGTTACGCGCGCTATCGGCTGCACACCCGAGGGGTTGGGTTTCCGACGCCAGGAGCTACATTCGAATCCGTCACCGATAGTCACAGCGGTTGGTTTGCCGGCGGTGGCGCTGAGATGTTCGTCACCAGGAACATCACCCTTGGCGTCGAATACAAGCATCTTGAATTCGGCCCAGCGAACAATCAGCCGACAGATATCCCCATCGACACGCAAAGAGTGAAGACAAAGGTGGACGCTGTGTTTCTTCGTTTGAATTGGCTCAATAATTTCCAGTGGCTCTGACCGATAGCGAGCCCCGGCCGGTCGGCGAATCCGACAGAACAATGACCGGTTTGGGTCACGTGTGGACGGCGCCCTGGCAAGAGCTTTCTGACGTTTTTGCAGCATTGGTCGGGTGCGGTCACGTGTCCGGCCTGTTGATGCGGCAGGTGTGGCCGCTGGCCCTAATGCTCTGCGCGGATCGGGTCCCAATCGAAAGCACGCACTCGGAGGTGCGCTGACCCAAACGGGCTCTCCCGATCCCCGGAACGACCATGTCTGCATTACGTCGTCATGCCCTCGCCAATTCGGTGAATCTTCCATTCCTGTCGCCTATGCCGCCGGCAGCAATCTCGGCTCCTTGAAGCATTCCCCACGCACCATCATGGCCCAGGCCATCCGCGCGATCTTATTAGCGAGAGCAACGGCAGCGACCCTGATCGGCCGGCGTTCCATGATACGCGCGAGCCAGAGCCGCTTCGTTCCATGCTGCCGCGCATATCGAATGACAGCCATGGCCCCGGTGACGAGCAGCCATCGCAAATATCGATTGCCCTGCTTTGATATCCCGCCGAGGCGTTCTTTGCCGCCCGTTGAATGCTGCCTGGGCACCAATCCGATCCAGGCCGCCAGATTGCGTCCGGACGAGAACGCTTTCCAATCGCCCACCTCTGCGACCAGGGCGGTGGCGACGATTGGACCAATCCCGGGGATTTCCTCGAGCCGCCGGCTTTGTTCACACGAGCGGTGCCAGGCATGGATGCGCTTCTCGATAGCTCCGATCTCTGCCGTGATGGTTCCGTATTGGCGAGCTAGAACATCGAGGCTGAACCGCGCGGCCGCTGGAAGGCGATCGTCATCTTCATTAGCAACGATCTTGAGCAGCTCGGCCGTGCCGTTTCGGCCCTTCGCCGAGATGATGCCGAGCTCGGCCATATGCCCGCGGATCGCATTCGACAGCATCGTTCGCTGACGAACCAGAAGCTGGCGGCTGCGATGCAGCATCAAGCCGGACTGCTGCTGTTCAGATTTTGCGGGCACGAAACGCATCGACGGCCGCGTCACCGCCTCGCAGATGGCGGCAGCATCGTTGGCGTCGTTCTTGCTGCGCTTGAGATAGGCCTTCACATAGCTCGGCGGCATCAGCCTCACCGTGTGGCCGAGCGCTTGAAGCGTTCGGCTCCAATGATGAGCGCTCGGGCATGCTTCAATGCCAACCAGGCAGGGCGGCAAGGCCGAAAAGAACTCCAACACCTTGGCGCGGCTCACACGCTTGCGGATCACCACCGCGCCATCAACATCCACGCCGTGCACCTGGAATACCGACTTCGCAATATCGAGACCAATTGTGCTAACCTCGCCCATGGACGGCTCCCCTCGTAGTGGTTGCTTTAACGCAACTACCCTTTTGGCACATCGATGCCGCAGAGTGGGCGCCGTCCACAGCATCAGAAGCGGAAATCCTCAAAGCGAGCACGGCGAGTCCGCTTTACCGGCGGGTTCAACCTGTCACTGCAACACCGCTCGTAGTCTATCGGCAGGAGTTTCAAAGCCCAAGGTCTTTCGTGGTCGTTGGTTGAGCCGGAGAGCGATCTTGTTCAGGTACGCCTGAGAAAAGTGCGAGAGATCTGTTCCTCGCGGGAAATACTGTCGCAGCAAGCCGTTGGTGTTCTCGTTGCTGCCACGCTGCCAAGGACTGCGTGGATCGCAGAAATAGACCTGCACGTTGGTGGCGATGGTGAAGCTTCTTGTGGTCAGCCATCTCCTTGCCTCGATCCCAAGTCAAGGAGCGGCGCAGCTCCCGCGGCAGTTTGCGCACGTGTTTACCGAGCGCGGTGACCACGGTCGCCGTGTCCTTGCTCGGGATCTTGAGAAGCATCGTAAAACGAGTATGGCGCTCGACGAGCGTCGCGATGTGCGTGTTGTTCGCTCCGGCGAGAAGGTCTCCTTCCCAGTGGCCTGGCACGGCGCGATCCTCGGCCTCAGCCGGCCGCTCGCGGATGGAGACCGTATCGACGATCTGTCCCAGTCCGCTCTTCGTGGTACCGCCCTTGGCTTGGCGCATCTGCCGCGCGGTACGCAGGTGTGCCATTAGCTGCTTCTTCAGCACGCCACGTGTCTGAATAAAGAGACTGCGATAGATCGTTTCGTGAGATACCTGCATGCCTTGATCGGCAGGGAATTGCCGCTTTAGCCATCCAGAGATCTGCTACGGCGACCACTGCAGCGAGAGTTTCTGGGCCACGCGCCATCGTAGCCCCGCATGGCGCGTCAGGCGACAAGGCTTCGGGCGCAACGCCCGCTCCCAGGCGCGCGTATCAGCCTCGCTTGCGCGGTAAGCGCTGCAGCCGCCGTTACGCCTTATCTCTCGACTTATAGTCGAGGGCGCTCGTCCGAGGTCCTGTGCGATCCGCCGTATCGACCGACCGGCGGCAATGCCACGCGAGATCTCTTCGCGCTCCTCAAGCCTCAGCGCTACCGGAGCTCTCAGGCGTGGCGCTGGAGCAATTCCTCCATTGACAGCCAAGATCCGATAGACGCCGCTCTTGTTCCTCCTCTCAAGCGCTCGAGCGATATCCGCCACACATTGACCGCTCTTCCAGCGCTCCCAGAGCTCGGCCCTCTGCTTCGGCGTGAACCATGTCCGCGCATGTCCCTCCATCCGCACACCTCCTATCTGGCAAGATTAGAAGGTGTTGCGTCGATCGGTTGAACTCACACCCGAAAGCAGACGTAAGCCCGGACATCGCTTCATGTCTGCTTCGGGCCAGAAGCCGACCTCGTCATTTTCCCTTCGCGAGCGGCTTCGCGACCTCATGCGCGCATTCGATGAAGCGCTCGACCACCGGGCTCAAAGTTCGATTCTTCAGGGTTGCAATCACGACTGGCCACGGCCGCACGGGCAACTTGACAGGCAACACCTTCAGCGAACTGACACGCCCGACGGACCTTGGATAGGCCGTAATATAGGATCCGTTGGCAACGAAATGATTTACCAGGTGCAGGGAGAAACCGAACAAGCTCACCTTCGGCATTTCGAGGCCCCGCGCCTGGAAAGCCTCTACCACACCGAGGTAATTCCACGTATCGGCATGCGCCAGAATCCAAGGCTCGTCGATCAACTCGTCAAGATCAATCGAGCGACGGCGCGCCCATCGGCTGTGCGTCCCTGCGGCAATCATCAACGGGTCATCAAAGAGATAGTCCAGGTTCAGGTCGTCCGTCATCTGGTCATTCGGAAGCGGCAGACCTAATCTCGCGAACACAAGGTCGTATTTCCGGTCACGCAGTCCTGGATTCTTGATAGCGGGAGACGGCACGTCGTACACGTGCACGATGACCTGCGGATACCTTCTGGAAAAGTGTTCGATGAATTGCGGGAGCACCGTAGCGTTGATCGAATTCGGGGCATCCAATCCTGAGTTCCCCTGTCGCCGGATCAGCCAGAGAAGCCACGTCCTTGACGCCTTGCTTGAGTTCATCGAACACCACAAGGCTTCGCTTGAGTATTGCTTCCGCGTAGATGGTCGGCTCGATGCCGCGCGGGCTCCGATCGAGCAGGCGAACACCGAGCATGTGCTCGAGATTCGCAATCGCCGCCGAAACCGACGGCTGCGTCATTGCCAGTTGGCGTGCCGCCTTGGCCATGCCGCCCGATTTCACCACGGTCGAGAGGATGTAGAGGTCGCGCACCCGAAGACGGCGCCCGAGGCGGCTTTCCCATTCCATCGTGACGGAGGTCATAGAGGCCCTCTATAGGGTTAGAGTGAAATAGACAGTACGCCTATATCGCATTTTCGGGTAGCACCTCCATTGAATAACCTGTCCGCGCTGGGCCCGAGCGCCCCGCCACCCGGATGAAACGGAGCAGCGCCATGAGGCTCGTTCGTCGGCACTTCACTGCGGCTTGCTGGGGCCGCCGTCGTGGCCCCAACTTTGTTGCGCAATGCTGGCGCGCAGTCCTACCCGGCACGGCCGGTGCGTGTGATTGTCGGCTTTGCCGCCGGCAGCGCCGCCGACATCACCACGCGTCTGATGGCGGATTGGCTGACCGCGCGGCTCGGCCAGCAGTTCTTCATCGACAACCGCCCGGGCGCCGGCAGTAACCTCGCGATCGAAGCGCTCGTAAAGGCACCGGCGGACGGCTACACGCTCGCCGTGCCGAATGTGGGCAACGCGATTGGTGCAACCCTTTACGAGAAGCTCAATTTCGACATCAACCGTGACATCGCGCCGGTGGCAGGCATTGTGCGCGGGGCCAGCGTGATGGAGGTCAACCCGTCCTTTCCGGCGAGGACGGTTTCCGAGTTCATCGGTTACGCCAAGTCCAATCCCGGCAAGCTAAACATCGCGTCGGGTGGGGTTGGGACCGTGCAGCACGTCGCAGGCGAAATGTTCAAGATGCTGGCAGGCGTCAACATGGTCCATGTGCCTTATCGCGGCACGGCAGCGGCCCTAACCGACCTCTTCGGCGGGCAGGTGCACGTCATTTTCGACAACCTGGCCTCGTCGATAGAGCACATACGGGCTGGCAAGCTGCGACCGCTGGCGGTGACGACTGCGACCCGTTCGCCGGTCCTGCCGGACGTGCCGAGGGTGGCCGACGCGGTACCAGGATTCGAGGCGAGCACGTGGTCTGGTATTGGTGCGCCGAAGGGAACGCCGGCGGAGATCATCGAAAAGCTGAACAAGGAGATCAATGCAATTCTCGACGATCCAAAAACGAGCGCCCGCTTGGCTGATCTGGGCGCAACGGCACTGACCGGCACGCCGGCCGATTTTGGCACGCTGATCGCCGACGAGACCGCGAAATGGGCCAAGGTGGTCAAATTCGCGGGCATCAAAGCCGACTGAGGATTTCCCTTATCGCCTGTTCGAACAGCTCCGCAATCCGTGTCCGCTTCGGGTCAAAACCGGAAAGGCTCGGACTGAGCAAATCGAGTCCGCTTATCCCTCAACAGCGGACATTGAGGTGATGTCTTCGGCACGTCCAGCTAAGGGCCACAAGCAGTGTCGAACCACAGGTCCGCCCGCACGGTCACCAACAGCAGGCGCGGGATCTCCAAACGAATGAGACAGTGGGACCGAGAACCTCTAGCTAGCTGGCCGTGGCGCAGATGGCATAAACCGAAGCGTCGCCACTGCCGCCATTGCTCTTGAAGTCCGCCCGCCAGGCGTTATTGCCTTCCGGTCTCGACAAGCCTACGAGATCACCAACAGCGGGCGCGACATAGCCGCCGCCGATCACGCGCTTGCCGGCAGAACAGGTCGCAATGACGGCTACGGTGCCGTTCAGGGGGAGTTTTCCCAGATTGTTGATTATCTCGTAGCCGCTAACGCCGGCTGGTCCTGCCGGCCCGATTACGCCTGTCTGATTCCAGGGAAGAGCGGTCTCGCTGTTCTTGCAGTCAGCAGCGCTGTTCACCGCGCGCAGGGCACCACCTTTGTTCGTATAGCAAGCGTGGATAACACCGCTCGCATCTGGAATTGCCGCCAGTGCGATGGCAACCGCAGCGATTGCCGAGCCGGCGACCAGTGGCCCAACCCACCAACGCCTCTTCAAAACCCCGATCATCTCGTCCATGTCGTCCTCATCTTTCTAGCAAACGAGCAGCGGTAACTTTCCGCCTAAAGCCTAGCACTTTGCGACTGGGCGGCGAGTGAGAAATGGCGCACAGCCGGCCTCAAACGCTAATCAGTCCCGATGTCCGCTGTGGGTCAGGACCGACAAAACTCAGTGTGAGCATAATGAGTTTGCTTTCACCCCAACAGCGGCGCAAAAGCAGACATTCAAAAACCGCCGCTCAGGGCCACGACCCGACATAGCGTCTACGACTTAAGCGGCTTGGCGACCTCGCGGGCGCATTCGATAAAAAGAGCTGTGACACCGGGCTGAGGCTGCGGCCTTTCAGGGTCATGATCCGCGTCGGCCATCGCGTCGTGGGCAAGTCGACGGGCAACACCTTGAGGGAGGGATGTCTTACGGGGAAATGCAGCAGCGATTTCCGGGAGCACGGCGCGTTCTCGATGCGGCCCGCCGATGTGACGCTCGTCACCTGGGCGCGCTGATGGCGCCCCCGACCTGCCACTTCTCGCTCCAGGTCTGGTGCTCTTTCAGGAACCTTGCGAGGCCGGGATGCACGACCATATCTGGATTGGCATTGATGCCGTTCACCTGCATGCCGATGAAGTCCTTCGCCATCGGCGTGAACCCCGGATTGGCCTTCGCGAGGTTGTCCCTCTCCTTGTAGAATGCGCTGATCAGCGTGTAGATCATGTCCTCCGGCATATCGAGCCGCGCATTGTAGCCGAACAGGATCGGCACGCCCTGGAGTACGCTGGGGCCGACGTCCTGGGTGAATGCTGGTTTCGAAACGACGTCAACGACCGTGAGGCCCGCTGCCTTGATCTTCGCAACTTCGTCCGGGCAGGGATTAACGATCCGGATGTCCAGGCGGTTCTCGGTTTCCCTCCAGTAGGCTGGCAGCGAGACACCGGCTGTGGTGTAGATCGCGGAGCCGACGATGGTGCCTGCCGCCAGCGAGCGGGCGTTTGACCTGAGGTCGATCTGGACGTGCTTTAGCTTGTATCCCAACACTTCGAAAATACGCTGCCAGTTCAGCCAGTTCATGAAGCCGGCATTGGTGTAAAACACCGGCTGATCGCTGAAGTCGCGCCAGCACTTGAACTTGCCAACGTTGGGGGCCAAGATGGCCATCATCGACTCCATCGGGTAGGCGTACCAGGTGTGCGCAATCTCCGGCTTGCTGGGCTTGTAGTTGTTGAAGCCGCCGCTGCGTTGCCGGAACTGGGTCATGCCGATGTCGGCCGTGTAGGCGATCTCGCCGTAGCCATTCATCACCATCCTCATGCCGACGGTCGTGGACGGATAGGGAGTAACGATGATCGTGTATTCGCCGCCGAGCGCGTTCTCGACGATCTTCGTAACCGAAGTCGCAACCCCATGGCCGTAAGAGCCAACCGGCGGCGTCGTCCAGCGGAGCAATTTGCGCTGCTGTGCGCCAGCAGACTGCGCTGCCGCCAGCACGAACATGCCGGCGAGCGCGGCGGCGAAAATCGTTACGCCATATCTCAATCTGAATTTCGACATGGCTTTCCTCCGGCTGTTCATTGTTGGCGTTGGCCTGCAATGGCCGAACGCAGCAATGCGTCGGTCTCACCGTCAATTCACTGACGACATCAACATCACGAAAATAATATCGGCGGTGCGCTTCGCCGCAGCGCAGCATGCGATAGCAACAGAAACTTACTGCAGCAGATCGAAACAAGAATTCCGTGTCAACAGTCCAAAGCAACGGCGGACAAAATCGCGCATGGGTCAATGCTCCTATGAGCTCGCATCACCGATGCAGGATATTCCAAGGGCGCAGCGCCGAGCGACCGCACGTCAGCTATGGGTCAAAACCGGAAATCCTCAAAGCGAGCAAATGTTGTCCGCTTTGCCTCCGATAGCGGACCTCCGCGCCAGTAGCTTCGTTTGCAGATCGGCAGCCCGGCCACGCAGCCGGTAATATCGCCTGCGGCGCATTCCCGGTGGGCGTTGAGGGAATGTGATCGGGGTGCTTCCGTTGTAGCGCGTTGGTCTGTCGTCAACTCGCAAGCACAATTGCGCAAGGCGGGCTCTCTGTCTGTTACGAGTGCTCTTGCGTTGGCAGATGTACCAAAGCTGCAAGCACTCACGGCACGCATAGCCTGCGAAGCCGCGAAACAATCGGGCGTAGCGCTGTCCGCAATGATTACAGATGATCCACGGGCGGCGACTGTTTCGGAATTACGGTGACACCTTACTCATCTCCAATGTCCAGCAACCCGGCGCCCGCCCGTTGTCTGGCAGGTCGCAGACAATTCTTGTGGATGTGCGTGGCGTCGAACTTCCATCGATGTCACTGCACCAACTCGATGCTCGGCCGTGCCGCTATCGACAGGATGTCAACCGTGGCGCGGTGGACATCGGCCCGCAAGGTTTGACAGCGGCGCGCCTGAGATTATCTTCCGGTCACGCGCCTCGCGGGAGTTGCGTTCGCGCCCCGCACGCAAGTGACAGGCAGCGTCGGGGCGTTGCACGCAACCGGAGCGCCTGTCGGGGTTCCGCCTCCTCGCAGGGAGGGAGAACGAGCAAACGTCGGAGGACAAATGCCGCGCGAGAAGGATGATGAGCGCGCGCAGGGATGTCGCCGCCGCTCGATGATGCGGAATCGGGTAAGATTGTAAGATTGGAATCGGAAAGTGTTGGCACGACAGGAAATTTTGGCGTTTTGCGATCTTACAGCGATCTTACAGACGCCAGCCGCTGTAAGATTCTGGCAGTCCGTAGTCCGTAGGGTGGGCAAAGGCGCGATCCACACGCACACGCCTACCCACACGCAAGCTACAGCGCCGTGCCCACCAACATTGCGACGCTCGTGCTCTTATTGGTGGGCACGGCGCTGCACAAGCATGCTTGGCGAGCCTTCGATACGTTGTCCGCGCCTTTGCCCATCCTACGCCGCTCGAACCGAGCGTAGGCGGGTCGCGGGGACGAGCGGAAAGGGTGAGCCAATTCAAATAACGCTAGGCGACCGCTTTGATCGTCTTTGCAACCTTGTCGAAAATCTCGCCGATCTGGCTTTCGCTGACGATCAGCGGCGGCGTCAGTGCGATGGTCTCGCCGGTGATGCGCACCACCAGGTTCTCGTCGTTGAACGCGTGCACCATGGCGTCATAGGCGCGCCGGCCGACGGCGTCGGGCCGCGAGGCGAGGTCGATGCCGGCGGTGAGCCCGACGGTGCGGATATCGAGCACGTTCGGCAGCCCCTTGAGGCTCATCGCCGCATCGGCCCAGACCGGCTCGAGCTTGCGCGCGCGGTCGAACACCTGCTCCTCGCGATAGAGGTCGAGAGTCGCGAGCCCGGCGGCGCAGGCGAGCGGATGGGCCGAGTAGGTATAGCCGTGGAACAGTTCGACCACGTGCTCGGGCCCGCGCATGAAGGCGTCATAGATCGATTTCTTGACGATCACGCCGCCCATCGGCACCGTTCCCGAAGTGACGCCCTTGGCGAAGGTGATCATGTCCGGCACGACGCCGTAGCGTTCGGCCGCGAATGCGTATCCGAGCCGGCCGAAGCCGGTGATGACCTCGTCGAAGATCAGCAGCAATCGGTACTTGTCGCAGATCGCGCGCAGCCGCTGCAGATAGCCTTTCGGCGCCGGCAGCACGCCGGTCGAGCCCGCCATCGGCTCGACGATCACCGCCGCGATGGTCGAGGCGTCGTGCAGGGCGACGATGCGCTCGAGCTCGTCGGCGAGATGTGCGCCCCAGTCCGGCTCGCCCTTGCTGAAAGCCTGCTCGGCGCGATTGTAAGTCGTCGGCAGATGATCGACCCCGGCGAGCAGCGCGCCGAAGAATTTGCGGTTGGCGACAATGCCGCCGACCGCGATGCCGCCGAAGCCGACGCCGTGGTAGCCGCGCTCGCGCCCGATCAGGCGCGTGCGCGCGCCCTCGCCGCGGACGTTGTGATAGGCGAGCGCGATCTTCAGCGCTGTGTCGACCGCTTCCGATCCGGAATTGCAGAAGAACACGTGGTCGAGGTCTTTCGGCGCGAGCGCCGCGACCCGGCTCGCCAGCTCGAACGCTTTGGGATGCGCGAACTGGAACGCCGGCGCGTAGTCGAGCTCGGCGGCCTGCGCGCGGATCGCGGCGACGATCGGATCGCGATTGTGGCCGGCGTTCGTGCACCACAATCCGGCGGTGCCGTCGAGCACGGCGCGGCCGTCGGGCGTGTAGTAGTGCATGTCCTTCGCCCGCGCGATCAGCCGCGGGGCGGCCTTGAACGCGCGGTTGGGCGTGAACGGAAGCCAATAGGATTCCAGATCGTTGGGGATCGCTGCCGACATGGCTGAACCGGAAGGCATGGTACGCTCCCTTGCCGGTGCGCAACCCGGCTGCTACCACCGCGCGTCCACCGATGTAGCACGACCATGGCCGACAAAACCAACCGATTGAAGGCGCGTCTGCCGCGCGGTCTGGCCGACCGCGGTCCGGCCGAGATCGCGGCGACCCGGCGCATGACCGACGCCATCCGCGACGTCTATGAGCGCTATGGGTTCGAGCCGGTGGAGACGCCGGCGATCGAATACACCGACGCGCTCGGCAAGTTTCTGCCCGACCAGGATCGGCCGAACGAGGGCGTGTTCTCGTTCCAGGATGACGACGAGCAGTGGCTGTCGCTGCGCTACGACCTGACCGCGCCGCTGGCGCGATATGTCGCCGAGAATTTCGACGCCTTGCCGAAGCCCTATCGCAGCTATCGTTTCGGCTGGGTGTTCCGCAACGAGAAGCCGGGTCCCGGCCGCTTCCGCCAGTTCATGCAGTTCGACGCCGACACCGTGGGCTCGGGCGCAATGGCCGCCGATGCCGAGATGTGCATGATGGCGGCCGACACGATGGAAGCGCTGGGCATTCCGCGCGGCAGCTATGTGGTGAAGGTGAACAACCGCAAGGTGCTCGACGGCGTGATGGAGTCGATCGGGCTTGGTGGCGAGGAGAATGCCGGCCGGCGGCTGACTGTGCTGCGCGCGATCGACAAGTTGGATCGGCTCGGCGTTGGCGGTGTGCACGCACTGCTGGGAGAAGGGCGCAAGGACGAGAGCGGCGATTTTACGAAGGGGGCGCAACTCGATCCGGATCAGATCAACATTCTTCTCGACCAATTGGCGCCGGAGCACAATGATGAGCCCATTGACGGGCCAATCACCATTACCGCGACCCTTTGGGATGACAGTAAAGCGTCAGCCGTTTCCGAAGAGGTGCCGGGCAAGAGCTATCCTGTGCACCCGACCTTCGTTGAAGGTTGGAATGAGTTGATGGAAATCGGTCGTCTGGTTTCAGCAGGGGGCTATGGTCCGGATCGCATTCGTATCGATCCCTCCGTCGTCCGCGGTCTCGAATATTACACTGGCCCGGTCTACGAGGTTGAGCTCCTGCTCGAGACCAAGGACGAGAAAGGCCGGCCGGTGCGTTTCGGTTCGGTCGGCGGCGGCGGCCGCTACGACGGGCTGGTCTCGCGCTTCCGCGGCGAGCCGGTGCCGGCGACCGGGTTCTCGATCGGCGTCTCCCGCCTGCAGGCGGCGCTCACCCTGATCGGCAAGCTCGACGGCAAGCCGGCGCCCGGCCCGGTCGTGGTCACGGTATTCGATCGCGACCGCACTGCCGACTACCAGAAGATGGTTGCTGCGCTGCGCAACGCCGGCATCCGCTCCGAGCTCTATCTCGGCAACCCGAAGAATTTCGGCAATCAGTTCAAATATGCCGACAAGCGCGGCAGCCCTTGCGTGGTCATCCAGGGCGGCGACGAGAAAGCCAAGGGCGAGGTGCAGATCAAGGACTTGATCCTGGGCGCGGAGATCGCGGGGTTGTCGAAGGAGCGCGACGACTACCTCAAGAAGCAGGCCGAAGCGCAATTCGCGGTGCCGGAGAACGAACTGGTTGACGCGGTGCGAAAGGTTCTCGCCCGCCACGACGTGCGCTGGACCTGATCGGCGTTTCCTGTTGGCGGCTGTGAAATGCCGGTTGGAACGAATTCACCAACTGCGCATTGGTCAGTCGTTCGGCGAGGAAACCGTCCCGTGATCAAGCCTTGGCAGCCCGCGTTTCCGCAGGCGATGCAGCGGCATGGCGGTCAAACCCGTCCGGCCGCGCCACCGCCGGCCAAGCGTCCCGATACGCCCTCGCGCGATAAGACGTCATGCGACCAAGGCCGCGACGACACCACCGCTGACGACGCGACCGCCGAAACCAAGAACAAGAAATAGCTATTGCTTTTTCGGCGGTGCACCCTGCGGGCGTGCGCCGTCCATGGCCTTCCGAAGATCGCGAATATTCATGGTCTGGCCGTTGGCCATCACGATGTCGCCGGGCCGCTGACCGGCCTTGCAGGCGCCGAGCCAGCGCGCCTGGATGGTGGTGGTGCCGCCGGCCATGCCTTGCGCTGCGGCCGGCACGCCTTCGAGCTTCGACGTTACCTTGACCGTATAGTTGCTGTTGAAGTCGCCGGAGACGACGCTTTGCGACACCGATTTCATCGGCCCGATCTGACAGGTGGCATTGATCACGAAAGTCGTGCCGACCTTCCGAACCTCCTGCTTGGCACACAGGTCGGCGCTGAGGTCGCCGCCGAAGGCGTTCATGAGCTTGTCGGTCTCGGCGTCGGTGCACTGCTGCATCACTTGCGGCGGCGTCTTGGTTGCGTCGTGATTGATCGTGACCTCCCACAATCCGGCCCTGCGCGTGGGAAAATCCTGGGCGGCAGCGGACGTTACGCAAGCAATTCCAAGTGCGAGAACCGAAATGGACAAGCGCATGAAGCAAACTCCCTGGGTCCGACCGGCGGCGGCTCTATGGGTCGATTGCGGCTTTTCTCGCTACATCAAAACGCGACTCGGCGACGGACAATCGCTCGCAGGTGGTGGCCGTGGGCGCTTAGTAGCGGACTCTGCACGCGCGGGTGAAGCCGCGGCGCGTGCACGTAGCAGGATGAGCGCGTGCGCACGACCGGAATCTGGAAGCGCGCGATGTCGGGGCGCCACAGGCAATTGAAGCCGATGTAGTCGCCATACATTCGATGCACGCTGGTGATGCGGCCGAACTTGCCCCAGCCCGCACAAAAGGCGTCGGCGATCTCGCGCGCCTCCGCCTCGTTCTCGCACGACCACGGAATGATGCCGCCGGTGTCGTTGCCGCGATAGACCTGGGCGTGCGCGCTCGTCGAGCACAATGCGACGGCCAACCCGACCAGGGACCAACGCCACGCCGCACGCATCTCTGTCTCCCCCGTTCCGAAGCGACGACTCTAAAGCATGATCCCGAAAAGTGGAAACCGGTTTTCGCACGAAAGCGGGCGCGCGGCGGCCGATTGAAAGAGCGCTGTCGCCAAGGAGAAGCCGTTCACCGGGCGCACCTGGTCTCGATCCACAATTCGGCGGTATTCGGCACCCGGATCCGTCGAGTCAAAGCCTCGCGCCCGATAGAACAGTGGGGATAACTCCGCGGGATTTTGGCGGTCGGCGCCGTGGCGCGGCTGCCACAGGCGGCGGTGTATCCAGCGTTCCGCCCGGTTCCGCCCTTGACCTCCCATGGGCGGCGCGGCACCGTTCCACTTGTCGTACGAAGGGGTGGGACATGTGCGGCCGCGCATGCTGGTTTGCTCTGGCGCTTGCCATGGTCGCGGCGATGTTGCCGCCTGCTCCCGCGTCGGCGGCGAGCATCCTGGAGCTGAATTTCTGGCTGTCCGGTCCGCGCTATGACGGCGCGCTGCCGCCTTGCGATGCACCGGCGGCGCTTGACACCATTGCATTCCGTTTCACCCAGAAGGAAGGCCGCTTCTGGAATTCCGCCCTCACCATTCAGGGCTATGAGCGGATTCGCGAGACCGCGTACCGGCCGTGGGCGCCGAACACCATCCCGCGCCGCTTCTGCAGCGCGCTCGCCCTCGTTTCCGACGGCCTGAAGCACCCGATTCATTACTCGATCGCCGAAACCACCGGCATGATCGGCGCCAGCTGGGGGGTCGAATGGTGCGTGGTCGGGCTCGACCGCAACTGGGCCTACAGCCCCGCCTGCAAGATGGCGCGGCCCTGAGCGTCGACCGACTGCCTTTCCATTTTTGTTCTTGAAATGTTCCGCCCGCTAACGCCATAGTGGCCGGCGTCCCAGGTCCGCATGAGTGAGGGCGTCGATGGCTCGGATGGTCCGTTGTGCGGCGATGGCCGCAACCTTGTTGCTCGTAACAGCTGCGGCCTCGGCACAGGATCGGCGTCAGAACCAGCCTGGCCAGTTCGATTTCTACGTGCTCGCGCTGTCTTGGTCGCCGTCGTTCTGCGAGGCATCGGCGGAAAAAGGGCGGGCGCCCAGGGAGCAATGCGGCGGACGTCCCTATTCCTTCGTGGTGCACGGTCTGTGGCCGCAATACGAGAGGGGATTTCCGGAGTACTGCCAGAACCCCGCCCCCCGGCTTGACCGCAATATCGTCTCCTCGATGCTGGACCTGATGCCGGCGCCGCGCCTCATCTTCAATGAATGGGACAAGCACGGCGTCTGCTCCGGCCTCGGTCCGCGTGGCTATTTCGACGCCGTGCGCAAGGCGCGCGCGCAGGTCAAAATTCCGGAGCCCTATATCGAGCTCTCGAAGTCCGCTGACGGTGACGCCGGACGAGGTCGAGGAAGCGTTCGTCGACGCCAATCCCGGCCTGACGCGCAAGGGCATCGCGGTGACCTGCGACAGCCGCCGCCTGCACGAGGTCAGGATTTGCATGTCCAAGGATCTCCGCTTCCGGGATTGCGCCGAGATCGACCGGCGTGCGTGCCGCCGGGAGCGGCTGGTGATGCCGCCGATGCGCGGCGGGTCCGCCGCCAACTGACGGTCCGTCGCGCTGAAAGACGACGTCATCCATGAACTATCGCCACGCCTTTCACGCCGGTGGTCCCGCCGACGTCGTCAAGCATGCGGTGCTCACCCGCATCCTGGTGCATCTGCGCAACAAGCCGGCGGCCTTCCGGGTCATCGATACCCATGCCGGCGCCGGGCTCTATGACCTGCGCGGCCCGGAGGCGACCCGCAGTCCCGAATGGAAGGACGGCATTCATCGGCTGCTGAACGCGCCGATCGAAGGCGCGGCCCGTGCCTTGCTGGCGCCCTATCTCGATGCGGTCGCTGCGCTCAATCCCGCTGACGAGCTCGCCACCTATCCGGGATCGCCCGTGCTCGCCCGCACGCTGCTGCGCAGCCAGGACCGGCTGGTCGCCTGCGAAATCGAGCCGAACGCCGCCGTCGCGCTTGCGCGCAATCTCGGTCGTGACCGCCAAGTCAAAGCCGTCGCGATCGACGGCTGGACCGCGCTCAACGCCTATGTGCCGCCACCGGAGCGGCGCGGCGTCGTCCTCCTCGACCCGCCGTTCGAGGCGGTGGACGAATTTTCGCGGCTGGCGCAGGCGGTGGAAGCTGCCCATCGCAAATGGGCGACCGGCATTTTTCTCCTGTGGTACCCAACCAAAGGACGGCAGGATTCCGACACTTTGGCGCGGCGGCTGCGGCGCTCGGCGATCCCGAAGGTGCTGCGGATCGAAGTCGATTTTGCATCGCAGCGCGAGCCGGAACATCTCGCCAGGGTGCGGCCTGATCGTGGTCAATCCGCCCTGGATGCTGGCCGAGGACATGGAAATCCTGCTGCCGCTTTTTGCTGACATTTTTACGGGAGGTTACCGCATCGACTGGATCGCTCGTAGCGAGTGACGGTTGTCCGGGGCCCGGTCTCCGCCCGAAAGCGCGCCCGGGCCACTTTTCCACAGCCGCGGATTAGCCTATTCCTATAGGGGTTGGCTTTGACGTTCCGCCTCCGTTGGGGGCCGGCGGAGTGACTGAGGCCTTGGGTGGCCGACGCTTTCTCCGATTGCGAATGTCCGGCCGAGCCGTCGCGCCGTGGGGGCCGGCGGGCGGCAACCACGGGGAAAGGAGTTTCCCGATGGCCATGGCAGGTACGGTCAAGTTTTTCAACGCCGAACGCGGTTACGGATTCATCAAGCCCGACGATGGCGGGCGCGATGTGTTCGTGCACATCACCGCGGTCGAGCGTGCAGGTCTCAAGGCATTGAACGAAGGGCAGCGGGTGTCCTTCGATGTCGAGCCTGACAAAAAGGGCAAGGGCCCGAAAGCGGTCAACCTTGTCATCACCGGCTAGTGTTGCGCTTCAGCGCTGGCGTAGCCGGAGTCGAACGCCCGCTTAAGTTTTCCAGACCGTCGTCGCCGCGACGCTAAGGATAGCATCGCGCAACAAGAGGTGACGTTGCCCATGCTGACTGTTCGGACGAGTTTTGGTTCCCCGTTCGGCCGCAAGGCCCGCATCGCCGTGAGCGTGCTTGGACTCGATGGCAAGGTCAAAGTCGAACCGGCCACGACCCAGGATCCTTCCGATCCGGTGCGCCAGCAAAATCCGCTCGGCAAAGTCCCCGTTCTCGTCCTCGATGACGGCAGCGCGATCTTCAATTCGCCGGTCATTCTCGAATATCTCGATCACCTGGCCGGCGGCGGCAAAATCATCCCAACGGATTTCAAGGCCCGCATCGACGCGCTGCGGCTGCAGGCGCTCGCCGATGGCATCATGGATGCGTCGATTCTCATCGTCTATGAGGGCCGCTACCGGCCCGCCGAAAAGCATGAGCAGAAATGGCTCGACCTGCAGGCAGGGAAAGATCGACCGCGCGCTGGCTGCGCTGGAAGCCGCGCCGCCCGGGCTCGATGCGCCGCCCACGATCGGCCAGATCACGCTCGCCTGTGCACTCGGCTATCGGGAGTTTCGCTTCCCCGGCACGCTGAAGAAAAGTTGCCCGCGCCTGACCGGCTGGCTCGAGACCTTCGCCGCGCGCGTGCCGGCTTTCGAAGCGACCAAGCCGCCGCCCGCCTAGGCGCCAACGCGCCTCAACACGAAAAGCCCCGGACCAGCGGTCCGGGGCTTGGTTGCCTTGTGTCTGTTGTCGTCGGGCGTGTCAGAACCGGAAGTTCACGCCGCCGCGCACCACATGCGTGGTGAACGACACGTTGTCCGGATTGATGTTGTTGCCGCAGCCGAGGCCGCAATTAAACTTGCCGAGATCGACATAGAGGTACTCGGCTTTCGCGGTCCAATTGCCGGCGATGACGAATTCAATGCCGCCGCCGGCCGTCCAACCGGCATTGGTGTCGTCGGCGCCGACAAATCCCGGCTGGCTCGCCTTGATGTTGCCGACGGCAAGACCGCCCGTGATGTAGGGCAGGAACCGGTCGAAGGCATAGCCGATGCGTCCGCGCACCGTGGCGAGCCAGTTGTTGCGGGTCTTGCAACCCGCCACGCAGGCCGCGGTCGTGCTGCCGTCGATATTGGTCCAGTCGAGGTCGCCTTCGAGACCGAAGACCAATTGGGCGGCCTGCCAGTTGTAGCCGGCGGTGCCGCCGACCATGAAACCCGATACGTCGAAGGTGCCGACGCTGTCCCACCGGGAGTCGCCCCAGGCGCCGCCGCCATTGATGCCGATGTAGAAGCCGGTCCAGTTGTAGACCTGGATGAAGGCCGGCGCCCGCTGCGGGATCGGATCGTAGCGCCGCGGCAGATCGGCAGCGCCCGCCGTTGCCACCAGCCCCAGCATTCCCAAAGCACGCAAAAACAACGCGTTTCATCACTCACCCTCCACGCATCACAGGGCGGCGATAGTATTCGTAATTAACATTGAGTCTAGTGCAAGAAGGACACACGATTAAGCAAAATATACCAACACGATCTTACACTAAAACGGCCGCCAGTCCGCCACGAATATAGGAAATAGACTGTAAATCCGTGGGCCGCATGGTAAAGAACTACTTAACAAGTTCTGCCCCTGGCGGCGGTCTGGATCGCAGGCGCGGCCCCGCCGACCGTGGTCGGGTCAGCCCCGCGCCACGATCGGACACCATCCCGTCCTGTCGCGCGGCACAGCAACGATTGTGGTATCTCCGGAGCCGGCCGCACGCGGTCGTCGAGGCTGGCTCCGTGCGCGACGAATTCCTACCTTCCGGTCATGAACGTCCCCAAAAAAGACGTCGACCCGGCGACCGACCTCGTCGAGGAGGACGACGAGCAAAGCCTGCCCGAGCTCGAGACCGCGGTGGACCTTGCCGCCGGCGCCGGTCCGCTCGCCGCCGGCCGCGCCGCGATCCTGCGCCACGTCAAGCTCGCGCCGTCGGCGCCGGGTGTCTACCGCATGGTCGATGCGCACGGGGCGGTGCTCTATGTCGGCAAGGCGAAGAACATCCGAAAACGCATCATGTCCTACGCGCGGCCGACCGCCTACGACTCGCGCATCGAGCGCATGATCGCCGCCACCGCCGCGCTCGAATTCGTCTCCACCAGGACCGAGACCGAGGCGCTGCTGCTTGAAGCCAATCTCATCAAGCGGCTGCGCCCGCGCTTCAACGTGCTGCTGCGCGACGACAAGTCGTTTCCCTACATCCTGATCACCGGTGACCACTGGGCGCCGCAAATCCTCAAGCACCGCGGCGCCCGCAATCGCGACGGCCGTTACTATGGCCCGTTCGCCTCGGTCTGGGCGGTGAACCGCACCATCACCGCGCTGCAACGCGCGTTCCTGTTGCGCTCCTGCTCCGACGGTTTCTTCGAGAGCCGCACACGGCCGTGCCTGCTGCACCAGATCAAGCGCTGCTCGGCGCCGTGCACGCGCGAGATCGAGTTCGCCGACTATCAGGAGCTGGTGCGCGAGGCGACTGCGTTTCTCTCCGGCAAGAGCCGTGCGGTGAAGGAGGAGCTCGCCGCCGAAATGGAGAAAGCGTCCGAAGCGCTCGACTTCGAGCGCGCCGCCGTCTACCGCGACCGGCTCGCCGCGCTATCGGCGGTGCAGGCGCAGCAGGGCATCAATCCGCGCTCGACCGAGGAGGCCGACGTCTTCGCCGTGCATCAGGAGGGCGGCTTCTTTTGTGTCGAGGTGTTCTTCTTCCGCACCGGCCAGAACTGGGGCAACCGTGCCTACTTTCCCAAGGCCGACCGGACGCTCGGCCCCGGCGAGGTGCTCGCCGCGTTCCTGGCGCAATTCTACGACGACAAGCCGGTGCCGGAGCTGATCCTGGTGTCGCATGTGGTCGAGGACTGCGCCTTGTTGGAACAGGCGCTCTCGACCAAAAGCGGGCGCAAGATCGAAATCGCTTATCCGCGCCGCGGCGAAAAGAAGGAACTGGTCGATCACGCGCTCGCCAATGCGCGCGAGGCGCTCGGCCGCAAGCTTGCTGACACCGCGTCGCAACGCAAGCTCCTCGATGCGCTCGCGGAATGTTTCGGCCTCTCGCGCCCGCCGCGAAGGATCGAGGTCTACGACAACAGCCACATCCAGGGTAGCAACGCGGTCGGCGCCATGGTCGTCGCCGGCTCGGAGGGCTTCCAGAAGAACCAGTACCGCAAGTTCAACATCCGCTCCGCCGATCTCACGCCCGGCGACGATTTTGCGATGATGCGCGAGGTGCTGGAGCGCCGGTTCAAGCGGCTGTTGACCGAGGCGCCGCGTATGCAATGGGACGAGAGAGACGTGCCGCGAACTCCGTTACCCTCTCCCCTTGAGGGAGAGGGTGGCGAGGACCGAAGGCCGAGCCGGGTGAGGGGGCCTCTTCGAAAGCGCTCGCTTCGCTCGCGAACCCCTCATCCGCCCTCGCTGCGCTCGGGCACCTTCTCCCTCAAGGGGAGAAGGAGTTACGCGGCGCAAGCGGCGCACATCGAAGCGAGGACATCGCTGATCGAACCCGAACTCGCCCTGGCCCGACTCGTCATCATCGACGGCGGGCGCGGCCAGCTTTCCGCCGCGCAGGCGACGCTCGCCGCGCTCGGCCTGACCGACCTGCCGCTCCTCGCCGTCGCCAAGGGGCCGGAGCGCGACGCCGGCCGCGAGACCTTCTTCGTGCCCGGCCGCGATCCCTTCAAGTTGAAGCCGCGCGATCCCGTGCTCTACTTCGTGCAGCGCCTGCGCGACGAGGCGCATCGTTTCGCGATCGGCTCGCACCGCGTGCGGCGCAGGAAGGACATCCGCGAATCTGGTCTGCAGGAAATCCCCGGCGTCGGCCCCGCGCGCAAGCGCGCGCTGCTGCAGCACTTCGGAACGCTCAAGGCGATCGAGCGCGCGTCACCGGCCGACCTGGCGAAGGTCGAGGGCGTGAGCGCGGAGATGGCGAAGAAGATCTACGATTTCTTCCATGAGCGGGCGGGGTAGGGGGCATTCGCGTGCCCTACTTCGCCGGCCCTATGGCGCTAACCACCTTTGGGTTTCGGGGGTGGCGGATCGCCGGCCGACACCCTATATGTCCGGCGGCCTGCCGCCGATTTGGCCCAGGACCATTGCTCCCAGCAGAGCAGCTATCGAGCGCGGCCGGGGAACCCCTTGCTGCCAAAGGCTAGAACTTATGACCGGCGTCCAACATATTTCGCATCGGCTCGCGGCGTTCCTGCAGAAGCGCAACGCCGCCTATTGCGAGAGTTGCCTGATCGAGCGGCTGCTGATTGCCAGCCGGCTGGCCATGAAGTCCGCCCTGGAGACGGATCGCTTCACCGTGCGCCTCGGCGTCTGTCCCGACTGCAAGACGCGCAAGCAGGTGATCGCCTGCAGCGACGGGGCGGGCAAGGCTGCAGCCTAGCCGTTTTCGCGTTGGTATCCGTACGTCGCGTGGCGTGACGCTACAGTCCCGTGAATGGATCGACCTTGTCCCAGACGGCTGGCACTTCCACGTTGATGCCCGCGGCGTCTGCACGCTTTTTGATGAACGCGATGCCGGCAGTGCCGTCCGTCGTCGGCTCGAGCGGCGCGGTCAGCGGGCCGACCAGGCCGTCCCAATGGATGGGCATGACCCGCCGCGGCGCCACGGTCACCACTTCGTTCCAGTAGGCGTCGCGATGCACTGCGATATTGGAAGGCAGTGACAGCGCCCCCACCGCCAGATAGGCGACCGCGGCGCTCTTGCCCTGCAGTGCGCCGGGCGCGAAGCCGGCGCTCCCCTGCACCAGGATCGTGCGGCCGCGTCCGCTGTATTGGACGAAGATCGCGAACGTGCCGCCCTCCTTGTAGTCGCCAACGGTTGTCGGATCCGTCGGCTCGGTGATGTCGCCGCCGCCGAACGGAGGAACATGCCCGGTGCGCACGATAGAGATGCGAAACCGACCGATACAGAAACTCTCGCCGCCGCTGATCACGCGCAGTCGCTCTTCCGGAAACATCCGGCCGCGAGCGATGTTCGCGGTCGAATTGGAGCCGACGAGCAACGCTCCGGTGCGATCGGCCACGACCGAGGAATCCATCGCATGGTCATAGTGAGAATGGTTCACTACGACGCCGGCCAGGCTGAGCGTGCGCGGCTCGTCTGTGGTCGTGATCTGCGCCTGCTTAAGAGCGGCGTCGATGGCCGTGTTGTCGGGTTCGACCGCGGTGTTTGAAACGAACGGGCCAAGCTTCGGACGGGTGAAGAAACCGTCGATCAGGATCGCCTGCGAGGTATCCTCGAACAGCAGCGTCGATGCGCCCAGGAAGGTCACCCGCAATCGTGAGCTCAAGATGTGCAAGCCGTAGGTGCGCAGGTATTCGAGGATATTCATCGGCTGCGGGCAGGCGTCGACCCGGATCAGCAACAAGCTGGCGAGAATCGCCGCTATCAGGGCGGCCGAGATCAAACGCCACATATGACAGCTCCCGATCGCAGACTAGCGCTTCGAGAATGCCTTGTTGATCCCTTCCATTCGTCGCAGCGTGCCCTCGGGCACCGGCACGCTGTTGGGATCGAAACCTGGCCGGTCGGCGCCGGTGCGGGCGGTCTCCTTGGGCTTTACGCCGACTGTCTCATTGGGCCTTGCCGTGGTTGTCGACGATGAACGGGGCGTCGCTACCATGAGCGCGATGCCAATCCCCACCACCAGGATTGCGCCCAGGCCAACCATCAGCACGACGCTTCGGTTCTGTCCGCGATGGCCGCTCCTTGCCGGAGCCGGAGCCGCGATCGTTGCGGACCCGCGTGTCGAAACGGGCTTCACGCCCGCCGTCGGTGCTGCGACCGCCACAGGCGCGCGCGTCGAAATGGGCTTCACGCCGGCCGCATGTGCCACCGCATGTGCGGCCGCATATGCGATCCCGGAGCCCGACGATGCTACGGTTTGCGTCTCTTCAAGGAGTGGTTCAGTCGTGGAATATTCCGATCTCACGACCCGCTGAGGCATCGTGCAACGCGGCTGTCCGATTTTTCGGCAAACGTCGCGCCACACATCGGAGACCGATTGATTGCGCTTGCGCGCGAGATCGAAAATGCTCGTGCAATTTGCCGACGCGATTTCCAATCCAAGCGTCGCCAGGATCAGCGAGCGAGTTGTTTGCGGCAAACTGTTAAATTCGACCATGGTCGCGCCCGGGACGTCGGTCCGTCGTTCGATTCCGCGCTTTCAGCAGTCCTGGCGCCGCCCCGGTCTTGTGACGCAGTGAGGGATTCTAACGTCCCAGATTGACCGGGCAGAAATGTCAGGGCCGATCAAGACGGCGTTGCACAACCGACAGTACCGTTTTTTTGCTTAAATGCCCGTTAATGGCCGTTAAGGCGATCGTTGTAAGGCGATCCTTGGCTCTGAAACTGCAGGCTCAGGTTGCCACCTTGTACAGGTGGCGAAGGAACTCGATACGCCATTCGGCGTTCCGGCATGCTACCTTGACGGCGGTCGTGCCGGGTTCCCGCATGACCGTCGGCGCACCGACCTGGGGTCGCAGGCATGAACATCCTCACGGTCAATCTGCTGTTCAGCACGCTGGTCTTCTGGATCGTCGCCAAGCTCTATCTTCTGCCGAGGCTTGACGAGCTTGAGCCGCGGACCGTCCTGCTGCCGATTCTTTTGCTGCATGCCTTCCGGCATCTCGGGCTAATGTTCCTCGCGCCCGGCGCCGTCTATCCCGGCGTTCCGCCGCAGTTCGCCTATCCGGCAGCGTTTGGAGATTTGCTGGCGGCGGTGTTGGCGCTGGTCGCGATCCCGGCGGTCGCCAAGCGGGCGCGCAACGCCCGGCTTCTCGTCTGGCTGTTCAATATCGAAGGCACCGTGGACCTGATTGCCGCCATCACGCTCGCGACCGCCTATGACGCATCGCCGTCGATGGGGCCGGCCTATTGGATTCCTGCGTTCTGGGTCCCGGCGCTGCTGGTGACGCACTACATCACGTTCATCGTTCTGCTGCGCGGTCGTTGGTCGGGAACGGGAGTCCGACAGCCGTGACGCGACGCCGCGCGCGCCGCAATTGATGAACAGCGGCGCCAACCGCGCGGCATGAACTCAGCGCGTCGAATCGATGTCGCGGCACACCGCGGAAACCTCCGTGCAATCATTAAGCTCCGTTTAAAGTGTTCGACCTATGTTCGTAACCCGCGGGGCGGCCGTCAAAGGTTGCGCCGCATAGGGCCAGGAAAGAACTTCCGTCAGAGCTCGGTTATGAACCGGTTGTCCTTCGTCAGCGATTCGACCTTCGATGCTGAACGGCTGCGCCGCCAATTGGCGGGCATTTTCAACGTTCGGTTCATCGATCTTGCGCAAGTGCGGCAATCAAAGCCCGATCGGTTCACGGTCGTTTCAGCAAACATGGGCAATGCATCCCGCCTGCTCGATCTCAAGGAATGGATGAAATCCAAGCCGAAGGACGGCAAGGTCATCTTCGTGACCCGTCCTGACTCGCGCATTGAGACGACACAGGCCTATGCGCTCGGGGCGACCGATGTCGTGAGCAGCCCGATCGACGCAAAAGAATTGCTCAAGAAGCTCTGGAGCGATTTTGCGATCCTGGCGGGAGATGCATCGGAGTTCACCGCGCAAGGCCATCAGGGTGCGGCTGCGGCACACGACGGCCTGCAGACGATTTTCACCGCGGCTTGCCTTGGCGAGGCGCTGGACGCCTCGAAGATCAATGCGGCGGGCGCGGCGGTTGTCGAGGAAATCGAATCGAGGGGCCTTTCGTCCTGGATCGACACCGTGCGCAAGCACCACAGCCAGACCTACCAGCACTGCCTGCTCGTCACCGGCGTGGCCGCCGCGTTCGGACAGCATCTCGGCCTCGCGGCGGCGGACCGTAAGCGGCTGTCGTTTGCAGGCATGCTGCACGATGTCGGCAAGGCGCTGATTCCGGTTGCGATCCTGGAAAAGCCCGGCCCGCTCGATCACGGACGAGATGGCGATCATGAGGAAGCATCCGGAATACGGAATCGATGCGTTGAAAAACGGCGACGAGTCTCCAGCCGGAAATGATGGATATCGTCGCCCATCATCACGAATATCTCGACGGTTCGGGATACCCGCACGGGCTGCAGGCGAACGAGATTTCCGATCTCGTTCGCATCATGACGATCTGTGATGTGTATGGCGCGCTGATCGAGCAGCGCTCTTACAAGCCGCCGTTCTCCAGCCAGAAAGCCTATGAGATCCTGCTCGACATGGGCGCTGAAGCTCGACAAGGATCTGCGTGCGCGAGTTCGGCTTCGTCACGAAGGCCGGGTAAGATCACGTCGTCCGCTGCCGGTCGCCGTCGATCGGCAATGCCTGGCCCGATATCGATTTCGCGGCATCCGACGCCAGGAACACGGCCAGCGCCGCCACCTCGCGCGGGTCGACGAACGCCTTCAACGACTGGTTGGCCAACGCCCGCGTCTTGATCTCGTCGACCGACTGGCCGCCCGCCTTCGCGCGCGCCTCGTAGACGCGGTCGAGCCGCGGCCCGGCGACCGCACCCGGAAGGATCGCGTTGACGCGGATGCCGAATTCGCCGAGCTCCATCGACAGCGTCTTGGTGAAGCCGATCAGGCCCCATTTGGTCGTCGCATAAGGGCTGCGGTTGGGATAGCCAAGCCGGCCCGGCGACCGACGACATGTTGATGATCACGCCGGCCGGCGAACGCTTCAGATGCGGGATCGCGCAACGGGTGACATTGAACGTGCCGTTGAGATTGACCGCAACGACCTTCTCCCACGCGTCGGGATCCATCGTTTCGACCGGCACGGTCGGCCCCGCGATGCCGGCGTTGTTGACGAGCACGTCGAGCCCGCCCAGCGCCGCGACACCGGACGCGACCATGTCCTCGACGTCCCGGCGGTTGGCGACGTCGCAGCGCTTGGCGATCGCGTCCGGCAATTCCTTCGCGAACGATGCCAGCGCATCCGGCGTCGATGTCGCAGACGAACACCCGTGCGCCGGTCGCGGCGAATGCGTGCGCGATCTCACGGCCGATGCCGGACGCGCCGGCCGTGATCAAAACGCGCTGCGCCATGGCGTTGCCCCGCTGGTCGGTCGGCGCAGCTTCTCCGGATGGACCGGCGGGGTCAACGCCCGCAACCGGCCGGTGCATTGACCCCGGCCAATCCGGGGCTAGGCTGCTTCCGTCAGGGCTGCGGTTACGACAGCCGCCATGGGGAGGCGCGGATGCGGACGTTTCACGCCGTCAGGATCGGGCTGTTGGCGGTTCTGTGCGCTGGCTTTGCGCTCGCACACCATGCCGCCTGGCCGGAGGCGGCGCGGACGATCAAGATCGTGATCTCGGTGCCGCCGGGCGGCACCATCGACCTCCTGGTGCGCGTGCTGGCGGACTATCTCGGGCGGACCCGCGGGCAGACGATCGTCGTCGAGAGCCGGCCGGGCGCCGGCTCGATCATCGCGGCCGAGACCGTGGCGCGCGCGGCGCCGGACGGCAACACGCTGCTGATCAATTCGAACGGCCAGATGATCAGCCCGGTTCTGCGCAAGGTCAATTTCGATCCGCGCACGAGCTTCGAGCCGATCTGCTTTCTGGTCGATTCGCCGCAAGTGCTCGTGGTCAACAGCAAGTCGCCGTTCCGCACGCTCGCCGATCTCGTCGAGGCGGCACGCGCGAAGCCCGGCGAGCTCTCGATCTCGACGGTCGGGCCCAACACGACCCAGCACATCGCGGTCGAGCGCTTCAAGCGTGCCGCCGGCATCAATCTCACCTACGTGCCCTTTACCGGCGGCGCGCCCGCCATCAACGCGCTGCTGGGCGGGCACGTGACCGCGGTGTTGCAGAACTTTCTCGAAGCCGGCGAGCAGGTAAAGTCGGGCGCGCTGCGCGCGCTCGCGACCCCGTCGCGCGACCGCATCCCGCCGCTGCCCGACGTGCCGACCATCGCCGAGTCCGGCTACAAGGATTTTGTCGCCGACGTCTGGTTTGGGCTGGTGGCGCCGGCCAAGACGCCGGCGCCGATCATCGCGCAATACATCGAATGGTTCGGCGGCGCGATCGAGGCGCCGGAGGTCAAGGACAAGCTCGTCGCCCACGCGCTCTATCCCAATCCGCGCTGCGGCGCGCGACTTCGCCGCGCATATCCAGCGTCAGGTCGACGAGTTCACGCGCGTGATCGCGGAGCTGAAGCTCAAGGGCTGAGTCTCAGCGCGCCGAGTTCGGCTGCGCGCACCGGCCGTTCCGGCGTTGCCGGCCGGGTCGCGGCGTCCGCGATCGCGGTGCCGAGCGCGCGCGCAATGCAGGCGTAGCTCCAGTCGTTCATGTGCAGTTCATCCGGCGAGATGAAACTTGTCGAAGGCGAGCTGCTCGACCTCGCGCCAGCGGCGCATCAACTCGTAACGACGGAACAGATTGACGTTCGTGTCGCGCGCGGTCTCGGCGATCATCGCGATGATGGCGGTCGCGCCGGCGCCCCTCAGCACCTTCGGCGCGTATTGCGGATCGATCAGAACGATGTCAGCGCCGGTCGCCTTGCGCAGCTGGCTGACGCCGCCTGCAGGCTCACGTCGCCGGTGCGCTCCTATCGGCGCGCCGCCATCAGCATCGAATTGGTGCCGAGCTGCCAGAGCACGAGTCGGGCTCTTCGGCGATGACGTCGCGCTCGAAGCCGCGCGCTGCTGTCGAAATCGTTGTCGCCAGTTCACGTCGTGGTTCGACGAACGTCGGCGGCGCGACTGGCAGCATCGGCATCCATCGCTCGTGCGTGCCGGCCGGATGGCTACACCATCAGCTACGGCGGCTGGCCGACGCATGTGCTCGCCGGTGCCTTTCTCACTCTGCCGTTCGATCCGCTGAGCGATCTCGAGCCGGTGTCGCTGGTCTCGACCAATCCAATGATGGTCATCGCCGGGAAGTCGATGCCCGCGAACAACCTGAAAGAGCTGATCGCCTGGCTGCGCGCCAATCGCCGCAAGTCGACACAGGGCACCGCCGGTGTCGGCAGCGCCCGCACGTGTCCGGCATCTACTTCCAGAAGGACACCGGCACGTCATTCCAGTTCGTGCCCTATCGCGGCGCCGCGCCGGCCATGCAGGACCTGATCGCCGAGCAGATCGATTTCATGATCGATCCGGCCGCGAATTCGCTGCCGCAGGTGCGCATCGGCAGCATCAAGGCCTTTGCGGTGACCGGCCAGAACCGCATCTCCGCGGCGCCCGAGATTCCGACCGCGATGGAGGCGGGCATGCCGGAATTCCACATCGCGTCCTGGCAGGCGATCTGGGCGCCGAAGTGGAACGCCGAAGGATATCGTCGCGCGGCTCAACGCTGCGCATCGTGGACATCCTTGCGGACGCCGCCGTGCAACAGCGGCTCGCGGGACTTGTCGTTCACGCAGCGACGTGCCGCCACCTGCACAACTCACGCCGGCGGCGCTCGGCACCTACCACAAGACCGAGATCGAGAAGTGGTGGCCGCTGACAAGGCGGCGGGCGTCAAGCTGCCGTAAGCAGGCCCGCTACGGCGGCTTGATCGTGCGGCCGCTCCAGCGCCGATAGGCCCATTCCGCGGCAAACGACGCCGCCGCGATGATCACCAGCGCGCCGATCGCCGCCGGCTGCTGCCGCCAGGTGTAGACGCCGAGCATGACGAACATCGCAAGACAGGTGATCAGCGAGAGCCAGACGATGATCGCATTCGCGCCGGTTTGCTTGAGCACGCGCAGGTGGCCCGCGTTCACGGCGGCATAGACCAGGAGGAACGCCGCGCTGCCCATCATGGCGATGCCGGAGAGGTCGAAGCCCAGCGTCACCAGCACCACCAGCGCGGCGGTGAGCAGCAGCCCGCCGGTCGCGTCCTTCCAGACCGTGCCAGAAAGGCGCGCCGGCAGTTCGCCGTCGCGCGCGATCATGTAGCAGACATTGGCGGAGCCGAAGAGCGTGGCGTTGATCGCCGACGCGGTCGAGAACAGCGCCGCGATCGCGATCAGGCGGAAGCCGAATTCGCCGAGGAACGGCTTGGCCGCCTCCGCCAGCGCATAGTCGCGCGCCTGCTCGATCTGGGCATCGGTGAGGTTGCCGCTGACGGTGATCGAGACCGCGAGATAGATGATGATCACCAGGATCACGCTGGTGTAGAGCGCGCGCGGCAGCATGGTCTTGCGGATCGCGCATGTCGCGCGCGGCGTTGGTGACCAGGCCGAAGCCCTCGTAGCCGATGAACAGCACGCCGGCGCCGAACAGGATCGCCGCGGTCTCCGGCCACAGCGCCGGCGAGAGATTGCCGGGCTTGACGAACCACAGGCCGGCGCCGGCGAACACCACCAGGATCGCGACCTTGATCGCGACGATGACGGTTTCCCAGCGGCCCATCGCGCGCGCGCCGAACGCATTGACCACGGTCAGCACGAGCACGGCGCCGAGCGCCAGCGATTTCACCAGCAGCGGCGACGGCGTCGTGGTGATGAAGGTCGCGGCGTAGCTGCCGAACGCGACTGCGTAGAGCGCGAGCGAGATGATGTAGCCCGCCCACATGAACAGGTTGAGGCCGCCGGCCAGCACGCCGTCGCCGAAACTCTTCACCAGGAAATGCACCGCGCCGCCGGCGGACGGGAACGTGGCGCCGAGCTTGGCATAGGAATAGGTCGAGAGCAGCGCCACCACGCCGCCGATCGCGAACGCGAGCCACATCGCGTTGCCGGCCGCCTGCGCCACCACGCCGAGGATCGAGAAGATGCCGGCGCCGACCATGCCGCCGATGCCGATCGACACCGCCGCCGCCATGCCGATCTGGCCGGAGCCGGTGGTGGTGGGGGTCGTGCTGCTCATGCTGATCTCACGGCCGGAGTAACCTCAGTCTAGCTCGCTCTCTCCCGCTCAATCCCGCGCAAGCGGGAATCCAGCACGTCTTCGATGGAGGACTGGGTCCGCTTTCGCGGGACGAGTGGACAGAAAGGCTAAGGCCGCGAGTGTAGCGCGTCAGCGGGCGGCTGTTTCCGAAATGATCGAGCAGCGACAGGCCGTGGATGATGTAGTAGCCGGCGATGGTCGCGATGATGCCGTCCCGCCCAGAGCCGAAACTGCCGGTCGCTCATCATCTCGAGGAAGCGCTTGGCCACCGTCGTGCCCACCATCGACGACACGATGGCGAGCACGGCGAGCACGGGATCGAGCGTACCGGCCTGCTCGATGATGCCGCCGAAATAGGCGAGCTTGAGCGCATGGCTGATGATCTGGCACATCGCCTTGGTGGCGACGATCTCGCGGCGGTCGAGCTTGCCGCCGAGGAAGAAACTGTCGATGAGCGGCCCGGCGACGCCGGTCAGCAGCATCAAGGTCATGCAGACGGTGCCGTAGATCGTGCCCTGCAGGCGGCTTTCCGGGTTGGGCTGGTAGTCGGCGGGGAAGAGCTTCACCAGGAACGGTGTCACCCCCAGGAAAATGAGCGCTACCGGCGTGCTCGGCACGTAGCGGAAGCAGGACCAGGCGCCGAGCGCGAGCAGGCATCCGAACACATAGGCGCCGACCGAGCCCCAGCGCACGTGCTTGCGCCACAAGCAGGCCGCGCCAGCCGTACGACGCGATCTGGGTGACCGCATGCAGCACCATCGCGGTCTGGACCGGCAGCAGAACCAGTAGAACGCCGATCAGGATCATGCCGCCGACCATGCCGAAAATGCCCGACAGGAAGGAGGTCGCGACCATCAGCAGGCAGAGCAGGAGCATCATCAGCGGGGTCACGGGCGGGTTCTCCTCCCGTCCCGTGTGAGCCCGTTGAGCGCCGGAACACAAACTGAGATATATTGGCCTAGCATCAGTTTTCCTGATGGCTAGGACCAAGATGCGCAGGCTGCCCTATCTCAACGGCATCAAGGCGTTCGAGGCCGCCGCCCGCAACGGCAGCTTCGCCGCCGCGGCGGGCGAATTGAACGTCTCGCCGGCAGCGATCAGCCGGATGGTGCATCTCTTGGAGGAGCGGCTCGGCGTCGCGCTGTTCGAGCGCAAGGCCAACCGCCTGGCGCTGACGCCGACCGGGCACACCTACCAGGCCGGTCTGACCACCATCTTCGATGCGCTCGCCAACCTGACCAGCCAGGTGACGTCGCCGGCGGGCGAGCGCGTGCTCACGATCGGCGTGGGACCGACCTTCGCAATCCGCTGGCTCATTCCGCGGCTGGCGGACTTCCGCAAGGTCGAGCCCGACATCGAGGTGCGGTTCACCACCGGCGGCGTGGCGGCGCCGTTCGCCGACGACTGGACCTGCGGGATCACGCTCGGCGACGGCGACTGGCCGGGGCTGATCGCCGAGCGCATGTTCGCCGCCGACCTGCTGCCGGTCTGCGCGCCGCGTCTCGCCTCGCGTCTGAAGCGCGTCAGCGATCTGAGCGGATCGACGCTGCTGCGGGTCGCGCACGCGAAAGAAGACTGGCCGCGCTGGCTCAAGGCGGCGGGCGCCGGCGCGCATCGCCGCCAAGGGGCCGGAGTTCGAATATTACGGGCAGGCGATCCAGGCCGCCGCCGATGGCGTCGGCGTCGCGATGGGCATCCGTCCGTATATCGATGATGACCTCGCGGCCGGCCGGCTTGTTGCGCCGTTCGCCCTCACGGTGCCCAAGGGCCAGCAGTGGTACCTGGTCTATCGCGACTTCCGGAAGGACCAGCGCGACTTCGTGGCGTTCCGGAAATGGCTGCTGCGGGCGTCGCGCAGCCGCCACGCTTGATCAGCTTGCCGTGGCCGCCCGTTCCGTCGGCGTCATCTCGAACGAGCGCAGCCGCCCGAGCCGCAGCACGTCGACGGTGACGCGCTTGCCGATCCGGTTGCGGTCGAGCAGCCGGATCATGTCGTCGATGCCGGTGACCGGCTCGCCGTCGAGGCGAACGACGAGGTCGTGCGAGAGCAGCCCGGCCTGGCTCGCCGGCCCGCTCTGGTCGATCGCGGTCAGCATCGCGCCCAGCCGGTTGTCGATGCCGGCTTCGATGGCGTGCCGCCGCGGCACCGGCACGGTCTGCGCCGCGACGCCGATATAGGCGCGCCGCACGCGGCCGTGCATGATGATCTCGCTCAGCACGTGATTGGCGGTGTTGCTCGCGACCGCGAAGCAGATGCCCTGCGCGCCCATGATCACCGCGGTGTTGATGCCGATGACCTCGCCGCGCGACGACACCAGCGGCCCGCCGGAATTGCCGGGATTGAGCGCGGCGTCGGTCTGGATCACGTCCTCGATCATGCGCCCGGTGGTGGCGCGCAGCGAACGGCCGAGCGCCGAGATCACGCCGGCGGTCACCGTCGATTCGAAGCCGAGCGGGTTGCCGATCGCGATCGCGAGATGGCCGCGCTTGAGCGTCTTGGAATCGCCGAGCGGCGCGAACGCGAAGCTGCGGGCGGCGTCGGCGCGCAGCAAGGCGAGGTCGGTGTCGGGGTCGATGCCGAGCAGGCGCGCCTCGGTGGTCCGTCCTTCGGTGTCGGACAGGCGGATTTCGCGCGCGCCGTTGACGACATGGGCGTTGGTCAAAGCCAGCCCGTCGGGCGAAATGACGACGCCGGAGCCGGTGCCGCCGCGCGGCTTGCCGCCGACGCGCTCGCGGGTGTCGACGCGCACCACGGCCGGACCGACCGTCTCCACGACCGACGACACCGCTTCCGAATAGGCGTCGAACAGGACGCGCTCGTCGGTGCCGTCCGGCGCGGACGGCTGCGGCGTCGGCGTGATCGGGGTCCAAGCAGATAGGCGAGGCGGGTGTCGAGCATGGGACTCACACAATGGATGCGGGGGTTCAGCCATTATGTGGTTTCGCGGACGCCCGATTTGAAAGATGGCGGCTCACCGCCGCGGCGCGAGCGCGGAACGGTGGAGAATGACGTCAAATTTACTCGATCGCCGCAAAACCGACGCCGAAGGCCTCGAATATCGCCGGTGTGTAATGCGGCCCGGACCCTTTTGAGCCTCGGCAAACAGGACTACATTTCGACTCATGGATGGCGTCACCAGCAGGCCAATTCCGACCCGGCCGATGCCGGCGCGCCCGTTTGCGCTGCCGAACCTCCTGACCTATGCGCGCATCGCCGCCGTGCCGGTGGTGGTGCTCTGCCTCTATTTCCAGGAAGTTCCGCGCAACGGCGAGTGGCTGCGCTGGGTCGCGCTCGCCGTCTTCATCGCGGCCGGCGGTGACCGACATCCTCGACGGCTATCTGGCGCGCAAGTGGGGCGAGTTCACCTCGTTCGGCCGCATGCTCGACCCGATCGCCGACAAGCTCCTGGTATCCGCCTGCCTGCTGATGCTGGTGTCGGACGGCACCATCCGCGGCTGGTCGATATTCGCGGCGGTCGTGATCCTGTGCCGCGAGATCCTGGTGTCGGGACTGCGCGAATATCTGGCCGGGCTCAATGTCCGGGTCGAGGTGACGTGGCTTGCCAAATGGAAGACGACGCTGCAGATGGTCGCGGTCGGCTTCCTGGTCGCGGGCGACGCCGGCGACGCGATCGTGCCGGTGGTGACGCCGATCGGCCTGTCGCTGCTGTGGCTCTCCGCGCTGCTGACGCTCTATACCGGCTGGGACTATTTCCGCGCCGGGCTGCGTCATTTGATCGATTGATATAGAATCCGCGCCGGTTGGCGACGGAACAGGTGCAAAGCGTGAAGCTGCTCTATTTCGCATGGGTGCGCGAGCGTGTCGGCAAGCCGCAGGAAGACGTCGAACTGCCGGCCGGTGTCGCGACCGTCGGCGACCTGATGGCCTGGCTCGCCAAGCGCGGCGACGAATACGCGCATGCGTTCGAGAACCCGAAGATCATCCGCGCGGCGATCGACCGCGCCCATGTGCGGCCCGATACGGCGATCGCCGGCGCGCGCGAGATCGCCTTCTTCCCGCCGATGACGGGAGGCTGAGCATGCCCGCGACCGTCCGCCTGCAGCGTGAGCCGTTCGACGCCGCCGCCGAGACGTCGGCGCTCACGCGCGGACGCACCGACATCGGCGCGGTGGTCGCCTTCACCGGCATCTGCCGCGGCGCCGAGGACGGCGCGCCGATCGCGGCGCTGACGCTCGAGCACTATCCGGGCATGGCCGAGGCCGAGATCGCGCGTCATGTCGAGGAGGCGCAATCGCGCTGGGCGCTTGCTCGGCGTCACCGTGATCCATCGCTATGGCCGCATCGCGCCGGGCGAGCCGATCGTGCTGGTGCTGGCGGCGTCCTCGCATCGCCACGATGCCTTCGCCGCCGCCGAATTCCTGATGGACTTACCTCAAGACGCGCGCGCCGTTCTGGAAGCAGGTGGAAGCCGCCGGCGCGACGAACTGGGTCGAGGCGAAGCAGTCCGACGACAGCGCCGCCGAGCGTTGGCAGGATACGCCGCCGCGCCGACCGCGACGCGGCGGAGTGATCAGTCTCACCGACAGCTCTTACGTGCCCTCTCCCCTCGAGGCAGAGGCATGAAGGTCTATCCACGATCCCGAATCGGGTGAGAGGGCGGCTTCACAAAGGGCCTGTTGATGAAGAAAACCCTCACCCGATGCGCTTGTGGTCGGGCTGAGCCCTCTCCCGCAAGGGGAGAGGGCACGAGAGGCGAGTGCTGCGTTTGTGGAAAAGAGAGCGCCGGACGACTCACTCGGGGGGCGGAGAGGTCATCCGGCGCGTTCGTGGCGTGAGGGAGGGGACGCCACGACATGATTGCAACGTGTTCAGGCGCAATTCGTTGCACGCAGCGAACCGCCGTGCGGCGGCTGATAGCGCGTCGCCGGTCGAGCGTCGAGACGATCTCACGGAGCATCGCGCTCAGTTCCTGCGGATCGACGCCGTCGGCCGCCATCACTGTCCGCACCAGCGGATCGGACAGTGCGTTCTTCAGTGTGAGTTCCTGGCGTTGATGTCTCATGGTCTCAATCCTCGTTCGTTCCGATCGTCAGTGGCTCAGCGCCGGATAGTCGATGTAGCCCTTCTCCTCGCCGGCGTAGAACGTCGCCGCGTCCGGTGTATTGAGCGGCGCGCCCTTGCGGTAGCGCAGCGGCAGATCCGGATTGGCGATGAACGGCACGCCGAACGCCACGAGATCGGCTTCGCCGCGTGCGATCGCCGCTTCGGCGGTGGCGGCGTCGTAGCCGCCGTTCACGATCAGCGTGCCGTCGAACGCGTCGCGGATATGCGGCGTAGCGCGCACCGTGCCGTCGACCTTCATCGGTCCGGCGATCGCTTCCGACACATGCAGATAGCCGAGCCCGAGCTTGCCGAGCTCCTTCGCGATAGTAGGTGAAGGTCTCGATCGGATTGGAATCCGACATCGAGTAGCCGGGAAAGTAGGGCGAGAGCTTGTAGCCGACGCGGCTTGCGTCCGAACACCTCGGCCACCGCCTCGGCGACCTCGAGCGGCAGCCGCATGCGCTTGGAGATGCTGCCGCCGTAGGCGTCGGTGCGCTGGTTCGAGCCGTCGCGCAGGAACTGGTCGAGCAGGTAGCCGTTGGCGCCATGCAGCTCGACGCCGTCGAAGCCGGCGGCCTTCGCATTCTCGGCGCCCTTGCGGAATTGCTCGATGATGCCGCGGATCTCGCTCGCTTCGAGCGCGCGCGGCGTCGGGATCTTGACCTTGCCGTTGCTGGTGAAGGCTTCGCCGTCGACCGGCAGCGCGGACGGCGCGACCGGCAATGCGCCGCCATGGAAATCCGGATGCGAGACGCGGCCGACATGCCAGAGCTGCGCGAAGATCGTGCCGCCGACGCGATGCACGGCGTCGGTGATGTGCTTCCAGCCCTCGACCTGCTCGGGCGAATGGATGCCGGGCGTGCGGATATAGCCGACGCCCTGCGGGCTGACCTGCGTGCCCTCGGTGATCATCAGGCCGGCCGAGGCGCGCTGCACGTAGTAGGTCGCGGCGAGCGGGTTCGCGACATTGCCGTCGAGCGCGCGGCTGCGCGTCATCGGCGACAGCACGAGCCGGTTGTTCGAGGGCGATGTCGCCCAGGGTGTAAGGCGAGAACAGCGTGGGTTGCGGCTGGACCGGGCGGGTCGAGGAGGCGGCGGAGGCGGCTGAGGGTTGGATGCTCATGGGATAATCTCCTGACGGTTCGGCGACCGCTGTCGGGGGGAGTGACAGCGGCCCGGTCTTGTGGTACTGACCGGTAACACTACATGATAGGTACTGACCGGTAACACCCGTGTCAAGAGGCAAACGCCGTCATGACCGCGAAATCGTCCGTAACCCTTGATAAAACCGATAAAATTCCGCCGCGCGAGCGCATCCTCGCGGTCGCCGGGGAGCTGTTCTACCGGAATGGAATCAGGGCGGTCGGGGTCGATGCGATCGCCGAGGCGGCCGGCACCAACAAGATGACGCTATACCGCCACTTCGCCTCCAAGGACGAACTGGTGGCGGAATATCTGCGGCAGTCCGCCAAGGGCGAGGCCGCAAGCTGGGACCGGCTGCAGGCGCGGCATCCCGGCGATGCGCTGGCGCAGCTGCGCGCCTGGCTCAAGGACATGTCCGATCACGTCGTCAACCGGCGACGAGCGCGGCTGCCCGCTGGCCAACGCCGCGGTCGAACTGCCGGACAAGGATCATCCGGCCCGGCGCGTCATCGAGGAATGCAAGAGCGCGACGCGCGCAAGGGTGATCGCGCTATGCCGCGCGGCCGGTCTCAAGGAACCGGAGCTGCTGGCCGACGAACTCAACCTGATGCTGGAAGGCGCGCGCGTCACCGCGCAGAGCGTCGGCACCGACGGGCTCGGCGCGCGGCTCAAGCGCATGAGCGAGGCGCTGATCGCGGCGCACGCGCCGAAATAGCCGAGACCTTGGTTCGCTCGTCAACGCTCCGTCGTCATTGACGAGCCGATGGACCGATTTGTCGCCGTCAACGGCGTCCGGCATGGAACACTGCTGCGGACGATGGAACGGCCCGGTTAGTCCGACATGGCATCGAGGCGCGCGAGCGAGCCCCGAACCCATCCCAGATCTTGAGCGAGCGTGCGGCCGGCCGGGCGTTCGTCGGCTGGGACGCCGATCCGCGACGCCAGGAAGCTCGCCCCGCAGGCGCCGTTATAGAGTTCTGATCCGCCGACGGCTGAGCTTTCGTCCAACGACAGGCTCGTAGACGTCGAGCGCCGCTTCCAGCATCTCCTCGCGCTCCAGCAGAAACGTCAGATAGCGGAAGTCGTGATGCCGGTCGGCCCAGGCGGCGCCGTCATAGTCGAACACGCCGACCATCTCATCGCCCTGCATGACGAGATTGTGCAGGCCGAGATCCGAATGGACGAGCACGCGATCTGCTGGTTCGACGACAATGCGCTGATAGCCCCCGAGCATGTGTTCGATTGCATTGACGAGCGCGCGATCGCTGACGATGTGGCCAAGGCGCTCCATGATCGAGTCGACCGGCTCGGGCCAGCCCAGCTGATCGGGCAACCACCCCGCCACGTCCGCGGCAGCGATACGCGTGTGCTGCTCGGCCAGGATCGCGCCGATGCTCCGGCCGATGCGACGCGCCAGCGGGGCGTCTTGCTTGATCCGTTCGAACAGCGGCCATGGATCGCACCGGCCCGGTACGATCGCGCGCACGTCGAATCCGTCCGGATGTTCGAACAGGACAGTCGGCGTCCGGAAGGTGCAGCGTTCGGCAAGCAGACCGAGTACGCGGCGTTCGCGCGAGAGCCGCCGCAGGCCGGATTGGCCGGACGGAAACCAGGCCATCCGATCACCCGGCAGCGTGACCGCCCAACGTTCGTCCCGCCGTTCAAGCTTGATATCGGAAGGCGAAAGCAGCAGCCCGGCGTCGCGCAATGCTTCGCAGGCGGCTTCCGCAGTCAGGGGTTCAGGGGGCGACGTTGTCCAGCCCGCCGCGGCGGACACGCGGTGCTAAGCCGCGGCGGCCTTCCCTTGGGCTGCACCTCGGCGGTGTAGTCGTCCATCAGCTGCCGGGTGATGGTGCCGGGCGTGAAGCGCCAGTCGGCGATCTCCGACACCGCCGTCACTTCGGCGGCGCTGCCGGTGATGAAGCACTCGGAGAATTGCGTCAGTTCGTCGGGCATGATGCGCCGCTCGATCACCTCGATGCCGCGCCGGCGCGCGAGATCGATGACGGTGCGCCGGGTGATGCCGTCGAGGAAGCAGTCGGCGATCGGCGTGTGGATCTTGCCGTCCTTGATGAAGAAGATGTTGGCGCCGGTGCATTCGGCGACGCGGCCCTGCCAGTCCAGCATCATGGCGTCGGCATAGCCTTTGCGCTCGGCCTTGTGCTTGGAGATGGTGCAGATCATGTAGAGGCCCGCGGCCTTGGCGCGCACCGGCGCGGTCGCCGGATCGGGCCGGCGGTAATCCGCGAGGTCGAGGCGGATGCCCTTGAGCCGCTGCACCGGATCGAAATAGCTCGGCCACTGCCAGGTGGCGATGGCGAGGTGAATCTTGTTGTTCTGCGCCGAGACGCCCATCATCTCGGAGCCGCGCCAGGCGACCGGGCGCACATAGGCGTCCTTCTGGCCGTTCTTCTCCAGCACCAGCCGCTTGGCGGCGTCGATCTCGGCGACGGAGTAGGGGATCTCGAAGTCGAGCGTCTGCGCCGACTTCTTCAGGCGCTCGGAATGCTCGGTGCATTTGAAGATCTCGCCGCCATAGGCGCGTTCGCCCTCGAACACCGCGCTCGCATAGTGCAGGCCGTGGGAGCAGACGTGGAGCGTGGCTTCGCGACCACTCGACGAGCTTGCCGTCGTACCAGATGACGCCGTCGAGCCGGTCATAGGGTTTCTCGGACATCGCGTTCCTCCGTCTGGCACGTCGGCCGGGGCGTTCCTGGCCGCCCCTTTCCAGAGCGTTGTTGTACGCTTTTGCGTCCCGGGCCAACACCCGGTATGATTCAAGCCGCCCATGAGAGCGCGCCCGCGGCGCCGGCGCAATCGATCGGCCCCGACGGCGCCCCGGGGCTCGGGCTTATGGCCCTGGATGCCGCTGGCTGACGACCGGATCGTTAGCAAACCGATCGAAATATGTCAATATGGCTGACCTAACTGCCCCTGCCGCGTCCGACCTCAAACCCGCCAGCGGGGACCGCGCGGCACGCCATGGCGAGCCGATCTGGGACATCATCGAGCTGTTGTTTTTCGCCTACCGCGACTTCGTGACCGAGCCGGACGACGTGCTGGCCAAATTCGGCTTCGGGCGCGCGCACCATCGGGTGCTGCATTTCGTCAACCGCAATCCGGGCATGAAGGTCGCGGAGCTGCTCGACATCCTCAAGATCACCAAGCAGTCGCTCGGGCGCGTGCTCAAGCAGCTCGTCGACCAGGGCTATGTGGTGCAGAAGGAAGGCGCCAACGATCGCCGCCAGCGGCTGCTCTATGTGACGTCGAAGGGCGAGACCCTGGCGATGAAACTTGCCGGCCTGCAGACCGCGCGCATCGCGCAGTGCGCTCGCCGAGCTCGGCCCGAATGCGCACGAGGCGGCGCGCCGCTTCCTCGTCACCATCATCGATCCCGACAACCGCGACGGCGTGCTGCGGTTCATTGCGCGGGCCGACCGCGCGCGGCGCCAGCGCTCCTAAAGGGACGCGAGGCCATGGCAACGGGCCGGGCACAGTTGAAGACGCATCCCCGACGACGCGCCGCATCTGCTGGTGGTCGATGACGACCGCCGCATTCGCGAGCTGCTGTCGCGCTTCCTGATGTCGGAAGGCTACCGCGTCACCACGGTGGAGTCGGCCGCCGAGGCGCGCGCCAAGCTCGAAGGCCTGAGCTTCGATCTCCTGATCCTCGACGTGATGATGCCGGGCGAGACCGGCTTCGAGTTCGCCCGCAAGCTGCGCACCTCGTCGACGCGTGCCGATCCTGATGCTGACCGCGCGCGGCGAAGCCGAGAGCCGCATCCAGGGGCTCGAGATCGGCGCCGACGATTATGTCGGCAAGCCGTTTGAACCGCGTGAACTTTCGCTGCGGGTCGCCAGCATCCTGAAGCGGGCGCGGCCCGCCGCGACGCCGCCGGTCGAGTTCGTCCGCTTCGGCGAGTTCGTCTTTCACATCGGCCGCGGCGAGCTCAAGCGCGGCGACGAGGTCGTCCACCTGACCGATCGCGAGCGCGAAATGCTGACGCTGCTGGCCGCCAACCCGGGCGAGACGGTGCCGCGGCTGGCGCTTGCCGGCAACGGCGGCGGCAATGGCGGCAACGGCGGTGCGGTCGGCGAGCGCGCCGTCGACGTGCAGATCAACCGGCTGCGCCGCAAGATCGAGCGCGATCCCGCCAATCCGCTGCTGGTGCAGACCGTGCGCGGCGTCGGCTACCGGCTGGTGGTGACGCCATGACCGCGCTCGACACCGGCATCGCCGCGCTGCGCTCGGCCGCCTCGACCGTCCGCTCGGCGCGCGGGCCGCGCCTACGACCTCTTCGACCGCTTCAGCAATTCCTTCCGCAACGTGATGCCGAAGGGCCTCTACGCGCGGGCGCTGCTCATCATCATCGTGCCGATGGTGCTGCTGCAGTCGGTGATCGCCTTCGTGTTCATGGAGCGCCACTGGAATTCGGTCACGCAACGGCTCTCCGCCGCGGTGGTGCAGGACATCGCGGCGCTGATCGACGTCTACACGACGCTTGAAGGCCGACCAGGCGCAGATCCGGCGCATCGCGCAGGAGCGGCTCGGCCTGGTCGTCGATTTCCTGCCGGTCGCCGAAATGCCGCCGGTCGGGCCGAAGCCGTTCTTTTCGCTGCTCGACTATTCGCTCTCGGAGGAGATCAGCAAGCGGATCCGGCGGCCGTTCTGGATCGACACCGTCGGCCGCTCGGCGCTGGTCGAAATCCGCATCCGGCTCGACGACTCGGTGCTGCGCGTGTTCGCGCGCCGCAGCGCCGCCTATGCGTCCAATTCGGAGATCTTCCTGATCTGGATGGTCGGCACCTCGACCGTGCTGCTGATCGTCGCGATCCTGTTCCTGCGCAACCAGATCCGCCCGATCCTGCGGCTCGCCGACGCCGCCGAAAGCTTCGGCAAGGGCCGCGAGGTGCCGAGCTTCCGTCCGCGTGGCGCACTGGAGGTGCGGCGCGCCGCGCACGCCTTCATCGAGATGAAGACCCGCATCGAGCGCGCCATGGAGCAGCGCACCGCGATGCTGGCCGGCGTCTCGCATGACCTGCGCACCATCCTGACCCGCTTCAAGCTCGAGCTCGCGCTGATCGGCGACAGCAGTCCCGAGATCGAGGCGATGAAGAAGGACGTCGACGAGATGGCGCGGATGCTCGAAGCCTATCTCGCCTTCGCGCGCGGCGATTCCGGCGAGACCTCGTCGCCGACCGACATGGCCGCCTTCCTTGACGAGCTGAAGGCCGGAAGGCGATCGCAACGGCCACCGCACCAGTGTCGCGTTCCACGGCCCGCCGATCGTGACCGTGCGGCCGGCGGCGTTCAAGCGCTGCGTGGACAATCTGGTGTCGAATGCCGCGCGCCACGCGCGCTCGATCTCGATCACCGGCCATCGCGACCATCGCTGGCTCACGGTGACGGTGGACGACGACGGCCCCGGCATTCCGGCGGCGATGCGCGAGGAGGTGTTCAAGCCGTTCCTGCGGCTCGACGACGCCCGCAACCAGAACGAGGGCGGCACCGGGCTCGGGCTCGCGATCGCGCGCGACATCGCGCGCTCGCATGGCGGCGACATCACGCTGTCGGATTCGCCGATGGGCGGCCTGCGCGCGACGGTGCGGGTGCCGGTGTAGGGCGCCGCTAGGCCGCGGCGCTCTCCTTGCCGCGATCGTTGCGCCGGCGCCGCCGGAAGGCGCGGCGCGCGCTGCAGGCCGCTTCCGGAATCCGGCACAGATCGTCGAGCAAGCCGGCCCAGCGCTGACCGCTCGACAGCGCGCGGTCGAGCGCCGCGAGCGTGCGCGCCTGCCCGGGATCGTCGTCATCGACCCAGGTGCGCAGCACCGATCGCGAACAGCAGCGTCAGCCCCTGCGCGCGCATCATGCCCTTCGGTCCCGATCGCCGAGATATCGGCGGCGGTCAGCATCCATTGCATCGAGCGCACGGCCAGCCCGTTGAGCGCCAGCGTGAGGCCGGGATTGAACGTCGCCGACCGCCGCAGCGATTGCACCGCGGCCTTGTCCGCCGCCAGCATGTCGAGCCGGCGCATCAGCACGTCGAACAGCCGCTCGCGCGGCGGCTCGTCGGCCATGCCGGCGTCGATGCCGTCGAGCACCGCGCGGTCGATCTCGCGCATATGCGCGGCCAGCATCTCGATCTTGGAGGCATGCTTGGCGCGCAATTCCGACAGCGAGACGCCGGCGCGGCGCGCAATCTCGGCGAAGCCGATGTCCTCGAACCGCTTCTCCGCCAGCAGCGCCATGAAGGCGCCGACGATCGCGTCGCGCTGGACGCTGCCGGACCGCCGCCCGGCGGTTGCTGGGGACTCGAGGATTGGTCGGCCATGACCGGCTCCTGGACAGGATTGAACTGGCGCTAAAATACGCCGCCAACAGGGGCGGTTCCAAGGCAGGCGGCCGCCGATGAGGGGCGTTTCAGCCCGCCAATTCCCGCGAGCGCCGGGTCGCCGCCGCCACCGCCCTGCGCATCAGCGGATCGAGGCCGTCGGCGGCCATCAGCACATCGAGCGCCGCCGCGGTGGTGCCGCCCGGCGAGGTGACGTTCTGCCGCAACACGCGGGATCGAGCGGCGAGCGGCTGCAGTAATTCGCCCGAGCCCGCCACCGTTTCGCGCGCGAGCTTCATCGGCAAGCTCCGGCGGCAGGCCGGCGGCAACGCCGGCGCGGGCCAGTGCCTCCGCCAGCAGGAACACATAGGCCGGGCCGGAGCCGGACACTGCGGTCACTGCATCCATCAAGCTCTCGTTGTCGATCCATTCGACCGCGCCGGTTGCCGACAACAGCGCATCGACCAGTTGGCGCTGGGGCGGCGCCACTCGCTTATTCGGCACCGCGACGGTGATGCCGCGGCCGATCGAAGCCGGCGTGTTCGGCATGGCGCGCACGATCGCGGTCATGCAAGAACTCCCGTTCCAGAAAGCCGAGTGTGAGTGCCGGCCATGATCGACAGCACTACGGTCTCGGCGCCGACATGGGACGTCAGCGCTCCGCATCACCTCGGGCGCGACCTGCGGCTTGACCGCGATCACGATCGCGGCAGCGTGGCCGATCGGCGGCGACCTGGATTGAGCCGCAGGCCGCGCTCGGCCAGCGCGGTCAAACTCCGGCGTCGGCTGCGGCTCGATCGCGATCACGGACTTCGGATCGAGCCCGAGCGCCAGCCAGCCCTCCAGCATGGCGCCGCCCATCTTGCCGGCGCCGACCAGGACGATGGTGCCCGGGATGCCGGCGAGCGTGCGTGGGTTTTGTGGTGTTGATGTCGTCATGACGAAGTCTTTCTGTCCGTGCCCTGCACCTTCTCCGCCCTCTTCCTGAGGAGCGCCGCAGGCGCGCTTGAAGGATGGGCGGCCTCATGGTTCGAGACGGCGCTTTGCGCCCTCCTCACCATGAGGTCGAGAGATAGGCAGTTCGTCAGATTACCAGAGTGCGGCGGAGATTGCGCCGCTCCTACGCCTCGCCGGCGGTCTCGAACATGGCGGCCTCGATCGCCTCGCGCGCGCTCTTGCCGGCCCAGACCACGAACTGGAAGGCCGGGAAATACCGCTCGCATGCATCCATCGCCGTGGACAGCATCGCCTCGCATTGCCGGCCGGAGGCCTCGACGCCGCCGGCGAGCACCAGCGCATGGCGATACATGATCAGGCCGTCCTTCACCCAAAGATCGAAGTGACCGACCCACATTTGCTCGTTGATGATCGCGATGAGCTGCTGCGTTTCGGCGCACCAGCGTTCCGGCACCTTGAATTCGAAGGCGCAGGCGAGATGCAGCGCCTCGATGTCGTACATCCAGGTGAACGACACCTGGTAGTCGGTCCACTTGCCGCGCACCAGAAGGGTGATCTCGTCCTCGCCCGCGCGCTCGAACGACCAGTCGTTGGTCGAAGCCATCCGCTCGACCACCTCGAGAGGATTCGCGCGCGACGGTTCGATGTTAATGAGGGACATGTCGTCTCCACCTTGCCGCCTGGAGTGGGATGCGCACGCGACGCGCACCACGCCACGTTTTTCTTACGCGGTCCCCGGTGGAGCCTTGGTTTGACCGGTCCGGGGCGAATCACTTGGCGATTCGAATATAACCCCTTGATTCCACCGTCCAAAGTGACATGGGAGCCGGCAACGGTTAACGACTGGTGGATATTGTGGCGTCATCCACAACTAGTGTGGCGGTTCGGAAGTTCGCCGGACCTTGCGGCTGGGTTGGGAGCGAACTTCTGAACCAAAGCCACACTAGCAAGCGATAAGTGCTGGTATCCCTTTGAATCCGAAGTTCGCAAGCGCCCATGCAGCACGGCCGTGCGAACTTTGGATTCGGGACACCAGGACTCGCGGAAGCTGTGGTGCGGCAAAAGGACTCGCGGCTAGACGTCAGTCGAAGAGGCTGGAAACCAACTCTTCGTTGGCGGTCCGGCCGATCGCCTCGCCGATCAGGGGCGCGGTGGAGAGGATCCGGATGTTGGAGGCCCCCGCGACCTCCTTGGTTGCCTGGATCGAGTCAGTGATGACCAGCTCCTTGAGCCTGGACTTGGCGACCCGCGCGACCGCGCCGCCCGAGAGCACGCCGTGGGTGATGTAGGCGTAGACGTCGGTGGCGCCCTTTTCGAGCAGGGCGTCGGCCGCGTTTACGATGGTGCCGCCGGAATCGATGATGTCGTCGACCAGGATGCAGGTGCGCCCTTCGACGTCGCCGATCACGTTCATGACCTCGGACTCGCCGGGACGCTCGCGGCGCTTGTCGACGATGGCGAGCGGCGCGTTGATGCGCTTGCCGAGCCCGCGCGCCCGCGCCACGCCGCCGACGTCGGGCGAGATCACCATCAGCTTGTCGAGGTCGAAGCGCTCCTTGATGTCGCGCACCATCATCGGCGCGGCATAGAGATTATCGGTCGGGATGTCGAAGAAGCCCTGGATCTGGCCAGCGTGGAGGTCGAGCGTCATCACCCGGTTGGCGCCGGCGGTGGTGATCAGATTGGCCACCAGCTTGGCTGAGATCGGGGTGCGAGGGCCGGGTTTGCGGTCCTGCCGGGCATAGCCGAAATAGGGGATGACCGCGGTGATGCGCCGCGCCCGACGCACGGCGCAGCGCGTCGATGATGATCAGGAGCTCCATCAGGTGGTCGTTGGCCGGGAACGAGGTCGACTGGATCACGAACACGTCGGAGCCGCGCACGTTCTCCTGGATCTCGACGAAAATCTCCATGTCCGCGAAGCGCCGGACCACGGCCTTGGTCATCGGGACGTCGAGGTGATTGGCGATGGCCGCGGCGAGGGCGGGGTTGGAGTTGCCGGCGACGAGCTTGACCGCTCCGTTATTGGTCGCCATCGCTGTCTCCAAGGCTCATCGGGCACCGCGGCGACCTGATAACAAGCCCGTGTTATGGCTGGCAATACGAGGCCGGCGTAAGTCCACGATTTTCGCGGCTTTTCCTACTCCGTGCCCGCCGAATAGGCCAGCAGGGCGGGGCTCGGCTCCGGTCCGGGGCCCGGAGGCTGGGGCAAGGCGGCCGTGGCGCCCGCTGTGGTGCGGTCGGACGCGATGAAGGTCATGAGCTGCGTAATACTGGTGCTGGCGATGCGCTGGAGGATGGCGTCGTTGACTGCGGCCCAAGAGCCTGCGCCCGCGCCGGAGCCGGGCGCGCGCTCCTCGCCCGCGCAGCCGGAACGCGCGTTTGCGTTCAGCGTCGTAGACATCGAAAGCCCAGGCGAGAGACGTCGTTCCGCCTTCGGTGTGGGCGGCGAGATAGCCGCGGATGTGGTAGAGCGCCTGCCCGCCGCGCGTCACCACCACCAGCCGACGCGCCGCCGCTTCCTGATCCAGAGTGCGCACCAGCCGCGCGGACACCGGCCGCGGCGGCCCGTCGATCGATTTGAAAACGATGGTGGCGCCTTCGGCGTCGGTCGGCGATACCGTTGGTGTTGCGGTGATGCAGCCGGCAAGCGCCAGCGCTGCCGTCACGGCAATCGCCCCGATCGCACTGCGGCCGTCCGCAACACGCATACAACGCCCCCAACGGCCGCCCCTATTATTGCGAGCTGATGTCCGGGCCTTAAGGGCCCATGTCGGCCGAATTGAATCCGTAGCCCTAATCGAGGCCGTGGTCTAGAGGTCGTCAATCCGCCAGCGCAATCGCGTTGATATGCCGACCATAGTCGGCCTCGTTGCGGTGTACCGAGCGCCTATAGCTGTAGAAGGACTCCAGATCGGCGTAGGTGCAGCGGCCGATGTCTTCGATACGCCGGATGCCGGCGGCGGACAGCCGCGCCGCGATATAGCCCGCGAGATCGAACATGGCATGCCCGCTCTTCGGGCTGGACGTGAAGAAGCGTTCGTTCGCTGCGCTCTCCGCCTTGAAGCGTTCGACGAATTCCGGACCCACCTCGTAGTTCGGCTGGCGGATCATCGGGCCGGTCGCGGTGACGATGTTGCCGCGGCTGGCGCCGCAGCGTTCCATCGCGGCGATGGTCGCCTCGATCACGCCGGTGAGCGCGCCGCGCCAGCCGGCATGCGCGGCGCCGATGACGCGCGCGCCTGCATCCGCGAACAGGATCGGCCCGCAGTCCGCCGTCGAGACGCCAACCGCGATGCCCGGGACCCGCGTGACCAGCGCGTCGGCGCGCGGCCGTGCGTCCGGCGCCCACGGCCGCTCGACGATGACCACGTCCGGCGAATGGATCTGATAGGCGGTTAGGAAATTCTCACGGCGGACGCCGAGCGCCGCAGCCATCAGCGCGCGATTCTCTGCAACATGCGCCGCCGCATCGTGCGAACCGACGCCGCCGTTGAGGCTCTCATAGACTCCGCCCGAGACGCCGCCATGGCGGGTGAAGAAGGCGTGGCGAACGCCCGGCAGCGATGCAAGAGAAGCGGACTGGAGCATGGTGCCGTGCCGTCATCCCGTCGGGCCGCCGCCGACCGCGTGGCCGGTGCGGCCGTCGCCCTCGGACTGCTCGAATCCCGGCAGTCCGCCAAGCCTGGGGTCGGCAAATGCAATGGCCTTGAACAGCTTGCCCATGCCGGTTCCTTCCTCGCTGGTCAGCCGCACCAGCGCATTGTTGACGTCGGCGTTCTTGGCAAGCGGTGCTCCCTTCTTGAGCGCCTCGGCGCGGGTCTCGATGCCAAGGCGACGCAGGAACGTGGCCTGCTCGATCGGGCCGTGGACGTCGGCGCCAAGGGCTTGCGCCGCGTGCGCCAGCGCCTGGAAATCGACATGGGCGGTGAGGTCGACGGTCCCGGGCGAATGCAGCGGGTTGGTGAACGCCTGGCGTCCGACCGCCTGGAAGGTGTCGCCGGCCGCGCTTTCGACATGGCCGTAGTCGATGAGCAGCGCGGCGCCGTGGGAGTGCATCACGCGGCGACCGATTTCGAGCGCAATCTGGTCCGCGCGCCACTCGAAGATCGCGCCGATCGGCGCGTTGCGCAGCGGCCGCGGCAACATTTGATCGAACAGCGGAATTGGATCGCGGGCGTGACCGAACTGCAGGCTGCCGTTGTCGGCGATCTTGACCACGCGCTCGTGCCAGCCGTCGACGCACATCAGCGCCTGATGCACCGGCAGTGCGTCGATGAACTCATTGGCGATAATGATGACCGGGCCTTCCGGCACATCGTCGAGCGACGGATGCCAATAGACCGGAACATCGATTGCGGACATCGCCTGCCGCTGCCGCTCCTGGAGCGTGGGGCTGATCTCGACCAGGTGCACGACCGCCGCCTTGCGGAAGTCCGGCACGATCTGCACCGCGCGCAGCGCGTCGAGCATCATGGTGCCGCGTCCGGGGCCGAGCTCGACCAGCCGCACATTCTCCGGCGATCCCATGACCTTCCAGGTGGCGGCGCACCAGAGTCCGATCAATTCGCCGAACATCTGGCTGATTTCCGGCGCCGTCACGAAGTCGCCCTGGGCGCCGAACGGATCGCGGGTGATGTAGTAGCCGTGCTGCGGATGGGTCATGCAAAGCGTCATGTATTGCACCACCGGCATCGGGCCGGCGGCCGTGATACGGCGTCGGATTTCGGCTTCCAGCGGCGGCAAGTCGGCGGTCATTCCCTCAAGCCTGTTGTAGCGGCCGCGCTCGCCGCGCCGCCATGATCAGCGCGGCGCCGGCGATCATCAACGGTAGCGACAGCAGCATACCCATCGTGAGCCCACCCCACAGGAAGCCGAGCTGTTGATCGGGCTCGCGGAAGAACTCGCAGATCGTCCGCGCGAGGCCGTAGCCGAGACAGAATGCTCCGAGAATTGTGCCGGGCCGCATGAGCGCTCCAGCGCGCATCATAACGGCGAGCACGGCAAACAACACGATACCTTCGAGCGTCGCCTCGTAAAGCTGGCTCGGATGACGTGGCAGGGGACCCGCGCCCGGAAACACGAACGCCCAGGGCACATCAGTCGTCCGGCCCCACAATTCGGCATTGATGAAATTGGCGATGCGGCCAAGAAACAGCCCGATCGGCGCCACCGCGCAGACGATGTCGCCGAGCGACAGGATCGGGATGCCGCGGTAGCGCGCGAAGCCGATCACCGCGATCACGCAGCCGAGGAAGCCGCCGTGGAACGACATGCCGCCTTTCCAGAGCTGCAGGATTTCCGACGGATGGGCGAAGAAATAAGCGGGATTGTAGAACAGCACGTAGCCCAGCCGGCCGCCGAGGATGATGCCGAGCGTCACCCACAGGATGAAATCGTCGAAATCGACGACGGTCAGCGGCGGCTTGCCGCCCCATAGCCGTTCCGACCGGATGATAGCGCGGGCGTAGAGCCAGCCGCCGAGAATGCCGACGATATAGGCGAGCGCATACCAGCGGATCGCCAGCGGCCCGATGTGGACCAGCACGGGATCGAAGGCGGGGAAGGGCAGGGAAAGGGGCGGCATGTCAGGTGGAGTCGCCGATAAGTACGGCGCTGATGCGGCCGTGCCTGAGGTGAAGTCAAGAGATCGCAGCATGGAGGAGGTAACAGGTCGCCGCGAGCCTTGAAAGGGCGCCGGCTGGACGCCATTTTCCGGAGATCGAGGATCCGCCGGGAGAGCGCGCCATGACCCAGACCACCAACCGTTTCTTTGACGAAGTCGCCCGGCTGATGAACGATGCCGCCGGTGTCGCGCAGGGCGTGCGGCGCGAGTTCGATACGCTGGTCAAGACCCAGACCGAGCGTTGGCTGCGCGATCTCGACCTCGTCAAGCGCGAGGAGTTCGAGGCGGTCAAAGACATGGCGCGGCTGGCGCGCGAGGAGAACGAGGCGCTCAAGGTGCGGATTGCCGCGCTGGAAGCCAAGCTCGGCGTGGGTGATCAAAGTCCCCCCACACCGCCTCCGATGCCGGGGCAGTCGCCCGGCGGGGTGTGAGTGACGGACCAAGGTCGCTCGCTTCCGCTGCGTTCCTTGTCATTCCCCCACATTGCCGCTAAACAACGCCCCGCGACCGCGGCCCCGACCCCCCTGGAGGCAGGCTGCGGCGTTTTCAATCGTTGCGACAAGGATTTAGGACAATGGCCACCGTCAACGAAATGAAGGCGACGGCGCGCCCGAAGGCCGGCAAGGGGGCCGCCCGGGCAGTCCGTCGCGCCGGCCGCGTGCCGGGCGTCATCTACGGCGACAGCAAGGACCCCCTCGCGATCTCGGTCGATCACGCCGAGCTCAAGCAGCGCATCTATGCCGGGCGCTTCCTTACCACGATCTACGAGCTCGACGTGGACGGGACCAAGCACCGCGTGATCCCGCGCGACTTCCAGCTCGATCCGGTGAAGGACCTTCCGGTCCACGTCGACTTCCTGCGCCTGAGCGCGGGCGCCAAGATTCGCGTGCGCATCCCGGTGCACGTCATGAACGCGGACCAGTCGCCGGGGGTGAAACGCGGCGGCACCGTCAATATCGTCACCCACGCGGTGGAAGTGATCTGCTCGCCCGAGGAGATTCCGGAATCGATCGACGTCGACGTTTCGGGTCTAGAGATCAACTATTCCAAGCACGTGAGCGACGTCACCATGCCGCCGAACGTGCGCCTGGTGGGCAACGTCGACCAGACGCTGGTCACCATCGTGCCGCCGTCGGGCTACGCCGAAGAAATGAAGGCTGCTGCCGAAGCGGCTGCCGCCGCCGCTGCGGCTGCCGCGGCTGCGGCGGAAGCTGCGACCGCGGAAGGCGCCGCACCCGGCGCCGCGCCTGGCGCCGCTCCCGGAGCAGCACCTGCGGCTGGCGCGCCCGCTGCTGCTGCGGGTGCGGAGAAGGAGAAGAAGTAAGACCTCCTTCGTGCTCGTCATTGCCCGCGTAACCGGACGATCCAGTACCCACCGCTGCTGGAGTTTTGCTGCATGCCTCGCCTGCGCGGGGCATGACAGCAGGGATGCCATCCCATGCTGCTCTTCGTCGGCCTCGGAAATCCTGGTGCCCGCTATGCCGGCAACCGCCACAACATTGGATTCATGGCGGTCGAGGCGATCGCGAAACGGCACGGCGTCGGGCCGTTCCGGAGACGATTCCAAGGCGTGGCGGCCGAAGGCCCGATCGGCGCCGCGCGCGCGCTTCTGCTGCTGCCGGGAACGTTCATGAACGAGTCCGGACGTGCGGTGGCGGAAGCCGCGCATTTCTACAAGCTCGGGCTCGACAGCATCGTGGTGTTCCACGATGAGATCGATCTCGCGCCCGGCAAGGTGCGCGTGAAGGCCGGCGGCGGCGTCGCTGGCCACAACGGGCTGCGCTCGATCACCGAGCATATCGGCAACGACTATCGCCGCGTGCGCATTGGCGTCGGTCATCCCGGCATCAAGGAACTCGTCCACGCGTACGTGCTCAACGACTTCGCCAAGGCTGAACGGCCCTGGGTTGCGGCGCTGTGCGACGTCATCGCCGACAATGCGGGGCTGCTGGCGAACGGACAGGACGCGAGCTTTCAGAACAAGGTTCATCTCTCCATGGAGGCCAAGGGTTTTTTCCTTGAGGACTAGGCGGACAAGCCGGGCGCGGCCGTTCCGAAGACCCCCGAAACAAAAGCCAACAGAAGATTCAAGAGAGACGTGATGGGCTTCAAATGCGGCATCGTCGGCCTGCCGAACGTCGGCAAGTCGACGCTCTTCAATGCGCTGACCGAAACGGCGGCGGCGCAGGCGGCCAACTATCCGTTCTGCACCATCGAGCCGAACGTCGGCGAGGTCGCGGTGCCCGACACGCGGCTCGATGCGCTGGCCAAGCTTGCGAAATCGGCCGAGGTCGTGCCGACACGGCTGACCTTCGTCGACATCGCCGGCCTGGTGCGCGGCGCGTCGAAAGGCGAGGGGCTCGGCAACCAGTTTCTGGCCAATATCCGCGAGGTCGACGCCATCGCCCATGTGGTGCGTTGTTTCGAGGACCACGATGTCACCCATGTCGAGAACCGGATCGATCCGATCGCGGATATCGAGACGATCGAGACCGAGCTGATGCTCGCGGACCTCGACAGCCTCGAGCGCCGCGTGGACGCGCTCGAGAAGAGGGCCAAGGGCAGCGACAAGGACGCCAAGGAGGCGAAGGAGATCCTCGATCTCGTCAACCGCGCGCTGGCGCTGCTGCGCGAGGGCAAGCCCGCGCGGATGGTGCAGCGCAAGCCCGAAGAAGAACGCCTGTTTCACACGCTCGGGCTGCTGACGTCGATGCCGGTCCTCTATGTCTGCAACGTCGACGAGGCGGCGGCGGCCAGCGGCAACGATTTCTCGGGTTTGGTCGAAGAGCGGGCCAGGGAGGAAGGCGCCGGCTCGGTCGTGATTTCCGCGAAGATCGAGGCGGAGATCGCCGTGCTGTCGCGGGAGGAACGGGCGGACTATCTCGATGCGGTCGGCCTCGCGGAACCTGGTCTCGACCGGCTCATTCGCGCCGGCTACGCGCTGCTCGACCTCGTGACCTACTTCACCGCCGGCCCGAAGGAGTCGCGGGCCTGGACCGTGACGCGCGGCACCCGTGCGCCGCAGGCGGCCGGCGTCATCCATACCGATTTCGAGCGCGGCTTCATTCGCGCCGAGACGATTTCATACCAGGATTACGTGGCGCTCGGCGGCGAAGCGGGCGCGCGTGACGCCGGCAAGATGCGGCTTGAGGGCAAGGACTACATCGTCGCCGACGGCGACGTGATGCATTTCAGGTTCGCAACCTAGCTTGGGAGCGTGTCCCGGCCGAGCGGAGCGAAGAGCCGGGACCCAGAAAGCCAAAGACTGCTTCCCTTTTTTGCGCTGGGTCCCGGGTCAAGCCCGGGACACAAGCAAAATTACATCCCGCCGCCGCGATTGCGGATGGCGCCGAGGTGCTCGTTGATACGGAATATGATCAGCACGTATTCCGCGATGATGCGGGCGAAGATCACACCGATGAGGATCGCGATCACGCTGCCGATGACAGTGACCAGTCCGCTCAGCGGGTTCAGGAACATCTGCCCAAGTCCGGCAAGGATGCCCGCCACGCCGAACAGGAGCGACAAGCCGACCGAGAGCCAATAGAAGATCTTGATGATCGATGGGGTGATGAATCGTTCCCATTGAAACAGGTCGCGTAGCTCGAACATGGGTCCTCCCCTTTCGACGAAGAACGGGGCGCAATCCGCATCCACGTACCCTGACCGCGCACCCCTGACTGCGGGCTGCGGGAGACTGCACCCGCCGCCCGTGCCGGTCAATCGCGCCGGCAATGCGTTGCTTTTGCGCTGATTTCGCGATGCGTGTAGTCTGTCGCCAAGCGGCGAACTTCGACCTGCGTCGGTGTCAACGGAGTCCATTCGCGCCATGAGCGTCGCGGGCGGCCGGGCCGCCGATGCCACAACCGAATCGGCAGTCCGGCGTGACGAGCGCCGCGCCGCCGGCATCGCCGGCGGTGCGCACGCGCTGCATGACGGCTTCACCGACGTCATCTTCGTGCTGCTGCCGCTTTGGCAACGGGAATTCGGACTAGGCTATGCCGAAGTCGGGATGCTGCGCGGCATCTATGCCGGCACCATGGCCACGTTCCAGATTCCGGCCGCGCTGTTGGCGGAGCGGCTTGGCAGTGCGCCGGTGCTGGCGCTCGGGACCGCTCTTGCCGGTGTCGGCTATTGCCTCGCCGGCGCCAGCGCCGGTTTCGCCATGCTTGTGTTCGCGCTGTTCGTCGGCGGAATTGGGGCGAGCGCGCAGCATCCGCTCGGCGCGGCGCTGATCGCACGCGCCTTTGCGGGACCGCGGTCCCTCAAGGCGCTCGGCATCTACAATTTCGCCGGCGATATCGGCAAGATGACGGTGCCGGCCGCGACCGCGCTCCTGCTCACGGTGACGACGTGGCAACCGGCGGTCATGCTGTTGGGCGTGATCGGCCTCGCCTGCGCCGTCGCGATCTTCCTGCTGACGCCGCGCTATGGCCCGGAGATTTCCGCGGAGGTGGCGGCCGGCCCCCAAGGCGTCCACGTCGCGCCCGTTCCCGTGAGCCGCATTGCGTTTCCGGTGCTGCTCTCGATCGGCGTGATCGACAGCGCGACCCGCATGGCGTTTCTCACCTTCCTGCCGTTCCTGCTCACGGCCAAGGGCGCAAACCTGCCGACCATAGGCCTCGCGCTGACGCTGGTCTTCGCCGGCGGGGCGGCCGGCAAATTGGTATGTGCTTTCATCGGCGCCCGCATCGGCACGATCGCGACGGTGTGGCTCACCGAAGGACTCACGGCGATCGCGATCCTCGCGTTGCTGCCGCTGTCGCTCGAGGCCGGCATGCTGCTGTTGCCGCTGATCGGCGTCGCGCTCAACGGAACGTCGTCGGTCCTCTACGGATCGGTGCCCGACCTGGTGGCACCGGAACGCCGTGCCCGCGCCTTCAGCATCTTCTATACCGGTTCCATCGGCGCCGGCGCGCTCGCGCCGGCGCTGTTCGGGATCGTCGGCGATCTCCTGGGCGTGCCCGCGGCGATGGCCGTTGTCGCCGGCGTCGTGCTGCTGACGCTCCCGCTGGCGCTCATCTTGAAGACCGTGCTTCCGGCGCGGGTCTCCTGACCCCCGATCTCACGAATGCCCGCCTAGATATTGTGCAGCGGAACCGCCGCCGTCACCGATGCGTTGGGCGTGGGTGAAGGAGTGTCAGGAGGTACCCATGAAGACATATTTTCCTCAGGGGGCGCTTGTGTTTGCTCTGATGTTGGGTGGGCTCGCAACCGCGTCCGCACAAATCGGTTCGACGCCGCCGGCGCTTCAAGAAGGTACGATCGGAAGGAGCGACCCGACCGCGGCGCAATTGCGGCTTTCGGAAGCGCAGAAGAGTGCCATCGCGGAGGCGGTGCGCCGCGAGAACAAGGCGGCCGAGCCATCGGTCAGCTTTGTCGCGTCAGTCGGGGCGCCGGTCCCGCCGGCGATCGAGCTCTATATCCTGCCCGACGCCGTGCTGGCGGATGTCCCGGCCGCGAAGACCGTGAAGTACACGGTGGTGAAAAATCAGCTCGTCCTGGTCGATCCGACAAACATGCGGGTGGTGGAGATCATCCCGCAGTAATGACGGTCTAGTCCGCCCGATCGACGGCCAGCGTGCTGACCGCGGCGGGCAACGCATCGAGATAGGGCCCCATGAAGAACGCTTCGCCGGTTCCATCGCCGAAGAAGCGGTCATAGCCATCGATCATCGCCCGCACCGGGCCGACGCAACTCGGCACCGACGCGACGATCAGGTCGCCCAGATCGTTGTGGGGCGCCTGCTTGTGAAAGCGCGGATGGGTGGCGACAGTGCGGGCAATGCATTCCGTCGCCGAGCGCACCAGGGCCTGAACCGCTGCGTTCTTCTGTTGCAGCGACAGTCGGACGTTCACGCCATCAGGCTCGATCGTCGGGCCGGCGGCGACGCTGACGATCAGCGCCGCCCCGGCGAGCTTGGAAAGAATCATTCGAAGTCCCCAGTCCCCACGGGATACTACCCTCCGTTGTTCGCACGCGAAATGATTCTTTTGTCTGTGGTCTTGCAGCCACACATGGAACTCTATGGAACCCGATTTTCGCTGGCGTGTTTGTGACGGGAGGCAACAGGAGCGTGTCATGGCAGACGGTAGCGGCAATAGTTTTCTTGGATTCGTACTCGGTGGCGTTGTGGTGGTGCTGGTCATCATCGGCATTGTGGCGTTCAACGGCGGTTTCGGCGGCGGCGGTGGCAACACCAGCACCGTGGTGAAGATCGAAGTTCCGAAAGTCACGAAGTAGCATCTGATCTGACGGAAACTGAAAGCATTGGCTCAATGGCGGCGGCGGCGGCGGAACAGCCCCGCCGCCGTTGCGTTGAACTGTGTTTGGCGCAACTCAGGGCAAGGAGATCATCATGATGACGAATTTTGGCCACGCAGCCGTTGTGCTCGCGTTGCTCGCGGGCACGTCATCCGCCGGCGCGCAATTCATCCGCGAATACGATGCCCGGCCGGTCATCGCGACGCAGCCGGTGCCACTCACCCAGGCGCAGCGGACCACCATCTACCGCACCATCATTCCGCAAGGCCGCGGGCGACAGCCGATTGTGCAAGAGCGGATTGTGACCGAACCGGTCGCGCCCGTGGTGCGCGAGCGCGTCGTCACCGGTGCGTTGGATGCCTACGCCTATGGCGAACCGTATGAACCGGCGCCACGCTATCAACGGCGTTTCGTCGTGGAGCCGGACGCCTACAGCGCCAACGCTTACGCCATCGGCTCGCGGGTGCCGGCAGCGAGCCGGCTGGTCCCATTGCCGCCGGCGGCGGTGGCGGAAGTGCCAGAGATCCGTTCATACCGGTACATGACCATCGGCGGCCGCGTGCTGCTGGTTGATCCCGACACTGGCGTGATCGTGGCCGAGGTGACCCCGTAAGGCACCAGTGTCGCTCGAAGCCGGCCTTGCGGCCCCGGTTGAGCGCGCCGGTTGCGGTTCACTCACCGCGCCGGCGCGCGATCGGCCGGCCATCTTCAGGGTCCGTTGACCATGTGCCGGAGCGATTGATTGACCATGTCGGCGGACCGGAATGGCGCCCCACCCGCCGTTAACATTGCGGGAGTGATCGCTCGCTAGCTTTCCGGTCAGGTTTTGGGGAGATCACGATGCGATCCGCAATCCACGTCAGCGCTTTGATTATCGCGCTTGGCGCCTGCCTGGGCCTGGTCGCGGCGCAGCACCGCGGCGCGGTGGTCGACGACGAGACCGTCGGTTTCGGCGCGACCCATCCGGCAATCGTTGACGACTACGACAACGAGACCACCGGACGCATCAACCTCGCGTCCGCGTCGCGACTGTCGCTGTCCGACGAGCAGCGCGGGTTCATCTTCATGGGCGTGATCAACCTGCCGGACGTTCCGGAGCTCGCGATGCGGGCGCCCGAGCCGGGCGCGCCGCTGTCAGAGACGGTCGAACTCCACGAGATCCCGGCGATGGTGGTTCGCCGCATCCCGCAGACGGACGGCTACCGGTTCGTGAAGCTCGAAGACCGCATCCTGCTGGTCAGCGCGGACACCCGTCAGGTCGAGACGACGATCCCGCGCTACAAGCTCGTCTTCCACTAGCGCGGCGCGCCGACTGGCGCGACGCACGAGCCGCGACCACTATCCGCGCGCGCCGCGTCCGCTGACGTCGCCCTTCCAGTGCGACAGGCTCTCGGCGATGATCTTGGTAGACTGCATCGCCGATTGGCTCAAGTGCGCGTATTCGGTGATTTCGCGTTGAACCCGCGCGCCCTCTTGGTGCAGGAGTTCGCGCAATTGCTGCAGTTCGGCGATCAGCCGATCCACCTCCTGCACCGACGTTCCAGCCACCCGTTGCAGCAAGGTGCTGATGTTGTGCGCGACCAGTTCGCTGTCGGTCTCGGGCGCCCGTCGCAGGGCCTGTCCGTCACGGCGGACGAACTCTCGGATCTCGCCCTCAACCCCGTTTTCTCGCGGTTGCTGGTCGCCATCGACAGATTTGGTTGACTTGATAGCAGTCATGGAAGCTACCCCCTGACAGAGCGCGTTGTGCGCAGACCACACCCGGGGGTAATTGCGGCATCAGAATGTGACCGCTTCGCGGCCGGTTTACCCTCATACACATGACGATTTTGAGGCAGATAACGGCGATTTATCGCACTGGGCCGGCGAAAGATAGGCGCGGGAACCCGGCCGGATGAAGGGGGCCGTTAGGGCTGCAGATTCCAGACCGGTGACTGCCAGAGCGTCTGCCAGTCCGATTCCGGGGTGGTGCAACGAAGCAGGCGGTGCTCGACCTTGGAGAGGGCGAACCCATTGAGCTCTCCGCTGCCCTGCCGATAGGTGTGGCGGAGTTCGCGGGCGGGACAGTGGTCGCTGCCGCGCCAGGCGGTGAGCGTCCTGGTTTGGGCCTCCCAGCTCATCAGTCCAGGTTGGCTCGATGCGGTGAAACCGCCGGTCGGGGCGACCACGGGAAATGTCATCGGCAACGGCTCCAGATCGACCGAGCGATCGAACAGGAACGCGCGGCTGTCCGGCGTGATGCCGAAACACGGCGCCACCGCCATCAAGCGGCGACCATCGGCGGGCCGGAAGATCAGCACCGGATATTTTGCCACCAGCGAATCCGTGAGATTGCAATTGGTGCGGTCGATGGCGGCTTTGAGCTGGTGGGGAATCCCATCGACGCGCGTCACCACGAATGGCCGCCCGCCCGAAGGTACCTGAATCGTATCCTGGTCCACCGGCTGCGGCCCAGTGATCGCGGTCGGCGGCTCGCCGGGGTTCAAATCCGGCGTTGCCGCGACCTGGGCAGCCGCCGGCGCTGCGATCAGCAGGACCGCCAGTACCGCAAAAACCGGTTTGCCGCGTTCGCGACGACGGACCGACACGTGAGCCCCTTGTCATCATGTTGCGCTTCCGCCGGCGCAACGTGCAGCAATCAGTATCCGATCAGAATCTCCGCCACGGTCGGGCGCGCGGCGCGTACGCTGGCGTCGCTCGACTGCAATTCTTTTGCGCTCGCCAACTGGCTGCGCGCATCCTCAGGCGCGCGCTGGTCGGCGATGAAGCGCATGCCGATCTTGCAGCCGCCCTGGAGCGAGAGCAAAGCGCCGCCCTGCCAGTCGGAGGCAGAGCCGCCATCGGCGCCGAAGCCGGTGAGCTTGAACGGTTTGCCGTTGAGCTTTTCCACCGCGGCGAGCTGAGTGCCGAGTTTGACGCCGCGTGGCGCGGCCCAATTGGATTTGCCGTTGATGACGATCACCTGCGTGCCGGAGCGCGAGGCGTCGTTATTCCAGAGCAGCTCAAGCCGGCGCTGCGGGTCGCGCGGAAACAGCACCGAGGCCATCAGCTTCGAGTTTTCGGGACCGTCAACCTCGGTGTAGGTGACGTTGTCAGGTCCGAAGATCTGGGCCAGCCGGATGTGGCTTGAATCGCGCGCGAACGCGCCTCTGCAATCGATTTGCCGCGCCTGGGTGCTCTTTGACGGCCGCTTCACGGCCTGCGGCATCGGCGAGCCGGGCGGCGGGTCCGGTTCCTGCGCGCGCTGAATCTGCGACGGCGTGAGTTCCTCGACGTCGTCGCGCGGCGCCTGCTTCGCCTTCGCTTTCGGTTTGGCCTTTGACTGCGCCGGCGGCGCCTGCCCGCCTGGGCCCGGCAGATCAGGCCATTGTTGCGCGGCTGCGGGCGCCGCGATGGCCGCGACCAGCGCCCAGAGAATCAAACGACGACCCATGAGAAACTCCCACCCGGACTAATCACCGGGGCCATCATACACCGATTTGTGGCGAGGTTGGACGCGGCGGGCTGGCGCGGTCTAACGGCTCCGACGACCAATGAAAAGCGGGGCCGGCCTTGAGCACGATCGCCACGGCGACGGCGATAGAATCCTCGATCCGAACAGCGTCGTGCGAAGCCGTCCCTGGAGCCGCCATGCGGAGCGCCCAAAGCACGGTCAAATGTCGATCGCCAGCGGCGCAGCGGAAATCAAAAAAATTAAGACCCGGATCGTCGGGGGGGGCGATCCGGGTCTGGGGTTTGGCCGTTCTTGGAGGCGGGCCTTACTTTCAAGTTCGGTATCAGTGGACCTCGCTGGCAGTGGCATTGCCGGCGAGGGTGCAGGAGGCGTCGACGCTTGCGGCCGGCACGCCGCAATTGACCGCGCGGTAGACCGACCGGGTTTCCGTCTGGCTCATCCCGGGCCGGCTATGGGCCTGGGCGAGCGCGACGATCACGGTCAGCGCGATGGCGGGCATTGCGAGAAAACGGGCGGTGAGCATCGGTCTTACTCGGTCGTATGGGGCGCGGGCCAAGCCCGCAGTGATGGGTGTGTAGCAGCCCCATGTTTCCGGCTGATGTCGTCAAATGTTTCGGGAGTGTTTCGTGCCGGCGGCAGGCTTAGGCTTCGGCCGCAGCGGTGCCCACCCCGCGTTTATGGTCGTTATGGCCCGTCCCTGTCTAACCGGTTGCCGGGCCGTCGATTTTGGTCGCCGACGGGGCCTGGAGGCAACAAATGGGCGGCCGCCGCGTTGTCCTTTCGGTTGGCGGACAGGAGGACTTCATGACGGCACTGCGTTCTGGTTTGGTCACGCTTGCATTTTTGCTCGGTCTTGGGCTCGCCGCCGCGCAGCAGGGCGAGAATCGGGCTCCGCCGCAGCAGAAGGCTCAGCAGGAAAAGGCGCAGCAGACCGAAGGCGGCCGCGCCGGCACGACCGAGCCGAGCTCGGTGGCGCCGACCGCCAAGCCGGAAGAGACCGCGCCATTCGTCGATGGCCGGCTCACGGCGCCGGGTGCGCCGGCCGACAGCCAGACCGTCCCGGCCAAATTCTCTGAGCGCAATGCTGCGCTCGACGAATTGCCGACCATGGCGTTTCCGCTGCCGCTGACCGACGACCAGCGCAAGCGCATCCGCGACGCCGTCAGCAAGGCGCCAGTCGCCAATGCCAATGCCCGTGCCGCCGAATTGCTTCCGAGCGGGATTGACGTGCGCGACCTGCCGCAGGAGCTGACGACGGAGATTCCGGCCATGCGCAACCTTGGTTATGTGCGCGCCTCCGGCAAGATCCTGCTGGTCAGCCCGGCCAACCGCATTGTCGTCGGCGAGATCGAGAACTAGCGGATCATCCGAGCGACGGCCTCTTGACGGAAGTGGCCAGCGCCGCTGACCGTAGCGGTCACGGGCCTGCGGCACGATGGCCTTGCGTCGGCCCCGGCCGCGCGTCACGCTGGTGGAGAAATCCTGCAACGCGGGGGAACGCCATGCAGCGGACGCTGATTGCCCTGACGTTGGCCGTCGCGACGTTGACGGCGCTCGCGCCGACCGACAGCGCGCGCACAGAGAAAGGCACCGTCGCAGTCGAGGTCGTCAAGGAGTTCGCACCCACCGGCAAGCTCCGCGCCGCAATCAATATCGGCAATGCGCTCTATGCGCAGAAGGATCCCAAGACCGGCGAGTTGCGCGGGATCACGCCGGATCTGGCGCGCGCGCTTGCGCAACGGCTCGGAGTGCCGATCGAGTTCGTCACCTTCGGAGCCTCCGCCCAGGTGTTCGAGGCGCTCAAGTCCGGGGTTTGGGACCTCGCGTTTATGGCGATCGAGCCCGAGCGGGCCACCGAAGTCGCGTTCAGTCCGGCCTATATGGTCATCGAGGGTACGTATGTGGTGCCCGCGGGCTCACCGCTGCGCACGACCGCGGACGTCGACCGCGAAGGCATTCGCGTCGCCGTCGGCAAGGGCTCCGCCTACGACCTCCATCTATCGCGCACGGTCAAGCGCATGCAGATCGTTCGCGCGGCAACCTCGGCGGAGGCGCTCGATCAGTTCCTCGCCGACAAGCTCGATGCTGCTGCCGGTGTGCGGCAGCGTCTCGCCGCGTTCGCCGCCAAGCACCAGGGGCTGCGGGTGATGGACGATTCGTTCCACGCGATCCAGCAGTCCATGGGCACGCCCCGCGGTCGCGACGCCGCGGCGCGCTACTTGCGCTCTTTCGTGGAGGAGATGAAGGCGTCGGGTTTCGTCGCCAATTCGCTCAAGCGCAGCGGCCAGGAGGCGACGGTCGCGCCGCCGGCGACGAATTGAGCGCAACCGTGCCGCGGACTCGAACCCTCTCCCCTTGCGGGAGAGGGTGCCCGAGCGAAGCGAGGGCGGGTGAGGGGTTGCGCGCGAAGCGCGCCCGTAGGAAGGATACCCCTCACCCGGCTCGCATCCTCGTTTCACTCCGATGCTCGCCACCCTCTCCCTCAAGGGGAGAGGGTCACGGAGTTCGTTGCGTCGTTGTGCTGACGCAAAAGAATTGGGAGGACCATCCCGTGACCACTGCCCCGTCCGCCGACGTCGTGCAATCGCTCGCGCCCGGCGGCAAGCTGCGCGCCGCCATCAACATCGCCAATCCGGTGCTGGTACAGCGCAATCCCGTGACCGGGGCGCCGTCTGGCGTCACTGTCGATCTCGCGCGCGAGCTCGAGCGGCGGCTCGGCGTGCCGCTGGAGCAGGTCGTCATCGATGGCGCCGGCAAATCATTCGATGCGGTGAAGACCGCGGCCTGCGACATCGGCTTCCTCGCGGTCGAGCCGGCGCGTGCTTCCGAGATCGATTTCACCGCGCCCTATGTCATGATCGAGGGCGTCTATGCGGTGCGCGCGGATTCCGGCCTGACGGCAAACGCCGACGTCGACCGCGCCGGCGTGCGCGTCGCCGTCAACAAGGGCGCGGCCTATGACCTCTTCCTGACGCGCTCGCTCAAGCAGGCGACGCTGATCCGCGCGGAGGATTCGTTCGACGTGTTCCTGCGCGAAGGGCTCGAAGCGGTTGCCGGCGTGAAGCAGGGCGTGGTGCGGTTCGTGGACGCGAGCCCGGTCGCCCGCATGCTTCCCGGCCGCTTCATGGAAATCCAGCAGGCGATGTGCCTGCCCAAGGGCCGCGACGCCGGCGCGGCCTATCTGCGCGCCTTCGTCGAGGAGATGAAGGCGTCGGGCTTCGTCGCGGAGGCGATCGCGCGGGCCGGGCAGGAGGCGACGGTGGCGCCCGCGGCGCGGTGAAGGTCACGCCACCGCGCGGCGCCGCGGCGTTGGCGCTTCGACCTTGTCATCCGACACCACTTTGTAATCGGGCACCACTTCGTAGGCCGGAATGCGTGGCTGGCGCGGAACGCGCGTGGGCGAATCCCAGCGCTTTGCCACCTCGCGCAGGCGAGCGATCGCGGGTTCGCTCATCGCTTCGATCGTTGGCTCGAACGCCGGCCGCACCGGCGTGCGCGCGCGAATGACGGGTGACGCCGGAGCGAATTTTGGCCGCCGGCGGGCAAACCAGGCTGCCGACAGTTTGAGGATTGCGCGAAACGCAATGGCGACGAACGCCACCGACGCGGCAAGAAACAACACCAGATGCCCGAGACCGGGCGCCGGTTCGGACGATTGCGCGGCGGCCACACCACCGGCCGGCGTGAGCGCCGGCCATACCATATCCTCCTGCGTCTCCGTTGCCGCAGCGTTTTCGGCATCGTCGCCGGCCGTTGTCGTCACATCGCGGTCACTCGAACCGGCCGCGGTCGCAACGGCGGGCCAGCCTGCGGAAAAATTCGTGGCGGTCACCGAGCTCGCTGCCACGGGGTTCGCATCGGTCGTGACCCGGGCCGGAGTCTGCGCGGGCATTTGCTCGTCCGCTCGCAACTCGCGCGGAGGCGGCGGTGGAGATAGGGGTGGCGCGCTGCGCTCGACCGGCGCGGCCTGCCGCACCTTCAACTTGTCAGGGCCCAGATACCAGCAGCGGCGGCGGGTCTGACGATCCAGCCGGTAGTACCAGTGGCTGCCGCGCGGTGACGCAGCGTTCGGCTTGCTCAGGCACTCGTCGGCCTTGGCTTCGGCCTTGGCTTGCGCCGCCGTGCTCTGGGCGCGGCCCGGTTGAGCGGTCAGGCCGGTCGCAGCGACCACCAGCACGACGATGGATGACATCGCCCCTGTCATTCGAGTCAGCATGGCTTCCCCCGAGATCAATTCGCGATCGACGTGTCGTCTGTCCCCCGCGAGATGAGTGCGTCGTGAACCCTTGTTCAGTGATTTCGGCGGGAGTCGGTCGCCAATGTGACGATTCGGGAGCGATGCGGTGCGAATCTACCGATTGCGCACAAATCCACAGGAAGGTCGCGGTGTGTGCACGCGATCGTCACACCTGTGGTGAAGGCGCTCGCGTCGGATTTGGGCTGTGGTGCGGGCGTGCATGCAGCGCACAACCGGCCTGTCTGGGTGCCATGACACCGAACCTGCCGGCAGGCTCCGGCGACCAAACCAGAGAAGATGAGGTACGAGAAATTGTGTGATCCAGATCACATCGTCCGGTGCCGAGAAAGCGCATTCTGTCAGGCGCGGGCATGCGGCCCGCAAGACAGGACGGCGTCATGAAGGCTTGTTCGCAGACCCCGGTTGCCCCGGCTTCCCGCGGCCACGCGCTGGCGGCGCCGCGCTCGTTCTGCGCGCCGGGGCTGCTGGCCGCCTATGCCATGGGCGCGACGCTGTGGGCGCCGGCATTGGTGCTGGTCGCCGGACAATTCGAAGGCGCGCTCGCGCTTGTCCTGCCCGGACTTGCGTTCGCAGGCGCCGCGCCGATGTTCGCGGTGGTGTGGGCGCTCCGCTTCGCGCTCTATGCGCTCGGCGCCTATGCCCGCTGGGACTATGGCTATGGCGTCAACGGCGTGATCGTGAACCGGCAATGGACGCTGGCCGAGAAGGCGCAACGCATCGCGCGCGACTGGTTCGGCGTGATGCTCGGCGCGGTCTGGACATGCTTCATGGCGGTGACGCTGGTCGCGGCGATCGCCGGCCGCTAGTGGTCCGATTCTAACATTCGCATCCCGTTTCAGCGAGCGACTTTGCGAATGTTAGAATTGAAGGACCACTAGCAAGTATCAAGTGCTAGTGGAGTTTGGATTTGACATTCGCGTCGCGGACCCGCTGCCAGATGGGTCGCGAATGTCAAATCCACTCCACTAGCGCAACGCTCATTCAGATTGGCGCCATCCTCCGCTCATTCCCGCGCAAGCGGGAATCCAGGCATTTGTTTTGCACTGGGTCCCCGCTTGCGCGGGGACGAGCGGAAGACAGGGCCGCCGGAGTCATTCGGCGTCTTGGAGCTCATGCTCAAGACGCCAGAAGCTGGGAGCATGACCTGATTCAATCAGATCACGGTCTAGTATTTCGATCGTTCGCGCAGCAACTCGCTCGCAATCTTGCGGAGCTCATTGCAATAGTCTTGCTCGGCGCAGCGCTCGCTGAGCCGTCCCCAGTTGATGTAGCAGAGATCATTTTCGCCAGGATACGCGCCGAATTTGGCGCCGGTCGGAAGATGCTGAACTTGATATGGTCCCACAGCAAATTGCTCACGCGATGGCTTGTTGCCCATCCGTCTCCCCCATCCCTCACCGAACGCCAGATGCCATCAGCAACAGCTTTCGGCTAACCCCCGAAGCGCAAAGACGAAACGAACCAAACTGAGACGCCCCCGAATTCGCTCCTTGCAAGCGATAGTGCGGAGGATTCCAATTAATCTCGGCCAATGTGTGTCACGCAAAGCGCAGTGGAAAAAAATTCATGCGACGCATGTCATGCGCGCATGTTGCGCAGAAAATTCCATACTCCGATACTCGCGATGATGTTTCTGTTTGGTCGATCGCACAACGCGCGGGCGGGGATGTTCAGCGATGTGTTGATCTGATCCGGTTCGGCTTCATGCATTCCGCGGCGAGAATTTCGCCTGGAGGAATTGGATCGAGCTTCTCTGTCTTTGCCATCGCCGTCATTCTCGATGGGCCAGAATCCGAGCGAAAAATCTCCAACCTCGGCGCAACGGGCGCCCTGTTTCATCGACGTGAATGTGCGCCAAGTTGACCGCCGCATGCCGGCAGCCCGCGGCGGCCGAACCTGCCGCGCTGCTACTTCTTGCCGTAGGGGTTGTATCCCGGCTGGGGCTGGTTTTGTCCCGACGCAAACGGCGACGGCGACGGCGCGGCGCCGCCCTTCTTCTTGTTCTTGTCCTGCTTGGGCTTCTTCTTTTCCTTGTTGGATCTCATCTGACCCTTCGCCATGGCGTCCTCCTGCTGTTCGATGGTCGGGAGTGGCATTCTAGCTCAGTTTCCCTGCACCACGCGATGGTCGCTGAGTTTTTTCACCACGCCCGACTTGAGGCCGGCGGCAACCGCCTCCTCGACGGTGCACACGCGCCCGCACTTGTGACAGGTCACGCTCTTGTCCGGCGCCAGCAGCGGCGGGCCCGAAAAGCGGTGATCGGCGCAGTGCGGGCATTGCCCGATCGCGCCGAACAGGAAGTAATTTGCCATTCATTTTCCTTTGTGGCGGCGGGCCGTTTTAGCGCCCGCGCGGTTTCCAGCCACCGCGCTGGCCGGGCTTTCCGCCGGTCGAGCGCGGGCTTGTGCTGGGTCGATAGGGCCTTGCTTCTGGGCCGGGACCCATCTCGTCGAGCGTGGGTTTGCGTGGACGCTCGTCGTCCGGCCGATGCGGCGCGACCTCGTGCGACAGCGCGATGCCCATTTCGTCGAGGGTGGGTTTGTGGATGCGGCTGCGTTGCGTGCCGACGACGCGTTGCCCGCCACCCCGGCGCGCGCCGCGCGCCGACCCTCCCCCTGCAGGGGAGGGTGCGGGCCGCTTCGCGGTCGGATCGTCGACCACCGCCAGCTCGGTCGCGCGCAGGCGCTTGAGCTCGTCGCGCAGCCGCGCCGCCTCCTCGAAGTCGAGATCGGCGGCGGCCTCGCGCATGCGCGTCTCGAGGTCGGCGATCACGGCCTCGAAATTGTGCCCGATGGTCGCGGTCTCCTCGTCGCCGATGCCGGTGATGCCGCCCGCGGTCGAGACCAGCACGTGGTCGCGCTCGTAGACCGAATTGAGGATGTCGGCGATGCCCTTCTTCACGCTCTCGGGCGTGATGCCGTTGGCGGCGTTGTACTCGACCTGCTTCTCGCGCCGGCGGCTGGTTTCCGCCATCGCGCGCGCCATCGAGCCGGTCTCGGCGTCGGCATAGAGGATCACCTTGCCGTCGATATTTCTTGCCGCGCGTCCGATCGTCTGAATCAGCGACGTCTCGCTGCGCAAAAAACCTTCCTTGTCGGCGTCGAGGATCGCGACCAGCGCGCATTCCGGAATGTCGAGGCCCTCGCGCAACAGGTTGATGCCGACCAGCGCGTCGAAGGCGCCGAGCCGCAGGTCGCGGATGATCTCGATGCGCTCCAGCGTGTCGATGTCGGAATGCATGTAGCGCACGCGGATGCCCTGCTCGTGCAGGTATTCGGTCAGGTCCTCGGCCATGCGCTTGGTCAGCACCGTGACCAGCGCGCGATAGCCCTGCCGCGCCACCTGCGCGCACCTCTCCGACCAGGTCGTCGACCTGCGTGCGCGCGGGCCGCACCTCGACGGGCGGGTCAATCAGTCCGGTCGGGCGGATCACCTGCTCGACGAACACGCCGCCGGCCTGGTCGATCTCCCAGCCGCCCGGCGTCGCCGACACCGCGACGGTCTGCGGCCGCATGGCGTCCCATTCCTCGAAGCGCAGCGGCCGGTTGTCCATGCAGGAGGGCAGGCGGAAGCCGTATTCGGCGAGCGTCGCCTTGCGGCGGAAGTCGCCGCGATACATGCCGCCGAGCTGCGGGATCGAGACGTGGCTCTCGTCGCAGAACACCAGCGCGTTGTCGGGCACGTATTCGAACAGCGTCGGCGGCGGCTCGCCCGGCTTGCGGCCGGTGAGGTAGCGCGAATAATTCTCGATGCCGGCGCAGCTTCCGGTCGCCTCCATCATTTCGATGTCATAGATGGTGCGTTGCTCGAGCCGCTGCGCCTCCAGGAGGCGCCCGGCGGCGTTGAGCTGGTCGAGCCGCCACTTCAGCTCCTGCTTGATGCTCGCGACCGCCTGGATCAGCGTCGGCCGCGGCGTCACGTAGTGCGAATTGGCGTAGATCTTCACGAACTCCAGCTCGTCGGACTTCTGGCCGGTGAGCGGATCGAACTCGTCGATCGATTCCACCTCGTCGCCGAACAGGTTGATGCGCCAGGCGCGGTCCTCGTAGTGCGCCGGGAACACGTCGACGGTGTCGCCGCGCACCCGGAACGAGCCGCGGAAGAAATCGCCGGCGGTGCGCTTGTATTGCAGCGCGACCAGGTCGGCGAGCAACTGGCGCTGGTTGATGCGCTCGCCGCGCTTGAGCGCGAACGTCATCGCCGAATAGGTCTCGACCGAGCCGATACCGTAGATGCACGACACCGACGCCACGATGATGACGTCGTCGCGTTCGAGCAGCGCGCGCGTCGCCGAATGGCGCATGCGGTCGATCTGCTCGTTGATCGAGGATTCCTTCTCGATATAGGTGTCGGTGCGCGGAACGTAGGCTTCCGGCTGGTAGTAGTCGTAATAGCTGACGAAATACTCGACCGCGTTGTCGGGAAAGAAGCTCTTGAACTCGCCGTAGAGCTGGGCCGCCAGCGTCTTGTTGGGCGCGAGGATCAGCGCCGGGCGCTGCGTGCGCTCGATCACCTTGGCCATGGTGAAGGTCTTGCCGGAGCCGGTGACGCCGAGCAGCACCTGCATGCGGTCGTGGCGCTTCACGCCTTCGACCAGCTCGTCGATCGCGAGCGGCTGGTCGCCCTTGGGCTCGAAGTCGGACTTGATGACGAACTTTTTGCCGCCTTCGGACTTCTCCGGGCGGGGCGGACGGTGCGGCGTCCAGATTTGCCCCGCCTGGTCGGCAAATTCCCTGCGCCCCTCGCGCAGCAGCCGGTCCAGCGCCTGGGCGCTGGCGGTCACACCCGATGGCGCGGTGCCTTCGTCGTCGTCCTCGTCGCCCGGCATGCGGTAGCCGAGCGCTTGCCGCCAGCTTGGTGTTGATCGTCACCGGCTCGTTCGGAACCTTGCCGACGTAATCCGACTGCGGCGCCTCGTCGAAGCCCTTGGTCGACTTGCGCGCGCGGTGCGCGGCGGAGAAATCGGCGCGGCGGTCGAAGGAATTGTCGGGCGGCGGCTGCAGGCCGCTCCCTGCCGTCGTCATTCCGGGACGGCCCGTAGGGCCGCGCCCGGAATCCACGTCTTTATTCGGAGCTGGCTTCTGGATTCCGGGCTCGCTCGTTTCACTCGCGCCCCGGAATGACGGTGAGAGCCCGGTCTGCGCGCCGACGCCGGCGGTGCCCTTGCCGATGGCGGGATTGAGCAGATCGGCGAGGCTGGGTTCCATCGCCGGCGTGTCCGGCCGCGCCGCCTTTGCGCGCGTCGGCTTCGCCGGGTCCTTCCTGGAATGCTTCGCCGGATCGCGCGGCGGAGTTTTGGGGGATTTCGCCATCGCCGGAATATGGGCTTCGGATGGTGGAGAGGGAAGGGCGGTTGCGTTCGCCGGGACAAGCCGACAACGATGCAGAAAGGCAGGTGAACCGCCGTGTCCCGGACGCGGTGCAGCGCGCTAGCGATGCACCGCTGATCCGGGACCTCGGTTAGTTTTTATGAGTTGCAAAGAAACCGGGGTCCCGGGTCTGCAGCGCACCACTTCGTACTGCGCTGCGCCCGGGACACGAGCGAGCGCACATCACTTCTTCAGTCGCGCCAACTCGGCGACGCGTGCCCATTGTGCGATCTCGCTCTGGATGTAGCGGGAAAATTCGTCCGGCGTGCCGCCGAGCGGGTCGAATCCCTGCTTGTGCAGCGACTGGACCACATCATCCATCTTGAGCGCCTCGTTGATCCCGGCCGACAGCTTGTCGACGATCTCGCGCGGCGTTCCGGCGGGCGCCAGCATTCCAAACCAGAGGCCGGCATCAAAACCCTGATAGCCGGCATCCGCCATGCTGGGCAGGTTGGGAAGCACTCCCGCGCGCGTCGCCGCGACCGCCGTTAGCGCGCCGGACTGGATGTGCGGCACCACCGTCGCGGCGGGCGAAAACATCACCGAAATCCGCCCGGCCAGCAGGTCGGTGAGCGACTGGGCGCTGCCCGGGTACGGCACATGCACGAGCTTGATGCCGGCGAGGACGTTGAGCAGCTCGCCGTAGACGTGCAGCGCGCTGCCGACCCCGGAGGAGCCGAACATCATCTGCTCGCGTTTTGCCGCCGCCACCAGATCGGCGACGGTGCGGATGCCGGTCGACGGATGTGCCACCAGCACGTTCGGCACCGTGGCGACGAGCGCGACCGGCGCAAAATCCTTGGCGAAGTCGAAACCGAGCTTCGAGATCGAGGCGTTGATGGTGTTGGCGACCGTGCCCATCAGCAGCGTGTAGCCGTCCTTGGGGGCGCGCGCGACGAATTCGGCGGCGAGGTTGCTGCCGGCGCCGGTCCGGCTCTCGACCACGAACTGCTGGCCGAATTTCAGGCTGAGCTTCTGCGCCACCGCGCGGGCGGCGAAGTCGGCGGTCGCGCCCGGCCCGAAGCCGACGACGATGCGCACCGGCCGCGTCGGATAATCGTCGGCTGCGGCAGGCCCGCAGACAAGCGCCACCGTGATCGCAAGACACGCGGTGACGCGCTTGAGCGCCAGCATGTGTTCCTCCCCGTTTTTATGTCGAGCAGGATAGCACGCCGCGACGCCGCGCAATGGGCTATTGCAATCGTGGCGTTCAATTCATAATGGGTGCACCGGAACGGCGCCGCGCTCGCGACGTTGCCAAACGAAGGATAACCACAAGGACCGTCACGATGATCGATCTGCATTATTGGACCACGCCGAACGGACACAAGATCACGATCTTCCTCGAGGAGACCGGATTGCCGTACAAAATTTTCCCCGTGAACATCGGCAAGGGCGAGCAGTTCAAGCGCGCGTTCCTGGCGATCTCGCCGAACAATCGCATTCCCGCCATGGTCGATCACGATCCGCCGGGCGGCGGGGCGCCGATCGCAGTGTTCGAGTCGGGCGCGATGCTGCTTTATCTCGCCGACAAGACCGGCAGGTTCATCGCCAGGGACATCCGCGGCCGCACCGATACGATCCAATGGCTGTTCTGGCAGATGGGAAATCTCGGTCCGATGGCGGGACAGAACAATCACTTCAGCAACTACGCGGTGGAGAAACTCCCATACGCGATCGACCGTTACCACAACGAGGTGAACCGGCTCTACGGCGTGCTCAACACGCGGCTGGCCGATCGTCCCTATCTCGCCGGCGACTATTCGATCGCCGACATGGCGAGCTATCCCTGGGTGACGATCCACGAGCGTCAGCACCAGACGATCGACGATTTCCCGAACGTGAAGCGGTGGCTCGACGCGATCAAGGCGCGCCCAGCCGTCGAGCGCGCCTATGCAAAGGCGAAGGAGGTCAATCCGAACGCCGGCGGCATCCGCACCGCGGAAGAACGCGCGATCCTGTTCGGGCAGACCGCGGCGTCGGTGCAGGCGGCGGTGCGGTGAGGCCCAATCGCGATCAACGATCGGGCGGCGGTTCCCGGAACGCTTGGGCGAACTTCGTGAGGTCGGCGACGTTCAAGTCGGAGACGGCCAGATAGGAAACGTCGTCGTCGGTCCAACGGATGATGTTATAGCCCCGAACCACCGTGGCGGCGGGGTTCATCGCGGCCCGTGTGGTATCGGGAACGGCGGTGAGGCTGATGAGGTGTTGCCGGATTTGATAGACGAGGGTCGGCACGCCGGTCCGTCCGACCACGTCGACGCGTCCACCGACCAGCTTGAAGCCGGCCTGACTGAGATCAACCACGCGCGGGGCCTGCGGAACTCTGCCGTTGAACCACGGCTTGACGGTATGGCCTTCCGATGAAGCGACGTCAGTCGGTTGCGGCGCAATCAACGCCCGCAAATGGCCGCCCACGACGCCTTCTAGAACGTCGTCGGTCGCGGCAGTTCGTGCGACGAACCAGGTGGCGCCGCTCGATACCGCCATGGCAAGAATGATCGAGGCCGCCATGGCGCGCCATGTGGGAACGCCGCTCGCTCGCGCGATGCCGACGGTCCCTCGAATGCGCGCCTCCAGGCCTGCAGGAATATCGGGAGCAGGCAACTTTTCCCGCAATGCCCGGCGCAGCGCTTCGACCCGTGCCCGCTCGGCCGCCAGCGCGGGATCCGCCGAGATCTGCTGCTCAACGGCAATCGCGTTGACGGGATCAAGCTCGCCGTCGACATAGGCATGCACCAGCAACTTCGATCGACCGTTTTCTGATGCGGAAGCCGAGGTCATTGTTCATCACCCCGGACCGTCTCGACCAATCGCTGCCGGGCGCGCGCCAATCGGGACATGACCGTCCCGATCGGGGCCTCGGTCACCTGGGAAATTTCCCGATAGTCGAGACCTTGCAGGTCGCGCAATACCAGGGTCTCCCTGAACGGCGAAGGGAGCGCCGCAATTGCGGCGTCGAGACAAGCCGCGTCCGCCTTGGCGATGACTTCGGTCTCGGGATCGACGACGTCGGCCCAGTCGCCAGCCTGTCCCGACTGAGCTTGCCGTCGTTCGATCGAGGCGAGATCGTCCACCACGAGCAGAGCCGCCGGTCGAGACTTGGCCATCCACGTGAGAGCGGTGTTGCGCACGATCGTTAACACCCAGGCACGCGCATTGCCGCCGGCATACCGGCGGATGGCGCGAAAAGCGCGTAGACTGGCTTCCTGAACAACATCTTCGGCGTCAGTCCGGTTTCTCGTCATCCAGCGCGCCAACGCGTAGGCCTCGCCGAGATGCGGCATGACCACGGCAGCGAACAGCGCCTTGTCGTCGTCGGCCGACACCCGGTGTACCTCGAGTTCAGGGTGCCGAGTCGGCCAGCAACCCTTAATAGACCGTCAATCGATCACTTTAATTCCCGATAAACAGAAATTTAGGCGCGCACGCCGGGAATTTTTCGGGAGCCCTCCAGGTCTCCCCCACGCGGTCAGCGTACCGAACGTCATGATGTCTATGCTGGAGGCAGTTCATGATCAATATCAAAGCGTTCGAGTTTCCCACGCGTACAAGATGCAACCCCGCGGCTGGGCGCGAATTTGGAGGCGTGCTGGTCGAGCGCTGCGGTTTGGTCGGGTGGCCATGATGGCCCGTGCCGACATGGTCCCCTCGAGGAAGCTCATATTTGCGGCGCTCGTCACGGTCGGGGCGCTGCAGGGCGGCTATATGGTCAAGCAGATCGGCTCCGCCGATCTGCTCTGGAAATCGAAATGCGAAATCTGGGATCGCGAGGCGCGCAACACGCTTTCCGGCGCGGAGCACGCGACGCCGCCGATGCCGGGCGCCGATATTCTTGAGTCACTCCATCGCGCACGCGAATACTGCGAAGCGGGCCGAATTGGGATTGCCCTGCAGGAGTATGGCGCCGTGCGGGCCGCTTATGGCGTTCAGCCTACCGCCCTGGCGGCGACGCCCGCCGGAGAGCTGCTCAAATGAGCGAGGAAAGACTGACGGGTTGCCGACGACGTCGGCATGACAATGCCACCACGCCTGCTCGTTCTCATCCTGAACTTCTGGTCGGAGAATTTGCCATGCGTCCACGCGTCAACATCAGGCTCGCAGATGCCGATCGCAAGGTGACTCGCAAATGGTCGGCTGCGAAGTTCCTTGTTGCTGCTCTTGTCGCAGGCGCCGTGCTGTGTCTTCCCGCGTTCCAGCGCAGTGCCAATGCGCCGACATCGGTCCTTGCCGACAGCCTGGGAGGAAATCTCGGGCTCAACTTGCGAGCCCCCTGACCTGTGTGCCGCGCCGGCGCTCTGAGCGCCCTCAGGCCAAGTGCGGAATCTTCGGCCGCTCGCCTTTCGCCTTGCCGGTGATCGGCGGGCGCGGCAGCCTGGTCGTGCCCGGCTCCATGGTGAAGGTGTAGTCGAGCGAGTACCACGGGCCCTTCACGTCCGGCGCCGGGGCCGGTTCGTTCTCGTGCCGCACGTAGTTGCCGATCAGGCGGCGCGTGACGCCGAACTGCACGTCCGAATCGATGAACTTGTCGTCCTGGACGTAGATCTGCGAGATCAGCGTCTTGAAGCCGTCCTTGGTGACCAGGAAATGCAGATGCGCGGGGCGCATGTTGTGGCGGCCCTGCGCGCGCAGGAGGTCGCCGGTCGGCCCGTCGATCGGGATCGGATAGCCGGCCGGCTTGATGCTGCGGAAGGCGATGCGGCCGTCCTTGTCGGTTAGGAATTTGCCGCGCAGGTTCATGTCGGCCTGCACCGGATCCTGGTTCTCATAAAAGCCTTCGGTCGAGGAATGCCAGATGTCGACCTCGGCGCCGGCGACCGGCCTGCCGCGCGTGTCGACGAACGCTGCGTTGACGAACATCGCCTCGCCCGGCGTCGGCGAGCGCACGATCGAGCCGCCGTTTTCCGTCCGCGGCGAATGCATGCGCCAGAACGGGCCGAGCAGGCTGGCGTCGGTTTCGACCTGGCCGTTATCGCCGTTGTTGAGCATGACGATGAGCTGGGAGAAGCCGAGCGAGCCCGAGATCAGCACCGCCTCGTTGTGGGTCTCGTTGGAGGCCTGGCCGATCCGGACGATAGTGTTCATCGCCTCGCGGAACTCCTCCTCGGTCAATTTCACCTCGCGCGCGAAGTCGTGCAGGTGGCGCACGAAGGCCGACATGACCTCGCGGAAGCGCGCGTTGGGCGCGCGCGCAATCTCCGCGAGCACGGCTTTGGTGACGTCTTGTTCGGTTTCGATGATCATGGCGTTTCCATTCGTCATGGCCGGGCTTGTCCCGCCTGCGGGCCGAAGCTCCAGCCGTGCGTGGAGAAGACCGAACCCTACGGCGGGCGTAGGCCCGGCCATCCACGTCTTCGGCACACTAAGCACACTAGTAAGACGTGGATGCCCGGCACAAGGCCGGGCATGACGAAGAAAACTGCATCAATTCTGCGGTGCGGTCCAAGCCCCCGCCGCGGCCCGCAGGCAGCCGGGACAGAGGCAGTCCTCGGCGGCCGCGTCCGGCATCGGCAGGCGATAAGGCTCGGCGGCGCACCAGCAGGCGCCGCCCAGGCCGCAGTCAAAGGCGGTGCCGCAGCGCGCGCAGGTCAGCCGGCGCGTTGCGGCCGATTTGGAGGAAGCGGAGGCCATGAAGAATGGGCCTCCGTCCGGACGGTCAGGTCAAGTGCCGCGACCCCACAGCCCACAATAGCGTCGGGCGATGAAGGGCATGGCCGCCGCATAGTTCGGGTAGTTCTCGAAGCCTTCGACCTTGAAGTCCTTTTCGGCCGGCTCCCAGCATCGGCCGGCCTCGCCCTGCCTGCGCCCTTCGGCCGAGGCCGTCTGATAGAACTTGAGCATCGTCTCCGCGTCCTGCTTGGTGCCGAGCCGGCCGTTGGGCACGCCGGGATGGCCGGGGATCAGCCGTTCCCAATCCATCGCCAGCAACCGCTTTATGTACCGTTCCGTTTCCAGCGGATACGTGTCGATAATGCCGCGGCCCGGCAACGTGCCGATCGGAACGACGTCCACCACGAACACGATCTTCTCGCGCGGCAACCGCATCACCAGCAGGGAGTCGGAATGACTGGGCCCGAGATAGTGAAGCTGGACGGTCGTGCCCCCGAGGCGGACCTCGCCGTAATTTCCGACCACGCGGTCCGGTATCGGCGTGTTCGGGAAATTGATCGCGGCGAGCCGCGTCCGCGCATTGCGATGCGCGACCACGGTGGCGCCGGCGTCCTTGAACGCCTTGCCGCCGGAGGCGTGATCGAGATGGTGGTGGCTGTAGACCAGGTAGCGGATCGGCGCCTGCGTGACCTTGCGGATTTCGTTGATGTAATCCTGGGCGCCGGTCGGCCGGTTGTAGGAGATCGGATCGGTGGCGATCACGCCCGCCTTGGTGACGATGAACATCGACTGGCTGTTGCCGTTGCGGAAGATGTAGATGTTGTCGGTGCCGTCGACCTTGGTGGTCTCAATCTGCGGCCGCTTGGCCTTTTCCGTGGCCTGCTCTTTCGCCTTTTCCTTGGCCTGCTCCTTGGCTTTTTCCGGCTCCTGCTGTGCGGTCGCCGGTGCATGGATCGCGGCAAAACCGATTGCGATCAATGCGGCCGCCATAGCTCCCAAACGAATGATGGACATCGTGGAACCTCCTCCCTGGGTACCGCCGACCGTGCGGCCGACCGGCCGCCGTCGTGCGATGCGCCCGCCGCTTTCCGCGGCAGACGCCCCGAATAACACCGGATGGGAGCCGGCTAGTCCTGCGATCGAGGAGGAGGGCGCCGGATCAATTGTCCGGCGGCAAAAGAATGGTTCCAGCCTGGGGGCAGATCAGGCTGGAACCAGTTCGTCAGTGCGCGTATCAACGCTACGCATACGCAACGAGAACGCTACAACGCAACCAACGCTACATGCTCCGGATGGGGAGCGACGAAAACCTAGCCTCGTGCCCGTTACACCGCCGTGACAGCGTTTGACTTGTGGATGATGCGGGGATACCGGTCGGGTCGCGGCCGGGAAGCCCTTGTCCCATCCCTGACAATCCAGCGAGCCCACCAGCCATGCCCGCCGCGCTTCTCCTCGGCCTATCTGACGCCGATCCTGCTGCTCATCGCATCCAACGTGTTCATGACGCTCGCGTGGTACGGCCACCTGCGCTTCAAGGAGACGCCGCTGGTGACGGTGATCTTCGTCGGCGTGGGGCATCGCCTTTATCGAGTATTGCATGGCGGTGCCGGCGAACCGCTTCGGCAGCGCCGTCTATACGACCGCGCAGCTCAAGACCATGCAGGAGGTGATCACGCTCTTGGTGTTTGCCGCCTTCTCGGTGCTCTATCTCAAGGAGCCGATCACCTGGAACTACGCGATCGGATTTGTGCTGATCGCCGCCGGTGCGTTCTTCGTGTTCCGCGGACCGCTGTAGATTGACGAGATTGTGTTCGGCGAACTGACGGAAGAGCGCGCCGCGAACTCGGTGCGCTCCCTCCCCCTGCAAGGGGGAGGGTTGGGGTGGGGGTCTGTTGTCGACGCAGATGATCCCCACCCGAACGCAGTCGCTCAGCGACTGCGTTCGACCTCCGCCCTTTCAGGGGGAGGTGCAGCTCGCGGCGCGGGCTCAGCTCTACATCGGAAGCAATCCAAGGCCGACGATTGTGCTGATTCCTCCCCTCGGATCATTTTGAATCGCGACACGTCGATCGTAAATCTGTCAGTCTATTCATGAAGTTATCCGCGATTTAAGTTGCCTTCGCCTCAGTCTCGACACGACATTGGCGCATCCATTCGCGCATGGGTGCGATGGGCGCGACGGACGGTGACACGTCTGACGGTGACACGTCTAAGGTGACACATCTAACGGTGACCACATGGCACTTGATCCCAAGGACACAGGCGGCGCTGGCGCTGCACCGGTTCGGGCTCGGGCCGCGCGCCGGATCGGTTGCCGCGATCGCATCCGATCCGCGCGGCGCGCTGATCGCCGAGCTCGATCGCGCCGGCGCCGGCCGCATCGCGGCGCCGGACCTCATGAGCAGCGGCGCGGCGGCGCGCGCCGCGGTCGAGTTCCGCGAAGCGCAACGCCAGATGCGCCGCGAGGCCAGCGGGTCCAGCAACAGACGCGCAGCCGAAGAACGCGCCGCCTGAAGCGCGCGCGAGAACGCGCAGCGAAGAACGCCGGCAGGCACGGCGGCCCAGCGCCGGCGTCGCGCCGCAGGAGCTCTACCTCGCCGAGGCCAAGGCGCGGCTCGACGCCGCGCTCGCGGCCGAGACCGGATTTGCCGAACGCCTGGTCTGGTTCTGGTCGAACCATTTCTGCGTCTCCGCCGACAAGGGGGGGTACGGCCGATCGCCGGCGCGTTCGAGCGCGAGGCGATCCGCGCGCATGTGCTCGGCCGTTTCGGCGACATGCTGCTGGCGGTCGAGAGCCATCCGGCGATGCTGATCTATCTCGACAATGCGCGCTCGATCGGTCCGAATTCGCCGCGCCGGCCAGCAACCGCCGCCGCGGCCTCAACGAGAACCTGGCGCGCGAAATCCTCGAGCTGCATACGCTCGGCGTGCGCAGCGTCTACACCCAGGACGACGTCACCAATTTCGCCAAGGTGATCACCGGCTGGACCGTGGTCCCGCCGCGGCAGGATCCCGAGCTGCGGCGGCGAATTCAATTTCAATCCGCGCATGCATGAGCCGGGCGCGCAGACCGTGATCGGAAAGCGTTACGACGACGCCGGCGTCGAGCAGGGCCGCCGCGTGCTCGCCGATCTCGCGCGCCATCCCGCGACCGCACAGCACGTCGCGCGCAAATTCGCGCGCCACTTCATTGCCGACGAGCCCGCGCCCGCGCTGGTCGAGCGGCTGAGCAAGCGCTTCCTCGATACCGGCGGCGACCTCAAGGAGCTCGCCAAGATCGCTGATCACGTCCGACGACGCCTGGGAGGCGCCGCGCACGCGCATCAAGCGTCCCGGCGAATGGATCGCAGCCACGTTGCGTGCGATCGGCGTGAACCCGCCCGACATGCGGCCGGTGGTGCAGGCGCAGAACCTGCTCGGCGAGCCGCTGTGGCGGCCGCCGGCGCCGAACGGATTTGCCGACGACAATGCGACCTGGCTCGACGGCCTGTCGCAGCGGCTCGACCTCGCCAACCAGTTTGCACGCAGGAATGCCGGTGACGCCGATCCGATGGCGGTGTTCGAACAGACGCTGGCACCGATCGCCTCGGAGGAGACGCGCCGCACCATCGCGCGCGCCGAGAGCCGTCCGCAGGCGCTGGCGCTCCTGTTCATGTCACCCGAGTTTCAGAGGAGATGACGATGAATCTCCACGCACCCAGCCGCCGCGAATTGTTGCTGGCCTCCGGCACGCTGTTCGCCTGGGCCTATCTGCCCAAGCTCGCGCTCGCCGAAGGGCCGCGATCCGCGGCTGCTCGCGATCGTGCTGCGCGGCGCGCTCGATGGATTGGCCGCAGTCGCGCCGGTCGGCGATCCGAACTGGGCCAAGCTGCGCGGCGACAAGGCGCTGACGCTCGAGCGGCCAGACGCCGGCGCTGCCGCTCGACGGCATGTTCGCGCTCAATCCCGCGATGCCCAACCTGCATCGTCTCTACAAGGCGGGCGCCGCGACCATCGTGCATGCGGCGGCGACGCCCTATCGCGAGCGCTCGCATTTCGACGGCCAGGACGTGCTCGAAAGCGGGCTGCCGCGTCCGGGTGCGGTGTCGACCGGCTGGCTCAACCGCGCGCTGGCGACGCTGGCGCCCGCCGAGCGCGCCAATCCGCGGGCGCGCAATGCCTTCGCGGTCGGGCCGATTGCGCCGCTGGTCGTCCGCGGTTCCGCGCCGGTGCTGTCATGGACGCCGCCGCGGCTGCCGCCGGCGGGCGACGACACCGTCATGCGTCTGCTCGATCTCTATCGGCACACCGATCCGGCGCTGGCGCGCGTGCTCGAGGAGCGCATGGGACTTGCGGCGATCGCGCGCGCCGGCGGCATGGATCAGCAGGCGGCGGCGAATGCGCCGCCGCGCGGCCCCGCCGCACAGGTGCGCGCCTATTTCGAGCAATCCGCCGGCGCCGCGGCGCGCTTCCTGGCGCGGCCCGACGGCCCGCGCATCGGTGCGCTCGCCTTCGACGGCTGGGACACCCACGCCAATGAAGGCGCGCTCGACGGGCGGCTGGCGGCGCTGCTCGGCGCGCTCGACGGCGCCATCGCCGCGATCGAAACCAACATGGGCGACGCCTGGCGCGAGACCGTGGTCGCGATCATCACCGAGTTCGGGCGCACCGCCCGCATCAACGGCACCGAGGGCACCGATCACGGCACCGGCACGGTCGCGATCCTCGCCGGCGGCGCGCTCAAGGGCGGCCGCGTGGTCGCCGATTGGCCGGGGCTGCGCGACGCCGATCTGCACGAGCGCCGCGATCTCAAGCCGACCACCGATCTGCGCGCCGTGCTCAAGGGCCTGCTGCACGATCACGTGCGCGTCGACGAAGCGGCGCTGGCGTCGCGCGTGTTCCCCGACAGCGTGGCGGTGAAGCCGATGGCGGGCTTGTTGGCGTGATGCCGCCTGGCAGGAGCGGCGACGATCTACCCGACACGGCCAGTACCCGGTTGCTCACGCTAAAGGAGAATTAATCAATTTTTACCGAGTTTGGGGCCAAAGGTAGAGCGACTTGCCGGAAAGCGACTCGCCGGAATGAGTGCTCATCGACCGGTCCAATGGCTTCGCGCCTTGCTACGGCCTGCGCCGATATGTGGCCTGGCGGTCATCGCTGTTTGCTGGATCGGCCTCGCCTATCTGTTGTCTACCGAGCGCCACATATTCGCCGACCACGAGCACCAACGGGTTGCCTACATTGCTCTGGCGGCTGCGCTGACTCTGCTGTTGCTGATTGTTGTCACGATCGGCATCCGTCGCCAATCGTCACTCGAACAGACAAATTTGCGGTTCAGCACGGCGCTCGACAACATGACGCACGGTCTGTGCATGTTCGATGCGGATAAACGGCTCGTTGTCTGTAACAAACGTTATGCCGATTTGTACCGCCTGCCGCCAGAGTTGCTGAAGGTCGGGACGCCGCACCAGGCAATCACCGCGCATCGCGTCGCGAACCGCATCTTTGCCGACGAGAAAGATGCCGGCGCATTGGACAAGAGCAACGCACTGGGCCCGTCATCGTCTGACGAAGTATCGAGCCGGGTTAAAGAGCTTTCCGATGGTCGACTGATCCGCATCATCCGGAAACCGATGCAGGGAGACGGCTGGGTCGCAATTCACGAGGACATTACGGAGCGGCATCAAATCGAGAAACAACGTGACGAAATGCTCGTGCATGAAAATCGCAGATCGTTGACCGAAGCCGCCATCTCGATGTTCCGCGATCAAATCGATGAGGTGCTCAATACCGTCAGTAACAACGCGCACACGATGAAGTCGACCGCGGCCGCCCTGCTGGACTCGTCAGACCAGACCACGCAGCATGCCGAAGGAGCGCTACGTGAATCGAACGCGGCTTCGGCTAACGTCGCGAAGGTTGCGGGCTCAGCAGAAGAATTGTCAAACTCGATCGCGGAAATCAATCAGCAACTTGACCACACGAAGGCGATAGTGGCTAACGCCGTGACCAAGTCCGAGGCAACAAGCAATACATATGCCGGGCTCGCGCAGGCAGCGCAGAAGATTGGCGATGTCATCAAGCTCATCCGCGATGTTGCCGGGCAAACGAACCTGCTCGCCCTGAACGCGACTATTGAGGCGGCACGGGCTGGCGAAGCGGGACGAGGCTTCGCTGTCGTTGCCTCCGAAGTCAAATCGCTCGCTGTACAGACCGCCAAGGCGACTGAAGAAATTGCCAGCCATATTCTGGCGGTGCAGGAATCAACCAGCAGCGCGGTCGAGTTGGTCCATGGCATCAAGGAAAGCATGCACGAGATCAGCATGAGTACGTCCAGCGCCGCAGCTTCGATCTTGCAGCAGAACGCGGCGACCTCCGAAATCACCCGTAATGCGGTCAGCGCGGCGGACGGAACCAGAACTGTCGTCTCGGTCCTCAGCCAGGTCACCGATGCCGCAATCGGAACACACGCGGCGGCTGAAACCATGCTCACCGCGTCAAATTCGGTCGATACCTCGGTCGGAAACCTGCGCGCCGAGATCGAGAAATTCCTCAGCAAGGTCGCAGTCTGACGTCACATGCACGTCGACGAAGCGGCGCTGGCGTCACGGGTGTTTCCCGGCAGCGCGGCCGTGAAACCGATGGGGTTTGTTGGTCTCACGCTGTAATAGCGCAACCGCCCCAAGCTAGGCGCGCCGTCGCCGCGCCAATGTGATCATCATCACATTCTGTCCAGCCATTCATCATTGCGTTAGGCGCGGTGCGACAATGCGTCTTTTTCTCAGCCTACGCGGGTCTCAAGGCCCCAGATGAACCTTCCCTCGGCGCGGTGAAACTAAACAGGGTGATGCAACGTTAGATGCCCGTATGGCCCGAATGGAGGCGGCCGATGCGCAGGAGAAAGCCCGAACTGATCGCCGTCAGGATGGTCACCTGGCAGGAGGACCTCGAACTGTACGGGATCGTCACCGAATTCGATGACGGTGAGACCTACAGCGAGCCGTGGGGTTCGAAGGAAGACACCGAGCTTGCGGTGCGCATCCGCTCGCAGGACATTCGCCGCAGGGTGAAGTAGTCACGCCACACTGACATCGGCCTATCGATAGGGAAGCCGCGCTGTTGGCAGCGCGGCTTTCATATTTCTGTCCCCGCCTTGACAGTTCAGCGCCCGTCAGGCGCAATTCGCTTCCATACTTATTCGAATGAATTGCCAACGGTGAATTGCATGGAAAACCCAGGCGCTCACATCTTGCTCGACGCGCCAACAAAATTGAGCGAAACGCGGATTTCAGCCGCGCTCGCTGAGCGATACCCAGATATTTCGGTCGTCGTTGGCGGCGACGATGAGGGAGTGCTGCTGAATTTTTCCGGTATGATGGTCGTGCTCAGATATTTTGACGTGCCACTTCCGCCGCTCTGGCCGTCAGAGATCGAGCGTGCCAAGCGCACGCGCTGGCCCGAAGCCGACAAGGCGTTCCATAGCCATAAAACACACATCATGATCTCGGTCGTGCTCGGCGATGAGTTCAGTCGTGTACAGCTCGCCCGTGCGGTCAGCGCGGCAATCGGCGCTGTCATCGACAGCGAACCCGCGTGCAGCGCCGTACTCTGGGACAAGACCCTCATTCATTCGGCTGCGGAGGCTGCCGAGCTCAGCCGTCCGGCGTTCGAGGAGGATCTATTTGTCGGCACGCTCTGGCTCGACCTGGACCCGTTCGAAGACCAGAGAACGTCCACGGTTGGTGTGATCACGGTGGGGCTAAGAAATTTCATTGGCCGCGAGATCGAGATGGAAGGCCGCGACGAAGATTGGGATTTGCTGCAGCATACGGCGGGGAATTTGGCCCTGTATTTTCTGCAAGACGGTGTCGAGGTCGAAGACGGCGAAACGTTCAGCAATCCTGACTACGAGGACGTGAAGATTCCGATGCATTTCCGGGATTTACCGCGCTATGAGGGCGTGCCTGTGATCGCCATAGCGCTTCCGCCCGCAAGCCGCGAGCAGGGATGAAAATCATGGCCCGTGTCGGATTGAAGAAGGGCGGCAAAGCAGCGCGCTCGGGCGAGGTATCCAGGAAGCAACCGAAGCCGCCATCCGCGCCCAGCACGGGGCGTGCTTCCATGATACGCAGGCGCAAGTTCTTTAGGATTTACGATCAGCCCGCGCATGATTTCCCTTATGATTTTCTGAGCGAACAGGACCTGTACGCAGACGGCGCATGGTGGGGCAGAGGACTGTTTCTACTGGTTCATCTCGGATCGGATGAAAGTTGTTCTTGAGCGCGTCGATCCGGAGGCCTTTGAGTTTCTGGAATGCAAGGTGCAACTTCCGGACGGAACGAACGGCCCCGTCCGCTGGATTTGCGATATCGTGCGTGTGCTAGATGCTCTTGATGAGGAGAAATCCAAGCCAAGAATTGAAACCGATGGTCTTGGACAGAAGATTTATGGCATTCTGAATGACGACACTTTGATTTTCAAAGATGATGCAGTTGGGCCGCATCACATATTTCGCATGAAGTATGATGTGCCCACGGTCATTTGCGACGAGGAGATGAGGCTTGCCTGCAAGGCCGCCGGCCTAAAGGGAACTAGTTTCCAGGAGGTCGGGCGCCCGCCAAAGTGGGCCAAGATCCCCAAAGAGGTAGAAGAGGAAGTAAAGGAAGTTAAAGGGGGCTCCACATTCTTTCCGGAATTGCGCGATCGTCTGCTTGAGTTTGGAGATGACCTCATGACCGCTTGTCCTGCGATCGCTGCTCGCTGCGCGCTGCGCGCGATACCGCTCCTCGAGCGCCTGTCGTGGGGGAAGCCGCAGCGCAAACGAGTGCGTAGCGGCAAGCGCGTAAGCATTTCCATGAGCGCGATCGCTCAGGGACGATTCCGTGGTGGCGCGACGGCCTGGGTTGCAACGCGATTTCCAGCTTTCGGGAAGGGTGACCGCTTGCGTGAGATGACGTGCCAAGCCGAATGGGTGGGCACAGATTTAACGACACGGGAGGCGATGCTGGCCGCGGAGTTGGTCCTTCGCTACGACCACGGCCTCACTGAGGAAAGCCGACTGCGTGAATACATGACGAGCCATTGCATCAGCACCGCATACCATGCAGCGCACGACTTCATGGGCGTCTACGATCCGCAGGCGATGGAGCGGTTTTATGGACCGCGTGATCCACTTGCGGGCTGGGAGCCTTGCGAGGCGGAGCTCGCTGTTTGGAACGCGGTGTCGGAAGATGTCAGGCGCCTGAAGCAGGGCGACAGCGTGCAGTCGCTGCTTGAGCAGCCTCTGTGGCTCACGCCCGCTCCGCAATATGTCCTGGTTGATTGGAAAAATCTTTCGGCGCGTCTGCTTGGACGCAGTGACGAACACTGGAACGTTTGGATTGATTGGTACGCGGCGCGGCTTGCAGGGCAAGGACCGGTCTCGGAGAGAAATGAAATTGCCCGGATTTCCCTGCCGGATGAAGTTTGGAATCAAGGCGTGGCAATCGCCAATGCCCGTATTGCGGAGCTCGCCGGCTAGTGCGGCGGCGTTTCGCTATCCCCAGCAACATTAAATTTTTGGGCATAGCGTTCGCAGGAAGTGCCCGCCGATCGGGCCGATGCGCCGTCCGCTATCCCCACCGATATCACCAGCACGCGATCTTTCGTTGACACCTCGTTGATCTGTGACACGGTGACGCCGTCCCGTTCACCGAGGGCGTCTCCGGAGACGAACTTGAGGCGGAGCGGGATGCGGCGCCTGCGCGCGTGGCTCGTAACCACGCCCCCGGGGGCCCCGGGTGACTGTCCGCCTCCACTACGAGAGGCGGCCTCAAGGCTAGACGCGGTAGGGCGAGCGGGGGAAAGCCCCGCAAGCAGGGCTCGCAAATGGTGCCCGTCCGAATTGCGGAAGACAGTCCGAGGCCAAGCATGCCGCGTGTGGAGCGCCGAGAGGCGGACGTCCCGCGTCATGGGACGTGAGGGCGCGCGATCGCGCCCTGCGGGCCTACGTCACTGGCCCGCTTCAACGGGTGCCGCTGCACCCGAGCGCGCCTGTCGGCGCTCCGCTCCCTCTTTTGTGAGAGGGGGAAACACGCAAACCTCGGAGGACAAATACCTCGCGAGAACGAAGATGCTTGCTCGGATTTCGTAGCCCGGGTTGAGCGCAGCGAAACCCGGGGCCGACTGTCCCGCATTTCGCTTCGCTCAATGCGGGCTACGGGTTTCCCGGCGACGCTCGCGCGGGTTATGCTTTTCGGACACAGCAGCCGGCTCAACCATCCATGCGCATTGTCGACATCCGCGAGACCGCGATCCCGCTGAAATCGCAGCTTGCCAATTCGAGCTTCGATTTTTCCGAGATGACGACCTCGGTGGTGGCCGTGATCACCGACGTGGTGCGCGAAGGACGGCCGGTTGCGGGCTTCGCCTTCAACTCGACCGGCCGCTACGCCTGCGGCGCGCAGATGCGGGCGCGCTTCATCCCGCGCATCCGCGCCGCCAGGCCGGACGCCCTGGTGGACGGCGAGGGCAATCTCGATCCGGAGAAAATCCTTGCCTGCATGATGCAGCGGGAGAAGGCGGGCGGCCATAGCGAGCGCTCGATCGCGATCGGCACCATCGAGGTGGCGGTATGGGACGCCGTCGCCAAGATTGCCGGCAAGCCGTTGCACCGGCTGCTCGCCGAGCGCTTCAACGGCGCCCGCATCGCCGACAAGGTGTTCTGCTATGTCGGCGGCGGCTGGTACTGGCCGGGCCAGACCATCCGCGATCTGCAGGACGAGATGCGCCGCCATCTCGACGCCGGCTACACCATGGTCAAGATGAAGGTCGGCGGCTTGCCGCTCGCCGACGACGTGAAGCGCGTCGAGGCGGTGAAAAGCATCCTGCCGCCGCACGCGCAACTTGCCGTCGACGCCAATTGCAAGTTCGGACGCGACGAGGCGCTGGCCTATGCCAAGGCGCTGGCGCCGTTCAAGCTGCGCTGGTTCGAAGAGCCCTGTGATCCCCTCGATTTCGCGCTGCTGGCCGAGCTCGCCAGCGTCTATGACGGCCCGCTCTCGACCGGCGAGAATTTGTTCTCGACCGCGGACGTCGAGAACCTCGTGCGCTTCGGCGGACTCAAGCCCGAGCGCAATGACGTGATCCAGATCGATCCGCCGCAAGCCTACGGCATCGTGCAATATGCGCGCACGCTCGATGCGCTCGCGCGCCATCGCTGGCCGCGCAGCCTGCTGTTCCCGCATGGCGGCAACCAGATGTCGCTGGCGATCGCGGGCGGCTTCGGTCTCGGCGGCGCGGAATCCTATCCCGGCGTGTTCGGCGATTTCGGCGGCTTCGCCGACGACGCGCGCATCGAGAACGGCTTCATCACATTGTCGGACCGGCCGGGCATCGGCTTCGAGGGCCAGGCCGCGCTTCATCGCATCATGCGTGAACTGGTGGAGGGTTAGGAAAGGGGACTAGACCTTGTCACGGTGAGATGTAACTCAGGACGAGCGGCAAACTCCGTCACCCTCCCCTGGAGGGGGAGGGTCGCGAGTATCGAACGAAGTGAGATGCGAGCGGGGTGGGGTGAATATTTTTCGCTTCGAGTCACCCCACCCCGACCGTCTCGCGTCGCTACGCGCCGCTTCGCCGGTCGACCCTCCCCCTCTAGGGGAGGGTGGCACAGAGCAAGCGGCTCGAGCCGAGTCCATTTCATCGAAACATGCGCTAAGATCACTGCAAGAAAAACTCTAGTCGGGGAGGTCGCCATGAAATGCTCGTCGCGGGTAATCGGCGCTCTGCTCATCTGTGTAGGGTGGAGCGTCATGTCGCAAGCAGCCGAGCTGATCGTCCTGACCAGCCAGGGCAACGGGCCGGGGATGAACGAGCTCGCCGCCGCTTTCGCGCGCGCGAGCGGACACAAGGTGACGGTCCTGAACGAAACCGGCGCCGCGCTCGAGCAAAGGCTCAACAACGGGCCCGCGGACTTGACCGCCCTCAATCCCCCGCAGATGGAGGACCTCGTCAAGAAGGGCCGGGTCGTGGCCGCCACCGTGACGCCGTACATGCTCGCCGGCCTCGGCGTGTCGGTGCGCGCCGGCGCGCCGAAGCCGGACATCAGCACGGTCGACGCCTACAAGGCGACGTTGCTGGCGGCGAAGTCGATCGGCTATTCGCGCGGCTGCAGCGGCCAGCATGTCGCCGAGGGAATCGCAGAGCTCGGTCTCACCGAGCAGTTGAAGCCGAAGATTCAGCTCACCGGCGGCGGCACCGGTCCGGCCACGTTTTTCCTGGCGCGCGGCGACTTCGAGCTCGGCATTCAGCAGACCAACATCATGATCGGCGCGCCGGGCACCGATTATGTCGGACCGGTGCCCGGAGTGCTGAACAAGCCTTGCCCGAACAGCGTCGCACTGCTGACGGTGTCGAAGCAGCAGGATGCGGCGCGGGCGATGATCAAATTCATGATCTCGCCGGAGGCGGCGCCGCTGCTGCGCAAGGTCCATGAGGAGCCGGCCAAGAGCTAGCGCGATGGCGGCGTCGGTTGGATCGAGGACAGGACCAAGCGGGGGAAGCTCATGAGGGCGCTGTCGAGCACGGTCATCGGAACACTCTTGAGCCTATCGGTAGGGACCATGTCGCAGGCCGCCGAGATCACCATCTTCACCTCCATGGGCTCGCTGTCGGGCGTGACCGACCTCGCCGCCGCCTACGAGAAGGCCAGCGGTCACAAGGTGGTGGTCGGCGCGCGCATCGGGCCGGCGCTGCCGAAGGCGCTCAACAGCAACGAGCCCGGCGACATCGTTGCGAACTTCACGAATAATTTCGACGCGCTCATCAAGCAGGGCAAGGTCGTTCCCGGCGGCGTCCTGGAGTTCGCGCGCGCCGGCGTCGGCGTCGCCATCAAGAAAGGTGCGCCAAGGCCCGACATCGCGACGACCGAAGCTTTCAAGCAGACGATGCTCGAGGCCCAGTCGATCGGATACTCCAAGAGCGGCAGCGGCCTGATCGCAGAGCGGGGTCTGCAGCGGCTCGGCATTTTCGATCAGGTCAAGGACAAGATCCGGTATCTGGAAGGCATCCCGGTTGGCGTCTTTGTCGCCAAGGGCGAGGTCGAGATCGGCATGCAGCAGTCGAACGCGATCACTCCGGTCGAGGGCGCCGAATACGCCGGACCGCTGCCGGACGATCTGCAGGAATATCTCTATTTCTCCGTCGGCCTGCTGACGATCTCGAGGGAGCCGGAAGTGGCGCGCGACTTCATGCGGTTCATGGCGGCGCCGGAGAATGCCGCCCATCTGCGCAAGAGCGCGATGGAGCCGCCAAAAGGATGATCAGCCGGCGGTGTTGCGGATTCGCTCGAACAGGCGGACGAGGTCGTCCGCATCGCGCGCGGTCAGCGCCAGCCGCGTGAACAGGGAGAGCGGCCGTTCCGGCGAACTGTTGGGCTCGAGGACGGCGTCGTCGTGGTGCTTTTTTGCGCGCGGCAGCGGCGGCAATTGCCGCGAGTCGCGCGCCAGCACGTTCGCCATCTGCTCGGACGCGATATTGTTGGCGCCAAACAGGCAGCGGCTGGGGATGACGCCGAACAAATGCAGCCGATGCACGGCGAACCCGGCCGGGACGATGGTCAGCAGGACGCGCTCGCCAGACGGGAGCGTGATGTTGGCGAGCGCGCGATCCCCGAGATCGAAATACTTGTGGAGGACCGGATCGGCCATGATGCGGTTTAAGTTACTCCGCCGCCTGCGATGTCTCACCGGCGTCGATAAAGCCGCCCGACTGCCGCCGCCACAAGGCGGCATAATGTCCGTTGGCGCGCAGCAGCGCGTCGTGCGTGCCCTGCTCGACAATGCGGCCGCGGTCGAGCACGACCAGGCGGTCCATGCGCGCGATGGTCGAGAGCCGGTGCGCGATGGCGATCACGGTCTTGCCGGCCATCAGTGTGCCGAGGCTCTGCTGGATCGCCGCCTCCACCTCGCTGTCGAGCGCTGAGGTCGCTTCGTCGAGCACCAGGATCGGCGCGTTCTTGAGGATCACGCGCGCAATCGCGATGCGCTGGCGCTGGCCGCCGGACAGCTTCACGCCGCGCTCGCCGACCTGGGCCTCGTAGCCGTGGCGGCCCTTCCAGTCCTCCAGCCCGCGATGAACTCGTCGGCATGCGCAAGCTCGGCCGCCATCGCGACCTCGGTGTCGCTGGCGGCGGCCCGGCCATAGCGGATGTTCTCGCGGATCGAGCGGTGCAGCAGCGAGGTGTCCTGCGTGACGACCGATTTCTGTGCGCGCAGCGACTCCTGCGTGACGCTGGCAATGTCCTGGGCGTCGATCAGGATACGGCCTTCTTCGACGTCGAAGAAACGCAGCAGCAGGTTCACCGCGGTCGACTTGCCGGCGCCGGAGCGGCCGACCAGCCCGATCTTCTCGCCCGGACGGACCGTGAGCGTAAAGCCGTTCAATACCCCGGTCTCACGGCCGTAGCCGAAGCGCACGTCGTCGAACACGATTTCGCCGTGCGAGACCTTGAGCTCAGGAGCTTGCGGCGCATCGGCGAGCCCGATCGGCTTCGCGATCGTCATCATGCCTTCCTGCACAACGCCGATGTTCTCGAAGATGTTGGTCACCTGCCAGGCGACCCATCCGGAGATGTTCACGATCTGCCAGGTGAGCGGCAGCGCCATTGCCACGGTGCCGACCTCGACCGCGCCGACGGTCCACAGATGGATCGCGAGCGCGGCGGTGCCGGTCACCATCATCGCATTGAGCGTCGACAGCGTCAGGCCGAACAGCGTGTTGAGCCGCAGCGAGGCGTGGAACATGCCGGTGTGCTCGTCCACAGCCTCGCGCACATAGGCGTCTTCCTCGCGCGCCCGCGCGAACAGCTTCACCGTCAGGATGTTGGTGTAGCTGTCGACGACGCGGCCGGTGAGCATCGAGCGCGCTTCCGACATCTCTTTCGAGCGGTCGCGCATGCGCGGCACGAAGATGCGCAGCATCACCAGGTAGGCGGCAAACCAGATCAGGATCGGCAATGCGAGCCAGCGATCCGCGGCGGCAAGCAGGATTACCGCGCTGGTGCCGTAAACCAGGATGTACCAGACCGCAGTGATGAGCGCGACGAGGCTTTCGCGGATCGCCGGCCCGGTCTGCATGACGCGGTTGGCGATGCGGCCGGCGAAGTCGTTCTGGAAGAACGCCCAGCTCTGCCGCACCACATGCCAGTGGCTCTGCCAGCGGATCATGTTGCCGACATTGGCGGCGATCGCCTGGTTGGCCATGATGTTCTGCGCGGTGAGCGCCAGCGGGCGCAGCACCAGCAGCACCAGCGCCATGCCGGCGAGCAGATGCCAATGATCGGCGACGAGCTGCTGCGGCTTGACCGATGTGATCAGCGTGACCACGCGTCCGATGAACACCGGGATCATCGAATCGAGCAGCGCGACGACGAAACCGGCGGCGAACAGGCCAACCAGCAATCCCTTCGCCTGCCGTGCAAAATGCCAATAGAATCCCACCAGCCCCGGAGGCGGCTCCAGGTGCTCGGGCATTTCGGTCGGCTTCAGCAGCCTTTCGAACAAGCCAAACATGGCGCGCTCGCGAATAGGGGCGCGCCACGACCGGCGCCCTGTTGGGCGCCGCGCGGCACGACCCGATCTGTTGTATCGAAACGGGCGGAGCCGGTAGAGGGGATTCGTGACGGGAGTGTGGCGGCCTATTTGGCCGCGAGCACGCCGTCGATCCAGGCGGCAAGCCGGTCGAGCACCTCGCTGCGGACCTCTGCATCCTTGCGGCCGGTCCGCGCCGGTACATGGAAGGAATGATCGGCGTCCGGAAAGACCGCCAAGGTCGCGCGCTTGCCGAGCGCTTCGCACAGGGGCTCGACCTGGTCCAGCATCGCGAGCTGATCGCGCGCGCCTTGCAGGAACAGCATCGGGATCCGCACGTCGAACAGATGCTGGCCGCGCTCCTGCGCCGGGCGTCCAGATGGATGCAGCGGAAATCCCAGGAACGCCAATCCGCGCACGCCGGGCAGTTCCGCCGCCGCTTGCGCCTGCGAGGTCATACGGCCGCCGAACGATTTGCCGCCCGCGATCAGCGGCAGCTTCGGCAACAGTCGCGCGGCCTCCGTTACGGCCGCGCGCACTGCGGCGTGCGCCAGCCTGGGCGGATCGGGCCGCCGGCTGCCTTTCTCCATATACGGGAACTGATAGCGCAGGGTCGCGATGCCGTGCTCCCCGAGTTCCGCCGCCACCGCCGCCATGAAAGCGTGGGTCATTCCCGCGCCGGCGCCATGCGCCAGCACGTAACAGGCGCGCGCGTCCTTCGGCGCCTGCAGCAGGCCGGACACGCGCGTGTCGGCATTGACCGCAAGGGTGACAGGCTTTGCGTCGCTCACCGGGTTCCTCATCATCAACCAGGCTGTAGCCACTTGGCCAGCCAGTCACTACATAGCATCTGCCGAGGTGCAGACGAGGACGTTGAGACGATGTGCCGGAACATCCGTACGCTGTTCAATTTCGAGCCGCCCGCGACCGAGGACGAAATTCGCGCTGCCGCGCTGCAGTTCGTGCGCAAGCTGAGCGGCTACACCCGTCCCGCCAAGGTCAACGAGCCGGCTTTCAACCGTGCGATTGACGAGATCGCGGCCGCGGCCGGCCGCTTGCTGGCATCGCTGGAGACGACGAGTCCGCCGCGGGACCGCGATGTCGAAGCCGAGAAAGCCAAGGCGCGCGCGAAGGCGCGCTTTGCGCAGGCTGCCGGCGCCTGAGGCTTCGGTCAGCTCGCCTTCGGCAGCGCCGGTGCGCCGCTGCGCATCGGCGCGATGATTTCGCCCGCGATGTGTCGGATGTTCTCGACATTCGGGATCATCTTGCACAGAACCAGCTCGATGCCGAGGCTCTCGAACCGCCGCAATTGCCGCAGCACGGCGTCCGGCGCACCGATCAGGCCCGCTTTGGTGGCCGGCAGCATCCGGCTCTCGATCTTGCGCGTGTCAGGATTCGGATCGAAGGCGAAGATCTGCTTGATGGTCATGTCAAAGGCTTCCTGCTGATCCTTGCCCAGCGCGACGAAAGGATTGAGCGCGTAGCGCACCTTGCGGCCGATACGGGTGGTCCGGCGGTTCATGTCCGCGATCGCATCCTCGATGCCGCGCACGGTCTCGTCGATGGTTTCGGCGGTTTTGGGAAAATCGACGAACCACCAGTCGCAATGCTCGGCGATGAAATCGCGACCGCGGTCGCTGCGGCTGACAGAATAGATTTCCGGCAGCGACGGCGACGCCGGCTTGAGCAGAAGCTGGCCCCTGTCGACCTTGTAGAACTGCCCGGCGTAAGAAAACGTCTCGTTCGCCCACAACCCGCGCAGGATGTCGATGAACTCGGTCGTTCGCCGATACCGGTCTTCGCCTTGCAGCACGGTTCCGCCGAACATGCGGAATTCCTCGTCGAACCAGCCGTTGACAATATTGATCGCCATGCGCCCGCGGCAGATGCGGTCGAGCGAAACCGCGAGCTTGCCGATCATCACCGGGTCCCACAGTCCAGGATGCACGGCGACCAGCGCGCGAATGCGATTGAGGCGCGAGGCAATCGCACTTGCCATGATCCAGGCTGCGAGATCGTTGCCGAGATGCCGCTCGGCGAACAGCACCAGCTCGAAACCGACCTCGTCGGCCGCCTGCAGCAGGTCCACGCCGAGATCGAATTGCGCGTCGAGGCGGCCAGGCGGCAGCGGCGCCAGAGCTTCGGTGACCGCCTTGGCGAGCTCGGGCGAGCCGACGGTCGCCATCGGAATCGGTGCGTAAAGTCCAAACTGCATGACTGAACTACTTGCGATCGAGCGACTGCTTGAGCCGCGTCACCACCTCGACCGGCGCGGCGGCGGCCTCCTTGAGAACCGTGTCAACTTCCGCTCCCGTCACCAGATCGACGTCGAGCTGGGCTTTTTCGGCAACCTTCAGGAAATCGGGATCGCGCATGGTCTGCCGCAAAAGCGGATCGCAGGACCGCGGCACGCTCGGGCGGAAGGTCCGGCGGCGCCAGGAACGGCCGCCCGAGAATCTCCCGCGCCAGCAGGAATTCCAGCGCCTGCCGGTCGATCGGGTTCTCGACCAGCTTGCGGATCAGCCTCACCTCTGGAATCGCGGCGACCGGTTCGGTGCCGGTATGGAACAGGAGGTTAACCTTCTTGTCGCGCACCCAATCGGGATGGATGGACCGCAGCGCACTCCATGACCAATAGGCGAGTCCCTCAAGCTCGCCTCGCTCCATGGCGATCGCCGCCTCGCTGGTGTTGCGATAGCCGGAGATGATCTTGAATTTGGTGCCGGCAAGGCTGTTGAAGGCGAGCGGAATGATCTCGGAGTTGGCGCCGGCGCCAGTCCCTGGAACCAGGAGCTCGGTCGCCTTGAGATCCTCGAAGGTTTTCACTTTGGATGTGTGCCAGGACATGGCCAGCGTCGCCTCGCGATTCATGCTGCCAAGCCAGGTGAGCCGGAGCGGATCGTATTTGAGCTCGTTCCTTCCGAGGAACGGCTCGAACGGAAGACCGCGTCCGACCGTACCCATCACGCTGCCGTCCTTGGGTGCGATCCGGTAGAGCGTCTCAATGGCTTTGAGCCCGCCGGCTCCCACCACATACTGTACGATGAAAGTCGGATTGCCGGGGATGTGCTTGCCCATATGCCGCGTCAGCACACGCGCGTAGATGTCGTAGGCAGAGCCCGCGGGTGAATAGACAATCATCGTCAGCTGCCGGCCCTTGTAGAATTCTTCCGGCGTTTGTGCGCCGGCGACGATGGTGCCGGATGCGACGAGAAGCGTGGCGGCAGCAGCTGCGGACGCGCGACGCACAAGAGCTCGCATAGTTCCACCTCGGAGAGATTTCGTTACCCTTGCACGGGCAGCGGCCGGCGTACCCGATGAAGCCCGAATTGACGTGAAAGGTAGCGATATTCCGGATTGTCGGGAAGCCCGAATAGAATGCCTAACGCGCCGATGAGATATCGATGGCGCGCTTGATCACCGCGACGGGCAGCGCATAGCTGTCCTTCAACAACCGGTCGATGTCCTCGCCGGAGATCGGACTGATGTCGCGCCCCGCCTTCCTGGCGGCGGCACGGAAGGCGGGATCCGCCGCGGTCGCGCGCAACGCGTCCCGGAGTTCCTTGAGCCGGTCGGCCGGCAGTCCGGGTGGCGCGACGAACGGCCGCGACATCGCGAGGCTGGCGAGGATCAGCCGCGCGACCTGTTTGTCCTGCGGGTCGGCGATAAGGTCCAAGACGAACGGCGTTCCCTTCATCTCCGGCTCCGGCTCAAGCCCGATCTGCACAAAGAGGTTGACCAGGCGGTCGTTGATGTATTGCGGCTTGTCGGCCCGCATGCAGGTCCAGCACCAGCCAACGAAGCCATCGAGCTCGCCGCGTTCCATGGCCAGCGTTATGTCGTTCGAGCCGCGGTAGCCGCGGACTGGACGCAATTTCGTCCCCACCATGTCATTGAGCAGTTGGGCGTAGACCTCGCCGCCGCTGGCGGGCCCGCTCGAGCCAAATCGAAGCTCGCGTGCCTTGACGTCGGCCAGCGTCTTGAAGCCGCTCGTGTGCCAGGCGATCCCGATCGGCGCAAAGCGTTCGAGGCTGCCGAGCCATCCAAATTTTGTGGCCTCGAACTTGGATGAGGCCTGCTCCTGCGGCGAACCGATCAGCGGCGAGAATGCACTGTTGGCCGACGGGATTCCGAAGGCGGTCCCGTCGCGCGGCGCGATGTTGAACAAGTGGTTCATCAGCACCAGCGAACCTGCGCCTGGCATATGCTTGACGATGACGGTCGGCTCTCCCGGAATGTGGCGGCGCATGTGCGCGGCGAGGAGTTGCGCATAAGCATCGTAGCCACCGCCGGGTCCGAAGCCGACAAAGATGGTCACGGTCTTGCCTTGAAAGAACGGCGCAGCCGACTGCGCCGCGGCTGCCGAAGGCGATGCCAATGCGACCAGGATGGCGAAGCGGCGCAGCCATTTTGCGACTTGCATGCTGCCCTCACACTTATCCATTTCCCCAAACTGTGCGTGCCACGTCGACAATGAGCGCAAGCTTGGCCCGCTGCATGTCCGCGCTAACCCCGATATGCTCGGAGGCGCTGGTCGAGAATCCGCATTGCGGGCTGAGCGCGAGCTGGTCGAGCTTGACGTAACGGCTGGCCTCCTCGATCCGCCGTTTGAGGAGATCGGTGGATTCCAACTCGTTCACTTTCGAGGCGACGAGCCCGAGCACGATCACCTTGCCTGCCGGTACGGCGCGAAGCGGCTCGAACCCGCCCGCGCGCGCGTTGTCGTATTCCAGAAAATAGCTGCCGATCTTCATCTCGTTGAAGATCGCCTCGGCAATCGGGTCGTAGCCGACATTGGCCTGCCAGCTCGGATCCTGGCTGCGGCAGATGTGAATCCCCACCGTCATTCCTCGTGGCGCGCCGGCCACGACGGCGTTGATGACGCCAATGTAGGTTTTCAAGAGATCGCGCCAGTCGTCGCCGCGGTCCTTCAAGAGCTCGCGCGCGCGCGGATCGCCGAGCTTGACCAGCGACGTCTCGTCAAGTTGCAGATAGGTGCAGCCCGCATCGGCCAGCGATTGCATTTCCTGGGCGTAGGCCCGTACGAGGTCGGACCAGAAGTTGTCGAGTTCGGGATAGGCCTCATCGCTGATATGGGCGCGGCCGGCGCGGTAATGGATGTAGCAGGGGCCCGGCAGGGTGATCTTCGGCGTGCGCCTCGTCAGCGATTTCAGATAGCGAAAATCGGCGGCGTTCTGCGGACCCTTCCAGGCGATGCGATCGACCACGGCCGGAATGCGGCGTGCGGTCCGATGGCCATGGCTGCCGGACTTCGACCAGCCCTCTTCCTCTGTCATCCGGATGGACACGCCCGAAATGCCCGACGACGTGAAGGAATCTGAATATGTGCCGCGCCGGAATTCGCCGTCGGTGACGACTTGCAGCCCGAGGTCCTCCTGCATCCGCACCACGTCGCGGATCGCGTCCTTCTCGATCTCGGCGAGCTGCGCGGAATCGAGCCTGCCGGCGACGTGGTCCTGTCTTGCGCGCAACAGCGCTGGCGGGCGCAACAAACTGCCGATATGCTCGGCGCGGAACGGCGGATACATCGGTGGTCGCCCGTCAGGTTGCGGAAGGTGACAATAACAGCCCGCTGCCGGGCCTGACTATTCCGCCGCCTGCGGCGTGTCGCCGGTGTCGACAAGGAATCCGCCGGACTGCCGTTGCCACAGCGCGGCATAGTGGCCGTTGAGCCGCAGCAGCTGGTCGTGCGTGCCCTGTTCGACGATGCGGCCGCGGTCGAGAATGATCAGCCGGTCCATGCGGGCGATGGTGGAAAGCCGGTGCGCGATGGCGATCACGGTCTTGCCGGCCATCAGGGTGCCGAGGCTTTGCTGGATCGCCGCTTCCACCTCGCTGTCGAGCGCGGAGGTCGCCTCGTCGAGCACCAGGATCGGCGCATTCTTGAGGATCACGCGCGCAATCGCGATGCGCTGGCGCTGGCCGCCGGACAACTTCACGCCGCGTTCGCCAACCTGCGCGTCGTAGCCGCGACGGCCGCGCCAGTCCTCGAGCGCATCGATGAATTCGTCGGCATGGGCGAGGTGCGCGGCGCGCAGAACCTCCTCTTCCGTCGCGTCCGGCTTGCCGTAGCGGATGTTCTCGCGGATCGAGCGGTGCAGCAGCGAGGTGTCCTGCGTCACCACCGAAATCTGCGCACGCAGCGACTCCTGCGTCGCCTGCGAGATATCCTGACCGTCGATCAGAATGCGCCCCGCTTCGAGATCGAAGAAGCGCAGCAGCAGATTGACCACCGTCGACTTGCCGGCGCCGGAGCGGCCGACCAGCCCGATCTTCTCGCCCGGTCGCACGGTGAGCGAGAAGCCGTCGAGGACACCGACTTGGCGTCCGTAGCCGAAGCGCACGTTGTCGAACGCGATATTGCCGTTCCTGATGACGAGCGCCTTGGCCTGGGGAGGATCGATGAGCTGCAGCGGGCGCGCGATCGTCATCATGCCTTCCTGCACGATGCCGACCTCCTCGAACAGGTCGGTGATCTGCACCGCGATCTGGCGCGACATGTTGGTGAGCTGAAGCGTGAGCGGCAGCACCATCGCGATGGCGCCGACCTCGACCAGTCCCTTCTGCCACAGCACCAGCGCCATGGCGCCGGCGCCCGCGATCAGCAGCGCGTCGAGAACCTTGAGGAGGGTGCCGAACATCGTCAGCAGGCGCTGCGCCGCGAGGAAGACGTCGACGTGGCGATCGACCGCATCGCGCACGTAGTTGTCCTCGTCGCGCGGCCGCGCGAACAGCTTCACCGTCAGGATGTTGGTGTAGCTGTCGACGATGCGGCCCATCAGCGCCGAGCGCGCCTCGGAATTGATCTTCGAGCGGTCGCGGATGCGCGGCACGAAGTACCACAGCAGCGCGATGTAACCGGCGAACCAGCCGAGGATCGGCGCCGCGAGCCATGCGTCCGCCGATGCCGTCATCACCACCGCGGTGATGCCGTAGACCAGCACGAACCAGACCGCGGTCACCGAGGTGACCAGCGTCTGCCGCACCGCTGGGCCTGTTTGCATGACGCGATTGGAGATGCGGCCGGCGAAATCGTTCTGGAAGAACGACCAGCTCTGGCGCACGACATGCCAGTGCGCCTGCCAACGGATCAGGCTCGAGAACGGCGCCGCAATCGCCTGATTGGTGATGAGATAGCGCGAGAGCGCAACGAGCGGCCGCACGACCACGACGATCAACAGCATCCCGACCAGCCATGGCCAGGTCTCCGCCAGGAAGCGATCGGTCGGGATTTTCGACACGAAGGTGACGATCTGCCCCATGAACCAGGGGACCGCAGCGTCGGTCAGCGCGACGAAGAACTCGACGGCAAACAGCGCGATGAACAGCGGCTTGGCTTGCCGTGCAAAATGCCACAGAAACCCGAGCAGTCCGGCCGGAGGCTCCGGATGCTCGGGCGTCGCCGTCGGCTTCAGGAATCGTTCAAACCGAGAAAACATTGACTGCGAATATAGGAAGTCGCGCGATCTTTCTACAGTCGCTTGCTGCTGCCGGTGCGACGAGGATATCGTGACAAAAAGATCGTAAGAGGGGCTCGAATGAAGGCGTTCTGGAGCATCGCTGCCGTCGTATCAGGGCTGCTGGCAGTGGCCCCGGCGAGCGCCCAGGGGACCTATCCGGACCGGACAGTCCGGATTCTCGTCGGCTTTCCGGCCGGCGGTCCGCCCGATATCGCCGCGCGATTGCTGGCGGAACGATTCTCCGCCAGCTGGAGCAAATCCATCGTGGTGGAAAACGCGACCGGCAGCGGCGGCAATATCGCGGTCGAGCGCGCGATCAAGTCCGCGCCCGACGGCCACACGCTGCTGATGGCGAGCAATGCGATCGCGATCAATCCGAGCCTCTACCCGGCGCTGCCCTACAATGCGATGCGGGACCTCGTGCCGATATCGCTCGCGGTGATCATGCCGGTGGTCCTCGTCGTCAACAACGACCTGCCGGCAAAGTCCGCGCCGGACTTGGCAGCGCTGGCGCGTGCGCAACCCGGCAAGCTCGTCGTCGGTCACGCCGGCGTCGGCACGCCGGCGCATCTGGCCGGCGAGCTGTTCAAGTCGGCGGCCGGCGTCGACGTCCAGCAGGTGCCCTACCGCGGCATCCCCGCGTTGCTTCCGGATTTGCTGGCCGGCCGGATCTCCGCGGCATTCCCCAACATCTCGGTGGTGCTGCAACTGGTGCGGGACGGCAAGCTGCGTGCGCTGGCGGTTACGTCACGGCAGCGGGCGGCGGCGATGCCCGACGTGCCGACCATGGCGGAATCGGGCATCCGCGGGATCGACGCCGATGCTTGGTTCGGCCTGATGGCGCCGGCCGGAACGCCGGCGCCGATCATAGACCAGCTGCATCGCGAATCCGCGCGCATCCTGGCGCAAGGCGACGTCCGCAGCCGCCTGGACGATCTCGGCATGGCGGTGGTGGCGAATTCGCCCGCGGAATTCGCTGCGCTCATCGAGTCCGACACGGCGCGATGGGCGAAGGTGATCAAGGCCGCCGGGATCAAGCCGGGCGATTAGCTTACTTCCCGGGCGACACCCGCAGGATACGGCCGTTGGAATTGTCGGTCGCGAGATAGAGCGCTCCGTCAGGGCCTTGCCGGACGTCGCGGATACGCTCGCGCAGATTTTGCAGGAGCCGCTCCTCGTTGCCAACCTTCTCGCCATTGAGTTCGAGCCGGACCAGCATCTGCCCGGCCAGCGCGCCAACGAACAGGCTGCCGCGCCAGGCCGGAAACAGGTTGCCGGTGTAGAACGCCATGCCCGACGGCGCGATCGACGGCACCCAGTACTTCAGCGGCTGCTCCATGCCGTCGCGATGGGTGCCGACGCCGATCTTCGCGCCGGAATAGTCGATGCCCCAGGTGATGACCGGCCAGCCATAGTTCTTGCCGGCCTCCGCGATATTGACTTCGTCGCCGCCGCGCGCACCGTGCTCGTGCGTCCACAGCTTGCCGCTCTGCGGATGCAGCGCCGCGCCCTGCATGTTGCGATGGCCGTAGCTCCAGATCTCCGGCTTGGCGCCGGCCCGTTTGACGAATGGATTGTCCGGCGGCGCGGCGCCATCCGGGGTGATCCGAATCACCTTGCCGAGATGATTGCCGAGGCTCTGCGCCTCGTCGCGATAGCGGAAGTGGTCGCCGGTGGTCAGGAACAGGTTTCCATCCTGCGGCTGCACGATACGACAACCGAAGTGATTACTGCTCGACGGCGGGCCTTCTTGCTGGAAGATCACCGTGACGTCGTCGAGCCGCGGCGGCTCGCCGTCGGCGAGCCGAGCGCGTGCCAGCGCGGTCTGGGCGCCGCCGCTGACCGGCATCGCGAAGCAAAAGTAGATGGTGCCGTTCTGCGCAAATCCGCGGTCGACGATCACGTCGTGCAGCCCGCCTTGGCCGCGCGCGAATACCTGCGGCACTCCGGTAACCGGGGCCGAGACGCTGCCGTTCTTCGTTACGATGCGGAGCCGCCCGGCCCGCTCGGTGACGAGCATCCGTCCATCCGGAAGGAAGGCGATCGCCCAGGGATTGGCCAGGCCGCTGGCTGCGGTCTCGATGGTCAGATTGCCCGTGACCGGAGCGCCTGACGGCCGAAACTGCGGCTGGGCATTCGATGGAAGCGCGCTCGCCGCAAGCAACAGCGGCGCTGTGGCGGCGGCCAGCAATCTCATAAGGATCTCCTCGGGCGGCGTACGGCTATGCGACCGATCAACTACTATGCACCGCCCGGGGAGGATTCCAACATCACTAACGTGTGCCTGAGTTCAAAAATCACGCAAAAAACGACGAACTCACACCTTCCCCTTTGGGTCATCCGCCATGATGGCGGTGAGCCCACCCATCGCCAACAACAGAAATCCGACCAGCAGCGCGATCGCAAATGGCGCCGAATCTCCGCCGGCGCGAATGCCGAAGACATCGGCGCGCGCGATTCCGATCGACACGGCCGTGACCGCGACGATCGTCGACAATGCGAGTGCGACGGTTGCGATCAACTCCACCGAGGCAACGGGTCGCGTCCGCGACTCCGGCCTCCCGAGGGCGCAGCGCCGAGACGCCGCCCTCTCGAACCTGGTCATTTCACCTCCCGCGAAATCAGCGTCGTCCTTGCCGCGATAAAGAGCCGCCGATACCGGCGTCCTTTCGTCGGGACTTTGGCGATGGCGTGATATTTGGTTAAAGAAGAGTTAACCTGGGTCAGGTCGAGCGCATTTTGTCGACACGTGTCACTCGCGAGTCATATCTCGCACCAACACGGAGTTTTCGATGGCGAAAACGATCTCCGTTATTCTGGCGGTTCTGTCAGCGCTGCTGAGCGCCGACGGCGCCCTGGCGCAGATGAACTACCCGGACCGGCCAATCCGCATGGTCGTCGCGTTTCCACCGGGCGGGCCGTCGGACATTGTTGCGCGCCTGATGGCTGACAAGCTTACCGAAGCTTTAGGTAGGCCGGCCTTCGTCGAGAATGTGAGCGGCGCCTCCGGCAATATCGGCACGGAACGCGTCGCCAAATCGGCGCCGGATGGCCATACGCTGCTGATATCCGCGCCCGGGCCGCTGGTCGTGAATCCGGCGCTCTACCAAAAACTGCCGTTTGATCCGATCGGGGATTTCGCTCCGATCTCGCAGCTCTGCTTCACGCCCAATGTTCTCGTGGTGAACAACGACCTGCCGGTAAAGTCGGTGCAGGAGCTCATTGCACTCGCGCGCAAGAATCCGGGGTCGCTGTCGTTCGCGTCAGGCGGTGCCGGCACCAGCAATCATCTCGCTGCCGAGTTGTTCAAGTTCATGGCCGGGATCAATCTCCAGCACGTTCCTTATCGGGGCGTGTCGGTTTCGGTGCCGGATATCGTGGCCGGCCGCATCCCGGTCGCGTTCCTCAGCATGCCGACCGCGCTCCCGCTGGCGCGCGAGGGAAAGTTGCGGGCGCTGGCGGTCGGCACGCCAACGCGCTGGCCGGCCGCGCCGGAAATCCCGACCATGGATGAGCAAGGAGTCCGCGGCTTCAGCTCGACGGTATGGCATTCGTTCCTGGCACCGGCTAGAACGCCGCCTGCGATCATCGAGCGCCTGCATCGCGAGACCGTGCGGATCCTTGCGCTGCCGGATGTGCGCAAAATATTCGACGACCAGGGCTTGGCGGTGATCGGGAGCACGCCCGCTGAATTTGCCGCCGTCATCAAGGCCGAAGGTCAGCAGTGGGCGAAGGTGATCAAGGAAAGCGGGTTGAAGGCCGGCAACTAAAGCTAGCGCGCCCCTACTGTGCAGCTTCTAGCGCACTCGGCTGCCAGTCCATGGCGATGTGTCCGGGCTCGGCGACAACCCGATTAAGCCAGCTGCGGATCGCGGGGAACGTGCCGAGGTCGTAATCGGAGAGATGCGCCAAATGGGTATAGGCATAGAGCGCAATATCCGCGATGGTGTAGTGTCCGGCGGCGAAATAGTCGTTGCGCTTGAGATGGTTCTCCATCACGCGCAGCGAGCGGTAGCCCTCCTCCATCCAATCCTCGAGCGCGTGGCGCTGCAGCTCGCGCCCGCCCTTCACCAGCACCAGCCAGAAATAGGCGGCGCCGAGATTGGGCTCCAGGCTGTGCTGCTCGAAGAACATCCATTGCAGCGTTTCCGCGCGATCGATTCTGTCATCAGGAGCAAGCGGCGTGCCGCCGGCGACATACCAGAGAATGGCGTTCGATTCCGCGAGATGACGACCGGGCGCGACTTCGAGCAGCGGCACCTGGCCGCTCGGATTCATCTGCAGGAATTCCGGCGTATGGCTTTCGCCTTTGAGGATGTCGACCTCCACCAGCCGGTACTGCACGCCGAGCTGGGCGAGGGCGAGCCTCACCTTGTAGCTGTTTCCCGATCGCTGCATTGAATAGAGCGTGTGCATCGATGTCCCATGCGCGCCCGCGCAAGCTTTAGGCGTCGGCAATTACCGTCCTGTGACATCAGTAAGGCGATGTCATGGTGCTGCATTGCAGCAGATAAAAACGAAAGGTAAGCCATGCGCGGGGTGAGCGCGACATCAATCGTCCGTGATGAGGAGAGTTCTACTGCTTGCGCGCCGCAAGCTGGGGAAATTTGCCGGTTGCGGCTGCGGTGGCAGCGCGTCCAACCGCTTTGGCGTGCGCCGCCGCCAGGCTGACTGCGGCCACGATAACGCCCGCGATGACGTCGATGAGATAGTGCGCGCCATCAATCGGGGTGGCGACGAGCAGCATCGAATTCAGCACGAGGACGGGCAAGCGCAAGACGCGGATCGGCCAAATCGCGGCGATGAGGATCACGGCAAGCGCGGCATGCAGGCTCGGGAAGGTGATGACGCCCTCTGCGCCCGCCGCCACCAGCGCCCGGAACGAGCCGTCCCGCAGCCCGGTAAACACCGGCCAGACCGTTCTCACCACCGGGACGACCACCGAATCCCGCTCGGTGAGCCCGTAGTGGAGCCACACTCCCGCTGCCGGCAGCATCGCCGATATCGCAATCGTGATCAGCGTCGCGATGATGAAGGCCAGCATGAACACCCGCAGCCAGGTGAGCCGGCCGGAGTAGGCAAGGCAGAGCACCGCTATCACCATCTGCGGGAGCAGGCTGCTGTAGATCAGCCGCAGACCGGCGAATATTAATGGCTGGCCGTTGAGCCAACCGAGCAGCGCCATCCAGTCGAATCCGATGGCGCGGTCGATCGCGTCGAACAAGCCGTCCTGCAACGGAATCGCCGCGCCGGCGGCGGCCGCAAGATAGGAAAGAGGGGCGCCGACGGCCGCCAACGCGCTCAACTGGGCAGTGCACTCAAGTCCGGAGGCAAGCTTCTGATCGGGGCGCCAGTTCCGGTAGAACCAGGCACCGGCGCAAAGTGCCAGACTTCCCGCCACCGGCGGGGCGAACGATCGCCACGCGATATGGAAACCGCTGACGAACGGCGCGACCGCCACGACGGCGGTGATCGCCGCCACCAGCGCCCAGATCATGCGATCGAGCCTGCGCAGGGTATCAGGATTGGCGGTTTCGTCGGCCATCGGTGTCTCCCGGCCCTACCCGCTAGCAGGCGGGGATTGACCGGCGGTTAAGCCGGCCGCTCGAAATCGCGCCGCCGGGGGAAAAGTCCGCACTGGCGCCACACTCGGTCCAGATTCCGCTGTTGGGATGGGGCCCTTGCCCTTGCCGGATTCGGTCAAGGGTCTTAGGAGATTGCCGTCCCCAAACCGGGCCACAGAAAAGGAAACGTCGATGGCCTTCCTCGCCGAGCAGCTCAAGCGCATCAAGCCGTCGCCGACGATCGCGGTGACGGACAAGGCGCGTGCGCTCAAAGCGGCCGGCCGGGATGTCATCGGTCTGGGCGCCGGCGAGCCGGATTTCGACACGCCTGACAACATCAAGCGGGCCGCGATCAAGGCGATCGAGGCCGGCAAGGCGTCAAAATACACGCAGGTCGACGGGCTCGCCGAGTTGAAGGAAGCGGTGGCGCGAAAATTCAAGCGCGAAAACGGCCTCGACTACAAGACCTCGCAGATCACGGTCGGCGCCGGCGGCAAGCAGGTGCTCTACAACGCCTTCATGGCGACGCTCAACCCTGGCGACGAGGTGATCATCCCGGCGCCGTATTGGGTGAGCTATCCCGACATGGTGCTGCTCGCCGGCGGCACGCCGGTGCCGGTCGTCGGCACCATGGACAAAGGCTTCAAGATCGACGGCGCGGCGCTTGAGCGTGCCATCACGCCGAAGACCAAATGGTTTCTGCTCAACTCGCCGTCGAACCCGACCGGCGCCGCCTATACGCGTGCCGAGCTGAAGGCGCTGACCGATGTGCTGGTGAAGCAACCGCACGTGCATGTCATGACCGACGACATGTACGAGCACCTCGTGTACGACGACTTCGAGTTCACGACGCCGGCGCAGATCGAGCCGTCGCTGTATGACCGCACGCTGACCATCAACGGGACCTCGAAGGCCTATTGCATGACCGGCTGGCGCATCGGCTATGGCGGCGGGCCGGAACCGTTGATCAAGGCGATGGCGATGATCCAGTCGCAGTCGACCACCAATCCGGCGGCGGCGTCGCAATGGGCCGCGGTCGAGGCGCTCAACGGACCGCAAGACTTCATCCCGAAGCACAACAAGATCTTCAAGGAGCGCCGCGACCTGGCGGTGTCGATGCTCAACCAGGCCAACGGCATCAAGTGTCCGACACCGGAGGGTGCGTTCTACGTCTATCCCTCTTGCGCCGGCACGATCGGCAAGACCGCCTCGACCGGCAAGACGCTCAAGACCGACGAGGACTTCGTCACCGAGCTGCTGGAGGCGGAGGGCGTCGCGGTGGTGCAGGGATCGGCGTTCGGGCTCGGCCCGGCGTTCCGGATTTCCTACGCCGTCAAGACCGAGGATCTCGAAGAGGCCTGCCGCCGCATCCAGCGGTTCTGCGGTAATCTGAAATAGCGCCGCGGCATTGGCGACTTCCGGCCGGCTTTCCGCTAGAGTGAGCGCTGGGTTCCGGGCGCGGGGCCGGCCGGGTCATCTGGCGCCATGGGACCGTGGGTGAGGAGGGGTATCATGTTTCGCAAGGCAATCGCTGTCGCCGCGCTGCTGCTGGCATTCGCGGCGCTCGAACCCGCCGCGGCGCAGCGGGCCCGGACCGGAATGCTCAGTTGCGATGTTTCCGCCGGTTTCGGATTCATCATCGGCTCGCAGCGGTCTGTGATCTGCACGTTCTCCCCGGACGGGGGCCAGCCGGAGGTCTATACCGGAACGATTTCCCGCTTCGGTCTCGATATCGGCGCAACCGCCGGCGGCCATATGGTCTGGGCGGTGTTCGCCGACTACGTCGGCCCGAGGCCTGGCGTGCTCGCTGGTGACTACATTGGCGCCACCGGCGAGGCCACCGTCGCGGTCGGCCTGGGCGCGAACGTGCTGGTCGGCGGCTCGAACCGCCAGGTTGCGCTGCAACCGCTTTCGGTCAGCGGACAAGTTGGACTCAATCTTGCGGTCGGCGTCGCCGAACTGCGCCTGCGCATCGGCCGCTAAGCGTCGCGCTGGCGTTTCACTGCAACGGCCGCCCGACGGCGGCCGTTTTGCTTGTTTCCAAAAAGCCTCTCGCGGTACCGCCGTTGGCCAATCGCACTGCCGGCTGGCTGCGCGGGTTCCGGTGCGGCCTGTCGCCTCTTGCCAATCCCCCTGCCGGTTTGAAACGATGGCTGTCCGGCCCGGATCAAGAGCCGCATTCAGTCAGCTTGGGAGGCGGACATGGCACAGAACGGCACACGAGCCACGGGCCCCCGGTGCATCGCGCTGGTAGGCCCGTTCCAAAGCGGCAAGACCACTCTCCTCGAAGCAATCCTCGCGCGCACCGGCGCGGTCCAGCGCCAGGGCACCGTCGATGCCGGAACCACCGTCGGCGACGCCAGCAAGGAGGCGCGCCACCATCGCATGAGTGTCGAGCTTTCGGTCGCGACCACGAGCTTCATGGGCGAAACCTTCACGTTCGTCGATTGTCCGGGCTCGGTCGAGTTCATCCATGACATGCGCGCGGCACTGCCGGCGGTCGATGCCGCCGTTGTCGTCTGCGAGATGGACGAAAAGAAGATCCCGCAGCTTCAGCTGATCCTGCGCGAGCTGGAAGACCAGAAGATTCCCCGCTTCCTGTTCCTGAACAAGATCGACAAGGCGGACTCCACCATTCACGACGTGCTCGCGCTGCTGCAGCCGGCATCGCGCTCGAAGCTTCTGCTGCGCCAGATTCCGACGTTCAACGGCGACATCATCAACGGCTTCGTCGACCTCGCGCTGGAGCGCGCCTTTGTCTACAAGGAACACGCCGCTTCCGAAGTCGTGCCGCTCGAAGGCGACATCGCCGACCGCGAGAAGACCGCGCGCTTCTCGATGCTGGAGACGCTGGCCGACCATGACGATGAGCTGATGGAGCAGTTGCTCGGCGACATCGAGCCGCCGAAGGACAAGGTCTTCGACGATTTGTCGAAGGAACTGCGCGACAGTCTCGTGTGTCCGGTGCTGATGGGAGCTGCGACCCGCACCAACGGCGTGCTGCGTCTGATGAAGGCGCTGCGCCACGAGGCGCCCGACGTTGCAACGACCGCCAAGCGGCTTGGCGTCAAGGCCGGCGGCGATCCGCTCGCCTATGTGTTCAAGACGCTGCACACCGCGCACGGCGGCAAGATGTCGATTGCGCGCGTGCTCAACGGCCAGGTCGGCGACGGCATGACCTTCCTGACGCCCGAGCGCGAGGCCGGCCGCGTTGCCGGCGTGTTCAAGCTTATGGGCCAGGCCACCGAGAAGCGCGGCCCCGCCGGCGTCGGCGAAACGGTCGCGCTGGCCAAGCTCGACCATGCCTTGACCGGCGACACCATCACCGCCGGCAAGCAGGCCCATCCGGCGTTGCTCAAGATCGCGCCCTGTCCGCCGGTGCTCGCCATCGCGGTCTCCGCCAAGGAGCGCAAGGACGACGTCAAGCTCGGCCAAGCGTTGCACCGGCTCCTGGAAGAAGACCCCTCGATCACCGTGGTCCACAATCCCGAGGCGCACGAGGTCGTCGCCTGGGGGCAGGGCGAAATGCATTTGCGCGTCGCCACCGAGCGGCTGGCCGACCGGTTCGGCGTCGCCATCAGCACCGGCAAGCCCAGCGTCGGCTACCGCGAGACCATCAAGAAGCCGATCCAGCAGCGCGGACGCCACAAGAAGCAGTCCGGCGGTCACGGCCAGTACGGTGACGTGGTTGTCGACATCAAGCCGATGCCGCGCGGCTCCGGCTTTGCCTTCGAGGAGGCGATCAAGGGCGGCGTGGTGCCGCGCAACTACATCCCGTCGGTGGAGGAGGGCGTGCAGGACGCGCTCAAGCACGGCCCGCTGGGGTTCCAGGTCGTCGACGTCGCGGTCAAGCTTGTCGACGGCTCCTATCACACGGTCGATTCCTCCGACATGGCGTTCCAGCTTGCCGGCCGCCTCGCCATGCATGAGGGACTGCCGCAATGCCAGCCGGTGCTGCTCGAGCCGATCTATCAGGTCGACATCGTGTGTCCGTCCGATGCGACCGCCAAGATGAACGCTCTGATGTCGGGCCATCGCGGCCAGATCCTGGGTTTTGACACCCGCGAAGGCTGGGACGGCTGGGACATCGTGAAGGTGCAGATGCCGGAGGCGGAGATCGGCAACCTCATCATCGAGGTGCGCTCGGCGACCGCCGGCGTCGGCAGCTTCACGTTCAAGTTCGACCACATGGCGGAACTGACCGGCCGCACCGCCGACCAGATCATCGCGGCGCGCAAGGCGGCGGCCGCGGCGTAAGCACAGGAGCGCCCGCTCCCGCGGGGAGCGGGATGAAACAACAAAATTCCGGACATCGTTCCGGTGGGAGGATCGTCATGCGCATTTCGTCAACTCTGCGCGGAGCCGGCGCTGCGCTGGTCGCAATCGGAGCCCTCATGTCGAACGCTGCCGCAAGCTCGCTGGGCGGCCCGCTCGTCCTCGCGGACGAAGGGAGTTTCTTTGTCCGCGGCACCAATGAACGATCGGAATTCGCCGACATGCGCGGCGCCGCGCCGGTCGCGGGCACGATCCGGACCGGCCAGATGTACGTGCAGTTCAAGATACCGGCGAAGAGCAACAGCGTCCCGGTGATCTTGGTGCATGGCGCCAACCATTCGGGCGTGACCTATGAAACCACGCCCGACGGCCGCGAGGGTTGGGCCAATTATTTCGTGCGCAGCGGATTCCCGGTCTACGTCGTGGACCAGGCCGGGCGCGGGCGTTCCGGTTTCAACCCGACCAACATCAACCGCGCCAAGGCGAAAAGCAACACGTCCAGCATGCCGACCATCCCGATCGCGACGCGGGAGGCCGCCTGGGCGAGCTATCGGCTCGGGCCGAAATATCCGGAGTTTTGGCCGGACTCCCGTTTCCCGCAAGCCGCGCTCGACCATTACTTCTCGCAGGCCGCGCCGATGGGCGACGGCACGCTGCCGGGCGTGTTTGGCGAACACACGGTGGCGGGACTTGTTGCGCTCCTTGAAAAAATTGGGCCGGCGGTGGTGCTGGTGCACTCGCAGTCCGGCGCCTATGGGCTGGCGGCAGCACGCGCCAAGCCCGATCTTGTGCGCGCTCTGGTCAGCGTCGAGGGCGACTGCGCGCCGATGTCCGACGACGATACGACGAAGATATTCAATCGCGTCCCGCTGTTGTCGGTGTGGGCCGATCACAGCGTCGGCAACAAGGCGCGCAACGGCGACGAGCGCCGCAACGGCTGCTCCGGCAGCGTGGCGACGATCGCCGCCAAGGGCGGCCCGGCGAAATTCATGCTGCTGCCCGACCTGGGCATCAAGGGCAACAGCCACATGATGATGGTCGAGACCAACAATCTCCAGATCGCCGACCTGATCATGGAGTGGATCACGGCCTCGGCGGCGACGCGCTAGGCCGGTCGCAAGGTTCCAATAGCGGCGACCATGCGGCGGGCGCCATGGGGCGCGTTCGTTCCACGCCCCTCACATCCCGCATCTGTGACTTGCGGGTGATCGCTTGGCCTCGTACGTCTCTTGAAAGACCGGAGAACCGAGCATGCACGTCATCCGCCGCCGTGGCTGGGAAATCCCCGAGCGCGAGGCCACGCCCGAGCCTATCTTCCTCAACCGCCGCGCGTTCCTGGCGGCGACCGGCGCTGCCGCGCTGTCGCTGGCGCCGGAGGTTGCCGCGGCGCAACGGGTGTCTGACCTACCGGACCCGAGCGCGAGCCTCTATCCGGCCAAGCGCAATGAAAAATACGCGCTCGACCGGCCGGTGACCGACGAGAAGATCAACACCAACTACAACAATTTCTACGAATTCGGCTCGACCAAGCAGATCGCGCGGGCGGCGCAGGCACTGAAGCTGCGGCCCTGGCAGGTCAAGCTCGACGGCATGGTCGAGAAGGAGCAGGTGATCGATATCGACGACCTCTTGCGCAAGATGCCGCTCGAGGAGCGCCTCTATCGCCTGCGCTGCGTCGAGGCCTGGTCGATGTCGGTGCCGTGGTCCGGTTTCCCGATGGCCAAGCTGGTCGAGCTAGCACGGCCGCTGTCATCCGCGAAATACGTGCGGATGGAGACCTTCATGGATGCATCGGTCGCGCCCGGGCAGCGGCAGCGTTGGCATCCTTGGCCCTATGTGGAAGGGCTGACGATCGCGGAGGCGACCAACGAGCTCGCCTTCATGGTCACCGGCGCCTACGGCAAGCCAGTGGCGAAGTCGATGGGCGCGCCGATCCGGCTGGCAACGCCGTGGAAGTACGGCTTCAAATCGGTCAAGTCGATCGTGCGCTTCACCTTCACCGACCAGCGGCCGAAATCGTTCTGGGAGGCGCTGCAGGCGTCGGAATACGGCTTCTGGGCGAACGTCAATCCGCAGGTCGCGCATCCGCGCTGGAGCCAGGCGACCGAAGAGGTCATCGGCACCAACGAGCGCAAGCCGACCCTGCTGTTCAACGGCTACGGCGAATTCGTCGCCGATATGTACAAGGGCCTGGAGAAAGAGCGCCTGTGGGCGTGACGGCCACTGACAACGAGTACGATTTCCTTCACTTTTCTGCTGCCTCCGCTTCGGCCAGCTTGCCGCGCCAGTCGCGCGTGACCATCGAGATCGCCGCGAGCGCGAGCAGCCCGAAGCTCACCAGCAACAACACCAGCGCGATCGGGCGCTCCAGGAAGATGCCCCAGGTGCCGTCCGACATGATCAGCGACTGACGCAGCGACATCTCGAAGATCGGCGCGATGACCAGCCCCAGCACCAGCGGCGCCGGATCGAAGCCGAATTTCTTGAGAGCGTAACCGACCACGCCGAAGATCAGCATGATCCACACGTCGACGATCGAGTGGTTCACCTCGTAGACGCCGATCACGCAGAACATGATGATCAGCGGGTAGAGATAGGCGTAGGGAATCCGCAACAGGTTCACGAACACGCCGACCAGCGGCAGGTTGAGCAGCAGCAGCATCACGTTGCCGACATACATCGACGCGACGAAGCCCCAGAACACGTCGGGGTGGTCGTTGACCAGGTTCGGCCCCGGCGGCACGCCGTGGATCAGCAGCGCGGCCATCAGCACCGCGATCACCGGTCCGGTCGGGAGCCCGAGCGCGAGCATCGGCACGAACGCTCCGGTCGAGGCGGCGTTGTTGGCGGATTCCGGCCCGGCCACGCCCGCCACCGCGCCCTTGCCGAATTCTTCGGGGTGGCGCGAGAGCTTGCGCTCCAGCGCGTAGGAAACGAAGCTTGAGATGATGTGCGCGGAGCCGGGGATGATGCCGATCAGGAATCCGAGCACCGAGCCGCGCGCGATCGGCCAGGCCGACTGGCGCCATTCCTCGCGGGTCGGCAAGAGCTCGCGCAGCCGCGGGCTGGTCACGCCGCCTGTGACCTGATGGCTGGGCGTCGCCAGCAATTCGCCGAGCCCGAAAAGTCCAACGGCGACCGGCACGATGCCGATACCGTCGCCCAGCTCGGCGATTCCGAACGAGTAGCGGAAGTGGCCGGTCATCATGTCGATACCGATGGTGCCGAGCAGGAGCCCGAGCGCCGCCATCAGCAAGGTCCGGACGAGCGACGTGGTCGACATATAGGCGAGGAAGATCGAGCCCGAGCACGAGGAGGGCGGTGTATTCCGGCGGACCGAACCCCAATGCGAAGGCGGCGAGTGGCGGCGCCACCAGCGTCAGCACGATGACGCCGAAGGTGCCGGCGATGAACGAGCCGACGGCGGCGATGCACAGCGCCGCGCCGGCGCGGCCTTTTTTCGCCATGGCGTTGCCGTCGATGCAGGTCATCACCGAGGCCGCTTCGCCCGGGATGCGCAGCAGGATCGAGGTGGTCGAGCCGCCGTATTGCGAGCCGTAATAGATGCCGGCGAGCATGATGATCGCCTTGGTGGCGTCCAGGCCGAAGGTCAGCGGCAGCAGGATCGAGATGCCGGCGAGCGGGCCGATGCCGGGCAGCATACCGACCAGCGTGCCGACCACGCACCCGAGGAACGCGAACCACAGCACGTCCGGGCGCAATGCGACCGAAAAGCCGAGCAGCAGACTATTGAAGACGGCGTCCACGGTCAGAACCAGAGTATGCCGCGTTCGAGCGGCGCCTTGAGCGCCTTGCCGAACAGCCAGTAGGCGAACAGAGTCAGTCCGATGCTGTAGGCCGCGGCGATCAGCACGTTGCGGCGTTCGACCACGACCAGCAGCGTGAACACCAGGAGCGACATGGTGATGACGAAGCCGAGCCTTTGATACGCGAAGATGGCGACTGCCGTGATCAGCACCACCAGGACCGCATGCCAGCGGTCGCTCCAGTCGATCTCGGCGAGTTGCTGGCTGGTGCCGCCGAAGGCCATGATCGTCACTGCAAACGCGATCATCAGGCCGGCCATCAGCTTCGGCATCATGCCGGCGCCGGGCGACGAGATGGTGCCGAACGGCAGATCGCCGCTCAGCGCGAACACCAGGACGCCGAGGAGGATGAAGAAGCAGCCGGCGATGTGATCGGAGCGGAGGGCCATCGCGATTTCATTCCCGCCGGACATTCTTTGACCCGTCACCCTGAGGTGCGAGCCATGAGCGCGTTGACGCGCGTCTTCGACGCGCTACGGCGAGCCTCGAAGGGCGACGGCCCCGGCCGTGCATCCTTCGAGGGCCGCTGCGCGGCCACCTCAGGATGACGGTATAAGGGTCTAAGCCCTAGCCCGCCACCTTGCCGATCGACTTCACGGCCGCCTCGACCCGCTTGGCATCCTCGTCCCAGAATTTCGCGAAATCCGGCTGGTCGAGATAGGCCACCACGTCGCCGAGATTGTCGATGGCCTTGACGAATGCCGGCGCGGCGACCGCCTGCTTGGCGTCGGCGCGCAGCTTCTTCACGATCGCGTCAGGCGTGCCCTTGGGCGCAAACAGTCCGACCCAGAGCGAGAACTCGACGTCGTAGCCGAGCTCCTTCAGCGTCGGCACGTCGGGCATCGAGGCGGCGCGCTTGGCCGAGAAGCAGGCGAGCGCCTTGAGCTTGCCGGCTTTGACTTGCGCATTGGCGGCCGCGATCGACGACACCAGCACCTGCGTGTTGTTGCCGAGGATCGCATTCAGGGCAGGGCCGCCGCCGGCGGTCGGCAGGTGACGCATCTGAACACCGGCGGCCTGCATGAACAGTGCCGTGGGCAGATGCAGCGCGCCGTAGAGTCCCGACGAGCTGAAGATGATCCCGTTCGGGCGCTTCTTGGCGTCGTCGACCAGATCCTTCAGGGTCTGGTAGGGCTGCTGGTCGTTGACGACGAGCACCATCGGACCTTCGGTGAAGCGCGCGATCGGGATGAAGCTGTCGCGCGTGAACTTCGGCTCGCGGCCGAACAATTTGTCGACTTCGGCGAAGCCGGAAATCGAAACGATGTGCAGCAGCAGCGTGTAGCCGTCCGGCTTCGCGCTGGCGGCGAACCTGGGCGCCGACCGCGCCCGCGGCGCCGGGCTTGGTGTCGACTACGGCCGGCTGTTTCAGGAATGGCTCGATCGCCGCCGCGAACGGACGGCCGACGACGTCGGTCGCGCCTCCCGGCGGGAACGGATTAATGAACGTTACCGGCCGCGATGGGTATGCGTCTTGTGCGACTGCTGAGCCGGTGGCAAGCGTTGCGGCGGCCGCCGCCGAGCCCAAGATCAACGCGCGCCTGTCGAAGCGGCGCCTGTCGATGTGGCGTTCGTGCATGATTTCCTCCGTGAACAGCAACCGCGAGGGCCTGTTGTATGATTGCGGCGATGCTATCGGGGGACGCCGCAAGGGGCAACCGCACAGCGTGCGCAACGGCGCGGCATTTCGGCATGATGTTTCAACATCGGATCGCGGGGAAGACTTAAGCCTTGAACGCTTCGAAACATCGGCGCGCCCTGGTGATCGGCGGCTCCATGAGCGGCCTGTTCGCGGCCATCCTGCTGCGGCGCGCCGGATGGGAGGCCGACATCTATGAGCGCGTCGACGTCGGTCTCATCGGGCGCGGCGCCGGTATCGTCACGCATGCCGAAATGCGCGCGGTGCTGCGTGCGGCGGGTTGCGATCCTAGTCGCGATCTCGGCGTCGACATCACAATGCGCCGGACGCTCGACCGGTCGGGCGCCGTCGCGGGGGATTTCGTTTGTCCGCAGACGCTCACCTCCTGGGACCGGGTATTCCGCATGCTGCGGCAGGAATTTCCGGACGAGCGCTACCACATCGGCAAGGAGCTGCAGCGCATCGAGCAGAGCGGCGACCGCGTCGCTGCGCATTTCGCCGACGGAACATCGGCCGAAGGCGACCTCGTGGTTGGCGCCGACGGGTTCCGCTCCAATGTCCGTGCCGAGGTGCTGCCCGCGGTGAAGCCGGCCTATGCCGGCTACATCGCCTGGCGCGGGCTGTTGGACGAGGACGCGCTGCCGCCGGCGGTCCATGCCGACATTTTCGACGCCATGGTGTTCGGCCTGCCGCCGAACGAGCAGTTCATCAGCTATCCGGTTGCCGGCCGCGACAACGATCTGCGTCCCGGCCATCGCCGCTGCAATTTCGTCTGGTATCGGCCGGCCGACGAAGCGACCGAGCTGCGGCGACTGCTGACCGACGCCAGCGGCCGCTTCCATGCGCTCGGCATCCCGCCGCCGCTGGTGCGCGCGGAGGTCATTGCATCGTTGCGCGAAGATTCCCGCACCCTCCTTGCACCACAGCTTGATGCAGTGGTGAGCCTGACCCCGCAGCCGTTCCTGCAGCCGATCTTCGATGTCGAGACTACGCGCATGGCGGTCGGCCGGGTCGCGATCATCGGCGATGCCGCGTTCCTGGCGCGGCCGCATGTTGCCGCCGGCGTCACCAAGGCGGCAGAGGACGCGATGGCGCTGGCGAATGCGCTGCGCGCGCATGGCGACGTGGCCGCGGCGCTCGCCGCTTTCGAGCGGGAGCGGATTCCCGCCAACCGCCGCATCATGCAGCGCGGCCGCGATCTCGGCGGCTATCTGCAGCCGCATCTGCTGGCGCCGGCGGCGCTTGCGGCCGCCGAACGCCATCACGCGCCCGGCGCGGTAATGTCGGAGATTGCGGTGCTGGATTTCTAACGACTGAGCGACTTGCGTTTGCTGCGGCCGCGCCGCTTGACGCCCGCCATCTACTCCAGCACCGCGCATACCGCAGCCGTGTCCTGCATGGCGTAGCCGGATTTGAGCGCGCTGTCGTAGATGCTCTCGGTCGCGGTGAACAGCGGCGTCGGGCAGCCGATCGCTTTCGCGAACGCGCCGATCACCGCCATGTCCTTCTGCCAGATCTTCACCTTCATGGTGGGGTCGTCGTATTGCGCGGTGACCATCATCGGCCCGCGCAGCTCGAACACCCGCGAGTTGCCGGCGCCGGTCTTGATGGTCTCGAAGATGGATTTCGGATCGAGCCCGGCCTTCATGCCGAGCACCATGGCCTCCGCGGTGGCGACATTGTGGATCGCGACCAGCAAATTGGCGACGTATTTCATCCGGCTGGAATTGCCGAATGCGCCGAGGTCGTGGACGCCACGCGAAAAGGCCGCGAACATGGGCTTGAGTTTGCGGATCGCGCGGGTGTCGCCGCTGGCATAGACGACGACGTCCTTCACCTTGGCCTGCGAGCCGGTGCCGCTGATCGGGCAATCGAGCATCGTGTGGCCGGCCTTGCGCAGGTTACGCTCGGCCTTGAGCTTGTCCTCGAGGGTGAACGTGCCGGCCTCGACCAGCACGCGCGGCTTGACCTTGGCGGCGACGATCGCCGCGACCGTGTCGTGCAGCGCGTCCGGATGGGGCAGGCTGGTGATGATGACCGGCGCCCTGGCGGCGAGGTCGGTTGATCTCCTTGGCGATCTCGACGCCCGGCTCGCTCTGCCGCCCGCCGTGCCTTCGGGTCGATGTCATGACCGATGACCCGCCAGCCCGCCGACACCAGGTTGCGCGCGAAGGCGCCGCCCATGATGCCGAGCCCGACGATGCCGACCGTCCCTTTTGTCCTTGCCATTCCCAGTCTCCACTGAATCGCCGCGGACGCTACACGGACTTTCCTTGATCGTCATGCGCCAAACGCGATCGACGACCTTGCGCACCGGCAAGGCTGTGGAACGATCCGGATGGATCGCGTATCGTCGCAAGCCAATCGAAACGCAGGGAAGCGTCACATGGATGTCGGTATCGCAGGCGTCGGCAAGATGGGCGCCGCCATCGCCCTGAGGCTGATGGAAGTGGGGCACAAGGTCACGGTCTGGAATCGGTCGACCGACAAGACCAAGCCGCTGGCGGATGCCGGCGCCGCCGTCGCTGCCACGCCGGCCGCGCTTGCCGCCAAATCCGAGACCATCATCACCATTCTCACCGATGCCGGTCGCGATCGATGCGGTCTATAGCGGCCCGTCCGGCCTGCTCACCGGCGACGTCGCCGGCAAGCTGTTCATCGAGATGAGCACGGTGCAGCCGGCGACCGAGGTCGCGCTTGCGACCAAGGTACGCGCCAAGGGCGCCGCCCTGGTCGAATGCCCGGTCGGCGGCACCACGGGACCGGCGCGGCAGGGTCAGCTCGTCGGCCTGCATGGGCGCCGAGCCCGCCGACGCCGACCACGCGCATCCGCTGCTGAAGCAGATGTGCCGCCGTATCGAACATTGCGGGCGGGTCGGCGCGGCGGCGTCGGTCAAGCTCGCGATCAACCTGCCGCTGATGGTGTCGTGGCAGGCGTTCGGCGAGGCCTTTGCGCTCTGCCGCGACACCGGGATGAAGCCGGAACAACTGGTCAACCTGTTCACCGACATTTCCGCGACCACCAATGCGATCAAGGCGCGCGCGCCGATGATCGCGGCCATGCTGGCCGGCGGCAGCGACGCCGCGGGTGCGACCTTCACCATCGACTCCGGCCTCAAGGACCTGCGCACCATGGCGGCTGAAGGGAAGGCGCGCGGGATGGAGCTGCCATTGGTCCAGCGCGCCGCCGATTGCTTCGAAGAAGCCAGCCGCAACGGCTGGGGGCCGCGCGACGGCGCCGCGGTCGCGGTCTACTGGTCGAGCCGCAAACGGTAGCGGCGGCTACGTCAATCTCATCGAAATCGGGAGTCATCATGCAATCGCTTACGCTCGCGCAGGCTTCAACCATCGTCGACGTCGCCATCAAGACCGCTCGCGACAAGAAATTCCAGCCGCTCTCGGTGGCGGTGCTGGATCCCGGCGGGCATCTCGTCGCCTTCAAGCGCGAGGACAAGTCGGGGATTCTGCGCTTCGACATCGCTTTCGGTAAAGCCTGGGGCGCGCTCGGCATGGGGTTCGGGTCGCGCACGCTGGCCGAGCGCGCCGCCAACACGCCGCAGTTCTTCACCATGCTGGCGGCGGCGAGCGGCGGCCGCATGGTCACCAATCCCGGCGGGGTGCTGATCCGCGATGCGGCCGGCGACATCATCGGCGCGGTCGGTATCTCGGGCGATACCGCCGACAACGATGAGACCTGTGCCATCGCCGGCATCGAGGCGGCCGGGCTCGTACCCGATCCCGGCGGCAGCAAGAAGTGACGGGCGAGCGGCTCTCCAGTGAAAGTCAGCGAAGCGCGGACGCTTTGCGCGGACCGCGTTCGGTCTGGCCGCCGCGCGCGGAGTTCGACGCGATCGCCTGGCCCCAGACGCGGTGGATGTGGGCGACCTCGGCCTCGAAGCGCTCGAGGAACAGCCGCGCCTGCGTGCTCAAGGTCCGTCGCGACGGCTGGATCACCACGAACTCCGCGTAGAGCGGCGGATCCGCGATCGGGTTGACCACCAGGCCGCCGGTGCCGATGTCGTTCACCGAGATCAAGCTCGGCAGCACGGTCACCCAGTCGGAGCGCGCGACGAATTCGAGCGTGCCGATCATCGCATCCATCTCGAGCAAAGCCTCGACCTCGACGCCGTGGGTCTGGAAATAGGTCTCGAGGTTGCGCCGGCGGATGTTGTCGGGCCCGGGCACCACGACCTTGAACGGCCGGCAATCCTTGAGCCGCACCGGCGCGAGCGGCGTGAGGCCGCGGCGCGGGCCCGACAGCAGCATCTCGCGATCGCGCACCAGCAGGCGCGAGCGCAGCCCGATCTGGCCTTCGAAGGCGGGCACGACCGCGAAGTCGAGCTCTTCGGCCCGCACCATTTCGGTCAGCACGCCGCTGTAGCCCTCGACGATGTGCAGCCGCACCTCGGGATGGCGCGGGACGAAATCGTCGAGCGTCGGCGCCAGCACCGCGCGGGTGAAGGTCGGCATCAGGCCGATGCGCAGATCGCCGGTGACGCGGCCGGAGAGGTCGCGCGCCTCCTCGCGCGCGGTCTCGAGCTGGCCGACCGCCGCGACGCAGTGCTTGTAGTAGCGCAGACCCGCCGGCGTCGGCTTCACGCCGCTGGCCGAGCGATCGAACAGCCTGACGCCGAGCGTGCGCTCGACCGCGGCCACATGCTGGGAAATGCCGGATTGGGTGGCGTTTTCGCGCGTCGGCGGCGCGGGTGAACGAGCCTTCCTCGCACACGGCGATGACGGCGCGGACCTGGCGGAGCGATGTGTTCGACATTAGAAAATCTGATGTGTCAGCCAAGATTATATTATTTTGTTTGGCACCGCCACCCGCGCTAGCATTTCGTCTCAACAGGCCGCGGCAGAGAACGCCGACCGGCGCGGGAGGACATCATGGGAGCGAATTTCGGCATTGCCGGCCTCGATTGGCAGCAGCGCGTCAACTGGGAGCGCATGCGCAAGTACCGCACCGAGCGGGCGCGGGAAATGATGAAGAAGCACGGGCTCGGCGCCATGCTCTGCATGTACGACGAGAACGTGCGCTACATCACCGGCACGCTCACGCCCGGCTGGAACCGGCTCAAGCCGGGGCTGCGCTACGCGATGCTGTGCGGCGACGGCGCGCCGGTCCTGTTCGAGCAAGGCGACCTCGGCTTCCAGATCGAGCGGCATTCGCCCTGGATCCCGAAGGAGAACGTCCGCCACTCCTTCGCGTGGATCAAGGGCGCGGCCGGACCGGCCTCGACCCAGCAGGTCAACAAGTTCACCAAGGCCGTGCTGGAGGAGATGAAGCGGCACGGCGTCGCCGGCCAGAAGCTTGGCTGTCGACTTCATCGACATCAACATGATCAACATCTTCAGGGAGAACAACATCACCTGGGTCGACGGCATGACCCCGATGATGGAAGCGCGCGCGGTCAAGAACGTCGACGAGCAGGAATGCTTCCGCATCGTCGGCGCGATCGGCGACGCGACGCATTGGGAGTGCATGAAGTTCCTGCGTCCCGGCATCACCGAGAACCAGGTCACCGCGCACCTGATGCAATATCTCTACAACATCCCCGGCATGGAGGACGTCGAGGACGTCATCGTATCGTCCGGCCCCAACACCTGGCCGAACTGGCGCAACTTCTCCGACCGCATCATCCAGCCCGGCGACATCGTGTTCATGGATTTGGCGGCGCTGACCTGGAACGGCTACAAGTCCTGCTATTACCGCACCTATTGCGTCGGCAAGGAGCCGTCGCAGGAGCAGAAGGACACCTACGCGACCGCGCTCGGCTGGCTCTACGACTCGATCGGCGCGGTGAAGGCCGGCGCCACCACGCGCGACATCGCGCTGAAGTGGCCGTCGGCGATGGAGACCTGGGGCTACGAGGACGAGGATCAGGCCGCCGCCAATCTCTGGGGCCACGGTCTCGGGCCTGGCGCAATACGATCCACCGGTGATCTCGCGCATCTGGTCGCTCGATCATCCGATCGAGATCAAGGCGGGCATGACGTTCGCGCTCGAGACCCAGCACGGCAAGCGCTTCCGCTACGGCGTGCGCATCGAAGAGATGCTGATCGTGCACGACAAGGAGATCGAGATCGTGTCGAACTTCCCGGTGAAGCAGATCACGGTCGTCGACCCGATGCCGGGCTATGGGGATCATGTGAAGTGACCAACAGTTTGAACTCGTAGCCCGGATGGAGCGATGCGAAATCCGGGTTTCTGTCCGCACCGAAGACCCGCCCCGCATTTCGCTTCGCTGCATGCGGGCTATTGAGACCATGAGCCAACAAGCATTCATCCTCCCGCTCGATGCGCTCGGCGCCACCGATCCCGGCGTGGTCGGCCCCAAGGCCGCCAACCTCGCCGCGCTCGCGCGTGCGGGATTGCCGACGCCGGGCGGGTTCTGCCTGACCGCCGATGCCTACCGGCATCAGATTGCGCATCTTAAGGTCGGCGACCTGGTGCACAGCTTTGCCGACGCGTCATTGCCGCAGCGGCGGCGGCTCTCGGTCGAGATCAGGCTCAAGCTCTACGAGCAGCCGATCGCCCCGGAAATCCTCGAACCGCTGATCGGCGCCTGGCGCGCCCAGCGCACCGCCAGTGGACAGCCGGGCGCGATCCGCTCCTCGGCGCTGATCGAGGATCGCGCCGACACGAGCTTCGCCGGCCAGTTCGAAAGTTTCCTCGGCATCGCCGACGAGGCGGAATTCCTCATCGCCGTGCGCGCCTGCTGGGCGGCGCTGTGGACCACCAATGCACGGCGCTACATGGAGAACCACGGCCTCAATCCGTCCGACACCGCGATGTCGGTGCTGATCCAGCCGACCGTCGCCGCGCGCGCGTCGGGCGGCGGCTTGAGCGAGACCGCCGAGGGTCAGATGCTGATCAGCGCGACCTGGGGATTGGGCTCCGCGATCGCGCAGGGCGAGGTGGTGCCGGACCGCATCGTGCTCTCGCGCCAGGGCTTCGTGCGCAAGATCGAAGCCGGCCGCAAGGATCATCGCGAGACCTGCGGCCACGGCGGCACCGCGCCGCAGGCGGTGCCGGCCGATCTCGTGCGCGAGCCCTGCCTCGACGCCGGCCAGGCGGTGACGCTCGGGCGTCTGCTGCGGAAAACCGAAACGCTGATGGACATGCCGGTCGAGATCGAATGGGCGCTCGACGAGGAGGGCTTCAAGCTGTTGCAGGCGCGCCCGCTGCACGTGCAGCCGGCCCATGTGCCGGACGAGATCTGGCTGCAGCATCCGGGACTGAACGGCCATCCCGCCGGCATCGGCTGGGGCTCCGGCCGCGCGGTCGTGGTGAACTGCGAATGCGAATTGTCGCGGGTCGCGCCCGGCGACGTGCTGGTGACCAAGGTCGCGGGTCCTGCGCTCAGCCATATCCTGCCGCGCGTCGCCGGCGTGGTGGCCGAGCTCGGCGGCTCGACCTCGCATCTGGCATCGCTTGCGCGCGAGCGCGGCATCCCGATGGTGCTCGGCGTGCTCGATGCCACGCAGCACATCCCTGACGGCTCGCAGGTCGCGGTCGACGGCGTCGCCGGCATCGTGCGGTGGCTGCGCTGATGCGCTCCAATTCCCCCAAGCCGCGGATATTCGTGACCCAGCCGGTCGCCGAGAGCGCGCTCAAGCGCCTGCGCGCAGTCGCGAGCGTCAAGGTGTTTCCGGACGACAGCAAGATCATTCCCAAGACGACGCTGGTCGCCGCGATAAAGAAGGCCGACATCCTGTTCTGCCTGCTGCACGACCGGATCGACAAAACGGTGGTCGCGGCCAATCCAAAACTACGCCACATCGCGGCGCAGTCGATCTCGCCGTCCAACATCGACGTCGCCGCGGCGACCGCGCGGCGCATCCCGGTGACCGTGGTTCCGCCGGTCACCACCGAGGCGACGGCCGACCTCAATTTCGGGCTGATGATCGCGGTGGCGCGGCGGATGGTGGAGGGCGACCGCCTCGTGCGCGCGGGGAAATTCCCCGGCGGTCAGTCGCGCCATCTGCTCGGCTCGTTCGTGTGGGGCAAGACCATCGGCCTGATCGGCGGAGGCGGGCTGATCGGCAAGGCGGTGGCGCGCCGGGCCCACGGCTTCGGCATGCGCGTGCTCTACTGGACGCCACGCCGCAAGCCGGAGAGCGAGGAGCGCGAAGCGGGCCTCACGTTCGTGCCGCTCGACCAGCTACTGCAGGAATCCGATTTCGTCTCGCTGCACCAGCCGCTCAACGCGCAGACCCGCCACCAGATCGGCACGCGCGAGCTCGGCCTGATGAAGAAGAGCGCCTTCCTCATCAACACCGCCCGCGGCGCGATCGTGGACGAAGCCGCGCTGGTGCGCGCGCTGAAGGCCAAAAAAATCGCCGGCGCCGGGCTCGACGTGTTCGAGCACGAGCCCAAGGTTCATCCCGAGCTGAAGCGGATGAAGAACGTCGTGATCGTGCCGCATCTCGGCAGCGCCACCGTCGAGGTGCGCGAGGAGATGGCCAACATCGTGGTGGACAATATCCTTGCGGTGCTCGATGGCCGTCGGCCGCCGAACATCGTCAATCCTGAAGTCCTCGGCCTTGATTGAAGTTGATTGAATACGTGGAGGTGCCGCTTCGCTCGCGACCCTCCCCCTCCAGGGGAGGGTGGCACCTGAGTTCGCGGCACGAGAGGAAATCAAATGACCCGCCCGATCATCGCCGTCACCGACAGCCCGTTTCCGTCGCTCGACCCGGTCAAGGCGGCGCTGGCGAAGCTCGACCCCGACATCCGCATGTCGAAGAGCAACACCGCGGACGACATCCTCGCGGTCGCGCACGATGCGGATGCGATGATCGTCTGCTACGCGCAGATCACCGCCGCCATCCTTGGCGGGCTCACGCGCTGCAAGGTGATCGGGCGCACCGGCCTCGGCGTCGACAATATCGACGTGCCGGCCGCGGCGGCACGCGGCATCACGGTGACCTACGTTCCCGACTATTGCCTGCGCGAAGTCTCCGACCACGCCATGGCGCTGCTGCTGGCGCTGGCGCGCAAGGTCACGCTGTCGAACAAGCTGGTGCAGTCCGGCCGCTGGGAGCTGCCGCCGATCGTGCCGCTGCGGCGGCTGGAAGGGCAGGTGCTGGGCCTGGTCGGCTTCGGCAACATCCCGCGCGCGGTGGCGCCGAAGGCGAAAGCGTTCGGGCTCAAGGTGATCACGCACGATCCCTACGTGTCAAAGGACGTGCTCGCGTCCGCCGGCGTCGAGGGCGTCAGCTTCGACGACCTGCTCGCCCGTTCCGATTTCATCTCCGTGCATGCGCCGCTCATGCCTGCGACGCGCGGCCTGATCAACGCGGCGGCCTTCGCCAAGATGAAGAAGGGCGCGTTCGATCGTGAACACCGCGCGCGGGCCGCTGATCGATGAAGCAGCGCTGGTCGCCGCGCTCGAATCCGGCCACCTCGGCGGCGCTGCGCTCGACGTGGTGACGACCGAGCCGCTGGCGAAGGATTCGCCGCTGATCGGCCGCGACAACGTGATCCTCACGCCGCACACGGCGTTCTATTCGGTCGAGGCGTTGATTGAGTTGCAGACCAAGTGCGCGACCGATGTCGCGCGTGTGCTGTGCGGCGAACAGCCGGTCTACCCGGTCAAGATATGACAGCATCGCTGCATAAAATATTACGAATCGATATATAAAATTTCCAAGAGCCGATTTCGCGAATTTAACTCCGCGGTGGTCTGATTTTACGGTCTCGTTACTTGCAAGCGACATGCGCGCTTTCCACGGTGATCGCGCATGGCGCGCTCGCATTCACGATCCGGGACGCCCGATCCATCGCCCTTGAGCCAGCCAAGCCTGGCGGACGTGCTGTGCAACGACGGCCTCGTGCTGCATGAGCGCGGACGCTACGCGGAAGCCGTCGTCAGCTTCGACCTGGCATTGGCGATGCGCTCCGACGATGCCGTGGCGCTCAACAATCGCGGTGTGGCGCTCAATGCGCTCGGGCGTCATGCGGATGCGCTCGCGAGCTACGGTAGGGCGCTGGCGATCAGACCGGACTATGTCCAGGCGCTCTACAATCGTGGCCGCGCCTACGACGAGCTCGACCGCTACGCCGATGCGCTCGCCTGCTACGACAAGGTGCTGGCGCTCGATCCGCAGCATGCCGAGGCTCACAACAATCGCGGCGTCGCGCTCGACACGCTCGGACGCTCCGAGGAGGCGCTTGAAAGCTTCGCCAAGGCGCTGATGATCCGGCCGGACTACGCCGAGGCATTCAGCAATCGCGGAACGGCGCTCGTGGAGCTCGACCGGCCAGAGGACGCGCTGGCGAGCTACGATGCAGCACTCGCGCTCGACCCTGACAATGCCGGTTTCCGCTGGAACAGGAGCCTTGTGCACCTCCGGCAGGGTTCGCTCGCAGCGGGCTGGGCGGACTACGAGTGGCGGCGCCGGACGGACGAGTGGGAGGTTCGCAATCTCCCCGGCCGGGAGTGGGACGGCGCGGCGGCGCCCGGTCAGCGGGTGTTCCTGTATGCCGAGCAGGCGCTTGGCGACACCATCCAGTTTGCGCGGTTTGCGCGCACGGTCGCTGCCGCCGGCAGCAACGTCGTTCTGGAAGTGCAGCCGCCGCTGGCAAAGCTCCTGCAAACGCTCGCGGGCGTGGCGGTCATCGGCCGAGGTGCGCCGTTGCCGGCGTTCGACCGGCACCTTCCGCTCATGAGCGTGCCGCATGTGCTGCGGCTGCCGAGCGTCTCGGCCGACGGCCCCTATCTGGCAGCCGAACCGGAGCGAACGGAGCGATGGCGGCGCGCGCTCGGGGCTGAAGGATTGCGGGTCGGGATTGTCTGGCGGGGTAATCCCAAGGCGCCCGGCCCCAGTCGCGCGATACCGCTGCGCGCCTATGAGCCGCTGTCGCGCATCCCCGGCGTGCGCCTCATCAGCCTGCAGAAGGACGGCGCCGGGCAACTTGCCGACCTGCCGGAAGGAATGACGATCGAGACGCTGGGCGACGACTTCGACGCCGGTGCGGATGCCTTCCTCGACACCGCCGCCGTGATCATGAATCTCGATCTGGTGATCGCCAGCGACACCTCGATCGCGCACCTTGCCGGCGCGCTCGGGCGGCCGGTTTGGATCGCACTGAGGCACGTGACAGGCTGGCAGTGGATGGCGCGTGGCGAGGTGACGCCTTGGTATTCGACCGCGCGCGTGTTCAAGCAGGCGCGTCGCGGAGAGTGGGATGACGTGTTCGACCGCATGGCGGCGGAGCTTGCCGGTTGGCAGGTGTGCTGAAACGCGTCACGTCTCCCGGTCCCAGATGACGATCACCTTCACCACCTTGTTGTTTACATTGGGGTGCGGCATCGGCGGGCTCTCGATGAACAGCCGGTCGCCCTCGAAGCGGATGAAGCGGATCTGTTCGCCGCCGACCCAGGCCTCGTTCCAGGCGATCTCGACCTGGGTGATGACGCGTCCGTCCTCGACCCGGTAGCGGCCGGAATAGGCAATCATGGTGCGCAGCGCCTGCGCGCGCTGTTCGTCGGTCTTCGGCACCGGCCGTCCCTCGGCGGTGACCAAAGCCAGCCAGCGCCCGTCGGCGGTGGCGATCTGGCGGCCGCGCGGCTTCTCGCCGAGCACCGGCGTGCGTTCCTTGGTCGCCTGGTCCTCATAAACCACGGACACGAGCGTCCAGAGGCCGACGATCTGCTTCCGCAGCGCGTCGTCGTCGGCGCGGGCGGCGGTCGCCGCGACCATCAGCGTTGCCAGCAGCAATGCGCGCATCACCCGTTCTCCCGTATTGCCGTCATTCCGCGGTCCAGCCGCCGTCGATCACCAGCGCCGAGCCGGTCATCAGCGACGACGCGTCCGAGGCCAGGAACACGATCGCGCCGGTGAGCTCCTCCAGCTGGCCGAGCCGGCCGAGCTTGATCTTGCTCAAGCACCTCGTCGCGGAACGCCTTGTTCTCGAAGAACGGCTTGGTCATCGGGGTTTCGAGGAACGTGGGGCCGAGCGAGTTGACGCGGATGTTGTGCGGCGCGAGCTCGATCGCCATCGCCTTGGTGAAGCCTTCCATCGCGTGCTTGGACGCGCAGTAGACGGTGCGGCGCGCGGCGCCGACGTGGCCCATCTGCGACGAGATGTTGATGATCGAGCCCGGCTGCTTCGCTTCGAGCAGCCGGCGCGCCACCGCCTGCGCCACGAAATAGGCGGCGCGCACGTTGAGGCCCATCACCACGTCGAAATCCTCGATCGTGACGTCGATCAGCAGCTTCGGCCGGTTGGTGCCGGCATTGTTGACCAGGATGTTGAACGGCTGCGCCGCGGCGATCGCCGCCTGCATGGCGGGGAGGTCGGTGACGTCGAGCACCAGCGCATCGGCGTGCTGGCCGCGCGCGCGGATCGCGTCCGCCGCGGCCTCGATCTCGGATTTGGTGCGCGCCGCAAGCGTCACATGCGCGCCGGCCTCCGCCAGCGCCGACGCGGCGGCGAGCCCGATGCCGCGCCCGCCGCCGGTGACCAGCGCGCGCTTGCCGTCGAGGCGGAAGGAGGGGGTCTTGGCGAGTTCGATGGTCATGGACGTACGACCGTGTGCGACAACCGACGAGTGCTGCTCCCCTCTCCCGCTTCGCGCAGCGAGAGGCGGTGAGGGATGGGGGTGGGGGGAGGTGATTCGCGCCATTCGCATGCCCTCTACCCCCAACCCCTCTCCACCGCTACGCGGGAGAGGGGAGCCGGCTAGAGCACCGCCGCGACGGGTCGCGTATGTGATCCTCATGCGAGCAGTGCTCTCACCACGCTCATCACTCCGCCGCCTGCGCGTAGGGCACGTTGCGGCCGCCGTAGCGGCGCACGCGCACATTGGCCTGCTCCGCATGGGCGGAGAAGCCTTCGAGGATGCAGAGCCGCGAGCAGTATTCGCCGACCAGCGCCGACGCTTCGTCGGTCAGCACCTTCTGATAGGTGCAGGTCTTGAGGAATTTTCCGACCCACAGTCCGCCGGTGTAGCGCGCCGCCTTCTTGGTCGGCAGCGTGTGGTTGGTGCCGATCACCTTGTCGCCATAGGCGACGTTGGTGCGCGGACCCAGGAACAGCGAGCCGTAGTTCTTCATGTTGGCGAGGAAATAGTCCGGATCGCGGGTCATCACCTGCACGTGCTCGGACGCGATGCGGTCGGCCTCGCGCACCATCTCGGCCTCGTCGTCGCAGACGATCACCTCGCCGAAATCCTCCCAGGCCTTGCCGGCGGCGTCGGCGGTGGGAAGGATTTTCAGGAGGCGCTCGACCTCGGCCATGGTCGCGCGCGCGAGCTTCTCCGAATTGGTGATGCAGCACCGCCGGCGAGGTCGGCCCGTGCTCGGCCTGGCCGAGCAGGTCGGTGGCGCACATCTCGCCGTCGACGGTGTCGTCGGCGATGATCAGCGTCTCGGTCGGGCCCGCCAGCAGATCGATGCCGACGCGGCCGAACAGCTGGCGCTTCGCCTCCGCCACATAGGCGTTGCCGGGCCCGACGATCATGTCGACCGGCGCGATCGTCTCGGTGCCGAGCGCCATCGCGGCCACCGCCTGCACGCCGCCGAGCACGTAGATCTCGTCGGCGCCGCCGAAATGCATCGCGGCGACGATCGCCGGATGCGGGCCGCCCTTGAACGGCGGCGCGCAGGCGATGATGCGCTTCACGCCCGCGACCTTGGCGGTGACGATCGACATGTGCGCGGACGCGACCATCGGATAGCGCCCGCCCGGCACGTAGCAGCCGATCGAGTTCACCGGGATGTGCTTGTGGCCGAGCACGACGCCGGGCAGCGTCTCGACCTCGAGGTCGCGCATGGTGTCGCTTCTGCTTCTGCGCGAAGTTGCGCACCTGCGCCTGCGCGAAGCGGATGTCGTCGAGGTCGCGCTTGGCGACCTGCGCGATGGCGCGCTCGACCTCCTGCGGCGTCAGCTTGAACGAGGCCGGCGACCAGTTGTCGAATTTCTGCGACAGCTCGCGGATCGCGACGTCCTTGCGCTCCTCGACCTGCGCCAGGATGCCCTCGACGGTCTCGCGCACCTTGGCGTCGGCGGCCTTGATCGCGCTCGCGTCCATTCCGCGCTTGAGCAAGCGGGCCATGATGGTTCTCCATTCTCACGTGTCCCGGGCGCTGCGCAGCACGAAGTGGTGCGCTGCAGAACCGGGACCCCGATTGATTATATCGCCAGACCTAACCGGGGTCCCGCATCTGCGGTGCACCGCTGATGGCGCTGCACCGCGTGCGGGACACGAGGTCGCGGCGCGAGATCCCGGATCGGCCTGCGGCCGTCCGGGATGACGACAGCGGCGTCATTTGATCGCCTGCGGGTTGATCGGCGAGCCGGTGCCGCCGGTGATGATCAGCGGCGGGCCGCAGAAGAAGAACTCATAGACGCCGTCCTCGTCGCAGTCCTCGGCCAGCTCCTTGAGGTAGAAGATCTCGCCCATGCACAGGCCCATGGCCGGGATCACCACCCAGTGCCAGGGCTGGTTCGCTTCGGTGGTCTCGTTCGGCCGCACCTCGACGCCCCAGGTGTCGGTGCAGATCGCGGCGATCTGCTTGTCCTGGCACCAGTAGCAGTTCTCGAACTTCACGCCGGGCGCGTCGCCGCCGGCATAGCCGCCCCATTTCTTTTCCTTGAGGCAGCGTTCCATCTGGCCGGTGCGCACGATCACGAAGTCGCCCTTGCCGATCTGCACGTTCTGCTGCTTCGCGCACTCGTCGAGCTCGTCGTTGGAGATGCCTTCGCCGTCCTTGAGCCAGTCGACGCCGCGATGGCGCGCGATGTCGAGCAGCACGCCGCGGCCGACCATCTTGTTGCGCGAATGCTCGATGCCGAGCACGCTCAGGCCGCGCGAGTCGATCAGCTTGGCGTCGTAGCCGTTGTAGGCCTTGTCCTCGTAGAAGATGTGGCCGAGCGCGTCCCAATGGGTGGCGCCCTGCACGCAGAGGTTCAGCGTGTCGTCGGCGTAGCGGATCTTGTTCCAGTCCTGCTGGCCGGCGATGGCGTCGGTGCCGGTCGCCAGCATCTGGTGGATCGGGTTGAAGCGGCCGCCGAACAGGCCGGTCTGCGGGCCGTCGCGGTCGAGCGGAATGCCGAGCGCGAACACCTTGCCGGTGCGGATCAGGCTCGCCGCCTTGACGATGTCCTCGGGGGTGATGTGGTTGAGCGTCCCGATCTGGTCTTCCTTGCCCCAGCGGCCCCAGTTCCTGAGCTTTTCGGTGGCTTCCCCGATCGCCTGTTTTCCGACCTTGATGTCCATGTCTTATCGCCCCTTATTCCCAGTTCTTGCAGTCCTGCAGTCACGCGCGAATTCTGACCGGCCGCAGCGGCCGCGTCCACGTCGAAAATCGGCTAATAGAATTGCTACAGCCGTCCCAGCGCCCGCAAAATCTTGTCGGGCGTGAACGGCATGTCGGTCAGCGGCGCTCGCCGCCAAGCGGGCGCAACGCGTCGTTGATGGCGTTCATCACCGCCCCCGGCGCGCCGGCGGTGCCGGCCTCGCCCGCGCCCTTGGCGCCGAGCTCGCTAGTCGGCGGTCGGCGTGACCACGTGGCCGACCTCGATGTCGGGCATCTCGCAGGCCATCGGCACCAGATAGTCCGCCATGTTGCCGTTGAGGAGCTGCCCGCGCGCGTCGTAGAGGCAATGCTCGAACAGCGCGGCGCCGATCCCCTGCACCACGCCGCCCCGGATCTGCTCGTCGACCAGTTGCGGATTGATGACGGTGCCGCAGTCCTCGATGCACCAGTGCTTCAGCAGCGTCACCGCGCCGGTCCGGATGTCGACCTCGAGCCAGCTCGCCTGGATGCCGTTGGTGAAGGCGAACGGCCAGGCGCGCGGCACGTAGTGCCGCGTCGCCACCAGCTCGGCCTGGACGCCGGCGGGCAGCGTGTCGGGGCGGAAATAGGCGATGCGCGCCAGCTCATCGAGGCCGAGGCGCTCGGTGCCGGTGTCGGCATCGACGACGACTGCCGCTTGCGGATGTCGAGCGTCTCCGGCTTGGCCTGCAGGATGCTGCCCGCGACCGCGAGCACGTTCATGCGCAGCGCCTTGCCGGCCTGCCAGGCCGCTTCGCCGCCGATGCCGGCCGCGCGCGAGGCCCAGGTGCCGCCGCCATAAGGCGTGTTGTCGGTGTCGCCGGTGATCACGCGCACGCGCTCGATCGGCACGCCGAACGCGCTCGCCACGCATTGCGCCATCACCGCTTCCGCGCCCTGGCCCTGCTCGGTGACGCCCGAGTGGCAGAACACCGCGCCGGTCGAGTCCAGCCGCACCGTGGCGCCGTCCTGCGAGGAGATGCGCGCGCCGCCGACGCCGTAGAACGCGGCCGACGGATTGGTCACCTCGATGAAGCTCTGCAAAGCCGATGCCGCGATGGATGCCCTGGTCGCGCAGGCGCGCCTGCTCGGCGCGCAGGCCCGCGTAGTTCATCATGGCGTCGAGATGTGCGAGCGACTCGTGATGCGACAGCTTCTCGAACTTGATGCCGGACGGCCCGGAGGCCGGATAGGCGTCGTCGGGAATGAGATTGCGCCGCCTGATCTCCAGTGGGTCCATGCCGATCCTCGCCGCCGCGAGATCGACCAGCCCCTCGGTGACCGCGGTCGCGATCGGATGGCCGACGGCGCGGTATTGGCACATCACGTTCTTGTTCTGGAACACGACCCGCGCCCGCGCGCGATAGTTCGGGCAGGTGTAGGGCCCGCCGGTGAGGTTGACGATCTGGTTCGCCTCGATGCCCGACGTGCGCGGATAGACCGAATAGGGGCCGATGCCGGTGAGGTCGTCGATCTCCCACGCCGTGATGGTGCCGTCGTTTCTGACGCCGATCTTCGCCTTCACCCGGTGATCGCGGGCATGGATGTCGGTGACGAAGCTCTCGAACCGGTCGGCGACGAATTTCACCGGCCGCTTGAGCAGCTTCGACAGCGCCACCACCGCCATCTCGTCGGCATAGGTGTGCACCTTGATGCCGAACGAGCCGCCGACGTCCTTGGTGATGACGCGCACCTGGTGCTCCTCGAGCCCGAGGTGCTTGGCGAACAGGTTCATCATCATGTGCGGCGCCTGGGTGCCGTGATAGACGGTCAGGCGCTGCTCGCCGGGATTCCAGTCGGCGACGATCGCGCGCGGCTCGTTGGTGACGCCGGTGTGGCGGCCGAACACGAACGTCGTCTCGACCACCGCGTCGGCCTCGGCGAAGCCCTTGTCGGGATCGCCGGCGGTGTGGACGCGCTCGAAGGTGAGGTTGTCGCCGAGGTCGGCGCATGGATGACCGGCGTGGCCGGATCGAGCGCGGTCTCGGCGTCGGTGACGGCGGCGAGCGGCTCGTAGTCGACCGAAACCATTCTCGCAGGCGTCCTCGGCCTCGGCGCGCGTGCGCGCCACCACGGCGCAGACCGCCTCGCCCTGCCAGCAGGCGCGCTCGATCGCGATGGCGTGCTGCGGCGCCGACTTGATGCCCTTCAGGTGCGTGAGCACGCCGACCCAGGGCGTGATCACCTTGGCAAGCTCCGCGCCGGTGACCACGGCGATGACGCCGGGCATCGCCTTCGCCGTGTCGGCGCGTCGATCGCCTTGATGCGGGCGTGCGCATGCGGCGAGCGCACGAACGCCACATGCGCCATCCGCGGCAGGGTCACGTCGCTGACGAATTGCGCGCGGCCTTGCGTGAGCCGCGCGAGGTTTGGCCGCGGCACCGAGCGGCCGATATATGAATTAGGCCGGTCGAGCGCGGTGAGGGCGGACGGGTTGTCGTCGGCGATTTTCATCGGCGTCGCTCCATTGCGCGCCATCGCCACCGCCTCGATCGCATCGACGATCGCCTGGTAGCCGGTGCAGCGGCAGTAGTTGCCGGAGATGTGGTCGCGGATTCGCGTCACGGCTCGGCACGCCGCCGCGCCGCAGAAGCTCCTGCGCGGTGAGCAGCATGCCCGGCGTGCAGAAGCCGCATTGCAGAGCATTGCGCTTCTCGAACGCCGTCTGCAGGTCGGCGATCTCGCCGGAATCCGACACGCCCTCGATCGTGTCCACCCGGGCGCCGTCGCACTGCACCGCCAGCATCAGACAGCCGCGCACGACCTCGTCGTCCAGGCGCACCGTGCAGGCGCCGCACAGACCATGCTCGCAGCCGACGTGGGTGCCGGTCAGGGCCAGCGTCTCGCGCAGGAAGTCGACCAGGGTCCTGCGCGCCTCGACCCGCTCGCGAACCGCCTCGCCGTTCACGGTCACCGCGATGTCGTGGAAGCGCTCGCTCATGGCCGCTCTCCGGCGATGTCGCGCACGATGTCGATCGCGCGGCGCATCAGCGTCATCGACGCTTCGAGCGTGCGAAAGGCGGCGTGCGACGAGAGCGTCACATTCTCCATCCGCGCGAGCGGATGGTCGCGCGCGAGTGGCTCCGCGTGGAACACGTCGAGCCCGGCCTGCGCGATCTGCCCGCTGCGCACCGCCTCGATGAGGGCGGTCTCGTTGACCAGCGCGCCGCGCGCGGTGTTGATGAGGATCACGCCACGCTTCATTTGCGCAATACGCCTTCCATCGATGATGCCGCGGGTGTCGTCGGTCAAAGCGAGGTTGAGCGAAATCACGTCCGCTCGCGCCAACAGTTCATCGAGCTCGACAAGGGGGACGGGCGCATCGGGCCGCCGGGTGCGGTTCCATGCGATCACGTCCATGCCGATGCCGCGCGCGATGCGCGCCACCTCGCTGCCGATGCCGCCGAGTCCGATCACGCCGAGCGTCTTGCCTCCAAGCTGGACGCCTTCAAGCGGTCCCCAAGTGCCGGCGCGCACCCCGCGATCCATGCGCGCGAGCCCCCGCGCGCAGGCGAACATCAGCGCGATGGTGTGCTCGGCCACCGCCCGGTCGCCGTAACCCTTGATGGTATGCACGGTGACGCCGCGCGCTTGCAGCGCCGGCACATCCATGTAGCTCGATGCCCCGGTTCCGAGAAACACGATGTGCTTGAGCGCCCCGCATTTCGCGATCAATTCGGTCGGCATGTAGGAATGGTCGTCGAGGCAGACGTCGTAGCCGTCGATGAGGCGCGGCAGCCCGGCGGCCTCGACCGGCTTGGTATTGACCACGATCGGCGGGTCATCGGGCCGGTGGACGCGCGCAAACACCGCGTCCAATTGATCGTTGCAGTCGATGAAGATCGATTTCATGGCCGACCTTTCCCCATGGATATGATATGGCAAAGCCCGGACGAAATGGAGGGTGGGCATGGCAGGAGAATTTCAGGGCAAGGTCGCCGTCATCACCGGCGGCAGCCGCGGCATCGGCCGCGGTCTTGCGGTGGCGTTCGCGCGCGAGGGCGCGCAGACCGTGATCGCGTCGTCCTCGGCGGACAATCTCGCCGCCGCCGCCAAGGTGATCGCCCAGGTGGGGCTCGGAGCCGCTGTCGGTGGCCGGCGACCTGCGCAAGCTCGCCGACTGCGAGCAGCTTTTCGCCAAGGTGAAGGATCGCTTCGGGCGCTGCGACATCCTGATCAACAATGCCGGCCGCACCCGCGCCGGCAATTTTCTCGAGCTGCCCGACGAGGCGTTCTTCGACGGCTTCGCGCTCAAATATCACGCCGCCATCCGGCTCACGCGGCTGTTCTGGCCGATGCTGAAGGCGCGCAGGGCCACGTCGTCAACATCGTCGGCGGTGCCGCGCGCTCGCCGGAGCCCGAGTTCACCATCGGCAGCTCGGTCAATGCGGCGCTGGCGAACGCCTCCAAGGGCCTGTCCAAGCTCGGCATGCGCGACGGCATCAATGTCAACGTGATCCATCCCGGCAACACCCGCACCGAGCGGCAGGAGGAATTGCTGGCGCAACGCGCGCAGGCGACCGGCAAAACCGTCGAGGAGCTGCGCGCCGCCGCGCTGGCGCGGACCGGCATCCGCCGGGTCGGCGAGGTTGAGGACGTCGCAGCGCTGGCGCTGTTCCTGTGCTCGGACGTGGCGCGCCACATCCAGGGCACGGCGATCGCGGTCGATGGCGGAGCCACCGTCGGGTACTATTGAGTTCATGGCCGCGAAATCCAAAGCCGCCTGCGTGATCGGCTGGCCGGTCGAGCATTCCCGCTCGCCGCTGATCCACGGCTATTGGATCAAGAAGTACGGCCTCGATGCCGAGTACCGGCGCGAGGCGGTGCCGCCCGAGAAGTTCGCGGAGTTCGTCCGCCACCTTGCCGAGCGCGGCTATGTCGGCGCGAATGTCACGATTCCGAACAAGGAGGCCGCGCGCGCGCTTGTCGAAGGCCGACGACCGCGCCGAGAAAGTCGGCGCCGCCAACACGCTCTGGCTCGACGGCGCGATGCTGCGTTCGACCAACACCGACGTCGAAGGCTTCATCAACAATCTTGACGCCAGCGCCGCCGGGCTGGAACCGCGGCTTGCAGACTGTCGTGGTGCTAGGCGCCGGCGGGACCGCGCGCGCCGTTGTCTATGGACTGAGCGAGACGCGGCGTCCAGCGCATCCACGTGGTCAACCGCACGCTCGAGCGGGCGGTGGCGCTCCGCCAGGAATTCGGCGCGCGCGTCAATCCGGCACGGTGGGAGGAAGTGGACGGGCTTCTCTCCAGCGCCAGCCTGCTGGTCAACACGACGTCGCTTGGAATGACCGGCAAGCCGCCGGTGATGGTCAACCTGAGCGGGCTTCCGCCCAGCGCGGTGGTCGCGGATGTTGTCTACGCGCCGCTGGAGACGGCGTTGCTCGCCGCGGCGCGCGACCGCGGACTACGCACCGTCGATGGTCTCGGGATGCTGCTGCATCAGGCGGTCCGCGGGTTTGAACTGTGGTTCGGCGTCCGGCCGGAGGTAACGCCGGACCTGCGCGCCCTGGTCGAGGCCGACCTGCTGCGCGAGCAAGGCTGAAACGGCGGTGTATTCCGGACCGGCTTCCGGGAATAAGCTTTCGGCAATGGGGTTTGCCGGTGTGCGCCCCACAAAAAATTCAGGGAGGAACGCCATGAGGATGCCATCGCAGGTTCTCGCCGCCATCGCCGCGTTGCGGTGCTCGCCGCATCGGCGGCGCTCGGCGCAAAAGCCGCAGACGCAGGTGGTCAAAGGCAAGATCGCGGCGGTCGAAGGCTCGACCGTGGTCGTCGATCAGGCCAAGGGCGGCGGCCAGGCCAAGGTGAAGCTGAAGGACAAGGCCGTCATCATGACGGTCGGCAAGGCGACCGTCGGCGACATCAAGGTCGGCTCCTATGTCGGCGTCGGCGCGATGCCGCAGGCCGACGGCAGCCAGAAGGCGATCCGCGTCATGATCTTCCCGGAAATGCAACGCGGCACCGGCGAGGGACATTATCCCTGGACCGCCCCGGGCAGCGCGCCGAACGGCACCATGACCAACGCGACGGTCGACACCACGGTGGCCGGCGTCGAAGGCCAGGTCCTGACCGTCAAGTACAAGGGCGGCACGCAAAAGATCATCATCGGATCGGACGCCAATATCCTGTCGAACATTCCCGGCGGCATGGCCGACCTCAAACCCGGCGCCAATATCACCGTACCGGCGGCGGAGGTAACGGGCGACGGGAGCCTGGAAACAGCGCGGGTCAATATTGGCCGCGACGGGTTCGTTCCGTAGTCGCGAGCGAACGAACGCGCGCGTCGCGCGTTGCCGTGGCGCAGGGTTTCCAGGGAGGAAGCGAATGAACAAAGCTGTTTCAGATGGCGGTCGCCATGGCGGCCGTCGAGCATGCTGGTGGCGACCTCGATCAGCTACGGCCAGGAGAAGCCGGTCCGCATCCGCGGCACCATCGAGAAGGTTGACGGGCAGAATCTCGAGGTCAAGTCGCGCGAAGGCAAGAACCTCAAGGTCGTGATGGCCGAGAAAGTCCGTTTCACCGCGATGGTGAAAGCATCGCCCGCTGATCTCACGCCCGACACCTATATCGGAGTCACCGCGATGCCGCAGGCCGACGGCAGCCAGAAGGCGATCGCGATCCATATCTTCCAGCCGGCGCAGCGCGGCACCGGCGAAGGCCATGGGCCGTGGGACCTGCAACCCGGCAGCACCATGACCAATGCGGCGATCGCGACCACCGCCGCCGGCACCGACGGCCAGGTTGTCACCGTCCGCTACAAGGAAAAGGGGGGCGGCGACAAGATGGGTGAGCAGCGGGTGATCGTGACGCCGCAGACCACCATCGTGCGCTACGTCCCCGGCGACCGCAACGAGCTCAAGGCGGGCGTGCGCGTCATGCTCAACAACGCCAAGCCGCTGCCCGACGGCACGATCGAAGCGCCGACCGTCAGCTACGGCCGCGACGGCGTCGTGCCGCCGATGTGACGGCCAAACGAGCGGCCCATCGCCACGTCCAAAGCGCGCCATCCTAGAGTGGCGCTTCGTCCTGGGAGGACAACGTCATGATCAGAACTTTGACAGGTGCAGCCATCGCCGCAGCGCTCGTGGTCACGTCGGCGCTGGCTCAACAGAAGACCGTTCGCGTCGTCGGCACGATCGTCGGCGTCGATGGCCCGACCATCGTGGTCAAGCCGCGCGGCAAGGGCGACGAGACGCGAGTCACGCTGACCGACAAGGTCGCGGTGTTCGGCGTTGTCCCGGCGACGGTCGCGGACGTAAAGCCCGGCGCCTTCGTCGGCGTTGGCGCGATGCCGCAGGCCGACGGCAGCCAGAAGGCGATCCGCGTGATGATCTTTGCAGAGACCCAGCGCGGCACCGACGAAGGCCATCGCCCCTGGAGCCGGCCGGGGTCGACCATGACCAATGCCACCGTCGATACCACCGTCGCCGGCATCGACGGCCAGGTGCTGCTGGTCAAGTACAAGGGTGGCGAGCAGCGCATCATCATCGGCCCGGACGCCACCATCCAGGCCTATGTGGTCGGTGACCGCGGCGAGCTGAAGCCCGGCGCCAATATTGCCATCAACGCCGCGAACCAGAAAGCGGACGGCATGCTCGAAGCCTCGCGCGTCAATGTCGGCCGCGGCGACGTGCAGCCGGATTAGGACATTCGCGGCGATTGATTTCGCCGGCTTCCGCGTCATTCCCCGGGCGAATGCGCGCCCGGGGTATTTATTTTTGCTGCTGACAAATTGGTCAGCACCCACGTCGTGCCTGATCGAATCTTCGGCGGTTGCCCAACAAAGAGGCGGCCGCAGCCGCTCCCAACTCAACTAACGCGCTGAGTCATCAGCGAAAAACATCCGCCTGTGAATCACGCGGGTGATGGCACGGCCATTGCTAATTCGTTTACGGCTGCCGGTGTCGGGGTCCGGCATAAGGATGGAGCGCGTCACCATGTCCACGTTCGACAATCCGTTCGACCCGCAGCGCCGGCTGAACCGGTCCGGCTGCAGTTGCGGGCGCCATGCGACGCAGGGCGACCACGACCACGATGCGCAGCTCCAGTGCGCGGCGGTCGAACAGCGAGGACAAGCGCTACGAAGGCGTCGTCGCCTCGGCGGTGATGCGAAAGCTGTTTCCGCAGGAAGCCGCCCGCCGCGCATTCCTCAAATCGGTCGGCGCCTCGACGGCGCTCGCCGCGATCGCACAGTTCTTCCCGCTCGCGACCGCGACCGACGTGTTCGCGCAGAAGGGGCCGATCGAGAAGAAGGACCTCAAGGTCGGCTTCATTCCGATCACCTGCGCCACGCCGATCATCATGGCGGAGCCGATGGGCTTCTATAAGCGCCACGGCCTCGACGTCGAGGTGATCAAGACCGCAGGCTGGGCGGTCATTCGCGACAAGACCATCAACAAGGAATACGACGCCGCCCACATGCTGTCGCCGATGCCGCTCGCGATCACGCTCGGCGCCGGCTCGAATCCGATTCCCTACACCATGCCGGCGGTGGAGAACATCAACGGCCAGGCCATCACGCTGTCGGTGAAGCACAAGGACAAGCGCGATCCGAAGTCGTGGAAGGGATTCAAGTTCGCGGTCCCGTTCGACTACTCGATGCACAACTATCTGCTGCGCTACTACGTGGCGGAACACGGCCTCGATCCCGATCAGGACATCCAGATTCGCGCCGTGCCGCCGCCGGAAATGGTCGCGAACCTGCGCGCCGACAATATCGACGGCTTCCTGGGGCCCGATCCGATGAATCAGCGCGCCGTCTATGACGGCGTCGGCTTTATCCACGTTCTGTCCAAGGACATCTGGGAAGGCCACCCATGCTGCGCGTTCGCGGCGTCGCAGGAATTCGTCAAGACGATGCCGAACGCCTATGCCGCGCTGCTCAAGGCGATCATCGACGCGACCGCGTTCGCCACCAAGGCCGAAAACCGCAAGCAGATCGCCGAAGCGATCGCGCCGGCGAACTACATCAACCAGCCGGTCACGGTGCTGGAGCAGATCCTGACCGGGCACCTTCGCCGACGGTCTCGGCACGATCCAGCGCGTGCCCAACCGCGTCGACTTCGATCCGTTCCCCTGGGAGTCGTTCGCGATCTGGATCATGACCCAGATGAAGCGCTGGGGTCAGATCAAGGGCGACATCGACTACGCCGCCGTCGCCAAGCAGGTCTATCTCGCGACCGATACCACGCGGCTGATGAAGGAAGTCGGCCTCACGCCGCCGACCACCACCACCAAGACCTTCGTGGTCATGGGCAAGACCTTCGATCCGGCCAAGCCGGAGGACTACATCAAGGGCTTCAAGATCAGAAGGACGTCATAGACGATGCTGCACGCGCCGGGCGTACGACATCAAACTTGTCACGGACTGCAGTCACCTCTTGCCAAACGCGAGGTGCATGCATCTGCGCCCTCTCCCCTTGAGGGAGAGGGCATGGAGGTCTGTCCGCGAACCGAATTAGGTGAGGGGGCCTCTTCGTCAGCGGCGTTTTTGCGAAGCGACCCCCTCACCCCATCCGAGTTCGCGGCGCATTCGGAGCTGCCCTCTCCCTCGAGGGGAGAGGGCACAACAATGTGCGCCCCGAATGGGACCGCGTCATGAACCTCTCCATCGGCATGCGGGCGGCCGTGGTGACGATCGCGATCTTCGTCGCATTCATGCTGGCCTGGCACATCGCCACGCAAGGCTCCGGGCCGGTCGCGCAGATGGACCCGGAATACGCGCAAGCTCTTGGGAAAGACCGCGACCCAGGGCACATCGGCGATGCCGGGCCCGCTCGACGTGGCGGCAAAGCTCTGGGAGCACCTGCGGCAACCGTTCTACGACCGCGGCCCGAACGACAAGGGCATCGGTATCCAGCTCGCCTATTCGATCGCGCGCGTGAGCATCGGCTATCTGCTCGCGGTCGCGGTTGCGATCCCGATCGGCTTCCTGATCGGCATGTCGCCGCTGATGAGCCGGGCGCTCGATCCGTTCATCCAGGTGCTCAAGCCGATCTCGCCGCTTGCCTGGATGCCGCTCGCGCTCTACACCATCAAGGACTTGCACCTGTCCTCGATCTTCGTGATCTTCATCTGTTCGGTCTGGCCGATGCTGATCAACACGGCGTTCGGCGTCGCGGCGGTGCGCAAGGAGTGGCTGAACGTCGCGCGCACGCTCGAAGTCGGCACCGTGCGGCGCGCCTTCACCATCATCCTGCCGGCGGCGGCGCCGACCATCCTCACCGGCATGCGCATCTCCATCGGAATCGCCTGGCTGGTGATCGTCGCGGCCGAGATGCTCGTCGGCGGCACCGGCATCGGCTATTTCGTCTGGAACGAGTGGAACAACCTCTCCATCACCAACGTGATCACCGCGATCCTCCTGATCGGCCTCGTCGGCATGGTGCTCGACCAGATTCTTGCGCGGCTCACGCGCCTCGTCACCTTCCCGGAGTGACGCGCCAAATGACCGACAAGTTCATCTCGATCGAAGGCATCACCAAGCGCTTCCCGGCGCCCGGCGGCGGCACCACGACGGTATTCGAGGATCTCTGGCTGTCGATGCGGCGCGGCGAGTTCACCTGCATCATTGGCCATTCCGGCTGCGGCAAGACCACCGTGCTCAACATCCTCGCCGGTCTCGACGTGCCGACCGCCGGCACCGTCATCGTCGACGGCCAGGGGATCGAAGGTCCGAGCATCGACCGAGCCGTCATCTTCCAGAGCCACGCGTTGCTGCCGTGGCGCACGGTCATGGGCAACGTCGCGTATGCCGTGTCCTCGAAATGGCGGTACTGGACCAAGGCAGAGATCGGCAAGCAGGCGCAGAAATTCATCGATCTGGTCGGCCTCACCGGCTCCGAGCACAAGCGGCCGGCGGAACTCTCCGGCGGCATGAAGCAGCGCGTCGGCATTGCGCGCGCGCTGTCGATCGAGCCCAAGATCATGCTGATGGACGAGCCGTTCTCGGCGCTCGACGCGCTGACCCGCGGGACGCTGCAGGACGAGGTGCGCCGCATCTGCATGGAGACCGGGCAGACCGTGTTCATGATCACCCACGACGTCGACGAGGCGATCTATCTCGCCGACCGCGTGGTGATGATGAGCAACGGGCCGGACGCCGTGTTCGCGGAGATCGTCGAGAATCCGCTGCCGAAGGATCGCAAGCGCACCGACTTCCACAAGCATCCGCTCTACTACGGCGTGCGCAACCACATCATCGACTTCCTGGTGACGCGCTCGAAGAGCTTCGCCGGCGAGATCAAGGACGGCAGCTTCGACCGCCGGCATGTGCCGGTGGTGCGGCCCGGCGCGCCGGTCGTCGTCGCCGCGAGCTCATCGCCATCACTATCATCGATACCGGGTCTCGCCCGGCCATCCGCCGCGAGCGGATGAATTGACGATCCATCGATGCGCGGCCGGTGCCGCGTGTCACACACCGGTCCGAGCTGGGGAAAGGAGCCGACCATGAACCGTGCCGCTCTCACCGAGAAGATCCTCGACATCAAGCGCGAGAAAGGTTGGAAGTGGAAATACATCTGCGAGCAGATCGGAGGCTATCTCCGACTCCTGATCGTCGGCGCGTTGCTCGGACAGATGAAGCTGACCAAACCGCAGGCGGCCAAGGCCGCGGAGTTGTTCGGTCTGTGCAAGGCGGAAGACAGCGATGCTCAACGAAGTGCCGATGCGCGGGCAAGGCATGCCGATGCCGCCGACCGATCCGCTGATCTATCGCTTCTACGAGTTGGTGATGGTCAACGGCCCGGCCTGGAAGGCCCTGATCGAGGAGGAGTTCGGCGACGGCATCATGTCGGCGATCGATTTCGACATCCAGATGGAGCGCGTCGCCAACCCGAAGGGCGACCGCGTGAAGATCACGATGTCGGGCAAGTTCCTGCCGTACAAATATTACGGCGCCACCGGCAACGTGCCGGAGTACGGCTACAAGGAGGACTAGAGCGGTCGCATGCCCGTCCGCCGGCTGAGGCTCCGCGACGGTTACGCCGCCTTCTTCATCTCCGCAGCACGCTGCACGAACAGCCGCGCCAGCGGACTCTTCGGCCGCATCGCGAGCGCGTTCGGAGGCGAGCGCGGTCGCGATCGACTGCTGGCCGGAGCGCAGCGCGGCCTCGATCAGCGTGAGGTCGAGTATGTCGCGCTGGGCGTGGCTGCCGCCGAAGCGGTGCGCGATGTTGCGCACCTCGCGCAGCCGCCAAACCGTCTCCGCGTAGTTGCCGTCGCCGAAGGCCTTGATCGCCAGCACCACCGGATGGCCGACCTTGCGTATGAAGGTGGCGTTGTCGCCATCGCGCTGCATCGCCTCCTGCTGCGCCTCGATCACGCGCGCGAGCGATTGCTTCCGGCCGGCGCCGACGAAAGCCATCGCCGCGTGCGCGTCGTTGAAGGCGTAGTTGCCGGCGTCCTTGACCGGCTCCCAGGCGTCCGCCACCGCCTGCCAGCGGTCGCCGACGTCGACGCCGCGCAGGTGCAGCCGCCACAGCATCGCGGAGGCGTCGATCATTTCGAGGACCACGCGCGACTTCGCGCCGTAGATCGGACCGTCGAACAGCTTGAGCACCTCGTCGATCTGGCCGAGATCGAGATGATAGAGCGCGACGTGCCACCAGTTGTGGACCGCGAAGAAGCTGTCGCGCGACCAGCCGTCGGGGTTGGCCGTCATCCAGGCGATGCCCTCCTGCTGGCGGCCCTGCATCTCCATCACATGCGCGACGGCGTGCTGCGCCCAGGCGTCGCGGCCCTCGAGCGCGACCGCGGTGCGGCCGCGCGACCTCGGCGGCGGCGTAGTCGCCGGTCTCCTCGAGACCGAAAGCATGCATTCCGAGCATCGGCGTGATAGCCCGGCACGTCCGCCGACCACGCCGGCAGTGCGCGCGCAATGCGGTCGCGCAGCATGCGCGCCTCGCCGCGGAAGAAGTCGAGCTGGTGGCCGACCTGCAGCGCCAGCAGATCGCGCGGAGATTCGATCGCAACGTCCTCCATCACCTGCGCCGCCGCGTGCCAGCGTCCGTCGACCAGATGGTCGATGGCGGTGAGGTGGCCCTGCTCCTGCGCGGTGGCGGGAAGCTCCCAGGCGGCGTCGAGCGACGCGCGTGCGACCGGAATGCCGGCCGGCTCGGTGCCGAGCAGGTGCAGCCACGCCTTCAGCGCGTGCGCCATGACGAAATCGGGACTTTCGGCAATCGCCTTGTCGACGCTCGCGACCGGATCGTTGATGAACAGATTCAGTTCCCGCAGCGCCGTCTCATAATGGGGCAGGCTTTTCTCGGTGGCTCCGGTGAGCCGATGCCCGCGGCAATCCTTCAGCACGCGCGTTCTCCTGGTTCTCGTTCGCACTTTTGTGTGGAAGGCCCCTTAGTCGCGCGAGAGGGCGATTTGGTTCAAAAGAATTTTGAAAAAATTCCGGGCGCAGCGATCGGAGCACGGAATGACGAAGGTATGAGGTTACACGTCCACCACGACGTATTGCTCCTCGACCGACACCGGAAAGGTCTCGGCGACATACGGGCCCTTCACCAGTTCGCCGCCGGGCGCGACCGAAACCGGAAATTGCCGGATGACGAGATTCTTCGGGTCGCAATAGGACTGTCCGGTCGCGATCTCGAACTCCCAGCCGTGCCACGGGCAGCGCAGGAATTCGCCCTTGCGCACGATCCTGTAGTCGCCGGGACCTTGCGATTGCGGAAGCCCGACGATCTCGCCCCGGCAGAGCGCGCCGCCCGCGTGCGGGCAGCGGTTGGCGAGCGCGTAGAAATTGCCGGCGACGTTGAACAGGCCGATCTCGCGGCCCTTCACCGTGACGAGCTTGCTGTTCCCCGGCGCGATCTCGTCGACGGTGGCGACGACGTGACGGCTCATGAAAGCCGATACAACGCCTTGGCGTTGTCCCGGAACATCATGGCCTTCTGCTGATCCGTCATCTTGAACTTGATCGCGTAGCGCGGATCGTCGAAGTCCCAGTGCGGGTAGTCGGTCGAGAACAGCATGCGGTCCCAGCCGAGCCAGTCGATGACCTCGACGAGATGCGCCGGATCGTCCGGCTCCTCGATCGGCTGGGTCGTGTACCAGAAATGCTCGCGCAGATATTCCGACGGCGGGCGCTTGAGGTGCGGCACTTCCTTGCGCATGCGCTCCCAATGCTTGTCCATGCGCCAGCCGAGCGCCGGCGCCCAGGTGTAGCCGGACTCGATCGACACCACCTTGAGCTTCGGAAAGCGCTCGAACACGCCCTCCATGATCATGCTCACCACCATCGCCTGCTGATGCGGCAGGAACGCGTAGTGCTCCTGCATGTAATAGGTCGGCCAGCCGGAGCCGGTGGAGGGATGTCCGCCGTTGATGTTGGCGTTGTGCTGCCCGAGCGGCAGGCCCGACGCCTCGACCGCATCATAGATCGGCCAGTAGCGCTGGCGGCCGAGCGGCTCGTTGGCGCGCGGCGAGATCAGCACCTGCGCGAACGAACGGTCCGCCGCGCGCAGCTCGATTTCCTTGACGGCGGCCGCCGCGTTCTCCTGCGGCACCACCAGGCCGGCGCGCAGCCGCGGCTCCTTGCGCACGAAATACTCGAGCTGCCACTCGTTCACCGCGTGCGATAGCGCGGCGGCGTAGTCGAGATTGCGCTCCTCGAAGCCCGAGCCGTTGCCGCAGATCAGCATGCCGACCTCGACGCCGTTGGCATCAAGATGTTGTTTCTGCATTGTTTCGAGATCGGAGCCGGGCGCGCCGCCACCGGGCGGGAAGGCGTCCTTGCGCCGGCCGCCGGCCATCATGCGCGGATAGACGTTCTGGCCCGCCCACAGGCCTTGCCGGATATGACCGCCGAAAGTGGCCATGTGCTCGCGCCAGCGCGCCTCCATGAACGGCGCCAGGTCGGATTTGGCGCGCTGCACCGGATGGATGTCGCAGTCGACGATCGAGAGGCGCTGAGCGGTGGTGACGTCCCGGACCGGAATGTTCATGGGACTGCCTCCTTGCTTGGCGTCGGCGCCGCGCCTTTGGCCTCGCGCAGGCGCGGATAGGCCTCGAGCGGGTTGTCGACCAGAATCTTGCGGATCATAGCATCCGGGAGCCCGTCCGGCAGCACCTTATCGCCGTCGAATTGCCAGTGCGGATAGTCGGTCGAAAACAGCAGAAGGTCGTCGCTGCCGATGTGGTCGAGGATGCGGGCGAGCTTCTGCGGGTCGTCCTTCGGCAGGTCGAGCGGCTGCAGCGTGAAGCGCACGTGCTCGCGGATGATGTCCGCCGGCGGCCGGTCGAGCCACGGCACCTCGGCGCGCACGCCGCGCCAGGTCTTGTTGATGCGCCACAAGCAGCGTCGGCAGCCAGGTGAAGCCGGACTCGATGCAGACGAGCTTCAGCGTCGGAAACTTCTGGAACACGCCTTCCGCGATGAAGCTCAGCATCAGATTCTCGAAGCTGCCGCTCTGCACGATGTAATCCTCGACCTGATAGGACGGCCAGCCCGCCGCGGTCGGTGAGGTGCGGTAGGTGCTGCCGGCATGCACGCCGACGGTCAGGCCGTGCCGCTCGCACGCCTCGTAGATCGGCCAGTAGATGCGCCGCCCGGGCGGCATCTCGCCCATCACCGGCATCAGCACCTGCACGAAGCGCTGGTCATTCGCGAGCCGCTCGATCTCCTTCACCGCGAGATCGGGATTGTGCAGCGGCAGCAGGATCGATGCGCGCAGCCGCGGCTCGCGGTCGAGCCATTCCTTCGCGATGTAGTCGTTGACTGCCGAGATCAGCGCGCAGGCCATGTCCTCGTTGAACAGCGAGATCGCGCCGTGCAAGGTGTTGCAGATGGCAAAGCGGGAGCCGAAGGCATCGAGCGCGTGCGCGCGCATGAGGTCGAGGTCGCTGCCCGGCGGTCCGTCCTGCGGCCGCCAGTCGGGCCGGCAGGACAGCGGTGAGTTCGGTGGATAACTCTGCAGATGGAAGCTCTGCGTGTGGATGTGCCGGTTGACGATCTGGTCGCGCCAGTAATCGTCGAGATAGGGCAGCAGCGCTACGGTGCCGGGCACCGCCGGATGCACGTCGCAGTCGATGGCCCCGCGGGTGATCATCATTCCATTGCCTTCTTGGCGGTCGCAAGCACCGCCGGCGACACCGCGAAGCTGCGCATCACGATGGCCTGCAGCGCGCCGCCTGTCAGGGGCGCGACGTCGAGCTTGCCTTTCATCGCCTCCGCCAGGAATCCGGCGTCCTGCATGGTCAGTTCAAAGGCGCGGCGGATCGCGGCGGCGCGCTCGCCCGGCGTTCCGGGCGGCATGAAGAACGGGCGCCCGAGCGCCGGCACCAGCGAGAGGAAGTCGAGCACCTGCTTGTCACGCTCATTGGTCCCGACCTCCGGCAACAGCGGCCGGTCCTTCAACTCCGGCGCCTTGCGCAGTCCCTGCTGCACCAGCACGTTCACCTTGCCGCTCGCCACCCAGTCGCTGGTGGTCTTGAGCCCGGTCCAGCCAGAGACGCGTCCATTCACTTCGCCGCGCTCGATGGCGAGATCGGCCTCGGTGGCGCCGGGGTAACCGGTGATGACCTTGAATTTCGTGCCAACCAGCTGATTGAGAATGCGCGGCACGAAATAATTGGGCGAGCCATGCCCGGTCGAGCTCAGCGGTACTTCCCGCTCGCGCACATCGGCGAGCGTCTTCACCGGCGTCGTGTGCCAGACCCACAGCACATTGACCTCGTCGGCCGGACTGCCGACCCAATGGAACTTGCGCAGGTCGTATTGCACGCCCTCCGCTTGCATCACCTGGTCGGTGACGATGCCCGGCGTGGTGATGCCGATCGCAGTACCGTCATGCGGACCGACTTTCTGGAACAGATTCGCGAGCCGGCGCCCGCCCGCGCCCGGCACGTTCTGCACGATGATATTGGGCTTGCCCGGGATGTGCTGGCCGATGTGTCGGGCCAGGATGCGGGCATAGAGATCGAAGATGCCGCCGGAGCTGAAACCGACCGAAATGGTCACGGTCTTGCCGGCGTAGAACTGCGCCAGCGCCTCGTCGGCCATGTCGCCTTGCGCCGCTGCGGGCGCGGCCGATGTGAGCAAAAGAACGCCAAAAGCAAGCGCGGAGCGCATGTCTCACCCGAGAGATCGCGCTCACAACCTATTGCCCGCGCCGCGCTACTGCAAGCAGCCGCGGCACGGGCTTTGGCACCGCCCGGCGAGACGTTCGACCCTAACGTGCCGATGCCGCCGCGCGCTCGCTGGATTGCGAGTGCGCGCCGCCCGGCTCGGAAATGCCGCACAGCGCTTCGCCGGCTTTGGCAGGACCGTCCGCCAATGCGAGATCGCCGAGCGAGACGATGCCGACCAGGCGCTTGCTCTTGTTCAGGACCGGCAGGCGGCGGACCTTGATGTCGGACATGTTCTGCGCCACCTCGCCGACGTCGTCGTCCTCGAAGCAATATTTGACGTCCTCGCTCATCACGTCGCGCACCGGCGTATCGGGACCCTTGCCGAGCGCGATTGCGCGTACCGCGATGTCCCGGTCGGTGATCATGCCCACGAGACGGTCGTTCTCGCCGACCGGCAGCACGCCGGCGTCGATTTTCGCCATCAGGACCGCCGCGTCACGGATGGACTGGTTCGGGTTTGCTATCTGTACGTCGTCGCTCATTGCGTCGCGAACTTGCATGGCTTCCTCCTGTCGAAGATATTCGGATTGCGGTTGGCCCAGCCGGCTCGAGAGAATGCTGCTTTGAGTGAAACGCGGTCTCTTGCAAGCTGTTCCGAAGCTTCGGACGTTTTTGTTCCAATGGGATGGTCCGGATACGCGGCGTATGATCGCAATACAATCGTCCGGGGCCTTGGGTCGGGAAGTCATGAAGCCTTCTTCGTTCGTCGCAGCGGTCCTGGCGACTATGGCCGCTCTGGTGCAGCCTGCCGGCGGCCAGGACGTCTACCGCGGCAAGTCGATCACCCTGTTTGCCGGCCAGCCGCCGGGCGGCGGCATCGACAGCGAGATGCGGCTGGTCGCACAGTTCTACGGCAGGCACATTCCAGGCGGACCGACCATCGTGCCGCGCAACATGCCGGGCGCCGGCGGGCTGGTCCTCGGCAATCATCTTTACAGCGTCGCCAGACCGGACGGCTTGACGCTCGGCATGCCCGGTCGCTCGGGCTTTGTGCTGGCGCCGATCATCAGCGCCGCCGACACCAAGTACGACCTGCGCAAGTTCACCTGGATCGGAAGCTCGGCCTCGAGCAATTTCGTGCTGTGGATGCGCCGGCAGTCGAACATCAACAGCTTCGACGACCTCAAGAACGCCAAGCGTCCGATCGTCATCGCCGGCAGCGGCTCGACCACGTCGAATTCGATCATCCCGGAGGTGCTGGCGAAATACGAGAACATGCCGATCAAGGTGGTGCGCGGCTATCCCGGCATCGCCGACGCGGTGCTGGCGGTCGAACGCGGCGAAGCCGACGGCGTGATGTGCCAGCGCGCGAGCCTCCGCCCCGACATGCTGGCATCCGGCGCGGTGGTGCCGATCCTTCAGTTCTACGATGTGGAGCAGGGCGTGCCGCTGCTGCAGGATCTGGTCACCAACCCGCGGGAGAAGGCGCTGCTTGAATTGTTGTCGGCGCCGCAGAAGCTCGGCCTTGCCGTGGTCGCGCCGCCCGGTATTCCCGCCGAGCTGACGCGCATCCTGCGCGCCGCCTATCTCGACATGATCGCGACCAGCGAATACCGCGACGAAGCGGCGAAGCGCGGCTTCGACGTCGGCACGCCGAACGACGGCGAGGCGATCACCGACTACGTCACCAACACGCTGACCAAATTTCCCGCCGAGACGATTGCGGAATATCGCAGTTACGTCGAGCGCAGATAGCGCCTAGCTCTCCTCGATCGCGTCGACGCGGCTCGGATAGAACGCCAGCCGCCCGGAAATCTCGCCGACCGCAGGGAACGGCTGCTCGTAGCTCCAGATCGCGTTCTCCGACATCCGGTCGCCGACACGAATTGAAAAATACGACGCGTCGCCCTTGTAGGGACAATGCGTCGAATGGCTGCTGCGCTCGAACGCCGCCATGTCGGCGTCCTCGCGCGGAATGTAGAATACCGGCTTGTAGGTCGTTTCGCGCAGCACCAGGGCGCGCGTCGTATCGGCGACGGTGCGGCCATTGAACGTGACCCGCACCCGCTGCGGGTGCGGTTCGATCGAAATCGGATGGTCGGGGCCCGGAAGTTTCATGCCGGAGATCTAGGAAGCTTCGCCGCTTGGCGCAATGCGGGGAACACCGCTGCCGCTCGACGTCAGATGTGCTAGGCTTAAACCGCATAAACAGCTCGCGCTTGAACGCGGGTGAGGGAGGTTGCCATGCTTGTGAAGCGGCTCGCCGCGGCGCTGCTGTGCAGTGCCGCTTTTCTTGTCAGTGACGCCAATCTTGTCAGTGACGCCACGGCGCAAAACCTCGTCGTCCAGGGCGGCACCCTGATCGACGGTACCGGGCGCGCCCCGATCGAGAATGCCGTCATCGTTATCGAGAACGGCCGCTTCAAGGCGATCGGACGGCGCGGCGAGGTGCAAATCCCCGCCGGCGTGCAGGTCGTGGATGCGAGCGGCAAGCACATCCTGCCTGGGTTCATCGACGGTCACTGCCACTGGGAAACCTTCTGGGCCGAGGTCTATCTCCATCTTGGAATCACCACCTGCGTTCAGATCGAAACGCATCAGAACGGTCCATGGGGCCTGGCGCAGCGCGACGCCACCGCCGCGGGCCGCATTCGCGGACCACGGCTGTGGGTAGCCGGCGTGGCGATCGGCACCCGCCAGGGTCTGCTCGACACCGAAGGCTCACGCGCCTGGCGCAGCTACATCGCGGTGCCGAATGCCGATGCTGCACGCGCCGTGGTGCGGCAGAAGAAGCAGGACGGTTATGACGTCCTCAAACTCAGCGAATTTTTGACGCCGGAACTGGTGAAGGTCATTGTCGACGAAGCGCACAGCCTCGGCATGGGCGTCACCGGCCATTCGTGGGACGTCATCGGCTACGCCAGGGCCGGTATCGACGCTATCGAGCACATCTGGTCGGTCGGCTATTCCTCGATCGATAATCTGGACCGCCGGCACAAGCTCGCGATCGCGCGTACGTCCGGCAAGATCGACGCCGAAATCGCCGGCGCACAATATGAGGTCCAAGGCTTCGACGCCGTAATCAAGGCGATGATCGAGAACAAAGTTGCCTGGACCCCAACCATCGCGAAATGGCTTCGGCCCCTGTCACCGAGCGCGCAGCGCTTCTGGCAGCGCGAACAGGAGATTCTCGCCAATCCGAATGCGCGGTTCCCGGCTGCCGTGCGGGTGATCACCGAGTACACGACCGAGAAGTTGTTCAAGCGTTATACGCCGGAGCAGCTGGAGCAGGCCAAGGTCGGCTATCAAAAGGCCAACGAATTCATCCGCCGCTTCGTGGCGGCCGGCGGCATCCTGAAAGAAGGCTCCGATCCGCCGCGCGGCATGGCGGGTATGACCCTGCATGAAGGACTGGTGATGGATGTCGAGGCCGGTGTTTCGCCGATGGCAGCGATCCAGGCCGCTACCATCAACGTGGCGCGCGTCTTCAAGAAAGACCGGGACTACGGCAGCATCGAGCCCGGCAAGGTTGCCGATCTCTTCCTGGTTGAAGGCAACCCGTTGCAGGACATCTGGATGACCCAGAACGTGAAGCTCCTGGTGATGGACGGCAAGGTCGTCAATCACGAGTTCACGGGCTATGTAAATCCCATCCCCGAGTTCAATTCCTGGCAGCAGCTTTCGCAGACCATCCGCGTTACGCCGGAGGCGGTGACACAGGGAGATTCGGCCACGTTACGGGTTCGGGGGCAGGGATTCTGGCCGTTCCACCGCGTGATGGTGAACGGACGAGAGCTGGAAACAACATTCGTCAGTCGCAACGAGCTGCAGGCTACGCTGCCCGGGGACGCCATCCAGAACGTCGGAATGTACAAGGTCACTGTAAAAAGCTACGGGGAGGCTATTGCGGAATCGTCGCCCGCGCCGCTGGTAGTGCGGTTCAAGCAGTAGGCCTGGCGATACGTTCAAGGTTGCGCAATCACCCGCCGGTCGATATCGCGCACCCGGTTGACCCCGCACAGCGCCATGGTCACGTCGAGCTCGTCACGGATGATGTCGATCGCCCGCGTGACGCCCGCCTGGCCGCCGGCACCGAGCCCGAAGATGTAGCTGCGGCCGATCAGGCACGAGCGCGCGCCCGAGCGCGAGCGCGCGCATGAGGTCCTGGCCGGAGCGGATGCCGCCGTCGAACATGACTTCGATCTCGGAGCCGACCGCGTCGGCGACTTTCGGCAGCGCCGAGATCGAGGACGGCGCGCCGTCGAGCTGCCGGCCGCCGTGGTTCGACACCACGATCGCGCTGGCGCCGGTCTTGGCCGCGATCCGCGCATCCTCTACGTCGAGCACGCCCTTGATGATGAGCTTGCCGGGCCACAGGCCCCGCACCCATTCGACGTCCTTCCACGACAGCGCCGGATCGAACTGGGTCGAGATCCACGACGCCAACGACGCGACATTGGCGTCGCTCGGCGTATAGCCGGCGAGATTGCCGAAGGTCTTGCGCTTGCCGCGCAGCATGCCCCAAACCCAGGCCGGCTTGGTGGCGATATTGATCACGTTTCTGAGCCGGATCGCCGGCGGCACGCTCAAGCCGTTCCTGATGTCGCAGTGGCGTTGGCCGAGCACCTGCAGATCGATGGTCAGCACCAGCGCGCTGCATTTCGCCGCCGCGGCGCGTTCGATCAGCGACTTCACGAAGCCGCGATCCTTCATCACGTAGAGCTGGAACCAGAACGGCTTGTCGACTTCCTCCGCCACGTCCTCGATCGAGCAGATCGACATGGTGGACAGGCAGAACGGCAGTCCCGCCGCCTGCGCCGCCCGGCAGGCGGCGATCTCGCCGTCGCGATGCTGCATGCCGGTCAGCGCGACCGGCCCGAGCCCGAGCGGCAGCGGAACCGGCTCGCCGATGATGGTGGTGCTCAGGTCCCGCTGCGAGACGTCCACCAGCACGCGCTGGCGCAGCCGGATGCGCTCCATGTCGGCGCGATTGGCGCGCAGCGTCTCCTCGGCATAGGAGCCGGCCTCCGCATAGTCGAAGAACATCTTCGGGATTCGGCGGCGCGAGAGCTGTCGCAGGTCTTCGATGCAGGTGGCGGTGCGCATAGGTCCGCACCATATCCGGTGGGTTCCGCCGGGGGAACGCCCATCCGATGCTGCGCGTTATCGTGTTTGAGGGCCCGTTTCGGGGTCGATGACGGCAGGAGGTTGCGATGGCGGACCGAAACCGGGCTGTTCCAAACGACGTGGTGTCCCAAGCGGACATCGACCGGAAGCGGCAGCAAGAAGCGCGCGAGAAGAAACGGGAGGTCGGCCGCCACAAGGCAGACAAGTCGCTGGAACGAGGCCTGGAAGGAACGTTTCCGGCCTCCGACCCGGTGAACGTGACGCAGCCGCCGAAGTCGCCACAGGACAGGAAGCCCAGCCGCTAGACGCACGCGGCCTTCGAATGCGCACCGCCGGGTCCACCCGGCGGTGCGTTTTGTCATACGCGACAAGGCTTTAACGGGGCTGACCTTTTTTAAGAAATTATGGCGTTGTATTGGGACGCTGCGCCCGCTTTAAACTTGCCGGAGCGGCCCCGTACAGGGGGGAGGGGTTAAGAGTTCCATGGCTCGCAAATATTTTGGCACCGACGGTATTCGTGGCCGCGCTAACGGCGTGATCACGCCCGAGCTGGCACTCAAGGTCGGGCAAGCCGCCGGGGTTGTGTTCAAGCGCGGCGAGCACCGCCACCGCGTCCTCATCGGCAAGGACACGCGGCTGTCCGGCTACATGATCGAGACGGCGCTGGTCGCCGGCTTCACCTCGGTCGGAATGGACGTTCTGCTCACCGGTCCGATGCCGACGCCGGCGGTCGGCATGCTCACGCGCTCCATGCGCGCCGATCTCGGCGTGATGATCTCGGCCTCGCACAATCCCTACGACGACAACGGCATCAAGCTGTTCGGTCCGGACGGCTACAAGCTCGGCGACGACATCGAGCGCAAGATCGAAGCGCTGATGGACTCCGACCTCACCAAGAAGCTCGCCAAGAGCGCCGACCTCGGCCGCGCCAAGCGGATCGAGGGCGTGCACGACCGCTATATCGAATTCGCCAAACGCACGCTGCCGCGCAGCATGAGTCTCGAGGGCCTGCGCGTGGTCGCCGACTGCGCCAACGGCGCCGCCTATCGCGTGGTGCCGGAAGCGCTGTGGGAGCTCGGCGCGGAAGTGGTTTCGATCGGGGTCGAGCCGGACGGCTTCAACATCAACCGCGATTGCGGTTCGACCTCGCCCGAGGAGCTGTGCCGCAAGGTGCGCGAGATGCGCGCCGATATCGGCATTGCGCTCGACGGCGACGCCGACCGCGTGATCATCGCCGACGAGCAGGGCCACATTGTCGATGGTGACCAGCTGCTCGCCCTGATCGCGGAAAGCTTCCAGTCTGACGGACGCCTTGCGCAGCCCGGCATCGTCGCGACGATCATGTCGAATTACGGACTCGAGCGCTACCTGGCCGGGCTCAAGCTGTCGCTCGCGCGCACGCCGGTCGGCGACCGTTACGTGCTCGATCACATGCGTGAGCACGGCTACAATGTCGGCGGCGAGCAGTCCGGCCACATCATCCTGACCGACTACACCACCACCGGCGATGGCTTCGTTGCCGCGCTGCAGGTGCTGGCGGTGGTCAAGAAGCAGGATCGGCGCGTGTCGGAGGTCTGCCACCGCTTCGATCCGCTGCCGCAGGTGCTCAAGAATGTGCACTACAAGAGCGGCAAGCCCTTGGAGAACGCCAAGGTGCGCAGCGCCATCAAGGACGGCGAGCGCCGGCTCAACGGCCACGGCCGCCTGGTCATCCGTCCCTCCGGCACCGAGCCGGTGATCCGGGTGATGGGCGAGGGCGACGACAAGGTCCTGGTCGAGGACGTCGTCGACGGCATCGTGGCCGCGCTTAACCGTGTGGCGGCCTGAGCGGCACTATCGCTCAAATGATTGAATCGGTTTGGATTTAGCCGGTCGCGCCGCGAGTGGGCGGGACAGATTGGAATACGTGTAAAAACGGCGCTTTTGCTTGCCCGGCGGTATCCGCTGCAGTATCGATAGTTTCAGAAACAACCAATTGTCCCGACGGGGAAGCGCTGCGTCCATGATTGTCTGCTCGTGCAACGTGCTCAGTGACCGCGATGTCCGGACGGCGATCAACGGCGCGGAGCCACCTCGCACCGCCGGCCAAGTCTACGGCTGCCTCGGCTGCAGCCCGCAATGCGGCCGATGTGCGCGTACGATCCGGCGCATCATGGATGAGGCGGTCGCAGCCGCGGCCGGCTGCCCGCGCCGGGCCAACGGCGAGTAACGCGCCGAATTTTTCAACCATCACCGATGCTGGCGGCACCCGACTTTCCCGCTTGTGCCGTGCTGGAACTGCGTTCAGATTAGAGCATTACCAATCCACAGCCCCACCCGCCGGCAGGCGAACCATCCAGCACGGGACGCGGACCATGAAGGGCGACGCACGGGTCATCGAATATCTCAATCGCGGGCTGCGGCACGAATTGACCGCCATCAACCAGTACTGGCTACATTACCGGCTGCTGGAAAACTGGGGGTACAAAGACCTCGCCAAGTACTGGCGCAAGGAATTGATCGAGGAGATGCAGCACGCCGACAAAATTATCGACCGCATCATTTTTCTTGACGGCTTTCCCAACATGCAGGTCCTCGATCCGCTTCACATCGGACAAAACGTGAAGGAGGTGCTGGATTGCGACCTCGCCGCCGAATATTCGGCGCGTACGTTGTACGAGGAAGCCGCGACCCACTGTCACTCGGTCAAGGACTATGTGACGCGCGATCTGTTCGAGAAGCTGATGAAGGACGAGGAAGCGCATATCGACTTCCTGGAGACGCAGATCGACCTGGTCGGCAAGCTCGGTGTCGAGCTGTATTCGCAGCATCACATCGGCAAGCTCAGCGACGACAAGGATTGAACGTCAACCATTCATTAACAATGGTTACCGGCGCATTGCCCAAAATGCCTGCATGACGGGTATTGCCGGGCACCTGATCGCGGCAACGTTAGTAAATAGCCGCGGTTAAAAAGTAAGGTTAAGTTCCGCTTAACCGTTTGCTGCGATCTTCGACTTCGTTGGTTTCCCGTCAGGCGTTTCCCTGCCGGGCGAAAGGACGAAGTCATGAGTCCGACAAAACTGTTGGCGTCCGCCGGAGCGGTCGCCCTGATCACGACGACGACGACGGCGCTCGCCGCCGATTTCCCTGCCGCCATGCCGACGGTGCGCGCGCCGGCCGCGGAGGTGGGCGGCTGGTATGTGCGCGGCGATATCGGCGTCGGCATCCAGCACTTCCGATCGTTCGAGTTCTCGCAGACCGCGGGTCCGGCCTGGCCGCCGACCTGGCGCGTCGACCAGAGAGATATCAAGGACACGTTTATCTTCGCCGCCGGGCTCGGCTACGCGTGGGACAACTGGTTGCGCCTCGACGTCACCGGGGAATATCGCGCTGGCGTGAATTTCAAGGCCGTCGGCAGCTATGACAACGGAATTTCTGGTCGCACGTTCAACCGTTACGACGGCAAACACGCAGCAGCGGTGTTTCTGGCCAACGTCTATCTCGACCTGGGAACGTGGTGGAGCTTTACGCCCTTCATCGGCGCCGGCGCCGGCGCCGCCTATCACATGACCTCGGCCTTGACCAACACCGCCATCAACACCGACGGTGCCGGTGCGTCCGCATTCGAATACGCCGGTAGCAACCATTCCCACTGGCGCTTCGCCTGGGCCGCCCATGCGGGCGTGTCCTACGCGGTCACCCCCGGGTTCAAGGTCGAACTCGCCTATCGCTACCTCAACATGGGATCGGTGCAGACGGCTGAAATCGAATGTGATGCGACCGGCTGCAGCACCGGCAGCGGGCTGCGCGCTTACTACCACCTCAAGGATCTCGACTTCCACGACCTCAGGCTTGGCGTGCGGTGGATGCTGCAACCGGAGCCGGTCTACGATCCGCCGCTGATGCGACGCGGCTGAACGGCAGCACTTATTAACATTGCTTAACAAGCGACGGCGCGGGAGCTCCCCGCGCCGCCGGCCTTTTTGGCTGCAAGATCGCATACCGGCGCCCCAGGGGAGGCCGGAGCTAACCGCTCATTAAGGTTAATCAATCATGATGAGGGCTGCGCGGGAGCGTATCTGCGCGAATCAAAGGGACCGTCATGCGCCGCTGGTTCGTAGCTCTTTGCCTGCTTGGGGTCGCGTCGCATGCGAGCCGCCCAAGATTTCGACACGCCAACGCTGCGCGGTTCGTCGCCATTTATTCCGGCGCCGCCGAAATACACGCCCTGGAGCGGCTTCTATGTTGGGGGTCAGGTTGGCTACAGCCTTCTCGAACATGGATGCTTCCAACGCCTTCGAGTCCGTGAACATCTTCGATCCCAACAATCCGCTCACTGCGCCGTTGGGTAGTGTGTCGACATGGAGCGCGCTTGGGCGGAAGGACGTGCGAGCAGCAAGCTATGGCGGCTTCGTCGGCTATAACACCCAATGGGACGACGCCATCATCGGCATCGATCTCAACTACAATCATAGTTCGCTGTTCGGCAGTTGGAGCAGCAGCCGCTGTTATGACGAAACCAATCTGGCATGCTTTGGCGCAATAACGCTGGGCGATGGCAACGCCTACAATGTGACCGTCGTCGCGACGACATCGGCACGCATTACGGATTATGGAACACTCCGCGGTCGCGGTGCTTGGGTCTATCGGCAACCTCTTGCCTTACGCGACCTTCGCGCGGTGGTCGGCCCTCGCGCGCGCGGAGGTCGCAAACGCGGCCACCGTCGATGCGACGCCGCTGCATCCAGCCTCGGTGTGGCCGTTTGTTCTCACTACCGAGCGTGACGCGCGCACGCGCTTCACCTACGGGCTGGTCGGCTGGGCGTCGGCATCGATTTCCTAGTGACGCCCAATGTCTTCCTGCGCGGCGAGTACGAGTACATCAAGCTCAATGCAGTGGGCGGTATCGAACTTGCCATCAATACCGCGCAGGTTCGGCGCCGGCGTCAAGTTCTGAGCCGACGTAAAGCCGTCCCGCACGCAAGATTCCATTGACACCACCGCGCCGAAGCGCTTGACGGCGGGCGCCCGCTTCCTTATTTCCGGCGGCGGGACACCCCTCCCCACCGAGGGGCATCTATCTGGAAGGATAGATCATGGCCAATACGATGCCTGCCATGCGGCCAGCCGTGCCGCATTTCTCCTCCGGCCCCTGCGCCAAGCGCCCCGGATGGAGCCTGCAAGCCCTCACTGACGCGGTTCTCGGACGCTCGCACCGCTCCAAGATCGGCAAGGCGAAACTCAAGCGCGCGATCGATCTCACCCGCGACGTGCTCGAGGTTCCCGCCGACTACCGGATCGGCATCGTGCCGGCCTCCGACACCGGCGCGGTCGAGATGGCGCTGTGGTCGCTGCTGGGCGCGCGGCCCGTCACCATGATGGCGTGGGAATTGTTCGGCGAAGGCTGGGTGACCGATGTCGCCAAGCAGCTCAAGCTTAAGGACGTGACCGTCCTCAAGGCCGGTTACGGTGAGCTTCCCGACCTCTCCAAAGTCGATTTCTCGAACGACGTGGTCTTCACCTGGAACGGCACGACCTCCGGCGTGCGTGTCCCGAACGCCGACTGGATTCCCGCGAACCGGCAGGGGCTCACGATCTGCGACGCCACCTCCGCCTGCTTCGCGCAGGCGCTCGACTTCGCCAAGCTCGATGTGGTGACCTTCTCGTGGCAGAAGGCGCTCGGCGGCGAGGGCGCGCACGGCATGCTCATTCTGTCGCCGCGCGCGGTGGAGCGCCTCAAGACCTATGTGCCGCCGTGGCCGCTGCCGAAGATCTTCCGGCTGACCAACAACGGCAAGCTGATCGAGGGCATTTTCGAAGGCGAGACCATCAACACGCCGTCGATGCTGTGCGTCGAGGACTATCTCGACACGCTTGGTCTGGGCGAAGTCGGTCGGCGGCCTCAAGAGCCTGATCGCACGCGCGGACGCCAACACCAAGATCGATCGCCGACTGGGTCGCGGGCGCGCCCTGGATCGACTTCCTCGCCAAGGAATCCGGCGACCCGGTCGAACACCTCGGTGTGCCTGAAGGTGGTCGATCCGACGGTGACAGCGCTTTCCGCCGACGCGCAGGCCGCCTTCGTCAAGTCGCTGGCCGCTGCCTTGGAGAAGGAGGGCGTTGCCTACGACATCGATGCCTATCGCGATGCGCCGCCGGGACTTCGCATCTGGTGCGGCGCAACCGTTGAAGCCAACGACGTCGAGGCGCTCACGCAGTGGCTCGACTGGGCCTTCACCAAGACCAAGGATGCGCTGCCGAAGGCGGCGTAACCGTGAAGCAATCACGAATTCGATCTCATCCTGAGGTGCTGCGAAGCAGCCCTCGAAGGATGAGCGGCCAAATTAGCTAAGCATCGGCCGTCGCCCTTCGAGGCTCGCTTCGCTCCCTCCTCATGGTGACGGATCAAGGTCACAGGAAACCAGCCATGGCCCCCAAAGTCCTCATCTCCGACGCCCTCTCGGACGCCGCCGTCCAGATTTTCAAGGACCGTGGCATCGACACCGTGTTCCAGCCCAAGCTCGGCTCCGACAAGGAGAAGCTCGCCGAGATGATCGGCGAGTTCGACGGGCTCGCGATCCGCTCCGCCACCAAGGTCACCGCCAAGCTGCTCGAGCGCGCGTCGAAGCTGAAGGTCGTCGGACGCGCCGGGATCGGCGTCGACAATGTCGAGATTCCAGCCGCCACCGCCAAGGGCGTGATCGTGATGAATACGCCGTTCGGCAATTCGATCACCACCGCGGAGCACGCCATCACCATGATGCTGGCACTGGCGCGGCAGATCCCGCAGGCCGACGCCTCCACCCAGGCCGGCAAGTGGGAGAAGAACCGTTTCATGGGGGTCGAGATCACCAACAAGACGCTGGGCGTGATCGGCTGCGGCAATATCGGCTCGATCGTCGCCGACCGCGCGCTGGGACTGTGCATGCGGGTGATCGCGTTCGATCCGTTCCTGTCGCCGGATCGCGCGCGCGATCTCGGTGTCGAGAAGGTCGATCTCGCCGAGCTGTTCAAGCGCGCCGATTTCATCACGCTGCACACGCCGCTCACCGACAAGACCAAGAACATCATCGACACTGCGTCGATCGCCACCATGAAGAAGGGCGTGCGCATCATCAATTGCGCGCGCGGCGGATTGGTGGACGAGGCGGCGCTGCGCAAGGCGCTTGACTCCGGGCAGGTCGCGGGCGCCGCCTTTGACGTGTTCGTGGAAGAGCCGGCGACCGCAAATCCGCTGTTCGGCCATCCCAACGTCGTCTGCACGCCGCATCTCGGCGCCTCGACCTCGGAGGCGCAAGAGAACGTCGCGCTCCAGGTTGCCGAGCAGATGTCGGACTATCTGCTCAACGGCGCCATCACCAACGCCGTCAACTTCCCGTCGATCTCGGCCGAGGAGGCGCCGAAGCTCAAGCCGTTCGTGGCGCTGGCGGAGAAGCTCGGTTCTTTCGCCGGCCAGCTCACCGAGACTGGCATCTCCGAGGTGCAGCTTGCCTATGAAGGCCATGTCGCCGGCATGAACACCAAGGCGCTGACCTCGGCCGCCATCGCCGGCCTGCTGCGGCCGATGCTGCAGGACGTCAACGTGGTCTCGGCGCCGGTGGTCGCCAAGGAACGCGGCATCGTCGTCGAGGAGGTGACGCGCGAGGCGGGAGGCGACTACGACAGCCTGATCACGGTGAGGGTCACCACCGAGCGGCAGTCGAGGCACGTGTCCGGCACGGTGTTCGCCGACGGCCGCCCGCGCATCGTCAACATCAAGGGCATCCGCATGGACGCGGAGTTCGGCGCCTCGATGATCTACATCACCAATCGCGACAAGCCGGGCTTCATCGGCAAGTTCTCCTCGACGTTGGGCGACGCCGGCATCAACATCGCGACCTTCCATGTCGGCCGCGAGGCGCCCGGCGGCAACGCCGTCGCGCTGATCGAGATCGACGGTGAGCTGCCGGCGGACGTGCTCGCCAAGGTGCGCGCGCTGCCGCAGGTGCAGCAGGCGCGGCCGCTGAAGTTTTGAAGGGTCGGCCGCTGCGCTCCTGTGGCAGATTGGTCACACCATCCGGATTTTTGACCGGAATTGCAACGCGCTGCTCGACACGACTCCGGATCGGCATGACTCTAAGGCAGCGTACCTCCGGGGGGCCCTCCATGCGACGACTCCTGCCGATCCTGCTCGCCACTACCAGCTTGTCCGCACTTGCCGCTGAAGCGGGCGCGGCGGATCTTCGTCAACCCATGCCGACGAAAGCACCGGTGCCTGCTGTTGTTCGCACCACGACCTGGACCGGCTGCTACGTCGGCGCCAACGTCGGTTATGGCCGGATGCGAAATGAGTACTCCCCCGTTGCCGGTTTTATCGCAGCTGAGGCTCCCGATCAGACCGTCGATGGCATTGTCGGTGGCGGCCAAGTCGGCTGTGACTTTCAATTCGATCCTTTTGTTGTTGGCATCCAAGGCATGTTCGACGGCACCGGTATGAAGGGGACCGGTGATCCCTACACGGGCGGCAAGGACCTGCGGATTCGCGTTCCCTGGCTTGCCACACTGACCGGCCGGGTCGGCGTTGCCGTTCAGAATAACCTGCTTCTCTATGTGAAAGGCGGCGCCGCCTGGGCGCGCACCAATTTTGACTTCTTCAATGGCGGGCTGTTATCCGCCACCGGGGATATCACACGAACCGGTTGGACGATCGGCGGCGGCCTCGAATGGAGGTTCGCACCGAATTGGTCGGTGTTTGTGGAATACGGCCACCTCAGTTTCGGCAATCGGGCGGAAACCTTTCAGTTTGTCGGAAGCACCACGAGATTCCCGATGAACGTCAGGGAGAAGATCGATCTTGTCCTGGTCGGCCTCAACTACCGCTTCGGCGGCGGGCCGGTCGTTGCCCGCTATTGATCGATGTGACGTCGGGCTAGCGACCGTTCAGTAACGCGGCGACGTCGGCGATGCATTCGATCCGCACCGCCTCGTCGGCATCGAGCCTGTGTCCGAGTTGCTGTTCGAGACTCAGCAAGAGATGCATGTGCGCCAGGCTGTCCCAGCGTTCGAACCTGCCGACGCGGGCGTCATCGGGTATCGCTTCGGCTTCGGCGCGGATCGCCTCCGCCAGAAGGTCTTTCGCGGCGCGGAGTTCTGTCATGCACCCGGCCTTCGCAGCTTGCGCCAATCGTCGCGCAACAATCCGAACTGATACTGATCGAGGCGCGAACTGTCGATGACCGACACGCGATGCCCGCGCAGCGTCGCTTCGTGTCGCCACCCCTGGGCTTTGTAGTTGAAGACGGCCGGAAAATTCCGAGCCAGCGGTGACCCGATCGCCTTTTCGATTCCGCGATGATCGAAGAAATGGTCGAGCAGCGCGGCGCGGGCCTCGTTGACGGCTCCCTTGCCCCACCAGGCCTTGTCGCCGATGACGACATTGAACGTCGCGCAACGATGCATGCGATCGACCTCAATGATGAAAAATCCGATATGCCCGCCGCCGGCCTTGTCGAAAATGCCGACCAGGTATCGGTTCTCGTTGTCGAACGAGGCCGCATATCTTGCGAGGAAATCGATCTGCAGGTCCCGCGTCGGCGCGTTGAGCGGGCCCATGATCTCCGGGTCCTTGCTCCAGGCCTGCCAGCGCGCCGACGCATCCGCCGCCGTCAGCGACCGCAGCCGGAAGCGCGCCGTCTCGAGATCAATCGGCCGACCGGCCGGCCGCATCGCCATGGACTGCGCCCTTCATTACGCTCTGCCGGACGGCGTCGCGGCCGACCTTGCCGCGCGCATTTCGCGGAATCTCATCGACGACAAACCATCGTTCCGGCACCGCCTCCCGACGCAGTCGCTCGCGGCACCAGGCACGAAGATCCTCCGACGTTGCGCAGGCCCCGGGCGTGAGCGCCACCGCGGCCGCCACCACCTCGCCCGCAACCGGGTCCGGAATAGCAAAAACGCAGGCTTCCGCAATCTCCGGGTGGCGGCCGAGCAGCGCGTCGAGCTCGGCGGGTTGGATCTTGAATCCGGCACGGTTGATCTCGTCCTTCAGGCGACCGATGAGGCGAATGTGTCCGCTGTCGCTCACCAATCCGCGATCGCCAGTACGGTACCAGCCCTGATGGGTGGCGGACGCTGTGAGATCGGGGCGGTGGAGATAACCGGACATCAACGAGGGTGTCTGAACCAAAATTTCTCCGGCCCCTGCTTGCCGAATCCGTCCGTCGTCGTCCAGGACAGCAACGGTTCCGCCCCACATTCTGCCGACCGCACCCTCGGAAATGCCATCCGCTTGGGACGACGCGCCGGAAATCCAATTGGCGGTCTCGGTCATCCCATAGCAGTTGACCACGTCGGCGCCCGTCCATGACACGACCTCTGACCACAGCGTCGGTGACGGCGGTGCCGAGCCGATATGCACGCGCAGGAGCGATCGGCGCATCGGCTCGGCGCTGACTTTCATCGCCATCGGCCAGAGCGCCGGAACCGAACTCAGGAAGGTGATGCGATGGTCGTCGACGATGCGGCCAAGCTCGCTTGCCAGCAACATGCCCATCGGCGGAAGCACGATATCGCCGCCACTCATCAAGGGCGTGAGTGCGTTGCCGATCAGCCCGTGCCCGAAATGCGTTGGCAGCGTGACCAGGGTGCGCGCGAGCGAGCGCGCCCCGATTGCCGCCTGGTTCAGCGCGACGCGCGCGGCAAGCGCGCCGAAGGACAGGACTACGCCCTTCGGAGCTCCGGTCGTGCCTGACGTAAACAGCACCAGAGCAGGGTCGTCAGGATCGGATGCGACAGGCGTCGCTGCCGCAGGTGAGGCTTCAGCAAGACCGAGGTCGATGGATGGCACCGACGCCGATGTTGGTGTACCGCCATCGCCTGTGAGACAGACCGCGGGCCGAAAAAATCGAAGCACGGTCTCGATCTCAGTTGCCGTGAGCGAGCTGTCAAGACAGGCAGCCGCGGCGCCGGTCGACCAGACCGCCATCAGGTCGGCAAAAAAAGCCGGGGTCCCGTGGTGCCCGATGGCGACGAATGCACCCCGGCCGATCCGCATGTGAGCGAGCGCCGCGACCCGGCGCTCCACCTCGCGGGCGAAAGTCGGCGCATCCCATCGAACGCCGCGGGCGATGTCCTCGATCGCACCGAAATTCCGGGTCGGCAGGAGCATGTGGTTACAATATCTGACGCCAACCAGCCCGCCTAGCAGCCAGCCCGTTTGCGCGTCTCCTCGATGGCCTGCCGCCGCAACTCGGATTCGCGCTTCATCCTCCCGTCTCAGCGGACCTCCAGCGAGCCGATCCTGCCGTCGCCGGAGAAGCCGAAGCGATAGGTCAATTTCGCCGGGCTGCCGGTGAACGTGCCGGTGACTTTCACAACGACGACGGTGCGGTCAGCCTCGACCGCGCATTCGATCGGGTCCGCCGTGATGCGATACTTTGCGCTGGTTTCGATCTTCCAGGCGCGGATCGCATCGCTGCCGACGATGTCGCGCCCTTCGTCGCGCACCGCGGCATCCGGGGCGAAGCAGGCTACCATTGCATCAATGTCGTGCGCGTTCTGCGCGGCGAAGTAGCGGTTAAGAATGTCTGGCAGGGCGGGCTTCATGAACGTCTCCCACATCGGCCGCTGGGATCGACGTCATGTGTTGCTATACTGCCTCGATGGCAAGAACCCACAAAAAGGTGGGGTACTCACCCACGGGTAAGCTAGAAGACGTCACGCCTGACATGGCGGCGAGCGGCGTCGAAAGTGCTTTCCGCATTCTGGAGGGGCGCTGGAAGATGGTCATCGTCTTCCATCTCTTCGCGCGCGGTGTCCTGCGCTTCTCGGAGCTGGAGAAAGCGATCCCGGTGGCATCCCAAAAGATGCTGATCCAGCAGCTTCGCGACCTCGAGCGTGATGGCGTGGTCAGCCGCACCGTCTATCCGCAGGTGCCGCCCAAGGTCGAATACCGTTTGACCGAGTGGGGCAAGGCGATGTGCCCGGCGCTCGACGCGCTGCTCGAATGGGCCGCGCTCCGGCCGAAGCGTTCGCCGCGTTCAGCGGGCCGTTGACGCGTCCACGGATGCAGGCCCCCTTACTGGCCGCCCCGCCGCGGACTATCATCCTCCCAATTTGAAGATAAAAATCGGGAGGCTGAGAATGATCAGGATTGCCGTATCCGCTGCGCTTGTCGCCACCACCGCCATTGCCGGCGTCCACGCGCAACAACCCTTTCCCTCCCGCCAGATCACGCTCGTCGTCCCGTTCCCGCCCGGCGGCTCGACCGACGCCATCGCACGCATCATGGCGGACCGGATGCGCACGAACCTCGGCCAGCCGGTGGTGATCGAGAACGTCGGCGGCGCCGGCGGCAGCATCGCGGTCGGGCGCGTCGCGCGCGCCCAGCCTGACGGCTACACCATCGATATCGGGCAGTGGGACACTCATGTCGGCAGCATCATCTACAAATTGAACTACGACCTGCAGAAGGATTTTGACCCGATCGGACTGCTGTCGGTGAACCCGCAGCTCATGGTCGCCAAGAAGGCGTTGCCGGCAAACGACCTCAAGGGCCTCGTCGCCTGGATGAAGGCGAATCCCGACAAGATCACCTTCGTGAACCAGAACGCGGCGGCGCAGGTCACCGGCATCCTGTTCGAGCAAGCCACCGGCCAGAAGGTGCAGTTCATCCCGTACCGCGGCGCCGGCCCGGCGATGACCGACCTGATCTCCGGGCAGGTCGACCTGCTGGTGGTGCAGGCCGCCGTCACGCTGCCGCAGGTGCAGGCCGGAACTGTCAAGGTGCTCGCCAATCTGTCGCCGCAGCGTTCGGCGGCGATCCCGGATATTCCGACGTCGGACGAAAGCGGCGTGCCGGGTCTCTATATGTCCGGCTGGTTTGGCTTCTTCGGACCGCGCGGATTGCCGAAGGACGTGCTCGCGCGGCTCAATCGCGCAATGGTCGAGACGCTCGCGGATCCGGCCGTGCGCAAGCGTTTCGGCGAGCTCGGCCTTGACGTCGCCTCGCCCGAGCAGCAGACCCCGCAAGGGCTCGCGGCGTTTCAGGCGGCCGAGATCAAGAAATGGTGGCCGATCATCAAGGCCGCCAATATCAAGGGCGACTGACAAACGGGGTCGATGCGCGTGACGATCTGCGTTGAACACGCGCGTAAACGCGCTGGTGTGATGCAAATCCGGTTGGTGGCGGCAACGCTCGCTGCCATCTGCCTGCAAGCGGCGTCTGCGTCGGCGCAGGATTTCTTCGCCGGCAAGACCGTGACGCTGGTGGTCGGCTATCAGGCCGGCAGCCTCTATGACACCAACGCCCGCTTCGTGGCGCGCCATCTCGCCCGCTTCATCCCAGGCAATCCGACCGTGATCGTGCGCAACATGCCGGGCGCCGGCACGCTGACGGCGGCCAACAACGTCGCCAATCTCGCTCCCAAGGATGGAACGACGATCGCGCTCATTGCTCGTGGAATGTCCATTGAGCCGCTGCTCGGCGGCCAGGGCGTGCGTTTTGAGCCGTTGGCCCTGAATTGGATCGGGTCGACCAGCCAGGAGGTTTCGGTCATTGCGGTGCGCACCGATACCGGCGTGAAGACCCTCGATGACGTCAAGACGCGCGAGGTGGTGGTGGCAGGCCCCGCGCCGGGCACCGACGGGGTCACGTTCCCAACCACGCTGAACAATCTGCTCGGTACGAAGTTCAAGATCGTCACCGGCTACCGCAGCGGCGCCGAGATGACGCTGGCGGTCGAGCGCAGGGAGGTCGACGGCCGCGGCTCCTGGTCGTGGGCGAGCTTCCGCAACGACGGCATGGCGATGCTCAAGCGCGGCGAGCTCACGCTTCTGGTGCAGATGGCGACCGCCAAGTCGCCGGAGATACGGCAGGTGCCGCTGGTCATGGACTATGCCAAGACCGAGGAGCAGCGGCAGGTGCTGGAGCTCTTGCTGGCCGGGCAGGCGATGGCGTGGCCGGTGTTTGCGCCGGCGGAGGTCCCGAAGGAGCGGGTGGCGTTGCTGCGCAAGTCCTATCTCGCCATGCTCGGCGATCCCGAGACGCTGGCCGACGCCAAGAAGCTGGGCGTCGATGTCGCGCCCGTGCCGGGTGAAGCGATCGCCGAAATGCTCCAACGCATCTACGCGACCCCGCCGGCCGTAATCGAAAAAGTACGCGAGCTCGCCGGCCGAAAATAGTGGCGCTTCATCCCGTGCGACGACGTACCCCGGCATCGGCGCTGGCCCTTGCGCCGGCGGTTGCTAGACTGCGGACAAGCGACAAGAGGTACGGAGTCTCCATGCTGCGGGCCAGGTCCAAGATTTCGATCGCGGCGTTCGGCACCGTGCTTGTGCTACAGTCGGCCGCTGCGGCCCAGGGTTTCTATGCCGGAAAGACGGTGACGATCTTCTCCGGGCACAACCCGGGCAGCCTCTACGACACCAACGCCCGCTTCGTGGCGCGCCATCTTGCCCGCTTCGTTCCCGGCAATCCGAGCGTAATCGTTCGCAACATGCCGGGCGCCGGCACGCTCACCGCGTCCAACCATGTCGCCAATCTGGCGCCCAAGGACGGCACCGCGCTCGCGCTGGTCGCGCGCGGTGTGGCGATCGAGCCGCTGCTCGGCGGTCAGGGCGTGCGCTTCGAGCCGCTCAAGCTCCATTGGATCGGCTCGACCAGTCAGGAAGTGTCCGTCATTGCGGTGCGGGCCGACACCGGCGTGAAGACGCTCGACGACGCCAGGAAGCGCGAACTCGTGGTGGCGGCGTCCGGAGCCGACGCCGTCGTCTTCCCGAATACGCTCAATCAGCTGCTCGGCACCAGGTTTCGGGTCATCACCGGCTACCGCAGCGGCGCCGAAATGCTGCTCGCGGTCGAACGCAAGGAGGTGGACGGCCGCGGCTCCTGGTCGTGGTCGGCCTTCCGTAATGACGGCATGCCGATGGTCAAGCGCGGCGAGCTTGTGATGTTAGTGCAGATGGGCACGTCGAAGGTGCCAGAGATTGCGCAGGTCCCGCTGGTCATGGACCTCGCCAGGGACAACGAGCAGCGGCAGATCCTGGACGTGCTGCTGGCGGCGCAGGCGATGGCCTGGCCGATGTTCGCGCCGGCGGAGGCGCCGGCCGAACGGGTCGCGCTGCTGCGGCGCGCCTATCTCGCCATGCTCAAGGATTCGGAGGCGCTCGCCGACGCGCGCAAGACCGGGATCGAGATCGACCCGGTGGCGGGCACGGCGATCAACGCCATGCTCGGGCGAGTCTATGCGACGCCACCGGCGGTGGTCGCGCAGGCGCGGGAGCTCATCGGCCGGAAATAGCGGCGCGCGTGCCCGCCCGCGCGGCTGGCCGGCGGCGCCGGGACGACTTACGGGCTCACGCCCAGGATCTTGAGGCCGGCCCTGGCGAGGTCGTTGTCCGGATCGATGCCGAGCGCATGCCGGTAATCGGCCGCGGCGTTGTCGCGATTGCCCATCTTGCGCCAGATGTCGCCGCGGTTGGCATAGGCGCGCGCGTAGCGCGGATTGATATCGATCGCCCTGTTGTAAGCAGCCATCGCATTTTCGAGCTGTTTCATGTTCTCGAAGGCTTCGCCGCGGTTGTTGTGTGCGATCGCGTATCTTGGATTGATCTTGAGGGCCTGGTCGAAGTCCTCCAAAGCGCGCTTGTTGTCGCCGCGCGCCATGTAAACATTTCCGCGGTTGTTGTATGCCTCGAAATATTTCGGATTGAGCTCGATGGCCCGGGTGTAATCGGCCATCGCCAGGTCGAGTTTTCCAGTCTCGCGATAGCTGATGCCGCGATTGTAGAAGGCGATCGCGTCCCGCGGGTTCTTCTTGATCAGCAGCGTGCAGGCAGCGATCGCCAAGGCGTGGTTGTTCGACGCGCAATCGCGGGCCGCTTCGGCACCGGCGGGCTCGGCGGCGATAACGAAAGCGACTAGCAGAATTCCGATGCGCAGCATGCAAGTTCCCGATTCCCGGCCGGCACTATAGCATGCCGCTGGCGGGGCGCGGCACCCGCCGCGATATTGCCGTCAGTTTGCCTTGGAGACAGCAGAATCGCTCCGCAGAGGTGGCGGTCGAACGGGGGCGGAGCGCTCGCCTGCGCGGGAACGGGCGCCCGACGGAAGATGTCTTGCGTGACGCCATCTTGCTTGGCGGGGCGGCATCCATTATCCCGGGATCGCCTGATGGTCAGGCCAATCTCTGTTGAAAAGCGCTGTTATCGCGCCGTTACGGGAAAGGGCGGCTCGTGGCCAACGTTGTCGTGGTCGGCTCCCAGTGGGGGGACGAGGGCAAGGGAAAGATCGTCGACTGGTTGTCCGAGCAGGCCGACATCGTCGTCCGTTTCCAGGGCGGACATAACGCCGGTCATACCCTGGTCATCGACGGCAATACCTACAAGCTGTCGCTGCTACCTTCGGGCGTGGTGCGGCAGGGCAAGCTGTCGGTCATCGGCAACGGCGTGGTGCTCGATCCGAAGGCGCTGCTGGAGGAGATTGAACGGCTCAGTTGGCAGGGGGTCACGGTCACGCCCGACAGCCTGCGCATCGCGGAGAACGTGACCTTGATCCTGCCGCTGCACCAGCAACTCGACGTGGCGCGCGAATCCGCGAGTGGGGCGAACCGTATCGGCACCACCGGCCGCGGCATCGGCCCGGCCTATGAAGACAAGGTCGGTCGCCGCGCCATCCGCCTGATGGATCTCGCCGATCTGCAGATGCTCAACGGTAAGATCGACCGCCTGTTGGCACATCATAATGCATTACGCCGCGGTCTCGGCATGGACGAAGTATCACCGAGGGCGCTGTACGATCAGCTCGCTGCCGTCGCGCCGAAGGTGCTGCCCTACATGGATTCGGTTTGGTCGCTGCTCGACCACAAGCGCCGCGAAGGCAAGCGCATTCTGTTCGAGGGCGCCCAGGGCGCCCTGCTCGATATCGATCACGGCACCTATCCGTTCGTGACATCCTCCAACACCGTGGCCTCCCAGGCCGCGACCGGGTCGGGAATGGGACCGTCCTCCATCGGTTATGTCCTGGGAATCTGCAAGGCCTACACCACGCGGGTCGGAAGTGGACCGTTCCCGAGCGAGCTTCCGCAGGGCGATCCGATCGGGGACATGATTGGAGAGCGCGGCCGGGAGTTCGGGACCGTCACCGGCCGACGCCGGCGCTGCGGCTGGTTTGACGCCGTGCTTGTGCGCCAGACGGTCCGGACCAGCGGCATCGACGGGCTGGCCTTAACCAAGCTGGACATCCTGGACGGGATCGACGAGATCAAAGTGTGCGTCGGATACCGCCTGGACGGGCGCGAGATCGACTATCTGCCGGGAGGGGAACACGCCCAGGCCCGGGTCGAGCCGCTCTATGAGACCATCGAGGGCTGGCAGGCGCCGACCGCCCGGGCCCGCTCCTGGGCCGACCTGCCTGCATCCGCGATCAAATATGTACGCCGCGTCGAGGAGTTGGTAGGTTGCCCGGTGGCGCTCCTGTCGACCAGCCCGGAGCGGGAAGATACGATTTTGGTCACTAACCCATTTGAGAATTAGTGCGGAAATCGGGGGGCGAAGAAGGTATGCTGGATACCGATGGCCGACTATTACCCACTGATAGCCCGCGCGGTCGCCGGGCTTGAGAAGAATACGGGTGACGCCCGGCGGGCCTTGTATGAGCGCGCGCGTACCGCCCTGGTCGCACAGCTGCGGAGCGTCAATCCGCCGTTGAGCGAGAATGACGTCACCCGAGAGCGCCTCGCTCTGGAGGAATCGATCCGCAAGGTCGAGGCCGAAGCGGCGCGCAAGGCTTGGGTCGATCCGACCAATGGTGCGGCCCCAACGCGCATCCGCGCCCCTGAATTCCCGCGCTGGGATCCGCCGCCGTCGACCACGCCGGTTGACGATGACCCACAACCGCGCCATGCGGCGCAGCCGCGCAGCGAGTCGATCAGCGGCCGGCTGGGGACGACGCGATCGCTGCGGTCGTCAGGCTCGTCCGCGGCACCGGCACCGAGCACCATGCCGGGGGAACAGCCCTACGTCGATCCGGTGCTCGACCAGCCGCTGACATCGGAACAGGCGCCGGGCATGGCGCCGCGACCGGCGGCCGCGCGTTCGAAGCCCGATCGCCGCTCGCTGCTTGACGGCGGCCTGAAAGATTTCCGCGAGGTGGTTTCCGACAGCGACGAAGACAATGACCCACTTCCGCGCATTGTGAGGGCCCCGCGCGACAGTGGCGCTGCGCCGCCGCCGACTTCGCACGAGTTCGACCGCATCGACGCCCGTTCGTACGATCCTCACGGTATGCCGTCGGACTATCCCGCGCCGCCGATGCTGGAGCAGGGCCACGACTACGACGATCCGCGGCCGCCAAAGGCGCGGCCGGGTACAGCCGCGGAACGCGGCTCGCGGCGCTCCATCGGCGACATCGTCAGGATCGCGCTCACCCTCCTGATCCTGGCGGGTCTGGGCGGGGTCATTGTGTGGCAATGGCCGAACATGGCCGCGCTCTATCGCTCCGCGCGCGCCCCCGCCCCGCCGCCGACGGAGGTCGCCGGCGATTCGCAACCGACCAAAACCCGCAGCACCAAGATCACCGACCGGCTGGACCAAAGCGGCAGTGCGCCCACCGCATCGTCGCAGCCCACGCTCGCAACTGCGCCGTCCGGAGCCGCCGCCACCGGCGCCACCGGCGCCGCCGTGGCCCAGAAGGTCGTGCTCTATGAGGAAGATCCGACCAAACCGGAGGGCCGGCGTTTCGTGGGCTCGGCAATCTGGCGCACCGAACGGGTATCGCCCGGGCCGGGCCAGCCGGAAGAGATCGCGATCCGCGCCGACGTCGAGATTCCCGACCGCAAGCTGACCATGACCTGGTCGCTGCGGCGGAACACGGACCAGTCGCTGCCGGCGAGCCACACGGTCGAGATCATGTTTCGCCTGCCGCAGGACTTCCCGCCGGGTTCGGTCACGAACGTGCCTGGCATCCTGATGAAGCAGACCGAACAGACGCGCGGCTCGCCGCTGGCCGGGCACGCAGTCAAGGTCACCGACAGCTATTACCTGATCGGGCTCTCTTCCTTCGACGCGGATCGGGAGAGCAATCTGCGGATGCTCAAGGAGCGCGGCTGGTTCGATATCCCGGTCGTCTACAGCAACAAGCGCCGCGCCATCCTCGCAGTCGAAAAGGGCACGCCCGGCGATCGGGTCTTTGCCGAGGCTTTCGCCGCCTGGCGGCAGTAGCTCAACTCCGCGCCTGCCGTTCTGATATTCGCTCGGCGCCCGCCTCGCGTGCAATCATCGACGCCAGAAGCTTGCGGCCCTGGATCGGCGCCGCGTCGACCCGGATCGACACCGGAAACGCCGCACGGTCCGGATCGCCGCCGATGATGCGCTGCTGCGCCTCCAGCACCGTCTTGTCCTGGTCGAAGGTCTTGCGGATGCCATCGCGGATGTAGTCGGTCAGCGCCTGGTCGTCGATCCCGAACTGGCGCAGGATCGCCCAGAAATAGTGCGTCGTGGTGACGGTCTCCGGCGTGATGAAATTGAGCACCTTGCGTTCGAGTGCGGCGCTCTTGTCCTTCGAGCCCGCAGGCATCGAACCGTTCTCGATGATATGCAGGCCCGGTGGCGAGAACGTGTTGGTGTGCCAGCGGTCGATGCGGCCGGTGAAGCCGGTGGTGCGCCTGTAGAACGGCGGCGCTTCCATGTCGTACATGTCGCGGTGCATGCGCACGCGGTCGCCGTCGAGGCTGACGGTGAACGGCGCCTCGGCCACCGCTTCGTTGCCGATCGTGTCCTCATGCACGAAGCTCTCATGCGAGAGATCGAGCAGGTTGTCATTGACGAGCTGGTAGTTGGCGCCGAAATGGTGGTAGCCGTCGGATACCGCCCAGGCCGCATCACTGCACCAATGCACGTCCGGAATTTTGTCAGGATCGGCAAGCGCGTCGTCACCGAGCCAGATCCATGCGAGTGAATGCCGCTCGACCAGGGGATAATTGCGCACCTTCGCCTGCCGCGGCACGGTGTCCTGGCCGGGCACGCGCACGCATTGGCCCTCGGCGTCGAAACAGAGGCCGTGATAGCCGCACTGGATCTGCTCGCCGGCGACGCGTCCGAGCGACAGCGGCGCGAAGCGATGCGGGCAGCGGTCGGCGAGCGCGGCGGTCTGGCCGGACTGGGTGCGGAACAGCACGATCTCCTCGCCGCAGACAGTGCGCGCGAGCGGCGCATTGCCGATCTCCCGCGCAAAGGCGATCACCTGCCAGCAGTTGCGAAGCCACATCTGTTCGGTCTCCAAGTCGCAATCAGTTTAGCTCAAGTGCCATCGGATTTATCAACCACCGGTCAATGCCGGGAAGCACTATTTTCCACCCACTAACCATGAGGAATGAGCGTTCGCGGGCGCAACGCATCGTCAAGTGTGCGCGTCGATAATGCACGGTGAGGAGGAGCGCCGGTGTTCAAGAGCGTTAGGGATCGGCTTTCTCAGTATTTCGGGCCTATTGAAAACCGGCTTACCGTCGGCCGGCAAATCGGCATTGCAACCGCGGCGCTGTGCTTCGGGCTGGTCGGCATCATGACCGCCGGCGCCGCCTATCTCAGCCGCAATCAGGCCTCCGAACTGATCGCCGACCAGATGACGCAGCTTGCCCGCTCGATGGTGAACCAACTCGACTTCGGCCTGTTCGATATCGCTCGCGACTTCGACCATTTCCTCGATCTGGAGCCGTTGATGCCGATCTGGGCCGGCACTCCGGAGGCTCAGCGCGAGCTATTGGAGCAATTTCAGGCCAGCAGGCCTGAGATCTCGTGGATCGGATTTGCGTCGCCGGACGGTGTCATTCGCGCGGCGACGCAGCGACGCCTTGAAGGGCAGGAGGTCGCGGACCGGCCATGGTTTCGCAAGGCACTCATCGCTGCTGTCATCGAGGACATTTCGATCGGCTTGCGGCAGTCCCCGGTGGCGGAAGACGAGGAGGGCGCTGAACCGTTTCGGCTCATCGATATGGGCTTTCCAATATGGACGGCCGACGGCCGAATGGTTGGTATTGTAGGAGCCCATCTCAGCTGGCAATGGGCGCGGGCCTTGCACAACAAGATCATGCAGCGAGCTGTGAGGTCAGGACCAATCGAGCTCTGGGTGCTGTCACGTGATGGCAACATTCTACTCGGCGGTGCACAAGGAGCGCGACCGTTTGCCGACGCCATGCTTGCAACCATGCGCGCCAATCACCACGGCGCGTTCATCGATGTTCGGGATGGTCGGCGCGATCTTACCGGTTATGCGGTTACCACGGCATACGAGAACAGCGCCGATATCGGCTGGACAGTCGTCGCGCGCCAGTCGGAGAGCGAAGCGTATGCGCGAGCGCGGGAGCTTGCCTGGGTGATCAGCGCAATCGGCCTCCTCATGACCGTCGTCGGAATTGGTCTTGCGATCTCCATCGCGTCGCGAATTGCGCGTCCGATCCGGACGCTCACGGCGGAGGCGGACCGGCTGGGCCGCGATCCGTCGGCGACCAAGCTGCCGCGCCAGAGCGGATCAAAGGAGGTCGTGCAGCTCTCCAGCGCACTGCGCTCGCTCTTGCGTCGCGTCGGGTTCGAACAGCAGCGTTCGCAGCAGGCGGAACTGCGGGCGTCAGAAAATGCTGCCCAGTTTGCGGACGATCTGCGTGCGCTCCGAAAGCTTGCCGACACCGATCCGCTGACCAATCTGATGAACCGCCGCGCCTTCCTCGCGGTGGCGGGCGACGCGCTGGCCCTTTTCCAGCGCTATGACAGGCCTTTGGCGATGCTTGTCATCGACATCGATCATTTCAAGGCGGTCAACGACCGCTTCGGACATGCCGCGGGCGATGCTGCGATCCGTCGTGTTAGTGAACTGGTCGAGAACACCGTGCGGGTCACCGACAAAGCTGCTCGCTTCGGCGGCGAGGAGTTCGTGGTGCTGCTACGCGAAGTCGATGAGCCGAACGCGCGCGCCTTTGCCGAGCGCGTCCGTGTCGTCATCGAACAAGCCACGATCAATTACGGCGGCAACGCGATCAAGGTGACGGTATCGATCGGCGTGGCGGCGGCGAGCGCTGTCGACCGCGACATCAACGATACCATCGAGCGCGCCGACCGCGGCCTCTACATGGCCAAGAACACCGGCCGCAACCGGGTGTTCTTCATGCCGGCGACTCCGGAGACCCAGGGCCGTCACGCGGCCTGACCGCCGCGTCGCAAGCCGCCGTTGCGGCGATCGAGCACTTGTGCCGCCGGGCCCGATTGCGCCATCGTAGCCGCATGCGCGCCCGTCAGGCGCGACTGGGAGGCGACGATGACGTCCATGACCCGTGTTTTCGGCCTGTCCTGCACGCTCGCGATTGCGGCGCCGCTCGCCACCGCCGCCCCGGCTTCGGCGCAGGACGACGTAGCCAAGTTCTACAAGGGCAAGACGGTGCAGGCCGTGGTCGGCTACGGGCCGGGCTCGACCTTCGAGCTCTATCTTCGGATCCTGACCCGCCACATCGGCCGGCATATCCCCGGCAACCCGAACATCGTCCTCCAGCAGATGCCCGGCGCCGGCTCGCTCAAGGCGACCAATTACCTCGCGGCTGTGGCGCCCAAGGACGGCTCGGTATTCGGCATGCCGAACCCGGTGAACACCATCGAGCCGCTGATAGATCCGAAGAATTCACGCTTCGACCCGCGCGCCTTCGTCTGGCTGGGCAGCCTCAACTCCGAAATTTCGACCTGCGCCTTCTGGGCCAAGGATATTCGCACCTTCGACGACCTCAAGAAGCGCGAGATCGTGTTCGGGTCGACCGGCCCGGCATCGGGCTCCACCGTCGATGCGAAGATGCTCGGCGCGCTGGTGGGACTGAGGATCAAAGTTGTGCCCGGCTATCCCACCCTCAACGATATCCGGCTTGCCGCCGAGCGCGGCGAGACCGACGGCTTCTGCGGGCTGCTCGTCTCCGCGCTCAAGACCGACTACTGGGAGCAATACAAGTCCGGCCGTATGGCGGTGGTGGTGCAGATGGGGCTCGCGAAGCACGCCGAGTTCCCCAACATCCCCAACGCCTATGATCTCGTCACCAATGAGCAGGACCGTCAGCTCTTCCAGCTGATCTTCGGACCCTGGACGTACGGCCGCCCGCTGTTCGCGCCGCCCGGAACTGCGCCCGAACGCGTCGCCGCGCTGCGCGCGGCGCTCGTGGCGACGCTGAAGGACCCGGCCTATGTGGCCGAGACGAAAAAGCTCAACATGGAGATTCAGCCAACGGCGCCGGAGACCATCGCCAGGCTGGTGGACGACATCCTGCGCACGCCGGAGCCGGTGGTGGAGCGCGCGCGGCAGGTGCTCGGCGTCGCGAACCGGTGACGGCGCCGGTAGCGAGGATAGAGCCATCAGCGCGTTTACGCGCTCTTCGATGCGCCATGGCGCATCCCGGTATGACAAACCCGGATTTCGCTGGCGCATCATCCGCGCTACGATGACATCACGGTCAAGGAACAACAGGAGTCTCCCATGAGCGTCGCCAGACACCCCCGCCCGCCGGAACTCGTCGGCATGCCGGTCGAGGAGATCATGAAGAAATTCGTCGGGCGCTACAGCGAGAAGCGCGCCGACTGGCGACGCAGCG
>CAVRFL010000021.1:0-37062 GCA_963720385.1 uncultured Alphaproteobacteria bacterium | reverse complement strand
AAGGTGTCTTGCGCATGGCCCGGCGCGGCGTAAAGAACGACGCCAAGCACCGCGAGCTGCGCCAGCCGAACAAACCCGGCCATCCTGTCTCCCGAATGCAAGCGGCCGCAACGCGGCGCAAGGTTTTGAATGTTAATGGAGGCACGTCCCCCACGCCAGCGCGACGCCCGCGTGGAAAGGTCGCTTGTACCGAGACCACGCGATGCGGGATGCTGCCGCCGTCAACCGGCTGAGGGCGCCTCATTGCAGAGCAGAGACGGGACAATCGACTGGGTGGCGCGGGCCCGCGCGCTCGCACCTGCCATCGCGGCGGGGGCTGACCGCACCGAGCGCGATCGGCGGATCGCCGACGACGTGATCGCCGCCATCGACGACGCCGGCATCCCGCGCATGCTGATGCCGGCCGCGCTCGGCGGCGGGGCGGCGGACATCCTGACGTTCAACCGTGTGATCGAGGCGATGGCGGCGGCCGATGCCAGCACCGCCTGGTGCATGGCGCAGTCGCTGGCGAGCTCGCACGCGGCCGGCTTCCTCGAACCGCAGATTGCCCGCGAAGTGTTCGGCTCCCCGCGTGCGCTCGTTGCCTGGGGACCGCCGGGCGGGCCGACCCGAGCGCAGGTGGTCGACGGCGGCTATCGCGTGACCGGTAAATGGCGGTTCGCAAGCGGCAGCGCCAACGCCACCTGGATGGGCGGCCATTCGCAGGTCTACGAACGCGATGGCAGGCCGCGCATGGATGTGGCCGGACGGCCCGTGATGCGGACCCTGCTGTTCCGGCCGGCGCAGGCAACGATCCACGACACCTGGCACGTCATCGGCCTGCGCGGCACCGCGAGCAACGATTACGAGGTCGCCGACCTGTTCGTGCCGGAGCTGCATTCAACCTGGCGCGACCAGGCGTCCGACCGGCGCGAGGGCGGGCCGCTCTACAATATTCCGCTGCTGACGCTCTACGGCATCGGCTTCTCCGGCGTCGCGCTCGGGATCGCCGACGCAAGTCTGCGCGCCTTCGTGACGCTGGCGCAGACCAAGAAGCCGGGAGGCGGCCTCGGGTCGCAGCAGGTGTTGCGCGACAATGCGGTGATCCAGTCCAAGGTCGCGCAGGCGACCGGCCGCTTGAGCGGCGCGCGCGCGCTGCTGCACGAGAGTTTGCGCGACATCTGGGAGGCGTCGTCGACCGCCGGTACCTTCTCGCTCGAGCAGCGCGCCATGCTGCGCGTCGCCATTACCGGCGCAATGGACAATGCGCGAGAGGTTGTGGACTTCGCCTATCATGCCGCCGGCACCACCGGGATCTTCGAGGGCAGCGCGTTCGAGCGCCGCTTCCGCGACCTGCACACCGCGCTGGCGCAGGGGCAGGCCCATCTGTCGAATTTCGAGGCGGCCGGGCAGGCGCTGTTTGGCGTCGAGCCGCAGCAGCGGCTGTAGCTGTCACGACAACGTCTCCCCGCGCATCAGGCGCGGTTGCGAGGCGGCAGGCGCAACGCCCTCGCGCATGACCGCCCTGCGCAGCGGTCCGATCCGGTCCAGCAGATAGAGGCCGAGGCCGCGCACGCCTTGCAGCGGCAGGAAGTCGGATAACAGGCTGCGGTTGAGCAGATCGACCGCGAGGCTGCGGCTGGCCACATCGGCGCGCCGCATGTGCTCGTAGCGGGCCGTCAACTCCTGCGCTCCGATGTCGCCGCCGTCGCGTCGCGCCGCCACGACCAGTTCGCCGATGGTGGCGGCGTCGCGCAGGCCGAGATTGAGACCCGCGCCCCGATCGGCGGCATCACATGCGCCGCCTCGCCAATCAGCACGATACGGTTCTCCCCGAAACGGCGCGCGATCTCGACCGCCAGCGGAAACACGCCGCGTCCGGGTTCGATCTCGATCTTGCCGAGAAGCGAGTGAGACCGGCGCTCGATCTCGCCGGCGAGCTCGGCATCGGCAAGCGCCGTGAGATGAGGGACGTCGGCTGGGTTCACCACGAACACGAGACTTGAACGCAGCCCCGGAAGCGGCACCAACGTGAACGGACCGGATCCGGTGTGGAATTCAGTCGAGGTGTCGCCGTGCGGCCGCGCATGCGCAAGGTTGAAGGTCAGCGCGGTCTGCGGATAGGTCCGGCATTCGGTTTCGATGCCGGCCGCCGTCCGGCAGAGCGAACGGCGGCCATCGGCTCCGATCGCGAGCCGCGCCGTGACACGTCCGCCGCCGCTCAGCCCGATGGAGACATCGGAATCGCCGGTCGTCACGTCCTCGGCCTTGGCGGCGATCAATGTCAGCGCAGGGATGGCGCGGGCGCGGGATTCGAGCGCCGCAAGCAGATGCCGGTTCTCGATATTGTAGCCGAAGGCCGCAAGCCCGATCTCGGAGGCGTCGAAGCAGACCTCCGGCGCGCGCAGCAGCCGCGCCGTGTCGTCCACGAGGCGCATGCGCTTGAGCGGCGCCGCCTGGTCCGCGCAACGCGCCCAGGCGCCAAGCGTGTCAAGCGCCGTGACCGAGCTCGCAAGCAGGGCCGTCGTGCGGTTGTCCGGGGCGGCGGCCGGCATTGCCACCAGGGCGGTCTCGATCCCCGTGCTGGCGAGCGCAATCGCGGCGGTTAATCCCGCCGGGCCGCCGCCGACCACAACCACCTCGGCTATAGTATGATTCATGGCCTTTCAGTCGCGGGCTTGACCATCGGGATCGGCTCGCGCTTCGAATAGCAGTTCACTATAGCCGCTGGCAAAGGAGCCGACGTGCCGTCATTGATCGCCACCCGCGCATTTGCCGTGCACGTTTTCACCGCCGCCGGCGGAGCGCTGGGCTTTGCGGCGCTGCTGGCGGCATTCGAGCAGCGCTGGACGGTGATGTTCTGGTGCCTCGGCGCCGCGCTGTTCGTCGACGGCATCGACGGCACATTTGCGCGAAGATATCGCGTTGCGGACGTGCTGCCGCGCTGGTCGGGCGACGTGCTCGACCTGGTGGTCGATTTCGTCACCTACGTCTTCGTGCCGGCCTACGCGATCGCCGCCAGCGGTCTCCTGCCGCCGTCGCTTGCGGTGCCGGCGGGAATGGTGATCGTGGTTACCGGCGCGCTCTACTTCGCCGACCGCGACATGAAGACCCCCGACAACTACTTTCGGGGATTCCCGGCGTTGTGGAACGCGGTCGCCTTCTATTTGTTTGTCCTGAAGCCGGCGCCGTGGCTTGCAGCGGCGGCGATCATTGTTCTGGCGGTATTGACCTTCGTGCCGTTCAAATTCCTGCATCCATTCCGTGTGAAGCGGCTGCGCGCAGTGACGCTCGCGGCGCTTCTCCTATGGGGGATGCTCGGAGCGGCTGCGCTCCTCTACGATCTCGATCCCGGCCCGTGGATCGCATATGGGCTGGTCATCATCGGCGTCTATTTTATCGCCGTGGGCCTCGTCGACCAATGGATGACGAATGATCGATCTCCTGCTTGATCCGAACGCGTGGTTGGCGCTGGTCGCGCTCACTGTCCTCGAGATCGTCCTCGGCATCGACAACGTCATTTTCATCTCGGTCATGGTCTCGCGCCTGCCGGCGGCGCAAGCGAAGCGCGCGCGTCAGATCGGTCTGGCGCTGGCATTCGTGTTCCGCATTATCCTGCTGTTCACCCTGACCTGGATGTTGCGGTTGACGGCGCCGATCGTGACCGTGTTCGGGATGGGGATATCGGGGCGCGACATCATCCTGATCGGCGGCGGGCTGTTCCTCATCGCCAAGGCGACGCATGAAATTCACGCCGAGATCGAGGCGCGGGACGACGATTCCGCGAGCGACGACGATGCGGTGGCGGGCAAGGCGTTCCTGTGGGTGGTCACGCAATTGGCCCTGGTCGACCTCGTGTTCTCGCTGGATTCCATCATCACCGCCATCGGCATGGCGCAGGACATCGAGATCATGGTCGCCGCCGTGGTGATCGCGATGATCGTGATGTATGCCGCCTCCGGCCCGGTTTCGCGCTTCGTTGCCGACCACCCGACCACCAAGATGCTGGCGCTGGCCTTCCTGGTGTTGATCGGCGTAGCACTGGTCGCCGACGGCTTCGACGTCCACATCCCGCGTGGCTACATCTACTTCGCGATGGCGTTCGCGGCCGCCGTGGAGGTCGTCAACGTGATCGCCGGACGCAACCGCCGCAAACGCCAGACCCTGCGTTCACGCGGCCGCCAATAGCGAGCCGGGCACAGCGGGTCCCTTGCGTCCCGGCGATCCGCACCTATGATCGCCCCCGCGCGGCCGGCTCCGCGTGGTATTTCCACTGAATTGGAAGGGGATCAACGATGGTCGCAGCAGTGCGCGTACACAAACATGGCGGGCCCGAGGTGCTGACCTATGAGGACGTCCAGGTGCCGGCGCCCGGACCCGGGCAGGCCCGCGTGAAGAACCACGCCTGCGGCCTCAACTTCATCGACACCTATTTCCGCTCCGGCCTCTATCCGCCGGCGGGCGGGTTGCCGTTCGTCGCCGGCAACGAAGGCGCGGGCGAAGTGGTCGCCGTCGGCCCTGGCGTCACCGACGTCAAGGTCGGCGACCGCGTCGGCTACACCTCGGCACTCGGGAGCTATACGGCCGAACGTATCATGCCGGCCGATCGCCTGGTGAAACTGCCCGACAACATCAGCTACCCGCAGGCGGCCGGCATGATGCTGAAGGGCATGACGGTCGAATACCTGCTGCACCGAACGTTCAAGGTGCAGAAGGGCATGAACGTGCTCATTCATGCGGCGGCCGGCGGTATCGGCCTGATCGCCTGTCAATGGGCAAACTACCTCGGCGCCAATGTGATCGGCACCGTCGGCTCGAAGGAGAAGGCCGCGCTCGCCAAAGCCAACGGCTGCCATCACACCATCCTTTATCGCGAGGAGGACTTCCCGGCGAAGGTCAAGGAGATTACCGGCGGCAAGCTGTGCGAGGTCGTCTATGACGGCGTCGGCAAGGCGACCTTTCCGGCGTCGCTCGACTGCATCAAGCCGCTCGGCATGTTCGCGAGCTTCGGCAATGCGTCGGGCTCGATCGAGGCCTTCAACATCAACCTGCTGCAGGCCAAGGGCTCGCTGTTCTGCACGCGTCCGACGCTCAACACCTACGCCGCCAAGCGTGAGGATCTGCTGTCGATCGCCAACAACCTGTTCAGCGTCGTCGGCAGCGGCAAGGTGAAGATCCCGGTCAACCAGACCTACGCGCTCAAGGACGCCCGCAAGGCGCACGAGGACCTCGAAGCCCGCAAGACCACGGGATCGACGGTGCTCCTTCCCTGACGGCGTCCGCTCACAGCAATCGTTCGATGCTGCTTAAGACGGCTGGCGGAGGCGTGCCGGACGGCAGCCGCGGTACGCCGATCACGTCGATCGGGGCGGCGAAGCGGGCAATGGTCGCGACCGTGTCGTCGAGGCTTGCTCCGGGAGTCGCGCTTTCGCTCACCACCACGCCGGCGATGTCGAGATTGCGCTGCGCCAGGACGTGCAGAGCAGTCAGCGTGTGGCTGATGGTGCCGAGATAGCTTCCCGCCACCAGCAGCACCGGGATGCGCAATGTCGACATCCAGTCGAGCACGGTGTGAATCTGGTCGAGCGGCACCATGATCCCGCCGACGCCCTCGATGAAAATCCTGCCGCGCCCGTAGGCGATTTCGCGCGAGAACTCCACCAGCGCCTTGAAATCGATGGACCGGCCTTCGGCCTTGGCAGCGAGGTCCGGCGACAGCGGCGCCGCGAAACGCCAGGGCGAAATGCGGTCGATCGCCTCGCTGGTTGCCGCGCGGCCAAGTGCAGAGAGCAACATGCCCGGATCGCTGCCTGCGACGTTCGCTGGATCGAAGCCGCTGACCACCGGCTTGAAGGCGTCAACGTCTTTGCCAGAGCTCCGCAGATGGCGAACCAGCGCGGCGGTGACGAAAGTCTTGCCGACATCGGTGCCGGTCCCGGTGACGAAGGCGCCGGCCACCGCTCAGCGCTCCAGAACGTGCCGGCGCACGATTGCGGCGAGGCGCTCGATCTCGGCGTCGGGATGGCCGGCAGAGAAGGTGAACCGCAACCGTGCGGTGCCGGCCGGCACCGTCGGCGGCCGGATTGCGATCACCAGGAACCCTTCGGCTTCCAGGAGCTGCGACGCCTTGAGTGCCGCTTCCGCCTCGCCGGTCACCAGAGGGACAATCGGGCTTGCGGCTTCCGGCAGATTGAGCAGGCGCGTGAAGGTGCGCGCCTTGGCGAGCGGCAACGCCGCATAGGCAGGATAGCGTTCGATCAGATCGAGCGCCGCGATCGCCGCCGCCACAGCCGCGGGCGGCAGTCCGGTCGAATAGACAAACGTGCGCGCGCGATTGTGGATGAGATCGATCACCGCGGCCGAAGCGCACAGATACCCGCCGTAGCCGCCGATCGCCTTCGACAACGTGCCCATCTGCAGCGGCACCTCGACCTCGACGCCATGCGCAAAGGTCGAGCCGCGACCGCCGCCGACCACGCCGATCCCATGGGCATCGTCGGTCATCAGCCACGCATCGTGGCGCGCCGCCAGCGCCGACAGCTGCGGCAGCGGCGCAAGGTCGCCGTCCATGGAGAACACGCCGTCGGTCGCGATCAAAGCGCGCGGGTGGCGGCCGCGGTGCGCGGCCAGCAGCGCCCCGACATGCGCCACGTCCGAATGGCGGAACGGCAGCACCGTGGCGCGGGAGAGCCGCGCGCCGGCCCACAGGCAGGCATGCGCCAGTTCGTCGATCAGCACCAGGTCGTCGCGGCCGATCAGCGCCGGAATGATGCCGCTGTTGGCAAGATAGCCCGAGCCGAAGACGCAGGCGGCTTCAGTGCCCTTGAGCCGGGCGAGACGCCGTTCGAGTTCGCCGAACAGCGGATGATTGCCGGTCACCAGCCGCGAGGCGCCACTGCCGACGCCATATCGTTGCGTCGCCTCGATGGCGGCGGCCTTAGCGGCAGGGTGATGGGTCAGCGCCAGATAGTCGTTGCAGCAGAACGACAGCAGGCGCCGGCCGCTGCGGTTGACCCAAATGCCGTCAAGCCGGTCGCTCTCGGCCGGCACGCGATGGAGGCTCGCGCGGTCGAGTTCGCCGAGCTTCGTCGCCGCGAATTCTTCGAGTGAACGCATTCCGGGTGACCGCTGCTGCTCCACAGGGCAAAATGGCCTCTACCGCCACTGAATGGAAGCTTTGAATGGCAGGCGATACCACGCGGCCCGGCTGGTATGAGGCCGGGCTTGACCACACCTGGCTGCCCTATGCGCAGATGAAAACCGCGCGCCCGCCCCTGCCGGTCGTACGCACAGATGGCTGCCGCATCGTGCTCGCCGACGGACGCGAGCTGATCGACGGCATCGCCTCGTGGTGGACGGCCTGTCACGGCTACAACCATCCGCACATCCGGGCGGCGGTCGGGCGGCAGCTCGCGCTGATGCCGCATGTGATGTTCGGCGGGCTTGCGCACGAGCAGGCGCTGACGCTGGCGCGGCGGCTTGCGGCGCTGATGCCGGCCGATCTCGATCGGGTGTTCTTTTCCGACTCCGGCTCGGTGGCGGTCGAGGTCGCGATGAAGATGGCGGTGCAATACTGGCTCAACCGGGGCATCCGCGGCCGCACCAAATTCATCGCCTTCAGGGGCGGCTATCACGGCGACACCACCGGCGCGATGGCGGTGAGCGACGGCGACGGCATGCACGGGATTTTTCAAGGACTTCTGCCCGAGCATCTCCTCGTCGACCTGCCTACGGACGAAGCGCACGCAACGCCATTGGTGCAGCTTTTGGAGCGCCGTGCCGATCAGATCGCAGGCATCATCGTCGAGCCGCTGGTGCAGGGCGCCGGCGGCATGCGGTTCCACGATGCCGCTGTCCTGCGCAGCCTGCGTCAGATCGCCGATCGCTACGATCTGCTGCTGATCTTCGACGAGATCTTCACAGGGTTCGGACGCACCGGCACGATGTTCGCCTGCGAGCAGGCTGGTGTCGCTCCCGACATCATCACCGTCGGCAAGGCGCTCACCGGCGGCACGCTGCCGCTGGCCGCCACCATCGCGCGGCGCAAGGTCTTCGACGCTTTCTGGTCGGACGATCCCAAGCACGCGCTGATGCACGGGCCGACCTTCATGGCCAATGCGCTCGCCTGCGCCGCCGCCAATGCCTCGCTCGACCTGTTCGAGCGCGAGCCGCGGCTCGAACAGGTCCGGCAAATCTCTGCGGCACTGGCAAATGGCCTTGAGCCCTGCCGCGGAATTCCTGGCGTCAAGGACGTGCGCGTGCGGGGCGCGATCGGGGTGGTCGAACTGGAACGGATTGCGGAACTCGATGCAATGCGGGCGCGTTTCGTGGCCGAGGGCGTGTTCGTCCGGCCGTTCGGCAACGTCGTCTATCTCACGCCGAGCTTCACCATTTCGCCGGATGAACTGTCGAAACTGACGGCCGCGATCGCAAAGGTGATCCGATGATCCGGAAACTGAAATCGGGCGGATACCGCCTCTATTCGCGCAAGAAAAATCCGAAGACAGGGCGGCGTCGCAATCTCGGCACGTTCGCAAGCCGGAAGGCCGCCGAGAAACACGAGCGCGCGGTTCAATATTTCAAGCGCGGCTAGAACCCCACCGCCGTTCCGTGCAGGTCGTATTCCTCGGCCCGCTCGATCTTCACGGTCGCGATCTCGCCGACGCGCAGCGGCCGGCGGCTCGCCACATAGACGGCGCCGTCGATCTCCGGCGCATCGCCCTTGCTGCGGCCCTTGGCGACCGTCGGCCCGGCCTCGTCGATGATCACCTGCTGGCGCGTGCCGACCTTGCGCTTGAGGCGGCGCTTCGAGATCGCCTGCTGGCGCGCCATGAAGCGGTTCCAGCGCTCTTCCTTCACTCATCGGGAACGAGCGCCGCGAGATCGTTGGCGGCCGCGCCCCTGCACCGGCTCGTAGCGGAAGCAGCCGACGCGGTCGAGCTCGGCCTCGTCGAGCCAGTCGAGCAGCATCTAGAAATCGTCCTCGGTCTCGCCCGGAAAGCCGACGATGAAGGTCGAGCGCAGCGTGAGCTCGGGACACATCTCGCGCCAGCGCCGGATGCGCTCGAGCGTCTTCTCCTGCGCCGCCGGCCGCTTCATGCGGCGGAGCACGTCGGGGCTCGCATGCTGGAACGGGATGTCGAGATAGGGCAGCACGCCGCCGCTGCCATGACTTTCCGCCATCAGCGGAATGACCTCGTCGACATGCGGATAGGGATAGACGTAATGCAGCCGCACCCAGACGCCGAGCTCGCCGAGCTCGCGCGCGAGATCGAGAATCTTCGCCCGCACCTCGCGGTCCTTCCATTGGCTCGCCGCGTACTTGATGTCGACGCCATAGGCCGAGGTGTCCTGCGAGATGACCAGCAGCTCCTTGACCCCGGCGACGACCAGCCGCTCGGCCTCGCGCAGCACGTCGGCGGCCGGCCGCGAGACCAGGTCGCCGCGCAATTTCGGGATGATGCAGAAGGTGCAGCGATTGTTGCAACCCTCTGAAATCTTGAGATAAGCATAGTGCCGCGGGGTGAGCTTGATGCCCTCGGGCGGCAACAGATCGAGGAACGGATCGTGCTGTGGCGGCGCCGCGCGATGCACCGCCTCGACCACGGTCTCGTATTGCTGCGGCCCGGTGATCGCGAGCACGTTCGGGAATCGCTCGGTGATCTTCTCCGGCTCGGCGCCCATGCAGCCGGTGACGATCACTTTGCCGTTCTCGGCGAGCGCGGTCCCGATCGCGTCGAGCGATTCAGCCTGCGCGCTTTCGAGGAAGCCGCAGGTGTTGACGATGGCGAGATCGGCGCCCTCGTGCTGACGCGTCAGCTCGTAGCCCTCGGCGCGCAGCCGCGTGATGATGCGCTCGGAATCGACCAGCGCCTTGGGGCAGCCGAGCGAAACGAAGCTCACTTTCGGGGCGCGCAGATCGGTCATTGGATCACGGACGTCATTGTGCCGGAGAGCTAGTGGCGCGGCCGGAAAATTCAAGAAAACCTCGCAGAATGCTTCAATGACGGGCTGCGATCCCTGCGGGAATGACCGATGAAAGCGCTCTTGTATCCGTTCGGGCCGACGGAGTCATCGGTGCAACTCACCAAGGATTTCCCGGAACTCGATTGGACGGTCGTCGCGTCGCCCGAGGACGTGGCCCACGCCGCGCCCGGCGCGGCGATCTATGTGACCAGCAACCGCACCTGCAGGCCCGACGACCGGCGAGGCGCTGCGCCGGCATGGCAATGCGCTGCGCTGGATGCATTTCACCTCGGCCGGCATCGAACGCGGCATCGCCATGGGCATCCCGGACGGGCTGATCGTGACCAATTCGGCCGGTCGTCCGTGCCGGGAATGTGTCCGAGCATGCGCTGCTGCTGCTCCTCGCATTGACGCGGAGACTGCCGAACCTGATCGCGTCTCAGCGCGCCCATCATTGGCTGCGCGCGGAGATGACCACGCCATATCTCCGCGATCGAGGATGCCGTGGTGTGCGTCATCGGCCGCGGTCCCGATCGGGCGGGAGCTCGCCCGCAAGCTCAAAGCCATCAACGCCCGTCCGATCGCGGTCTCGCGCACGCCGGACAGCGACGGCGATGTCGAGCAGGTGTTCCCGCGCGAGCGCCTGCGTGACGCGCTCGCGATCGCCGACGCGGTCGCGATCTGCACCAGCCGGCGACGACACCAGCCATCACCTGACTCGGCGCCGCCGAATTCGCGGCGATGAAGCCGCAGCGCGTTCATCGTCAATGTCGCCCGCGGCAGCATCATCGACGAGGCGGCTCTCGATCGCCGCGCTTGCGCGACGGCCGCATTGCCGGCGCCGGTCTCGACGTCGCCGAGACCGAGCCGATGGACCGCGCCAATCCGCTGTGGGACATGCCGAACGTCATCATCTCGCCCCATGTTGCGGGGCAGGGATCGTCGGGCTATCCGCAGCAGCGCAAGCTGTTCGGCAACAATCTCGCGCGCTTCCGCGCCGGCAAGCCGCTGATCAATGAATGCAAAGTGCCGGCGCGCAGCCTGAGCAGCACAGGAGCGATACGATGACCCTCATCATCAACAACCACGATGTCGAGCAGCTCCTCACCATGGAGGACACGCTCGCGGCGCTGGAGGAGGCCTATCTGCGCTCGCCGCCAAGGAAGCGGTCTGCCGTCCCGCGCATCGACATCCGCATCCCGACCAGCGATCCAGGCAAGAACTACCAGTGGGGCACGATGGAAGGCGGCTCGACCGCGGGCTATTTCGCCATCCGGATGAAGTCCGACATCATCTATGAGACCGAATACAACGGCGTCGCTCACGCAGGAGAAATACTGCACGCGGCCGGGACTGTTCTGCGGCCTGATCCTGCTCACGTCGATCGAGAATGGCGAGCCGCTCGCCTTTCATCAATGACGGCCATCTGCAGCACATGCGGGTCGGCGCCGACGGCGGCATCGGCGTCAAATACATGGCGAACGAGGACGCCGAGGTGGTCGGGCATGCTCGGCTCCGGCGGCATGGCGCGCACCCACATGCAGGCCTTCACGCGCGTGCGCGACCATCAAGAAGCTGCAGGTGTTCAGCCCGACCAAGGAGAACCGCGAGAAGTTCGGCCGCGAGATGGCGGCGAACTACAACATCGAGGTACAGGTCTGCGACCGGCCGGAAGATATCTACAAGGGCGCGCATATCGTCGCCGCGCTGACCGACTCCGCGCTCGAGGTCACCGACGGCAGCCTGCTGGAGAAGGGCGCGCATATCGTCGTGGTCGGCGGCACCGGCCGTCCGGACGACGCGAGCCTGCGCAAGGTCGACCGTCTACCTGCGCTTCGGCGACACGCCGGCGCCGGTCGGCCATCCCGAGCTTGCCACCGATGCCGAGCACATCGGCTACGAGGCGCGCCCGCTGGCAGGGCAAGCACGGCGACGGCCGCCGCAGCCGGCGCAAGCACGGCAACGCGCTGCCGGACCGGCGCGTCACGCTCGCCGATCTCGTGCAGGGCAGGGCGAAAGGCCGCACCTCCGCCGACCAGATCACCTATTCGGAGCGCGGCAACCTGCAGGGCGCGCAGTTCTTCGCGGTCGCCGGCAAGGTCTACGAGGCGGCGAAGCGGGCCGGGCTCGGGCGCGAGATTCCGACCGAGTGGTTCCTGCAGGACATCCGAAACTGACAGCTGCGTCACTGCGCAAATCTTGCGGCACCCTGGGGCGGAGCCTCAGGCGTCGCCGCTGGAAACTGAAAGCTTCAGGACCCGCCGTGATGAAGCTGCCGACGTTATCTCTGCTGCCTTGCTCTTGCTCATCGCTGCCTGCGGCGCCGGCCGCCGCGCAGGACGTCGCCATCCTTCTACAAGGGCAAGACCGTGCCGCATCGTCGTCGGCTTCTCGTCCGGCGGCGGCTACGACCTCTACGCGCGCGTGCTGGCGCGGCATATCGGCCGGCACATCCCAGGCAATCCGAGCGTCATCGTGCAGAACATGCCGGGCGCCGCGAGCCTCAATTCGGTGAAGTTTCTCTCCGCCGCCGCGCCGACCGACGGCACCTGTATCAACACATTCAACCCCGGCCTGATCACGCAATCGCTCACGGCGCCGGAGAAGGTCGGCATCAACTTCCTCGACTACGGCTGGGTCGGCAATATCAGCGAGGATTTCCGCGTCTGCCACACCTGGAACGGCACCGGCATCAAGACCTGGCAGGACTTGCTGGCGCGGCCGAAAGTAATTTGGGCAACACCGGCGTCGGCACCTCCGCCTATATCGACAACCGCATCCTGAGCGACCTGTTCGGCGTCAAGCTGCAACAGGTGATGGGCTATCCCGGCAGCGCCGAGAAGCGCATCGCGATCGAGCGCGGCGAGCTCGACGGCGACTGCGGCTCGTGGACGAGCCTGCCGGAGGAATGGCTGCGCGACCAGAAGATCACGGTCCATATCCGCTATTCGCGGACGCTCGTTCCCGGCATGCCGGCGAGCGCGCTGATCGCGCGCGACGCGCTCACCGATCCGAAGAAGCGGCAGATCTTCGATCTGCTCACCGCCTCGGCGCTGATCGGGCGGCCCTATATCGTGCCGAAGGCGGTGCCCGCTGATCGCGTTCGCGGCGCTGCGCGGCGCCTTCGATGCGACCATGAAGGATCCGGAATTCCTCGCCGACGCCGAGCAAGCAACGGCTGATCGTGACGCCGATGACCGGCACCGAGGTCGAGACCTTCATCAAGGAGCTCTACACGACGCCGCCGGACGTCGTGGCGGCGGCGCGGACGATTTCAGGCGAATAAGCGCGCCGATCAATAGGGCCGGGCGATGCGGGCGCCATAGAGCGGGCCAAGGCGTAGCGCACGCGCTCGCCAACCGCACGACACTGTGCTGTGCCACGCGACCCGGAGTCGACATCCGGGTTCCTATACTTCCATACATCACGGCACCCTATGGAACTGTTTGAAGCGTCGTTGCAGGTCGGCAACAGTTCGTCCAGAAATCGCGAATCGCGTCGCCACGTCGGGGTAAGGACATCAGTTACTGGGGGCAATCCGATCGGCAGCAGCGCACCACCGAAATTAGCGAGGCGCTTGATCAGGCGTCCTCGGATGCGGCCGGGGCGTTGATGCGTTCGCTGCTGAACAGCGGGGGGTCATGATGGCTGGGATTCCGGTTGTGCTTGATTTCAGCACTGTCGACGGGCTGAACGGCTACTCTATCCGCGGGTCCGGTTATTTGGAGCTCGCGGGTTCGTCCGTCGCCTCCGCCGGCGACGTCAACGGCGATGGCTTTGCCGACGTGATCGTGGGCTCACCGGGCGTTCCCTTGAGCCCGTTTGGCCAAACGCCGGTCTTGGCGTTGCTCCTCGCGATGCTTCGAAAGCGCCCAGCCAGCATCCCTTGCCGTGATGCCCTCGTTGACCTCGTTGCTTTCGCTGTCCTTGCGAATCCGACCGGGCGCTTCCTCGCGGTCGGTTTGAATCTCGAACACCTCAGGCTCGCTGTTGCCGCTCAGCTCCCGCTCCCAGGCGCGGGTATTGATGGCGATGTCGCTGATCTCGGTTTTGGTGCTGGTGTATCTTTCAATGAAGGTGTCTGTCATGTGTTTTCCCAGGTTCCTCTAAGAATATATAGCGATCAGAAGGCAAATTCGACAACGTAATCATTAGAGATAATCTTATGTTACTTGATACTTGCTCATGTTATAGCGTATACTTCTGCTCATTAATAAAGAATACTTAGGGAATTGCAGAACCCAAACGCCACAGCCGAGTTATAAGGGGGCCGATGTCTCTGATCCTCCGGCCGCATCAAATGGTCGCCTGACGGCAGGCCCTCGGACAAGCCCGACTATCAGGTGTTCGTCGGGCCGAAGACCGCGATCGCCGCATGTTAACGAGGTTGACACGCTTCTCGATAAACAGTGGCGGCGCGGAGCGTGTCGGGGTGCGCATGTGCCCAGCGGCATGGCGGACGAGGGTGAGGCTGCGGTGGCCGCGTTCAAAGGCTTGGACGAGAATCGAGAAACGATAATGGCTAAGAGCAAGGATCACCGCTGGAAAATTACTCGCATTCGCGGAAACAGGGCGGAGCTGTTGGGCGTTGTCACGGCTGCCACCGAGGCCGCGGCCATCAAGAGAGCGATCGAGGATTTACAAATCACCGATCCGGAAAAGCAGAGGCGGTTGGTCGCAAGCCATATTCTAATGATGAAAACAGAACCCCAGGATTAAGACGGATCCTCGCGTTATCGGCAGCCCGATCGCTTGCTAATTTCCATGTCTGCAATCTCCTAAAGGCCGGTGTCGCCTAATACCCGGGGTAATATCCTGCGCAGATGTTCAGCCACCGGTACCCGTCCCAGCCCCAGCAGCTGTCGATCATTCCTGCATGACCTGCAAGACGGAATGGGGGAGTTCCAACTGGCACGTACGGGAGATCAGAGCCCGCGTAATAACATAATCTAGGCCAGCCGGCGCACCGCAGGCCCGGGCGTACGACCACGCGTAATTTCGGACGGCCAACATCTCCGGGAGCAGCTGCGCGGAAGCCGGCTTCACGAACGCCACCGCGCTGAGCAAAGACGTCCTGTGCAAACACGCAAGAAGCAACCAGCGCCGCAGCGCCAAGCATAAACGCCCGCCTCATGACCACCCTCCTATTGTGGGGACCTCCCGAGCTAAAAAATGAACGATAGGCCACCAAAAAGCCAGAGGCATCTGCGCCCCCGACGCGCCGCTACCCAACAACGAAAACCGCCCGGCTGTGAACTAGGGCGTGTACAGACATGTGATTCACGACCGGGGGGCATCAAAATGTTAACGCTATGACCGCCGCCCCTTTTCCTTCGCTAAACGGCTCAAATCTATGCGCTGAGAGGGCCACCGGGCGGCAGTACATCAGTGCGCGCGCGGTGGCCTAGGAGATTGCAATTGTCGTAACCGAGGCCCCAGATCGCCTGCCGGGGCCCCACGGGGCCGCCTGGGAAGTTGGGGTGAGGCAGAACGCCGGCGGCTTGAACGTTGGGAAACGTATGGGACGATGCCTCACAAGAATCGCCTGATCGCGAAACTTCGAAGAAGCCCAGCCGCCCAGAAAGCAGCATTACGACAGCTGCCGCAAAAACCCGATGGCGAGCTTGTTGCTACCATCGTAAAGGAAAGCAAGGCAGAAAGCCGCCAACGGCTTACTCGGATAAAACGCCGCGGAAAAGTTCGGCGGTATTGAATGCCACCACCCGTTAGGCGACTGGGCGGCTATTCAATTAGGCCAAGCTCTTTCGGGTAGCGTCTCAGTTCAATGTTCGCCAAGGGATAAACCCGAACGGAATAACAAACAACTGCCGGCCCGATTCGTTCGTGACGACCATCGCAAGACGGGGCTCGTCGTAACCCCCACCTTCCTTGAGTTCGCGAATCATCCGATGGGCATAATCGCGGGCGGCGGCATCGTTCGGCAAATCAGTGCCCTCATCATCGCGATGTTCCCGGTCGGGCCAGCGAAGGATGAAGCAATATCGAGGCATTAGGCTCTAGTCGGTGATTTGGAATGCCCGGAGCAAATCAGGGCAGCGCGGGCGAGTCACGCCGGCAATCTCATTTACGTTAACGACCTGGACTGCTTATTCAGTCTTGAAATTCCGTGTGCGCCCCAGTCAGACGAAAGGGGCCGCCGTTGCCAGCAGCCCCCTCCGACCCCGTGCTTACACCGCTACGCTACATAGCGCCCATGATTCGGCGTCAAGTTCAACACCCCTGCGCCTTGCCGGGCTCATCATGGCCCCGCCCCCGTATTTCGATTGCCGGCGTTGGCGGCGTGTTACGGAGCTTGGTTGCGCTTATGGATAGGTTTTTCATCCGACAATTGGGCCAGCGCTCGCCCTTACAAGCGCATCTAGTTGTTTCCACCTTTCCCGATTTTCATCGCCCCGGATTTCGTCCCAAAGGGCCAAACACTCCGGCGACAACGGAGGGTCGTGACTAGGGTACATTGAAGCTACATCGACTCAAAGCGAGCAGCCGGCCCGCCTTGAAACGTTCAATCCAATCCTCTGCTGTTGTGAACATTTTTTTGCTCCCAAGGGGCCCTTGCACCCGACTCCCGAAATAAGCGCAGGACAGGTGCAGCGGCCGGGGTGGACACAACGCCCCGGCCGCCACTTGAACCGAAACCGCGTTGGAGCGCGTCCCGATCCCATGCACTACTTAGCATTTTCCTGCACGGATTCCGAGGCCGCCCAGTCTTCCCAAAGGCGAAAAACTTGGGGGCACTCGACTTGCACAACTGCCGCGAGTATCCATTGGCGCTTGTCCACGTTGCTTTTGCGTACCCGCCCGGCTCCGTCCGGTTTCATCGAGCCATGCTTGCCCTCGACGGCTGCGAAGCCTCCGAGCGGCATCGGCTGGATTCATGAGATCAAGCACGACGGCTATCGGGTGATGGTGAGGCGGGATGCTGCTGGCGTCCGCATCCTGACCCGCAACGGTCACGACTGGACGTCGAGGTTTCCCTTGATCGCGTCGGCGGCGAATGCCCTCAGGGCCAAGTCGTTCCTGATCGACGGCGAGGCAGTGGCGTGCGACGCCAGCGGCTTGGCCGTGTTCCAGAGATTACGGAAGCGCAGGAATGACGCTAGCGTGTTCCTCTACGCCTTCGACCTTGTGCAACTTACCGGGCACGATCTCCGGCGGGAGCCGGTCGAAGTCCGCAAGGCTGCGCTTGAGAAGCTGCTACGCCCAAAGCCTGACGGCATGCGCTTCTGCGAACACATTGAGTATGACGACGCGGCGATGATGTTCGAGCACGCCTGCCAGCTCGGCTGCGAAGGCATCGTGTCGAAGCGGCTCGGCTCGCGCTACGTGTCTGGGCGATCCCTGGATTGGATCAAGACAAAGAATCCGAACGCGCCCGCTGTCAAGCGGGAAGCGGAAGAGGATTGGACAAAGTGACATCATCGCTGCCTGATGTCCGCTTTGTCCCCGAAAGCGGCCAAATAGCGGACATCTCGGCAGGTGCGCTTTGTGCCAAAACGAGACAGTCAGCAGCCCCTCATATTGTTGGTTTTTGCATCCCGGTTGTCTTGTGGTACGGCCGGAAACGCGCAAATATTCACAGCAATCCGGCCAAGGGGGGATTTCTTCTAACGATCGATGTAGCCGATCTTTCGGACCCGACGGCCGCGCTTCGGCGAAATGGTCACGCGGCTCGGAGATCAGCATCGACGGTCTCGGAGCGGCGAGCAAATCGAGCTGTCGCGAAGTGCTCAGTCATCTTGGCTGCCGTTTCCACCCATCTACTACGCCATCTAACCAACTCGGGGCTTCCATCAGCGAGTGCAAAGTAGGAGAGCAACATGTTCGGAAAATCCAAAGGGAATGGGGCAGGCAACAATCGAGAGTTGTCATCGGAGCAGCAGGTGCAACGCTCGGAGGTTGCATACTCGGCGGCGCCGGCGCCGCCAGAAGCGATCTCCTCCATCAGTTCCGGCCTTTCGATTGTCGGCAAGATTGTCGGCCACGGGACCCTGCAGATTTTTGGTCATGTCGAGGGCGAGTTACACGCCTCGACTATCCACATATCCGATGGTGCACAGGTGGAGGGCAATATTGTCGCGGAGGAATTGACGATCGGCGGCCGCGTTAACGGCACAATCCATGCCAACCGCGTCAAGCTAACTAGCACCGCTGTCGTTGAGGGCGATATCTTTCATCGATCCCTGGCAATCGAGGAGAATGCGCAATTCGAGGGAACGTCGCGACGACAGGAAAATGTGGTCGATACGCCGTCGCGCGTCCTACCGACCCCCCCGCAGGCGCAGGCCGTGTCCAGCGGCGACCACCCGAAGGGCAATGGGAGTGCACCCGACGGTCCCAATCCGTGAGCCGTGCTGGTGCTACAGGGCGGTCGTCAGATTGTTGAGACCGACCTTATAAGCGGGAGCCCCAACCCGCTCTGGATCAGGGCTCCTGGAGCTATGAAGGTCACGGGAGATGGGGGGCTGGTGGGGTGACCATCACGAGCTCGAACGCACCCTAATTTAGGTTTTGTTAATCGGTCCACGCGTTCCGGTCAGCGTGGTTAACCGGGATGGTTAACAGCACCAAGAAGGAAAGCCACCGGCGGCAGTACATCCGTGCAGCCCTCAGCATCAGCCGGATTGCTCGGGTCCGCCGATCCCGACAAATGGCTTAAGTACATGCGGCGGAGCTGGGAGACGGGGGAGGTGCCGGGTATCGGGGCGTTCGCCAACGAAAGCGAGGACACAATCCGCGAACATCTTCGTGAGTATGACAAGTATATGGAGAGCACATGGATCGGCCCGGAGGGCGTTCTACTTCATAGGTTGGCCGAGATCGAAAACAGCAAACGGAGGGACAAGTCATGAAGGGACACATCCGCGAACGCAGCCCCGGCAAGTGGGCGATCGTCATCGAGACGCGCACATCACGCCGCTACTCGGAAACCTGATGCTGAACAAGAAACAGGCGGCACAGTTATCCGCTGCCTATACCAAGGCGCTGGAGAGCGGACGCAGGAACGGGGAGGGCAGTCTTTTGCCCCGCACCGTCCACCACATGCACCGCGTCTTGAAACAGGCACTCGGGCGGGCCGTTAAATGGGAGCTGCTGCAGCGCAATCCCTGCGATGCCGTCGACCCGTCCAAGGTCGAGCGGAAGGCACCGGTCACCTACGACACTGATGAGGCGGTCGACGTACTCGAAACGCTACGGCCCACCCGCATGTTCATCCCGACCGTGCTGGGGATGGTCTGCGGCCTGAGGCGAGGGGAGATAACCGCTCTCCGGGGGCACTCGGTTGACCTCGATCGCGGGTAACTCGCCGTGGTCGCCAGTACCGAACAGTTGGCAGGGAAGGGTAATTGCCGGGAGAAGGAGACCAAGGGGACGCGCAACCGCACCATCGCGCTGTCTGCCCAGGTCGCCCACAAGCTACGGCAGGCGGAAGAGCTGCTACGGCTAGGTGCCAGGCCACAGCGGGACTCGCACGTTGTCGCGAAGGAGGATGGCACACCGATACAGCCCCGATCCCTGACGCACGAATGGGTGAGGCTCCTGGGGGTTCACGCCCTCAAGCGGATCAAGCTGCACAGCACCCGGCACAGCCACGCCTCGCACATGCTGGCGAGCAACATGCATCCCAAGATCGTGCAGGAGCGGCTAGAGCACAGCTCGATTGCGATCACGATAGACATTTACAGCCACGCCATGCCGAACATGCAGCAGGACGCGGTGGAGCTGGTTGACGACGCGCTGCAATCTGCGCGTCAAAGGCGGGCAAAAAGGATATTGGATAGCAATTGGATAGCAAATCGGGTTTGCGAGCACGCAGCGAAATACATAAATGCGAGTCGCTTCAATAACTTGGAAGGGTGGCCGAGTGGTTTAAGGCACCGGTCTTGAAAACCTAATCGCGCCGTATCGTCCTGTCCCAAGCCGTCCGGTTTTTCCCGGTTCTATTAGCTATTTCGGATCATCAACCGCGCGTGTGTGCCGTCTAATCCCACCCAGTTCTATCCCGTCCGGTGGCAATTTGGGTGGCAATTTGCGGTGACAAAGATCGCCCCGGCTACACCGATGCAGGCAGCGTTCCAGCGCACCGGCGGCCGCCGCTGTAGCTTGCACGGGCCTCCTAGCAACGAGCGGCGGGCCGTTGCATCGCTACAGCCTCGCCGGCAAGGACCGGTGCCGCCCCGCAAGAGTGAGTTAATTAGGAAACTAAGGGTTTAAGATCGGAGCCTCCAGAATTGCCGTGGGCGCGACCGGAATCCAACCCAATAGGAAAGCCGTGGGCGCGTTAATCGATGTGCCCAGGTATCTCAGCATGGGGGTAAATCGGCGTTTGAACGGCTTGCACAAGACCGGCCGTCGCCAGTTTCACAACGTCGGCAACGTCGCTGTCGATGAAGCGTCCGCGCAGTTTCAACATCACGCCGCACCGTTCCAAAAAGACACTCCGCCGGCTCGTGCGCCGGATTTGACATGCATTCCGCGTGCACCTACGGTGAGAGGGTTACCGGTTTGACATTGCCGGTAACCTCCTTGAGGCTCGCGGCGCGCATCCGTGGGCCTCTTTTTCTATCCAGCCTTCACCCTCTGCACCGTGCCAACGCCAACTTCAGGCTTTAGCCCGGCGGCGGCGTCCAAGACGATTTGAAGTTGATTGTCGCTCAGGGAAATCATTACCGGATAATGCCGCAGCGGCGGCGGTTTTCAAGTTAGCCTGCGAACGGGGTGGCTAACGAAAAACCGCCCAGCGTGAACCGGGCGGCGCGTTGTCAGGCGATGCGAGTCACGCGGGCTCGTCGCCCGATCGTTGTGGCTCTGCTGGCAACCAGCGGCGTCGCTCGCAGCTTCTTAGCTGCCCACTTTCGGCTCCGTGATTTTTACTGACAATTTCCATGCAATGTAGATGCCCAGGGCGAGCAATGGAAAGAAGGCGGATAGGCTGATGAACGGTGAGGTCATTCGCTCAATCACGAGAGTAAGCCCTACGAGAGCGCCGATGGTAACAACTACGATGATTATGAAGGTCACCAATAGGTTCATAGGACCAAGTCCTCCTTGGATCCGATCTTATCGGGATGAGCACGGGCGACCGCGCCACCGTCTACTCGCCAACCTACAAAAGCGGAATCCGTGCAACTACAACCGTGACACTACGGAATAGCTTATTTAAGCGGGTCGGGTTCACCGTGAAGCGCCCAGCTAAACCAGCCGCCTCGACAAAATCCGGCTTCAAATAGCAGCGTCAGCGCATGATCAAGAGATCGGCAAATTTTATATTCGCAGCCAGCCGTGATGGCCTGCGCCTCGAACGCGCGTTGCGATTCGGACTGCACCCCGCGCGAGGTCTTGAGCTCCAGGAACAGCGGCGGCGTTCCAGCGCGCAGGAACAACAGATCGGCCGCACCGGGACGGACACCCATCCGTTTCAACCGCGAGCCGGTGATCACGTCGCGCCGTTCGCCGTTGCCGATGTGCAGCCAGAGGCAATCCGGCGCCGCAAACTTGCGGAGCGCATCAACGAGCGAAACCTGGATCTCAAACTCGGAGCACTCCCACGCGACCAGCTTGAGTGGCTTAGGCTGCGGGTTCGGCGCTGTCATTGTCCCGCTCGTCGGCAACGGCAGCGGCGGTGTGGGCGGAAATTCAGCCATGAGCCGCCGGCGTTCATCGTCGTCGTCCGGGTCAACGAACGACGGAAGATCGAAGCCGCAGACGATGTCGGTGCCGTCCGACATTTCACAGATGACGCAAACGGAGCGGCCGTCTTCGCATACGTTGAGCTGCATGTACTCCACCGTCGCATCATGCGCAGCAATGGCCGCGTTCACCTTCCACCGTGCTTCGACCATCCTCATAATACGATCCGCCCGGTCCGCTTCGCGTCTTTGCCATCACGTCCGCGCTTAACCAGCAGGCGCCATTGATCGCTTTCGCCAGGTCGTTGACACGTCGGCGCCTTGCAAACCCACGCCGAACCATGATCCGAAACCACCATGCCGGCGCCATACGCCTTGCCTTGCTCCCACACGCCCGCCTCGTTCAGAAACGGCCGCCGCTCCAGCTCTTCAATCCGCTGGTAGAGTTCGCGGATATGGGAAGCCGTCACCTCGGCCACCGCGGCGATGACGGCCTTGATATCCCGCGGCAGTCGCTTTTCCGCCTCGACTATATCGAGCGGCTTCACTCGCTGATCGCGATCGTTCACGCAGTAACCCCACCCATGCCGGTAATCTTGCAAACAGCATCGGCGCGCAGAAGCTCGGCACCAAAGATTGCGGTCGCCATCAACGCGACGCTGTTGACCTGAAACATGTTAACCGACGTCGCGCCGCTGCCAACGGTTGCATCCGACGTGGGCGCGTCGTCCATTTCGATGTCCGTTTCGGTACTGGCTTTGACCTCGACTGTGTTGGCGTTGGCTGCAACACCGGCGGCATCAAGCAAAACAAGTTCGCCAGCAGCGAGGCCGCCGCTGACCAACAGCGGCAAATTTAATAATTCGCCGCCGACCGCGGATGCCGCCGGAAATTGTTGCGGAGCTGTGGACAGAAATTTTGCAACGTCCGGACTTGCGATCCAGTACAACGCGCTGTTGCCGCCGGTCGTGACGGCCGCCAGCGCGCTGCGCAAATCGATTAAGACCGCTTCGATGTCGTCGCCAGTGCTCGGAATGACTTCGGCATCTGTTGTATCGTCAATAATAATCTCGAAAAACTTTTGATCCACAACTTCGCCAACCGCGTTGCGCAACTCCTTTGCGAAAAATGACTGTCCGCTTGCACTGGTGTCGCGGATGAGTGCGTCGGTCATGACGATCAGCGCCGCGGCGCGGACGGGTAGCAACATTTGGTTTGCGAGGCTAAGCCGAGAGAGCGGCGCCGGCCGGCCTTCGCCGAGGACCCATGCGCTGGCGCTGGCTGTCGTAAACACAATCTGTTTGTGCATCGGCAGGATGGTGAAGGCGTTGTCGGCAACCAATCTGTAAAACACCGATTTTGTCCGCATCGCCTCCATGAAGCCGGCGACGATATTTTTATAGTCGCCCAGGGCGGCGCCGGCCCACTCGGCGTCAAGTGTTGTACCGGCAGCGACGCCCGACTTTAGAATTCTTTTGATTGTATTCGGGGCGCCCACGGATTCGGCCCAAGCTTCCGTTTCGCCGACAAGGGCCTTCGATTGGATCGCCAAGGCTCTCGCATACCATTGCATCAGCGCGGTGGGATTTTCGGGCATCATCATCAGGGTATCCCTCTTGTGGTCTTTGGTCAGACCGCACCCTGAAACGCGACGGCGCAAACGCGACAACGCGACGGCTAGGCGCCGCCATTGACCCGGCGTTGAACTCTAGGAACGGACACCAGCCAACGCCCGCCAATGCGCTTGCCGTCGCCTTGCCGGCACCATTTTCGGACGGTGTCCTGCGGGTGATTGAAACGCGCCGCCGCGGCCCAAGTGTCGAGCAGATTGTGCGGGGCGAAGTCGGACTGGCCGGCGTCAGCGGACGGCTCCACGGTATCCTCGAGGCGCAGCACGTCAGCGCGCAGCCGCTCGAGCTGCTCGGCAATCGCGTCGATCTGCTTAAGCAACGCGATCGTCGTTGTGGTGTTGTTCATCATGGCTTGACCGCGGCGGCCCAAATTCGCGTAGCGCCCAAATCTTTGACATGTCTCCACCGCCCGCCGCGACCCAATGAAGGTATGCGGTGCCAAACCGCCGCCACGCCGCCCGCGCCGCCTTCATCAACTCGGGGCTACGCTCCCCGCCAAAGCAGCGGGCATCCACACCATAGGGGCCAAGCTCGCCGAGATAGTCGAATCCAATACCGAAAAATCGCGACCACGCTCGTCGTTCGGCGACTTCGTCGCTAAGGCGCCGCTTCGATGGTCGGCTTCGGCGCGACATCAGGCGAAAATCCTTCCGCGGTTAGCGCGTGGCGGCGGCGAGCGCGGCGGCTCAACATCCAGATCCAATTGGTAGATCAATTTCGCGAAGGCGAGACGGCTGTCGCGCTCGATCGCGACGCACGGGTGGGCTCGGATTCCGCCCTCGCGGCCTTCGCACGTCAATCCATCTCGTGCCAGGATTTCACGGGCCTCCTGCGTTCTGTCCCAGGCCTCGCCGGCCAGCTGCAGCAGCCGAAGATGGTGGGGTTGGAGGTCGTAGTCGCGTAGGACGTCCGTCCACCACAGCTGGGTCTCGGGCCGGAGATGGGCGGTGGCTTGGGGGTCTTTGGCGGTTTCATAGGCGGTCCTGGATGGCGAGTTTTTTAAATCGGGGAGGTCTCAGTGCAAACGGAGGGCCGGCGGCGGTCATACGGTCGAGATTCGCTGGAACATTTTCCTACCCCCCGTGGGTCTGAGACCGTGACGCACAGTGATGCATCACGGCCCCATCCCATTGGTCTATCTGTGAGCAGGGCGCGCATCACTGCGGGCCATCGCACTTTCAGGATCAGCGCGCATCCAGCGGGTATCCGTCCTGCTGCCCCGCCGCAACATTAAATTGTACTGCATCCTTAGTTCACCAATCCGCGAAACCATGGATTCGGGCGGGCAGCTGCCGCTCCAATATCCATCGCCGTCGCGGATACCTGATCGCTCCAGTTCTATGGCCTTGATCAACTCGAAGGCCGCCTGAGATAGTTCCTCCAATATCCTAGCCCTCTCGCCGGTCGCAGGCTCGATACCCGTCCGCTCCTGCCATGCCTCGATACTCGCATCTCGTCTCATGCCCATCGTTCAGTCCTCCTTCGTGATGCGCGGTGTCCGCCGCGCGCGGTCATTGCGTCCGCCGCAGGAAGGGCGGGATTCCGGTGTCGGTGGCGTCGATCCAGTCGTTGACGCAGCCGGTGTGAATCCAGTGGGTGCGGCCGTCATCACCGCCGGCTACCTGGAGGCAGGGGTTGCCGGGCCTGCTCGGGCGCGCCGCAGTGCTCGCAGACCAGGGGGAAGGCCTCGGGCTCTTCGCCCCCGTCACCCGCCGCAAGCGGAACATCCGGAACATCCGGAACATCGCTTGCTTTCACAATGGGTCGTGTGTTCCGCTTGCGCGGTCTCTCCGGAACATCCGGAACATTAAGCGGGACATCCGCTCCGTCTGCTGGTCGCCGTTCCGCTCGGCGTCTCCGGTTGTTCCGGATAGAATCCTCGGAAGCGGAACGAATTCCGCACGGTTTTCAGCGTCTGTTTCGCTTGTTTCGCTTGTTTCGCTTTTGCCGGGTGACGGGGGAAGGTAGCGGTCCCAGGCATCCTGTAGGTCAGCCCGGAGGTAGCCCCGGGCCTCTTCGTCCCCGAAGCGGATCTGCTTCGGCTTGACCCCGTATTGCCGCAGCCGCCGGGCGAGCCCGCGCTGATCGAGCGGCTTTCCCTTCAGGTCGCCCCACGGCGCCTCGGTGAGCGCGATCAGCCGATGGACGATGTCTCGCTCGCCATCTCCTCGGCGTCGGCAAAGACCGTCCGCAGATCAGCCAAGCAGCCGGATTCCCAGGCTCGGCTCCCGATCCTTCCCGGCCTTGACCATCTCGGTCGCAGCCTCCCGCGCCCACTTCGGCCAGTCGCCGCCGGCAAGCTCAGCCAGCGCGACGATCGGCTCCCACACGTCGGCGTCGCGGTCGGTGATGCCGTCCGGGAGCTCGGGCCAGTTGTCCGTCAGATGATCCACGGCGGCTCGCCCCCATCCGGCCAGCCGGTCCCGCAGTCGGTTGCCTTCCTTCAGGCACAGCCGGCGCCGGAACGGTTGGATTCGTTCGCCGGGGGCGCGGCGGCGCATCTGCACGATGATCGACCGGGTCAGGATGGTTTCCGGCAGCCAGCCCAGCCCGGCGAGGGCCACTGCGCAGTAGGCCGGAATCTCTTCGGTCTCGACGGTCGTGCCGCGGACCACACAGCGTCCGGCAACGGCGCCGCGGCGGTGCCCGGCATTCAGGAGCGCGCGGACCTCTTCGTTGTCCTTCGCCTTCGGCCCGAACACGGTATCGATTTCGTCATAGAGGATCGTCGGCAAACCCTCTTCGCCGCCGACCTTGCGAAACAGATATGCCGGCGTGACGTTGATCGCCTCGACCGGGAGCGGAACCAGCAGCACGGAAACTTCGAGAGCGCGGGTCTTTCCGGATGCCGGCTCCGGGCGACAGGAACGCGATGCGCGGTGTCGATTCCCAAGCGTCCATGATTGGGTGTGCGCGATCCAGAGCGTATGGGCGATACGCGCATGGTCGGACGGATAGACGACGAAGCGGCCCAGGAAGGCATAAACGTCCTCGAGCAATGCGGCGCCGTCGATCTGTTGTTGTGCTCGCTGGCGGTGCCATCGCCACCTCGAGCAGCCGATCCTTGTTGGCCGGATCGAGATCGAGCCAGTCGGTAACATCGCCGCCCTTCTTGGTGAGCGCCCGGCAGCTCGACGATGCGGACGCGACTCGCGATGGGTTTCAGATGCCGCGCAACGTCGGCGGCGTGCTTGCGGCCGGCGTCGTCGTTGTCGGGGATGACGAACACCGGCCGGTCGGTGAACCACTTGTTGAGGGCGGCGCGCCATTTGCCCGCCCCCATCGGATTTGTTGTCGCGATGAAGCCGAGCGCGGCCAGTCGGTCGCAGTCCTTCTCGCCCTCGACAATGAAGACCGGAGTCTCGGGATCGGTCTTGACCAGCTCCGGCAATCGGTACGGCAGGATCGGAACGCCCTCGGTGCCCGACTCCCATTTCGATCCGGTCCACTTGAACTGCGGGAATCCCTTGTCGGCAGTCCGGCAGACCTTCCGGCTCGGCTCCCCGTTCGCGGTCCGATAGATGTACTCCGCGACGAACCGTGCTTTCCCGTTGGCCTTCGGCTTGCGGGTGTCCGCGTCGAACAGCTCGGAGATCTTGATGCCGAGCGCAGACGTGATCTGCTCGATCGAGCAGCCGGCATGACAATTCAGCAGCCATTTGCCGTCGCGGTGATTCACGCTGAGCGAGCTATGGGTGTCATCGTGTCCCGGACATTTCGCGGTCCAGCCATCGCCGCTGCGGCGGACATCCTTCAGCTGGTCGAGGATCGTCATGGCCCGCCCCCGGCAATGATGTCGAGCGCACAGCCAAGCGGCGACGATGGACGACCCTGCGGATCGCGCAACAAAGCGTGGCGGATCATCGACGCGGGCACGCCAAACTGCAGGGCAATACTCGCGACGACGGCGGAATCCTTGGCGGCGGCGTCCGCGTGGGAGCCGGCCTTGCCGTTGCCGAGAAAGATTTCGGCCAACGTGTTGTCGGGGAAGTAGCTCACGGTCGCGACGTAGTTCAAGCCGCTCAGCTCGAAGCAAAAGCTCTGGTTTGCGCGACGATTCGGAAGGCGCCGGCGTTGGCTCATTGCGCGGCCTCCATCGCTGGCGGCGGCGCTATGCGGTCGATCGTGGTCGGGCCAACGTGGTTGCGGTCCCAGCAGAACCACGCGAACGGAATCGAACTGGTCGCGCGCGGCCCGGTCCAGCCGTGCCGGTGCATCCTCGGGAGTCGGTGTTTGAAAACATGAACGCGGGCGAGATTCCCAGAATCCAGGATCGGTGATCGCCGCTCTGATTCCAGAAACGCCAGCCGCAGAAGCATGATCACACGCGGCACAAGACTCAGCGCGTGGGCAACAAACTGATCCGCAAGCTTGTACGGAGGATTGGTGACGATCGCTTCGATACCGTCGGGAGCGCGGCGCTCGAGCAGGAAGTCGATTCCGGACTCGCTCCGGGCAGCCGTGATCGACCAGATCGGTCGCATGAACGCGTAATGCCGACGCGCGCAATACCCTGACGATGGCGCCCGGACCGCACGCCGGCTCCCAAATAGAATCCGGCAACTTCGACCGCAGCAGCGCAAGCACGGCCTCAACCGGCGTCTCGTAGACATCGTCGCCGCGAGCCGCGAGTCGGTGGCGACCGGGATTCGCGGCGTGATCGAAACGATGGCCGAGCGGGCCGGCGGTCATGGCGAGGTGTGCCTTTAGAACGGAATGTTGTCGTCGTTGAAGGGTGGGTGCGTCTGCCGCATGTTGGGCAGGGCTTGTTCAACTGCGCCGCCCGCTCACGCTCGGCGAGCTGTTCGGCCCAGACCAGACGCACGAGCGCGATCCAGTCTTCGGCTGTCTCGAAAGTGATCGGGTGAACAGGAGACGCCGCAGCCGCACCCTCAGTAACTTTGGATGCCAAGGAGCGAGCCATTGGACCCGGTCTCCGGGAAGCGAAATTGCCCGGAAAGAAGAACGCCGGTAACAAGCGTCGGCTTATGGTGATCGGATCACACGTCTACCGTCGTTGATCAGGATCCACCCGACGATGGGTTCGCGACGGATCGCGCCGGCGATTTCATGCGTTGCCGGGTCACCGTGCTCGGGGCGCTCGAAACGAAGCAACTCAAAACCCGGCGTGGCGGGGAACGCCAGGGCGTTCACCGAACGTCCGTTGAGTGTGACGGTTTTGCCGTCCACGAAGGTGTACCGCGTCTCGTGCGTCCATCCTTTGTTTGGATTGTCCTGTGGTGTCGAGCGCCAGGAACGCGTGGTGCGCTCCTGAAGTCGGGCGGCGATGTCGTCGGCGGCGGCACGTGAAGATCGCGTGATGCATGGTGCGTTCATTGTCATGTCCTCTCAAATTGAAAAGCCACCGCCCGCGGATGCGAGCGCCGCCGTGCATGCGTGATCGCGATCGCTAAGGACCGCTCTACCGCTGACTAGATCGGCGGCAAATTCCGCGCGTGCGGTCTTGGTTCGGAGTTTCTTGAAGTCCCGTTGGCGGACCTGACGGGGCGGGACTGACAGGACGGTGGGGGTGGTTTTATGCCCGGAAGCGTTGACGAACGCGGGCTTGGTCGATATGGAATTTGAACATCTTGATAGTACCCTCTTCTTGCGGCCGGTCCCCCTTGAGCTTCGTAGGCGTTGGGGGGCCGGCCGCAGTCGCGTCGGACGGTTGGGAATCATCGCTGCAAGCGCCCGCCGACATCGCGCCCGCGGCGGGCTTTCTTATGAGCGGGGTTCTTGGAGCCCGAGCAGTTTCTTGAGCGGGTGCGTTGGCACTCGAATGCAACGGCCGATGCGAATGCTGGGAATTTCGCCCTCGCGGATCGCGTTGTAGGCCCCGTTGCGGGACATCCCGAGCAGCGCCGCCGCTTCCTCGACCGTGACGGTCAAATCCTCGGCTAGTGCTCGTCCCGGCGGGCGCTTGGGGTTCATGACATCCTCCGTCCTATTTTGTGTTTCCTTTCACTACACGATACCACGCGTAGTGGTTCTGTCTATATTTTTCTGTTGTAAAAGACGACACGAAATAGTACAGGAGGGTACAGGCAGGGAGGTAGGCATGAAAAAATCTGCAAGGCGACCGGTGGGGCGACCGCCCGGACGTAAGGCTGAGCACCGCCCGGTCCTCACGCTGAGAATCGGCAAAGAGCTCTATGACCGGCTGAAGGAGTCGGTGCGCACAACGAACCGCAGCATGGCGGAAGAACTGACCTTCCGCGCCAATCAGCACTACCACTACGAAAAATTGATTCGGGAGATGGGCGCCTTGTCGGGCTCGGCGGCGCTGACATTCACGGCGGCGGCCAAGCGGACCGGCGCTCCTGTCGAGAGCCCAAGAAACGCAGCCCTCGAAGCGGCGTTGTGGCGTGCCGGATATACTCCGGTTTCGGATGGTACCGGCATTATCTGGTTCTCGCCCGGGATGACCATCCCAACGAAGATCACCGAAGCAGTTCGAGAGGCAGTTGCCGAGCTTAATTTAAGGGAGGCCAAGCCATGAGCGGCCACATCCGAAAGCGCGGTGCGCAATCCTGGGAATTGAAATTTGACATTGCGCCCGATCCGCTGACGGGCAGTCGGAGGATCCGCTACGCATCCTTCAAAGGATCCAAGCGCGATGCCGAGAAAGAACTCGCGAAGCTGATCGCGGCAGTCTCTGCCGACGAATATATCGATCCGTCGAAGCTGACGGTTTCGCAGTTCCTAGACCGATGGCAACGCGACTGGGCGGAAGTGAACACCGACGCTAAGACGCACGAGCGATACCTGGAGCTTTTGCGTCTGCACGTCCGTCCGCGTATTGGCAACGTTCACATTCAGAAGCTGAAGGCGGTCAATCTGCAGGAGCTTTACGCCACGTTGTTGCGCGAGGGTAGGGGAGAGGACCGCGGACTGGCTGCCAGAACAGTCGGCCACGTTCACCGCGTCATTCATCGCGCGCTGGGCCACGCTGCCGACTGGTCAATCGTGCAACGGAATGTCGCCGAACAGGTAACGCCACCGCGTGTGGACAAGACAGAGATTTTCACGCTCACGGTCGGACAGGTGAAAGCCGTGCTGCGCAAGCTTCGAGGCGGAACGCTCTACCCGATTGCATCGCTTGCGCTTGCCACCGGAATGCGTCGAGGGGAATTACTGGCGCTGCGCTGGAAGGACGTAGACCTTGATGGCCGCTCACTGCGGGTAGAGCACTCGCTGAGCTATACCAAGCGGGCAGGGTTGGGCTCAAATCGCCCAAGACCAAATACAGCCGTCGCACGATCTCGCTGCCCATGTCCGCTGTGGATGAGTTACGGACATACTGGAAGGCCCAGCAGGAGCATCGGTTAAAGCTCGGCCTTGGGAAGGCCAAGGATGAAGGATTGGTGTTCCCGCGCATCTGGGATGACGAACCGCGCAACCCGGTCGGCGTCACCAAGGGATGGTCAGTGGCGATGGAAGCCGCCGGGATGCCGGACGTGACGTTGCACTCACTGCGCCACACTCATGCGTCGCACCTGATCGCCGCCGGTGTAGACGTGCTGACGATCAGCCGCCGCCTCGGTCACAGCTCACCCAAGATCACACTCGATATTTACGGGCATCTGTTTCCGAATACCGATGATCGGGCCGCACAGGTGATGGATGCGGCGTTGTCCGGCATCTGAGCGTGGAGCGGTGGCAATCCCGGTGGCAATTTCTGCTTTCGTTCGCCCCGCATGCTTGTTAAGTGCTTGATATATCAGCGATGGAAGGGTGGCCGAGTGGTTTAAGGCACCGGTCTTGAAAACCGGCAGAGGTTCACACCTCTCGTGGGTTCGAATCCCACCCCTTCCGCCAAGCGGGCCCTTCAACGGCTTGCGGCCGTTGGGAAAATCTTCTCCCCTAAGCCCCATTGGCCACCTTGCCGGATCTTTGTTTCTATACATTTCACATCATTTCTATGGTATGCGGCACATAGCACCCCGGAAGGTACCCCAGACGGTACCCCCGGACGATGAAGGCGGAAGGATCAGGCAATGGCGCAAGCGCATCAACAGGCTATCGGTCAAGACGGTGGCGGCGGCGAACAGAACCGGGCCTCTACAGCAGACGGCGGCAACCTGTTTTTGAAGGTTGGCCGAGAGCGGCAGCAAAAGCTGGATCGTCCGGTGGGTGGTCGGCGGCAGGGTCCGCAAGCATGGCATCGGCCGCGGCTGCGCACCGTCACCCTTGCCGATGCCCGCGAGAAAGGCCGCCGACATCCGACGCCTGCTCCGCCGACGGCATCGACCCGAGGGACGCGCGCCGCGCCGATCAGGCCGCCGCCCGCCCATCGCCGAGGCCAAGCGGATCACCTTCGACGCGGCGACCGACGCCTACATCGAGGCCCACCGGGCAGGATGGAAATCCGCCAAGCACGCCGCGCAATGGAAGGCGACCCTTGCAGACCTACGCCTGCCCGTATTCGGCAAGCTCCCGGTGACCGCCATCGACGTGGGCTTGGTGATGCGGGTGCTGCAGCCGATCTGGACCAGCAAGAACGAGACCGCGAACCGGCTGCGGGGCCGCATCGAGGCTGTGTTGTCATGGGCCAAGGTGCACGGCTATCGCAGCGGCGAGAACCCGGCGCACTGGCGCGGCCATCTCGACCATCTGCTCCCGGCGCGCGGCAAGGTGCACAAGGTCGAGCATCACGCTGCCTTGCCCTACGATCAGATGCCGGCTTCATGCGTGACCTGCGCGGGCGGACGGCATCGCGGCACGGGCGCTGGAGTTCACCATCCTGCGCGCCGTGCGAACCAGCGAAACGCTGAACGCCGCATGGTCCGAGTTCGATCTGCGCAACCGGCTGTGGATCATCCCGCCCGAACGCATGAAGGCTGGCCGCGAGCATCGCGTGCCCCTGTGCGACCGCGCCGTCGCCATCATCGAGCAGATGCGGGCGGCTCGGGAGCGGCGGCTTCGTTTTCCCCGGAGCCAAGCGCGGCAGGCCGCTCTCCAATATGGCGATGCCGTTCGACGCTGCGCCGGATGGAGCGCGGCGATCTCACCGTCGCACGGCTTCCGCTCGAGCTTCCGCACATGGGCCGCCGAGCGCACCAACTTCCCGCGCGAGATGGCCGAGGCGGCACTGGCGCACGTCATCGGCGACAGGACCGAGAGTCCTATCAACGCGGCGATCTGCTGGACAAGCGGCGGCGGCTGATGGACGCATGGGCGCACGTTCTGCGACAGCGCGCCACGACCGGCAACGTGGTCGCGCTCCGATGACCGCGCGCATCCCCGGAGCGAAGCGCGGCAGGCCAGCGAAGCCGAAGCTGCCGCAGCGCCGAAGCGCGAGCGTTGGCCGCCCGAAACGCCGCTGCGCTTACAGCCCGACCGATACGTGCTCGCCTATTACGAGGCGCTGGTGGCCGTGGGCCGCAGCAGACGCCGGGCGGCGGTGTGTCTGCAGGCGATGTACCAGGTCGATCACCGTCGCGGTTGACGACTTCACGCCCGACCTCTCCCGCGTATCAGTTCACGGTCAAGCTGCCGACAGCAACCTTCGACCTTGGTGACTTCGCCAAGGACTGCGACCGCCTTCGTGCGCTGGTGAAGTGGCACGCGACAAGGCCCGACGACCTCGCGTGGCTCATCACCATGGGCGAGGCCGTCAGGATCGCAGCATCGGGACCTGGCGACCCGGAGCGCGAGACGATACCGTGTTGCGGCTCGCCGCATCCGTCAACGAAACCGCATGGGCGCGACGGGAATTGCTGCCGATGCTGCGCGCCAAGCGAACGGCCGCACCCGAATTAGCGGATAATTTCTCTCCCACCTGACGGTGAAAAAAACACCTCCCGAATTATTTTTATTTTCTCTCCCACCCATGGCGTGTGCTCTATGGGGACCACCTTGAAACAGGTGGCCCATGTCAGACCCGAAGAAGACAACCCCCGCGACAACTCGCCCTGCAATGGCGCAAACAGCAACGGCTTGATGGCAAGCCGCGTTCACTGCCGCGCGGTCGCCATGCAAAGCGCAAACGGGATGATGATGGCGGTGATGACGCGCCGCGGAATCCACCCCCGATCCCGGTGTATCAGCGATTGGGCTTCCGGCCTGCCGAGTTCGCCGCGTTGATCGGCGTGTCGTACCCGACCGTTTGGCGCGGCATCCGATCCGGCAAGATCAAGGTCATTGATCAGAACGGAATACAGATCATCCCCCGCAGTTTCGTGGTCGCGGCGGGATACATCGCCGCCGATGAACCACCGGCGGCCACGTCATGAAGGCCCGCCGCACCACCAAGATCACCAAGCCGCGCAAGCCGGTCGCCGTCGAGATGCCGATCAGCAAAATCGTGATCGGCAAGCGGCATCGCCGCGATGAACAGCGGGCTCCGTCCGGTGTGGGTGCTCACCAGCGCGACGGTGCTTGCGGACTTCGCTGTGATTCCCGGCATCGAGGCGTTGACGATCATCGACGACGACACGCAGGCGGTCGCGGCGGTGAGTGCACGATGGCGTGCGGCCGGATGCGAGGTCGTCACAAACGAAGCACCGCCGCGTGACGTTGAGCCGCGCGGCGGTGATCCGTGAAGACTTCGATCCGTTCCCGCTGGAGGACGGGACTGATCATCGAACCGCAGAGCGAGACTGCGACATCACCGACAGGGAAGTTTCTATATGCGCGTTTTTCGTCCGCCCCGCAAGATCGACCGCCCGCGCGACAACGTCGATGCCGCGAGCCCCGACAGCAGATGGCTCGCCGCAACCACGCGCAGCTTGATGCGCTCACCCGCGCCGATCTGCTCGCCATTGCACGGTAGACTTCGGCACGTCGAGCTTGCCCGAGAACGCTGACGGCAAGTTGTTCCTGCGCGCATTTATCCTGAAAGGCATGTCAGCGACGCAGTTGCTCTCCATGGCACCGTGGGCACGCCATAGCGGTGAGTTCTTGCGCATTGTCGATGACGCTGACGCCGAGCGACGTGCGCCCAACGCCAAGCGGCTTGGTGAGATGATCGAGTTCACGTTTGAAAAACTTGTCGCATTCAAGCGCGACACGGCATCAGCATCAGGCACGTTGAGCCGTGCAACGCGGAGGCGTGGCAGGTCGAGGATTTCTGGAAAGCCGAACGGCGTGACGCCGACCGCGAGCGCAAGCGGCAGGCAGCGAAAGGGGGAAAAGGAGGGGACCGCCATGCCAACACTGTCCAAACGCGCCGTGCTCGTCCGCGCGGCCATGGGCGGGACACGCTGGACCAGCGTCAGCACCATCATGAAGGCCGTTGCGCGCACGCTGCGCGATCAGCGTAATCGGCGGCTGGCACCACCTTCGCTGCGCCGTGCCGTCAACCACGCGCTGGACGAACTGCTCGTATGCGCCCTCGCCGAGGAAAAACCGAGGTCGGAAAGCATGGCTTCCCGACCCGGTTTGCCCGCCGCATCAACCTGTGCGGGCGGGGGTCTGTGACCGTGCAAAATAGGCGTCCGCAGATGTGGCGACCCAATAACCATGCGGGCGGCGATCCGCAGAACCCGCATATTTCCTGCACCTCTCACATGTGCGGACAGCTTTTCGTCTCCGAGGACGCGCGTCCCCGAGTGACAAACAAGGCCGTCCGCAGATGTGGCGACCAGCATGGTTATTGGGTTTCTTGCACTGAGCATCGGAGGTATTTTGGCGCGTCCGCATCACCTTCTTACAGATAGACAGCGCGGACACGCCGCGCGTAGAGGTCGCAAAGCGGCTGTCCGACGAAGGCGTGCGCAGCAAGCAGCGCGCCCATCACCGGGCATCGAGCACGCGGCGTGGATGGCAAGAGCGCAAGCCATCCAGACCAGCACAAAAGGCAAAGCAAGAAGAGGCAAGACAACAGGCGGTCCCCGTGTTGCCTATGTGCGGACACACGACCGCAACCATGTGGCGCAGCAATGCGGCGATGAATGGCGACAGCAACCGCACCGCGCAATGACACAAGCGAAACAGGAGCGAGCGACATGACGACGACCGACGACAACCGCGATCGGTTGATGCGCGACCTTGAACGCGTGGCGCGTGAGCATTTCGACGGGCATCTGACGATCATGCGGTTTACGGGCAACTGGCGCATCGGCTTCGGCACACCCGAAGACCGTTTCGACATCGGGGAAATGCCTGTTGGTAGATCGTTCGAGGATGCCGCGTGTGCGGCATTGGCAAGGCCCGACGAACACACGGCACAGATGGGCGAAGAACTTCGCGATCAGTTCTTTGCGAAAATGGACGCGGTACGGTGACGACCGTTTCGTTCTACGACATCGCGGTCAGGTTCGATGCCGCATCGGCAACGTGGCGTGTTGTCCATCGCACGGTACCATCCTCGCGGACGGCTTCACCACCAACGCGGCGGCGTGGCGATGGGTTGACGACCGATGCGATCAGGCGTTCGAGGCCACGCATGATCGCATCGCCAATGTATGCGGGAGCGGTGACGCATGACCGATCTGGCCAGCGCGATGCGAGCGGCAGCGGCGGTGCGGGTTGTCGAGGCGTGCGGCATGGCGCGTGCCAAGGACCGAAGCTCCGCTATCCCTGAGGCTATTACGCTCACCGGCTTTTCGCTGCCTGACCAAAAGCGCGCATCTGGCGCTGGCGCGCATCGTGATCGAGCTTGCCAATGGTCGCGCCGGCGTCACGCATCGGCCTTCCGGCTGGTACGGCATCGCCCGCGACAGCATCACGGCTGCCATCGCGGAGCTTGAAGCTCTGGGCATCATCGTGGTCGAGCGGCGCGCCGGCACACCCGAATTGGTTACAGGCTTTCGCAAACGCTGGCGCGACCATCGACACCCTCGCACGAAGCGCGTGCAGGTCCGCGACCGGGCGCAAGAGCACTTCGGCATCGCGCGACGGCGCAAGGTGGCGCGCGTCGATGGCGCGCGCGTTGCCCGCGCGCAACGGCTGGCGCGGCTTCAAGGCGATGCACTCGAGCGCGCCGCAGGCACCGTGCGCCTTTCGATGCGCTCGATGACGCGGCCGTGGCCGATGCTCGAACGTGATCATGGTGCTGCCAGCGGACGCAGCGCGGGCGTTGTCGGCGCAAGGCATCGGTCAGCTACCCGAGCGCCTGTGCGCGCAGGATCGGCGTCGGGCGCAACGCACTGGCGCGCAGCGCTGCGCACGCTGCGCCGCGCTTGGCCTGATCGCGGTCACGCGGCAAACGCGGACGCAACGTCTACCGGCTCGCTGCAAACACGGTGCGACGTGAGCGCCGACGCCGCGCAACGCTGATCGCGGCGGATGCGCGCAAGAGTTCGCCACGCGAACGGGGCACGGACGCCACCGCCGTCGCATCGCCATGACTGCCATCCGCTGGCGCCACGTTCACGCGATGCCGCTGGATCATCGGCGCGGCCATCGCACACCTTGCAAGCTGATCGACGGGCGCGACGCGTTGATCCGACCGAGGCGGCGCGGTTCTATCCCGGTGCCAGTGACCGCGAGTCGCGCGGCTGATCCGCACCGCATTGCTGCGCTACCAGGCGAGGCGCGTGGCGGCGTGAGCGGACCGAAGCACTGTGCCCGCCGCGACATGCGGGCAAGCTACAGGCGGTGTTGTGGATGATCCTCAAAGTCAGGGACGCGATACCGAGCGAGCGGCTGGTGAGAGCGGTGTTGTCGCGGTGCGTAGTCCTCGGTGCCGCGATACTTGGCGAGCGTCTTTTCCAGATCTGGTGCGGCGGGCAGGGTGGCGATGTCTCTGGCTGATGTCCGCTTTACCCCCGAAAGCGGCCAAATAGCAGACATCTCGGTAGGTCCGCTTCGGGCCAGAAGCGGACATTGGGAGAGTGCGCCGAAGATATCCGCTGAGGGCCACGAGCGGAATTCTGCAAAGCCCATCAAAG
>CAVRFL010000020.1:0-68431 GCA_963720385.1 uncultured Alphaproteobacteria bacterium | reverse complement strand
CACGAAGGTCAGCGCGTGTCATTCGACATCGGAAGCAATCCGCGCGACGGAAGGCCCTTGGCTCTCAATGTCAGGATCATTGAGGGTGCGCACAATGAATGAACAGTTGCGCTTAGAGCTTCGCGGCGTTGATCTCACCGAACAACAAGTAGAGCAGATAGAAGCTGCGCTCTGTTTTGTGGCCACGGCCGACCGAGCAGGTTTCATGCGCTCGCTGGCTTCGAGGCTCAGACCAATCCGAGACATCAGACCATCAGACGTGAGCCACCACGTATCAGGGGTGCTCACCACGCTGAGGCGTTGCGGTGTGTGCGAGGATCATGCTCGGCGGCGGCGCCCGCACGGCTGGGCTGCGATGGACCGGCGATAGTCAAGGCCGCGGGGGGTAGGAATATGTTCTCCCGAGCTCCCACTTATGACCGCCGCCTGGTCTTCCTATCACAGAATTAATTCCCACAGGAAAACTCGCCATGAAAAAGCAAAAAGCCCCGTCCCACCTGGAGCCGGCCACGCGAGCTTGGTTCGAGTTGGTGTGCGACGGGTACGAGCTGGAAGAACACCACATCAAGCTGCTGACGCTTGCCGGTGAGGCATGGGACAGATGCGCCGAAGCACGCAAGCGGATCGAGAAGGACGGGCTCACAGTTGGCGGCCGCGAAGGCATGAAAACCCATCCGTGCGTTGCTATCGAACGGGACGCCCGTGCTGCGTTTGCCCGGCTTGTTGCACAGCTCGGTCTGGATCAAGACGAGCCAAAGCGGGGGCGGGGAAATCCGGGCCTCGGTGGAATTGGAATAACCTCCTCAGTTTATGATTTGATCCGAAGGAACAAAAATGAAACCAACACTTAACGAACGAATTCGCGGCCTGTGCAAGAATCGCGGCATGACGTTTAAGCCGTGGGAGGCGAACTCCTTGGGATTGCGACGATGGCCCGTCACCGTGGCCCGCCGGCACTGTCGGCGCAGCATCATGGCCCCAGGCTCAAGCACTGCGGCGCGCGCTAATTGCTGAGTTGAAACGGGGGCACGTGTGGTGAAGGACAAAGTTGAGATCACGCCCGAGATGATTGAAGCCGGCGTGGCGGCCTCGTGGGGACACGATGCGCCAAGATTTGTCCGCAAGCTCGTCGTCCGAATTTATCGCGCGATGCTAAGGGCGGCGCCATCTGGCGGTTAACACGGCGCCACGGCCGGGCGGTTGCCACCGGCTCCGCGTCGTGCTGTCATGTGGCTGTCTGCCCTCCAGGGCAGATACTCCAACCGTGTGGAACGAACTGGCGGCCCTGTTCCAGGGCCGCTCTGTTGGGGAACATGGAAATGATATGCCCCATTTTGGCGACCGTAGGTTTAATCACAGGGCTGACGGCTGCTTGGTATTGGCATAGCGCAATTGAAACGGCCGGGAGCAGGGCCGAGAAGATCGCATTCGTGGGCATGGGCCAGCTATATGAGAGGGCGACGGCATGGACCGCCACATCGATCGCGCTCAGTGCGCTATGCTTTATCGCTAGTACTTTTTCAAATTAGGAACACTACCGGCTAGTGGAGGCGGCGAGGCGCAAGAATGGCAAACGATGACAAGCCGCCGTTAAAGATCACGCCCGAGATGGTCAACGCCGGCTGTGAAGCGTCTTGGGGTCGTCCGGCTCCGCGTTTCGTCCGCAAACATTAAAATCTTCAAGGCGATGATAGCCGCCGCACCACAATGAAAGGGGGCCGGGTCTATGCGCTGAGCGGCCACCGGGCGGCAGTACATCCGTGCGCGCCCGGTGGTCCGACCCAGGAGATTGCAATTGTCTTAACCGAGGCCCCGGATGATCGCCTGCCGGGGCCCCACGGGGCCGCCCGAGAGAAGCCGAATGAGGCAGCGCCCGCAATAGTAAACGATCACGGTCCGTCGCCAGTTCCAGGCCAGTCAAAACGGAACTTAGGCTGTGCGCCGCCCGGCGCGGTTTCCCAAAACGTTGGTACCTGACGCCGCGCTCTTAGTCTGTGGAATGCTGAGACCATCGAGCTCGAGGGCGGCCGCTAAAAAGTGATTGGCCATGTCCAAGAAAGCCTGGCGCATTTCATCTGACTTCGCGTCGGCGGCCCATCGTGCGCACTCGTGGGCATATTCCCGACACTCGGCGGCTGTTACCATGACGGCCTCCGTCCGTAGGAAATCCCGCGATTCAACTACACCACCGGCACGCGGGTTTCGGAAAATTTCAGTACGATTCCGTACAATTGTGGAAAGCTGTGCCGGCGCGGCTGGACGAATGAAAGAGGCCCCGCCGTGTGGCGACGGGGCCAAGGTACCTAGCGCGATGTCCACCAAAGAGGGATGGTGAACGCCATAAACCTACACCGAGGCCCAGACAAAGAGCCTGTGATGTAGCTCACACCCTTCCACACTATTTTCCCGGGCAGCGGTCTTCCCAAAAACGAAGGGGCCGCCGTTGCCAGCAGCCCCCTACGCTCACTCCCTCAACCTTATAGTGCAGCCAGTTGTCTCACAAGCTGTCGTGCTATCGCCACCTCGGGCTCGTCGCCATCGGGAAACATCTTGCTGTAGTGTTCTATCACCTCCGCAGCAAGCCGCGCCTTAGCATGGGCCTCGCCCGCGTTAGCAATTGGCGCCTGTTCAATTTCTAGCTCGATGGCGCGCTGCCGACCCAAAAGCTACTCTTCGGAAGCCCAGCCATCAATGATCACGCCGGCTGCCTTGGTCGCCTCTCGCCATCGCATGGTGAGTGAGGCGAAGCGGTCACCCCCTGCCGATACAAAAACGGCGGGCAAGGCGAGCACCGGAGAAGCAGCGGCGCCGGCTAGGATTGAACGGCGGGATGGTGTGGTCGCGATAGTCATGGTGGGTAGCCCTCCAATGTTGGGGGCACCGGGCTAAGGCGTGAATCGTGCCGCCGTTTCTGGTAGGATTTTGTGGGGCATGACGCGCTCGTGAACCGGTGCGTTGTGCTCAAGTGGCGGTCGGGAGGTCGCACTCCCGGCCGCTGCGCACATTAGGCGCGCGTTCGCGAGCGGAAGCAAGTCACGTGGATCAGGCCCGCCTTATGGCGCCTTCGGCTTGCGCCACGACGAGCCGCAGATGCGCGGCCCAAAGGTCTAGGGCAGCGCGCTTCTCGGCAGGGGACGGGGCAACTGTGCTATCTATGGTCCACAGGAGGACCAATGGCCAACGAACCCAGCAGCGATCTAATTGCCTTCGACGTTGAATATGTAGACGGCCGGAAGGTTGTCATGCTGGTGAACACCCACGACCTGAGAGACGACACCGACTTTATCGCCCGTATCATTGCCAGAGAACGGCAGGAGAAGGGCTCAATGGCTCCAGGCACGATCGCCAGCGTCACTCGCAGAAGATGACTGCGGCGCTGGCGTGCGGCGTTTGCTGATCATAAGGCGGAGATACATTAACCCTCACCTCATGGCGTGCCGCTGGTTCGGCGGTCGCGACGATAGGTGAGCGATCAAACTCAATTCTGCTTATTGTGGAGGAATGCAAGCGTGGCGAAGGCAATCGACAACAGTCCAGTCGCCAGGACGGCGTAAAAGACGATTAGTAGCCATGCGGTCATGGCATCCCTTTATCAGTCATCCGGCCAGGCGACAAGCCGGCGCTGCCTTTCTCGGGGTTGGTGATGTTGTGCTCTTCGGGGCGCGCGCTTTGATCTTGCTCAATCTCCAATGTACCGTCGGGGGATGACGTGAGTAGGCTTGCGTCGTGCCCAAGTGGTCCGGGTCGGTCAATAGCTCGCTCGATCCGGGCTGCGCCTTTATGCCGAGGAGGATTGGCGCTAAATCCGCGCTTTCTGATAGAAGGCTTGCGGGGCATGACGTCCCGCTCGGTTCGTCGTGCGCTCAAGTGGCGGTCGGGGGTCGTGACGCCCCGGCCGCTGCGCCTTTATCCCCCTATTCGGCGGCCGGCGTCAAGTTACCTTGTAGGTTACCTTGTGGCATTTATGGCCGCCTGAAATAATTGCAGCAAGTCTATGAGAAATATTGCATTAATGGCGACAATGGCCAAACCATTATCCGGTCTCTACCACGAGCCGGGGTTTCTGTTTTGCGAACGCTGCCTAGACCAATGCAAAAAGTCGCGCTGGTCCGCCGGTGGCGCCTTTGACCTTGGCCAGGCCGACGACCAGGGTGGCGCCGGCGGCCGGAACCCGGTCAAGGCCGGCGACATTCTCGAGCCCCCAGCGCCCGCCGGGCAGCCACAAGATGTGGGTCTTGAAATCCTTCGACGGACCGTGATCGAGCGAGAGCGTGTCGACCGCAATCCCCGCGACCTTGCGCTCTTTGATCAGCCACGCGGTCGCATCGGGATCGATACCCGGGAAGTGCATCACGCCGTTGGAATCCCGGCCGACATATTTGGCCTTGTCGACGACGTGCCGCGCCCAGCCGGAATGCATGGCGACGCAGCAATTGTCGGACAGCCGGCCATGCCGGCGCTCCCAGCCTGCCAGATCGCTGCGTGAGAGCTGATAGTCGGGATCCTTCGCCGCCTTGTCGGCCACATTGACCACGGCGAGTGGGACCACCAGCGTGTCGGCCGGAATCTGCTCGACCGTCATGCCGGCTTCGGAAAAATGGATCGGAGCGTCGAGGTGCGTGCCGGAATGCTCGATCAGTTGCCATTGGTAGAGATTGTAGCCGTCCTTTTTGAGATCGAAGACCTTCCGCATCTCGATGCCCGGCTTTCCATCGAAGGTCGGAAAATCCGCCGACATGGTATGCGTGAGGTCGACCACCCTTCTGACCGGCCGCGGCGCCGCCTCTCCGGCGGATGGCGCAACCGCAGTTGCGGCAAATGCAGCCGCCGCCGCAAGGACCCGCCGGCGCGACAGCGCGTGGTGGATCGCTTCCTGACATCCCGGAACGCACATGGCGGCCTCCTTGCTGCCCCTCTTTGATCCAAGCGTGCGCCGGGGCTTGTCCGCTTGCAACAGCTCGTTGGGCATTGCCTCCCGCGCGATGCTCGGCCAAATAGCGGCCATGCTCGTCATCGACGACTTGTCCGTCCGCATTGCCGGCCGCCTGCTGATCGACCACGCTTCCGCGCATATTCCGACCGGCGCGCGCGTCGGATTGGTCGGGCGCAACGGCTCCGGCAAGTCCACTTTGTTTCGCGCGATCGCGGGTGAGATCACCGCCGAGCACGGCTCGGTTCAGCTCTCGCCGCGTTGCCGCATCGGACGGCTGTCACAGGAGGCGCCCGATGGCCCCGACAGCCTCCTCGAAATCGTATTGCGGGCGGACGAGGAACGGATACGCCTTCTGGCCGAGGCGGAGACCGCGCACGACCCGCATCGTATCGCGGACATCCAGACGCGGCTCGCCGATATCGGCGCCCATTCGGCGCCCGCGCGCGCCGCCGAAATTCTCGCAGGGCTTGGATTCTCCGCGGCCGACCAGGCCCGTCCCTGCTCCGAATTCTCCGGCGGCTGGCGCATGCGGGTCGCGCTCGCGGCCACGCTGTTCGCCGAGCCCGACCTCCTGCTGCTCGACGAGCCGACCAACTTCCTCGACCTCGAAAGCACGCTCTGGCTCCAGAAGCAGGTCGCCGCCTATCCCCACACGGTCGTCGTGATCAGCCATGACCGCGACCTGCTCGACAATGCGGTCGACTGGATCCTGCACCTGGAAAGCGGAACGCTGACGCTCTACCGCGGTGGCTACACCGCGTTCGAGCGCCAGCGGCGCGAACGCCAGGCGCTCGACCTCAAGCTCGCACGCAAGCAGGAGCACCAGCGCAAGCGCCTGACGGCGTTCGTGGAGCGGTTCCGCGCCAAGGCCACGAAGGCACGCCAGGCGCAGTCGCGCCTGAAGCTCTTGGCAAAGCTCGAGCCGATCGCGGCGGTTGTCGCCGACCAGGTGCGCCCGATCCTGATCCCGGCGCCGGCGAAGCCCTTGTCACCGCCGATCATCGCGCTTGAAGGCGTCTCGGTCGGCTATGAGCCGGACCGTCCGGTGCTCAAGCGCCTCAATCTCCGGATCGATCCTGATGACCGCATTGCGCTCGTCGGCGCCAACGGCAACGGCAAGTCCACCCTGGTGAAGCTCTTGTCGAACCGGCTTCCGGCGATGTCCGGCCGGATGACGCGCGCGGACCGACTCGACGTTGCCTATTTCGCCCAGCATCAGCTCGACGAGCTCAATCCCGACGGCAGCGCCTATGACCATCTGCGCCGCCTGATGCCCGATGCGCCGGAAGCAAAGGTCCGCGCGCGCGCCGGCGCGATCGGATTTTCGGAAGCGGCGGCCGACACCCCCTCCGCCAATCTCTCAGGCGGCGAGAAGGCGCGCCTCCTGCTCGGGCTTGCCACCAGTTCGGGTCCGCATCTCGTCGTGCTCGACGAGCCCACCAACCATCTGGACATCGACAGCCGCGCCGCGCTGATCGACGCGATCAACGAATATCCGGGTGCCGTGATCCTGGTGTCACACGACCGCTACCTGATCGAGGCGTGCGCCGACCGGCTCTGGCAGGTCGCCGATGGCCAGGTTTTGCCGTTCGACGGCGACCTTGACGACTATCGTCGGCTTGTGCTCGCCGATCGCCGCGACGACAAGGAGCGCGAACGGCGGCCGAATAGCGCCAGTCGCGGCGATGCCCGCCGCGCCGCCGCGCAGTTGCGGGTCGAGCTCGCGCCTTTGCGGCGCCAGATCGCCGATGCGGAAGCCCTTGTCGCGCGCTTGAACGACGAAATCGCGCGCATCGATGCAGCGCTCGCCGACGCCGGGCTGTTCGCGCGCGATCCCGCCAGGGCCGCCCAGCTCGCCAAGGATCGCTCGCGTGCGGTGAATGCGCTTGCGTGCGCCGAAGACGATTGGCTCGCCGCCAGCGAAGCGCTTGAAGTGGCGATGCGTTGAGATTTCGGCGCTCAGGAGCGCGCGGCTTTTTTGGACGGCTTGGCCTTCGGCGCCGCTTTGGCGTCAGGCGCGTCCTGCGCCCGCTCGATCGTCGTCAGCCGTCCGGCTGCGAACCGATAGATGCCCGGCCGCGGACCCCGGATATAGGTGATCACGGTGGCCCGCTCCCCACGTTCGTCGGCTCCGATTTGAATCTGCTCGGGTGCTCCGGCGCGGCGGACCACATCGCATTCCGTCATCTGCAGCGCGATACCGCCTGAAGCAAACTGCGTCTGCGCAGCGCCGTCGGGCCCTGCCTCCGGCGCTGCCGGCCCGGCAGCCGTGGCCATCGCACACTGCCCATCGGCGCTGACGAGATCGGCTTCCGTCACCGGCCGCAAGGCGTACTCGTTCTTGCCGCCCGAATAGGTCAACCAGTCGGGTTTGGACAGCTCCCCCATGCGCGGCAGCAGGTTGACGTTGCCGAGCTCAGCCAACTGGCTGGGCGCGCATGCGCTGGCGGCGGCTGCGAGCATCGCAACCGCGGCAAAAACCTTTGGACCTCGCAAGAAATCCCGCATCCCCGTGTCCCCGACGACCGCCGGCCCCCGCCTAGGTCTGAAGACGCCCGACTATTGCGCAAGCCATCCTCTTGAATCAACGGGTCATTTTGCGGCGGCTTCGCGGCAAAGTCGGGAATAGTCAACGCGACCCGGCCGCCGGCGCGGCTCAAGCCTTGCGCTGCCAACGCCCCTGCTCGTCAGGCTGCCAGTACGTGACCGCGAAACCGTTCCCTTTCGCCTCCTGCCAACGCGCGCGTGCGGTCTCCGCCGCGTCGGGATCGTCGCCGTCGAACAGCAGAACGATCCGCTCATAGGCGGCCGCATCCGACGGCACCGCCGCGCCATCGATAAGAAAGCGCACGCTCGCCCGATTGGGATTATCGTCGTTCACGGTCAGCAGGATCGGCTGCTCGCGCGCCTCCGGATCGCGCCAAACCCCATGCGGCAGGAAGGCGTCCTCACGGAACGTCCAGAGATGGGCGTCGAGCGCTTCGACACGCTCCTCCGATGCCGCCTGCACGACGACACGCCAGCCGCGCTCGAGCGATTTCTCGAGCAGCGCCGGCAGCACGCGCTCGATCGGCTGACGTTGCAGGTGGTAGAACAGAATCTCCGTCATGCCCGCCCGCTAAAAGCGTTGAAAATCATGGGTCTTCCCGGCAACGCTTGAATTTACTTCTCGTAGTGATCAGTGACCAGCCGATCCAAGAGCCGCACGCCGAAGCCCGAGCCCCAGCTCTTGTTGACGTCATTCTGCGGCGAGGCAAAGCCGGTGCCGGCGATGTCGAGATGCGCCCACGGGGTCTTGTCGACGAACCGCGCGAGCAGCTGCGCCGCGGTGATCGAGCCGGCGTCGCGTCCGCCGGTGTTCTTCATATCGGCGAATTTCGAATTGATCTTCTTGTCGTATTCGGGACCGAGCGGCATGCGCCAGAGCTTTTCGCCGGTCGCCTGCCCGGCCTTGAGCAGACGGTCCGACAGCGTGTCGTCATTCGAGAACAGGCCGGCGTGTTCGTGCCCGAGCGCGACGATGATGGCGCCGGTCAGCGTCGCCAGATTGACCATGAATTTCGGCTTGAAGCGTTTGTTGACGTAGTGCAGCACGTCAGCAAGCACCAGCCGACCTTCGGCATCGGTGTTGATGATCTCGATCGTCTGTCCCGACATCGTGGTGACGATGTCGCCCGGGCGCTGCGCCTTGCCGTCGGGCATGTTCTCAACCAGCCCGATCGCGCCGACCGCGTTGACCTTTGCCTTGCGTTCCGCAAGCGCCTGCATCAGCCCCACCACGCAGGCAGCGCCCGCCATGTCGCCCTTCATGTCCTCCATGCCGGACGCCGGCTTGATCGAAATGCCGCCGGTGTCGAAACAGACGCCCTTGCCGATGAATGCCACCGGCGGCGCGTTCTTCTTGCCGCCTTGCCAGCGCATGACGACCATGCGGCTCGCATGCTCGGAGCCTTGCCCGACCCCGAGCAAGGCGTTCATCCCCAATTTCTTCATCGCGGGAACGTCAAGAATCTCAACGGCTACGCCGAATTTCTTCAGGCCGTTGGTGCGGCGAGCGAATTCCTCCGGAAACAGCACGTTGGCCGGCTCGTTGACGAGATCACGCGCCAGCAACACGCCGCTCGCAATGGCATTGCGCGACGCGAACGCCTTTCGCACGGCGGCGACGCCCGACACCGCGACGTCGACCTTCACCTGCGACGGAGTCGGGTCGTCCTCCTTGCGCTTGGTCTTGTAGCGGTCAAACGAATAGGCGCGCAGCCGGATGCCGAGCGCCATGTCGGCGACCCGTTCCGGTTTGGGCGCCCCGCCCGGGAGATCGGCGATAATGGTGGCTTCGGCTGCCGCGGCGGGAACCTTGCCCATCGCCACCCCGCCGAGCTTGATCCAGGATTCGGACTTGAGGTCCTTCACCTTGCCGGCGCCGACCACAACCAGGCGGGGAACGTCGAGCCCCGCCGGGGCCACGATCTCGAGGGCCGATCCGTGCTTGCCCTTGAAGCGCTCGGCCGTCGCCGCCCGCTTGACGAGGTCGCCGGCCGGCGCGAGCACAGCGCGGGCGGCCGAGCCGAATTTGAGCCCGTCGTCACAGAACACAATGAGAACACCCTTGGGGGGCGTCGTAAAGGGTAGGAAATCGAGCTTCAGGGTGGCGGACATCGGGGACTCTTGCTGCTTTGAGAGCGGAAGGACCTGCTCGGCTTTGGCGCGCTAGGGGCGGCCAACCAGCCACAGATATGGCCCGGCCAGGACTACCATGCATAGCCCCTTCAAAAACCGACCCCGATCGGTCCGTCCGGCGGTTAACCATGACGGTTCCGCCGACCCTGCCGGCTTTACATTTTGTTGTGCATGCTCAATGGCTTTGCCTTGGCGAGGCCATTTTGTTGGACGATCAATTCCACCCTGCAAAGGTGGGCGGACGACCACGCACAACGCCAACACGGGCATGGGGGCCCGGCGCTGTGAACGGTCGGGCCGAAATCGGGGCGGCACGGGCGAATGGGGTCGATCGGGCGTTACATATTTCGCGCCACGCTTGGTGCATTCCTGGTCGTCCTCGTCAGCGTAACGACGCTGATGTGGATCACGCAGGCGTTGCGCAATTTCGATCTCATGACCAACCAGGGCCAGAGCGCCCTGGTGTTCGTCGGTATCACCGCACTGATCATTCCCATGCTGGTGGCGATCATCGCGCCGATCGCGCTCATGATCGCGGCCGCCCATGTGCTGAGCAAACTCGGCAACGACTCCGAACTCATCGTCATGAACGCCGCCGGAATGGCCCCCTGGCATGTGTTCCGCCCGTTTCTGCTCGTTGGAATTCTTGTCACGCTGGTGGTCACGTGGATCAGCTTCTACCTCTCGCCCATGTGCCTCCAGGAACTGCGCCGTTGGGCGACGCAAGTCCGTGCTGAAATCGTGACCAGCAATGTGCAGCCCGGGCGATTCATCGTCGTTGACGGCAGGCTGACGCTGCACATCCGCTCGCGCGAACCGAACGGTCAGCTGCTGGGCATCATGGTCGACGATCAGCGCGATCCCAAGGAACGCGGAACGATTTTTGCCGAGCGCGGCGATCTGCTCAACAACGAGCGCGGCATCTTCCTTTTGCTGGCGAACGGCGCCGTTCATCGGCATGAATCCGGAAAGCGCGATCCGGTGATCGTCCGGTTCAGGGAATACGCCTTCGACCTGTCACGCCTGTCGCCGAATACCGGGCAGGTGACGTTTGCCGTTCATGAACGATCGATCCAGGATCTGCTCGATCCACGGCCCGACGATGCGACGTTCAAAAGATCGCCAGGCCACTTCCGAGCGGAATTGCACAATCGAATTACGACGCCGCTTTACCCACTGGCGTTTTTATTCGTGACGTTTGCCTTCCTTGGCGCGCCGCGCACGACGCGGCAGAGCCGCGTGATGTCCCTGGTCGGAGCGGTAGCGGTGGTCGCGGCCGTGCGCGCACTGGGTTTTGTTGGAACCATTTCGGGCGCGCACTCGCCCTTCACGCTGGTCGTGCCCTATCTTGGATTGGCGGCCGCTTTCATCCTCGGCGGCTGGGCAATCGCGCGTGGGGTCGTGATCGAGCCGCCGGCGGCATTCACCAATCTGGTGAACGCGATGGTCGAGGGCGTCAAGCGGCGAACGGCAGTGGCAGCGGGGCAGCATCCATGATGCCCGGAACCCTCGCACGCTATTTCGGAATGCGGTTCTTCAACGTCGTCGCCGGTACGTTCTTGAGCCTGTTCGCAGCTGATCCTGATGCTCGATTTCATCGAGCTGCTGCGCCGCCATAGCGACGTCAAGGACGTGTCGGCTCTAATGGTGGCGCAAATCGCGCTCTACCGCGTGCCGCATATCACGGAACGCATCATTCCGTTCACGGTGCTGGTCGGCGCGATGGTCTGTTACCTGAATTTGTCGCGCCGCCTCGAATTGGTCGTGGCGCGGTCGGCAGGCATTTCGGCTTGGCAGTTCGTGAAGCCGGCGGTGGTGATCGCGCTGCTCGTCGGAATCCTGGTGACGACAGTCTACAATCCCGTTTCGGCGACCTTCCGCGAGCGATCGGAGCGGCTGGAAGCGGCGCTGAGCGACGATCACCCGAAATATCGTGCAGTCGAACAGCGGCTTCTGGCTACGTCAGCGCAGCCAGGATGGCCAATCGATCATCAACGCTGCGAGCAGCCGTCAGCAAGGCGCCGAGCTGTCCGATGTGAGCATTTTCACGCTCGACGATACGGACGGCTATCTCGGTCGCATCGAAGCCAAGCGCGCAACGCTTCACGACGGCTATTGGCGGCTCGAAGACGCGCGCGTCTATGTCGGCGAGACGCTGCCGACGAACCACCAGTCATACGAGCTGAAAACCAATCTCACCCGGGCTCAGGTCCAGGAATCCTTCGCGACGCCCGAAACCGTCCCATTCTGGCAGTTGCCGCCCCTGATCCGGCTCGCCGAAGACTCCGGCCTCGCCGCGGTCGGTTACCGCCTGCAGTACTATCAACTGCTGGTCCTGCCCCTATACCTGGTAGCGATGGTCCTTCTGGCAGCCGCGGTCAGCCTCCGGTTGTTCCGGTTCGGGGGGGTGCAGAGAATGGTCCTCGGTGGCGTCGCCGCGGGCTTTCTGCTTTACGTATTGTCCAAGGTTGCGGGGGATTTGAGCAAGGCGAGCCTGCTGGCCCCCGCTGTGGCGGCGACGCTGCCCCCGCTCTTGGGCGGGGTGACGGGGTTCGTTGCGCTTTTGTACCAGGAGGACGGGTGATGGCGCCCCCGGCCTGCAGTCGACGAGTTTTGACTCGCCGCCGGTATTTCTGGCGCGCCATCTGCATTGGCGGCGTGCTGGCGCTGTATGCCGCAAGCATTGTCGACAGCCGGCAATCGAGCGCCCAGGGCCAGCTCATCTCGTTCCCGAAGCGCCAAGGAGAGGCGGTCCGCGGCGGCATCGGAATGCCGCGGCCAGGCCAGCCAGGACAATCCGGGTCCGAGCAGATGCTCGTGCGTGCGAACGAGGTCAACTACGACCACGCCAACGACCGCGTGGCGGCAGTCGGCAACGTGCAGATCTACTATTCCGGCGCGACGCTGGAAGCCGACCGGGTCATCTACGACCAGAAGACCAAACGATTGCACGCGGAAGGCAATGTCAAACTCACCGAGGCGAACGGCCGCGTCACCTACGGCGACATCATCAATCTGAGCGATGACTTCCGCGACGGTTTCGTGGACTCGCTGAGACTGGACACGCCCGACCAGACCCGGATGGCCGCCACTCGCGCCGACCGCACCGACGGCAACATCACGGTCCTGCAAAGCGGCGTCTACACCGCCTGCGAAGCCGTGCGCCGACGACCCGAGGAAGCCTCCCAAGTGGCAGGTCAAGGCCGCCCGGATCATCCATGATCAGGGCGAGCAGATGATCTATTTCGAGGATGCTCGCATCGAGTTTTTCGGAGTGCCGCTCGCCTACGTGCCATACTTCTCCACGCCCGATCCGACCGCAAAGCGCAAGACCGGGTTTCTCATCCCGACATTCGGCACAAGCTCCCGCTACGGCGCGTCGGTGACGATGCCCTACTATTGGGCGCTGGCGCCGAACTACGACTTCACGCTCACGCCCAAGATCACCAGCCACCAGGGTCCGCTGGTTCAGGGCGAATGGCGTCACCGGCTCGCTGAACGGCTCCTACACGATCCGCGCGTCCGGCATCTTCCAGCTCGACCCAGGACGCCTTCGCCGGCACGCCGGGCGATCGCCAGTGGCGCGGCGACATCAACACGACCGGCCAGTTCCGCATCAACGACCACTGGGTCTACGGCTGGGACGGCACCGTCATCAGCGACAAGTCCTATTATCAGGACTACGGATTCTACAAATTTGCGTCCATGGACCTGATGCGGTCGACGCCCGACTACGTGATGTCGCAAGCCTATTTGCAGGGTCGCGGTGAACGCAGCTTCTTCGATATCCGCGCGCTGTACTTCTATGGATTCACCAGCGTCGACGACCAGAAGCAAAGTCCGATCGTTCATCCGGTGCTCAACCACGAATACGTGTTCGGCCGCCCGGTGCTGGGCGGCGAATTGTGCGTTCGCAGCAATCTGACCAGCATCAGCCGGCAAGGACCGAACTTCGACGCGATTACCGCCGCAGCGGCCGCCGGCCAGCTTTGCACGATCACGAGCGCGGATCCGAATGCACGAACGGCCGGACAATTGCATCTTGCGCGGCGTCCCCGGCAACTACACGCGCGCTTCGACCGACGTGCATTGGCGGCGCACCATCGTCGATTCGTTCGGTCAGGTCTTCACGCCGTTCGTGTCGGCGCGAGGCGACGTCGCAAGCGTCGACATCACCGGCGCACCGGGCGTGTCCAATTTCGTCCACGACCGGGCAAAACGAAGTCGCGCGGTTCATGCCGACCGCCGGCGTCGAATACCGCTATCCCTTCATCAATGTGCAGTCCTGGGGGACGCAAACGATCGAGCCGATCGCTCAGTTCGTCATGAGTCCGAACGAAACCAATATCGGCAAACTGCCGAACGAGGATTCGCAAAGCTTCATGTTCGACGCCAGCAACCTGTTCCGCGCCAACAAGTTCGCGGGCTGGGACCGCGTCGAGGGCGGCGGGCGGCTCAATGTGGGCGCGCAATACACCGCGCAATTCAATCAGGGCGGCTACCTCAATGTGCTGGTCGGACAGTCCTATCACCTGTTCGGACTGAATTCGTTTGCGGTTGCCAGCCCGACCAATACCGGCCTGGACAGCGGACTGGACAAGGCGCGCTCCGACTACGTCGCCCGCGTGACCTACCAGCCCAACTCGCAGCTGACGCTCACGTCACGCTTCCGCTTTGACGAGGGCGACCACACGTTACAGCGATCCGAATACGAAGCGACCTTCAACTTCGAGCGCTGGTCGACCACGGTCATGTACGGCTACTATGCCCCGCAGCCCGCGATCGGTTTCCTGGAGACGCGCGAAGGGCTCACCTCGACCGCCCGATTCAAGCTGTCGCCAAACTGGCAGACATTCGGCGGCGTCCGGTATGACCTGCGGAACAATCAGCTCAACGAAACCCAGATCGGCATGGGGTACGTCGACGACTGCCTCATCTTGGCCCTGAATTACATTACAGAGTACCGCTACAATACGACCGACGCACACAATCACACCGTGATGCTCCAGTTCAGCTTGCGGACGATTGGAGGGACTTCGACCAGGCAGGGACTGGCCAATCTCTCCAACCTCCCCGGCGTCCCCGGGGCCGTGCGGTAGTGCTTGCGGCGGCCGCGCGATGATTGCAACAGCGCGCTTGTACAACTTAGAGAAGGGGGCGGCAGTCGACGGAACGGTACAATGACGCGGCAAGCCGAATCACATCCGCCTCCATGATCATGCGGGCCCGCATGCTGGCGATGCTGATCGTCCTGGCTGCGGGCGGAAGCGCCCTGGCGCAGAGCGTCGTCGTCTTCGTCAACGGCGATCCGATCACGGCGATCGATGTCGAGCAGCGCAGCAAGTTCATCGTGCTGACCGACCAGAAGCCGCCGCCGCGCCAGCAGGTCCTGGATCAACTCATCGACGAGAAGCTGAAAATTCGCGAAGGGAAGCGTTGGGGAATCGAAGCCAGCGATGCGGACGTCGACAGCAGCTACGCCGGGATGGCCCGCCGGATGCAGCAAATCCAGCGAGCAGTTGACCCAGGAGCTGGCCCAAAAGGGCATCAACGCCAGCACGCTCAAAGCGAGGATCAGGGCGGATATCGTCTGGCAACAACTGATCCGCGGCCGCTATCGGGAGCGAATGCAAATTCCGGACAGCGAGGTCCTTTCGCACCTTGAGGCGAAGAAGCCGGAGGAGCGCGACGCCGTCGGCTACGACTACGTCCTGCGGCCGATCCTCTTCCTGGTGCCCCCAGGCTCTCCGGCGTCCACCTTCGATAGTCGCCGCCGCGAGGCCGAAGCGCTGAGAAAAAGTTTCAAGGGCTGCACGGAGAGCATTCCCGCGGTTCGCGCCATGCGCGACGTGGCCGTGCGCGATCAGGTCATCCGCTCCTCGGCCGACCTTCCGGACGGCCTCCGCAAAGTCCTCGACAGCGTGCCTCGTGGGCGAATTGACCGCGCCCGAAGTCACCAGGCACGGCATCGAGATGTTTGCGGTCTGCTCCAAGAACGAAACCAAGACCGATACGCCCGGCCGCCGGGCAAGGCCCGCGAGACGCTGCTGAGCGAGCGCTTCGAACAGGAATCGAAGAAATATCTGCGGCTGTTGCGCCGCAACGCCATGATCGAACCCGGCAAATAGGCGGATGGCGCGCGTCCTTGCGCTGACGCTCGGCGAACCCGCGGGAATCGGCCCCGATATCGCCATCGCAGCCTGGCGGCGGCGCCAGGAGCTTGGCCTCCCGCCGTTCTACATCCTTGCCGATCCCGAGTTTCCTGCGTCGCCGCGCGGAGCAGATCGGCAGCAGCGTCCCGCTGTCCGTGGTGGAGCCGGCGGCCGCCGAGGCGACCTTCCGCAACGCGCTCCCGGTCGTCGACATCGGCATCGCCGTCACCGCCGGAGCCCGGCCAGCCCGACGAGACCAGTGCGCCGGCCGCGCTCGCCGCCATCCGCCGCGCCGTCAACGACGTCTGCGCCGGCGCCGCCGCCGCCGTCGTGACCAATCCGGTCGCGAAGAACATCCTGTACCGCTCGGGCTTCACCGAACCGGGTCACACGGAATACCTCGCCAAGCTTGCCGAAGAATCGACCGGGCATCCCCGCGCAGCCGGTGATGCTGCTGTGGTCGCCGGAGCTGGCGGTGGTGCCGGTCACCATTCACCTGCCGTTGAAGGACGTCTTCGCCAAACTGACGACCGACCTCATCGTGGAAACCGGCCGGATCGTGGCGCACGACCTGCGCGGGCGCTTCGGGATCGCACGGCCGCGGCTTGCGGTCGCCGGCCTCAATCCGCACGCCGGCGAGCAAGGCGCGCTGGGCGCGGAAGATCTGGCCGTCGTCCAGCCGGCGGTGCAGCGCCTGATCGCCGAAGGCATCGACGCCCGTGGACCGCTGTCAGCCGACAGCATGTTCCACCAGGCGGCGCGCGAGACCTACGACGTCGCGCTTGCGATGTATCACGACCAGGCGCTGATCCCGATCAAGACGCTGGCCTTCGAACACGCCGTCAACGTCACGCTGGGGCTGCCGTTCGTGCGCACGTCGCCCGACCACGGGACCGCGTTCGACATCGCCGGAACCGGCCGCGCCGACCCGTCGAGCCTGATTGCCGCGATCAAGCTCGCCGCCCGGATTTCGGCACGCGACGAGCGAACCCCGCCCCCCGCAGCGCATGAGCGCGATCGACGACCTCCCGCCGCTGCGAGAGGTGATCAAGCGGCACGATCTGCGCGCACGGAAATCGCTCGGGCAGAACTTCCTGCTCGACCTCAATCTCACCGCCCGCATCGCCCGCGCCGCCGGCCCGCTCGACGGCGTGACCGTGGTCGAGGTCGGCCCCGGCCCCGGCGGGCTGACGCGCGCGCTGCTCGCCAACGGCGCCAGACGCATTGTCGCGATCGAGCGCGACGAGCGCGCCATTGCCGCGCTCTCGGAGATCGCGGAGCGCTACCCGGGTCGCCTCGAGGTCGTCGCTGCCGATGCGCTCGCGTTCGATCCGCAAACGCGGCTTGAGGGCGGAACTGCGCGCATCGTCGCCAACCTGCCCTACAACATCGCGACCGCGCTGCTGGTCGGCTGGCTGACCGCCGAACCCTGGCCGCCGTGGTTCGACCGGCTGGTGCTGATGTTCCAGCGCGAAGTCGCGGAACGCATCACGGCGGCGCCGGGCTCCAAGAAATACGGCCGCCTGTCGGTGCTGGCCGGCTGGCGCACCGAGGCCCGCATCCTGTTCGACGTCGCGCCTTCCGCGTTCGTGCCGCCGCCCAAGGTCACGTCGTCGCTGGTGGAGCTTGTTCCGCGCGCCGCTCCCCTGCCGTGCAGGTCCCTCGCGCTGCAAAAGGTGACCGAGGCCGCCTTCGGCCAGCGGCGAAAGATGCTGCGCCAGAGCCTGAAATCGCTGGGACGCGACCCCGCGCCGCTGCTCGCCGCGGCCGGGCATCGAGCCGACCGCTCGCGCCGAGGACATTCCGGTCGAAGGATTCGTCAGGCTGGCGCGCGCCTTCGCCGGCGACGCACCCTGACGAATGGCCGCATCCCGTTTCGCTTTGCCAATGCGGTGATATCCTCGCCCGACGTCGGAGATTTTGCCGGGACCGGTGGAGGGCTGCAATGAGGGACCGTCGTCGCGCTGCTCAATGGTCATGGCGGCTCGCAGCATGCATCGCAGCGGCGATGTTCATCGCCCCGCCGCCGGTGTCCGCACAATCGGCCGCCGATTTCTACAAGGGCAAGACGGTCAAGATCATCGTCGGCTTCGGCGTCGGAGGCGGGTACGACGTCTATGCGCGCATGCTCGCGCCCTATCTTCGCGAGGTGCTGCAATCGACCGTGATCGTCGAGAACCAGCCCGGCGCCGGCGGCATGTCGGCGCTCAATCGGCTCTACCAGGCGCCGCCGGACGGATTGCAGATGATGCTGGTCAGCGGCATCGCCGCGACCATGGCGCAACTGGTCGAGCAGCAGGGCGTCGCCTACGACCTGAGCAAGGTCGGCCATCTCGGCATCGTCAGCGCGTCGCCATGGATATGGGTGGGTCAGCCCAACAACCCGGCCATGACGAGCCCGGCCGACGCCATGAAGCCGGGCGTGACGCTGAACTGGGGCGCTCGGGGCAGATCGACGGGACCGCCGACGGCGGCGCCATCACCTGCACCGTGCTCAAGCTCAATTGCAAGATCATCCTCGGCTACAAGGGCACCGCCGACATCGCGCTCGCGATCGAGCGCAGGGAAATGGACGCGATGTATGTCTCCGACACGTCGGCGAACCTCTATGTCAGGTCCGGACAGAACCGCGCGATTGCGACCATGGCGCGCAACAAGTCGCAGTTTTTCCCCGACACGCCGACGATCTTCGAATTGGTGAAGCTGACCGCCGAACAGGAATGGTGGTTCGACTTCCGCTCGACGCTCGATGCGCTTGGCCGCGTTCTGGTCACGACGCCGGGCGTGCCGCCGGACCGGCTGGCCTTCCTGCAAGCGGCCGTCGGCAAGCTCGTGAAGGACCCGAAGCTGCTGGCCGAAGCCGAGAAGTCGCAGCGCTACGTCATCTACCGCGATCCGAAGGCGGCGCAGCAGGCGATCGAACGGGTGATCAACGCGCCGACCCCGGCGCAACGCGCCGAGATCAAGCAGATCGTGCTGCACAAATATTCCGCCGCGCGCTGAGTCGCCTAAAGCTTCGCCTGCAGATTCCGGACGAAGGCGGACAGCCCGGTCTGGCGCTCGCGCTTGAGCCGTTCGGCGGCCAGGATCGCGCGCACGTCGGCGAACGCCTGCTCGATGTCATGGTTGATGACCACGTAGTCGTATTCGGCCCAGTGGCTCATCTCGTCGGCGGCCTTCGCCATGCGCGACGCGATCACGGCATCGGAATCCTGCGCCCGCGTGTCCGCAACCGTTTTTCAAGATCGGCAGTCGACGGCGGCAGCACGAAGATCGTCACCACGTCGGTCCTTGACCTTCTCGTTATCGCGAAGCTGCTGCGTGCCCTGCCAGTCGATATCGAACAGCACGTCGCGCCCCGCGGCCAGCGCACGTTCGACCGGCGCGCGCGGCGTGCCATAGAAATTGCCGAACACTTCCGCCGATTCGAGCAGCTCGCCCTTTTGCTTCATCTTTTCGAACTGCGGCTTCTGGATGAAGCGATAGTCGCGGCCGTGCTTTTCGTTGGCGCGCCGCGGCCGCGTCGTCACCGACACCGACAGCTCCACGGACGCATCCGATTTCAGCAGCATGCGCGACAGCGTGGTCTTGCCGGCGCCCGACGGCGAGGACAGCACCAGCATGAGCCCGCGGCGGGCGATCGCCCTTGCGTGCTTGCGCTTCGCTTGTTTGCGAGCCCCCGCCATGCGCCGCTATTCCAGATTCTGCACCTGCTCGCGGAATTGCTCCACGACGGTCTTGAGCTCGAGGCCGATATTGGTCAGCTCCACGTCGTTGGACTTGGAGCAGATCGTGTTGGCCTCGCGGTTGAACTCCTGCGCCAGGAAGTCGAGCCGCCGGCCGACGGCGCCGCCATCGGCGATCAACCGGCGTCCCTGCGCCACATGGGACGCCAACCGGTCGAGCTCCTCCCGGATATCGGCCTTGCTGGCGATCAGGATCGCTTCCTGATGCAGCCGGTCGGGATCGAAGCGCTCGGATGTCGCCGAGCAGGTTTCGACCTGCTCTGAAATCCGCGCCTTGATCGCCTCCGGCCGCCGCCCGGGCACGGCTTCTGCGCGCGCCGCCAGCGTCGCGATCTCCGCCAGCCGCTGCGCGAGAATCTGCCCGAGCGCCGCCCCTTCGCGGCGGCGCATGTCGGCAAGCTCGGCGACCGTCGCGTGAAATCCGGCGACCACGGCGGCTTCGGCGGCCTGGCGGTCCTCCTCGCGCTCGTCCTCGTCGACAACCTCGATCACGCCTTTGAGCGACAGGATGCCGTCGAGTCTGCGGCGGAGCCGCCTCGATGCGGCCGGCGAGACTCTTGACGGTCGCCAGCACCGCCGCGAGCACCGGCTCATTGACCCGCACCACCGGCGCAACGCCCTCGCGCTTGGCGGTCAGCGTGCCGTAGATCGTTCCGCGCGCTCAGGACTTCGGCGGCGCGGCTGCGCGCCGGCACTTCGACCGCATCCCATCCCGGCGGCAGGCGCAGCCGCAGATCGAGCCCCTTGGCGTTGACCGATTTGAGCTCCCAGGCCCAGGCATAGGCGCCGCACACGCCCTGTCCGCGTGCGAATCCGGTCATGCTGGAGAGCGCCATCGGCTACCTGGTCGGTTTGACTAGGCTCGTCTCCGCTCGTCCCCGCGCAAGCGGGACCCAGTCCAAAGACTCCTGGATTTCCCGCTTTCGCGGGAATAAGCGGAGGATAGAGCCACTCCAAGTGGGTTTGCTCTAGGTAGATTCGGGCCGCGACCTTAACGGCGCAAATTAAGCGTCACAAGTCCAGGGGAGTGCCGCCGTCGCTCGAGGGGCTACGGCTGCGGCTGTTGCTTCTTCGCCGGATTGGTCTTGCGCGCCTTCGGCGCCGCTTTCGGCGCCGGCGCGGGCGCCTGCTGCGCTTCGCGCGGCGGCTCCGGCGTGCCGCCCTGCTCGATCGTGCGCAACCGCGCGACGTTGCGCAGATGCTGGTCGTAAGTCTCGGCAAAGACGTGCCCGCCGGCTCCGTCGGCGACGAAATAAAGCTCTTTGGTGCGCGCCGGATTGGCCGCAGCTTCGATCGATGCGCGGCCCGGATTGGCGATCGGTCCGGGCGGCAGCGCGTCGATGATGTAGGTGTTGTAAGGCGTCGGTCGGTCCAAATCGGCCCGCGTCAACGGACGGCCCAGCGCCCCCTTGCCGGGCGCCAGGCCGTAGATCACGGACGGATCGGTCTGCAGCCGCATCTTCTGCTTGAGGCGGTTGGCGAACACGGCCGCGATGCGCGTGCGCTCCTCGGGCCGACTGGTTTCTTTCTCGATGATGGACGCCAGGATGACGAGCTGATCGGACGTTCGCAGCGGCAGATCGCGGCTGCGGCGCTCCCACGCCTCCTTCAGGATTTGCTGCTGCGCCTGCTGCATGCGCTGGATCGCCTGCTCCCGCGTGTCGCCGCGCCGGAAGTTGTAGCTGTTCGGCAGCATGCTGCCCTCGCGCGGCGTGACCTTGATCGTGCCGGTCAGAATCTGGCTGTCCAGGAGCCGGGCCGCGATCTGCTCCGAGGTCAGCCCCTCGGGGATCGTGATGAGGTGCTGCACCACCTTGCCTTCGACCATCGTCTCGACGACATCGCGCACGCTCGCGCGCTTGGGGAAGAGGTACTCGCCGGACTTCAGTTCGGAGCGCGCCTTCAGTGCGAACACGCCGCCGATGAAGACAAGCCTGTGCTCGTCCATCACGCCTTCGCGCTGCAATATATCGGCGATCTCGGCCAGCCCGGCGCGCGCGGGAATCGTGACGATCTTGTCCGCCTGCAACGGGCCCGGCGCCTCGAAGCGAAGCTTTCCGAACACCACCGCAGCGCCGCTGCCGATCACAAGCAGGATCAGGAGCGTGAAGATCGCGTTCCCGATGATCACGAGCGGGTTGCGGACGCGCTTCGATCGACGGGTGGGCACCGGAACATGTTCCGGCTCGAGTGCTGCGCGCGGACTGCGTGGCGTGATCCGTCTGTCCATATTCGGATTGCCGAATCCTTCTGCCGGTCGTCCCGATATGGGCTGATAAGAATCGCCACCGTCAAGGACCGGTCGCGCCGTGCCGGTTGCGCTACTTGCGGCGGCGCGTCCTGAGGCCGGCGGGCCGCCGAACGGCTTCATCGTCTCGGTCGTCATCGGCGGATCGGCCGGCAGCGGCCCGCCGGATCCGCCCAGCGTCGGCGACGACAGACCCGGCGCCAACCGATTGTAGACGCGATTGACAGGCGGCGGCGGCTGGCCGCTGCTGCCTGCGGGCGGCAACGGCGGCGATCCGCCGGGCGTGCGTGATTGCATGCCGGGCGTCGCCCGCGGCGAACTCGCGTCAGGAGCCGCAGGTCGCTGCTGCCCGGGGGTCACCGGCGGCTGCCTGACCGCTGGCGTGCGGGCCTTGTCGCTCAACGGCGGGTAGGACGACGTCGCGGCTGGAAACCGGCGGCTCGGCGGATTCGGCGCAGGACCCGTCGTCGAACGTCCGACTGGCGGCGCCGACGTACGCGGACGCACCGGCCCACTCCCACTCCCATCACCACCCGGAGGCGTTCGTGAATTCACTGTCCGTCCCCGCCCCGACGCCTACCTTGCGCAGCCGGCCATCGAGTTCCGGCAAGCAGCTTTCCCCGATGCTCGCAGTCTTTTGGCTTGCGTGCCACCAAAACTTTCCGCGCGGCGAACCACCCCCGCGCTCACGTTAGAAGCGAATATGGCAAAAGCGGGGAACCGCTGCGATTAACCGTTCAGGCGGCGGAAAACCAATGAGGCATTGGTCCCGCCGAAACCGAACGAATTCGAAAGTGTGACGTCGATTTTCCGCTTTTTCGAACGGTGCGGCACCAGATCGATTGCGGTCTCCACCGACGGATTGTCCAGGTTGATGGTCGGGGGTGCGACGCCGTCGCGCATGGCGAGAATTGAGAAGATCGCCTCGACCGCGCCCGCCGCGCCCAACAGATGTCCGATCGAGGACTTGGTCGACGACATGCTGATGTGCGCTGCATCATTGCCGACGAGCCGCTGCACGGCGCCCAGCTCGATCTCGTCGCCGAGCGGCGTCGAGGTGCCGTGCGCGTTGATGTAGTCGATCTCCGCGGGCGAGATGCCGGCCCGGGCGATAGCGGCCCGCATGCAGCGCAGCGCGCCGTCGCCGTCTTCGGCCGGCGCGGTGATGTGATGGGCATCGCCCGACAATCCATAGCCGATGACTTCTGCGTAAATCCGGGCGCCGCGGCTCTTGGCATGTTCGAGGGATTCGAGAACGAGCATGCCGGCGCCCTCGCCCATCACGAAACCGTCGCGGTCGCGATCGTAGGGCCGGGACGCCCGCTCGGGCGTGTCGTTGAAGCCGGTGGACAGCGCCCGGCAGGCGATGAAGCCGGCCACGCCGATCCGCGAGATCGGCGACTCCGCGCCACCGGCCACCATGACCTCCGCGTCGCCGAGCGCGATCAATCTTGATGCGTCGCCGATCGCATGTGCGCCGCTCGAACACGCGGTCACCACCGCGTGGTTGGGGCCACGCAGTCCATGCGCGATCGAGACGTATCCGGACGCCAGATTGATCAGGCGGCCCGGAATGAAGAAGGGTGACACCCGCCGCGGTCCGCGCTCCTTCAGGGTGATCGCGGTCTCGGCTATTCCGGTCAGGCCGCCGATCCCGGAGCCGACCATCACCCCGGTCTGGTTCTGATCGTCCCGGCTCTCGGGCTTCCAGCCGGCGTCCGCGAGCGCCTGGGTGGCCGCGCTCATGGCGAAGATGATGAAGTCGTCGACCTTGCGCTGCTCCTTCGGCTCCATCCACTGATCGGGATTGAAGCTGCCGTCGGACCCGTCACCGCGCGGAACCTGGCAGGCGATCTTGGCGGCGAGATCGGAGACGTCGAACGTCTCGATGCGCCGCGCGCCGCTCTTGCCGTCGACGAGACGTTGCCACGTCGCCTCGACGCCGCATGCCAGCGGCGTCACCATCCCGAGCCCAGTGACGACTACACGCCTCATCAACGGTTCCTCGACCAGCTAGTGGACGACAAATCCACCACACTCGCGTGATTATAGCCCCCTGACGCCACTGCGCGCCAAGACCATAACTGCCGTATGCAATTTTCGATGGTGCGCAGCGAGAGCGGAAAGGGTCAGCTTTTTGCGTTCTTTTCGAGGAACTTGACGGCGTCGCCCACCGTCAGGATGGTTTCAGCGGCATCATCCGGTATTTCGCAACCGAATTCTTCTTCGAATGCCATGACGAGTTCGACGGTGTCGAGACTGTCGGCACCGAGGTCGTCGATAAAGCTGGCGTTCTCGGTAACCTTTTCGGCTTCCACGCCCAGGTGCTCCACGACGATCTTTTTCACCCGCTCGCCAATGTCACTCATCGCTGTAACCTCTTGTCTATTTCGATTGGCTCGTTTGGTTGACGCCTCCGAGCCAGTGCGAACAGCCGTCCGGGGCGACAGTGGAAGACCAGATAACGGTCGCGAGCGGACCGTGCAAATGCCTTGGCAGGCCCCGTCAGCGTGCCCCAGCCAACTGTGGTCCGGTTACCACACTTCCCCGGGCTTGACCAGCATCGGTGATCGCCTCGCTAACAGCCTTCAAATCATTGCCATTCCGCCGTTTACATGCAGCGTCTGGCCGGTCACATAGGCGGCCTCGTCCGAGGCAAGATAGACCGCGGCGGCTGCCACATCGGCACCCTCCCCGAGCCGGCCGGCCGGCACCCGGGCAAGGATGGCCTCGCGCTGCTTGTCATTCAGCTTGTCGGTCATCGCGGTGGCGATGAATCCAGGCGCGATGCAATTGGCGGTGATGCCGCGCTTGGCATATTCCTGGGCGATCGATTTGATCATGCCGATCATGCCGGCCTTGGCGGCGGTGTAGTTCGCCTGCCCCGCATTGCCGGTGACTCCAACAACGGATGTAATGCCGATGATGCGGCCGGTCCGTCGGCGCATCATTCCCTTGAGCGCGGAACGTGTCAGCCGGAAGGTCGCCGTCAGGTTGACCGCGATCACGTCGTCCCAGGCCTCATCGCTCAACTGGACAAGCAGATTGTCGCGGGTGATGCCGGCATTGGCGACCAGGATGTCGAGCTTGCCCATCGCCGCTTCCGCCTGCGGCACCAGCGCATCGACCGCATCGCGGTCGGCGAGGTTGCAGGGCAGCACATGGACGCGCTCCTTCAATGTCCCGGCGAGTATGTCGAGCGCGTCCTGGCGCGTGCCGGAGAGCGCGACGGTCGCGCCCTGCTGGTGGAGTGCGCGCGCGATCGCACCCCCGATGCCGCCGGTCGCTCCCGTCACGAGGGCGGTCTTGCCGGACAGGTCGAACATGGCCCCCTCCTCCTGTGCAATCAGCTTCAGCCGCGTGCAGCCTTGAATGCAGTGACATCGTCCGGCGTGCCGATGGACATGCCATTCACGCCGTCTGCGATCCGCTTGAGAAGTCCGGACAGAACCTTGCCAGACCCGACCTCGTAGAAATTCGCGATGCCGGCCGCCGCCATGAAAGCGACCGACTTGCGCCAGCGCACCGTACCGGTAACCTGCTCGACCAGGCCGCGCATGATTTGCGCCGGTTCCGTCACCGGAGCGGCGGTGACATTGGCGACGAGCGGGACCACCGGCGGCTTGATCGTAACCTTGCCAAGCGCAGCCGCCATGACCTCGGCCGCCGGCTGCATCAGCGCAGAATGGAACGGGGCGGACACCGGCAGCAGCATCGCGCGCCGCACGCCCTTGGCCTTGGCAATCTCCACCGCCCGTTCGACCGCCGTCTTGTGACCGGACACAACGACCTGCCCGCCGCCATTGTCGTTGGCGGCCTGGACCAGTTCGCCCTGCGCGGCCTCATTGGCAATCGCAGCCGCCTGTTCGAAGTCGACCCCGAGCAAAGCGGCCATGGCGCCCATGCCGACCGGAACCGCCCGCTGCATGGCACGGCCGCGAATGCGCACGAGACGCACCGCATCGGCAATCGACAGCGAACCGGCCGCGGCGAGTGCGGAATATTCGCCGACCGAATGGCCGGCGACGAACGTCGCGTCTCGCGCCAGATCGACACCAGCTTCGGATTCAAGGACGCGCATCGCGGCCAATGACACCGCCACCAGGGCAGGCTGCGCATTCTCGGTGAGGGTGACGGCCTCGGCAGGACCCTCCCACATCACCGTGCTGAGCTTGTCGGCGAGCGCTTCATCGACCTCCTCGAACACCCGCCGCGCGACCGGGAAGGTCTCCGCCAGGGCCTTGCCCATGCCGACCGCCTGGCTGCCCTGGCCCGGAAACACATACGCCGCCGACATGCTGATCCCCCGCGGGAATTTGCGCCCTAAGACACCGGCATCCCGCCGCTGTCAAGCAATGCCGGCGCCGCGGTAACGAAGCGGCAACCGTTTTTGGTAACAAACTTCGCTCCCTAACCTGCCGGCAACGCGCATTCCGCTAGGCTCCGGCCGACGGGCAATGCGGGAACGCAGATGCGCGAGATTGCGCTGGTGACCGACAACGATCTTGCACGCTCGCGCGTGGATCCCGCATTCCGGCATCGGCTGGTCGCCGACAGTCTCGAACTGTTGCTCAACGAGCTCAACCGCCTGCGCAACGACAAGACCGACGCGCAGCGCGCGAAGCAGATCCGCGAGGGTGTCAACCTGGCGGTGCAGCTCGCCGAAATCCTGCAGCGGATCAAGCAAACGCCCGCACCGCATGCCGGCTGACAGTCCCGGTTACTTGACCGGCACCATGGACCGGCTTGCTCTTGTCCTTGATGCGGATGATCAGCACCTTGAGCGGCTCCGTCGCGCTCGCATTGCGCCCAATATGCGGAACGTCGGGCGGCACGTGCACGACTTCGCCAACGCCATAGTTGCGTGTTTCCCGGCCATCGATCTCCGCCGTGGTCGCGCCTTCAAGCACGTAAACGATCTCATGGCCGTCGGGATGAAGGTGCCGCGGCGCGCCCCCGGGGATTGTGAGGACCTAGGATCGTTTCCTGGCCCGGGATGCCCTGCAGGTCGGTTTGCAACAGTATTTGGACGGTTGGCTTTTGCTGGGCTTGGGCGGTGCCGGCACCGCTCTGGCCAAGGCCGATCGCGAGACCAAGCGCAAGCAACAAGGCGATACGTCCCATGGGTCCTCCAGCTCAAGGCGGGCCACAAATCACCCCGGATTTCGGGGTCCGGCACCCTAATGTCGCGGCGCGGGGGCGCTCAAGGCCACGACGCGCGCTGCCGCGTGGGAGCCCCTTCGACCCGCCCAAACGCTTGCGTTTTCGACGTCAGCCCCTATAACCACGGCCTCCGCTCGATCCCGGCCGGGAGCTGAACGGACGGCCGTGCGAGGGTTTCAATTCCTCTGCATGGCAGGGCCAGATGGTCCGGCGTCCGGTGTTCCCGCCTTCGCAGCATTCGAGCCTTTCCCGAAAGGGCTCGGAGGGCTTGGCGCCAGGATCGGCTCGAACGAAAGGGAAAGGCATTTTCATGCCGCTTTACGAACACGTCTTCCTGTCGCGCCAGGATGCCAGCGCGCAGCAGGTGGAAGAACTGACTGCCCAGTTCAAGGGCATCATCGAACAGATGGGCGGCAAGGTCGCCAAGGTCGAACAGTGGGGCGTGAAATCGCTCTCCTATCGCCTGCGCAAAAACCGCAAGGCGCATTTCACGTTGCTGAACCTCGATGCGCCGCCTGCCGCGATCAATGAGATCGAGCGGCAGGAGCGTCTCAACGAAGAAGTCGTGCGCTACCTCACGGTGCGCGTGGAAGAGCACGAAGAGGGCCCATCCGCGATGATGCGCAAGGTCGATCGCGACCGCGAGCGCGACGAGCGCGGCGGCGGCGGCTTCCGGGACCGTGGCGATCGTGGCGGCTTCCGTGACCGTGGCGATCGCGGGGATCGTGGTGACCGCGGGGAACGCGGCGGGCGCCCACCTCGCGACGACGCGCCCGATGATGCCCAAGCGACGGAGGCGTGAGCGCCATGAGCTTTGCACCGACCCAATCGCGCCGCCCGTTCTTCCGCCGCCGCAAGACCTGTCCGTTCACCGGCGCCAATGCGCCGAAGATCGACTACAAGGACGTGCGGCTGCTGCAGCGCTACGTTTCAGAACGCGGCAAGATCGTGCCGAGCCGGATCACCGCCGTTTCCGCCAAGAAACAGCGCGAGCTGGCGAAGGCCATCAAGCGCGCGCGCTTCCTCGGGCTGTTGCCTTACGTGATCCGATAGGCACAGGACGAAATTGAAATCGCCTCCCTGACCGGGAGGCAAGCGAGGCCACCGCGGACGTCGCGGACGGCCGATGGTTGGGGCGAAACCGCCTCTAACCGCTGAAGAGCGGGACAGCTTGCGATGATGCAGATTCTTCTCGTTGCAGTGGGCGCCGGCGTGGCGGCGGCGCTGCTGTTTGCGTCGGTCGCGACCGGCTCGCTGTTCGCGACGATCCTGTTTTATCTGGCATCGCTGCCGATCCTCCTCGCCGCCATGGGCTGGAGCCACCTGGCCGGCCTTTTGGGCGCGCTGGTGGCCGCGACCGGCCTCGGGCTCGCCCTCGGCTTCTACTACTCCCTTGCGTTCCTGTTCGGGGTCGGGCTGCCGGCGTGGTGGCTCGGCTATCTGGCCCTGCTCGGTCGCACCGTTGCGACCAACGGGTCGGCCGGCGGGATGGAATGGTATCCGATCGGACGCCTTGTCCTGTGGGCCGCCATCATCGGCACACTGGTGATTGTTGTCGCCGTGCTCAACTTCGGCACCGACAAGGAGACATTCCAGAACGAGCTCCGCAATGCGTTCGAGCGTGCGCTACGCGCCCAGGGCCAGACTCAGTTCCCGGGCCGTTCCGACACTGGACAGATGGTCGACATCCTGGTGGTCGCGCTTCCGCCGGCGGCCGCGGTGCTGCTGACGATCCTCAACACCTTCAATCTCTGGCTTGCCGGTCGGATCGTGAAAGTATCGGGGCGGTTGCGCCGTCCGTGGCCCGATCTGTCGACCATGACGCTGCCCGGCATCACCCCGGGGCTGCTGGCGGCGGCGATCGCCGGCTCGTTCCTCCCCGACCTCGCCGGCCTGCTGGCGGGGGTGCTGGCGGCAAGCCTGTTCATGGCCTATGCGATCATGGGATTTGCCGTGCTGCACGCCGTCACGCGCGGCATGAACGGCCGTACCTTCGCATTGGTCGGCGCCTATTTCTTTGTGGTCGCTTTGGGCTGGCCCATCCTCGCGATGTCGCTGCTCGGGCTTGCCGAAACCGCCTTCAACATTCGCGCCCGCTTCGCCTCCCCCGCGGCGGGCCCCCCAGCCACACGAACCTGATCACGCACCGCCTCAGACGATTGAAGGAGAAAAGCCATGGAAGTCATTCTGCTCGAACGCGTCGGCAAGCTCGGCCAGATGGGCGACGTCGTGCGCGTCAAAGACGGATTCGCACGCAACTTTCTGCTGCCGAAGGGCAAGGCGCTGCGCGCCACCAAGGAAAACCGGTCCCGCTTCGAAACGATGAAGGCCGAACTCGAGGCGCGCAATCTCGAGCAGCGCGGCGAGGCCGAGAAGGTCGGGAAGAAGCTCGACGGCCAAAGCTTCACGGTGCTGCGCCAGGCGGCGGAAGGCGGACAGCTCTACGGCTCCGTTTCGCCGCGCGATATCGCCGCGCTGGTGATCGACAAGGGATTCCGGATCGACCGCAATCAAATCACGCTCAACACACCGATCAAGACCATCGGAATGCACAAGGTCCCGATCTCCCTGCACCCCGAGGTCGTCGTCACGGTCACGCTTGCGGTTGCCCGCAATGCGGACGAGGCCACCCGTCTGGCACGCGGCGAGGACATCACGGTCGCGCGGACCGAGGAGCAGGAAGCTGCGGCCGAGGCGCTCGCGAACGCTGAGACGTTCTTCGATCCGGAAGCGCCGGAGGCGCGCCGCGCCGCCGAGGAGACCGACGCGCCCGCCGAAGACACCAAGTAGGCCTACTCCTCGAACGGCTCGAGCTTGGGAACGGCGGCACCCCCCACGTGGGCTGCTTCCTGCGGTTCGTCCGCAGCAGGCTCGGCCGCCACCGACTTGCCGACCTCGGGCCGCTTCCCTTTGGGCAATGTCTGCTGCGCCTTGGAACGTTCCTGGGGACGTTCTTGCGGCCGCTCTTGGAGGCGATCTTGCACCTGCTGCTGAGCCTTGGCCTTGTCCTTCTCCGGCGGCGCCTTGCCACGGTCCTTGCCAGCGCGCGGGTCGGGGGGAATGCTGGAAAGATAGCTTGCCATGGCCGACGCTTCCTGGGCGCCCGGCGTGTAGTGCTGGCGTAGAAACCCCGCACTCGCCCGCTTGAGCTCCTGCGGACGGCGGTGGCAGTTGGAGCACGTGTCGGCGAATAACTGGGCGGGTGACTTGCCGGCGTCGATATTGCCCTGCGGCAACGCGGAGCCGGCTATCACAACGGCCAGCACCCCCGCGATCCAGGGCGCCAATCGCCGTATCCTCAGCGCGGGCGCCTTCGCGTCATCGGCAGTTGCCAGTCCGAATTCCACCACTGAACCCCGACTTTACCCTAAAAATGGCCGCCCCGACTGGAACCTTTAGCTTGCCGCGCATTTGCTACCCAGGCAACTGAGGGGCCCCCCGCATTGCCGTTACTTGCGGACTTTGGTCTAATCTTCGGGTCCCGACGGGTTGTTAGCCCCGGGGACGGGGCTGTGTTTTTCCCGTTGTTGCGGGTGGACGTTAAATGTGTCGCAGGCATGGCGGGGCCATTGCTCCGCCCCTGCGTGAGTGACGCGCGGGAGACGCCGATGGAACGGCTTCTTCAGCTGGCATTGAGACATTTCATTCGCGCTCGCAATCTGCGGGTCACAACCGCGGGCGGAGCGGTTTTCACCTTCGGGGACGGCACCGGAACACCCGTTGCAATTCGTTTCACCACGCGCGCGGCCCAGTGCGGCGTCCTGCTCGATCCCGAACTGAGGTTCGGCGAAGCCTACGTGAATGGCACGCTCATCGTCGAACAGGGAACGATCGCCGATGTCCTGGCGGTGGTGTTTGCGCAGCGTCGCGACGGCAAGCCCCCGCTCTGGGCACGGCTGCAGTGGTTGATCCGTTACCTCTACCGCCGGCTGCTGCAGTTCAATCCACCGCGGCGGTCGCGCCGCAACGTCGCGCATCATTATGATCTCGACGGTCAGCTCTACGCGCTGTTCCTCGACGCCGACCGCCAGTACAGCTGCGCCTATTTCGAGACGCCCGGTCAGTCGCTCGACGACGCCCAGATCGCCAAGAAGCGGCATCTCGCGGCCAAGCTCTTGGTCAACCGCCAGGACCGCGTGCTTGACATCGGCTGCGGCTGGGGCGGGCTGGCAATCTACCTGGCCGAAATGTGCCAGGCCCGCGTCACCGCAATCACGCTCTCGGCGGAACAGCACGCCTTTGCACGCGGGCGGGCGTCAGAGCGGCCGCAGACACAAGACATCGAGTTCCGGCTGCAGGACTACCGCGACGTGCCGGACCGCTTCGATCGCATCGTATCGGTGGGCATGTTCGAGCATGTCGGGGTCGGATTTTATGAAACGTTCTTCCGCAAATGCGCGACGTTGCTCGACGACGACGGCGTGATGCTGCTGCATTCGATCGGCCGCTCCGAAGGGCCGAACGTCACCAATCCCTGGATCGCTAAATACATCTTCCCGGGCGGCTATATCCCGGCCCTGTCGGAGGTTCTGCCGGCGGTGGAGAAGGCGGAACTGCTGGTGACGGACATCGAGATTCTCCGCCTGCACTATGCCGAGACTCTCAAAGCCTGGCGGCAGCGTTTCCTGGCGCATCGCGACAATGTCGAGCGCCTCTATGATGTCCGATTTGCGAGAATGTGGGAATTCTATCTGGCGGCGGCGGAAATGGCGTTCCGCGAGCAGGCCATGATGGTGTTCCAGATCCAGCTCACCAAGCGTCAGGGCGTCGTTCCCATGACCCGCGACTACATCATGCGGGAGACCGAGCGGCTGCGGGCGCTCGAAGCCCGCCAGCGGCCGCCGCTGCGGCTCGCCGGCGAGTGATTCCACCCTTCCCCCGCTACCCGATCATCCGCGTCAAGCGCCATTCCCGAGCTATCAATAGCTATTTTGAAGCGGTGTTCAGTGGGGACATTGACAAGCTGCGCTTTCCTTGCGGCGTCCCCCCTGCGCTAATAGCCGCGAATGGTCGGCGTGCAACCTCGTAGGCGTAGCTGGTGAGTGCCGTGCCACGAAGTCGTCCAAAAACTCAATCACTGGAAGTTCATGGCTCTCGAATCAACCGTGCGCAAGCGGGTGGAGGAACCCGCGGCGCCCTATCGCATTGCTCCGCACAATATCGAGGCGGAGCAATCGCTCCTGGGCGCAATCCTCGTCAATAACGAGGCGCTTTACCGCGTCTCCGACTTTCTCGATCCCGCGCATTTCTTCGAACCCGTCCACCAGCAGATCTACGAAATCGCGCAAAGCCTGATCCGAACCGGCAAGCTCGCCTCGCCGGTGACCCTCAAGACATTCCTGCCCGCCGACGTCGATATCGCCGGGATGTCGGTCGCGCAGTACCTCGCCCGCCTCGCCGCGGAAGCCACCACCATCATCAATGCTGCGGACTACGGACGCACGGTCTACGACCTCGCGGTCCGGCGCGAGTTGATCAGGATCGGCGAGGACATGGTCAACGGCGCGTTCGATGCGCCGGTGGATTTTGCGCCGCGCGACCAGATCGAGGAGGCCGAGCGGCGGCTCTACGATCTGGCGGAAGTCGGCCGCTACGGCGGTGGTTTCCAGAAATTCGAGGCCGCGCTGACCACCGCGGTCGACATGGCAGCGCGCGCCTACCAGCGCGACGGCAAGCTGTCCGGACTGGCGTCGGGTCTGCGCGACCTGGACAGCAAGATGGGCGGACTGCAGCCGTCCGATCTCCTGATCATTGCCGGCCGTCCCGGCATGGGCAAGACCGCGCTTGCAACCAATATCGCCTACAACGTCGCGCGGGCATGGCGCGGCGAAGTCCGCGCCGACGGCCACATCGACACCGTCAATGGCGGGATCGTCGCGTTCTTCTCGCTCGAAATGTCGGCCGAGCAGCTCGCCACCCGTATCATCGCCGAGCAGAGCGGTATTCCATCCAGCACGATCCGGCGCGGCGGCATCAACGAGCGCGATTTCGAGAAGATCAAGGACGTAGCGGTCGAGCTGCAGCACCTGCCGCTGTTCATCGACGAGACCGGCGGCCTCACGGTGGCGCAGCTGGCGGCGCGCGCCCGCCGCCTCAAGCGGCAGAAAGGTATGGACCTCCTGGTCATCGATTACATCCAGCTGCTGCAAGGGTCCTCGCGCCGCTCCCAGGAAAATCGCGTGCAGGAGGTGACCGAGATCACCACCAACCTGAAGGCGCTGGCCAAGGAGCTCAACGTGCCGATCCTGGCGCTGTCGCAATTGTCGCGGCAGGTCGAGAACCGCGACGACAAGCGACCGCAACTCTCCGACCTGCGTGAATCGGGCTCGATCGAGCAGGACGCCGACGTCGTGATGTTTGTGTTCCGCGAGGAATACTACCTCAGCAACAAGGAGCCGCGCCCCGGCAGCGACGAGCATCTCAAGTGGCAGACCGACATGGCGGCGGTGCACGGCAGGGCCGAAATCATCATCGGCAAGCAGCGCCACGGCCCGACCGGCACCGTGAACGTGCATTTCGACGCCGCCGTCACGCGCTTCGACAATCTCGCGCGCGACGAGCAGTTAGCGGTTGAATACTAACGCGCCAGCTCATCAACGCCCGCCGGTCTCAAACCTCATGCATCGGGGGCCGTTGCATTGGTTGGCCGTCGCGGCAGCCATCCGCCTCCCTCCGGCGGCCACCACAGTCTTCCGAGATGCGTGTCTTTATAGCTCGTCGGATATTTCAGTCCGTAACCGAGCATGCGGTCATAGCCGATGTGTGCTCCCCAAATGGCGGCGCCGACGGTCGCAAGTGGCGGGTCGTCGTACACGATTGCGAGGATGATCAACGCCGCAGGCGCGAGCGTGGTGTGCAGGAGATCGTAAACCAGCGCGCCCACCCGCGGCCCCAGGAAATAGGCAAGAAATGCGACGTCTGGTGCGAAAAAGAAAACGAAGAAGATCCACCATGGCGCTCCACCCCAGTGGTAGAGGCCGCACGAGAGCAGGAGCAGGGCGGCGCCCTCAAGGTGAAGTAACAGCCGGGGCATGCCCGTAACGGCGGGCGCTGGCGACGCTATCGGCATCTGACCTCCTATGACGGCGAATCCACGCCCGAGCTTGGATCACAGTTCGCGGCGCAGAAGCCGGTCGAGCGAGTACGGCCCGCCGCCACGCAACGCGATGGCGAAGAAGAGCAGTCCCCACAGCAACAGTAAAGACCAGCCACGTGCGGTGCCGTAGCCAATGGAGAATTGTGCGACGAAAGTGATAATGAAGAACTCAATGGACAGAGCTACCGCGACGAACCGAGTAAGCAGGCCGAAAACAATCATCAGCGCGCCTACCGTTTCTAGAAAGTAGACCACGTAAGCCAAGATCAGCGCGGGCTCAAGTCCACGCCCTGCCATCGAGCGGCCGGCGAAACCCGCTACGTCCTGGCTCATTATCTTAGTGAGACCATACCCCAGCAAAGTGCCACCTGCCGCAATCCGGATAAGCGGCCAAGATAGGTCGCGTACCCAGGCGTAAAACGGCTCCAGCTTCGGAATGAACAACTTGGGCTCGCCTGGAGGCGTCGCAGGGTAGGGCTCGAGGTTCATTGCTGCGATAGACAACGAATAGGCCGATCAGCAGAACGGCGAAGGATCCCAACAGGGCTCCGGATGTGTAGGGTGGTATGGTCGGCGCTGTTTTCGCCGCGGCCGCGGCTGATTCAGCGCGCGTGCAGATTTCGCTCGCCCACAATAGGCAACGCATTGGATGCGAGAGCGCGGGCTTTGGCCCGAGCGCCTGTACAACCTGGTTATAATAGGACGCCCACCATCCCATGCTGAGGGCAATCCCAAGAATTCCTGCGATAACAAATGCCCGTCCGAGATTTCGCGTGTGCATCTCAGCTCCCTGGCTGCTGCCTTTGATCGGCTGCTTCTATGCCGAACTCGGTGAAACTCGAGTTCGGCTGGGAGAGGGCGCGAGATGCGAGCGCGGAATTTTCTGACGCAGAAGCGCGCTACAGTTCGCGGCGCAGAAGCCGGTCGAGCGAGTACGGCCCGCCGCCACGCAACGCGATGGCGAAGAACAGCAGTCCCCACATCAGGAATACGCCCCATCCCCGGCCGGGTAGATAGCCGGCGGTCGCGAATGCGCCGACGAAGGTGATGATAAAGAACTCGATCGCGAGTGCGGCGGCGAAGAAGCGCGTGAACAGCCCCAGGATGATCATGAGAGCGCCGGCTGACTCCAGGAAGTAGACGGTATAGGCAAACGCCATTGACGGCTCGAGGCCGCGTCTCGCCAGGCTGCCGGCAGCAAAGGCGACGATGTCCCGGTTGAGGACCTTGTCGATGCCAACGGCGAGCAGCGTTCCTCCCGCCGCAATGCGCACCAGGGGCCACGACAAGTCGCGGACCCAGGCATAGAACGGCTCAAGCTTTGGAATGACGAGGCTCGGCTCGCCCGGAGGCGTAACCGGATAGGGCTCGGTGCTCGTGGTGCGATAGACCACGAACAGGCCAAGGAGCAGCACCACCAGCGATGCCCACAAGGCCAGCGGCGTGTAGGCGGGGATATTCTGCACCTTCGCCTGCGGCTGCACGCAGATGTCGGCTGTCCAGAGCAGGCAGCGCATCGGATGCGTCAACGCCGGTTTTGGCCCCAGCGCACCGACGACCTCATTGTAGTAGGCCGCCCACCATCCCAGACTCAGGATCACGCCTGCGATTGCGAGGAAAACAAGCGTCCGTCCTAAATTCCGCGTCATCGTCCCCTCCCCGTTTTTTGCCCTGAAATCCACGCCCAGGGTCTTCACGTGATGTCTTGGTATCAAGACTCGAACATTTGAACCGGTCGAAAATTCCCCCTTTCATGCTAAATGGGATTGCGTGCTGTTGGCCGATATAGACGGCCATCGCAATGCCGTTCATAACCGGTGTTCGTAGTGAGCGTAACCTCGGCCATGTCCCTGCAAGAAACCACGCTGCAGCCCGCTACGATTACCTCCGGCGAAGCGGAGGCCGGCGGCGTAGTCGCCATCGACCTTGCCGCCATCGCAGCCAACTGGAAACGCCTCTATGGCATGACCATACCGGTCGAATGCGCCGCGGTGGTCAAGGCTGACGCCTATGGCTGCGGCATCGAACGGGTCGTACCGGCACTCAACAAGATCGGTTGCCGGACCTATTTCGTGGCCGATCTCGCGGAGGGCCGACGCGTGCGCGCGGCGGCGCCCAAATCCGTCATCTATGTTCTCAACGGATTGATGCCGGGCACGGCGCCCGCGTTCGCCGAGGCCAATCTACGGCCTGTGATCAATAGCGTGACCGAACTTGCTGAATGGGACACATTCGTCGCAACCAACAATTGGCGCGAGGGCGCGGCACTGCATGTCGACACCGGCATGAACCGGCTCGGCCTGACGCCGGAGGAGTCGGCCGCCATCGCGCCGCGCGTCCACGCGGAGGGACATGGCTTCACTCTGCTGATGAGTCACCTGGCCTGCGCCGAGACCCCCGATCACCCGATGAACGACCGGCAAATCCGCCTGTTTCGCGAAATCCGGATTCTGTTTCGCGGCGTGCCGTCCTCGCTTGCCAATTCGGCCGGCATATTCCTTGGCGGCACCGCGCATTGCGATCTGGTGCGGCCCGGCATTGCGCTGTTCGGGGGCAATCCGATCCCGGGCCAGAAAAACGCAATGCGCCCGGTGGTCGAACTCAAGGGCCGGATCACGCAAGTGCGGCAACTCAAGAAAGGCGACACGGTCGGATATGGCGCGAGCTGGACGGCAGCGCGCCCAAGCCGGCTGGCCATTGTCGCCGTCGGTTATGGCGACGGCTACTTCCGCTCGGCCGCCGCCGCCAAGGGCAAGGCGCCTGCGAATGTGACCATCGCCGGCAAGCGATGCCCGCTGATCGGACGCGTCTCGATGGACCTGCTGGCGGTCGATGTGACCGAACTGCCGGCCGGCGCGGCTCGACGCGGAGAATTCGCGACCCTGATCGGCGGCGATATCGGCATTGACGAATTCGGCACCGCCTGCGGCACCATCGGCTACGAGGTGCTGACCGGCCTCGGCAAGCGCTACCACCGCACCTATCGTGATTGACCGTCCTGCGGCAACTCGGTCATCCGGATGCAAACGAGCCGGATGAAGCCCGCGATCACAATGCCCGCGACCAGAACGGTTGCCAGGATCGCGAACGCCAACGAGTACATTCCAGAGCGGAATCCCCAGACCCAGATCACCAGCATTGCGGCAAGCCATACGAAGCCCCACGCCGCCAGCGACACGCAGCCTGCGGACGTGACCGGACGGACCACGACCTTGCCGCACGACGCGGCGTCAAGCCTGACCCAATTTGGGCCCGGCTGATTGGCGTCCTTTGCCATCATAACCAGAAACCAGGGGCGACGTCCGCTCACGGCGACGACTCCAATGAGATTGCCTGCCATAAAATAGACCCCGCAGGCTCCGCCGGGTCAATCCACCGCCGCGCCGGACATGATAGACTTGCATCCGAATGCAGCTAGGGATCTTCCGGACAACACACCGTGGCCCGTCGCAACGATAGCTTCGTCTGCCAGAACTGCGGCGCCCATTACGGCCGCTGGCAGGGCAAGTGCGACGCCTGCGGCGAGTGGAATACGATCACCGAGGAAGGGGCCGAGCGCGCCGCCGCTCCCGGCCGCGCCCCGCGCAAGGGGCGGCGCTTCGCGCTCGAGCCGATGTCCGGCGAGGCGCAGGATGCGCCCCGCCTCGCCTCCGGCCTTGCCGAATTCGATCGCGTCACCGGCGGCGGCTTCGTGCGCGGCTCGGTGCTGCTGCTTGGTGGCGATCCCGGCATCGGCAAGTCGACCCTGCTGATCCAGGTCGCCGCGACGCTGGCGCAGGCGCGCCAGCGCGCGGTTTACATTTCAGGTGAAGAAGCGACCGCACAGGTGCGGCTGCGCGCGGAAAGGCTCGGCCTGGCTGGCGCCGCGGTCGAGCTCGCCGCTGAGACATCGGTTGAAGACATCATTGCAACCATGTCCGAGGGTGTGACGCCCCGCCTCGTCATCATCGACTCGATCCAGACCATGTGGACCGACATGGTGGAATCCGCCCCGGGAACCGTCACGCAGGTGCGCGGCGCGGCGCAGATGCTGATCCGCTTCGCCAAGCGCTCGGGCGCCGCGGTGATCCTGGTCGGTCACGTCACCAAGGACGGCCAGATCGCCGGCCCGCGCGTGGTCGAGCACATGGTCGACGCGGTGCTCTCGTTCGAGGGCGAAGGCTCGCACCAGTTCCGGATCCTGCGCGCGGTCAAGAACCGGTTCGGCCCGACCGACGAGATCGGCGTGTTTGAAATGACCGGCGCCGGCTTGCGCGAGGTCGCCAATCCTTCCGAGCTGTTTTTGTCCGAGCGCGATCTCGGCTCGCCCGGCACCGCGGTGTTCGCCGGCATCGAAGGCTCGCGGCCGCTGCTGGTGGAAATGCAGGCGCTGGTGGCGCCGACGTCGCTCGGCACGCCGCGCCGCGCCGTGGTCGGCTGGGACCAGAGCCGGCTGTCGATGGTGCTCGCCGTGCTCGAAGCCCATTGCGGCGTGCGGCTCTCCGGCCATGACGTCTATCTCAACGTCGCCGGCGGGCTTCGCATCCAGGAGCCGGCCGCCGATCTTGCCGCCGCCGCCGCGCTCGTCTCGTCGCTTGCCAATGCCCCGCTGCCGGCCGACGCGGTTTATTTCGGCGAGGTGTCGCTGTCGGGTGCGGTGCGCCCGGTTGCCCAGGCCACGGCGCGGCTCAAGGAAGCACAGAAGCTCGGCTTTGCCCGCGCCATCATGCCGGAGGCTTCGCGCGGCGAAGGCGAAGGGTCGCTGACGATCGAAACCGTCACCTCGCTCGCGAGTTTGGTCGCCGACATCGCCGCCCGCGGCAGCCGCAGCCTGCGCGCTGAACGCCGCGCTGTCGGCGAGTAGCGAGCAAGCTGGCCGAGCACTTTACCACCGCCCGCTTTGCAGACTCCTCGTTGACGGACGGTGGGAGCGAACGGAAGATAGGGAGGGACAGACTCCAAGGCCCGATTTCTGTAGGATTTGAGTTGGGCCCTAACGGAACAAGAAAGCGAATCTTTCCTGATGTGCTTCAACAATGACGATTGGCCGCTGCATCAGCAGTAGTCTGTAGCACCCGGCACGGATCACGATGGTGGGGCTGATGGGAAAGCGATACGTTGCCATTGTCGCTATTCTGATCGCGGTTGCAGCAGGCGCCTATGTCACTGCTTTCGGCTGGCCTTGGGTCGCCAGGGACCTCCCCGCAAACCAACGCACCACACGACCGCCGCCGGAAGTTGGCATCGTAACCGCGAAGGCAGCGGAGGTGCCGCTGCCTGTTGAGTATGCCGGCCGAATTGTGGGGGTCCGGGACGTGGAAGTGCGTGCGCTGGTCGGCGGCCTGTTGCTCAAGCGAGACTTCGAAGAAGGCGACAAGGTCACGCAGGGGCAGCTTCTTTTCCAGATCGACCCCGCGCCTTACCAAGTGGCGCTCACCCGAGCCGAGGCCCAGCTCAATCAGGCACAGGCGGCGCTCCGCCAGGCGCAAGACAACTATGTCCGCGTGGAGGAACTCACGCGTCGTAACGTCGCAACGGAAAAGCAACGTGAAGATGCGCTCGCGACCCGCGATCAGGCCCGCGCCACGGTCCAGGGAGCGCAAGCCGAAATCGCCAACGCCAAACTGAACCTCGGATACACGGACGTCCGGGCGCCGGTCGCAGGCCTCACAGCTTTGAACTCGCCGTCGATCGGCTCGCTGATCCAGTCCCAGCAGACGCTCCTGACGACGATCACGCCGCAGGATCCGGCCTATGTGAATTTCTCGTTCACCGATGAGGAGGGACAAGCCTACCGCGACCTCAATGAACGGCGCGCAAAACCGATCGATGACAAAGACTTGTCGGTGGAGCTGTATTTCAGCAATGGCCGCCTCTACTCTCATCGAGGCAAGCTCGATACGTCCGCTCCGCGAGTTGATCCGCAGACCGGCACGATCCAAGCACGCGCGGTCTTCCCCAACCCGAACGGTCTCCTGCTTCCAGGCCAGTTCGTCCGCCTGCGCATCCTTGGCATTACCCTGCTCGATGCGATCGCAATTCGCAAAGAAGCGGTGAGCCAGGGTCCACAAGGGCCGTTTGTCTACGTCGTTGGCGCCAACGATGTCGCCGAGGTTAGACCCGTCCGGTTGGGTCAACAGGTCGGGTTGGACTGGGTCATTTCGGATGGCCTCAAACCCGGCGAACGGGTTGTCGTCGACGGTGTTATTCGCGTTCGCGCCGGCGAAAAAGTAACACCGGCGAAATATGTGCCAACGGTCGAGTCACACGAACAGGCACCTAGGGCTCCGTTGGGAGCGCGCCCATAATGTCGAAATTCTTCATCGACCGGCCGATCTTCGCGACCGTTGTCTCGATCGTCATATTGCTGTCCGGGCTGGTCGCGATGCGGGTGCTGCCGATCGCGCAGTATCCGGAAATCGTTCCCCCCGAAGTGGTCGTTACGGCGACCCATCCTGGCGCCAGTGCCCAGACGATCGCCGAAACCGTCGCCGCTCCACTGGAGCAGCAGATCAATGGGGTCGAAGGCATGATCTATATGCAATCGACCTCGAACGGCTCCGGCTCAATGACTCTGTCCGTCCTGTTCACGAGCAGGACCAATCCCGATCAGGCATCGATCAACGTCAACAATCGCGTTCAGCGCGCGCTGCCGCTGCTGCCGGAGGAGGTCCGGCGGCAAGGCGTCACGGTCACCAGGCGGTCGTCCTCGTTCCTACAGGTGCTGACGATGTCGTCGCCGGACCGCCGGTACGACGCGCTCTACATTTCCAATTACGCGCTCATCAATGTCATTGACGAGCTGAAGCGCACGCCCGGCGTTGGCGATGCCTCGCTCTTCGGTGCGACCGACTATTCCATGCGCATTTGGCTACGCCCCGACAAGGTTGCTCAGTACAAGCTCGTGCCGAGCGATATCGCGGCAGCCATTCGCGAGCAAAACGCCCAGTTTGCCGCGGGCCGGTTCGGCGAGGAGCCCCTGCCCGGCCATCAGGCTTTCACTTATTCGGTCACGACCAAGGGACAGCTGGTCGACCCGCGCGAATTCGAGCAGATCGTCCTGCGCTCGGACGAGAACGGTGCGGCGCTGCGCGTGAAAGACGTCGCCCGGGTTGAGCTCGGCTCCTTGAACTACGGAACCGTTTCCACGCTCAACGGCGCGCCGGCCGTGCCGATCGGCATCTACCTCCAGTCGGGCGCCAATGCACTGGAGGTTGCCGCGGCGGTTGATGCCACGATGAAGCGCCTGTCGCAGCGCTTTCCCGACGGACTACGTTACGAGGTGCCGTTTGACACGACCCGCTTCATCAATGCGTCGATCCGAGAAGTCATCAAGACGCTTGTCGAGGCGATCCTGTTTGTCGTTCTGGTCGTGTTTCTGTTTCTCCAGAACGTCCGGGCGACCCTCATCCCGATCCTCGCGGTTCCGGTGTCGATCGTCGGTACGTTTGCCGGCATGTACCTGCTCGGATTTTCCATCAATCTGTTCACGCTGTTCGGCCTTATTCTGGCGATCGGCATCGTGGTCGACGATGCCATCATTGTGCTTGAGAATGTCGAGCGCATCATGACGACCGAGGGCAAAAGCCCGCGCGAGGCTGCCGTCCTCGCGATGCAGGAAGTCAGCGGACCGCTGGTTGCGATCGTGCTGGTCCTGTGCGCGGTGTTCGTCCCGGTCTCTTTCCTGGGCGGCCTCGCCGGCGAACTCTACCGGCAGTTTGCGGTCACTATCGCAGTATCGGTAATCATCTCGGGAATCGTGGCGCTGACCCTGACACCGGCGCTTTGCGCAGTCTTCCTGAAACCGGGGCACACGGAACCCTGGCGGCCGTTCCGGATATTCAACCGTGGTTTCGACTGGGTGACACAACGCTTCACTGGCGGCGTCGGCTTCTTCCTCCGGCATGCCGTGACCGCAGTCGCCCTCATTGCGGTGATGCTGGGAGTGACCTGGTGGCTATTCCAACGCGTTCCCGGCGGTCTCGTACCTCCCGAAGACCAGGGTTACAACTTCCTGGTGACGATGCTGCCGCCCGCGGCCTCACTCGATCGCACGCTCCTGGTGACTCCCAAAATCACAGAAGGAGCAATGAGGAATCCGGCGGTCGCGGATGTTGTGACGATTGCCGGCTACGATCTGTTGAGCGGCGCTCAGAGAACAAATGCGGCTATTTCGTTCGTGACGTTCAAAGACTGGTCGGAACGTCGCGACCCGAAACTCGACGCACGCAATCTGGCGCCAGCCTTTTCTGCGCTCAACGCAGATTTCCGCGACGGCATCGTTATCGGCATCAATCCACCGCCAATTCCCGGTCTGAGCACCACCGGCGGCTTCGAGTTCTATTTGCAGGATCGCTCAGGCGGCACCCTTCAGTCACTCGCCCAGACGGCGCAACGGGTGGTGCAGGCCGCGAACAAGCGGCCAGAACTGAGCGGCGTCCAGACCACCTTTACGACCGACGAGCCGCAATACCGTCTTGATGTGGATCGCGACAAGGCAAAGGCTCTCGGTGTTCCGATCAACACCATCTTCGAGGCGATGCAGAGCACCTTCGGCAGCCTCTACGTCAATGACTTCATCCTGTTCGGGCGTACCTATCGTGTGACCATGTCGTCCGAAGGTGCTTTTCGGGAGTTGGCCGAGGACATGCGGCATGTGTTCGTTCGTTCGAAAAACGACACCATGGTTCCCCTCGATGCGCTGCTAACGGTTCATCGCATTATCGGACCCGACGTCGTGGATCGCTTCAACGTCATCCCGGCTGCAAAAATTCTCGGCAATCCTGCTCCCGGCGTATCGTCCGGACAGGCCATTGCGGCAATACAGCAAGTCGTGACGGAGACGCTTTCGTCGGACTATAGCATTGGCTGGACGGGCTCGGCCTTTCAGGAAATCCAAACCGCGGGGACCGGGTCGACAGGCTTCCTGTTTGGACTCCTGGCGGTGTTCTTGATTCTGGCCGCGCAGTATGAGCGCTGGTCGTTGCCGCTCGCGGTCATCACGGCGGTGCCGTTCGCGCTGTTTGGCGCCATCGTGGCAATCTATCTGCGAGGTATCGAGAACGACATCTATTTTCAGGTCGGTCTAGTGACCCTGATCGGACTGTCTGCCAAAAACGCCATCCTTATCGTCGAGTTTGCGGCCCAGCGCCAGCGGGAGGGACTTTCCGTCTACGATGCGGCTATGGATGCGGCCCGACTGCGTTTTCGTCCGATCATCATGACGTCGCTCGCTTTCATCCTCGGGGTCGTGCCCTTGGCGATTTCGACCGGCGCCGGATCCGCGAGCCGGCATTCCATCGGCACTGGCGTGATCGGAGGCATGCTGGCCGCGACCTTCCTCGCCATCCTCTTTGTGCCGATGTTTTTCAAGTTGGTGACGCGGGAACGAAAGGCAGGCGCCACAGCAATGTCGATTGAGACTTCGCGGACCGCATAAAGGCCCAGCGCCTGTATCGCCGCCCGCGGCAGCCGCCCTGCCCGGCCCGAACGCCGCGCCGTAAACAAGTCCTAGTAGCCGCTACCGTGGGTCGACGATGCGTCCCTGGAACAGCACCGCGCCGGTCGTGAAGTCGACAAGGTAATAGAGGAACGGACGATCGACCCGGAACTGGATCGGTTCGACGGGTTTGGGCGCAACGCTGGTCACGCGGATGCCGATGGCGGTCGCAGCCGCCGCCTCGGTCGCCTCTTCCTCGACCTCGATGACGGCACGATGCACGATCTGATCGATCGCGGTGGGCGCGGCCGAAGGCGGCAGGCCGGTCAGGCCGCTGAAATCGGATCGGCGCGCGTCGAACGGAAGCGTCATACCAGCATTGCGGAATACGTCTTTGAGGTCGGCCGAATACTCGGTCTTGAAGCGCGGCAGGGTCAGGACCACCGGCTGCGGCGCCTGGTCGCGAAGGGTGCCCCGCAATCGATGCAGTTCATCCGTGTCGATCCGTCGCGCGACGTCGTCCACACCGTCCACCTCGTTCGGCAGCACGATCACCATGGCGAGCGAGCGCACCGAATAAGGCAGCCGGATCGCGCGATAGCGGTCCCGCGATACCACCGCATGGTTCGCCCGCTGCAGCATAGTCGGGACCATTTCCTGGCGGCTCCGCGTCAGGCTGAAGAACTCGTTCTTGGTGAGCTTCTTGTCGAAGACGAGCGCCCAGCGCGACTTGAAATAGACGGCGTTGATCAGGATCACGTCCGACAGCTTGTCGAGGATCTTCTCGATCTTGCCTTCGGTGCGCTGCTTGACCCAGCCGTTGACGGTTTCGAGGTTGGCCCCCTGAAACACCTTCGCGGCGTAGCGGTCCTTGAGCAGCGCTGCGTAGTCCTTGGCGACGTGACCGCCGGCCAGCATCAGCGCATTGGCGACGAGGAGCTTGGCCGACGGCGGAAATCGTGGGCTCGCCACGCAGATGTCACCGACCTGGCTCGCCGGGAACGGGCAGTCGCCCTGCGGACTCGGCTGCATCTCGCAACGCTCGCCCGCAAGCCGCATGGCGGGAGGGCAGACCGGCGGCACCTCGCTCTTGTCATAGCCGTTGAGAATTGCCATGGCCGACGCATTCGCATCATTGATCTGCGCGCGGGCGAGGCTGTGCTGGAGCACCGCAGCCATTTCGCGCTCGGTCTCCCCGCGCGCGCCGGCCAGCACCATCGCCATGGCGGTGCCGATCGAATAGGGCGAGAACACGATATTGCCCGGCGCGCCGGAGAATTGCCGGAACAGCGCCTGCCCGGACGCATCGTAAGCACGCGCCAGCTCCCGGACATCCCTTCGGCTGGTCTCCTGCGCCGCCGCCCCGGACGGCGCCACCACGGCGAGCACCATTGCGGCTACCACCATCGGGACGGCCCGGCGTCTTGCTACTGGCATGGGTGGTCTCCCTCGGGCGCCCCGTCGGACCGGATTTGCAGCCGGAATTGTATCGAAATGATGAATTGATCCCGGGCGCCGCGACACCGCCGCGCGGGGTAACGGATTGCAAGGCAGTGGCCCGGAATCCCGTACAAGACGGGTGACGGCGCAACCGCCCCCGGCTATACAGCAGCCGTCCGGAGCGGCCGTCCGGCAGCCTGCGCCAGAACCTGCGCTATGCGTCGAATTGGACAGGAAAATTAATTGGTTGGGACGATCCTGGCCGGGCCCTTGCCGCACTTGGGCGGCACGGGTCAGGTAGGGGTCTCCGGAGCGCCGATTCGTCCTGCGGAGCCGTAGCCGCAGGGAAGGAGGATCGAAAGATTCGATATGCCGATCACGCTCCTCGACTTCATCCTGATTGGCGTCATGCTGGTGTCGGCGCTCCTGGCCATGATCCGCGGTTTCATGCGTGAAATCCTGTCGATCGCCGCCTGGGTGGTCGCCGCGATCGCGACGCTCTACGCCTATTCCCGGCTCCTGCCCTACGCCAAGACCTACTTCAACAACGACATCATCGCGGCCGCGGCCGTGATCGGCGGCACCTTCCTCGGCACGCTGCTGATCGTGTCGATCATCACGGTCCGCTTCTCTGACATGGTGCTCGACAGCCGGGTCGGCGCGCTCGACCGCACGCTCGGGTTCCTGTTCGGCCTGGCGCGCGGGCTGGTCATCGTGGTGGTCGCATTCCTGTTCTTCGCCTGGCTGGTGCCGGCGCGGACGCAGCCGTCCTGGGTCGCCAATGCCAAGTCCCGGGTGGTGCTGCAATCGACCGGGGACTGGCTGATCTCGATGTTGCCGGACGACCCCGAGAGCACCATCTTGAGGCGGTTGAAGCGGCCCAAGCAGGACGACGGCGAGCCGGCGGATGCACCGCCGGAGCAACGTAGTTAACCGACGAAAGGCGACGAGCAGCGCGATGAGCCACTTGACCGAAGCCGCCACCGCCGCTCCGCCGATCGATTTCGACGGCGACCGGCTGCGCGAGGAATGCGGAGTGTTCGGCGTATTCGGCCATCCCGATGCGGCCGCGATCACCGCGCTCGGCCTGCACGCCCTCCAGCACCGCGGCCAGGAGGCGGCCGGCATCGTCTCCTTCGACAGCAAGCGATTCCATTCCGAGCGCCGCATGGGCCTCGTCGGCGACAACTTCTCCCGCCGCGAGGTGATCGACCGCCTGCCCGGCATGTCGGCCATGGGCCATGTGCGCTATTCGACCACCGGCGAGACCATCCTGCGCAACGTGCAACCGCTGTTTGCCGAGCTCGACGGCGGCGGCTTTGCGGTCGGCCACAACGGCAACCTGACCAACGGCCTCGCGCTGCGGCGCCAGCTCGTGCACGAAGGCGCCATCATGCAGTCGACCTCCGACACCGAGGTCATCCTGCATCTGGTGGCGCGGGCGCGGAAGAACCGCTTCATCGACCGTTTCGTCGAGGGGCTGCGTCAGCTCGAAGGCGCCTACTCGTTCGTGGCGCTCACCAACAAGAAGCTGATCGGCGCCCGCGACCCGCTCGGTATCCGGCCGCTGGTGATTGGCAAGCTCGACGGCGCCCCGATCCTCGCTTCGGAGACCTGCGCGCTCGACATCATCGGCGCCAAGTACGTCCGCGACGTGGAGAACGGCGAAGTCGTGGTGTTCGACGACGAGGGCATGCATTCGCACAAGCCGTTCCCGCCGATGGCGCCGCGGCCCTGCATCTTCGAGTACGTCTACTTCTCGCGCCCGGATTCGGTCGTCGGCGGCCGCTCGGTCTACTCGGTCCGCAAGACCATGGGCGCGCAGCTTGCCCGCGAGGCGCCGGCGGCGGCCGACGTGGTCATTCCCGTTCCCGATTCCGGCGTCCCCGCCGCGATTGGCTACGCCCAGGAGTCCGGCATCCCCTACGAGCTCGGCATCATCCGCAATCACTATGTCGGGCGCACCTTCATCGAGCCGACCCAGCAGATCCGCCAGCTTGGCGTCCGCCTCAAGCACAGCGCCAACCGCGCCGTGGTAAGCGGCAAGCGCATCGTCCTGGTCGACGATTCGATCGTGCGCGGCACCACCTCGACCAAGATCGTGCAGATGATGCGCGACGCCGGCGCCAGGGAGGTGCATTTCCGCATCTCCTCGCCGCCGATCACGCATCCGGACTACTACGGCATCGACACGCCGGAGCGCGACAAGCTCCTGGCCGCCACCCATGACCTCGAAGGCATGCGCCAGTTCATCGGCGCGGATTCACTGGCCTTCCTCTCGGTCGACGGCATCTACCGCGCCATGGGATACGAGCAGCGCGATCCGGCACGGCCGCAGTTCACCGACCATTGCTTCACCGGCGACTATCCGACGCCGCTGACCGACCAGTCCGCGGCCGCGCACACGCCGCGGCAGCTTTCGCTCTTGGCCGAGGCGAGCTGATCCTTCCTGCGTCATTCCGGAAGCCCGCGTAGCGGGCGGTCGGAATCCATGGCCAGAATAGCAATAACCCGTAAGATGGATTCCGGGTTCGCGCCTTTGGCGCGCCCCGGAATGACGGACCTCTAGCAATGCCTTCTCCCCTCTCCGGCAAGATCGCCCTCGTCACCGGCGCCTCGCGCGGCATCGGCTACGCCACCGCCATCGGGCTGGCGAAGGCCGGCGCGCACGTCGTCGCGGTCGCGCGCACCGTCGGCGGGCTGGAGGAGTTGGATGACGTGATCCGCGCCGACGGCAGCACGGCGACGCTGGTGCCGGTCGACCTGCGCGACACTGACGGAATCGCACGGCTGGCGCTGGCGCTGAACGAGCGCTACCGGCGCCTCGACGTGCTCGTCGGCAATGGCGGCGTGCTGGGTCCGCTATCGCCGCTCGGCCATGTCGAGCCGAAAGCCTGGGACGAGGTGATCGCGGTCAATGTCACCGCGAATTTCCATTTGATCCGCACGATGGACCCGCTGCTGCGCGCATCCGAGGCCGGCCGCGTGGTTTTCCTCACGTCGGGAGCCGCCACCAGCAATCGTGCCTATTGGGGTCCTTATTCGGTTTCCAAGGCAGCACTCAATGCTCTGGCTCGGACCTATGCCGCCGAGACGGCAACCACCAATGTCCGGGTCAACCTTCTCAATCCGGGTCCGACGCGCACGCGCATGCGTGCGGCCGCAATGCCCGGCGAGGATCCGATGACGCTCAAGAGCGTGGAGCCGGTCGCGGAGAAGATCGTGGCGATGTGCCTGCCGGACTTCCAGGAAACCGGAAAGCTCTACGACTGCAAGCAAGACCGCCTGCTGGAGATGCAGCCGCCGGCGTAATTATTTCCAATCGAGGAATTTGAGGATCGCCTCGCCCATGATCCAGCGCCGGTCGTCCTCCGACAGGAAATCCAACTCCTCCATGAAATGCGTGACGTATTGGCGGTAGGCATACTTGCCGCGCTGGTGCGTGAGGTCGGTGCCCCAGAAGCAGCGCCGCGGGCCAAAGGCTTCGATGAGCCGCCGCAAGTGCGGCGTCATGTCCTTGAACGGATAGCGCTCGCTGGAAAATCCCGGCACCGCCGACAGCTTCACCGCCACATTCGGATAGTTCGCGAACGGCGCGATGATGTCGATGCGCGGCCCGACCCGCTTGTATTCAGGCCCGCGCGTCGCAAGCCCCATGTGATCGACGATCAGGCGCAGGCGTGGGTGCTCGCGCGCAATCCGGCCGATTTGCTCGGGCGCGTCGGGCGCAAAGATCATGACCGGAACATCCGCATCCTCCGCGGCCTGCCACAGCCAGTCGGCGGTGCCGTCTACGATCCATTGCGTCTTCTCGTGATTGAACGCAACGCGGATACCCAGCATCCCCTTCTGCTGTTTCCAGCCCGGCAACAGCGTCTTTGACTCCGGATCCTCGAATGCAAAGCGCCCCATCACCGCAAAGCGGTCGGGGTGCGCAGCGGCCGCCTCGAGCCCATGATCGTTGAAATCGCCCGGCCATGTCGGGGGCACGATGATCGCGCGGTCGATGCCGGCCTTGTCCATCAGCGGCAGCGCCTTCTGCCAGGTCAGCGCCTCGGCGAGATGCGCGCGCTCCCTGCCGCCGGGAATCCAGGGCCGCTCGGGGGTCTCCTCGGTCCAGACGTGGATCTGGGAATCGACGATCATGCGTGCTTCCTTTCGCGCATCGCGTAAATCGCGACGGCAGTTGCTGCCACCAGCATGATCGCCGCGAGCAGGAACGGCGCTCCCGGCAGGTAGACGATGGTGCCGGCGCCGATGAACAGCGCGAACGACTGGGTGAATATGCCGGGCGCGAACAGGCCCGCGATTCCCATTAGGCTCGCGTTGGCGCCCTGCAACTGGCCCTGCTCGCTCTCGCTGACGCGGCGGCTCATCAGCGACAGCGTCGGGGCGCTGGCAATCCCCCACAGCGCCAGGAGCGGAATGCCGGCCAGGAACGGGAGCCCGCTTGCGGCGAGGCCGAACACCGCAAAACCGGCGACTCCGAACAGAAGCCCGACGATCATCGCCCGGGTCTCGCCGAGCTGTTTCACGGCGGGTCCGATCAGGGCGCCCTGCACGATCATGGAGCAGAGACCGACCAGCGCCATCACGAAGCCGACCGTCTGCTCCGCCCAGCTGTACCGGTACATCATGTAGAGCACGCCGATGTTCGGCAGGCTCGAATGCGCGAGATGGACGAGGAACATCACCACCGCCAAACCCGTCAATTGCGGATGCGAGCGCAACAGGATCATCGAGCCGATCGGATTGGCGAGCTTCCATTTGAACGGCGCGCGCTTCTCCGGCGCCAGCGATTCCGGCAGGATGAGCAGGCCGTAGACGCCGTTGGCGAGGCTCAGGCCTGCGGCGATCCAGAACGGCAGCCGCGGATCGAAACTGCCGGCAATGCCGCCGATCGCCGGTCCGCACACGAATCCGATGCCGAAGGCGACGCCGAGCATGCCGAACAGGGCCGCGCGCCGGTCGGGCTCGGTGACGTCGGCGACATAGGCGTAGGCGGTCGAGATCGAGGCAGCGGTGATGCCGGAGATGATGCGGCCGACGAACAGCCACGTGAGCGTCGGCGCCAGCGCCATCAGGATGTAGTCGAGGCCGAGCCCGAAATTCGACATCAGGATGATCGGCCGCCGGCCGAAGCGATCCGACAGCGCGCCATGGATGGGCGAGAACAGGAACTGCATCAGCGCCCAGGCGGTGCCGAACAGGCCGAGATAGTCGGCGCCCTTCACAGCGTCGCCACCGACGAAATCGAGCACGAGCTTCGGCAGCACCGGGATGACGATGCCGAGCGCCAGCATGTCGAGCAGCACGGTGACGAAGATGAAGGCGAAGGCGGCGCGGCGAAGCGGAACGGGTGTGGCGGTCATTCGCGCGGTGCTCTAGCGTTGCCGCTTTTTGCGCTTGGCATAAGGGTTCGCCTTCTCGCGCAGCTGCAAGCGGATCGGCGTCCCCGGAAGGTCGAATGTCTCGCGCAGGCTGTTGACGAGATAGCGCTGGTACGCGTCCGGCACCTTCTCGGCGCGGCTGGCGAACAGCACGAAGGTCGGCGGCCGGCTTTTCGGCTGCGTGACGTAGTCGAGGCGGATGCGTCGGCCCGAGACCGCGGGCGGCGGATGCGCCGAGGTCACACCCGCGAGCCAGCGGTTGAGCGCGCTGGTTGCTGCGCGCCGGTTCCAGACCTCGTGCGCGTCGACCACCGCCTGCATCAGCCGGTCGAGCCCCGCGCCGGTCATTCCCGATACCGCGACCACCGGCACGCCCTTGAGCTGCGGCAGCCAATGGTCGGTTTCCTCGCGCAGCTTCTTCATGGCGCCGGGGCGGCCCTCGACCAGGTCCCATTTGTTCATGCCGATCACGACCGCGCGGCCTTCGCGCTCGATCAGATCGGCGAGGCGCAAATCCTGCTCCTCGAACGGCGTCTGCGAGTCCATCAGCACGATCACCACCTCGGCGAAACGCACCGCGTTGAGCGCGTCCGCGACCGAGAGCTTTTCGAGCTTCGCCTCGATGCGCGAACGCCGCCGCAAGCCGGCGGTATCGTGGATGTGGAATGTCCGGCCGCGCCAATCGACGTCGACGGCGATGGAATCGCGGGTGATGCCCGCTTCCGGCCCCGTGAGCAGGCGGTCTTCGCCGAGCAGGTGATTGACCAGCGTGGACTTGCCGGTATTCGGCCGTCCGATGATAGCGACGCGGATATCCGCCGGCGCCGCCGGCTCGGCCAGCTCCTGACCCTCTTCCTCTTCCCCTTCCTTCTTCTTTCGTCCCCTGCGCTCGGCCGGATGCTCGGTTTCCGCGGGCAGCGCCGCGCGCAGCGCGTCGTAGAGATCGGAAAGCCCCTCGCCGTGCTCGGCGGAGATCGCGACCGGGTCGCCAAGGCCGAGCGCATAGGCTTCGCCGATGCCCGCCTGGGCGGCCCGTCCTTCGCTCTTGTTCGCCACCACGATCGCGGGCTTGCCGGAGCGGCGCACGAGATCGGCGAAGGCGCGATCGACCGGCATCGGCCCGCTGCGCGCATCGATCAGGAACAGGACCGCATCGGCCGCGGCGATCGCGGCCTCGGTTTGCGCCTGCATGCGGCCGGTGAGGCTCTCCGGCGCGGTCACCTCGAGGCCGGCGGTGTCGATCGCCGTGAATGCGAGATCGCCGAGCCGCGCCGACCCCTCGCGCCGGTCGCGGGTGACGCCGGGAAGGTCGTCGACCAGCGCCAGGCGCTTGCCGACCAGACGGTTGAACAGCGTGGATTTGCCGACGTTCGGCCGTCCGACAATGGCGACCGAGAAAGTCATGGGCTTAACCGGCGCGTTGGGAGGAGAGCGCTCTATGCCCCGCCCGGGCTGCAAACGCAATCAGCGCGGCGCGGGCGGATCGGGCCACTGCACCTGCTGCTGCTGCGGCTGCGGGCGCTGCGTCGGCGGCGGATCGGGCCACTGCACCTGTTGCGACTGCTGCGGCCGCTGCGGCTGTGGCTGCGGCTGGGGCTGGGGCCGAACGGTCACGGAGGTGGGCCGCCGTTCCGGTTCGTCCGTCTCTTCCACCACTTTCGGCTTGGGCTTCGGTTTGGCCTTGGCCTTCGGCTTGGGCTCCTCGGGCGGCTGCGCCCGTGGTGGCCCGGCCTCCTGCTCCTGCAATGCCGCGCCTGGTTGCCCTTGACGAGGTCGGACGGGACGCCCTTCGACACGCCCGGCACGCCTTCCGGAAACAGCTCCTTGCGTTCGCCCGGCAGCGGCTTCTTGGTGGAGAACCAATCGCCCGAAATCCATTCGGCGGGATCGAAATTGACGCAGCCGCCGAGCGGCAGCGCAAACGCGGATGCGACGATGATAGCGCGTGCAAAGGACGTCATCCGCCTGCCCCTAACTCTTGCCGTCGGCCGCGGGCCGAGCGCGATCAGCATCTCGACGCGCGTGCGCGACGATGCCGGCGCTTCAGGATCGGTGAACATCGCCGCGTACCACCGCATCGCTCCCGGCCGATCGCCTGCCTTCCAGGCAGTGAGCGCGAGCAACTCGCGCGCGCTGTGACGGAAGTCGCGCCCGGCTCCGCCAGCGGCTCGAGCAGCTTGCGCGCATCGATATATGACCCGGCGTCGATCAGCAGTGCGGCGGCGCGCAATGCCGCCAGCTCGCGCAACACCTGCTCGACGCTGCCGTCGGCGGAAATCCGCCGGTAGGCCGCGGTCGCCGCCGCCGGATCGGACTGCGCCAGCTCGGCCGCCTGCCGCATGCGCGCCAGCGCGCGATAGGCGGACGTTCCGTCGGCGGCGATCTGCGCGAAAATCTGCTCGGCTTCGTCGTGCTTGCCGCTGTCGCCGAGCGCGATGGCGTTCTCGAACTGGGTCCCGATCTGTTCCGCCTGCCGGTCTGATAACATTCGTAAACCCGCCAGCCGCCGACCCCGAAAACGATGAGGAGCACAACGCCGACGATGAGGTACTGATACCGCTCCCACAGCTTCTTGAGCTGTTCGCGGCGGACTTCCTCGTCGACTTCCCGGAAAACGTCGGACACGTATCACCCTCACCCGCCGCCCACGACGCCCCATCGGCTCCCGACCGCGGCGCGATAGCCTATCGATGTGGCGCGGGCAAGGCAAAAAACACCCCTGAACGCGCCCCTAACCCTTTCAAAAATCAGGTTCTAACGGTCTTTCTTTCGCATCGGGTAAACGTGCTCCGGGCCCGGGAAGGACGCGCGACCGGACGTCGCTGGCATAGGCCGCAATCGCCGCCTCGATGCCCGGTCCCAGTTCCCCATAGCGGCGGACGAATTTCGGAACCCGCGGCGACAGGCCGAGCATGTCCTCCAGCACCAGGATCTGGCCGTCGCAGGCCGGGCTCGCGCCGATGCCGATGGTCGGGATCGCGACCTGCTCGGTGATCCGGCGGCCGAGCGGCTCGGCCACGGCCTCGATCACCATCGAGAAGGCGCCGGCGTCCGCGACCGCCTTGGCGTCGGCCTCGATCGGGCCCCAATCCGCCTCGTCGCGGCCCTGCGCGCGGAACGAGCCGATGGTGTTGATCGACTGCGGCGTGAGGCCGACATGGCCCATCACCGGCACGCCGCGCTCCACCAGGAAGGCAATGGTCTCGGCCATGCGCCGGCCGCCTTCGAGCTTGATCGCGCCGCAGCCGGTCTCCTTCAGCACCCGCGCGCAGGAGGCGAACGCCTGTTCCCTCGACTGCTCGTAGGATCCGAACGGCATGTCGATCACCACCAGCGCGCGCTTGGAGCCGCGCATCACCGCATGGCCCTGCAGGATCATCATCTCGAGCGTGACCGGCACCGTGGTCTCGAACCCGTGCATCACCATGCCGAGCGAGTCGCCGACCAGGATCACGTCGCAATATTTGTCGACCAGCCGCGCGGTATGGGCGTGGTAGGAGGTCAGGCACACGATCGGCTCGCCGCCCTTGCGGGCGCGGATGTCGGGCGCCGTCAGCCGTTTGATCTCGTCTTGCGCGGACACTGTGTCTACCTCACGAACGCCGGCACGCCGATGACGTAGGGGTGGAACCAGAAACCGACCGCCAAATAAATCAGCGTCCCGACGACGACCGCGAGGGTATCGCAATCGCGGCCGCCGAGGCCGAAATCCGGCGCGCCGGGATCGGTGCGACACTTGAGCGTGATGCGGTCGTAGACCGCCCACGCCAGGAACGAGCCGAACAGAATGATCGAACCGAGATCGCCATTGGCGAGCAGATGGCCGAACGCCCACAGCTTGATGCCGACCAGCATCGGATGCTTGAGCACGCGCTTGATGTCGCCCGGGATATAGGCGGCGGCGATGCAGATGAACGCCGGCCACAGCAGCAGATTGTTGACGTGGCGCAGCCAGCGCGGCGGATCCCAGACCTCGATCATGCCGGCGGCGCGGTACCGGGAGAAGCCGTAGCCGATCAGGATGATCCCGACCAGCGAGACCAGCGCATAAGCCGCCTTGTACGGCCCCTCCCCGATGCGCGCGATCAGCGCCGCGCGCTGCGTGCGCATGGTGGTGAATGTGTGGGCGCCGAAAAACACGGCGAGCCCGACGATCATGATGGCAAGTCCCATGGGGGTTCCTTAGCACCTGCGGGCGGCTTGCGGGAGGGCGCGTTCGCCCCTCGCCGTTCACGCGACGTTCCGACCCGATAGTTACCTCTTCGCCGTAGTATTGGCCCGTCTGGCCGCCCGGACTCGGCGACCACGCTGACTCCCGTCGCCCGAAACTTTCCCGCGGAGCGGCCCATCCGCGACACCCTTCCACCGCACTTTTGCCCGCGCGCCACGGAACCCTTGGTGGCAGGGGCGAGATTCGAGGGAGGGGTTCCGATGATCCGCGCAACATTGTCCTGTGCGTGCGTCGCTGTCATTGCCGCGCTGTCGAATGGTCCGGCCCGCGCCGAGAAGCCGATCAATCTCGAAGCGCGCTTCGCTCAAGCCGTGATGAAGGGTGGAGCGGCGCAGCGCAACTATCTCCGTGTCGCCCTCAACGGCTGCGAGCGCCAGCCGACCGAGCGCACGCCAGTGAACGTCGCCTTCGTGATCGACCGGTCCGGCTCGATGCAGGGCACGCGGATCGTGCAGGCGCGCGAGGCCGCGGCCGCCGCAATCCGGCGGCTCGACAAGACCGACATCGCCTCGGTCGTGATCTTCGACGACAAGATCGACGTCCTGGTGCAGGCGCAGCCGGTCGACGACCATGCCGCCTTCATCGACCGCATCCGGCAGGTCGCGGCGCGCGGCTCGACCGCCATCCATGGCGGCGTCATCGAGGGCGCGCAACAGGTGCGCCGGAATCTCGATCCGCGCCGGCTCAACCGCGTCGTCCTGTTGTCGGATGGACAGGCCAATGTCGGGCCGCGCCGGCCCGAGGACTTTGCGACGCTCGGCCGCGAACTTCTGGCACAGGGAATTTCCGTCAGCACCATCGGACTCGGCCTGCAGTACAATGAGGACCTGATGCTTCAGCTCGCGCGCGCGAGCGACGGCAATCACACCTTCGTCGGCGAGTCGACCGACCTGATCCAAGTGTTCAACAAGGAGTTCGACGACGTGCTGGCGTCCTGCGCGCAGACGGTCTCGATCGACGTCGAGCTCAAGCCCGGCGTGCGCGTCGTGCGCGCGCTCAGCCGCGACGGCAAGATCGAAGGACAGACGGCGCAATTCCAGCTCAACCAGGTCTATGCCGCCACCGAGCACTACGTGTTGATGGAGGTGGAGGTCGACCAGAGCGCGGCCCCCGGCGAGGCGGATCTCGGCCGCGTGCGCGTGACCTACACCGCGCCGCAGGACGGCGCACGCCAGACCATCGAGACCCCGGTCCGGGCGCGCTTCAGCGAATCCAATGCCGAAATCGCTGCCAGCCGCAACAACGCGGTGATCGAATCGGTGGTCGAGCAGAGCGTGCGTGAGCGCACGGCGGCGGCGATTACCTTGCGCGACCAGGGCCGGCTTGGCGAAGCCCAGGCGCTGTTCCGGCAGAACGTCCAGGAGATCGACGCGCAGGCCGCGTTCGCTCCGCTCTCGGACCGGCTGCAATACCTCAAGCGGCAATACGACGGCATCGCGGCCACGCCGCCGACGGCGTCGTCAAGCATACTGGGCGACCAGCGCAAGTTCCTGCGGCAGATGGATGCGAACCCGGCGGCGCCGGGCTCGCGCTATTAGCAGCGACGTGGTTTCGGCCAGACTGCGACGGTCTACACCATCGGAGAATGACCGCCGTCGACATTGATGGCGGTGCCGGTGATGTAAGACGCGGCGTCGGAAGCCAGGAAGCAGGCGAGGTTCGCGAACTCCTCCGCCTTGCCGATGCGGCGGAGCGGGATGTCCTTGGTCGCGCCGGCTAACGTAGTCCGTGAGCGCGATCCCTTCCTTGCTCGCGCGCTGCACATGCTGGTCGGATTCGATGAAGCCGACCAGCATCGCATTGACCAATATGCCGTGCGGCGCGCCTTCGTGCGAGAGCACCTTGGTCAGCGCCATGCCGGCGGCGCGCGAGATCGTGGTCGGGGCCGAGCCGGCTTGCGCGGCGCCTTGGCGCCGATGTTGAGCACGTTGATGACGCGACCCCATTTGCGCTCCTTCATGCCGGGCCAGGCGAGCCTGCGTCAGCCGGATGGCGGCAAACACCTTCTGGTCGATGTCCTCGCGCCAGACCTCGTCGGTGATCTCCTCGAAGCTGCCGTTGCGCGAGGTGCCGGCATTGTTGACGACGATGTCGATCTTGCCGAAGATTTTGCGCGGCCTCGTCGTAGATGCGCTTGACGTCGGCGGGCACGCCGACGTCGCCGGTGCACGCCGATGACGCTGGCCCTTCGCCTGCGCCTGGATGTCCTTCACCGCCTCATCGAGCGCCTCGCGTCCGCGCGCGGCGATGGCGACATCGGCGCCGGATTGCGGCGAAGCGCATCGCGATGGCGTAGGCCGAGGCCCTTGGAGCCGCCGGTGACGATGGCGGCAGCGGCCGTTGAGACGAATGTCCACGTGCGATCACTCCCTTGAATTGAGGCTGTTATCGCTGAGCGCCGATGGCGTCCTTATAAAGCTCGGGCTTGAACCCGACCAGCAGCCGGTCGCGGCCGAGATCGAGCACCGGCCGCTTGATCATCGACGGCTGGTCGAGCATCAGCGCGATCGCTTTCTTGGCGTCGCTGACCTGCTTGTCCTTGTCGGGAGAGCTTGCGGAAGGTCATCCCGGCGCGATTGAGCAGGGTATCCCAGCCGACCTTCTTGCACCAGCGCTCCAGCCGCTCGCGCTCGATGCCGGCGGTCTTATAATCGTGGAAGGCATAGGCGACGCCGTTCTTGTCCAGCCAGGCGCGCGCCTTCTTCATGGTGTCGCAGTTCTTGATGCCGTAGATGGTGATGCTCATAGCGGCTGTGCCCTACTCCCACTCGATCGTGCCCGGCGGCTTCGACGTCACGTCGTACACCACGCGGTTCACGCCCTTCACCTCGTTGACGATGCGCGTCGCGACCCGGCCGATGAAGCCCATGTCGAAGGGATAGAAGTCCGCGGTCATGCCGTCGGTCGAGGTCACCGCGCGCAGGCCAACGCACATAGTCGTAGGTGCGATAGTCGCCCATGACGCCGACCGTGCGCACCGGCAGCAGCACCGCGAACGCCTGCCAGATGTCGTCGTAGAGGCCGGCGCGGCGGATTTCCTCGATATAGATCTCGTCGGCGAGGCGCAGGATGTCGAGCTTCTCGCGCGTGATCTCGCCCGGGCAGCGGATCGCGAGCCCGGGCCCCGGGAACGGATGGCGTCCGACGAACGCCTCGGGCAGCCCCAGCTCGCGGCCGAGCGCGCGCACCTCGTCCTTGAACAGCTCGCGCAAAGGCTCGACGAGCTTCATGTTCATGCGCTCGGGCAGCCCGCCGACATTGTGGTGCGACTTGATGGTCACCGACGGACCGCCGGTGAACGACACGCTCTCGATCACGTCGGGATACAGCGTGCCCTGCGCCAGGAATTCCGCGCCGCCGAGCTTTTTGGCTTCCGCCTCGAACACGTCGATGAACAGCTTGCCGATCGTCTTGCGCTTGCCTTCGGGATCGGTGACGCCGGCAAGCGCGCCGAGGAATTACGCTTCCGCGTCAACGTGCACGAGCGGGATGTTGTAGCTGTCTCGGAACAGTGTCACGACCTGTTCCGCCTCGCCCAGCCGCAACAGGCCGTGGTCGACGAACACGCACGTGAGCTGTTCGCCGATCGCCTCGTGGATCAGCACCGCCGCCACCGCCGAGTTGACGCCGCCGGACAGGCCGCAGATCACCCTGCCCTTGCCGACCTGCTTGCGGATCTTCTCGATCGCCTCGTCGCTTGAACGCGCGCATGGTCCAGTCGCCGCGCGCAGCCCGACGATCTTGCGCACGAAATTGCGCGACGAGCGCCGCGCCGTGCGGCGTGTGCATGACCTCAAGATGGAATTGCGTCGGCGTAGAACTTGCGCTTCTCGTCCGCGATCACCGCGATCGGCGCGTTCGGCGAGGTCGCCGACCGCGCGGAAGCCGGGCGGCAATACGGTCACGCGGTCGCCGTGGCTCATCCAGACCGGATATTTCTCGCCCTTCCTCCAGACGCCGTCGAACAGTGCGGACTCCTCGCGTGACCTCGACCTCGGCGCGCCCGAACTCGCGGTGATGTCCGCCTTCGACCTTGCCGCCGAGCTGCTGCGCCATCGCCTGCTCGCCGTAGCAGATGCCGAGAACCGGGACGCCGGCGTCATAGATCGCCTTGGCGGCGCCAGCGGAGCATCCTTGTCGAGCACCGAGGCCGGCCCGCCCGACAGGATCACGGCCGCGCGGTTTCATCGCGGCGAACGCGGCGGTCCGCGTTCTGGAACGGCACGATCTCGCGAGTAGACCCCCTCCTCGCGCACACGCCGCGCGATCAGCTGGGTCACCTGGGAGCCGAAATCGACGATCAGAATTTTGTCGTGGGACGTCTCGGACATTCGCCTGCCGCTCAAGTCCGGCGGCCGTGGCGAGGAATCGCCGCCATGACCGTACGGAGCCGTTATGTGACGGCCGGACCGCGCCCGGTCAAGCCTCCAGGACCAACCCTCCGGCAGCTACAATTCGCGCCCGGACGCATGGACGAGCCGGTTTTTTCGCTGTTTATTATTCGTCGCTATTTCAAAAATGATGTTCGCGGGAGGGATACGATGCACAGCTTTTGCTTGCGCTCGGCCGGCCTCAATCTCCTTCCTGCACTGCTTGCCGCCGGTCTGCTGTTGCCGGCCGAAGCACTGCGGGCCCAGCCCATGCAGCCGGGCGAGGCCTTTGTGACCCGCTTTTCCGGCACCGCCACATCCGGCCCGCAGGGCGACCAGGTGACGATCGACACCGAGGGAACGGTCGGAAGCATCATCGATGTGCGTTCGCCCGGTCAGCCGCCGCAGGGTCATCACTGGATCGACGAGCCGCAGCGCCAGCCGCTCAAGGCATCCGAGGTCGGCCAGGTTTTCGGCGTTGCGCTCGACGGCGAGAACCCGCCCAACATCTACGTCACCGCCACGCCCGCATTCGGCCTGCATCGCACGCCCGACAATGCGAATTGGATGCCCGGCATGTGGGGCCCGGGCGGCCCGGGCGCCGTCTACAAGCTCGATCGCGCGAACGGCTACCGCCCGTCGCTGTTTGCACGCATTGGCTTCGCGAACCGGCCGAACACCGGCGCCTCCCTCGGCAACATCGCCTATGACCGCTGGAACCAGCAGTTCTTCGTCTCCGATCTGGAAACCGGCATGATCCACCGGCTGCGCGCCGCCGACGGCGCCGACCTCGGCGTCTGGGACCATGGCGCGCAGGGCCGCACCAGCTTCCTCGATGTCGAAGGCAAACAGACGGGAGGTCTCCCGCCGATCGCCTTCAATCCATCGTCGGGCCCCCGCATCAACGACTGTCCGAGCGGATCGTTCTCGAGCTCGCCGGAATGCTGGAACCTGGCGGCTTCCGGCCGCCGCGTGTGGGGCCTGGGGGTGACGCGCAATGCCAAGAGCGGCGAAGTCCGGCTGTTCTATTCGGTCTGGAGCAGCCCGGCCTACGGCAACAAGGCCTGGGGTTCGCTCCCGGAGGACCAGAAGCGCAATTCGGTCTGGTCGGTGCAGCTCGCACCCAATGGCGATTTCGCGGGCGACGTACGGCGCGAATTCCTGCTGCCGGATTTCTTCCAGACGCCGGGCGACGTCGCGCGGGCGGGCTACAGCCATCCGGTGAGCGACATCACCTTCCCGGTATGCGGAACGCGCGGCATCATGCTGGTCGCGGAGCGCGGCGGCCTTCGCAATCTTGGCCTGGCCGAGCAGAACCCCTTCGCCGACCCGTATGAGGCGCGGCTGCTGCGCTATGAGCTCGACCATGAGGGCGTCTGGCGCGCGGTCGGGCGCTATGACGTCGGCTTCCGCGAACGCCAGCCGGAGGAAGGGCCGCCCGCCATCCAGGCGAACTGCGCCGGCGGCGCAGCTTTCGGCTACGGCTACGATACCACCAAGTGGACGATCGCGCGCAACCAGCCCGACCAGTTCGTGTGGACCACCGGCGACGCGCTCTGCTCGTCGACCGGTCCGTGCAATGCGCCGGGAATTGGCGAAACCGGTCCAACCGGTCCGGACACCAAGGGCGCGCCCCAGCAGGCCTCCGATACCGAAGGCCCGCAGCAGGCCGGCGACGTCGAAGTCCACGGCATCCAGGGCATCGCCGAGAGCGCGTTTCAGGAAGTCGTCCCGGCGGGCGCCTTCAGCGTCCCCGGTGGCACCACCGGCCAACAGCCGTCGTCACAAGGATCGAGTCTCAACGAGGCCTACATGATCGACGCGGATGTCAACATCGACGCGTCGGGCAATGTGGACGAGGAAAACACGCTGAGGAACGACGCCACCATGATCGGCGACATCGCGATCTACCAGATCTGCGAGACGCCGCCGATGGGGATCTTCGCAGCTGCTGCTCCGCCCCCGATCATCGGCATCGGCCACGACGCGCAGATCAGCCACTCGATGTACGAATCCCATGGCCGCGCGGGTAGCCACTTCCGCTTCGGCTCGCACTCGCCGTTCATCAGCCACAATCGCTGGCAGTCGCACTACCGGTATTGGAGCCACTATCGCGAAGGCTCGCACAACCGCTATTGGACGCACGAGCGACGCGGTTCGCTGCACAACCGCTACCTCACTCATCTGCGCCTCGGAACGCCGCACAACCGCATCCTGACGCACAAGCGGTACGGCACGCCGCATCATCGCATCCTCACGCACGAGCGCTTCGGCACGCCGCACGATCGCCGCTTGACTCATCAACGTTACGGGACGCCGCACGACCGCGCGCTCACCCACAAGCGTTATGGGACGCCGCACGACCGCGCGCTGACCCACAAACGCTACGGGACGCCGCACGACCGCGCGCTCACTCATCAGCGCACCGGCACGCCGCATAATCGGGCGCTGAGCCATCAGCGCATCGGCACGCCGCACGAGCGCGCGCTCACCCACAAGCGTCTTGGAACGCCGCATGATCGCGTGCTCACCCACAAGATCCAGGGTTCGCCTGGCACGCCCGACGTACCGAAGAAGGTGCACACGCGGGCGATGACGCACGCGATCGCCGGCTCGCCGCAGGAAAAGGCCCCGCCAGGGGTCGGGATCATTCCAGGCGTCCCCACGGAGAAGCACACCCGGGCCATGAGCCATCTGCGGATCGGATCGCCGGTGAAGAAGGACATACCCGGACAGCACAAGCTGCCGGCCTCACCGGGCCCGATCCACACCCGGGCCGAAACGCATCAGCGGACCGGCTCGAAGAAGGACGTGCCCAAGCAGCACAGGCTGCCGGCGAGCCCCGGCCCAACTCATCCGCGGGCCGCGAGCCACCAGCGCACCGGATCGGTGCAGAAGGGGGCCGTCAGCAAGCACACGCGGGCCATGACTCACGCCCGGGTCGGCTCCGGCGGCGGCATGGGCGGCGGCATGGGCGGCGGAATGGGCGCCGGCCAGCAGCAGCAGCGCGGAATGGGCGGCGGCCAGCAGCAGCAGCAGCAGCGCGGCATGGGCGGCGGCCCGCCACAGCATTCGGCCGCCGCGAGCCACCAAAGGACTGGCTCGAAGAGACGCTAGGCAAAGCGCGTGACGTCATGCAAATCATTCTCCGGGAGCTCCGCTCCCGGAGCCGTTCGATCCGGCGGAGGCGCGGGACCGGCACAACGATCGTTCGATCCAGCGAGTACCCGTCATGGTCCCCTTCCCCAGTTCGCAACGCCCATCGCCGGCGTCACGGCCGATTAAATCTTCGCGGCTACACGCGCGACGTGTTTCAACGCCGGGCGCGCGCTCGCGTGGTGTCGCGTCCGCGGTGCTTCTCGCCATGGCAGCGATCGGATTGTGTGCGACGTCCGCGGCGGCACAACTGCCGCGCCTCTATACGAACAAATCGGTCGTCGAGGATGTGACGAAAAAATCCACGCTGGCGATCGACGATCCGATCGCGGTGTTCACGTTCGTGCTGAACAGCCTGCCGGACCGTGTCACGGTCTATCCGACCGAGAACTATTACTATTTCTGGTTCTATCACAACGGCAACCGCTACGCCGGGAACGTCCGCATCGACGTGCTCGATCGCGACGCCGGCAAGGTGCACTTTGCCTATTTCAAGGATTTCAATGAATGGAGCGGCGAGCCGGACATGAAATATATCCAGCTCGACGGCTCGCACGGCGTCAAGATGGAAAAGCTCGAGCCACTTGTCTATCGCGTGACGTTCGGCCCGAAGTCGGTGGTGTTCGCCTTGAACGACCTGTCGAAGGTGGTGCCGCCGTCGTCCATCATGGGGCCGGACGAGAAATATCTCGGGCCGGTGTTCGACAAATCCGCCGTCCGCTTCTTCCTGATCTACAACACCAGGCTGAAGGCGTTTCACTACATTCTCGATGAGACGGTGACGGTCACCGACGAGCTCATTCCGGCGCAGGCCACCGACCGGATCCTGATCGGGAGGCGCACCGGTTTTGCCTTCTACCGGGATCACCGGCTCGACCGCAAAATCCTGATCGGCGTATTCGAAGGCAATTCCCGGTCGAACAATTATTACGACGGTCCGTTCGACCAGCTGCCGGACAATTTCATTCGAGGCAAGTCGCTGCGCGCCGCCATCCTTGAAGTCGAACCGCATCTCAAGGGTCAGATCGACCGCTACGGCATCGCTCCCGACGCCGCGAGCCGCTACATGATCGGCCCCTATCTGCACTATCGCAGCGAAGAAGAACTCGACCTGTTCCACGAATGCGCGACCAGCAAGCTCATACCCGCCGCCCAGTATTACAATTGCTTCGTCATCGACGAGGACCGCGAAGCCGAGCCGCCGCCTCCGCCGGCGCGGAAGGCGCGTCCCAAGCGTTCGAAGAAATAGCTCATTCGAGGGCGGTCACGCTTCAGGACCGGCGCAGCACCGCCACGAAGAACCCGTCGCTGTCGGTCCGGCGCGGCGTCATCAAAAGCCCCTCCTCCGTCGTCAGGACTGCGCGGCGGAACAGCAACGCGCGCTCGCCGAGCGCGGCGGTCGCTTCGGCGTTTGGCACAATCGAGAAGTCCGGATGCCGCGCGAGAAAACCGCGCACCTGATCGCCGTTCTCGGCGGCAAGCACCGAGCAGGTCACATAGGCGATACGACCGCCGGGTTTGACCAGCGCCGCCGCGCGGTCGAGCAATCCGACCTGCTCCTTGATCCGCAGGTCGAGCGCGCCCGGGCGCACGCGCCATTTGGCGTCGGGATTGCGCCGCCATGAGCCGGTGCCGGTGCAAGGCGCATCGATCAACACCAGATCGGCGCGGCCCGCGAGATCGGCGACGACATCGGTCGCGCCGCGCGGGGTGCGGACCTGCACATTGCGCACGTCGGCGCGCTCAAGCCGGGCATGAATCGGTGCGAGCCGGCGCTTGTCATCGTCGGTGGCGTAGAGCTGACCCTTGTTATCCATGGCGGCGGCGAGCGCCAGCGTCTTGCCGCCAGCGCCGGCGCAGAGATCGATCACCTGCTGGCCGGGCTTTGCCGCGGCCATCAGCGCGGCCAGCTGCGAGCCTTCGTCCTGGATCTCGATCAAGCCCTTGATGAAAGCCGGCTCGGCGTGGATGGCGGGGCTGCGGGCATCGGCGGAAAGCACGATGCGCAGGCCGTGCGGCGACCAGCGCGTCGGTGTGGGCGACGAGCTCGGCGAGCGCCTCGGCCGCCTCTTCGCGCGTCGCCTTGAGCGTGTTGACGCGAAGATCGAGCGGCGCGCGCGACGCCAGCGCGGCGCCTTCTTCGGCACGCTCTTCCCCGAAGGTGCGGGCGAAATGCGGTTCGAGCCATTCCGGATAGTCGCCGGCAACCCAGGGCGGCGCACTGTCGAGACTGGCGGCGTCGAGCCGCGCGCGTTCGGCATCGGTGAGCGGCGCCGGTGCGAACCGGCCGCCATCGGCAAGCCGTGCGATCGCGGCGGTGTCCAGCTTGCGTTCGAGCCGCAGCATGCCGAGCAGCACCGCGCGCGGCGTGTCATCGGCCATGACGAATGCAGCCGACGCCTTTCGCCGTAACGCGTCATAGAGCAGCCCGGCGATCGCGGCGCGGTCGCCGGAACCGGCAAAGCGATGCGCCAGGCCCCAGTCCTTGAGCGCATCCGCCGCCGGCCGTCGCCGCGCCTCGATGTCGGCAAGCACCTCGATCGCGGCGGAGACCCGCGCCGCGGGGGTCATTGTCGTGCCCCTTGCGGGTGTGTCAGGGCAAGGCGAACATTGGTGAGCACCATGGGCGTATCCAGAGCCACCGATCAGGCGAGCAGGACGCGCACGATGAAAACCGCCCACATGATGGCCAGCACCGTGACGCTCGCCGCGAACGCCGCAAATCGCCGTGACAGATAATTGCTCGTGATGTGGATATAGCCATGCAGCAGACGCAACACGATGAACATCCATGCCAGCACGACGAACAGAAGATCGGCCTGATGCGTCACGATCGCGAGGATCGTCAACACGTAGAACAGGACGGGGAGTTCAAGCTGATTGTGATAGGCGTTGGCGATCTGGGTCTCGCGCTTGCCCAGTTCGGCTCGCGTAGCGCAACGTCGCGCGGATGGACGTCACCGCGCCGGACGGCCGCGACCCGGGCTACGCCCCTGTCCAGAACAGCAGCACAAAAGTCAGAACCACCTGGACGAACAGCGGAAGCAGAACGGACTGGATCGACATGATTTTCCTTTTGCCGCGGCACCTTGGCGGCAAGCGGGTGGGAAATCAATGACGATCCGCCAACCGTTATGGACGGCCTGCGCACGGCCGGCCCAATCCCTCAAACGCGATCAGCGCGACGTGACCGGCCAAGGCCGTGACCGCCAGGAAATTGATGACAAAGACCTGGCCGCGCAGCGGGACATTGTCGGTCAGCGTCTGCACCAGCGTGTGGATCACGCGGCCGGCGACGAAGACCCAGGCCGCGATGACGTCAAACATCGTCACCTGGCCAAGCGCGATCAGCAGTATGACCAGCGCGTAGAAGAGCACCGGCAGCTCGAACTGATTGGCGAGGTTGAGGCGGATGCGAGCGACGGCAGGTGGCTCTTCGCGATTGAACTCGAAGGACGAGTATTCGACTTCGCCGCGTTTAACCGCGCAGCCCGCGCGCATAGGTGAGCCAGGCATAGAGCAGAAACACCCAGGCGACGTGGGCGAGCACCGGCCAGAGGATGGAGGTATGTGGTGCTCCTTCCTTGACCCGTCATCCTGAGGTGGCCGCGAAGCGGCCCTCGAAGGATGAGCGGCCCCGGCCGTGCGCCCTTCGAGGCTCGCTTCGCTCGCGCCTCAGGGTGACGGACAAATGAGATGCGCATCGGCGTCCGAGTGCTTAAGCCCGGCTTGGATAGTTCGGGCTCTCGCGGGTGATGGTCACGTCGTGCACGTGGCTTTCGCGCAGGCCGGCGCCGGAGATGCGCACGAACTCCGCCTTCTCGTGCATCTCGGCGATATCTCGTGCACCGACATAGCCCATCGCCGCGCGCAGGCCGCCGGCGAGCTGATGCAGCACGGTCGACGCTGCGCCCTTGTAGGGCACCTGCCCTTCGACGCCTTCCGGCACCAGCTTGAGCGTGTCCTTGATGTCCTGCTGGAAGTAGCGGTCGGCGGAGCCGCGCGCCATGGCGCCCACCGAACCCATGCCGCGATAGGTCTTGTAGGAACGGCCCTGATAGAGGAACACCTCGCCCGGCGTCTCGTCGGTGCCCGCGAGCAGCGACCCGACCATGGCGCAATCGGCGCCGGCGGCGATCGCCTTGGCGAGATCGCCGGAATACTTGATGCCGCCGTCGGCGATCATCGGCGTTTCGGTCGCAGACGCCGCCGCGACCGCGTCGAGGATGGCGGTGAGCTGCGGCACGCCGACGCCGGCCACGATCCGCGTGGTGCAGATCGAGCCTGGCCCGATGCCGACCTTGATGGCGTCCGCGCCGGCATCGATCAGCGCCTTGGCGCCAGCTGCGGTCGCGACGTTGCCGGCGACCACCTGCACCGCGTTGGAGCGCTTCTTCATGCGCGTGACGGCCTCGAGCACCAATTTGGAATGTCCGTGCGCGGTGTCGACCACGACCACGTCGACGCCGGCCTCGATCAGCCGCTGGGTGCGCTCGAAGCCCTTGTCGCCGACGGTGGTGGCGGCGGCGACGCGCAGGCGGCCCTGCTCGTCCTTGCAGGCGTTGGGGTTGGCACCGGCTTTTCTCGATGTCCTTCACGGTGATCAGCCCGACGCAGCGGTACTGGTCGTCGACGACCACCAGTCTTTCGATGCGGTGCTGGTGCAGCAGGCGCTTGGCCTCGTCCTGACCGACGCCTTCGCGGACCGTGATCAGCTTGTCCTTGGTCATCAGCTCCGCAACGGTCTGGCGCGGGTCGGTGGCGAACCGCACGTCGCGATTGGTGAGGATGCCGACGAGCTTGCCGGCCTTGCCGTTGCCGCCGCCCTTCACCACCGGAACGCCGGAGATGCGGTGCGCCTTCATCAGTTCGAGCGCATCGGCCAGCGTGGCGTTCGGCTGGATGGTGAGCGGGTTCACCACCATGCCGGATTCGAACTTCTTCACCTGCCGCACCTGCGCGGCCTGCTCGTCCGGATCGAGATTGCGGTGGATCACGCCGATGCCGCCGGCCTGCGCCATGGCGATCGCCATCTCGGTCTCGGTGACCGTGTCCATGGCGGAGGCGACGATCGGAATGTTGAGCGGGATTTCGCGGGTGATGCGGCTGCGGATGTCGACGTCGGCCGGCAGCAGTTCGGACAGACCGGGCTTGATCAGCACGTCGTCGAACGTCAGTGCCTCACGCAGGGGTCCTCGGACATCGCCGCCATCGCCAACTCCCAGCCTGCCCGCCTCTGCGGGCTTCATCAAGGGCTGTCAGGCCGGTATATAGCGACGGCCTGCGCGAAAACCTTGGGTTTCACGCGTATCCACGGCCCGTTTTGGGTTGGCGGAGGTCGATACACACTGGTCCCGCGGACGCAAAGCGGTTGCGAGACCTGGATGCGGACAGCCGCTGCAAGGCATCGGCGGTGACGCAACATGTGCTCTCGGGATTGCCCAAGCGGACGCCGCACCCTACCGCCGCCACTCCGGCGGCGGCCCGTGCTTCTCGATCGCGTCGACGATCTCCCGGTGCTTGCGGTCCTCGCGCCTCATCGCGATCGCGATCACGCCATGGGCCGACGGCACCGCCCACAGCACCGGGAAGAAAAATCCCAGGATGATGCAGGGCACGATCATGGCCATGTTGAAGATCGCCGAGAACGGCTGGCCGTTCAGCAGCAAGGCCAGCGGCGGCACGAAGATCGCGAGGATATAGATCATCGAGGACCTCCTGACCGGCTCAGTGCCGATTCCGCACAGGGTGAGCACGCGGCTCAATAAATAGGTGTGCTTTGCGCCGGGACAATGCCCGTTGCCCCTTGCGCGCATGGCAGAGATTTCTGTTACCTTCGGCCTCCCGCTCCTCCTGCGAAGTTCCGCCCATGCTCTCCAACAAATTTGTGCCGCTGATCGTGGCGGTCGCCTTGTTCATGGAGAACATGGATTCCACCGTGATCGCCACTTCGCTGCCGGCGATCGCGGCCGATATCGGCGCCGAGCCGCTCAAGCTCAAGCTCGCGATCACCTGCTACCTTATCTCGTTCGCGGTGTTCCTGCCGGTCAGCGGCTGGAGCGCCGACCGTTTCGGCGCCCGCACCGTGTTCCGCCCTTGCCATCCTCGTCTTCATCTCCGGCTCGATCGGTTGTGCCCTGTCCAAGAAATGGTCCGCCAGTTCGTGATCGCGCGCATGGTCGAAGGCATGGGCGGCGCCATGATGACGCCCGTTGGCACGGCTGATTCTCGTACGCACTGTCGACAAGCGCGAGCTGGTGGTGGCGATGATCTGGGTCACCATTCCCGCCCTGCTCGGGCCGATGATCGGCCCCGTGTTCGGCGGCTTCCTTACGACCTACGTCTCCTGGCACTGGATTTTCATCATCAACGTGCCGATCGGCCTCGCCGGGATCGTGCTGGCGACGA
>CAVRFL010000019.1:0-505348 GCA_963720385.1 uncultured Alphaproteobacteria bacterium | reverse complement strand
AGGTCATTGGCCGCTTGCAAACCGGAGATAAGCCACCAACTGCTAAGCCACCAATTGCCGAGGGCACATCACTCGCAAAAGCGGGAGAGCGCCATGGTGGAACATAACCCCATTCAAGAAGTCCGATTTCGGACAGTCTGCATCCGCTCGTCAACGTGGCGATCATAGGCTTTGTGTTGATGTTTGTCGTAGCGATGTGGATGTTTTTCGCCAGCGACCCCTACGAGGCGTGGTTGGATGTCGTGGTCACCGGCTTGTTCGTCATCGTCATCGCCATTCCCGCGCTGCTGTGGCTGACGTGGCGCCGGAACGCGGACAGCACGAGAAACGACAGGTCATCCTCGTTTTCGCGATTGGGCCGCGGGCGAATTCGACACTTCGACCGGTTCGTCAAAGGGGCGAACGCGACCGCCGAAGTACTGTTGCCGATCGCGGCAGTCGCCGTTGGGATGGCGTTGCTGGGATTAGTATTCCACATCATCGCAAGCGGCGCCGTTTGAAGATCTTGCCTTCCGTGGCAAGCGATGCGCTCCGGAGAGCGGCAGCGCACAACTGCGGACAGCGCAGTCGAAAATACCGACCGAGATCAGGGGTCCAATGTCCGAAATCGGGGGTCGGTTAAGTCGCTGGATGGCCTCTTGGCGCTGGTGGGCGGTCAGGCCAGGCGGACGGCCGAATTTTAGCCACGGGGCCTTGGCTCGGATGCGGCCCTCGCCTGTACGGGCCCGGATCAGTTCACGCTCAAACTCGGCGGGCCCACCAAGAACCGTCACATCAGGCGCCCGTGCGCGGTCGTGGTGTCCGCCCACTTGTCGCCCAAGATCGTCACTTTTCCGAGCCCGAAGCCTATATTCAAGCTCATGTCGTGCCTAAGATCTGGCGCTGGCGTCCCGGTTGGCTTCGCGCCACCGCCGGCGAGACGTATCGAGCCTTCACCACGAGTGCCCGGCGCGCCGCCAGGATTGCCCGCCAAGAAGCGAGGGCGCGCTGCGCGCCAGGCGGCGGACGTCGCGAGCTTTATCCAGTCCGACGCGGCGGTCTGCATCACGATCGCGACCAGCTCGGGATGCTCGCGCGCGAAGTTGCTGCTGAACGTCTTGTCGATCTCCCGCGTCACCGAACGCGAATACGTGGATTTCGCGCGCGAAGCAGGTTGGCAAGCCGTATTTCAACCTGGCCACGTGGCCACTTCTGCCGCAGCGCGATTGCACCGCGTTGATCGAGGCCTACAATGTGGAAACAGTTCTTGCCGATATCGATGCCGATCACGGCGATCGCGATATTGAGCCATCCCCTCTGGCGTCACTCCGGCTTGAGCCCCGCCTTCCGCGCCACCTCGGTCCAGCGCGGGGGTGAACTTTCCGGCTCATGCCGCCGCCATGTCGAGGGGCGGCTTCGCGTCGGCGGGGATCGGGCAGATATAGGGGTGCTCTTTCGTCCGTGCCGCCAGGTCGGCCTTGGCGCGCGCGATCAGCGTCTTGTCCTCGATCGCCCGCACCGCGGTGGCCGCCATCACCTTGGCGACATGGACCATGCCCTTCTTGGCGGCCGGCGTCTTGCCCTGGGCGGTCAGCTGCCAGGAATGTCCGGGCGTGCCGATCGCGTAGGTCGCGCAATGCGCCTGCACGGTGGGCACCACCCAGCTGACATCGCCGACATCGGTCGAGCCGACCATCGGGGCACGCTTGGAGTCGAGCGGCACGATCTGCTCGCACAGCGCGGCGTCGACCCGCGGCACGCCGACCCGGCGGTAGGCGGTGGCGATGTCCTCCGTCCGTCAGCGTCGCCTGGATCCGGCGCGCGAACGCGCGGTCGATGTCGTCGAACGGCGGCGGGCCGAGCCGCTCGAAGCACTCCTGCATCGCCTGCTCGAGCGGCGTATTACCCAGCAGGTTCGACACCGCGCTGATGACCTTCATCTCGACCGAGGTTTCCGTCATCAATGCCGCGCCCTCGGCGACCTTTTTCACCCGTTCGATGAGCGCCCGCAGCTCGGGCAGCTCGCGCGCGCGGACGAGGTAGCGCACTTTTGCGTTCGCCTGCACCACGTTCGGCGCAATGCCGCCGCTGTCGAGTATGGCGTAGTGGATGCGCGCGTCGCTCGGCATGTGCTCGCGCATGTAGTTGACGCCGACATTCATCAGCTCCACCGCATCGAGCGCGCTGCGCCCGAGATGCGGCGCCGACGCTGCATGCGACGCTCGCCCCGTGAACCGGAAGTCGATTCGCGTGTTGGCGAGCGACACGGCGTCTACGACGTCGCAGAAGGCGGAGGGATGCCAGGTGATGGCGATGTCGACATCGTCGAAGGCGCCGGCGCGGACCATGAACGTCTTGGCGGCGCCGCCTTCCTCCGCGGGACAGCCGTAATAACGCACGCGGCCGGCAATCCCCTTGTCGGCCAGCCAGTCCTTCAGCGCGCTCGCCGCCAACAGCGCGGCCGAGCCGAGCAGGTTATGGCCGCAGCCATGGCCGTTGCCGTTGGGCTCGACCGGGCGCGGCTCGGCGACGCCCGCTTCCTGGCTCAACCCGGGCAGCGCGTCGAATTCGCCGAGCAAGGCGATCACCGGGCCGCCCTCACCCGCTTCCCCCATGACCGCGGTCGGGATGTCGGCGAGGTTTCGGGTGATGCGAAATCCTTCGCGCTCAAGCTCCTTGATGTGCTCGGCGACCGAGCGATGCTCGGCATATTGCAGCTCCGGCGTGCCCCAGATGCGGTCGCTCAACGCCTCGAAGGAGTCCTTCTTGGCATCGACCAGGCGCCAGATCGGCTCGCTGTTGTCCATGGTGTCCTCGCGCGGCTGCGGTCACGTCGCGCGCCACGATGCCATGATAGCACGCCTCGCTACTGCTAGAACAAATGAGTAGCACGACTTTTTGGCAACAGTGCATAGCACGGTGACGATCCATCTCTACGTGCCGGACGCCGACAAGATTATGCAGCGCGGGACGAAGGCGGCCCCGCGTCGGCGTACCATTGCGGCACCAGACCCGCCTGTTTTGGCGCTTCGGACGAAAGCTTCGAGGTTTGCGAGCGTTTCCATTCGCATCGCGGTGGCTTCGCCGTCCTATCTTAGAGGGCGGACCCCACCAACAACATCAGCGAAGCCGCCAAGGCTGTCATCCGCCGCAACACCGAGGAGGTGCAGGGCGGCGGGGCCATGACGATTTTTTTACGGCCGGTCTTCTTCACCGCTTCGACGACGCGCAAATCTTCCCACGTGTTGATAAATCCTGGGCGTGGCGCCGACAGGCCGCAAAGGCACAATTGAATTCGAGACCGTCGATGTCATGCGCGTGCGCGGCGGCAAGATCACCGAGCACTGGGGCGTAGCCGATCTGTTCTCGCTCCTGCAGCAACTCGGCGCCGTGGCCACCCGCATCGGCGGCTCGGCGTTCCTCACGACACCGCGCTTAGAGAGGTGCTCAGCTTTGGCGATTCAGCTTGCGAATGCCGCGCCGCAGATCGTGGCCAACGCGGGTCAGCAAGCAGGCCCGTTTTGCTCGGGGCTTCGGAGAGCATCCGGACCTTTCGTTCGTGAAGTAATGAAAGGAATGGGAGGGTTAGCAGCCATGCATCGCTGGATTAGGGTTCACCGCCCCGAAGATGCGCAACGGCTTGACAAATTCACACCGGGGCGCTCTCCTGAACGCTATGGGGAATGCGGTCTCCCCACGAGGCGACATGCCGAAGCATCGCGTCCCGCTCAATCGGAGGACGCAACATGTCGTCACCCACCAGTATCTCCAGTGAAAAGCTCAGGCGGCCGATCCGCACGCCGCAATGTCCTGTCCTGGTCGACGTTCGAACCCAGGAGGACTAGCGATGGCCCTTCGTTTACTCAATCACATCGAGCTCCCGGCGCATCGATCCAAAGGTGGATTCGATCACGCCGATATCCATCCACCCACGGATCGGCTCTATGTCGCGCATACCAGCAACAATTCGATCGACATGATCGACTGCGCGCAAGATCGATACATCGAATCGATGCCCGGCCTCACGGCCGTCGCAGGCGCGCTTGTCTCTGAAGCGCGCGGCCTCGTTTTCACGAGCAATCGCGGCGAGAATACCGTCTCGGTATTCGCGCCTTGTGCCGAGCGGGACGCCTTCAAGGTCGCAGTCGGTACCAAGCCGAATGGGCTCGCATTCGACGCCGCTCGCGGCACTCTGATCGCTGCAAACGTTGGCGACCCGTCGATTCCGGATTCGCATACGGTATCGGTCGTGGACATCAGACGACGGGAACGGATCGCCGAAATCAAGGTTCCCGGCCGCACGCGTTGGACAGTTTTCGATGCGGCGCGTGAGATGTTTTTCGTCAACATCGCATCTCCGGCTCGAATCGTCGCTATCGATGCCCTTGATCCGACCAAGATATCCAAGGAGTACGTGATTTCGGCGGAAGGTCCGCACGGCCTTGACCTCGATCCGGCCAACGATCGGCTATTGTGCGCCTGCGATGCCGGCATACTGTTCGCGATCGATGCGGCGTCGGGCCGGGTGCTCGGGGATGTTCCCTTAAGCGGCGCCCCGGACGTGATTTTCCTCAATCTGCAATCGCGGCGCCTTTACGTCGCGATCGGCGATCCAGGCGTAATTGACGTCATCAATGTCGGGACAATGCGCCGCGAGGAGGTGGTGCCGACGGAAGCAGGAGCGCACACGCTGGCGCTCGACCGGAGGAGAAGCAAAGTTTACGCCTTCCTCCCCCAATCACATCGTGCCGCGGTATTTGTCGACACGGCCTGAGCACGAGATGACGCCCTTCTTGAATCTCAGTCGCGGCCGCAGCGCGAACTGCACGCTCAATGCACTATTCGGCCCTCACGAAGGAGTCGCCTCATGAAATGGATCACCCGCGAACATGTGAAAGTCGATCGCGTTGCCTGCCCCTGGCTCATCAAGAAATTCGTCGATAAGAGCGCGGAGTTCGTCTTCGTTCCGCCCGACAAGGTCATGGAGGAGGCGAAACGTCTCGACGCTATTCCCTACGACGTGAAGGATGTCGAATTAGGGCATCACGGCAAGGAGTGCTCGTTTGAGGCGATCTTGAAAAAATACAAGCTCACCGGTGATCCGGCGCTCGTCTTGCTTGGGAAGATCGTCAATGGCGCCGACACGGACAACACGCTCTATCATCAGCCCGAAGGTCCGGGCCTCAATGCCGTTGCCGAGGGCTTTCGCCATCTCGGATTCAAGGACGACCACGCAGTGAATGCAGCAGAGTGGATCGTTTACGACGCGCTCTATGCGTACTGCCAAAAGATGGTACACGACGGCAAGCCCAACGGCGCTTTTGCATGACCAGCACGGGCCTTCAAAGCCTTGACGCGGTACGCCGGGCGAATGTCGGCTGCTGGCACGAATTCGACCGTTCGCGGAACCGCACCATCACAGCCGGAGTCGGAGGTAGAGCGGACTCAGTGCAGACGATGCGTTTTGGGTCCGTTCATGACCCGGACATCGACCTCCCATTATGAACTCAGGATTGGGCGGGTACGAATGAGGCTATATTATATTAGGTGAGTACTTGCCGCGATGGCCGTGCGGCCGATGTGCAGCGACGCAAGTCTCACAATTGTGCCTTAGACGCATGGTCTTTGGTCCCGGACGGATTGCAACATGAGCACTATGGAGCCCGCACTCGTTTTCGCCGAGGTCACCGGTGTGATCCGCAGCTGGAATTCCGGGGCCGAGGCTCTGTTCGGGCACCGGGCCGAAGATGTGGTCGGGCGGCCGCTCGACCTCATCGTCCCGCCTGAATATCGAGAGCGGCATTGGCGGCTTCCGCGCTGCGATGGCCGCCGGTGACGGGAAGGTCGATCGGGCGGCCGCCAATGTGCCAGCGATGCACCGCGATGGAACGATCATACGGGTAGCGGTCAGACTGCTCGTAATCCACGACGCCCGCGATCGGGCCACCGGCGCCTTGGCCGTATTCGCCCAAGATGACGAGGCCGCCCCGCCGCTACCGCGCCTTTAAATGGGGCGGGCAAGGCGCGCCTGGGCGGCTTGGCTACCTACGGCATCTGCATAAGCGTGCCGCAACGTACATCGATCGCATCCTCAACGGCGAGAGGCCCGCCGACCTGCGGGTGCAGGCGCCGACCAAGTATGAGATGGTCATCAATCTCAAGACGGCGAAGGCACTCGGCCTCGAAGTGCCGCCGACGCTTCTCGCCCGCGCCGACGAGGTGATCGAATAGCACGATCCACTTCCGTTGCCCGTCTTGCAGCCTATCGTTAAATCCAACAACTTCGGACGGTGTTCTGGAGCGCCATGCTGCTGCTCGAGTAAGTGGGGAGCGGGCGCAGTGCCCCCGGCCCGTTGAGCACGAAGTCGGACCGGGGGCGCTCACACTCACTGCCTTGCTTGGTTCGCGAGGAGGCGCCCCTGTGGGGGGTTCGACCGTGGGGAGTGGCGCGCACCCTCGCGCAGCGATAACGCGCGCCCTCGCGAGGGCGTTCCCGGTTCCATGAAGGCCGCCCAGTAAGTGCATGCATTCGCTAGTGTTTGAAAAAAGGGAACGGGGCAACACCTTCGCGAGTTTTTAAGAAAGAGGGCAAGTGGGATTCTTGCCCCATTCCACGATGTCTAGGAGGCTACAATGCTTAGGCAGCTCATGATTTCGGCGGCTGTTAGCGCCTTGATGGTAACGGGCGCGATGGCTCAGGCGGATACGCCAAAAGCAAACGAGCCGAAGGCGGACGCGGGGAAAGTAGACGCGAAACCGGCCGATACCGCCAAGTTCGTTTCGTCACAGAGCACCAACCACTGGGTGTTTTCGAAGTTCAAAGGCACTGACGTTGTCGGCCCCGACAATGCGCAGGTCGGCGACGTGAACGATGTCTTGTTCGACAAGAACGGCAAGATCATTGCTCTGATAGTCGGCGTCGGCGGCTTCCTCGGCATCGGCGAGAAGAGCGTCGCCATCGACCTGAGCGCGTTCGACCCCGTTCCCGCCAGCACCGGAAGCACGACCGGCGCGGGAGGCGGCGGTAGCGATGATCCGACCAACGTCAAGCTCAAGGCCCGGCGCAGCGCCCGCGCCGCCAGCCCCGGCCGCAGCCTCCTGCTGCTGGCGATACATCGCCTCGCCGAGCTTCATCGACGCCTGCGCCAGCGCATTGCTCTTGGCGGTGATGGATTCCGCATCGTCGCCCTTCAGCGCTTCCTTCAGATCGGCCAGCGCGTTCTCAATCGCAGTGCGCTCGGCGTCACCGACCTTGGAGCCGTACTCGGCCAGCGCCTTCTCGGTCGAATGGACGAGGGCCTCGGCGTGGTTCTTGGCCTCGATCTCGGCCTTGCGCTTCTTGTCTTCCTCGGCGTGCGCCTCCGCGTCCTTGACCATCTTCTCGATGTCGGACTCGGACAGGCCGCCCGACGCCTGGATGCGGATCTGCTGCTCCTTGCCGGTGCCCTTGTCCTTGGCCTGGACATTGACGATGCCGTTGGCGTCGATGTCGAAGGTGACCTCGATCTGCGGCACGCCGCGGGGCGCTGGCGGAATGCCTACGAGATCGAACGAGCCGAGCAGCTTGTTGTCGGCCGCCATTTCGCGCTCGCCCTGGAACACGCGGATGGTCACCGCGTTCTGATTGTCCTCGGCGGTCGAGAACACCTGGCTCTTCTTGGTCGGAATGGTTGTATTCCGGTCAATAAGGCGCGTGAACACGCCGCCCAGCGTCTCGATGCCGAGCGACAGTGGCGTGACGTCGAGCAGCAGCACATCCTTGACGTCGCCCTGCAGCACGCCGGCCTGGATCGCGGCGCCGATCGCGACCACCTCGTCCGGATTGACGCCCTTGTGCGGCTCCTTGCCGAACAACTGCTTCACCACCTCCTGCACCTTCGGCATGCGGGTCATGCCGCCGACCAGGACGACCTCGTTGATCTCAGCCGGCGAGATGCCGGCGTCCTTCAACGCCTGCCGGCACGGCTGGATGGTCTTCTGCACGAGATCGTCGACCAGCGCCTCGAACTTGGCGCGGGTGAGTTTCATGGTCAGGTGCTTCGGACCGGCCGCGTCGGCCGTGATGAACGGCAGGTTGATCTCGGTCTGCGTCGTGGATGAGAGCTCGATCTTCGCCTTCTCGGCCGCCTCCTTGAGGCGCTGCAGTGCGAGCTTGTCGCGGCGCAGGTCGATACCCTGCTCCTTCTGGAATTCGTCGGCGAGATAGTTGACGAGGCGCATGTCGAAATCTTCGCCGCCCAGGAACGTGTCGCCGTTCGTGGACTTCACCTCGAACACGCCGTCGCCGATTTCGAGAATGGAAATGTCGAAAGTGCCGCCGCCGAGGTCATAGACCGCGATGGTGCCGGTCTTCTGCTTGTCGAGGCCGTAGGCGAGCGCGGCCGCGGTCGGCTCGTTGATGATACGCAGCACTTCAAGGCCGGCAATCTTGCCGGCGTCCTTGGTCGCCTGCCGCTGCGCGTCGTTGAAATAGGCCGGGACCGTGATCACGGCCTGCTCGACCTTCTGCCCGAGATGGGCTTCCGCCGTCTCCTTCATCTTCTGCAGGATGAAGGCGGAGATCTGCGAGGGCGAATAGGTCTTGCCGTCCGCCTCGACCCAGGCGTCGCCGTTGGAGGCGCGCGAGATCTTGTAGGGGACGAGCTTCTTGTCCTTCTCGACCATCGGGTCGTCGTAGCGCCGTCCGATCAGGCGCTTGACCGCGAAAATGGTCTTTTCGGGATTGGTGACTGCTTGGCGCTTGGCCGGCTGGCCGACGAGTCGTTCGCCATCGTCGGTGAAGGCAACGATCGAGGGCGTGGTGCGCATGCCTTCGGCGTTCTCGATGACCTTTGGATTGGTTCCCTCCATCACGGCGACGCACGAATTGGTGGTGCCGAGATCGATACCAATGACTTTGCCCATGGTTCTTCCTCTTTCTTCCGGCAGGTCGGCCGGGCCCTGTCGGCGCCCGAAGGAGGATCACGACACGTTCGCGAAACCTCGTCCGACCCCCTGATATTGCACGTCAAACGCCGCCCCCGCGGCGTCCTGCCTCATATAGGAGGGCTGCTTAGGGCCGCAAGGACTTGACCGCCCGCTTGGTTAGTGCATGAAGCATTTGGGCGCCCCCGAACCCCAGCAGGGCAAAGCGGCCCCCCGGCTTGCGGCCCCCCGAGATCGTCACGATTCCCGAGAGCGAGCACCGCCCCGCCAAATCATGCTCCCGGTTTGCCACAGCCTCTGGATCGGCGAGAAGCTCCCCCCGCTGCTTGCATCCTGCCTGGAATCCTTCCTCCGGAAGGGACATCGCGTTGTGCTCCATGCTTACCAAAATTTGCAGGATCTCCCGCGCACGATCGAAGTACGAGATGCCGCCCACATCGTCCCATTCGAAGCGGTCGGAAGTCGTAGCTGGCGCGGAGAGCTGCCGGCATTTGCCGATCGGTTCCGGTACGAATTGCTCGAACGCGTCGACGGACTATGGATCGACTCCGATATGATCTGTATCCGTCCGATCGACCTTACCGCGCCGTACCTGTTTGGCTACGAATCCGCGACCCAAATCGGCAATGCGGTGCTCCGGCTGCCCCCGGGGTCCGCGCTGCTCCAGCATTTGCGTGCGTTGTTTCCCGGTACCGGCTTCATTCCGCCGTGGTTCGGGCCGATCCGCAGGTCTCGTTACCGCATCAAGCGGCTATTTGGAGTTCATCGGGATATCTCGACGCTGCCGCATGGCTCGACCGGCCCCTCTGCTTTAACTTGGTACGCCGGCGCCGAAGGGCTTGCGCGCTATGCCCAGCCGACGGACGTCTTCTATCCTTTACATTATCGGCAATGCGCACGAGCGCTCGACCCGACATTCGAGCTGGCGAGCGTGATTACGCCGCGAACGCGCTGCGTGCATTTATGGTACAACACTCTGCACTCGATCGACCCGCGGCCGGGGAGTTTGGTTGCGCGCATGTTGACGCGTGATTTTGCGGCGCTTGGCGTCTGACGAAAGAACAAGGTGGACGGCCTTCGGATCGTGCCCGGATATCTCGACCGCGCCGCACAGTCGGCGGTGCGCGATGCGCTGCGGGACATATTTGCCCGCGCGCCGCTCTACACGCCGCGCATGCCGAAGACCGGCCGAGCGATGTCGGTGCGGATGACGAACTGCGGACCGCTCGGGTGGGTCACCGACGAGCGCGGCTACCGCTATCAGGCCACCCATCCGGACACCGGCGAACCGTGGCCGCCGATGCCTGGCGTTCTGCTCGACGCATGGCGGGAGCTTGCCGGCTACGTCCATGCTCCGGAATCGTGCCTGGTCAATGTCTACGGGCCGGATGCGAAGATGGGCCTGCATCAGGATCGCGACGAACAGGATTTCAACGCGCCGGTCGTGTCGCTCTCGCTCGGCGACACCTGCCTGTTTCGCGTCGGCGGAACCAAGCGCAGCGATCCGACGCGGTCCGTGCGCCTGGCATCGGGCGACGCGGTCGTGCTGGGCGGCGATGCACGGCTCGCATTTCACGGTGTTGACCGGATCATCCCCGGTACGTCGACGCTGTTGCCGGACGGCGGGCGCATCAACCTCACCATGCGCCGCGTCACACGGCCGTGATGTCGCACCTCGTTCATCGAAATGCGCTCGTTTTTGCCTGAATTGCCTCCCATGCTGGGATCATCATGACCTTCTTTCGGTCGCTTCTGCTGATCGTGTTCCTGGCCGCGCCTGCACAGGCGGCGGATGTCATCTATCCGACCGGTTCCCGCATCGGGCTGGTGCCGCCCTCGGGACTGACCGTGAGCCGAAATTTCTCCGGCTTCGAGGACCGCGAAAACCGTGTTGGACTGATGGTCGTTACGCTGCCCGCGGCCGCCTATCCCGATATCGAGAAGTCGACGACGCCCGAAGCGCTGCAGAAGCAAGGCGTAACCCTCGACACGCGCGAAGACGTCACCCATCCGCTCGGCAAGGCGTTCCTCGTCCTTGGCCATCAGCAGATCGAGAACCAGCGCATCCGCAAATGGATCTTCGTGGTGTCCGCCGATGAGCTGACCGCCCTCGTCACCGTGCAGTTGCCTGAGGCCGCGCAATCCACTTATCCCGATGCCGCGATCCGCGCCGCGCTGATGAGCGCGTCGGTGCGCCCGACCGTTCCGGCCGAAGAACAGCTGAGCCTGCTGCCGTTCCGCGTGAGCGAACTCGCCGGCTTCAAAGTCGGCGGCGTGATCGCCGGCCGCGCCCTCATGCTCACCGACGGCGGCGGCCAGCCGCCATCGGCCGTCGACACTCATATGCTCGTCGCCATCGCATCGGGCGGTCCCGCTCAGGCGTCCGATCGCGGCCGCTTTGCGCAGGAGGTTTTTGCAGGCGTCCCGAATCTGAAGGACGTCCGGATCAACTCGTCGGAAGCGCTGCGCATCGGCGGCCAACAGGGTCACCAAATCATGGCGAGCGGGCGGGACGGCGCGAGCGGTGATGAGGTCACGATCGTGCAATGGCTGCGATTCGGCGGCAGCGCCTATCTGCACGTGGTCGGCGTGGCGCGCTCGGACGGCTGGCCGCAAGCCTATGCCCGCTTCCGGCAAGTCCGTGACGGGATCGACTTGCGGTAGCCGCCGCTACGTCCAGAACTCGCGCGAGGCGATGCGCGCACCCTCGGCCATCGCGGCAAATTTCGCCCACACCACATCGGGATCGACCGCCGCCTGACCGACCCAGGTGCCGTAACCGCAATCGGAGCCGGCCATGACGTTCTCGCGGCCGACAAGCCGCGCATAGCGCGCGATGCGTTGCGCGATCAGCTGCGGATGCTCGATGAAGTTCGACTTCGATTCGATCACGCCCGGGATGATGAGCTTGCCCGCGGGCAGCTTCACGCGCTCGAACACCGTCCACTCGTGGCCGTGGCGCGGATTGGCGGCCTCGAACGAGATCGCGCTCGGCCGCGCCGTGAGCACGATGTCGACGATGTCGGCAAGCGGCACGTCGCAATGGTGCGGGCCTTCGTAATTGCCCCAGCACAGATGCATGCGCAGCTGCTCCGGCGGGATGTTGGCGAGCGCGTGATTAAGCGCGGCAATATGCATGCCGGCGCGCTTGCGGAATTCGCCCAGGTCGAGATCGGCGTACTGGATGTGCCGGCCCATGGCGAGATCGGGACAGTCGATCTGCAATACGAAGCCAGCCTTGGCGACGGTCTCGTATTCGTGGCGCATCGCGTCGGCGATGGCGAACAGGTACGACTCGTGGTCCTTGTAGTGCTCGTTGCGGAAGAACAGCGAGATCACGCCGGGCGAGGCCGCGCTCATGAAGGCATCGGTGCGCCCGGCGGCGGCAAGCGCGCTCCTGAGCGCCGCGACGTCATCGTTCGCCGCCGCGGCGTCGCGCACGGCGATCGGCGCGTTGCAAGCAGGCGTCTTCCGGCGTGAACGCCCGGGATCGCCGAACACCCGCTTGGCGAGGTTCGGGAAGTCGACGAGGTCCTGATACACGAACGTGTTGCCGGAACCGCCGAAGCCCGCGAGCCGGTCTTTCACGTAGGTGGCGTAGCTCGGCTTCGACATTTCGCCGTCGTTGACGACGTCGATGCCGGCGTCGGCCTGCTTCTTCACGACCTCCTTGACCGCCGCACACACGCGATCGGCGAGCGCGGCGGGATCGACCGGCACGCCCTCTTCCTTGGCGTACATCATGCGGACGAGGTCGTCCGGCCGCGGCAGGCTGCCGGTGTGGGTGGTCAGAAATCGCTCGGTGCTGCGTCGCATCGTCCCCTCGCGCAGAGGGGCGCAAGCATAGCGCAATTGCCGGGCCGCGCTTACGGGCCGGAGTCGGGATTGTCGTTGGCCGGAGCCTCTGCGGGGACGGACTTGGGGCCGCCCTTGGCGACGCCGACCAGGGCCGGCCGCAGCATCCGCTCCCCGATCATGTAGCCGGGCTGCACCACCTGCGCGACGGTACCCGCGGGCTGCGACGGATCCGGCAGCTCGTACATCGCCTGATGCAGGTTGGGATCGAACTTGTCGCCCTTCTGCGGCTCGAATTTCTTGACGCCGTGCTTCTCCAGGACCTTCAGCAGCTCGCGCTCGGTCAGCTCGACGCCGTCGAGCAGCGCCTTGACGCCGGGATTCGCGGCCTCGCGCAATTCGGCGTCGAGCGCCTCCAGCGCGCGTTCCATGTTGTCGGCGACCGCCAGCACGTCGCGGGCGAATGATGCGATCCCGTACTGGCGAACATCGCTGACCTCGCGGTCGGTGCGCTTGCGCAGGTTTTCCATCTCCGCAAGCGTCCGCAACAGCCGGTCCTTGTGCTCCGCGCTCTCGCGCGCCAGCGTCTCCACCAGCGCGGCGATCTTGGCCTCCTCGGTCTGCGGAGTTCCGGCGTCGGCGGCGCCTGATGTCTCAGGCTCGGCGGCCGCGTCGTCGGGGCGGCGGGCGGGATGGTCCGTCATCGCATCAGTCCGTTGACATTTATGTGTTTCGCCCCGGATATCAGGGCTTGGAGGGCAAAAATCAAGCGCGTGATGCGTCAAAGTGCCGAGGCCGTCCGAGGGCGATCACTCCAGCTTGATCCCTGCGTCGACAATGACCTTGCGCCAGCGTTCGGTCTCCTGCCGCAGGAACACCGCGGTTTCGTCCGGCGAGCTGCCGACCGGCGTGGCGCCGAGCTTGTGCAAGCGACCAAGCACGTCGGGCAGGCGCAAGGCCTCGCCGATCGCCTGCGACAGCTTGGCTGCGATGGCCGGCGGCGTTTTCGGCGAGGCGACGAGACTGAACCAGCTCGCGGCGTAGAACGCCGGGTATGTTTCCGCCAGCGCCGGCACATCCGGAAGCTCGGGCATGCGCGGCGGCGCGCCGGTCGCAAGCGCCTTCAGCCTGCCGTCCTGGATAAGGTGCAGAACGTTCGCCGCATTGTCGAACATCAACTGGGTGTGACCGGCCAGCAGATCCGTCATTGCCGGCGCCGTGCCCCGATAAGGCACATGCGTGAGCCGCACGCCGGCAAGCGTCTTGAACCACTCGACCGCGAGGTGTTGCGCGCTGCCGGTACCGGGCGTTCCGAAATTGAGCCGGTCCGGGTTGGCTTTCGCATGGCTGATCAATTCCGCGATGCTCGACACCGCCGCCTTCGGGCTGGCAACGAATACATAGGGCAGCCGGACCAGGATTGAGACCGGCACGAAGGCGGCCGGATCGTATCCGAGCTTGCGATAAAGACTGGGACTGAGCACCAGGGGTCCTTGTGGCGCAAGCAGCAGCGTGTAGCCGTCGGGGTCCGCCCTGGCGACCGCCTCGGTCCCGAGGTGGAGCGCGCCACCCGGCTTGTTCTCGACGATGACGGGCTGGCCCCAGCGGAGCGTGAGCTTCTCGCCGATCATCCGCGGCAGCGCATCCGCCGTCCCGCCCGGCGCGAGCGGTACGACGATCCTGATCGGACGGTTGGGGTAGTCGGCCTGCGCGGAGGCTGCGGCCGGCACGACGGTGAGGATCGCCGCCGCAATGACCGGGCGCAGGATGCCGGTTGCCGAGCCGTTCATGACCGCCAGCCTACCACGCCTCGATGCGGCTCACGCGCCGATCAGCTTGCTCACCACTTTGGCGGTGTAGTCCACCATCGGGATCACCCGGGCATAGTTGAGCCGGGTGGGGCCGATCACCCCGATGACGCCAATGATGCGGCCGGAGCCGTCGCGATAGGGCGCGATGATGGTGGACGAGCCCGACAGCGAGAACAGTTTGTTCTCCGAGCCGATGAAAATGCGCGCGCCGTCCGCCCCCTCGGCGCGGCCGAGCAGGTCGATCACCCCGCGCTTGGTCTCGAGATCGTCGAACAGGAGCCGCACCCGCTCCAAGTCCTCGAGCGCGTGCAGGTCGTCGAGCAGATTGGCATGGCCGCGCACGATCAGCTTGCGGTCGTCGCTGTCGCCGCCCGACCAGCTCGCAAAGCCGGCGGCGACGATCTTCTGTGTCAACTGATCGAGCTCGGCCCGGCTTTGCGTCAGCGCATGCTCGAGCTCGCCCCGCGCCTCCGCCAAAGTGCGGCCGCGCACATGGGCGTTGAGGAAGTTCCCGGCTTCCGTCAGCGCCGAGGTCGGCAGGCCGATCGGAATCTCGATGATCCGGTTCTCGACCTGTCCGTCGTCCGCCACCAGAACCACCAGCGCGCGCTCCGGCTCGAGCCGCACGAACTCGATATGCTTGAGCCGGACGTTCGCCTTCGCGGTCATCACCACGCCGGCGGCATGGGTCAGCCCGGACAGCATCCCGGAGGCTTCGCTCAGCACCGCGTCCAGCGGCTTGCCGGTGGCGGCAAGCTTCGCCTCCATGCCGCGGCGGTCGTCTTCCGAGAGATCGCCGATCTCCATCAATGCATCGACGAAGAAGCGCAGGCCGAGCTCGGTCGGCAACCGGCCGGCCGAAGTGTGCGGCGCATAGACGAGCCCGAGCTGCTCGAGGTCCGACATCACGTTGCGCACCGAGGCGGGCGACAGCGGCGTCGTGATCAGGCGGGATATATTGCGAGACCCAACCGGCTCGCCGGTGGCGAGGTAGCTCTCGACCACCTGACGAAAAATCTCGCGCGAGCGCTCGTTGAGCTGCGCGAGGCTCACCTGGGTCGAGCCGATCGGGACATCGTGCGAGGCCAAGGGGGAGACTCCGTTCCAGCCTAGTGTGGCGGTTCAGAAGTTCGCCCTACGTCGCGGCTGGTCGGGAGCGAACTTCTGAACCAAAGCCACACTAGCAAGCCATTACGTGCCAGTGTCCCTCGAATCCGAAGGTCGCGACGAATGTGCAGCAAGATCAAGCGAACTTCGGATTCGGGACACTCGTGCAGAATTGGCGTTTTGCGGCCCAAATTCAAGCGGACCAGTGCTTGCGGACCATGCTCAGTCCTTCATGGTCCGGCGCTCGATCTCGAGCAGCTTCTCGAACCCCGATGACTTCTGCGCCGCCTTCATCATCTGCTCGGCGCCGCCTTTGCCGAGGAACGGATCGAGCGTGTCGTTGGCGAGGCATTCGTAGGATTGCCGGACCGCCTTGTACATGGCGGCAAGCGCCGTGCCTGACGACGCCGCAAGCCGGTAGCCGAGCCCGGCGAGGTCGCGCTGCGACAGCGCGAAGCTGCCGAAGCCGTCCGCCGGCGCGAACATCATCAGCGGCGGCGCCACCCGCTCGGCGACAAAGCGAAGCTCCTCGGGGCTGCGGGTATAGCAGAACACCATGTCGGCGCCGGCCTTGCGATAGGTCTCGCCGCGCCGGACCGCTTCCTCGATGCCGCCGACGCGCAACGCATTGGTGCGCGCAATGATCAGGAGATTGGGATCGGTACGCGCCGCCAGCGCCTCTTTCAGCTTCTTGAGGAAGAATTCGTTGGGCACGAGATGGTCGATGCCGACGTGGTGCTCCATCCGCCGCGGCAGCAGCTGGTCCTCGATCTCGATCGCCGCAAAACCCGCCGCTTCCGCGAGCGCCACGGTGCGGTGCACATGCACGGGGTCGCCCCAGCCGCCGCCGGCGTCGAGCACGATCGGCAGCTTGCAGACCGCGCGCATATCGACCGCAACCTCGGCCAGTTCCGGCAAGGTCAGGTTCGCCTCGGTGACGCATTTCACCCACCCGAGCGAGCCGCCGGAGAGATAGACCGCCTTGAAGCCGGCTTCCTCGGCCATCCGCGCCATCAGCGGATTGAGTGCGACCGGCGCGACCACGAGCTCGTTGCCGGCAATGAGGTCCTTCAGCGTTGCCAAAACAAACTCCCATGTCCTACGACTGACCGACTGGTGCCGCCGATTTGAAGTTTCTACAGCAGCTGCTGCAAACTCGAGTAGAAACTTCAAATCGAAAGCGGCACTAACATCATAAGCTTGCTAGTGCCCCTTTGCTTCCGAAGTTCGTGTCGGGGGTGCGGCGATGTATCACGAACTTCGGAAGCGGGGCACTAGCTCGGCAGCATGGGGAAACAGGTGGCAAAGCTCAAGGTCATGTGCGCGCGGTCGATGCACCAGGTGGTGGGCGACTTGACGGAGGCGTTCCGGCGCGCGTCCGGTCACGACGTCGAATTGAGTTTCGGGACGGTCGGCGCGCTGCAGAAGCGCCTCGACGCCGGCGAGACCGCCGATGTGCTGATCCTCGGCGCGCCGGCCATCGACAAGCTCGCGCAGGCCGGTGTCGTCGGGCCGGCGACCAAGATTGCGACCACCAGTGTCGGCATCGCGGTCCGTGACGGCGCGACACCGCCCGACGTGTCGACGCCCGGCGCTTTCAGGAACGCGCTGATCGCAGCCCGCAAGGTGGCGTTCAGCGATGCCACGGTCGGCGGCTCGGCGGGACTCTATCTCGCCAAGCTGTTCATCGAGATGGGGCTTGCCGATGAGATCGCGCGCAAGGGCATGCCGCAGCAGAGCGGCGGCGAGGTCGCGACTCGCGTCGCCAACGGCGAGGCCGATATCGGCATGACGCTGATCGCGGAGATCGTGCCGATCAAGGGCGCGCGTGTGATCGGGCCCCTGCCCGCGCCGCTCGGCAACGACACCACCTATGCCGCCGCAGTGACGGCCGGCAGCGGGGTGGGCGACGCGGGGCTGGCCTTCATTCGTGCGCTGACGCAGCCATCCGCGCGCGGGGCCTGGGAGGCGGCGGGATTCGAGCTGCCTTGATTCGAGTTGCGCGTCACACCCGCCGGCCGAACACCAGGATGGCGGTGAGCGGCACCACCAGTCCCAGCACCGTCACCGCAATCAGCAGGACGCCGAGCTCGTCGTAGTCGCCGCGCCCGACGGCGAACATCTCATTGAGATACTTGGTCTGCAATTGTCCCGCGACCAGCGCCAGGTTCATCAGCGACGCCATCAGCGCGAACCAGGTCGCGCGATGTCCGGCCGGCGCGTAGTAGGCGGTCAGCGTCAGCAGCGGGATGATGCTGAGCTGCGCGAACGGCGAGCTCGCCGCCGTGTCGGCGAATGCGATCACGCGGGCGCCGAAGCCAAAATGCTGTTCGGTCCAATGGTGCACGCCATAGAACAGGCCGATGCTGGGGAGGGTCAGGATCGTGCCGGCGACTGCGATCCAGAACAGGGTCTTGGCAACGGAGTATTCGGTGATCTGCTTGGCGAGGAGCCACATCGCGACGACCGCGATGATCGCGCTGGTTTGCCGAAGGATGCCGTAGAACGCCTCATCGAACTTGAGGACGTCGATCGAGAACCAGAAATAGCCGTCGCCGACCGAGGGCGTTGAACGAAACGCAAAGATGATGATGGCGGCATAGAGGATGATCCGCCGCGATTTGGGATCGAGCTCGCGGGTGACGACGACCAGCATCCCGCAGATGACGCCCATCGACACGACAAAAATAATCTCCTGAGCAAATGACACGCCACCCAACCCGAGCGCGATGACGACCGCGCCGAAGGCGAGCCCGCCGCCGAGGATGCGCCAGTCGATCGGCCGTCGCTCGACCGTTTCGGACTCGATCAGGAATACGCCGGTGACCGAGATCGCCGGCACCACCAGCGCCACCAGGAAGACCATCCCGCGCGGCAGGGTGTAGGCGAGCACGCCGGATAGTCCCGCCACTGCGAGAATACCGAGCGACAGGAAGATGCGCCCGAGCACCTGCACCATGCCGAGATCGGCGCGCACCTGTTCGTCCGGCCGCGGCTTGCCCTCGGCGTCGACGCGGGCGACGACCTCCGTCGACATGGCGTCCGCGACCACGTCCTGGATCACGGTGCCGAGCACGATCAGTATCGAGCCCAGCACGTAGAGCTGATGCGGCGGCAGCATTGTGATCCGCTCTGCCGCGGCGCCCGCCAGGATGATCAGCCCGGTCGCGGTGCAGCATGCGCCGATCAGGATGTATGAACGCCGCTGCGACCCGAAGATCGGGACCGCATCGACGAGCTCGCCGAACACCATCTTCACGGTCCACGGCAGCGTCAGCCAGACACCGATGCTGGCAAGCTCCGCGGGACTGAGCGCGAGGCTTTCCTTGACCCAGAAGTCGCGCGTGACATCGATCAGTCCCAGCGCCCCGTAGGCGAAATACACCATCAGCAACGGGATGTAGCGCAGGCGCAGCGCCTGCAGTGGCCGGGTCAGGCTGGCAATGGCGGCGTTCAATTGGAATTCTCCCGACAAGCAGCCATCCTTTGTAGTTCCGCGCGTCGGATCGGAGAAGCCGCAAAAGGCTTGCGCATGCGCCGGAAAGCTGGCTCACATGCCGGCCAGATTCCGGGCCCTAGGTCGAAGGAGAATCGCATGCGGCCAAGCCGCCGAGCCCCTGACGAGCTGCGCGCCGTGTCGCTGGAGCGCGGCGTGGTGAAGTATGCCGAGGGCTCCTGCTTTGTGAAGTTCGGCGACACCCACGTGCTGGTGACCGCAACGCTGGAAGAGCGGCTGCCACCCTGGCTCAAGGGCCAGGCGCGCGGCTGGGTGACCGCCGAATACGGCATGCTGCCGCGCGCGACGCTCGAGCGCACGCGGCGCGAAGCCTCCGCCGGCAAGCAGGGCGGCCGCACCGTGGAGATCCAGAGGCTGATCGGCCGCAGTCTGCGCTCGATCGTCGATCTCGCCGCGCTCGGCGAGCGCCAGATCACCATCGACTGCGACGTCATCCAGGCCGACGGCGGCACCCGGACCGCGGCGATCACCGGGGCCTGGGTCGCGCTCTACGACTGCATTGCCTGGATGAAGACGCGCGACATGATCCCGGGCAATCCACTGCGTGATAACGTGGCGGCAGTGTCCTGCGGCATCTGCAACGGGACGCCGGTGCTCGATCTCGACTATGTCGAAGACTCGGACGCCGAGACCGACGCGAATTTCGTGATGACCGGCGCCGGACACATCGTCGAGGTCCAGGGCACCGCCGAGAAGATTCCGTTCACGGAGGAGCAGTTGCTGACGCTGCTCGCGCTCGCGAAGAAAGGCATCGGCAAGCTGGTCGATCTGCAGAAGCTGGCGGTGATGTGAGCGCGCCGCACCGTCAGCTTGCCGGCCGCGTCGTCATCGCGACCCATAACGCTGGCAAACTGCGAGAAATGCGGGAGCTGCTCGCGCCCCACGGCATCGACGCAGTCTCCGCCGCTGAGCTTCGTTTGGCCGAGCCGGAGGAGACCGGCGCCAGCTTTCAAGACAATGCGCGCATCAAGGCGCTGGCGGCGGCCCGCGCGTCCGGCCTTCCCGCCTTTGCCGACGATTTCGGACTTGCGGTCGATGCGCTGGGCGGCGCGCCCGGCATCCAGTCCGCGCGCTGGGCGGGCGAGGACAAGAATTTCATGCGTGCAATGGAAACGATCGAATCCATGCTGCGCGAGCACGGCGCCGATCGCCCGGCACTGCGCCAGGCGCAATTCGTGTCGGCGCTCTGCCTCGCCTGGCCCGACGGTCATGTCGAGGAGTTCGAAGCAACCGTCGACGGAACGCTGGTGTGGCCGCCGCGCGGCACCGCCGGGTTCGGCTATGATCCGATGTTCCTGCCGGACGGGCATGCGCGGACCTTTGGCGAGATGACGGCCGACGAGAAGCATGGGCTGCCGCCGAAGGGCCAAGGCCTGTCGCACCGCGCCCGGGCGTTCCTGAAGCTCGCGGCGGCGTGTCTCAATCCCTGAAGTCCGCCCTTTTGCGGCGGGGCCCTGTAGTGGCGGCGGCCCCCCAAAGGTGCCATATGCTGGCGTCATGACCGCCCCGGACGATTCGGCTTTCGGCGTCTATATCCACTGGCCGTTCTGCCTGTCGAAGTGCCCGTATTGCGACTTCAACAGCCACGTGCGCCACGCCACGATTGATGAACAGCGATATGTTCGCGCCTTCACCGCCGAGATCGGGGCAGCGGCGGCACGGGCACCCGGTCGCACCGTCACCACGATCTTCTTCGGCGGCGGCACGCCGTCGCTGATGCAACCGGCAACCGTCGGCGCGATCCTTGATGCCGTCGGCAAGCATTGGCCGGTCGCGCCGGATGCCGAGGTGACGCTCGAGGCCAACCCGACCAGCGTCGAAGCGACGCGCTTCCGAGGCTATCGTGCGGCCGGCGTCAACCGCGTGTCGCTCGGCGTGCAGGCACTCGACGACGATGCGCTCAAGTCGCTTGGACGGACTCACACGGCGCAGGAGGCGCTCGCCGCCGTCGCGATCGCGCGCGCGGCCTTCGACCGCTATTCGTTCGACCTGATCTATGCGCGGCCGCAACAAACGCCGCAGGCCTGGGCCGCCGAACTCAAGCACGCGCTGTCGGAAGCGGGCGAGCATTTGTCGCTCTACCAGCTCACGGTCGAAGCCGACACCCCGTTCGCCGCGCTGCATTCCGCGGGCAAGCTCAACGTGCCCGATGACGACGCGGCGCGCGCGCTCTACGATACGACGCAAACGGTCTGCGCCGATGCCGGTCTTCCCGCCTACGAAATCTCGAACCATGCCCGGCCCGGCGCCGAGTGCCGGCACAATCTCGTCTACTGGCGGGCGCACGAATATGCCGGCATCGGACCCGGCGCGCACGGGCGTCTCGACATCGACGGCGAGCGCCATGCCACCGTGACCGAGCGCAGGCCGGAAGCGTGGCTCATGCGAGTCGAGGCGGTCGGCCATGGCGTCGTCGGCGACGACACATTGCTGCGTTCGCAGATGGCCGACGAGTTCCTGCTCATGGGGCTGCGGCTTGCCGAAGGCATCGACCCCGTGCGCTACCAGCGCCTCGCCGGCCGCGCGCTCGATCCGCGCCGCATCAAGCTCCTGCAACAGGAAGGCGCGATCGAGCTGACGCCGGGCGGCAAGCTGCGCGTGACGCTGGCGGGATTTCCTGTGCTCGACGCCGTGGTGGCCGATCTCGCCGCGTGACCGGCCTTAAGTCCCCGAGCCGCCGAACGACCGCGGCGCCGGGCTGATGACCTGCCCGCCGGTCGGCGACACCCGCATGACCGCGAGGCCGCGCTGATTGACGCCGTCGCGGCGGAAGCGAAACAGGCCGTCGATGCCGTTGAAGCCGGACGTATTGGTCAGCACTTCCGCCGAGAAGCGCCGCTGCCCTTGCGTTTTGGTGAGCGCTGCGACCAGCGCAACCGCGTCATAGACCAGTGTCGCGGTGCGCACGGGGTCCTGATTGTACCGGCCGCGGTAGCGGCCTGAGAAATTGCGGAAGCCGGTTGAGTCAGGCCCCGCATACCAGGCGCCTTCCAGAACGGGACTGGAAAAGATCTGCGGGTCTTCCCACAGGCCGCTGCCGAGAAGCTGGATCTTGCGGGTATCGACGCCGTTTGCGGCCAGCGTCTGCACTACCTGCGGGACGGTGTCGGCAGTGTCCGGAATGAAGATGGCGTCGGCGGTGCGCGCACCTTGCGCGAGATTCGTGATGATCGCCGGCATCTGCGTTCGGTCAACGGTGTAGCGCTCAAGCGCGACAATGCGCCCGTTGCGCCGCCCGACGGCTTGCTTGAAGGCGGCCTCCACGACCGTCCCGTAGGCATTGTCCGGGATCGCCGCCGCATACGACCGTCTGCCCTGCTGGGCCGCGTAGCCGACCAGGCGCTCGACGTCGGACTCGGGCAGGAAACTCAGAAGATAGACGCCCGCCGCCGCCACGTTCGAGTTGGTCGAGAACGCGATCACCGGAATCCCGCGCGTCCGCGCCAGCTGTCCGACCGGCGCAACCGAATGCGCGAACAACGGACCAAGGATGATCTCGGCGCCTTCGTCGAGCAGCTGCTGTGCCGCCTGCTGGGCGCCGGGCGCGCCGCCACCGTCGTCCTTCACCAAAAGCTGAATGTCCGGATTATTGAACTCGCTGAGCGCAAGCTCGGCCGCGTTGCGCATCGACTGCGCGGTCACGCCGGCATTTCCGGGCGCGCTGAGCGGCAGGATGAGCCCGACCTTGACCTGCCCCTGACCGATCTGGCCGCCGGCCTGCTGCGGCGCTGCGGGCTGTGAGGAGAAGAAATCGCCGGCCGAAAATCCGCCCGCGCACGCCGCAAGCGCGAGTGCGCCGGCCAGCGCAAGGGCAATGTTGAGGGGTGCACGCAACGCGGCGGGCATCCGGGTCAGCTCAACTCGGCACATCGGCCGTTCCCCCTCGGCACTGACAAGCAACGCGGACGCCACTGAATTCAGGCAATCGGGCATTTTGTCGAAGTGTGGTTAACTAAACGAAAAAAATAATGATTTCCAGTAGATAGGAGCACGAAGCCGGCCCCGCTTCAAGCTCCGGAGAGAGCTCCGGAGCGACCTGCGGTCGCCTGTCCGGCCCCAGACCCAAGCCCAAATCCGCTACTGCGCGGCCCGATATCGCTTTAGAGTGCCGGCATGCAGACGCGCGACCAGACTGCGGACGCAGGGCGCCAACGTCCGTCGTCCCGCCGGCGCTATCTCCTGAAGGGTCAGGTCCTCGAGGCGCCCGCACTCGCTCCCGGGCTTCATATCGTCGCAACCCCGATCGGCAACCTGCGCGATACCACGCTGCGCGCGCTCGAAGTGCTCGCCGCCGCCGACGTGATCGCGTGCGAGGATACCCGCGTCACCCGCAAGCTCGTCGATCACTACGGCATCGCGACGCCGCTGACGCCCTACCATGATCACAACGCGGCGGAGGCGAGACCGAAGCTGATCGCCCGGCTCGCCGCCGGCAGCGCGATCGCGCTCGTGTCGGATGCCGGCACGCCGCTCGTCTCCGATCCCGGATTCAAGCTGGTACGCGCGGCGCACGACGCCGGTCACGCGGTGACCGCAGTGCCCGGCGCATCGGCGGCGCTCGCGGCACTTGCCGTTGCCGGGCTGCCGACCGACCGGTTCTTCTTCGAGGGCTTCCTGCCGGCGAAATCGGGACAGCGCCAGGCGCGGATCGCGGAGCTTGCACGCATCCCGGCGACGCTGCTGTTGTTCGAAACCGGTCCGCGGCTTGCCGCCGCGCTCGCCGATCTCGCGGACGGACTCGGCGCGCGCGAGGCAGCGGTCTGCCGCGAACTCACGAAGCTGCACGAGGAGGTGCGCTGCGGCGATCTCGCGGCGCTCGCCGCCCACTACGAATCGGCGGGCGCACCGCGCGGCGAGATCGTGCTGGTGGTCGCGCCGCCTGCTGCCCAAAGCACGGAGCTTGCCGACCTCGACGCTTTACTCCGCAGCGCGCTTGGGCGCCTGTCGGTGAAGGAAGCCGTGGCCGAAATCGCGGCCGTCACCGGGCGCCCGCGCCGCGAAGTCTACCAGCACGCGCTGAAGCTCGCGAAGGATGGCGGCGCCGATGCATGATCCCGATCGCCCGCGCGCCCAGCCCCTGCTTCCGCGTACCCCGCGACCGGAGCGGCAGGTCGCATTCCGCACCGGGATTTCCGCGGAGAGCCGCGCCGCGGCCTTCCTCATCGCCAAGGGCTTCCGCATCCTCGCGCGTCGGTATCGGACGCCCGTTGGCGAGATCGATATCGTTGCGCGCCGGCGCAAGCTGTTGGTCTTCGTCGAAGTGAAGGCGCGCGAGCGCTTTGACGATGCCGCGTGGTCGGTCACCGGTCGGCAGCGGGCGCGCATTGTCGCAGCCGCCGACGCGTGGCTTGCCGCCAATTCCGCGCATGCCATAGAGGACATTCGCTTCGACGCCATGCTGGTCGCGCCGGGGCGACTGCCGCGACATATCCCGGCCGCGTTCGACGCGAGTCGGTGATTCCAGAATCGGTCTTGAGGTCTGCCGCATGCGCCGATGGCTCTGCCTGATCGCGATCCTCGTTGCCGGCGATGCGTCGTCGCAGCCCGCCGCGGACGAAACCGTCGCCGATTTCTATCGCGGGAAGTCGCTCAACATCGTCGTCGGCCACGAGGCCGGCACCGGCTACGACTTCTTCGGGCGCACGCTCGCGCGCCACATCACGCGGCACCTGCCGGGCAATCCCAGCGCGGTGCCGCAAAACATGCCGGGCGCGGGCGGGCTGCGCGCCGCCAACTGGCTCTACAACGTGGCGGCCAAGGACGGCACGGTCGTGAGCGTGCTGGCGCCGGAGACCGCCCTGAAACCGATCTTCGGTGACGCCGCCGCGAGCTACGAGCCGGCCAAGTTCACCTGGATCGGCAACATGGACGAGAGCATCGCGACCTGCACGGTCACCGCGCGCTCCGGGATCACCGCGATTGAGCAGCTCTTCGCGCGCGAAACCGTGTTTGGCGCGACCGGCGTCGCGGCGCCGACCAGCAAATTCGCCTATGCGCTGGTCAACTTCCTCGGCGCCAGGATCAAGGTGGTGCAGGGCTACAAGGGCTCGAACGACCTGCGGATCGCGCTCAATCGCGGCGAGATCGAAGGCGCCTGCGGCCCGTCGCATTCCACCCTGAAAACGCAATGGAAAGACGACATCGAGAGCGGCCGCATCCGGGTGCTCGTGCAATTCGGCCTCAAGAAGCTGCCCGAACTGGCAGGCGCCGCGCACATCTATGATTATGCGAAGTCGAACGAAGACCGCGCGGTCTTCGACGTCGCGTTCGGTCCGCACCTGCTTGGCCGGCCGGTCATTGCGCCGCCCGGTATGCCCGCCGACCGCGCCAATGCGCTGCGCACGGCGTTCATGCGAACAATGCAGGACGCCGAACTTCTGGCGGAGATTTCGCGGTTGGGGCTTGAGGTCAGGCCGTCATCCGGCAACGAGGTCGAGGCGCTGGTTGCCCGCTTCGCAGCATTTCCAAAAAGTGTGATCGAGCGCGCGACCGCGGGACTGCATGAGCAGCGGTAACCACGCTCAGGCGGCACCGAGCTTGGCGAAGAACTGGTCGACCTGACCGCGGAGACGGGCCGCGACCTGGCCAAGATCGCCGGCGACGGTTTCCACAGCGTCAGCGCTTTCGCGGGTGGCGGCGGTCGCCGCGCCGACGCGCCCGACTTCGCCGGCGGTATCGCCGGTGCGGCGCGCGGCAGTCTCAACGCTGCGGGCGATCTCTTGGGTGGCCGCCCCCTGCTCCGTCACTGCGGCGGCGATCGCGCCGCTGATCTCGCCGATCGCACGGATGGTGCGCTCGATAGCGCCGATCGCCTCGATCGATCGCATGGTGGCGTGCTGCATGGCAGCGATCTGTGTCGTGATGTCTTCGGTGGCCCGCGCGGTCTGCCCCGCCAGCGCCTTCACCTCGCCGGCCACGACGGCAAAGCCGCGGCCCGCGTCGCCGGCACGGGCGGCCTCGATGGTGGCGTTGAGCGCCAACAGGTTGGTCTGCTCGGCGATGTCAGTGATCAGGCGGACCACGTCACCGATCCGCCCAGCGGCCTCGTTGAGCTCCGTGACGGTCGCATTGGTTCGTTCGGTTTCACTGACGGCCCGTGCCGCGATGATATTCGACTGCGCCACCTGCCGGTCGATCTCCGCCACCGATGCGGCCAGCTCGTCGGCGGCGGACGCGATGTCGCGCACATTGGCGGAGGCGTCTTCGGAGGCTGCGGAGGCGCCGGACATGCGTTCCGTCGCATTATCGGCGGCGTCGGACAACCGTGTGGAAGCCGCCAGCATCTGGTCTGAGATGCTGCCGAGCTCGGCCAGCGTCGCTTCGACATCGGCGCCGAAGTGTGCGATCTCCGCCGACATCTGCTCCTGGCGCCGCGCGCGCGCTTGCGCGTCGTCAACGACCATCTTGCTCAATTCTTCATTGCGGCGCATCGCATCCTGGAACACCGCAATCGAACGCGCCAATGCGCCGACCTCATCGCCACGATTGCCGTAGGGCACGGCCATCTGCGCACGGCCTGCTGCGACCGACTCGGTGGCTTGGGTGATCGTCGCCAGCGGTCTCGCGACCGCGTGCCGGATAATGAACGCACCCGCACCGGCCAGCAGGATTGCGAGAACGGCTAGCAGGCTGGTGAGCCAGGCAGTCTGGTCGATGTGCCGGTCGATCTCGCCATATACCTGGGCGGCGCGATGCGCGTACACCAGGGCGAGCTGGCTGAGATCCTCGTTCAGCGCCTTCTGCATGGCATGGTTGGCGCCGGTATCGCCCCAATCGCGAGCTGCCTGCGGACCGACGCCGGTGGCGATATGCGCGAGTTCGCGTGCGAAGTTCTGGAACCCGGCGGCACGGGCGGAGAACTCGGTGAATTGCGTAGCGTCGTCCGCCCGCATCCGGGTCTGCCATTCCGCGACCACGCCGCCGATGCGGTCGGTGAGCGACAGCAGGCTCTCCGCCATCGGCTCCGCCGCGGCGGTATCCCGCGCGAGATAGATGCCGCGCGCCTCCATCATGACCGCATAGATGAGACCGTTGGCGCGGTCGACGTTCTGGGCGCCGGCCTGGGCGGCGTCGAACTCGTCGGTCATCGCCTGATGGTGGCGCGCATTCACGACCGCCACGACCGCGAGCCCGACGGTCACCGTGGCCAGCAGGGCAAAGATCGCGTAGAGCTTGGTCGCAATGGAAAGCTGCGGCAGCTTCACCTTCGGTTTCCCCCGCCCCGGCGAATACCCCGTCGCGCCGCGCACATTGTCGCTAAAATGTTAACGGGCCGTTTACTTTGATGTTGGTTGCCATGGGGAACGGATGAGCCTGAAAATCGCTGTGCAGATGGACCCGATCGAGCGGATCAACATCCGCGGCGACTCCACCTTTGCCCTGCTGCTGGAGGCGCAAAGCCGGCGCCACGCAATCGCCTATTACACCCCCGACCGGCTGGCGCTCACCGGCAACACGGTGGTCGCGGCGGTGCAGCCGCTCACCGTGCGCGACCAGGACGGCGACCATTTCACGCTCGGCGGGGCACGGCGAACCGATCTCGCCGACTTCGACGTCATCCTGCTGCGCCAGGACCCGCCCTTCGACCTCGCCTATGTCACCACGACGCATCTGCTCGAGCGCGTCCATCCCAAGACGCTGGTGGTGAACGACCCCCGCTCCGTGCGCAACGCGCCGGAGAAAATGTACGTGATGGAATTCTCCGACCTGATGCCGCCCACGCTGATCACCCGCGACCTCGCGGAGATCAAGGCCTTCCGCGCCGAGCACGGCGACATCGTGATGAAGCCGCTCTACGGCCGAGGCGGCGAGGCGGTGTTCCGCCTGGCGCAGGAGGACCTCAATTTCGGCTCGCTCTACGATCTTTTCATGGCGACTTTTCGTGAAGCGTGGGTGGTGCAAAAGTTTCTTCCCGCCGTGAAGCAGGGCGACAAGCGCATCATCCTGGTCGACGGCGAGTTCGCCGGTGCGGTCAACCGGGTCCCCGCCCCGGATGACCTGCGTTCCAACATGGTCCGCGGCGGCACGCCGAAGGAAACCGACCTGACGCCGCGCGAACGCGAGATTTGCGCGCGGCTGGCCAAGCCCCTGCGTGAACGCGGGTTGATCTTCGTCGGGATCGACGTGATCGACGGGTTTCTCACGGAGATCAACGTCACCTCGCCGACCGGCATCCGCGCGATCAAGAATCTCGGCGGGCCGGACGTCGCGGCGATGATCTGGAATGTGATCGAGAAGAAGCGGCGCTGAGTTAGCTTGGACCCCTTTCGGAGTCCCAAGCGTGGTGCGGACGCCACACCCCGCCCACAAACGTGCCATTGTGCACAGGTGTAATTGTACCCAGGCACGCCCTGCGCTATTTTCGCATGGGGCTAGACATGCGAGCTTTTGGACCGGCCGCGGCGCGGACGCCGCGCCATGTTGCAACTAGGCGCGTCATCGCGACGGTGGCGCTTGCCGCCGCCTGGCTGTGCGGCACTGCGATCGAGGCCTTCGCGCAGCGCTGCCAGCCGCGGCGCAAGCTCCCGCAGATTGTGCTCACCACGCTCGGTCCCTGCGAGTTCAATCCGCAAACGTTCAGCTTTGCCGGCGAGCCGGATCAGCAGGCGATGTGCCTCATGCGGTCGGCTACGTCACGGCGAAACCTCGGCCCGCGGCTGGAGGCCTTGCCGCCGGCGCTCGCGGCACGCGTCGGCCAGTCGTCGGACTTGCCGGAGCGGGAGGCGCTCGCCGCGCTGCTGGCCGAGCTTGGGCTGGCGTGGGACTACGCGCCGTTCCTATGGCAGCCGATCTCGCGGGCGCGCAACAACGATCCCGGCGCGCCGCAGGCGCGCTATCTGGTGATCCACGACACCAGCGGCCCGAATTTCGGTCGCCGACCGTTTCCGTTGAACATCGACGATCATCGTTCGATCAATAATCTCGGTCGCTTTCACTGCGCGGACGGCTGGGAAGCCGCGCATGTCATCATCAATCGCACCGGCGCGATGTTGCTCGGACACGAGCTGAGCGTGCCATGGCGCGCCATGCGGTTCGAGCGCGCGACCCGCTTTGGCACCGATCTCCGGGGGCTGTTCCTGCATGTCGAGCTGGTGCAGCCGCGGCGGAGCTGGCCCGGCCGCGGACGTGGCAACGACGCGCTGGCGCCGACGCCGGGATTCTCCGACATCCAGTACGACCGGCTGGCGCTGGTCTACACGATCGCCAGCGTGCGCTCCGGCCGCTGGCTGATTCCGGCGTTTCATGTCGCGATCGACGCCGGCATCCGCGGCGGGCACGACGACCCGCAGAACTTCGAGATCGCGGCCTTCGCCGGCAGCATCGAGCGGCTGACGACCCGGCTCACGCGGTCCCGGCAGGCGGCCGCCCTGGACGAGGCAGCCACGGCCGAAATCGCCGCCCGCAGCGACGACGGGCGGGATTGAGCGGCTGCAGAATTTTGTTCTTTAAATGTTCTTGCCGCCCTCCCTGGGCTGCGCTAGTCTTTGGCCGCGAGGCAGGGGCAGTCATGGTCCAGCGGGTCGCGACCGTTGCGTTTGAGGGCATCGAGGCGCGCGCCGTCGATGTCCAGGTGCAGGTCGCGCCCGGCTTGCCCGCCTTCAACGTGGTGGGGCTTCCCGACAAGGCGGTTTCGGAAGCGCGCGAACGCGTGCGCGCCGCGCTGGTCGCCTCCGGCCTGGCACTGCCGGCGCGCCGCATCACCGTCAATCTCGCGCCCGCCGACCTGCCCAAGGAAGGCAGCCATTACGACCTGCCGATCGCGCTCGGCCTGATGGCGGCGATCGGCGCGTTGCCGCCCGATGCGCTCGCGGGCTTTACCGTGCTCGGCGAGCTCGGCTCGACGGCTCGGTGACCGCCGTCGCCGGCGTCCTGCCGGCCGCCATCGGCGCCAATGCGCGCGGCGAAGGCTTGATCTGTCCCGCCGCCTGCGGGCCGGAAGCGGCCTGGGCCAGCCCGGAGATGGAGATCATCGCGCCGGCATCGCTGATCCAGCTCGCCAATCATTTCCGCGGCACGCAGGTGCTGTCGCGCCCGCAGCCGAAGGTGCGCGAGGTCGAAGGCACCTTGCTCGATCTCAAGGACATCAAGGGGCAGGAGAGCGCCAAGCGCGCGCTCGAGGTCGCCGCCGCCGGCGGGCACAATCTTTTGATGGTCGGCCCGCCCGGCGCCGGAAAGTCGATGCTGGCGGCACGATTGCCGACAATTCTCCCGCCGCTTGCGCCCGCCGAGTTGCTTGAAGTGTCGATGATCGCCTCGGTCGCCGGCGAGATCGAAGGCGGCGCGCTCACCAACCGCCGTCCGTTCCGCAGCCCGCATCATTCCGCATCGATGCCGGCGCTGGTCGGCGGCGGCCTGCGCGCGCGGCCCGGCGAAGTCTCGCTCGCGCACAACGGCGTTCTGTTCCTCGACGAATTTCCGGAGTTCGAGCCGCGCGCGCTCGACTCGCTGCGCCAGCCGCTGGAAACCGGCGAGGTCGCGATCGCGCGGGCGAACCACCGCATCACCTATCCCGCCCGCTTCATGCTGGTCGCCGCGATGAACCCGTGCCGCTGCGGCCGCGCATCGGAGCCCGGCTTCACCTGCAAACGCGGGGCGAACGTGCGTTGCGCCGCCGATTATCAGGCGCGGCTGTCCGGCCCGCTGATGGACCGCATCGACCTGCACATCGAGGTGCCCGCCGTCACCGCCGCCGATCTCATCCTGCCGCCGCCGACCGAAGGCAGCCGCGAGGTTGCCGAGCGCGTCGCGCGAGCGCGCACGCTGCAGATCGAACGCTACCAGGCGATCGGCCTTCCGCATGTCCGCACCAACGCGGCCGCGGCCGGCCCGGTGCTCGAGGACGTCGCCAAGCCGGACGCCAGCGGGCTCTCGCTCCTGCGCGACGCCGCCGACGCCATGCGGCTGTCCGCGCGCGGCTATCACCGCGTGCTGCGGGTCGCGCGCACGCTCGCCGATCTCGACGGTGCCGAGCAAGTCGGCCGCGTGCATCTCGCAGAGGCGCTGTCCTATCGCGCCCTCGCCGACGAGGTGCGCCGCGCGGCGTGAGCCGCTCCGGCGCAGCATTAAACCTCGGCGCGGCCGACCACGGCCCCGATCCGCTAAAATTTGAACGATCTCGTTATCGCGCCGGCAACCCTGTCTGACGGCTTGCGGGCGCCGCGGCAGGTCTTGAACACAATCGCAATCGTCTGCGGCGCACATTCCTCCGCCGAAACAACACAACGCGGGCGACGGGCGCCTTGGGGCGCAGTGCGGCAAGCCCGCGGCGGGGTGGCGTCATGCGGGATCGATCCTTGCGACGGTCGGGCCTTGTCTTCATCCGCCAGGTTCTGCTGGCCGTCGTTCGCGGCGTGATCATCGTATCGATGTCGTTCGGGGCCACGTTTGCTTTCTGGCGGTGATGCGCAGCCCTGCCGTGAACTACGATCCGCACAATTTCGCGATCGGCCTGGCGGGACTGTTCGGCGCGGCTTGCGGCGCCATTGCTTTCCTGTACGCGCGGCTGCGCAGGCTCAAGAGCGAGCTGCGCGCCCTGCAACAGCGCGCCGAAGAACTTGCCGACCGCAATTGGGAGCTCAAGGAATCGGAGGAGCGCGCGAAGAGCTTCCTGGCCGCGCAAGGCGATGTGATCGTTCGCCGCGACGCCGACCACCGCATCACCTATGTCAATGACGCGTTCTGCGCGCTCGCCGCCCGAACGCCCGCCGAGCTTATCGGCACGGCCGTTCACGTTGCCGGTGCTGGAGCAGGGCGCCATGGCGCATGCGGCGGACGGAACGCGCATTCACGACCAGAAGATCGCAGCGGGGGCCGGCTCGCGCTGGATCGCATGGCGCGAGGTGATGGTGCGCACCGGCGCGCTGCCCGGCGCCGAGATGCAAAGCGTCGGCCGCGACGTCACCGATCGCGTGCAGGCCGAGCGCGCGCTCGCCGACGCGCGCGATCAGGCGGAGACCGCCAACCGCGCGAAATCGCGCTTCCTGGCGATGGTCTCGCACGAGGTACGCACGCCGCTCAACGGTATCCTTGGAATGGCGGACCTGCTCCGCGACACCACGCTGACCCCGGAGCAGACGACCTACGTCAAGGCGGTGAAGACCTCCGGCGACGCGCTGCTTTCGCTGATCGACGAAATCCTCGACTTCTCGAAGATCGAGGCCGGCCGCATCGACCTCGATGCGCGCGAATTCGATCTTGCCGCGCTGGTGGAGGAGACGGCCGAACTGATCGCGCCGCGCGCGCAGGCGAAGGAGCTCGAGATCGCATCCTATGTCGAGGAGGGTTTGCCCCGGCGGGTGGTCGGCGATGCCGCGCGGCTGCGGCAGGTGCTGCTCAATCTCGCCGGCAATGCCGTGAAGTTCACCGACCGCGGCGGCGTGGCGATCATCGTCGAGCCCGGTGTCTGGCCCGGCGAGATCGACATCCTGGTGCGCGACACCGGCATCGGCATCGCGCCGGACGAGCACGACCGCATCTTCAAGGAGTTCGAGCAGGCGGATGGCGGCATCGCCCGCAAGTTCGGCGGCACCGGACTGGGGCTTTCGATTTCCCGGCGCATTGTCGAGCGCATGGGCGGCCGCATCACAGTCGAGAGCATTCCCGGCACCGGATCGACCTTTCGTGTCGCGCTTCCCCTGGCACCGGCGGCCGGCACTGACGATGTGCCGTTCGTTTCGCCCGACCTCGGCGGGCTGGACGTCATGATCGTCGCGGCAGCCGCGGTCGATAGCGCGTTGATGGCGCGCCGGCTGATACGCTGGGGGGCGCGCGTGTGCGTCGCGCCCGATGAAAAGGTCGCCGCGGCGCTGCTTCCCGAGCGCGCCTGGGGCGCGGTCTTTGTGGATCACGCCATCGGCCGTACCGCCTGCGACGAGCTGGCGCGCGCAACGGCGATGGTGCCGCGCCGCCTGGTGCTGGTGACGCCGGCCGCCCGCGCCGACCTGCCGGCGCTGAAAGAGGCCGGCTTCACCGGCTATCTGGTGAAGCCGGTGCGCGCCGCCTCGCTCGCGGCACGGATTGCGGGCGGTGAAAGCGAATTCGAGCGGCCCGACGACGACGCGGCGGTGTCCGGCGACGCGACCCCTAAGGACACGTCGAAGGGACTCGCGATCCTGGTCGCGGAGGACAACGAGATCAACGCGCTGCTGGCACGCTCACTGCTGGTAAGGCTCGGGCATCGCCCGACCATCGCGAACAACGGCGACGCCGCGGTCGACGCCTGGCTGTCGGCGCGCGAGGCCGGCGAGCCTTATGCCATCGTGCTGATGGACGTGCACATGCCGGGTTCCGACGGCATCGAGGCGACGCGACGCATCCGCGACGCGGAAGCCGGCGCCGCGCGCACGCCGATCATCGCGCTGACCGCCAATGCCTTCGAGGAGGACCGTGAGGCCTGCATCGCCGCGGGCATGGACGGCTTTCTCACGAAACCGCTTGATCGCGAGCGGCTGGCCGTGGCGCTGGCGACCGCGGCCGATGCGAAAGCGATGGCGGCATAGCGTTCGCCGCGCCGCGGCCCCGCCCAAATCCCGCATTTTCATTGCTTCGGCTTGATAGTACCCTGCCGGTCTACAATCGCATTCGCGCGAACCGGTGGCGGGATCACATTGACCGAAACACAACCGCGGAAGCTTCGTTTGCTGCGCGTCTTTCGGGTCATCGCCGCGGCGTTCAAGTATTGCTTGAAGGACGCCGGGCGACTGTTCGTCATCACCTGGTTTGCCTGCGCGCTCGCATCCGCCAGCAGGGTCCTGCTGGAGTGGCTGGTCTATTCGTCGCCGCCCTTGCTGCCGGACTGGACGCAGTCCGCTCATTTCGATCCGCCGACCTGGCTGGCGCCGTTCTTCATGGCGCCGTGGCTGGCGATGGGATGGGCATTTGTCTTGAACGAAATGTTCCACCAGGACGCGCGGCGCGGAATCGTGAGAACTCCCGCCCGCGAACTTGGATGGCTCAGATTTGAGCTCAGCCGGACGGTCCTGGTCGCGGCAGCAATCTTTGCGGCCGTACAACTGATCGAGGGTGCGAGCAGATGGGCGCATTTTCAGATCCTCTATGCCGCCTATGTTGCCTTTGATCCGTCCGACCTCACGTTGACAATCTGGTCCGGGCTGCTCACCGCAATTCGCCTCGCTTTGATGATCATCGTATTTACTTGGTGCTATCCGCTCGCCGGACTGGTCCTGCGCACCGGCACGTTCAGCTTCGCTCGCATTCGGCAGATCATGCGCGGCAACTGGTTGCGCGTGGCCGTTATCTTCCTCTTGCTCAGCATCGTTCTGCGGGGCCTCGATTGGCTTGTCTGGCCGGCCTCAAATTGGCTGATCGGGTCATTGACCAACTCAGCCACATGGAATTTGAAGGCGGCCATCATTCGCTTTATCGTCGATTTCCCGCTTCAGATGCTGTGGATCGTGGCCTGGGCGGTGACGGTCGGTATCGTGCTGCACACGCTCGACCCGCCGGCGGCCACGACCGAACGCCCCGGCGGAGGATCCGCCGCCTAGCACTCCACCCGAGCAAAAAAATGATGTGGTCCGCTACAGCTTCCGCAGCGCCACTTCCTCGACCAGGTGACTCTCGCCCTTCTTCAGGATCAGGTCGGCGCGCTGGCGCGTCGGCTGGATGTTCTCGTGCAGATTGACCAGGTTGATCCTGGTCCAGATCGCGCTCGCGGTCTTGACTGCGTCCAGATCGGACAGTTTCGAGTAGCGGTGGAAATACGACTTCGGATCGCGGAAGGCGGTGCCGCGCAGCGTCAGGAACCGGTCCACATACCAGCGCAGCAGCACGTCCTCGTCGGCGTCGAGATAGATCGAGAAGTCGAAGAAGTCCGACACGAACGGTATGGCCTTGCCGTCCCTGGGCAGGCGGCCGGTCTGCAGCACGTTGAGGCCTTCGACCACCAGGATGTCCGGCCGGTCGATCTCGATCCACTGGTTCGGCACCACGTCATAGACCAGATGCGAATAGATCGGCGCGCGGGCGGGGCGCCGACCGGCCTTGATATCGGACAGGAAGCGCAGCAGCGTGGGCAGATCGTAGCTCTCGGGAAAGCCCTTCTTTTCCATCAGGCCTTCGCGTTCCAGGATTGCGTTTGGATAGAGGAAGCCGTCGGTGGTGACGAGATCGACCTTCGGGACGTTTGGCCAGCGCTTGAGCAGCGCCTGCAGCACGCGCGCGGTGGTGGACTTGCCGACCGCGACCGAACCCGCGACGCCGATGATGTACGGCATCTTGCCGTCCTCGGTGCCGAGGAAGCCCTGTTGCGCGCGGAACAGGCGCTGCGCCGCCGCGACATAGATCGACAACAGCCGCGACAGCGGCAGGTAAACTTCCTCGACCTCCTTCATGTCGAGCCGGTCGTGCAGCGAACGCAGCCGCATCACCTCCTCCGGCGTCAGGGTCATCGGGGTGTCGGCGCGCTTGGCCGCCCATTCCGAGCGCGAGAATGTCCGGTAGGGCGACAGAGCCTCTTCGGTGCGCTGTTCCATCGGCGCTCAGCTCCGCGAACGCGAAGCCTTTTCCTCGAGTCCGGATTGGCGCTGGCGCTCGGCGAGCACGGCTTCGACCGCGGCCAGCGATATCCCGCGCGCATGCAGCACGACGAGGAGATGGTAGAGCAGGTCCGCGGCCTCGCCGGTCAGATGCTCGTCGTCCTCGTGGATCGCCGCGATGACGGTTTCGACGGCCTCTTCGCCCAGCTTCTTCGCGCAATGGGTCACGCCGCGATCGAGCAGCTTGCGCGTATAGGAGACGTCGGCGCTCGCCTGGGCGCGCTCGTGGACGCGCTTTTCGAGCTCTTGCAGTGTGAAGTCAGCCATGATCGCCTCCCTTAGCACCTCTTTCCGCAACGGGGGAGAGGGAGCGCGCCGCCGGCGCGCGGCTAGTGTCCCGAATCCGGAGTTCGCACACTAGAGGCGTATCCATGCCCACCCTCGATTTCTGGTTCGATTTCGCCTCGACCTATTCCTATCCGGCAGCGATGCGGATCGGGCCGGCAGCGGCCGCGGCCGGCGTCGCTGTGCGCTTCCGGCCCTTCCTGCTGGGGCCGATCTTCATGGCGCAGGGGTGGGACACCTCGCCGTTCAACATCTACCAGGCCAAGGGCCGGCACATGTGGCGCGACCTCGAACGGCTGTGCGCCGACCTGGCGCTGCCGTTCCGGCGCCCCGAGCCGTTTCCGCAGTCAAGCCTTATGGCGGCGCGGGTGGCGCTGGTCGGGCAGGGCGACGGCTGGGACCAGGAGTTCTGCCGCGCGGTCTTCCGTGCCGCGTTTGCGGACGGGCGCCGAATCGACGATGCAGTCGTGATCGCCCACGTCCTGGCGAACATCAATCTCGATCCGAAGGCGGTTCTCGAAGCCGCACAGGCCGAAAGCAACAAACAGCTGTTGCGTCAGCAGACCGACTTGCGTCAGCAGACCGACGAAGCCCAGCGGCTCGGGATTTTCGGGGCGCCGACCTTCGTTACGGCGGACGGCGAGTTGTTCTGGGGCAACGACCGGCTGGAGCGGGCACTGCAATGGGCGCGCACCGGAAGTTAGGCATCGAGCCGCATCGGCAGCCCGGCGCGGGCCATGTGCTCCTTGGCCTCGCGGACGGTGTATTCGCCGAAATGGAAGATCGACGCCGCCAGTACGGCGGTGGCATGGCCATCGCGGATGCCCTCGACCAGATGATCGAGATTGCCGACGCCGCCCGACGCGATCACCGGCACCGGCACCGCGTCGGCGATGGCGCGCGTGAGCGGGATGTCGAAGCCGGACCTCGTGCCGTCGCGGTCCATCGAGGTCAGCAGGATCTCGCCGGCGCCGAGCGCAACCACCTCGCGCGCATAGTCGACGGCATCGAGCCCGGTCGGATGGCGCCCGCCATGGGTGAAGATCTCCCAGCGCGCCGGCTCGCCCGGTTTTGATACTGTCTTGGCGTCGACCGCGACCACGATGCACTGGTTGCCAAACTTTTCCGCCGCCTCCTTCACGAAATCGCGCCTTGCCACGGCGGCGGTGTTGATCGAAACCTTGTCGGCGCCGGACGTGAGCAGCCTGCGGATGTCGTCGACCGTGCGCACGCCGCCGCCGACCGTGAGCGGCATGAAGCAGGCCTCCGCCGTGCGCCGCACCACGTCGAACATGGTGTCGCGGTTCTCGTGGCTTGCGGTGATGTCGAGGAAGGTCAGCTCGTCGGCGCCCGCCGCGTCATAGGCGATCGCGGCTTCGACCGGATCACCGGCGTCGCGCAGATCGACGAAGTTCACGCCCTTGACGACGCGGCCGTCCTTCACGTCGAGGCAGGGGATCACTCGCACCTTGAACATCGTTGGGAGCTCGTTTGATTGCGCGCCCGGTCGCGGAGATTACGACCCTATCCGAGATATATGTGCTTCGAAAGATTTCGGCTAAGTCCACGGCCGGTCAGCGCCGCAACAGGCGCTGCCAGCCATAGACCAGCAGGCCCGCCAACACGATCGTGGACACCAGCCACAGCGCGGCCAGCAGCGAATGGACCGGCCCCAGCACGTCCATAAGTGCCGTCGCCACAATCGCCACTTGCTCCCAAGCGCTCATGGACCTGCTCGCCTTGAACTGCCGCCGATTTTCAGCGCCGGGCCGTCGCCCGCGCCGACCGGATCAGGGCGAGCGCCGCGGCGGCATCCAGGCGCCCATCGTAGAGCGCGCGGCCGGCAATTGCGCCGGCCAGCTTTCGGGCCCGCGGTTCTAGCAGTTGTTTGACGTCATCGATGGACGCGAGCCCGCCGGATGCGATGACCGGCGTGTTCACCGCTTCGGCGAGCGCGATGGTCGCATCGAGGTTCAATCCCTGGAGCAGACCGTCGCGGGCGATGTCGGTGTAGATGATGGCGGCAACGCCGGCGTTCTCGAACCGCTGCGCGATATCGAGCACCGTCACCTCCGCCGTCTCCGCCCAGCCTGCGACCGCGACCTTGCCGTCGCGCGCATCAAGCCCGACCGCAACGCGGCCGGGAAACTGGCGCGACGCCGCTCTGACCAGCTCGGGATCGCGCACCGCCGCGGTGCCGATGATGACACGATCGACGCCGCGGCCGAGCCAGCCTTCGATGGTGGTCATGTTGCGGATGCCGCCACCGAGCTGGACCGGCATCGAAACCGACTTGAGAATATTGTCGACGGCCTCGCCATTGACCGGCTTGCCGGCGAAGGCGCCGTCGAGATCGACGATGTGAAGATATTCGAAGCCCTGGGTCTCGAATGCTTTCGCCTGCGCCGCGGGGTCGGGATTGAACACGGTCGCGCGCGCCATGTCGCCCTGCTGCAAGCGAACGGCCTGGCCTTCCTTGAGATCGATCGCGGGAAAGATGATCACGGCGTCCACTTCAAGAAATTGGCGATCAGGCGCAGCCCCAGCCGCTGGCTCTTTTCGGGATGGAACTGCGTGCCGACGATGGTGTCGCGGCCGACGATGGCGGTGACGGGCCCGCCGTAGTCCGCCTGCGCGACCAGGTCGGAGCGCGCGGCCGCCCGCAGGTGGTAGGAATGCACGAAATACGCATGCAGGCCCTGCGGCCCGGTCTCGATGCCGTCGAGCAGCGGATGCGGTTTGATGGTGTTGAGTGTGTTCCAGCCCATATGCGGGATCTTCAGCTCCGGATCGGCGGGCGCGATCTTGCCGACCTCGCCGGCAATCCAGCCGAGGCCGTTGGTGACCTGGTATTCGAGCCCGCGCTCGGCCATGAGCTGCATGCCGACGCAGATGCCGAGGAACGGGCGACCGCGCTTGCGCACGCGTTCATTGAGCGCGTCGATCATGCCGTCGAGCGCGTCGAGACCACGCCGGCAATCGGCAAAGGCACCGACGCCGGGGAGCACGATGCGATCGGCGCGCGCCACCGCCTCGGGACTGCTGGTCACCACGATGGGCTGCGTGGCGCCGAACTCGCGCGCCGCGCGCTCGAACGCCTTGGCGGCCGAATGCAGATTGCCCGATCCGTAGTCGACAATGGCAACGGTCACCGGTGCGGCCCGGGCTGCGGGAACAGGCCGATGACGTCCGGCGCCGGCGGGGTGCTGCGCTGGCCGGGCGCGGCTGCTGCGGACGGGCGCGACACCGCCGGCGCCAGAGGTGCGATCGTTTCGCCCCTCATCCACGAATCGAAGAACCGCTGTTCGACCGTTTCGCGGTTGCTGCCGACGATCGTGCCGACATTCCGCCAGCGCCGCCGGCCCAGCGTGAAGCGCCGCAGCGTTCCCGCTTCCAGGCCGACCAGCAGCGCCAGCATGAAAGCCGCGAACGCAGAACCGCCGCCCGATGCGCCGACAAACCGCAAGCCGGCCTGCATCGCAACGGCGACGACAATATATCCGAGCAGGACCAGCCACATCCAGTGCCACAGCATCCACAGCGGGCCGAACAGGAACGCCCAGAATGAGAATCCGTCGCGCACGAAGGCGAAACGCTCGGGATCGGGCGCGGCTTCGTATTTTTTCAGCGGCGGCTGGTGCACAGTGTAGACGGCCATTGCCTTACCACTCACCTGTTGGTGCTGCCGCACGCCGCGCCGGGGTATCGCGGCGACGGCGGCCGGCTCATCCGCCCAAGCTGCCTTTGGTTGATGGAATTTCGGTGGCAGCGCGGGCATCGATCGAAATCGCGGCACGCAGCGCGCGCGCCAGACCCTTGAAGCAGGATTTGGCGATGTGATGATCATTGGTGCCGTAGAGCACCTGCACGTGCAGCGTGACGCCGGCATTGGTGGCGAAGGCCTGGAACCATTCCTGCACCAGCTCGGTGTCGAACGCGCCGACCTTGTCGCGCACGAACTCGGCCTTGAACACCAGGAACGGCCGGCCGGAAATATCGATCGCGACCCGTGTGAGCGCCTCGTCCATGGGGACATGCACGTCCGCGTAACGGGTGATGCCGCGCATGTCGCCGAGCGCCTGCTTCACCGCCTGGCCGAGCGCGATACCGACATCCTCGGTGGTGTGGTGGTGATCGATATGCAGGTCGCCTTTGGCCTTGACGGTCAGGTCGATGCGCGAATGGCGCGCCAGGAGATCGAGCATGTGATCGAAAAAGCCGATGCCGGTCGCAATCGACGAAGCTCCGGTGCCGTCGAGATCGACCGCAACCTCGACATCCGTTTCCTTGGTGGCGCGCTTGATGGTGGCCTTGCGCATGCGAATTCCTCAAGTCGCCGGCCTTTTATCAGGGACCGGGCGGCTTCGCTACTGCAGCATCGCGGCAGGGTTAGGAGGGCCCGAAGGCGATCAATATAGATAGGATAGGTGCGCGCCGCCGGCGGACCGGAAGCGTGCCACTGCAAATCCGAAAAGCGGCGGTCAGCCGTGCGGCGTCGCCGACGTGTTTTCCGGCGCTTTGGCCGGGTACAACGTTGTCAGCAGGCCGTACGTCACCCCGAGCACCAGGCCATAGATCAGGTGCATGCCAAGGGTCACGAGCGCGGCGGTCGGCCCGATCCGGGTCCCGAACCATCCCGCTTTCGCCAGCGGCATGAACAGGATCATCATCAGCAGCCACGCGAACACACCGAAGATAAGCCCCTTGAGCCAGTAGGCGCGGCTTTCCCACAGGGCGTCGAAGGCGCCGAACAGCAGCCCCCACACCACCACGCCGACGATGAAATGATCCATCCAGGCAGCCACCGTCTGAATGCTGCCGAGATTGACCAGAAGGCGGATGATGTTGACCTCGGGCCAGAGGTCCATAGTGCTCTTGAATAGCAGGATTCCACTCAGAACCAGCGTGGCGATAAGCCCCGCGAGCATTCCCCGCAAGCTGTTGGACATGGCGACCTCCCAGATCGACGCCCCTGATGATTGCCGAGTCAGGGCCAGTTGGAATTGCGTCGCGTTGTCTCAGGTCATATCTGTTGGACGCAAAGCGAGATTTTCCGCCCATGCAATCGCCTGATCTCCCATCCTGGCACGGTACTACCATCCTCACTGTCCGCAAGGGTGGTCAGGTCGTAATCGGTGGCGACGGGCAGGTCTCGATCGGCCAGACCATCGTCAAGTCGAACGCCAGGAAGGTGCGCCGGCTGGGCAAGAACGACGTGATCGGCGGATTTGCCGGCGCAACTGCCGATGCGTTCACTTTGTTCGAGCGGCTCGAAGGCAAGCTCGACCAGTATCCGGGCCAGCTCATGCGCGCGGCCGTCGAGCTCGCCAAGGATTGGCGCACCGACCGTTACCTGCGCCGGCTGGAAGCGATGATGATCGTCGCCGATGCGCAGGTGTCGCTGGTGCTCACCGGTACCGGCGACGTGCTCGAGCCCGAAGCCGGCGTCATGGGCATCGGCTCCGGCGGCAATTATGCGCTCGCCGCCGCGCGCGCGCTGATGGAGGGGCCGCTCGACGCCGAGGCGATCGTGCGCAAGTCGCTCGACATCGCCGCCGACATCTGCGTCTACACCAACCGCAACGTCACGGTGGAGAAGCTGTGAGCATCGAGAGCGAGGATCTCGACGCCGCGGTCGTCGCCGGCGTGATGCCGCAGGCGCAGGCGGATGCCTTGCGCGCGTTCGTTGCCGAGCGCCGTAACGTCGGGTCGAAGCAGGGCGATACGGAGGATGAACGCTTCCGCTTCATGACCGGCTTCAATGATTTCTTTTTCGCGATCGGAATCCTGTTGCTCGGATTTGGCATGGCCTTCTTCACCGCCGGCGAACCGATGCCGAGCCTGGTGGCGGTGATCGTGGTATGGGGGCTGTCGGAGCTGCTGGTGCGCCGCATGCGGCTCGTGCTGCCCGGCATCCTGCTGGCAATGTTCTTCATCTTCTTCGTCTTTCTCATCGTGCCGACGGACCTGTCGTACTTCACCGACCAGCGCCCCCCGTACCCAGCGGCAGGAAGCGGTTTTCTGTATCGCGTGGTGGGGGTCGGCGGCCCGGAACTCGCCATCGCGAGCAAGGCGCTGCTCGGCACCGCCGCCGCGTCGCTCTACTATTGGCGGTTCCGGCTGCCGTTCGCGCTGCTGCCGATCGCCGGCAGCCTGGTCATCGTCGCGACCTCGCTGATCTCGCTCGCGACCGGGCCGCTCAATCCGATCGCGGGCTCGCTGATGGTCCTCGCCTGCGGCGTCGTGGTTTTCATCATTGCGATGTCGTTCGACATTTCGGATCGCAACCGCGTGACGCGCCGATCGGATTGCGCGTTCTGGCTCCATCTGCTGGCTGCGCCGTTGATCGTTCATTCCCTGGTTTCGATGGTTGCGCCGCAGCTGTCGCGCATCACCAATGAAGCCGCGATCGCGATCATCGCGATCGTGACCGTTCTCGCAGCCATCGCAATTGCGATCGACCGCCGCGCATTGCTGGTGTCGGCGCTGATCTATATCGGCGCGGTCATCGCCTATGTCATCGGCGGACCGGCCGTCTGGCTCGCGCCGGGCGGCAGAAACTCGGGTGTTTACGTCCTGACACTTCTCATCCTCGGAACATTTGTGATCTCGCTCGGTGTCGGCTGGCGCCCCTTGCGGCGGCTGTTCCTGCGCATCCTGCCGCCGGCGATGGGCAACCGGCTGCCGCCCGAGGCCGCCGCCGCATAGTTGCAACGCCATTCATGGTTAGACTTTGGCGATGCCGGGAAAGAACAGGTAGCAGGCGATCCCGATCAACACGAGATAGGCAAGCAGGAAGAACGTCCAGCCCATATTGTGGCGGATCACCGCGCCTTCATTGCGCACGAACTTGGTGGTCGACACGCCGACGCTTGCGGTCTGTGGCGCAATCGGTTTGCCGATCTCGGCACCCACCGAGTTGAGGGTCGGAAGCAGCAGCGGCGGGAAGCCCAGCAGCTGACCGACCAGCGCCTGAAACTTCCCGAACATTGCGTTGGTCGACGTGTTGCTGCCCGACAGCGCCACCCCGATCCATCCCAGGATCGGAGCAACGACGATGAAGGCGATGCCGAGTTCCGAGAACGCCTTCGCCAGCGAGCCGGCCATGCCGGAATAGTTGTAGACGAAGGCAAGCCCGAAAATGAAGACGCCGACCAGGCAGGCGCCCCACATCTGCCGCCAGGTCGTCTTCCAGATTTCCGCGAGTTGCTGGGCGTTGATGCGGAGCAGGAGCGCGACGATGATCCAGGATACGAGGATCGCGGTGCCACCGACGCCGGGCTTGAGATCGAACGCGGCAGAAACAGTGGTGCCCTCGATGACGGAGGAATACGCGCTCACCGCGGCATGGAGCCAAACGATGGTCGGCAACGTGGACCAGGGACCGGTCCATGCCACGACGACTGCGATCAGCACGAGGATGGGCACGCACGCCCAAATGATCTCGCGGCTCGTGAGCCCATGGTCGAGATTGGCCGTGGCCAGCTGGTGCACCGGAATGACTTCGCCGCCATAGCCCAACATCCGGCGAGGGCGCCAGACCTTGAGCAACAACAGCAGCGCCGCGAAGCAGACGATCGCACCGGTCACGTCCGGCAAATAGGGACCGAGATAGACTGCAACGGGAAACTGGCCGGCGATATAGCCAAAGGAGCCCACTACCGCGAGTGGCCAGCCCTCCTTGAAACCGCCGCTGCCGCTGACGAGGTAGATCAGGAGCCATGGCGGCAGCAACGCAAGGATGGCAACGATGTGCCCCACCGAGGCGGAGAGGCTTGTCAGCGAATAGCCGGTCACGGCAGCGAGCGCGATAATGGGCGCGCCGAGCGCTCCGTACGAGACCGGCGCGTTGTTGGCGAGCGCCGCAACCCGTATCGCGTCGAGATCGGGAATGCCGAGCGAGATCAGAATCGGTGCGACAAACGCCCACGGATAGCCGAAGCCGACAAGCCCTTCGAGGAGAGCGCCAAGCGCCCAGGCGAACAGCATGGTCTGAACGCGAATATCCTGAGTCCCTTGCGAGATCAGCCAGAGGCGAAACTTATCGAAGCTTCCGGTCACGACCAGCGTGTTGAACAGCATCACGCCCCAGAATGTAATCCAGTCGACATTCCAGACGCCGGTGGCCGAGCCATAGACGTAGGCCAGCGTGCCGTCGCCAAGCGGCATGTGCCAGACCCACAAGGCCAGCAGGAAGGTGACGATTGAGCCGAGCAGAGTGGCAATCCACGCCGAGACGCGAAAAGCGGCGAGAAGAACCAGAAGGAAGACGACGGGGATCAGCGCGACGAGGCCGGTAACGAACAAGCTTCCAGTAGGGTTCAGGATTTGTGTGAACATCGGATTGATACCACTTTATGAGCAATGGCGCCGGTCGCGTTGTCCACACCTGCTCCGAGTTCAAAGCAATGTGCGCCGCGATTGATCGCGTCGGTCGCGTTCAGATCATGGGGGAACGTGCGGAAGCGCCTTCATCTCACGATGCGCACCACACCAGAGCATGACGCCCGCGCGCGCGGCGGCCGGCAACCGTCGCCGACACCATGACTACGCCGCTGCGGTTGGGCGCAAATCCTGCCCGCAGACCCAAACTCCGACGCTTAGGTCGCCCTTGTTCGACTAATGGCGAACAAGGAGGCAGGTTTCATCAAATTCACGCGACTGAAAGCGTCACCCGTACCGTCGCGCTCTTGTGGTGAGAGTACCGTCAATTCGGTGGCCGATACGGTGTCGATGATGGTCGGCTTCGCGCTAGCGTGGTTGCTGCCGATTTGGATGACGGTCACGAATTGGCGTGGCAATCGAGCCAAGCCTCGTTTATCTGGTTGGGACAAATCTGTTCCTGAACGCGCTCATGCTTAGCTATCCCGTTGACGGCATCCGGCAGGCCGGCCCGCGCTCTAGCGTATGAGGCCAAGAGCTAGTGAGCCCAAAAGTGACCGACTTCTCTCCCCGCGAAATCGTCTCCAAACCGGACCGTTTCATCATCGCCCAAGCCGACGCCAAGCGCGTGGTCGCGATCGCGCTACGCAACCACTGGCGGCGCCTGCTGCTGCGCATCCTGGCGGCGGCCATGGGCAACCGGCTGCCACCCGAGGCCGCCGCCGCATGACCGACCGTGCCTCACGTTCGCCGGTGCGCGTGCCGGTATCCGCCTGGGTTTCGATCATCCCGGCGATCCTGGTGTTGCAGGCCCTGGTCCTGCTGGCGATGGGCCGCCCGCTCATCTGCACCTGCGGGATCGTCAAGCTTTGGCACGGGGCGGTGCAGAGTTCGGAGAATTCGCAGCATTTCCTTGACTGGTATTCCTTCACCCACGTCCTGCACGGCCTCTGGCTTTATTTCTTCGGCTGGCTGTTCCTGCGACGTACGCCGGTCGCGGCGCGGCTCGTGCTGGCCCTGCTGCTGGAGAGCGGATGGGAGATCTTGGAAAATACGAATTTCGTGATCGATCGCTACCGCATCGCCACCGTATCGCTCGATTACTATGGCGACAGCGTCGTCAACTCCGTGGGGGATGCCATTTCGATGATCGCCGGCTTCGTGCTGGCGCTGTTGGCCCCACTCTGGGTGTCGATCGCCGCTGTCGTCGCGATCGAAGCGGGCCTCATCTTCCTCATCCGGGACAATTTGTTCCTGAACATTCTCATGCTTATCTATCCCATCGACGGCATCAGAGCGTGGCAGGCCGCCCCACCGTTCTAGCGCATGAGTCCCGAAACGTGACCGACTTCTCGCCCCGTGAAATCGTTTCCGAGCTGGACCGGTTCATCATCGGCCAGGCCGATGCCAAGCGCGCGGTTGCGATCGCGCTGCGCAACCGCTGGCGGCGCCTCAAGCTCGACGAGAAGATGCGCGAGGAGGTGCTGCCGAAGAACATCCTGATGATCGGCCCGACCGGCGTGGGCAAGACCGAGATTTCGCGCCGGCTGGCCAAGCTCGCCGGCGCGCCGTTCATGAAGGTCGAGGCGACCAAGTTCACCGAGGTCGGCTATGTCGGCCGCGACGTCGAGCAGATCGTGCGCGATCTCGTGGAAATTGCGATCACGCAGACCCGCGAGCGCAAGCGCAAGGACGTGCATGCGCGCGCCGCACTGGCCGCCGAGGAACGCGTGCTTGACGCACTGGTCGGCCCCGGCTCAAGCCCCGCGACGCGGGATTCCTTCCGCCGCAAGCTGCGCACCGGCGAGCTCGACGACAAGGAGATCGAGATCGAAGTCCAGCAGACCGGCGGCGGGATGCCGATGTTCGAGATTCCGGGCATGCCCGGCGCCCAGATGGGCGCGATCTCGATCGGCGACATCTTCGGCAAGCTCGGCGGCGGCCGCAGCAAGACCCGGCGCGTGACGGTCAACGAATCCCACGAAATCCTGATCAACGAGGAGTCCGACAAGCTGCTTGACAGCGAGCAGGTGGTGCAGGAAGCGATCCGCGCGGTCGAGCAGAACGGCATCGTATTCCTCGACGAGATCGACAAGATCGCCGGCCGCGAGGGCCGCCAGGGCGCCGATGTGTCGCGCGAGGGCGTCCAGCGCGACCTCCTCCCGCTGATCGAGGGCACCACGGTCGCGACCAAGCACGGCTCAGTGAAGACCGATCACATCCTGTTCATTGCCTCGGGCGCGTTCCACCTTACGAAACCGTCCGACCTGCTGCCGGAATTGCAGGGCCGGCTGCCGATCCGGGTCGAGCTGCGCGCGCTCACCCGCGACGATTTCCGCCGCATCCTCACCGAGCCCGAGGCCTCGCTGATCAAGCAATACGTGGCGCTGCTCGCGACCGAAGGTGTCACGCTCGATTTCACACCCGACGCGATCGACGCCATTGCCGACATCGCGGTGGCGGTCAATTCGAGCGTGGAGAACATCGGCGCACGCCGGCTGCAGACCGTGATGGAGCGCGTGCTCGAGGAGATCTCCTTCGCCGCGCCCGACCGTTCCGGGGAGACGATCAAGATCGACGCCGGCTTCGTGCAGGAGCACATTGGCGACCTCGCCAAGAACGCGGATTTGAGCCGGTTTATTCTTTAGCTCGTGTCCCGGGCGAGTGAAGCGAAGATGAGTAGGATGGGCAAAATCGCTTGCACTGACGCCACAGGTGGGCACGGCGCAAGCGCGATTTTGCCCACCGGTGAGGATGCGCCACGCGCCTTTGCCCACCCTACGCATTTGCTCGCTCCGCTCGGTCAGCGCCCCCGCCGCACCCGCACATAGAGCGCGCCTTCGCCGCCGTGGCCGATGGCGGCGGTGGCGAAACCGACCACCAGCCCGCGAAATTCCGGCAGCGCAAGCCACATCGGCACCTGCCGCTTGAGCACGCCGCGCTCGCGGTCGGGATTGCCGCCTTTGCCGGTGATCACCAGCACCGTCTTCGCGCCCGCGGCCTGTTGCCTTTGCAGGAAACGCAGCAGCGCGGCATGCGCCTCACTCTGGGTGCGGCCGTGCAGGTCGATCCGGGCGTCGATCGCCTGCGTGCCGCGCGCGAGGCGCTGCTTCGAGCGGCGGTCGAGCGGCGCCAGCGCCGGTTCTTTCGGTTTGGGTGCTGGTTTCCCGGTCGCAGCGACCGGATGCGGCGGCGACGGCGCGGCCACCAGCGCCTGCTTCGGCTCGGCGCGATCGGTGGCCGGCGCGGCCTCCTTGCGATGGCGCCGGAGCGGCGACACCGTCCGGGTGACGCTGCGCCACAGCGCCTGTTCCTCCTCGCTGACCTGTCGCCGCCGTGCCATCTTGCTGGTGTCCCGAATCCGAAGTTCGCACAACGTCTGAACCGCCACACTAGCCGTCGGGCGTTCGTTTCGACTTGCCCTTGGCTTCGGGCGGCCTGGGCGGCGCAGCCTTGTCCTTGCCTTCGGATTTTGCCTTTGCCTTGGGGTCGGTCTTGGGGCTCGCCTGCTTGCCGGCTGCAGGCGGTATCACCGGCTTCGGCTGGGGCAGCGGCATCGCCCGGCCGGCCTCGACCATGTCGAGCTCGCGCGGCAAGAGCATCACGAAGCGGCCCTGCTGGCGAATGCGTCCGGCCACCTGTCCGGCGTCACGCCCGGCGCCGAAATAGAGATCGGCGCGCGCCGGTCCGATGATCGCCGAGCCGGTGTCCTGCGACACCATCAGCCGGCGAAAGCGATTCGTCGACCGCGGCGCGTCGATCGGAAGGTCGGCCTCGATGAAGAACGGCGTGCCGTAGACGTGGATGCGGTCGACCGCGATCGAACGGCCCGGCGTCAGCGGCACGCCCTGCGCGCCGGGCGGCTCGGTGTCGGTATTGAGGCCGGTGATGCGGAAGAACACGAACGACTTGTTGGTGCCGCGCACCTCCTTCGCCTGATCGGGGTTCTTCGCCATCCATTGGCTGATGCGCTCCATCGACATCTCTTCACGCGGGACCAGGCCGCGCTCGATCAGGATGCGCCCGACCGCCGTATAGGAATGACCGTTGTGCGCGTCGTAGTTCAGCCGCACCATCGTCCCGTCTTCCAGGCGCACGCGCGCCGAGCCCTGAATCTGGATGGTCATGGCCTCCCAATGATCCTTGAGCCAGGCGATTTCGAGCCTCTGCCCGTCGAGCGCGCCGTTCTCGATGGCCGCGCGATCGAAATACGGTTCGACTTGCTTCTTGTCGTTGAGGCGACCAACGCTCGCCCGATTGGGGAGCGCGGCCTTTGCCGCCTTCTTGCCGCCGACCAGCAGATCGCTCGGGCGCCGGTAAAGCGGCGCCGAAAATTCCGGGTTCGGGAAGCGCGATCCATCGACGATCGGCTCGTAATAGCCCGTCAGCAACCCGCTCTTTTCGCCGAGCTTGGCGATCCGCACCGGCCGGAAGTTCTGCTCGAAGAACTCGCGCGCCTTCGCCTTGTCGGTTGCGAGCGCGCCGGCCGACGCCGCGCGCCGGCAGACCTCCCGCAGCGCCTGATGGATCAGCCGGCTGTCGCGCGCCGCGCGGCGGGCGAGGAACGGATTGCAACTGGCGCGGAAGGTGGCGAAGGCGGCGGCATGATCGTCGGCCGCCCAGCCGTCGATGTCGGACCAGTTGATCGGCTCGAGCTGGGTGTCGGGCGCTTGCAGCGGATCGACGTCGCGCGCGTCCACCGGCGTCGAGGCCAGAAGTCCCAGCGAAACGACGGCGGCATATTTTGAGATGCTGCGAAGCCCTCGCGACATCGCTTCTCGCCCGGTTACTGGCCGGCTTCGGTCGCGACGAGCTTCCAGTTGGGATCGCGCGACGAGACATCGCGCGCGAAGGTCCAGACGTCGGTGACGTCCGTGACCTTGTCGGGGTTGCCCTCGATCACGTTGCCGCTGCGGTCGCGGGTGACCGAAACGAGCTGGGAGACGAACCGCGCCGTGATCTGCGCGGTCGGGCCGCGCACTTCCGCGGCAGTGAGGTCGGAGCGGTCGATCGAGACGAAGCGCGTCTCCGCAGTCTCGCCCTTGGTCTCGCGCTCGCGAATCGCGTTGTCGAATCCGTCGTACACCTCCCGCGACAAGAGATTCCGCAGGGCTCGACGATCGCCTTCGGCATAGGCGGTGACGATCATCTCGTAGGCCTGCCGCGCGCCGGCAACGAAATGCTGGGCGTCGAAGGTCGGGTCGCCCTGAGCGATGGCATCGAGACCGGCGGCGATCGGAGATCCCGGCTCCGCGATGCCCTTCCAGCGCTCTTCCGGATCGGCGCTCGAAGCCGACGCCGGCGGCGCTTCGCCGCCGCGGCCGGGCAAAGCCACGACATTGTCGTTCGAGTTGCGCACCGTATCGCGGGCGGAATAGGGATCGTAGGGCGGGCGCTCGCGGCCGGTGCGCTGGCCCAGCACACTACGCAGGCGGAGAAAGATGAACACCGCCAGCGCCAGGAAAATGATGGTGTAGATGTCGAACACGTTGCGCTAGCTCTCGGCTGCCGAGGACCGAACCGCGGGGATCGTCGGCCAGCCCGCAGATGAACAATCTGCGGAGCGGAAGTCGGTTCCCGCGCTATTATGTAAGCACGCGACCGATCCGATCCAGTGGCATGCGCCGAACAGCCGGCGCAGGTCGCTCAAGCCGGACCATAGACGATCCCGGCCGCGCCGCCAACATCTTCGGCACGAGATTTCAAGCGATGTCATTGGTAAAATGGGGCTTTATTGGCTTGTTCTTGCTCCCGGTGGCGGAGATCGCAGTGTTTGTCGCCGTCGCGCTCGCGATCGGGTGGCTCTGGGCGGCTTGCCTTTTTCTCGCCACCACCATTTTGGGCCTCCTGATCCTGCGGCGCTCGGGCCGCAGCGACATCGATCGCTTCCGTGACGCGTTCCGGCGCGACGGGATTCGGTCAATTCATCTCGAAAGCCCCGGCCTTGGCCCCATGCTCGGTGGGATTCTCCTGGTATTTCCGGGTTTTATTACCGACGCGCTGGGCGCCTTGCTGCTGATTCCGGCGATTCGGCGCAAACTTCGTGGGCTGATCGCCCGCTCGCGCGACGCCCGCCGGCGGCAGCGCGAGCCCTCGATCGTCGACCTCACGCCGAAGGAGTGGCACCAGGTCTCTGACAAGCCGATCAAAAATGGCGGGCCTCGCAAGCGTGTGCGCTCGTGATGGCTTTGGTGCAGGCGTTCGCCGCAACCAAGCCGCCCGCTATGGCGACCTTCTGAACCCGCGACACCAGAGCCGTCCTTGTCCGGCCGGGGCCACTGTGTTAGCCACGCCGCCGACAACGGTGACCGAGTAGTCGGTGGCGGAGGTGATCCCATGACGTTCACGAGCAATGGCGGCCCGCCGCAGGCCGCAGGGGCAAATCAGGCCCAGCTTCCCCAGCTCAATGTGCTCGGCCAGTACGTGAAGGATTTCTCGTTTGAGAATCCGAACGCGCCCCGCTCGCTCACGCCCACCCAGGAGCAGCCGCAGCTCAACGTTCAGATCAATGTGGGCGTCAACCAGCTCGCCGCCACCGACTACGAGGTGACGCTCAAGCTCGAAGGCAAGGCCGAATCCCAGGGGACGGTGCTGTTTGCCTTCGACCTGACCTTCTGCGGCATGTTCCGCATCCAGAACGTCCCGCAGGAACACGTCCAGCCGATGGTCATGATCGAATGTCCGCGACTGCTGTTCCCGTTCGCGCGCGAGATCGTCGCCACCGCGGTCCGCAACGGCGGTTACGCGCCGTTCCTGCTTGATCCGGTCGATTTCGTTTCGCTGTACCACCAGCGGATGGCGCAGGCTCAGCAGCAGCCGCAATTCACGATGCCGACCTGAGGCGGTGTTGTTCGATTGAGCATGATCTTTTCCGAAAACCGGTTTCCACTTTTCGGGATCATGCTCTAGGACCGCGCGTCGTATTCCCGCCAGATCGCCTTGTCGCCAAGCGTGGCAATGAAGGCATTGTGCGCCTCAAGTTCGGCGTCGGAGAGCCGCGGCGCCAGCGCGATCGGCCGCGGTCGCGCAGCGGCCGGCTTGCCGCCGATGGTCACCGTCGCGCGGCCGGCCTCGACCAGGATCAGCGACGCCTGCCGGCCGCCGATCAATTCGACGTAGACTTCGGCGAGCAGCTCGGCATCGAGCAGCGCGCCGTGCTTGGTCCGCCGCGAATTGTCGATTCCATAGCGCGCACACAGGTGATCGAGTCCGTTCGGGCCGGCCGGATGCCGGCGCCGCGCCAGCAGCAGCGTATCGACCAGCCGCTCGCGGCCGACCAGGGCGCGTCCGCAGCGTTCGAGCTCCGCATTGAGGAAGCCGAGATCGAAATTGGCGTTATGCGCGACCAGCGGCGCGTCACCGATGAATTCGACCAGCTCCTCGCAGATCTCGGAAAAGTAGGGCTTGTCCCGGAGAAACTCGGTCGACAAGCCATGGACCGCGTAAGCCTCGGCTGGGATGTCGCGTTCCGGGTTGAGATACTTATGAAAGGACTTTCCGCTCGGGAAGCGGTTGAGCAGCTCGATGCAGCCGATCTCGACCAGGCGATGCCCCTGGTAGGGGTCGAGGCCCGTCGTTTCCGTATCAAGCACGATCTCGCGCATTGCCAAATCCATCGGCCAAATCAGCGTCGCCGTTCCGGCATTGTAGCAACGCTTCGCAAGATCGCCTGCACCTGCGCGCGCGCATCGTCAAATCCCCGCGACGTATCCACCACGAAATCGGCGCGCAGCCGCTTCTCGGAATCCGGCAGCTGCCGGGCCAGCATGGCGTCGAGTTTTTGCCCGGTCATTCCGGGTCGGTCCAGCACGCGGGCGCGCTGGACCTCTGCCGGCGCCGTCGCTACCACCACGGCATCGACGCGGCGGTCGCCGCCGGTCTCGAACAGGAGCGGGATGTCGAGCACTGCGACCGGCGCGCCCTTTGCTTGCGCCTCCGCGAGAAAGCGTCGCTCGGCGTCCTGCACCAGTGGATGCACGATCGCCTCCAATTGCCGCAGCGCCGCGAGGTCGTTGATCACCCGGGAACCAAGCTTGACCCGATCGACCTTTCCGCCCGCGGTCGTGCCCGGAAACGCCGCCTCGATGATCGGAACCGCATCGCCCTCATAGAGCCGATGCACCGCCGCATCGGCGTCGTGCACCGGCACGCCTTCCTCCGCGAAGAAGCGCGCGGTGGTCGATTTGCCCATCGCAACCGAGCCGGTCAGGCCGAGCACGAACATGGTTCCTCACTCATCCGCTCAGCGCGCCTTCGCGCCGCAGGGCGTCGAGCACCGGCAACAAGGGCAGCCCAAGAATGGTGGAATGCTCGCCCTCGATGCGCTCGAACAATTGCACGCCCAAGCTTTCCACCTGATAGGCGCCGACGCTGACGGTGACGGCCTCGCCCGCGGCGTCAAGATACAACTCCAGAAATTTATCCGAAAACGCCCGCATGGTGAGCCGCGCCACCGCGCAATGCTCGAATAGAAGCCCGCCGTCGCGGACGATCGCCACCGCGGAATGAAGCGCGTGAGTGTGCCCTCGCAAGACCTTGAGCTGGTCGCGCGCCGCAGCGCGATCGGCCGGTTTGGAAAACCGGCGTTGCCCGAGCGCCAACGTTTGGTCCGCGCCGAGCACCAGCCGCTCTGGCTGTTGCACGGATACGGCGACCGCCTTCGCGCGCGCGAGCAGGGTCGCGACCGCGCCGGGATCGCCGACACCAGCTTTTGCTTCGATCGCGCGTTCGTCAATGTCGGCAGCCAGGACCTCGATCGGGATTCCGGCGCCTTGGAGCAGAAGCCGCCGGCTCGCGCTTTTGGACGCGAGCAGGAGCGGCCGGTCGACGAGCCAGGGTGACATGATCCGCCCTAAGCCACCGGCTGCCGGCGCCGCTCGGCGAGCAGTTTTAGCACCGCTGCCGCGGTTTCTTCGATCGAGCGCCGCGTCACGTCGATGCTCGGCCAGTTGTGCTTGGCGCAAAGTTTGCGGGAGAACGCAACCTCCTCGGCGACCGCTTTGCGGTCGATATACTGGTCCTCGTCGTGATGGGCCTTGAGCCCCAGGAGACGGTTCTGCCGGATCTGGACGATGCGTTCCGGACTTGCGTAGAGCCCGACGACCAGCGGGCGCGCCAGGCCTTCGACCGATGGCGCCACCGGAATCCCGGGAACCAATGGCACGTTGCCGGTTTTGACGCCGCGGTTGGCGAGATAGATCGACGTCGGTGTTTTCGACGTGCGCGACACGCCGACCAGGACCACGTCGGCGTCCTCGAGATCGTCGATATGCTGCCCGTCGTCATGCAGCATGGAGTAGTTGAGCGCATCGATGCGCCTGAAATAGTCAGCGTTGAGGGTGTGCTGGGCACCGACCCGATGACTGGTCTCGGCGCCGAGATAGGACTGCAGCAGCGCCAGGACCGGACCGAGGATCGAGAGGCAGGGAACGCTGAGCTCGCGGCAATGATCCTCGAGCCGCTTCGCGAGGTCTTCTTCCACCAGCGTATAGAGCACGATGCCGGGCGCTTCTTCGATTTCCGCCAGCACGCGGTCGAGCTGCTTCTGGGTCCGCACCAGCGGGTAGGTGTGCTCCACCGGCAGCATCTTGGTGTACTGCGCCGTCGCCGCGCGCGCGACAGTCGTCAACGTCTCGCCGGTGGCATCCGAAACTAGATGCAGGTGAAAATAGCTGCCGGTTCGATGGGGCATGGGACCGGAAAAGCCTGTGTATGACTGGACGGCTTCTGGGGAGAAGGCCATGCCATGGCGGCCGGCGCAAGCGCAAGGCGCACAAGCCCCGACCCGCTGTCCACATGGCTGCCGTGGTGGATGAAATAACGCCCGGGGGCGAGGACTGTGGTGACATGTGGACGACGGCTGGATTGCTTGACCCGACCGCCAGGAAGTCCGCCTATTCCCGGAGCCTACCGCGCACTGCTATTTGATACCGTGGTGTTGAAACAATCGGACGGCATGGAAACGATGTGGATCGCCTGTGGATGCCGATTCATAAGTCCAATCAACGCTCCAACTATAACTACAAGAAGAATCTTATTAGTAAGCTTGGTGAGTATCCCCGACAGGCCGTGCACGTGAACAAGTCCATTATCAAGGTGCTCAACGGCAGCTCGCTCCAGCCGCCACCAGTATGGCTGATGCGCCAGGCCGGACGATACCTGCCGGAATACCGCGCACTGCGTGAACAGGCCGGAAGTTTCCTCGACCTCGTCTTCGACCCTGATCTTGCTGCGGAGGTCACGCTGCAACCGGTACGGCGGTTCGGGTTCGATGCCGCGATCCTGTTCTCGGATATTCTGGTGGTGCCGCATGCACTCGGCCAGCCGGTGACGTTTGCGGCAGGTGAAGGACCGCTGCTGGATCCCGTCAAGGATCGCACCGATTTCGAGCGGCTGACGTCGGACATCGATCACAAGGTGCTGGCGCCCATCTACGAGACCATCCGGCGCGTGAAGGCAGTGCTGCCGCCGGCCGCGGCGTTGCTGGGATTCTGCGGGGCTCCGTGGACGGTCGCGACCTACATGATCGCCGGCAGGGGAACGCCGGACCAGACGCCGGCGCGATTGTTCGCCTACCGGGATGCCGCGGCCTTCGATGTGCTGATGGACGTTCTGGTCGAAGCGTCGGCGAGCTATCTGGTGCGCCAGCTCGAGGCCGGCGCCGACGCCGTGCAGATCTTCGACACCTGGGCGGGCGTGCTGCCGCCGGGTGAGTTCGCGCGCTGGTGCATCGCGCCGACCAGGCGCATCGTCACCATGGTGCGGTTGCAGGTGCCGAGAGCCAAGATCATTGGCTTCCCGCGTGGCGCCGGAAGCCTGTTGCCACGCTATGTCGCCGAAACCGGCGTCGATGCGGCCGGTCTCGACTGGATGATCGATCGCGACTTTGCCCGCGACCAGGTACAGAGCGTCGTGCCGGTGCAGGGCAATCTCGATCCATTGGTGCTGCTCGCCGGAGGCGTTGCGCTCGATCGCGCCGTCGACGCAGTCATGGACGCATTCGCCGGCGGACCGTTTATCTTCAATCTCGGCCACGGCATCCTGCCGGAGACGCCGATCGCCAATGTGGAGCAAATGCTCAAGCGCGTTCGCGGCTCTTGACCGGCGGGGCCGCGGCTGCGTTCACTCGCTCGCATGGAGCAACAGGTTCCACCATGGCGACCTTCGCTTGCAGCGATTGGGTTCGCGTTCGCGGTAGCGGCCCTCGCCATCTATCTGCTCACGCGCGCGACCAATCTCTATCTGTGGCTCAAGGCGCTTCACGTCATCGCGGTGATCGCCTGGATGGCCGGGATGCTCTATCTGCCGCGGCTGTTCGTTTATCACTGCGAGGCTGAGCCCGGCTCGAAGCAGTCGGAAACCTTCAAGGTGATGGAACGCCGCCTGCTCGGGGCGATCATCAACCCCGCCATGGTCGTGACCTGGGTGCTCGGACTTTGGCTCGCCTGGGACGCGGGGCTGTTCCGCAGCGGCTGGCTGCACGCCAAGCTCGCGCTGGTGCTGGCGATGTCCGCCGTGCACGGCCTGTTCGTGCGCTACGTCCGGGATTTTGCCGAGGACCGCAACCGGCGCTCGCAGCGGTTCTACCGAATCATCAACGAAGTCCCGACCCTCCTGATGATCGGCATTGTCATCCTGGTCGTGGTCAAGCCGTTCTAGCCACCGGTGCGTCCGCTTCCGCCGCCGCCTCCCCAACAAAGCGTTAGCGGGATGACAACGCCCGGCGCGATAGAATTGTGGTATACATATCAAATAGTTACATGGACCGCATCGGCGCCGATCATTGGCTCCGGAGGCCTTGACAGCGGGGACATTGTTGCGCCGGCTCTTGCGTGAAGCAAACTCTTTTCATATCTTTGCGATATCTCCCTGAACGCAGGCTGATGCAGCGAATTACCGGCCCCGTGGATTCGGACGGTCGCTACATCAGGCAGACGCCCTGAAGCCTCGCCCCAGACCTGCGAATCCCTCCCTCCGTCCGCGCGTCGATCGACAGAACATTCGTTCCCGGCGACGCCACTTCAAGGCATACCCGTATGCGGGAAATGAAACTCCAAGACCTCAAGTCCAAAACTCCGCCCGAGCTCCTCGCCTTTGCAGAAGAACATCAGGTCGAGAACGCCTCGACCATGCGCAAGCAGGAGCTAATGTTTGCCATCCTCAAGCAGCTTGCGTCGCAGGAGGTCGACATCATCGGCGAAGGCGTGGTCGAGGTCCTGTCCGACGGCTTCGGCTTCCTGCGCTCGCCGGAAGCGAACTACCTGCCCGGCCCCGACGACATCTACGTCTCCCCTTCGCAAATCCGCCGCTTCGGCCTGCGCACCGGCGACACCATCGACGGCCACATCCGCTCGCCCAAGGACGGCGAGCGCTACTTCGCGCTGCTCAAGGTCAACACCATCAACTTCGAGGAGCCCGAAAAGGCCCGGCACAAGATCAATTTCGACAACCTGACCCCGCTCTATCCGGAGCAGCGGCTCAAGATGGAGATCGCCGACCCGACCAAGAAGGATCTGTCGGCCCGGGTCATCGACATCGTCGCACCGATCGGCAAGGGCCAGCGCGCCCTGATCGTCTCGCCGCCGCGCACCGGCAAGACCGTGCTGTTGCAGAACATCGCGCATTCGATCACCGCCAACCATCCCGAGTGCTATCTGATCGTGCTGCTGATCGACGAGCGGCCGGAAGAAGTCACCGACATGCAGCGCTCGGTGAAGGGCGAGGTCGTGTCCTCGACCTTCGACGAGCCGGCGGTGCGCCATGTGCAGGTCGCCGAGATGGTGATCGAAAAGGCCAAGCGCCTGGTCGAGCACGGCCGCGACGTCGTGATCCTGCTCGACTCGATCACCCGGCTCGGCCGCGCCTACAACACCGTGGTGCCGTCGTCAGGCAAGGTGCTGACCGGCGGCGTCGACGCCAACGCGCTGCAGCGGCCCAAGCGCTTCTTCGGCGCCGCCCGCAACATCGAGGAAGGCGGTTCGCTGACCATCATTGCGACCGCGCTGATCGATACCGGCAGCCGCATGGACGAAGTGATTTTCGAAGAGTTCAAGGGCACCGGCAATTCGGAGCTGATCCTCGACCGCAAGGTGGCCGACAAGCGCACCTTCCCGGCGATGGACATCACGCGCTCCGGCACCCGCAAGGAAGAGCTGCTCACGCCGCCCGACCAGCTCAAGAAGATCTACGTCCTGCGCCGCATCCTCAACCCGATGGGCACCATGGACGCGATCGACTTCCTGCTCGACAAGCTGCGCAATACCAAGACCAATTCGGAATTCTTCGAATCGATGAACACGTGATGGGCTGATGGGCGATGGCCAAAGCGCCGCCATTGCAGCCGAAGAGGCTCGACCTCGCGGAACAACTCGATCAGGCCATTGCGTATCACCAGGGCGGGCGGTTCGCCGACGCCGAACGCTGCTATCGCCAGCTCCTCAACGCCAGGCCGGATCACGCCGAGGCGCGCCACTTCCTCGGCGTGCTGCGGTTTCAACAGGGCCGCAGCGGCGAGGCGCTGGAGCTGATCAGCGCGGCGCTCAAAACCAGGCCGGATTATCCCGACGCGCTCTACAACCGCGGCAACATCTTCGCCGAACTCGGCCGCTACCAGGACGCGGTCGCCAGCTACGACCAGGCGCTGGCCTTGCGGGCGGACTCCATCGAGGCGCATCAGAACCGCGGCAACGCGCTGTTGCGGCTCCGTCGTCACGCCGACGCGCTCGCGAGCTACGAACGGGTGCTGGCGCTCCATCCCGGTCACGCGGACGCGCACAACAACCGGGGCGCCGTGTTCAAGGAGGTCGGCCGCCTGGAGGAGGCGCTCGCGAGCTACGAGCGGGCGGTTGCACTTCGCCCCGGCTATGTCGAGGCGCTGGCAAACTGCGGGCACGTGCTGCTGGAGCTTGGCCGGCCGTTCGAGGCGCTGGCGCGCTACGACGCGGCGCTGGCGCTGCGCCCCAACGACGTCGCGGCGCTCAATGGCAGCGGCAACGTTCTGTTCGCGCTCTATCGCCTTGACGAGGCGCTCGCGACCTATGAGCGCGCGCTCGCCCTGAAGAGCGATCATGCCGACACGCTCTGTGGTTATGGCAGGGCGTTGGAGGAGCTCAACCGTTCCGACGAAGCGCTCGCGATCTACGAGCGTGCAGTTGCCGCCGAGCCGGATCATGTCGAGGCGCTCTATCTGCGTGGCAATTGTCTGCGCAGCCTCAATCGCCTGCCGGAGGCGCGGGCGAGCTACGAGCGAGCGCTCGCGCTTGCGCCTGATCACGCCGCAGCGAAGTTTGCGGCGTGCATGGCGCAGCTGCCGGTCGCCTATGAGGACGAGGCGGAGATCGGCCGAAGCCGCGCCGCCTATGCAAAAGCGCTCGCGGCGCTCTGCGACGACGCGGACAGCGGCCACGCGCCCGGTCTCGCCAAGGGCGTTGGCACCAACCAGCCGTTCTTGCTCGCTTACCAGGGCCTGAACGACCGTTCGTTGCAGGAGCGCTACGGCGCGCTCGTTTGCCGCCTGATGGCCGAGCGCTATCCGCCGCCGGAGCTGCCGCCGCCGCCGCGCGCCGACGAGCCGGTGCGTGTCGGCATCGTGAGCGGGTTCTTTCGCCAGCATTCCAATTGGAAGATCCCGATCAAGGGCTGGATGCAGGACCTTGATCGCCGGCGTTTTCGACTTTTCGGCTATCACACCGGCGCGGAGCGTGACGCCGCCAACGACATGGCTGCTTCACTGTGCGAGCGGTTCGTGCGCGGCCCGCTGTCGATCGAGGGCTGGCGCGCCGCGATCGCGGTCGACCGTCCGCACGTGTTGATCTATCCCGAGGTCGGGATGAACCCGATGGCGGCGCGGCTGGCGGCGCAGCGGCTCGCTCCGGTGCAGTGCAATTCCTGGGGCCATCCCGACACCAGCGGGTTTCCGACGCTCGACTACTATCTTTCAAGCGACCTGATGGAGCCGCCGGACGGCAATGGTCACTACACGGAACGGCTGGTCCGGTTGCCGAACCTGTCGATCAACTACGAGCCGCTCGATCTTCTCCCGGTTGCAGTGAGCCGCGCGGAGCTGGGACTGCGGGCGGACGCTCTGGTCTACTGGTGCGGCCAGTCGCTCTACAAATACCTGCCGCAGCATGACGGGATCTTTGCGCGCATCGCGCGCGAGGTGCCGGGCTGCCAGTTCGCATTCATTCGTTATCCGCGCGGCGAGCACGTCACCGATCTGTTCCGCCGGCGCCTCGCCAAGGCGTTTGCCGCGCTCGGGCTCGACCCGCAGGAGCATTGCGTCTTCCTGCCGCGCCTCGACCAGCAGCGCTTCATCGCCGCGGTCGGCCAAGCCGATGTCTTTCTCGACAGCCTCGGCTGGTCCGGCTGCAACTCCATGCTCGAAAGCCTGGCGCACAGTCTTCCGGTCGTGACCATGCCGGGCGCGCTGATGCGCGGCCGCCACGGCAGCGCCATCCTCACCATGATGGGCACGACCGAGACGGTCGCGGGGACGATCGACGATTATGTCGCAATCGCGGTGCGGCTTGGCCGCGACACGGCGTGGCGCGATGCCGTCAGGGCGAGCACCGCCGCCAACAAGCACCGCCTCTATGGGGACCGTGCCTGCATCGCCGCGCTGGAGGATTTTCTGGACGATGTCGCGCGCGGACGACATGGCGGGACGCAGGCGTCTGGTGTCGAGACCACGGGGTGACGCGTCGTCCCTTATGCTAGCATGAGCGGACGCCGTTCAACGGCGAACGTCAGGGAGCGCTCATGTTACAGCTTCGTCCACCCATCAGCCTTGCCGCCGCGTTTCTTGCGCTGGCGCCGATATCCGCTGCGGCACAGTTCGTCCCGCCGACCATGGAGATGAGAACCATCGCGCCGGATGTCTACACGATGCAGCATCCGTTCGGCTCCAGCAACGCGACGTTCGTCGTCACCAATGATGGCGTGCTGGTGTTCGATGCCGACATCCGCACCGCCAACCAGACCATGGCCGCGATCCGCAAGACCACCGACAAGAAGGTGCGCTATGTGGTGATCTCGCATCCGTCCGGCGATCATGCCACCGGTGCTTGGCACTTTCGCGAGGACAAGCCGCTCGTCATCGGTTCCCGCAAACAGATGCGCGATCTCTATCAGCAGGAACGCGCCGAATTTATTGAACGGCGCGGCTCCACGGCGGCACAGTTCATCGCCTACAAGGACGCCGAGCTCGTGCATCCCGACATCGGCTTCGACGGCGCGCTGACCTTGCAGTTCGGCGGGCTTACCTTCCAGATCACCGAGGAAGGCAGCGCGCATTCGACCAGCGACGTGACCCTGTTCCTGCCGCAGCGCCGCGTGATGCTGATGGGCGACCTCCTCAACACCGAGATCCATCCTGGCCCCGGCAAGTCGGCGCAGGTGTTCTTCTCCAATGCGCGGACCTGGATCACGCTGCTCGACCGCATCATCGCGCGGCAGCTCCCCGTGGACACCTATGTGCCGGGGCACGGTCCGGTGCATGTCGGGCGCGGCGTTGCCGATCTCGAGGAGCAGCGGCGTTATTTCATCGTCATGCGCGACGCGGTGTCGAAGATGATCATGGCGGGCAGGACCGTCGAGCAGATCCAGAAGGAATTCCAGCCGCCGCAGGAGTTCGCGCACTACAAGGGACCGCAGCGCCAGCGCGCGTTCATCAACCTGTTCTATCACCAGCTCCTGGAGCGCGGCTTCTGGCCGTGATCCGCGTGGCGCAGTCGACACCGAGCAGTACGGCCGGTATCCTTTCGAAGGCGTCGCCCAGTCAGGATATCAAGGGAGTGCAGCGATGGCCGGTATCGCCCGCCTGATCGTCGCAGTTCTAGCCGCATTGCTGACATTCTGCGTGGCTGCCGGCGCGCAGAATTGGCCCGCCAAGCCGGTCCAGCTGGTATCTCCCTTCGCACGCGGCGGCGCTTCCGACTTTGTTGCGGGCATCATCGCCGACGAATTGAGTGGCCGTCTCAAACAGCGAATTCTTCATCGAGAATATTGCCGGCCGTGGCGGCCAGGTCGGGTCGCTCGCGGTCGCTCGCGCGAAGCCAGACGGCTATACCTTCCTGCTCTCGAGCATCGCGACGCACGTCACCGTTCCGTTGGATCAGGGCGCTTACAACTCGCTCAGGGACTTCACCAACGTAGCGTCCATCGGTGGAGTGCCGGTCGTGATCGTCGTGCACCCGTCGCTCGGAGTGCGCAGCCTCAGCGAACTGGTTGCGTTGCTGCAAAGACGCAAGGAGCCGTGGCGCTTTGCGTCTTCGGGACTCGGCACGCTTGGTCAGATGGTTGCGGAACTGTGGGCGCGGAAGGACGGTTTCTCGTTGTCCTATGTGCCCTACGATGCGCCTGGCCAGGGCCTGAAGGAGCTGATGGCGGGTCAGTCCCCGATCGGGGTGGTCAGCTCGACCGCGGCCATCCTTCGCCAGAAAGACCTTATTCCGCTGGCGGTGTCGTCGGCGCAGCGCATGCCGAATCTCGCCAGTGTGCCGACGTTCCAGGAACTTGGATACCCTGAGCTTGTGGCCACGAGCTGGTATGGAATTGCCGCGCCCAAGGGACTCCCGGCAACCATCACAAATCGCATGAGCAGTGCCGTCGCGGCCGCGCTTGATGATCCGGCCACAAAGGAAAAGCTTGTGAAAGCCGGCCTGGAACTCAACAAGCAGTCACCGGCAGAATTCTCTGCATTCATCAAGGCGGAGCTGGCGAAGTGGGCACCCGTGCTGGGCGTAAAGCCGCCGGAAGAGCAGAAGCAAAAACAAAAGCAAAAACGCGGCTAGCGCGCTCCGATTTGATTGGGGCCCAGTTCACCGGAAACAGTCGATGCCTGCAGCAAGTGCGTTTCGATTTGTCTTTGCCGCCATCGGGCTGGCGATCTCGCTCGCGACGTCATCCAACGCGCAGCAGGACTGGCCGACCCGCACGGTTCGGATCGTGTCGGCGTTTGCCGCCAGCGGTACGTCCGACACGGTCGGGCGCATCATCGGCGAAAGCTTGAGCGAGCGCTTCAGTCAGCAATTCGTCCTGGAGAACCGCGGCGGCGCCGGCGGCCTCATCGGCTCCGCACAAGTCGCGAGGGCGCCGCCCGACGGCTACACCTTCCTGATCTCCTCGATCGGCACCCACGTCATCGCGCCGCTGACCAGCGCCAAGGCCGGCTACGATCCGGTGACGAGCTTCACGAACGTGGCGTATGTCGGCGGCCCGCCGATCGTCATCGTCGTGCATCCATCGCTCGGCGTGAAAAGCCTCAGCGAGCTCTTGGTGCTGCTCAAGAAACAGTCGGAGCCGCTGCCTTACGTGTCGCCCGGGCCGGGCACGCTCGGCCATCTCGTCGGCGAGTACTGGGCCGAGAAGGAAAAAGTCCGGCTCTCGCACGTCGCCTACAAGGGCTCGGGTCAGGCGATGAACGATCTGGTCGCCGGACATGTGAAGCTCGGCTCGCTCACCTGGACGGTGGCGTTGGGCCAGATCCAGGGCGGCACCGCCATCCCGATCGCGGTGTCGTCGGCGCGGCGGATGCCGGGCTTCGAGAGCGTGCCGACCCTGCGGGAGCTCGGCTATGCCGACATGACGGTGACGACCTGGTTCGGGTTCGCGGCGCCCGCCGGCTTGCCGGCAAGCATCGCGACGCAGGTGAACGACGCGATCGGCGCCGCGCTGGACAATCCGAAGTTCGGTGGCCGGCTGATCAGTTCGGGCTTCGAGCTCGAACGGATGTCGCCTGCCGAGCTATGCGGCGTTCATCAGGAACGATCTGGTCAAATGGGCGCCGCTCGCGAAGCGGCTGATTGCGTCCGACAACGCGAAATAGCCGCGCCGCGTCACCCCGCCATCATCTCCGCCAGCAATCGCCCGTAGCCCCTCACCGGCTGGCGGATCGACAGCCGCAACTGGATTTCCCAGCAGCGCGCCGGGATCGGGTGCACCACCGGCACGCCGAGATCCTGCTCCAGCGTGTCGATGACATCGAGCACGCGCCAGCCGGAGCCGAGGAGATAGATCGCGTCGGCCTTGCGGTGCTTGAGGAAGGCGCGCTTCACATGCGCGTAGACCTGGTGCGAGGACAGCTGGCCGACGTCGCCGAACGCGACGTCGAGCCCTTCCATGCCGAGCACGTCGAAGCCGGCCTCCTTGAAATAGTTCGCGAACACGTCGTTGATCTTGCCGGTGAAGTAGGTGGCGCCGACGATCGTCTTGGCTTTGAGCGCGCGCAGCGCCCGCACATGGTTCGAGCCCGAGGTGAACATCGGGATCTTGTGCCGGCGCTCCCATTTTTTCAGCAGCTCCGCCTCGCCCTTGTAGCCGAGCAGCATGAACGGCGGCGCGCCTTCCGGATGGATCAGGTCGCAGCCGGCCTCCGCGAGGTGGTCGAGCAACGGCTCATAGGGCGCGACCGCGCGCTTGAACTCGTCGGTGGTGCCCTTGCTGATGTTGAGGAACAGCGGCAGCACGCCGACGCCTTCCGGCAGCATGCGGATCAGCTCTTCGAGGCCGCCCGGCCGCAACGTCGGCTTGATGCAGCCGACGACTCCGCGCCAACTCGTGAATGCCATGCTCCCCCCGATGTCCTGTCTCGCCGATTAGAACGCCAAATTCGTCAGTCAGATCGCGCCAAATCGTGTCCCGGGCGAGTGTAGCGAGCGTAGCGAGCGGAACGAGACCCGGGACCTAGCGCAAGAATTGCGAAGCGCAAATCCAATAGCACGTACGCCGACCCCTGGGTCCCGGCTCTCCCCCGGGTCAGGCCCGGGGTCGGCCGGGACACGAGGCGGCATCGCGGCTACCGCATGCCGATAGCCGTCTCGGCGATCTTTGCAGGCTCGGTCACCGGCAGCGAGCAGGTCTCGCCCGCGCAGATGAACGCCGCTGGCTCGCTGACCGCGGCGAGTTTCGCTGCTGCCGGATGATCGCCCGGCAGCACGTCCTTCGACGGCGCGCGGACCACGATGCGGTCGAGGAACGGCAGCTGCAACGCCGCCTCGACCAATGCTGCCGCGCGTTCGCCGGTGCCGGCGACGACGATCTCGGCTGCGCGCAGCCGCAGGTCAAGCGCATTGAGCAGCGCCACATGCATGAACAGATTATCCGCCGCCTGCGGCAGCAGGCCGTCGAACAGGCGATCGGCCTGATCGCGCCAGGCGTGCTGGCCGGTGAAGCCGGCGAACCGCACCAGGTTCTGCGCGGCGACGGCGTTGGGATTGGGGGTGGCGTCGTCGCTGGTCGCGTTCGGGCGCACGACCAGGCCTTCGGCGTCGTCGGCGGTGAGGAAATACCCGCCGGTTTGCGCGTTCGCGTAGTGGCGATCGAGCGCGGCCTGCCAGCCCACGGCGCGCTCGAGATACTCGCGCTCGCCGGTCGCTTCGTGCAGCGCGAGCGCGGCGCGGATCATGTTGGCGTGGTCGGAGGCAAGCCCGGGGAACAGCAGCCGGCCGTCGCGCCAGGAGTGTCCGAGGCGATCGCCCTTCGACATCTTGCCGTCGATGAACAGGAATGCACGCGCCGCCATCTGCAGCCATGACGGCTCGTCAAAGTGAACGCCGGCGTTCACCAGCGCGGCGATCATCATGCCGTTCCAGTCCGCCAGCACCTTGTCGTCGAGACCGGGGCGCACCCGCTTGGCGCGGACGGCTAAGAGCCGCTGGCGCAGCGACGTGAGTCGCGTTTCCTCCTCGGCGGCCGCGGGCACACGCGCGAGCCGATTGAGGATGGTGTGGCCCTCGAAATTTCCCGCGGCCGTGACGTCGTAGTGCCGCGCGAAGAACGCCGCCTCGTCCTTGCCGATGGCGTGCTCGATCTGGTCGGGCGTCCAGACGTAGAACTTGCCCTCCTCGCCTTCGCTATCGGCGTCAAGCGACGCGCAGAACGCGCCGCCCTCGGTCGTCATCTCGCGCGCAAGCCATTCCACGGTTTCCCGCGCGCGGGTCTTGAACAGCGGATTGCTGGAGCGCCCATGCGCCAGTGCCAGCAATTCGAGGAGCTGCGCATTGTCGTAGAGCATCTTCTCGAAATGAGGCACCAGCCAGCGCTCGTCGACGGAGTAGCGGGAGAATCCGCCGCCGAGATGATCGTAAATGCCGCCCTGGCAGATGCGCTCGAGCGTGATCTCGACCGCCGCGAAATAGCGCTCCTCGCCGGTGCGCTGCCCTGCCCGCCACAAAAATTCGAGCAGCATCGTTTGCGGAAATTTCGGCGCACCGCGGATGCCGCCGTGCACCGGGTCGATCAAGCCGCCGAGCTGCTGCGCGGCGCGGTCGAGTTCGCTCGGTCCGATGACAACCTTGCCTTTCGGCGCCGCCGCTTCCGATAGCCGCGTCATCAGCGCGCTGCGGTTCTGCTCGATGCTCTGTGGCTCCTCGCGGAACACGCGCGACACCTCGCGCAGCACATCGACAAAGGCCGGCTTGCCGTAGCGGCTCTGCTTCGGAAAATACGTGCCGCCCCAGAACGGCTCGCCCTTCGGCGTGAGGAACATGGTCAGCGGCCAGCCGCCGTGTTCGCCCATCAGATGCAGCGCCGACATGTAGATCTGGTCGATGTCGGGACGCTCTTCGCGATCGACTTTGATGTTGACGAACAGGTCGTTCATCAACGCGGCAGTGGCGTCGTCCTCAAAACTCTCGTGCGCCATCACATGGCACCAGTGGCACGCGGCGTAACCGACCGAGAGCAGGATCGGCTTGTTGGCGCGCTTGGCCTCTGCCAGCGCCGCCGGGTTCCACGGCCACCAGTCGACCGGATTGGACTTGTGCTGCAGGAGGTAAGGCGAGATTTCCTGCGCCAGGCGGTTCTGGTGGGCCGTAGATGCGGTCGAGGCCATACAGCGATAATGCCAATAATGGGCGATCGTTCAACCAACCACCGCGGTATGGACAACGCGTCCGGCGGTCTGTCCGAAAATTTCGTGAACTCCCGCTTCCGCGCGACGCTTTTTCATAGGCGCTTGCGCGCATCAAGCAGTGCTTGGGCCTCAGCGAGCCTGGGGCGCGCTATGTCGATGTCGTTGTCCGCGCGGGCCTCCTCAAAAACCTCGAGCGCCGAGCGATAGGCCGCGACCGCCTCCTCCAGCCGCGCGGCGCCGCTCTCGCGCTCGCCGAGGGTCCGGAGCGCATCGCCGAGGCAGGTCTGAGTCCTGGCCCAATCGAGCGGCGCGCGCTCGCGGGTGAATTCCAGCAAAGCCGAGCGATGAGCGTCGACCGCCTCCTCCAGTCGCGCGGTACCGCTCTCGAACTCCCCGAGGTTCCAGAGCGCAGTGCCGAGGCTAGTCTGGCTCACGGCCCAATCGAGCGGCACGAGCTCGCGGGTTCGTTCCAGCAAAGCCGAGCGATGGGCCTCGACCGCCTCCTGCAGGCGGGCGATGCTCTTCTCGCGCTCGCCGAGCGTCGCGAGGGTCGTGCCGAGGTTCTGCTGGGTCGCGGCCCATTCGCGCGGCGCGCGCTCGCGGGTGTATTCGCGCAAGGCAGCCCGCCAAATCTCAATCGCCTGTAGCAAGTCATTATTTGATTTCTGACTGGTCGCCGATCATCGCTTGCACCAGCGCATAATTGAATAGCAGTGAGCCGCGGGCGTCGGCGTCAAAACCGGGGCCGAGCTTCTGCACGACCAGTTCGAGCCGCTCCGCGGTCGCCCTCAGGACGGGGACCAGAAGCAGCCCACTCGTATCGATCGCCGCAATGGTGCGCGCCAGCACGCGGGCGGAGATCGCGGCGCCGAGACGCCCGACGAAGTCGGCCGGAAGGTCGAAGGTCTCCGTCAGCTTGTAACTTTCGGGATTTGCGCTATCCGCGCCAGCGACAGTGAAACGCAGTGATAGCACGGTGGGGCCTGAGCCGCGTCCTTTCACGCGCCCGGAGATCATCAGGTCGCAGTTGCGATCCTTGAGGAGCGCCTGGATCTTTTCGTAAGCGCGGCGCTCGATATCGGACTCATAGCCATCGCCGAGAGTTCTGGACCTCCGGCCAGTTCGTCAGTTGGACGGCATCGCCCAGCTCGTGGCGGATGGTTTCGTACACCGTCGTTCGAATCGAATCGTTCGTGTCGTCGGCAATTCGTGCCAGCAGAATTCCAATCTTGCCGTCCGAGCCGCGGCGGATATCGCGCCGGATGCGATATTTCAGATAGCGATCAAGCAGCGATCCGCCGATCCAACGCAGGACCGACTCGACGAGCTTCAAGACGAGAGACTCCATCACGCGACCCGTGCCTCAGGTATATAAGCCAACCAGCAACGGCGGGTACATCCTGCAGAGGATAGGGACAACAAGAGCCGGCTTGCCGTAGCGTGGGCCGTGGATGCGGTCGATGTCATCGATTGATAATGCCCGTACCGCGGGATCGTTCAACCCGGTCTACTCGCGTCAGGCAACGCGCTAACGCACTCACCACTGAACGACGAGCGCATCTCCGACTTTAACGTCCGACCAGCGGCGCGCCATGACGCTCAGGCCGTCGTTCAACCGCTGAAGGTCGGCGGCGCTGATAGCGCGGAGTTCCGAGTCCTTGCGAGGCGCCAAGCGGTCGGTGGCAGCCTTCGCGGCGTACCGCGATGTTGCCGGAACGTTGTTCCTCATGAGCTCGACCATCAGGCCGACAATGACTTCGACTTCAGTCACGTTACGACTGTTCGCTTTGCATAGCGTGTCGGAGCGTTCGCGTGCATGCGGACGTTGCCTGCCGGCAATGACGGTCGTGCCCGGAAATAGCGCGCCACCGGCAACGCTGCCCCAAAACCCGCACCGAAGAGCGAGCTCTTTTTCGACCACATAGTGCGCAAGGTCGTGCGGCAGCGGCTGCGACGGGCCGTAGCCGGTCACACGCAGTGTCACGCGGTCGTCGCGAGTCACAATGGACTGCGATCGGCGCGCGTCGAGCTTTACGACCTTGATCTCCATGTGCCCGCTCCGGCAGCGCCATCCGGCATACCCAATGGGCTTCGGCTGACGGCTGCTGGTATAGGTCCTGCGTGACCGCCGTCAACGACACCATCTTCGCCCTCTCCTCCGGCCGGCCGCCGGCGGCGATTGCCGTGGTCCGCGTGTCGGGCCCGCGCGCCCGCGCCGCGCTCGAGGCGCTGATCGGGCGCGTGCCGGAGCCGCGCAAGGCGGCGCTGGCGAATGTGCGCAACCCCGCCACCGGCGAGGCGATCGACCAGGCGCTCGCGCTCTGGTTTCCCGGCCCGCGCAGCGAGACCGGCGAAGACGTGGCGGAGCTTCAGCTTCACGGCGGGCGCGCGGTCATCGCTGCGGTGCTGGCGGCGCTTGGGCGGATCGAGGGACTGCGGCTGGCGGAGCCGGGTGAGTTCACCCGCCGCGCCTTCGAGAAGGGGCAGCTCGACCTCACCCAGGTCGAGGCGCTCGCCGACCTGATCGGCGCCGACACCGAGGCGCAGCGCCGGCAGGCGTTCCAGCAGATGCGCGGCCTGCTCGGCGATCGCGCCGAAGGCTGGCGGACGCGCGCCATCGAAGCGCTGGCGCAGGTCGAGGCCGCCATCGACTTCGCCGACGAAGGCGACGTGCCGAAGGACCTGATCGCCCGCGCGCTGGCGATCGCTCGGCCACTGGCCGACGACATCGTCGCGGCGCTGGCCGGCGCCGAGCGCGGCGAGCGGTTGCGCGAAGGGCTGTGGGTCGTGATCGCGGGGCCGCCCAATGCCGGCAAGTCGACGCTGCTCAATCGCATCGCACGGCGAGAGGCTGCGATCGTGTCGCCAATTGCCGGCACCACGCGCGACCTGATCGAGGTGCACCTCGATCTCAACGGCTATCCGGTCAATCTCATTGACACCGCGGGCATCCGCGCATCGTCCAATGACCCAGTCGAGCACGAGGGCATGCGGCGGGCGCGGGAGCAAGCGGCCCGCGCCAATCTGGTGCTGTGGGTGGTCGACGCGGCGGCCGCGGATGCCGCGGCGCCCCCGCAGGCGCCGGGGGTGACCCATTGGACCATTCTCAACAAGATGGACCTGGTCCGGCCGCAGGAGCTTCCGCGGCTGGAGTGGCGATTCAAGACCAAGCCGGGCGCCCATTTCATCTCGGCCACAACCGGTGCCGGGTTCGATGCGCTGATCGACGCCGTGGTCGATTTCGCCGAGCGCTATTTCACGCTCGAGCCGGCGCTGGTGACGCGCGAGCGCCAGCGCACGGTGTTGACCGGGGTTGTGCAATCACTGGTTGAATCGCGAACTCTGGCGGAGCAGGGCGCCGGCGAAGAACTGGTCGCCGAGCAGCTTCGCCTCGCCGCCTCCGGCCTGGGCCGGCTGACCGGCCGCGTCGATGTCGAGGACATCCTCGACGTGATCTTCCGGGACTTCTGCGTCGGGAAATAAATCGGTCAGCGACTGATCGGCCAGCGAGTCGGTGTCACGTTCCGACGCGATGTTTCACGTGAAACACGCCGCTTTCTTTGACCCCTGCTGTGCGCCAAGCTAATACGCTCCGCCGTTGGAGAGTCTGAAAATGCAAACGCAGTTCGACGTCATCGTCGTGGGCGGAGGCCATGCCGGCTGCGAAGCCGCGGCGGCTGCCGCGCGCATGGGCGCGTCGACCGCGCTGGTCACCCACACGTTCGCGACCGTCGGTGCGATGTCCTGCAATCCGGCGATCGGCGGGCTCGGCAAGGGCCATCTGGTCCGCGAGATCGATGCGCTCGACGGCCTGATGGGCCGGGTGGCCGACCGCGGGGGCATCCAGTTCCGGGTGCTCAACCGCCGCAAGGGTCCGGCGGTGCGCGGTCCGCGCGCCCAGGCGGACCGTCGCGCTCTATGCCGCGGCCATGCAGCAGGCCATCGCCGCGACCGCCAATCTGACGGTCGTCGAAGCCGAGGCCGACGATCTGGTCGTAAGCGGATGGCCGCGTCGCGGGACTCCGGCTCAAGGACGGCCGCGAGCTGGCGGCCGCCGCGGTGGTGCTGACCACCGGGACTTTTCTGCGCGGGCTCATCCACATCGGCGAGCGGCAGACGCCGGCCGGCCGGGTCGGGGAGGCGCCGGCGATCGGACTGTCGCTGACGCTTGAGCGGCTGGGCTTTGCCCTCGCCCGGCTCAAGACCGGGACGCCGCCCCGGATCGATGGGACCACCATCGACTGGGCGGCGCTGGAGATGCAGCCCGGCGACGAGCCGCCGGAGCCGTTCTCGGTCATGACCACGGCGATCGAGAACCCGCAGGTCCAGTGCGGGATCACCCGGACCACCGAGGCGACGCACCGGATCATCCGCGACAACGTGCATCGCTCGCCGATGTATTCCGGGCAGATCGCGAGCCGGGGGCCGCGCTATTGCCCCTCGATCGAGGACAAGATCGTGCGCTTCGGCGAGCGCGACGGGCACCAGATTTTCCTCGAGCCGGAGGGCCTCGACGACACCACGGTCTATCCCAACGGGATCTCGACCTCGCTGCCGGAGGAGGTCCAGCTGGCGCTTGGTCGCGACCATTCCGGGGCTGGAACAGGCGCGGGTGGTGCGGCCCGGGTACGCCATCGAATACGACCATGTGGACCCGCGCGAGCTGAAATCCACCTTGGAAACCAAGCGCTTGCCGGGACTGTTCCTGGCCGGCCAGATCAACGGCACGACCGGCTACGAGGAGGCGGCAGCGCAAGGCCTGGTGGCCGGGCTGAACGCTGCGTCCAAAGCGGGCGGGGGCGGGGAGATCGTGTTCGACCGCGCCGAGGGCTATCTCGGGGTGATGATCGATGACCTCGTCACCAAGGGCGTCACCGAGCCCTATCGGATGTTCACCTCGCGGGCCGAGTACCGGCTGACCTTGCGGGCCGACAATGCCGACCAGCGGCTCACGGCGCAGCGGCATCGCGATCGGCTGCGTGGGTCCGGAGCGCCGGAATTCCCACGGCGCCGAAGATGGCGGCGCTGGCGGAGATCCGCGATTTCGCGACCTCGGTTTCGCTGACCCCGACCGAAGCGCGCCAGGCACGGGCTGGCGCTCAACCGCGACGGCCAGCGCCGCACCGCCTTTGAGCTGCTGTCGTTCCCGACCATCGGGATTTCGGACGTGGCGCGGATCTGGCCGCGCTTCGACATGTTTCACGTGAAACATCTGCGAGCAGATCGAGATCGATGCCAAATACGAGGTCTATCTGTCCCGGCAGGCCGCCGATATCGCCGCCTTCCGCCGCGACGAAAGCCCTTGAGCTGCCGGACGAAATCGACTACGGCGCGGTCAAAGGCCTGTCCAATGAGGCGCGGGCGAAGCTCGCCGCCATCCGCCCCCGCACCGTCGGCCAGGCCGGCCGCATCGACGGCCTCACGCCCGCGGCGCTGACCCTCCTGGTGGGCCATCTGCGGCGCGGCCGAAAGCCGAAATCCGCCGCCGCGGCCAGCTGATGCGCCCCGCCCCGGCCAAGCCCGACCTGGCTGCGGACCGTGCCGCGGCGCTGCGGCTCACCCCGGTTTCACGTGAAACATTGCGCGCGCCTCGACCGGTTCGTCGAAACGCTGCTGACGTGGCGGGCGAAGACCAATCTCATCGCCGCCAGCACCGTCCCTCGACCTCTGGACCCGGCACATCTCCGATTCGCTCCAGCTGCTCGACCTTGCGCCCAGCGCCCGAACCTGGGTCGACCTCGGCAGCGGCGCCGGATTCCCGGGCCTCGTCATCGCCTGCGCGCTCGCCGAAACGCCCGGTGCCAAAGTCCATCTGGTCGAGAGCAACGCCAAGAAGGCCGCCTTCCTGCGGGAGGCGGCGCGACTCACCGGCGCGCCGGCGGTGGTCCATGCCGAGCGGATCGAGACCTTCGCGGCAGCTTTCCCGGGCCGGCCGGACGTCGTCACCGCCCGCGCGCTGGCGCCGCTGAAAATCCTTTTGGATCAAAGCGTTAGCCTGTTGACAACCGGTGCGCTCGGGCTGTTTCCCGAAAGGACAAGATGTCGATGCCGAATTGACCGAAGCCAGCTAAATACTGGAACATTAAGGTTAATCTCGCGCCCAGCCGCACCGATTCGAACGGCCGCATTGTCGTGGTCCGTGCACTGGAACGGCGCGCCGCGAGCGGCCGATTGCAACGCCGCACGCCGGCGCGACGGTATGAGGTGAGGCCATGACCACCACCGAATTCATCGTCGCGCGTTGAAGCGCGACCGTCGGACTTGCGACGCGTGCGCGTGCAGCGCCATCGCGGCCGGCGCGCGTGCTCGCGATCGCCAATCAGAAAGGCGGCGTCGGCAAGACCACGACCGCGATCAATCTCGGCACCGCGCTCGCCGCGATCGGCGAGCACGTGCTGATCGTCGATCTCGATCCGCAAGGCAACGCATCGACCGGCCTCGGCATCGATCGCAAGAGCCGCCGCCGCTCGACCTACGATGTGCTCATCGGCGAAGCGTCGCTGCGTGACGCCGTGCTGCCGACGGCGGTGCCGCGGCTCTCGATCGCGTCCTCGACGCTCGATCTCTCCGGTTTCGAACTCGAGATCGGTCAGGAGCGCGACCGCGCCTACCGGCTGCGCAACGCACTCGGTGCCGATGAATGCCGCGCGCGCCGGCACTGTCCGACTTCACCTATGTGCTGGTCGACTGTCCGCCGTCGCTCAATCTGCTCACCGTCAACGCGATGGCGGCGGCGCACGCGATCCTGGTGCCGCTGCAGTGCGAGTTCTTCGCGCTCGAAGGGTTGTCGCAACTGCTCAAGACCGTCGACCAGGTGAAGGAGACGCTCAATCCCGCAGCTCTCCATCCACGGCATCGTGCTGACCATGCACGACGCGCGCAACAATCTCTCCAACCAGGTTGCCGCCGACGTGCGCGCGCATATGGGCGCGAAGGTCTACGACACCGTGATCCCGCGCAATGTGCGCGTGTCGGAAGCGCCGTCCTACGGCAAGCCGGTGCTGGTCTACGATCTCAAATGCGTCGGCAGCGAAGCGTATCTGCGGCTCGCGACCGAAGTGATCCAGCGCGAGAAGGAATTGCGTGCGGGGTGACGATGCTCGCGGTCCTCATGGTGAGGAGCGCGCCGTAGCGCGCGCGTCTCGAACCATGGCAGCAGTCGCCTCGCCATCCTTCGAGACGGCGCTTCGCGCCTCCTCAGGATGAGGGCGGAGCAAGCGGGCAAACAAGACCAGCAACGACGGGGCAACTGTTAGCGTGACGGGTCCACCAGGAGACACCGCCATGGCCGAAGACGGGCGATCGCGACTGGGCCGCGGCCTTGCCGCGCTCATCGGCGACGTCGGCGATGAAACCAAGGTCGTCGAGCGCGCGCGCAACGCGCGCAAGGCGCCGATCGAGCTCCTGCGACCCAATCCGCGCAACCCGCGGCGCAATTTTTCCAGTCGCGGAGCTCGACGAGCTGGCGGCGTCGATCAAGGAGCGCGGCATCATCCAGCCGATCGTGGTGCGCGCGCTCAAGGGCGCCACCGACCATTTCGAGATCGTCGCCGGCGAGCGGCGCTGGCGCGCGGCGCAGCGCGCGGGCCTGCACGAGGTGCCGATCGTCATCGTCGACGTGACCGACGCCGAGTCGCTGGAGCTTGCGATCATCGAGAACGTGCAGCGCGCCGATCTCAATGCGCTGGAAGAGGCGCACGGCTATCAGTCGCTGATCGACGAATACAAGCACAGCCAGAACGACGTGGCGCAGCTGGTCGGCAAGAGCCGCAGCCACGTCGCCAACACGTTGCGGCTGTTGCAGCTGCCGGAGGGGGTCCAGGTCTACATCCACACCGGCGAGCTCAGCGCCGGTCATGCCCGCGCGCTGGTCGGGCAGCCCGATGCGGATGAGCTCGCGCGCGACATCGTCAAGCGCGGGCTCAACGTGCGCCAGGTCGAGGCGTTGCTGCGCAGCGGGCCGGGCGGCCGCAGGCGAGGGCGGCCAAGGGCAAGTCACGCGGCAAGGACGCCGACACCATGGCGCTGGAGCGGCGCGTGTCGGACGCGCTCGGCCTCAAGGTGACCATCGACCACAAGGGCGCGGGCGGCGTGCTGCATGTCGAGTACGCCGAGCTCGAGCAGCTCGAGCACGTGCTGCGGCGGCTGGAGCGGTCGTAGCCGGCGCGCTCGATTCCTCCGCTCATTCCCTCGAAAGCGGGATGTAATGCATTTCGTGTCCCGGACGCGGTGCAGCACGAAGTGGTGCACCGCTGATCCGGGACCCAGGTTGCTCTTTGCGGAAACGAACCGGGGTCCCGGGTCTGCAGCGCATCATTTCATGCTGCGCTGCGCCCGGGACACGAGCGGGCATCGAATCCGCGCTACGACTCCCTCCGCCGTGCATTCATCGCCAGCGACAGCAGCAGGCGCTGCACGATCGCCTCGGCGAGATCGGCGTTGAGGCGCGACTGCAAGGTCGCGTCCGCGATCTGGCCGATCGCCGCCTGCAGACGCGCCGACGACCAGGCGCGCAGCGCCGCCTGCGCCAGCGGCACGCGGCTGAAGTGCAGCCACAGGCCGCCGACCGCGGCATCGGCCGATTGTCCGTCGTCGACTGCGAGCCGCGCCTTGTGCAGGAGGCTCGCATGGCGCGCGGCGCCGAACAGGATCGCGCCCGCCGAGGTGCCGGCGTTGCGCGCCTTGGTGAACTGGAACTCGACCTCGGGAAGCTTGCCGGCGAACACGGCGTCGACCAGAAGGTCGAGCGCCAGCGCCGAGGCATCGGTCACCACCGCCGCCACGTCCTCGAGCTCCACCCGCTCCTTGCCGCGCGCATAGAGCGCAAGCTTCTGCAGCTCGCTGCGCGACGCCAGCCGGTCGCCGCCGAGCAGCGGCACCAGCGCGGCGCGCGCCTCCGGCGCGATCGTCAGCCCGGCGGCCTGCATCTCGGCATCGATCAGCCGCGGCAGGTTCTTCTCGTCGTCGGGGTAGCACGCCAGCACCGCGGCATTCTTCGCGCGCTCGCAGATGGCACGCAGCGGGGCATTTTTGCGCAGCTCGCCGGCCTCGATCACGACGCGGCATTCGCGCGGCGCCGCGCCGAGCAGGATCTCGACCGCGGGCGCGAAGTTGCGCGCACCGGCCTTCACCCAGACCGCGCGCTTGCCGCCGAACAGCGGGATGGTGTTCGCCTCCTCGACCAGCCGCGACGGCTCCGACGCGACGAGATCGCCTTCGAGCCGCACGAGCGAGAACGGATCGTTGAGGTCGTCGACCGCGGCGCGCACCAGCGCCTCGGCGCGCTCGCGCACCAGCCCGGCGTCGGCGCCGAACACCAGCACCACCGGCTGCGCCGGATTGGGCCGGGCGAGGAAGGCGTCGACCTGGGCGGCTTTGAGCGCGGTCATTCTGTCTTTCTAGCGGTCATTCTGTCTTTCTATATGAACTCCGCCGGTGCCGCGAACTCCGCCGGCTCCCTCTCCCCGTTCTTACGGGGAGAGGGTGGGGGTGAGGGGCATATCGTGAGAATTCGTCGCGAGGAAAGCCCCCCTCACCCGGATCGCTTCGCGATCCGACCTCTCCCCGCAGGCGGGGCGAGGTGACTCGCGGCGCGAGCGCCTCAACAATCAAGAGGGCGGAGGAAGATCACGCCAGCGCAACTCACGCCACCACGTTGACGATGCGGCCGGGCACCACGATCACCTTCTTCGGCGCCCTGCCCTCGAGTGCGCGCTGCACGGCGTCGAGCGCCAGCACCGCCTTTTCGATCTCGGGATTCCTGGCGTCGCGCGGCACCGTGACGTCGGCGCGCTTCCGGCCGTTGACCTGCACCGGCAGCGTGACGGTGTCCTCGACCAGCAGCGCCGGCTCGAGCTCCGGCCACGGCTCAATCGCCAGCAGCGTCTTGTGCCCGAGCGCCGCCCAGCATTCCTCGGCGAGGTGCGGCATCATCGGCTGGAACAGCTTCACCAGGATCTCGGCGGCTTCGCGGACGGCCCAGGCGTAGTCCGGCGTCGGCGCGGTCTCCTGCGCACCGATCGACGCGCTGAACGCGTTGGTGAACTCGTAGATGTGCGCGACCGCGACATTGAAGTGCAACGTCTCGATCGCGTCCGACACTTTGGCAAGCGCGCCATGCGCGGCCTTGCGCAGCGCCAAAGCGCCGTCGGCGAACGCCGCCGGCCGCGCCGCCGGCGCCTTGTCCGCCACCTCGGCCGCCTCCCCGATCAGCCGCCAGAGCCGCTGCGTGAATCGCCAGGCGCCCTGCACGCCGCGCTCGGTCCATTCCACGTCGCGCTCGGGCGGCGAATCCGACAGCATGAACCAGCGCGCGACGTCGGCGCCGTAAGTCCCCATGATGTCGTGGGGGTCGATGGTGTTCCTCTTCGACTTCGACATCTTCTCGATCGGCCCGATCTCGACCGGCGCGTTGCTGCCTTTCAGCGTCGCGATGCGCTCCTCGCCCTTGACCTGGATTTCGACCTGCGCCGGCTCCACCCATTCGCCGTCGGCCCGGTAGGTCTCGTGCACGACCATGCCTTGCGTGAACAGCCCGGCGAACGGTTCGTCGAGGCCGATATGGCCGGTCGCCTTCATCGCGCGGGTGAAGAAGCGCGAGTAGAGCAGATGCAGGATCGCGTGCTCGATGCCGCCGATGTACTGGTCGACCGGCAGCCAGCGGTCGACCACCTCGCGGTCGGTCGGCGCGGTCGCGATCCAGGGGTCGGTGAAGCGCGCAAAATACCAGGACGAGTCGACGAACGTGTCCATGGTGTCGGTCTCACGCCGGGCCGGCCGGCCGCACTGCGGGCACTCGACGTTCTTCCAGGTCGGATGGCGGTCGAGCGGGTTGCCGGGGCGATCGAAGGTCACGTCCTCCGGCAGCGTCACCGGCAGGTCCTTGGCCGGCACCGGCACCACCCCGCAGGCCTCGCAGTGGATGATCGGGATCGGGCAGCCCCAGTAGCGCTGGCGCGAGATGCCCCAGTCGCGCAGGCGGTAATTGACCTGGCGCTGGGCCACTGGCCCAGTCCGCTCATCCCCGCGCAAGCGGGGATCCAGGGGCCCCGAATTCGGTGCCTGCGGCCCTGGGCCCCCGCTTTCGCGGCGGCGAGCGGAGCGCGGCCGCATCTCGCGCTCCAACTTGCGGGCGACTTCCTCCTTTGCGGCCTCGACCGTCATGCCATTGAGGTCGATGAAGCGTTCTTCGAATTGATCAGCGTGCCGTCGCCGTCATAGGCGGTGTCGGTGATGACGAACGACTTCGGGTCCTGCCCCGGCGGGCAGACCACCGGCGTGTTGCCGAGGCCGTACTTGTTGACGAAGTCGAGGTCGCGCTGGTCGTGCGCCGGGCAGCCGAAGATCGCGCCGGTGCCGTACTCCATCAGGATGAAGTTCGCGACGTACACCGGCAGCTTCCAGCCTTCATCGAAGGGGTGGATCGCCCGGATGCCGGTGTCAAAACCCTGCTTCTCGGCGGTGTCGATCAGCTCCTGCGCGGTGCCGTGGCGCTTGGTCTCCGCGATGAAGTCGGCAAGCGCCTTGTTCTTCTTCGCGGCGGCTACCGCCAGCGGATGGTCCGGCGCGATCGCGACGAACTTCGCGCCGAACAGGGTGTCGCCGCGGGTGGTGAAGATCTCGAGCTCGTCTTCGCGATTCGGCGTCGTCTTGTCAGGTAAAGACTTGGGATCGAGCGCGAAGCGGACCAGCAGGCCCTCCGAGCGGCCGATCCAGTTCTTCTGCATCAGCCGGACCTTCTCCGGCCAGCGCTCGAGCGTGTCGAGCTTCGCCAGCAGGTCCTCGGCGAAATCGCTGATCTTGAAGAACCACTGCGTCAGCTCGCGCTGCTCGACCAGCGCGCCCGAGCGCCAGCCGCGGCCGTCGATCACCTGCTCGTTGGCGAGCACGGTCATGTCGACCGGGTCCCAGTTCACCTTCGACTGCTTGCGCTCGACCAGGCCCGCTGCAAGAAAGTCGAGGAACATCTTCTGCTGGTGCTTGTAGTAGGCGGGGTCGCAGGTCGCGATCTCGCGCGCCCAGTCGAGCGACAGCCCCATCGACTGCAGCTGCGCCTTCATCGCCGCGATGTTCTGGTAGGTCCAGGCGCGCGGATGCACCTTGCGCTCCATGGCGGCGTTCTCCGCCGGCATGCCGAAGGCGTCCCAGCCCATCGGATGCAGCACGGTGAAGCCGCGCGCGCGCTTGTAGCGCGCGACCACGTCGCCCATGGTGTAGTTGCGCACATGCCCCATGTGGATGCGCCCCGACGGATAGGGGAACATCTCCAGGACGTAATAGGTCTCGCGCGCGCCCTTGCCGGCGGCGGCCGTCAGCTCGGCATTCGACGTCGCGAAGATGCCGGCGTCGTCCCATTTTTTCTGCCAGCGCGGCTCGGCGACGCGGGGGTTATAGCGGTCGGATTTTGTGGATTCGGCGGTCATTTCCCGGGGGTTTTAGAGGCCGGCGGAGGGATGGGGAAGTGATTTGACCGCCATTTTGGGATACAAATCCGAAGGCTGAGAAGCTCCGACAACCAAACACATCACTCACGCGAGAATCAAGCTGACGCCGATCAAGCGCCCCTAGCCTGCCCAACGCTTGCTAGCTACCGCGCGTTAGCTGCTCGTCAGAAATAAGAAGCCTTTCGGGATGCTCTCGGTAAAACTGCAGCAGCGTTTTCGCTGTTATTAATTGTACTCCAATGGTTCCTTGGACAATTGGGCAACACTGGCACGAAACTTTAGATCAAATTCTGGATCTGGGTCCGGCGGCAGCGGAAGGTCTTCCGGGTTCATGATGTGCATCCACATATCGAAGGCACACATCTCTGGCGTCATCTTACGAGCAATACGGCCATACAGGATGCAAGCTATGCCAATCCCTGTTTGAACCTCGATGATGTGAAAGTCCGGCAATTCGGCGTCAGCGTCTTGATCTGCGTGTTTGAAGAAATTAGCCACCCGATTGAAGTGTTTCCACCCACGGCGTTTGACTATTAGTTCCTCTAGATGCTTTTCAAAACCGTCACTCAAACGTTTGGGATAAATATCGTACAACAATCGAAAGGCAGCTCGCGAAAGCGTGTGTACTGCAGCCATGTCCTCGTTTTCAAAGAACAGGCGAGGCGCAATCGAGTTGTCTCTGTGCGGCTTCGAGTTTTGAAATGGGCATGGCCGGGCTAGTGGTGTTGTCGAAATAGGCGGATTGCATGGCGGTTAGTGTAGTCCACGAGGCCGTGGACCTTGGCATCCATTTCATCGGCACCGCGACGAGCTACGGGACCGAAGGGTGTGTGCGGTGAACTCAGGGAGCTACCAGCCCCAAAGAACCGGCCGCGATTTCTCGCAGCCGGTCGTTGCCCAAATACCTAGGCTGCGCGCTTGCCAAGAAGGAAATCGGCGGAAGTGCCTTCCAGGTTTCGCCACGCGGCCTCGCCGGTCATCGTACAGACCAGCAATCCGTCGTTGGCGTCGATGTACTTCGCGAGATCGTCGCGGATCGCCTCGGCTGTCGTGTTGGCCGCCTCGATGATCCAGACGGACTTCAACACCCGCACCGCCCGCCACGCAGCAAGCCGTTTATAAAGGCTGTCGTAGTTCCGTCCGGGTGCGCGTAGGTCGTAGCTGATTTCGTACTTAGTCATGTTGATATTGCTCCGTTCAAGTCACCGGGGCTTGACCTGGAGCGCGGATCGGGATTCTCTCCCGGTGCTTTGACCACACTTCAGTCCCTGCGCCCCGGTGGGGTTATGCAGGGCGAAATCTTAGAGGTCGCTCTGGCGTCCTACCGCCTCGGCGGCCTCTTTGATTCTGACAACCCGACTCTTGGTCGGACGGGTTTCTCACGTCAATCCCTAGGTAGCGAATAGTGGGGAAGCGCTAGCTGTTGTGTTTTAGGGGGAGAAAGAGGGGGAAATTTGCACAAATCAGTTGACTTTTGTTCTTTTTCTGTTCGCTGGCGATTCCGGCAATGCCTGCACCGCGCTTAGTCCGTCATGGGGTATCCATGGAATACACCACCCTCGGCCGCACCGGCCTTCGCTGTCAGCGTCGCCGGGCTCGGCACCGGCGGCTTCTCCCGGCTCGGCCTGCGCGCCGGCAAGACCGAGGACGAGTCGGCGCGGCTGATCCACGAGGCCGTCGGCCTCGGCGTCAACTTCATTGACACCGCGCCGAGCTACGGCACCGAGGGCGTGGTCGGCAAGGCGCTGAAAACGATCCCGCGCGACCAGCTGGTGATCGCGACCAAGGCGCAGATCCACCGCAACGGCGACTGGGCATCGCCCGCGCGCGTGGTCGCGAGCCTGGACAATTCGCTCACGCGCCATGGGCACCGACCATGTCGACGTGTTCAATCTGCACGGCGTGCTGGCGGACGAGTACGACTATGCCGTCGACACCATCGCGCCGGCGCTTGAGGAGCAGAAGGCGAAGGGCAAGATCAGGCACATCGGCCTCACCGAGAACCCGATCACCGATTTCACCAACGCGATGCTCGCGCGCGCGCTGCGCGATCCGGTCTGGGAGGTGGTCATGGTGGGCTTCCACATGCTGCACCAGGGCGCGCGCACAGACGTGTTTCCGATCACGCGGGAGAAGGGCATCGGCACGCTGTTGATGTTCGCGGTGCGCTCGATCTTTGCCGATCCGCCGCGGGTCGCGCGCGAGCTGCGCGAGCTGGCGGAGAAGGGCCTGGTCGAAGCGTCGCTGGGCGAGATCGACGATCCGCTCGGCTTCCTCATCCACGACGGCGGCGCGGCGACATGACCGAGGCGGCTTATCGCTATGTGCGGCACGAGCCGGGCGTCGACGTCGTGCTGTTCGGCACCGGCGATGCGGCGCATCTGCGGGCGAACGTCGCGGCGATCAACAAGCCGCCGCTGCCGGAGGCCGACCGGGCGAAGCTCGCAAAACTGTTCGGCCACCTCACCGGCATCGGGCTCGACGGCCATGAGGGCCGCGGCCAGTAGCGCTTCAGGCTGAAGCGGTTGCCGCGACGGCAGCGGGCTCCCTCTCCCCGCCTGCGGGGAGAGGGTTGGGGTGAGGGAGAATTACCACGAGCGCGTTCTTTCGACAGTCCCCCTCACCCGGCGCACTTCGTGCGCCGACCTCTCCCCGCTTGCGGGGAGAGGTGACCGAGTGCGCGGCGTCGCCTCGACTTACTGCGCCTTGATGTTCGCGGCCTTGATGATCGGCCACCAGCGGTCGATCTCGGCCTTGTGGTGGGCGAACAGCGCCTGCGGCGTCAGCAATTCGCGCGCCGGGATTTCGTGCCCGAGATCGGTAAAGCGCTTGCGCACCACCGGATCGGCGAACGCCGCCTGCACGGCGGCGTTGAGTTTTGCGACGACGTCCTTCGGCGTGCCCTTGGGCGCCCACAGCCCGTGCCAGAACTCGATCTGGTCGCCGGGCAATCCGCCCTCCGCCAGGGTCGGAACGTCGGGCGCGCCGAACCAGCGCTTGTTGGCCAGAATGCCGAACACCTTCACATGGCCGGCGCGGAACTGCTGCATGGTCTGCGAGGCTTCCAGACAACTGATGTCGATCTGGCCGCCGGCCAGATCCTGCAGCGCCGGCGCGCCGCCCTTGTAAGGAACAAGCGCGAACTTGGTGCCGCTCTTGTTCTGGAAGTCGATGAAGCAGATGTGCGCGGCGCTGCCGACCCCGACGATCGCGCCCGAGGCCTTGTCAGGATTGGCCTTGAGCCACGCGATCAGCTCCTTCAAATTCGTCGCCGGCAACGTGGGCCGCCCGACAATCCAGAGATAGGACGTGGTCAGGCGCGCGACCGGCTCGAAGTCGGCAAGGACGTCGTAGGGCGTCGCCATCATTGCCGGCCCGCCGACGTTCGAGCTCCACTGCCCGACATTGAGCGTGTAGCCGTCGGGCGCCGCCCGCGCCACCCGCGCGCCGCCGATCGTGCCGGCGGCGCCGCCCACGTTCTCGACCACGACGGTCTGCCCGAGCGTCGTCTTCATGTGGTCGGCGAGGATGCGCGCGATGGTGTCGGTCGGTCCGCCCGGCGGGAAGCCGACGATGATGGTGATCGGCTTCAACGGATACGGCTGCGCCTGCGCGGTGGCCGCGCCGCCGAGCGCGACCGCGCAAGACACGATCGATGCCACGATCGATGACGCGATGCTGTCCGCGATGCTGTTCACGTGCTCCATCCCCCTGAGGCGGACGGAAGGTGGCACGCCCCGCGCCGGAGCGAAAAGTCAGGATGGCTGTCGCTCTGCTGCCGCGGCGTCAGCCCGCGCGGGCGGGCCGGCGCTGTGTTATGGGAACGCAACCGTGTCCGGTCGCTCACGTTTCAAGGATGTCCGGTGCCAGCAGCAGCCACGATCGACAGCCCCCTCGCCGCCGTGCGCCACGGCATCGCGCGCGCCTGCCGTGACGCCGGCCGCGAGCCTCAATCAGTGGCCCTGGTCGCCGTGTCCAAGAGCTTCGGGGCGGACGCCATCGAGCCGGTCATCGCGGCCGGCCAGCGGGTGTTCGGCGAGAACCGGGTGCAGGAGGCGAAAGTCAAATGGGAGGCGCTCCGCGAGCGTCACCCCGGGATCGAGCTGCATCTGGTCGGACCGCTGCAATCCAACAAGGCGCGGGACGCGGTGGCGCTGTTTGACGCGATTCATTCCTTGGACCGGCCCAGCCTGGCCGCGGCGCTGGCCAAGGAGATCGCCCGGCAGGGCCGGGCGCCGCTGCTCTTGGTCGAGATCAACACCGGCGGCGAACCGCAGAAATCCGGCGTCCTGCCCGAACAGGCCGACGATTTCCTCAAGGATTGCCGGGAAAAATACGGGCTGCAGGTGGCCGGCCTGATGTGCCTGCCCCCGGCCGACGAGCCCCGGCCCCGCATTTTGCCCTCACCGCCAAGATCGCCCGCCGCAATGAAATGAATCTGCTTTCAATGGGGATGAGCGCCGACTTCCCGGTTGCGATTGCCATGGGCGCCACCCATGTCCGGATCGGCACTGCAATTTTTGGTGAGCGGCACTAAAGCGGCGGTAAGGAAACGTTACAGTCACGGCAGGCGGGGAATTGCCCGCCCGGCCGATTCGCCGTAACCTGCGATTGCGGGGGCGGCGCGCTACAATACTACCATCGCAAGCGGATCGAGAGGCCGATTTGTCCCGCATGCGCAGCTATCGGGTCTTTGGATTGCTGGTCGTCGCACCGCTCCTGCTCTCCCCGCAGAGCGCGCGGCGCCGACGACTGGACCGACTGTGCGCCGCAAGGCGTCGCCGACAAGATCGTCGCGTCCTGTACCGCCGTGATCGATCAGGCCGCGCGGTCGCAAGCCGATCTGGCGAAGGCACATGCACGGCGTGGATTCCAGTTGGAGCGCCTGGGTCAGAAGGATCGCGCGCTTGCGGATTTCGCGCGCTCGGTCGAGCTCGATCCGACCAATCCGGCAGGATACATGGGGCGCGGCTTCTATTATGCGCAGCAGCAGGATTGGACCAAAGCGCTGGCGGAATTCGACCAGGCGCTTGCGCGCGCACCGAATGATGCGCGAATTCATACCGCCCGCGGGCGCGCCCTGCTGAGCTTGGGACAGACCGAAGCTGCGATCGCTGCTCACAATCGCGCCGTCGCGATCGATCCGATGATTGCCGACGCGTTCTTCTATCGTGGCGAGGCCTATCGCAGGTCCGGCGATCTCGATCGCGCGCTGGCTGATTTCAGCCGCGCGATCGCGCTCAATCCGAAGAACTTTGCGTATTTTGGAACGCGCGGCGTGACCCACCAGAGCAAAGGCGAACTCGATCTCGCCATTGCGGACTATGATCGCGTGCTCGCTCTGGCGCCGCAGAACAAGCGCGCCATGGAACTGCGCAGCGCGGCGCTGGCTGCCAAGGCGGAGCTTGCGAGAACGGCTCCGGCCGCGAAGTCCGAAAAGATCGCGCCGCCGTCGTCGCCCCAGCAATGGCCGCCTCCCCCTGGCCAGTCCGCGACCGCCGCCCCGCCGCCCAGCGCGCCCAACGTCGATGTCCTGAGCCAGGCGCGCGCGGCGTTCGACCGGAAAGAGTTCGACCAGGCGATCGCCCTGCTTGATGGGCTTCTCAAAACGCAGCCCGACAACATCGAGGCGCTGAGGTTTCGCGCGGGCGCGTCCTTAAGGAAAGGCGACCCGGCGCGGGCGCTTCCCGATATGGAGCACGCGCTGAAGCTCAAGCCTGACGATTGGTTGGCGCATTCGATTCTGGGCGATATCCAGCGAGCAATGGGCGACGTCGACAAGGCCCTCGCTGCGTTCAGCAGGGCGATCGAGCTCAATCCCCGGGCGGCCCCGGCCTTGAACAACCGGAGCACGATCTTTCGCGATCGCGGCGACCTGGACGCGGCGCTGGCCGACCTCGACCGCGCCATTGCCGCCGCCCCCAACAATTCGCAGGTATACACCAACCGCGGCATCGTCCTGGAGCGAAAAGGGCTCATGGATCGGGCGCTTGCCGACTATGACCGCGCGATCGCGCTCGACCCCAGCAACAAGTCCGCGCAAGCCTTCAAGCAAGTCCTCCTGGACCTGCGCACGCGCCAGGGCGCCAACCCGCAGCAGCCGACGGCATCGCCGACGCAGACGATGCTCGCGCAAGCGTCGGCGCTCGCGACGCAACGCAAGCTGGATGAAGCCTTGGCCCTCCTCGACAAGGCGATTGCATCGGATCCGCAGTCAAGTCCGGCGCGACGTCTGCGCGTCATGGTCAACCTGCAGAAGAACCAGCGCCAAGCGGCGTTGAGCGACGTCGACGCGCTGATCAAGCTCAATCCCAACGACCTGCAGCTTTTGGTCGGGCGGGGGCAGCTGCTGACCGATATGCGCGAATTTGATCGCGCCCTCGCCGATTTCGACCTGGTGCTGGCGCGTGACGCCAAGAACGGCGGGGCCCGCGTCGGCCGCGGTCATGTGCTGCGCGCCAAAGGCGACATTGCCGCTGCTTATGCCGAATATAACCGTGCCATCGCCGACGATGGCAGAAATGCCGCCGCCTTTCAGGGCCGCGGAATGCTGCATCAACAGCGGTGTGAACTCGACGAGGCGATCGTGGATTTCGACCGCGCGCTGGCGATCGTGCCAAGACACGCCGATGCGCTCGCCGGCCGCGCCTTGGCGATGCTGTCCAAGGGCCGCGCCGCCGAAGCGATGACCGATGCCGACCGCGCGCTGGAAAATGTGCCCAATCATCGGATGGCGATATTGGCACGCGGGATTTTGATGGCGCAGACAGGTCAGCTCGATCGCGCCATCGCGATGTTCGACAACCTGCTCGCCGGCAATGCCGAGGACTGGCTGCCCTATGTCCATCGTGGGCGCGCGTCCATGATGAAGGGCGATCTCGATGCAGCGCTGAGCGATATCGAGCGCGCGCTCAAACTGAAGGCGGATGCTCCGGAAGCGTTCATCGCGCGCGCGTTGGTTTTCCAAAAGAAGAAAGACTTTGCGCGCGCGCTTGCCGATCTCAATCGGGCGGTTGAGCTAAACGGCGGGACGGTCGCGACCTTTGCGGTTCGGGCCGAGATCTACGAAGAGCAGGGCAAATTCGATCTTGCAGCCGCCGATCTGCGCCGGGCGAGCGGCCTCGAAGCCAAATGCTTCTTTGATGTCGCCGCCCAGGCTGAAGTCCGGAAACGATTGGAACGGCTCAATCGCCGGAATACCTGTGGCGACGCTGGCGCGAGCAAGAGCGCCACCTGCCTTTGAGGGCCGCCCGCCGGCTGTCGCGCACTTGGCCAAGCCGCCTCTAACAATGAATATGGATTCGGCTTTTCCCGCTGATCTTGCCTAGCAGCCAGCGCAGCTCCCCCACCCCCATCGCGACGCATCCGGCCGTCGGACCCCGGTCCGGCCGCGCCACATGCAGGAAGACCGCGCTGCCCCGCCCGGCCACCCGCGGCCGGGTATTGTGGTCGATCTCAATGATGAGGTCATACAGCCGGTCGGCCCGCCACAGCCGGTCGCCTGGTTCATTGGCCGAGCGGCGGAACGGGCGGTTGTAGCGGCGATCGGCGGGGTCCTCGCACCAGGCGAGGTCCGGCCCGATCCGCCGCACCGGCAATGACGCCTGCGGGCGCGGCCGGCGATCGGCCCGCCACCACAGCCGCAGCGGGCGAAAACGCCCCGCCGGGGTCGCACCGTCACCCTCGCGCTTGTTGGCGCGGATACCGGCGCGCCCCAACACCACCGGGATCGCGCGCGGCCCGGCTATCAAGACCCCGTGGCTCCGACGGCCGGGGCGCATGCGCACCCGGATCGTGGGCAAGGTCGTCTCCCGCCTGGCGCGCAACCTGTTGGCCATGTCATCCGTATAAGGAGCAACTCCCGCTTGCTCTTTTACGCCCGAATGCTCTATTTCGCGCAACGCCGCCGGTCCCGCTGGAGCCTGTCAGGGCGCTCTTGATGACGAATGCCCGCAAGATTCTGATCGTCGACGACGACGCGGAGCTGCGCGACGCGTTGGTCGAGCAGCTTGCGCTGCACGAGGAATTCGAGGCCAGCGCGGTCGAGTCCGGCTCGAAAGGCGTGCAGGCCGCCAAGGCCGGCGAGATCGATCTCGTGATCATGGATGTGGGGCTGCCCGACATCGACGGCCGCGAGGCCGTGCGCATCCTGCGCAAGAACGGGTTCAAGGCGCCGGTCATCATGCTGACCGGCCACGATACCGATTCCGACACCATCCTGGGCCTGGAGTCCGGCGCCAACGACTACGTCACCAAGCCGTTCCGCTTCGCCGTGCTGCTGGCGCGCATCCGCGCGCAGCTGCGCCAGCACGAGGCGAGCGAGGATGCCGTCTTCACCATCGGGCCCTATTCGTTCCGGCCGAGCGCAAAACTTCTGCTCAACCCCAAGGGCAGCAAGGTGCGCCTGACCGAAAAGGAGACCGCGATCCTGCGTTACCTCTACCGCGCCGGGCAGCGGCCGGTGTCGCGCGAGACCTTGCTGCAGGAGGTGTGGGGCTACAATTCCGGCGTCACCACGCACACGCTGGAAACCCACATCTATCGATTGCGGCAGAAGGTCGAGAAGGACGCCGGCGCGCCCGCAATCCTCATCACCGAAGCGGGCGGCTACAAACTGGTGCCGAGCATGATCCCGAAAGTGGGACCGGTTTTCGGATAGATCATGCGAAAGAACCCATTCATGACGATTGAAGACGACATCGCCTTCTTCGAACGGGTTCCGACGCTCAACATGCTTGGGCGCGCGGCATTGCGCATTCTCGCGATCGGCGCCGAGAGCCGCTATGTGCATTCGGGCGAGGTGCTGTTCAGCGCCGGCGATCCGGCCGACTGCCGGCTTCGTGGTGCAGGAAGGCGCGTTCAACCTGACGGCGCGCAGTGCCGAGGGCGGCGACAGCTTGGTCGTCGGGCGCGGCACGCTGATCGGGGAGCTCGCGCTGCTGACCGAAACCGTGCGCCCGGTCACCGCGACCGCGAACGAGCCGTCGACGGTGCTGCGCATCCCGCGCACGCTGTTCCTCAAGATGCTGGAAGGCTATCCCGACGCGGCGGAGAAGCTGCGCGACGATCATTGCCACCCGCGCCGACGCAGTCCACGCGCGAGATTTATGGCGTGCGGTCAATTCTCGACGGCCCGGCAGCATTAGGCGCGTGCGCGCCGAAATCGCCGGGCATTCAGACGCTCCATCGTCGCGGTGACCGGCACGTGGTCGGAGGGCCGCATGCCGCCGCGATAGCTCTTGGCGATCGTGATGTCGGCGACGCGGTCGGCGAGCGAATGGCGACGTCCAGATATGGTCGAGGCGGCGGCCGCGGTCGGCGGCTTCCCAGTCAGGCGGCGCGGTAGCTCCACCAAGTGTAGAGCTTCGCCGGCTCCGGCGTCGAGCATGCGCATGGCGTCGACCCAGTTGCCGGATCGTCTGCGCGGCCGTGAGCTTCTCGCATTCGATCGGCGTGTGCGAGACCACCTTCAGCATCTGCTTGTGGCTCCAGACGTCGTGCTCGAGCGGCGCGACGTTGAGATCGCCGACCAGGATCATCCGGTCGGAGCCGTTGCAGCGCAGGTTCGCGCATGCCGCGCATCTCATCCAGGAACGAGAGCTTGTGCTCGAATTTCGGATTGACCGCCGGATCGGGAATGTCGCCGCCGGCCGGAACATAGAAATTGTGCAGCGAGACCGGATCGCGCAGCCCGGCGCGCTCGCCGAGCACCACCGAGACATGCCGGCAGTCGGTCTTGCCGCAGAAATCCTGCTTGGTCGTGGTTTCGAACGGCAGCCGCGAGACCACCACCACGCCGTGATAGCCCTTCTGGCCGTTGAGCGCGACGTGCTCGTAGCCGAGCCGCCTGAAGCGCTTGAGCGGGAACTTGTCGTCCGGACACTTGGTCTCCTGCAGGCAGAGCACGTCCGGCCGCACCGCCTTGATGAACTTGGCGACGAGATCGATGCGCAGCCGCACCGAATTGATGTTCCAGGTGGTGACGGTCAAGACGCATTCCGGCGATTCCTCGTCATCGGCCGAAGCGGTCGGACCGCGTCTGGCCGATGCCACGTCCTTGCACGACGCGGAACTAGCGAAGCAGTATCAAGGTAGGATGCCCGCGACAAGCGCGGGCATGACGACGAAATAAGGAGCCTGTGAATGATTTTCAACGAGCGTTCCGGGCGCGTTCAGCGGTCGCGGCGGTAGTCGGTGTAGTCGATCCGGAACAGGTTCGGGTCCGGCCGCCGGTTGCTGTCGAGATTGGAGACCGCGATGGTGGTGTCGAAGCCCTGCGGATCGGTCACCACCCATTGCCGCAGCTCCAGGCTCTTGGCGTCGAACATCATCATCAGGCGGCTGGTGCCGATCAGCGCCTGCTTCTCCTCGACCACGATCGAGACGAACAGCTCGTCGGCGGTGACGGAGGTGACGTGGGTGTCGCGCAGGAGGTCGATCTTGTCGGCCAGCAGGAAGCGCAGCGGCGTCTGCGACAGCGGATAGAGGTCCTGGGTCGCGAGCCGGCGGTCGCGCACCACCACCGACGAGCCGTCGGCGATGATGTCGATCGGGCTCGGCGGATCGTATTCGAACCGGACCTTGCCCGGCTTCTGCACATAGAAATTGCCGCTGGCGCGGCGGCCGTCCGCGCCGATCTGCGCGAACGTGCCGGACATCACGTGCACCCGCGACAGATAGGCGCTGACCTTGTCCACCAGCGCGCGCTGCTGGGCGTTGAAGTTGACCGTGGTGCGGGCCGGCGGGCGGCGCCGACGGGGCGCCGCCGAGGAACGACGGCAGCCATGATGGGCCGCTCGGCGCGGCCGGCTGCGCCGGTGCACCCGGCCGGGCGCTCGGCACCGAGGATGGCGGCGGCGGCACCGCGCCGCTGCGGGGCTGCGGACCCGGCGTCGGAAGCGGGACCTGCTCGGCCGCGACCGGCGCGGCCGCGACCATCAGTCCTGCGAGCATGGTTGAAATGAAGCGCGGTCTGGCGCCTGCCAGTCATTCTGTCCTCTCCGCCTTACGCCGAGCCCCGTCGATCCTGTCGATCCGTTAGCCGCCGCCTGTGGCGAGATCGCGGCTATTCGGCCGATTCTAACCGATTCCGGCACCCGTTGTGGAACGAATCTGAGTCCGCAGACCGGTATCCAACGCGCGAATCTCCATATCGTTCCTCGCTGTCTCGTCGCCCATCAGAATTTCGCGCTTGCCGGCATGGTTGGCCTGCCCGACCACGCCCTCGTGCTCCATCCGCTCCATGATCGAGGCCGCACGATTGTAGCCGATTTGCAGCCGGCGCTGGATGTAGCTGGTCGATGCCTTTTTGTCGCGCAGCACGATCTGCACCGCCTGTTGATAGAGGTCGGTGGCGTCGCCGGTCGCGCCCATGCTGGTGGCGTCGAAGATCGGGTTGCCGTCCTCGTCGACCTCCTCGTCGGCGGCCGTGACCGCTTCGAGATATTGCGGCGTGCCCTGGGACTTCAGGTGCCGCACGACCTTCTCGACCTCCTCGTCCGAAACGAACGGGCCGTGCACGCGGCTGATGCGGCCGCCGCCGGCCATGTAGAGCATGTCGCCCTGGCCGAGGAGCTGCTCGGCGCCCTGCTCGCCCAGGATGGTGCGGCTGTCGATCTTGGAGGTGACCTGGAACGAGATGCGGGTCGGGAAATTCGCCTTGATGGTGCCGGTGATGACGTCGACCGACGGCCGCTGGGTGGCGAGGATCACGTGCAGGCCGGCGGCGCGCGCCATCTGCGCGAGCCGCTGCACCGCGCCTTCGATGTCCTTGCCGGCGACCATCATCAGGTCGGCCATCTCGTCCACGATGATGACGATGTAACGGCAGCGGCTCGAGGTCGAGCTCCTCCGCCTCGTAGATCGCCTCGCCCGATTCCTTGTCGTAGCCGGTGTGGACGGTGCGGGAGAGCTTCTCGCCCTTCGCCTTGGCCTCGACCACGCGCGCGTTGTAGCCGTCGATGTTGCGCACGCCGAGCTTCGACATCTTCTTGTAGCGCTCTTCCATCTCGCGCACCGCCCACTTGAGCGCGACCACCGCCTTCTTCGGATCGGTGACGACGGGCGTCAGCAGATGCGGGATGGCGTCGTAGACGGAGAGCTCCAGCATCTTCGGGATCGACCATGATCAGCCGGCACTGGTCCGGCGTGAGCCGGTAGAGCAGGCTCAGGATCATGGTGTTGATGGCGACCGACTTGCCGGAGCCGGTGGTGCCCGCGATCAAGAGATGCGGCATGCGCGCGAGATCGACGATCACGGGCTCGCCGCCGATGGTCTTGCCGAGGCAGAGCGGCAGCTTGGCGGAGGTCTCGGTGTAGTCGTCGGCTGCGAGCAATTCGCGCAGATAGACCTTCTCGCGCGTGGGATTGGGCAGTTCGATGCCGATGGCGTTGCGGCCGGACACCACCGCGACGCGCGCGGACAGCGCGCTCATGGATCGGGCGATGTCGTCGGAGAGCCCGATCACGCGCGACGATTTGATGCCGGGCGCGGGCTCCAGCTCGTAGAGCGTGACGACCGGACCCGGCCGCGCATTGATGATCTCGCCGCGCACGCCGAAGTCGCCGAGCACGCCTTCGAGCGCGGTGGCGTTCTCCTGGATGAGGTCGCTGGAGAGCGTCGTGCGCTCGCGCGCCTTCTGTGCCGACAGCAAGTCGAGCGACGGCAGCGCATAGCCGCCGAGCGGCGCTGCGGCTTCGGCGCGCGGCGCGCGGTCTTGCGGGGCGCGCGTTGCGCCGGCTCGTCGGTCGCCTCCGCCGCGTCCTCCATCTCGAGTTCGCGCAGCGCCGTCTGGTAGCCGTCGAAACGCGGCTCGACCCGCCCTCGCGGCCGTTCCGGCGACGGCTCGCGGAAGGTGATGCGGCTGGGTGGTGCGGCGCTCGTACCAGCGCGCCAATCGCGCCTTGAGGCTGAGGAAGCCGTGCATGAAGAAGCCGAGCGAAATCGCAGCCCCCGCGCCGCTGCGCCTCCTCCTCGTCCTCGTCCTCGTCGTCCTCCTCCCTCGGCCTGCTTCTGCGCTTGCGCGGCTCGTCCACTTCGGCGGGATCGCTGCCATCCGAAGCCCAGCGCCAGGGCGAGGGCGACGAACGCCCCGATGCCGGCCGCAACGCCGACGATCAGGCGGGCAACGCCGAGCACGTCATTGCCGGCAATCCACACCGCAAACCGCAGCAGCGCGTCGCCGGTGACGCCGCCGAGTCCTGCCGGCAGCGGCCAGGCCGCGGTGCGCGGGAGGCAGGCGGCAAAGCTCGCGGTGAGCACCACCGCCGCGATCCAGGCGAGCAGCCGCAGCCGTTCGCGGTAAAGCGCGCGATGGCTTGCCAGGCGCCAGCCCCAGACCGCGATCGGCAGCACCAGCGCCACCGAAGCAATGCCGAACAACTGCATCATCAGGTCGGCGGCGATGGCGCCGGGCAAACCGAGCAGGTTGCGCGCCGGCGCATTGGTGGCGTGGCTGAGCGACGGATCCTGCGTCGACCACGAGGCGAGCGCGGCGACGAGCAGCATCGCAAGCACGATCAGCGCCACGCCGGACAGTTCGCGCATGCGGCGCCGCAACGCCTCGCGCAGGCTGTCGGAGAGACTGAGGCTGTCGAAACCGCGGTCGATGGCCGACATGTGCGATCCTCAACCCAGTGTCGCGACCAGACGATGCAGAGCCTCGGCCGTGGTGTCGCGGTCCTGCACGATGGCGACGCGGATATATCCCGCGCCGGGATTGGAGCCGTCGCTCTGTTCGCGGGCGAGATAGCTGCCGGGAATGACGCGCAGGCCCGCTTCCGTCCACAGCCGCAGCGTCACCGCTTCGTCGCCGCCATGCGCGGAGACGTCGAGCCACAGCAGGAAGCCTCCGGCCGGCCGGCGATAGCCGTAGCGGTTGCCGAGGATCTGGTCGGCGAGATCGAATTTCTGCACGTAGAGCCGGCGGCTTTCGTCCACATGGGTCTCGTCGCCATAGGCCGCGATGGCGACGCGCTGCGCCGGCAACGGCACCTGCGGCGACGACACGTTGCGCAGCTCGAGGAAGCGAGCGAGGAATTTGCGGTCGCCGGCCGCGAAACCGACGCGCAGTCCGGGCAGGTTCGAGCGCTTCGACAGCGACTGGAACACGACCACGTTCTCGAAGTCGCGCCCGGAATGCTCGAGCATGCTGGGCGGCGGCGCCTTCGTGTAGATCTCGGAATAGCATTCGTCGCTGAACACGATGAAACCGAACTTGCGCGCGAGCTGCGCAAGCCGCGCGAAATAGTCCGGGCTCGCGACCGAGCCCTGCGGGTTGGCGGGCGAGGCGAGGTAGAACGCGACGGTGCGCGACAGGAGATCGTCGGTGAGCGAATCGAGGTCGGGCAGGAAGCCGGTCCGGCGGTTGCCGGCAGGAAGACCGGCTCGGCATGGGCGGCGACCGCGCCGGCCTCATAGGCGCCGTAGAACGGATTTGGCATCAGGATCGCCGGGCGGCCGGATCGGCCTTTGGCCCAGCGCTCGGCCGCGATGCCGGCAAGGAACAGGCCCTCGCGCGAGCCGTTGAGGACCAGCACTTCGGTCGCGGGATCGACCGGCCGGGGCAGGGCGAATCGGCCGCCCGAGCCAGGCCGCGGCGGCGGCGCAGAACTCGTCGAGCCCCTTGTTCATGGGGTACTTGCCGAACTCGTCGATCGAGGCGGCCAGGACTGGGCCAACGAACGACGGCACGCCGTGTTGCGGCTCGCCGACGGCGAGGCTGATCGCGGCTTGTCCGGGCGGCTTGTCGCCCAAAAGCTCACGCAGCCGCACAAACGGCGAGCGCATGGCGAGGGCCCGGTTGGGCGAGGGCGGGGACTGACGTTCGGCGGGCGGTCATGATACATCGACTAAGCGGCGCGCGCTCCGCCGCACAAGGGGATTTCCTACCATAGGAGCGGGCGGGTTAAGGCGCGATTAACCAATGGGGGCGGTGACGGAAGTCCCGGTCTGCCATCGCGAGGCTTGGGGGACCAGCCCGCCGCGCGGTCGCCGAGAATGGTCGGGAGTCTGTGGAAAAAGTGAGGGGCCCTGGTTTGCGCCAGGGCCCCTCGACGGCAAGGGCGGTGCCGGGTATCCGCCCTAACCGTATCGCTTGTACTTGAACTACATCGTGTAGGCGCGCTCGCCGTGGTCGGTGAGGTCGAGGCCCTCGCGCTCCTGCTCGACCGAGACCCGCAGGCCGACCAGGATGTCCACCACCTTGTAGAGGATGAACGAGCCGACGCCGGACCACACGAGCGTCACCAGCACGCCCTTGATCTGGGCAAACACCTGGGTGGCGAACTCGTAGTCGGCGATCTTGCCGATCTCGTAGTTCATGATGCCGGAGCCGCCGAGGGCGGGATTCACCAGCACGCCGGTAAGGATCGCGCCGATGATGCCGCCGATGCAGTGCACGCCGAACACGTCGAGCGCGTCGTCGTAGCCGAGCATGTTCTTGATCGTGGTGCAGAAGAACAGGCACACCACGCCGGCGATCAGGCCAAGCACGATCGCGCCCATCGGTCCCGCGTAGCCGGCCGCCGGGGTCACGGCGACGAGGCCGGCGACGGCGCCCGACAGTGCGCCGAGCAGCGAGGGTTTGCCCTTGGTCAGCCACTCGGCGAACATCCAGGACATCGCCGCGGCGGCGGTGGCGACGAAGGAGTTGATCATCGCAATACCGGCGCCGGCGCCGGTGGCTTCAAGCGCCGAACCTGCGTTGAAGCCGAACCAGCCGACCCACAGCAGCGCGGCGCCGATCATGGTCATGACCAGCGAGTGGGGCGGCATCAGCTCCTTGCCGTAGCCGGTGCGGCGGCCGACCATGAGCGCGCCGACCAGACCGGCGATGCCAGCATTGATATGCACGACGGTGCCGCCGGCGAAATCGATGGCGCCCCAGGAGAACACCAGCCCGGAGTCGGCGTTGACCGCGTCGAGCTTGGCCTGCAACTCCGCCTTGTTGGCGTCGGTCGCGGCGGCCAGCGCCTTGGCGGCTTCGGCGATCGCGTCCGGGCCGGCCCAGTACCAGACCATGTGCGCGATCGGGAAGTAGACGAAGGTCACCCACAGCGGAATGAACAGCGCCACCGCGGAGAACTTCATGCGCTCCGCAAAGGCGCCGACGATCAGCGCCGGCGTGATCGCCGCGAACGTCATCTGGAAGCAGATATAGATGATCTCGGACAGCGGCACGCCGACCGAGAACGTGGCCGCCGGCGAATCGCCGGTGACGCCGCTCAGGAAGATCTTGTCGAAGCTGCCGACGATGGACGTGCCGCCGGTGAAGGTGAGGCTGTAGCCGTAGATCACCCAGATCAGCATCACGATGCAGACCGTATAGAAGACGTGGGTCAGCACCGACAGCGCGTTCTTGGACCGGACCAGGCCGGCATAGAACAGAGCGAGGCCAGGGATCGTCATCAGCAGGACGAGCACCGTCGCCGTCATCATCCAGGCAGCGTCACCCTTGTTGAAATTCGGTGGCGGTGCGGCCGGCGCCGCCGCTTCTTCTGCGAGGCCGGGTACAGTGGTCAACAGGAACGCGGCGCCGGTCAGGGCAAGTGCCGCCAGTCCCGCGCGAGTGATGTGTCTTTTGCATCGTGGTCAACTCCTTAGATCTAGGATGCGCGGGGTTTAGAGTGCAGCGACGTCGCTCTCGCCGGTGCGGATGCGTACCGCGGCTTCGAGCGGAAGGATGAAGATCTTGCCGTCGCCGATCTGGCCGGTCTTGGCAGATCCCGTAATCGCCTCGACGGTCTTGTCGACCTGATCGGATGCGACCGCGACCTCGATCTTGACCTTGGGTAGGAAGCTCACGGCATATTCCGCGCCGCGATAGATTTCGGTGTGACCCTTCTGACGCCCGTATCCCTTCACTTCGGTCACGGTCATCCCGTGCACGCCGATCGCGGTCAGAGCGTCGCGGACCTCATCGAGCTTGAAAGGCTTGATAATGGCCATGACGATTTTCATGGATGCAATCCCCGCTTGAGCCCGGCCCTGCGGAACGCAGGTGTGGGCGGCTCACCATTGCTCGCCGCACGAAAGTGAACCCCCCGCGGGCAACGCACTGACTTGCGAATCAAGCCCCGTGCCAGTTCCGGAGAGGGAGTCTAAGCAATTGGCAGCGCGCGTGAATTCTGCGCCAAACCAGCAGGACCACGGTCGCGGATTGGAGCGCCGCACATTCTCACGCCAAGGCTGCCTATTATTTCTACAGGCTGGGCAATTGCCGCAATTGTCCGCGCCATGCGCAAAAAAGGCCCCCTCCCACGGCGGGGAGGGGCGGCGTTTTTGCGGTCTGGCCGCAAGCGCTACTGGAGCGCCTCGCCGTGCTGGGTGACGTCCAGCCCCTCGATCTCGTTCTGCTGCGACACCCGGAGCGGGACCACCAACTCGATCACCTTGAGGATCACGAAGGTCGCGACACCGGACCAGACCGCCGTGACGACGATTCCATACAGCTGGATCAGGACTTGGCCGCTATTGCCTTCGAGCAGGCCGGCGGTTCCCGGTGTTCCCGGAGCATCCGACAGAGCGGCGACCGCGAATACCCCGCACAGCAAGGTGCCAAGCGCACCGCCGACGCCGTGGATGCCGAACACGTCGAGCGAATCGTCATAGCCGAGCTTCTGCTTGAGCCAGGTGCAGGCCCAATAGCAGAGCGAGCCGGCGAGCAGGCCGACAATCAGGGCATGCCAGGGCAGGATGAAGCCGGATGCCGGCGTGATGGTGCCGAGGCCGGCAACCGCGCCGGAGATCATGCCGAGCACCGACGGCTTGCCGCGCGTCCACCATTCGATCGCCATCCAGGTCAGCGCGCCCATGGAGGCGGCGAGGTGGGTCGCCACGATCGCGAATGCCGCGCGCGATCCGGCGCCGAGTGCCGAGCCGCCGTTGAAGCCGAACCAGCCGACCCAGAGCAGGCCGGTTCCGATCACGGCGAGCGACAGATTGTGGGGCGAGAAGTTGTCGCTGCCGTAGCCGTAGCGGCTGCCGACCACGTAGGCGGCCACGAGTCCGGCGATCCCGGCATTGAGGTGCACCACCGTGCCGCCGGCGAAGTCGAGCAGACCGGCCGTCATCAGGAAGCCGCCGCCCCAGACCCAGTGCGCGATCGGCACATAGACCACGAGCAACCAGAGCGCCGCGAACCACACGAAGGCGGAGAACCGCATCCGGTCCGCCACCGCCCCCGCGACCAGCGCGACAGTAATGATCGCGAAGGTCATCTGGTACATCATGAACAGCATTTCCGGGATGGTCTTGGCGGCCGAATGCGCCGTCTCCATGCCGATGCCGTGCAGGAACAGCCGGTCGAGATTTCCGAGGATCGTTCCCTCGCTGCCGAAGGCGAGCGAGTACCCGATGACCGCCCAGAGCACCGAGCAGAGCATGGTGCAGAGCAGGCTCTGCGCCATGGTGGCCAGCACGTTCTTCCTGCGCACCATGCCGCAATAGAACAGCGCCAGTCCCGGGATGGTCATCATCAGCACCAGCGCGGTTGCCGAGATCATCCAGGCGGTATCCGCCCCGTCGATCTTGGGCGGCGGTGCCGTTTCGGCGAACGCCGGGATGGCGCAGCCGAGCGCAATGGAAAAAGCAGCCACGCCGCAAAGCGCGCGGATGGGTGACGCCTTCGTCGTCATTGATTTCCCCCCTGGTAGAACGCCGTCACCGGCGTCGTAACGTTTCGGCCGGCGCAGGCCCCCGGGCCCGCGCATGGTCGCCTAGTTTCGTTTGAGCATGATCTTTTCCAAAAACCGGTTCCCGTTTTTCAGGATCATGCTCTAAAGCGCGTCGGTGTCGGTCTCGCCGGTGCGAATGCGCACCGCCCGCTCGATCCCGTGCACGAAAATCTTGCCGTCGCCGATCTGACCGGTCTTGGCGGAGTTGGAAATCGCCTCCACGACCTTCTCGACCTGATGGTCGTCGATCGCGACGTCGAGGCGGATCTTGGGCAGGAAATTCACGGCGTATTCGGCGCCGCGATAGATTTCCTTGTGCCCCTTCTGCCGGCCGTAGCCCTTGACCTCGGCGACTGTCATGCCCTGCACACCGACCCCGGTGAGCGCGTCGCGAACGTCGTCGAGCTTGAACGGTTTGATGATGGCGATGACCAGTTTCATGGATCGTCCCGCGCTGAGGCGGCCCGGCGAGCCGCGAATGACACACATCCTCAATGTCCGGCGGCGACCCGGGAAAGGTCCGTGCGCCCCCGCACGGTGAGCACGATATCGGCAACGCGGACAAAGATTAAGCGGGTCGCTGCCGATTTTATCGGCTGTGCCCAACCTTTCTGGGCACACTAGGTCAGCGACATTGACCTAAGAGGATTGAGACCGAGGCCGGCATCTCCGGTCGTCAGCGGTCGTCGCTCCGCCGTTCGCGCACCAGGCCTTCCTGCGCCACCGAAGCCACCAGCGTGCCGTCGCGCGCGAAGATGAGCCCGCGCGAGAAGCCGCGGGCGCCCGCCATGTTCGGCGAGTTCCTGGGCGTAGAGCAGCCAGTCGTCGGCGCGGAACGGGCGGTGCAGCCACAGCGCATGGTCGAGGCTCGCCGCCATGATGGTCTTTTCGAACACGCTGCGGCCGTGCGGTATGAGCGCGGAGTCGAGCAGCGTCATGTCGGAGGCGTAGGCAAGCACGCATTGATGGATCGCAGGCTCGTCCGGCAGCTTGCCGGTCGCGCGGATCCAGACATTGAAGCGGCCGTCCTCGATCACCTTGCCGAGGTAGCGGCCGTATTCCACCGGGCGCAGCTCGATTGGCCGCTCGCGCTCGTAATAGCGTCGCACCGGCTCCGGCATCAACGGCAGCACGCGCTCCCGGAGCTCGGCTTCGCTCGGCAACTCGTCGGGCGAGGGGACGACAGGCATTTTCGCCTGGTGGCTGAGACCCGGCTCGTTGCGGTGGAACGACACCGACATGATGAAGATCGCCCGGCCGTGTTGGATCGCCTTCACCCGCCGCGTGGTGAAGCTGTTGCCGTCGCGCACGCGCTCGACATCGTAGATGATCGGAATTTTGGGATCGCCGGCGAGCAGGAAATAGGCGTGCAGCGAATGCGGCGGCCGTTCGTTGACATCGACGGTGCGGCAGGCCGCCACCAGCGCCTGGCCGATCACCTGGCCGCCGAACACGCGCTGCCAGGTCACCTGCGGCGAGCGCCCGCGGAACAGGTTCACCTCGAGCTGTTCGAGATCGAGGATGTCGAGGAGGGTCTGGATTGCGGACATGGGGGCGATGCCAGGGCTGACGGGGTGACGTCCGGTCTCAGCCGATGCAAGCCATTTCGCTGCTTGCCTAACTGATCCCTTGTGAGGAAGGCCGAAAGAGATTTCAATACTTTTCCGCCGGCTCGGCGCTTGCGCTGGGATTCAGCCGGCATTGTCTTGCGGCCATTGAAGGAACGGAAGGGGCAGGGATGACATGAGCCGCGTATTCGACTGCTTTCCGTTCTTCAATGAGCTGGACATTTTGGAGGTCAGGCTTGCCGAGCTTGACGCGCTCGTGGACTGTTTTGTGATCGTCGAGGCCACCCATACCCATACGGCGAAACCAAAGCCGCTCTATTACGCCGACAACCGCAAGCGCTACGATCGCTACGCCCACAAGATCATCCATGTCGTCGTCGAGGACCTTCCGCTCGAGGCCCCGAGCCATTGGACCAGGGAGATCTATCAGCGCGAAGCAATCATGCGCGGCCTCACTGAGGCCCATCCGGATGATCGCATCATCACGTCCGATTGCGATGAAATTCCAAAACCTGACATGCTGCGGCGAGCACTACAGCTTCGCGGCCTGTCGCGCCGGATCGTGGCGTTTTGGTGCGAGAACTATTTCTATCGCCTCAATCTGCGCAATGACGCTCACGACCACCGCTTGGGTCCTCGCCTCGTGACCATGAGCAACCTCAAGACCCCCAACAGTGTTCGTGAAATTCCATTTCGATTTTCCAAGCGACGCTACTTGAGGCCGTTGGCGGCGCCGGTGGCCAGTCTTCGGGTCTTCGATCGCTTGGGAACGTTCCTTTGGCCGACAATCCTCTGGAATGGCGCATGGCATTTCACCTGCATGGGCGACGTGGCTGCGGTCAATCTGAAGTTCTCATCATTCGCCCACGCTGACGAACTCGGACAATTGACGGAAACTGCGTACCAGGATCACATGTCTACTTTCACAAAGAGCCCGTTGGTCGATTTGCCCCGCACGATCCAGATCCAGCAAAGCCGGTTCGCCCATCTGATCGCCTAGAGCATGATCCCGAAAAGTGGGAACCGGTTTTCGGAAAAGATCATGGTCCGGCGGTCTCCTGGTCGCCAATTGCGCCATTCCCCTGCGCGGTTGCTTCAGGCCCTTGGCAGCTTGATCCAGTGCGTCGGAAGCAGGTCGAGGTGCGAAGGCGCTTCTGTCAGCCAGGGCTGTGGCGCGATCACGACTTGGCCCAGATGACGGGCGAGCCATGCTCCCCACCAGCTCAGCGACGAATTGGCGATAATGTGGTGCCGGCATGCGGCCATGAGGCGAAGATCGTCGACGGCGTCGTCCGGTCCGTTGATGTCCACGAACGCGATGTCCGGCACGGCGAATGTTTCCCGGCACCACGCGATGTCCTCGGAGAACACGAAAATCTGCGGTTCCCTGAGAAACCGCCGGATGTGCTGGAGGGCGCCATCGTAGTAGGAGCGCGCACAGATGAGGGGCGCCCCGGCTTTGCGGTGAATATAGTCGCCGCGGCGGACATGCAGGCAGACGGCATTCGCGCTCTCGATGCGTGCGAGCCAAATGCGGTTTGCATCCGAGGGCGGCCTGATGGGGCGTATTTCGTTACGAATCAGATCGGCGACGTTTTCAAAGTAGCGATAGGACTGCCAATAACCGTTCAGGTAGATCGACCCGGTTAGCTTTTCGAAATAGGGGTCGTAAGTGAACCAGCGCTTCTCGCCGAAAATCTTGAAACGGTGCCCTTCAAGCCGATACGTCGTCGGAACGCGATCGTGAAAGGCATCGCTCAACCGCCGGCCGATGGCGCCGGGAAGACGGAGATGACGCCCATGAGGTTTTCCGGAAGCATCGCGCACGATGTCCGCGTCGATCGGATAGCGATCAAGCACAAACGGCCGCGCCGCTCCTGACATCGCCGTGCAGTCGAGGATGAGCCGCGCGTCGAGGCGTTTCGCCAACGCGCGCCCGGCGGCGTACTGGAAGAGTTGATTTCCGAGTCCCCCAATATCCGGGTGGCAACTCTGATCGATGTCGGCTGGATTGCGGAGGTCATCGGCGGAACCGGACATTGCCATCGGCGGCCGGTCGGCGCCAGTAGGCATCCGATTTGCCATTCACGCTCCGGCGCAGGGTGAATAGAGTGAGGTGGCGGCGGCACTTTGGGATCGCTATCTGATCAAGGCAACGCCCGTGCAGCGCAGGTGATCATGAATAACGGAGAGAGTAGACAAGCCGATGTCCTGATCGCCGGCGCGGGCTTCGCCGGGCTGTCGCTGGCGATCGCGCTGCGGCAGGCGCTCGGGGCGTCGTTTGAGGTCGTGGTCGCCGATCCCGCGCTCGAGCGCGGCGCCGGCGACCCGCGCGCTTCGGCCATCGTCGCGGCGGCGCGGCGGCTGTTCGAAACCATCGGCGTCTGGGAGCGGATCGCGCAGGGCGCGCAGCCGATCCTCGACATGGCGGTCACCGACAGCCGCCTCGACGACGCCATGCGGCCGACGTTCCTGACCTTTGACGGCAAGGTCGAACCGGACGAGCCGTTCGCGCACATGATCGAGAACGGCCCGCTGCTGGCGGCATTGCTGGCGAAGGCGAAGGCCGATGGCGTCGCGTTGACGAACACCGCGGTCGCCGATTGTGAGGCCGTGTCCAACCGGATCGACATCCGGCTGCAAGACGGCACCACGTTCGCCGCCCGGCTGCTGGTCGCAGCCGACGGCGCGCGGTCGTCGATCCGCGAGCGCGCCGGCATCGCGACCCACGGCTGGCAATACGGCCAGTCCAGCATCGTCACCACGGTGCGCCACGAGCGCGACCACAACGGCCGCGCCGAGGAGCACTTCCTGCCCGCGGGACCGTTCGCCATCCTGCCGCTCAAGCGCGACGCGACCGGTCACCGCTCTTCGATCGTCTGGACCGAAGAGGCAAACGAGGCCGAGCGCATTGTGGCGCTCGACGACGCCGGCTTTCACGCCGCGCTTGAAAAGCGTTTCGGATTGCGTCTCGGCGAGATCGAAGCGGTCGGGCCGCGCCGCGCGTTCCCGCTCGGGCTTTCGGTCGCGCGCGCCTTCGTGGCGGAGCGGATCGCGCTCGTCGGTGACGCCGCGCATGTGATCCATCCGATCGCGGGGCAGGGGCTCAACATGGGCCTCAAGGACGTCGCCGCGCTGGCGGAAACGATCGTCGACGCGGCGCGGCTCGGGCTCGATCCGGGTTCGCCGGTGACGCTCGACCGCTATCAGCGCTGGCGCCGCTTCGACACCATGGCGATGGGCGTCGCCACCGATGGCTTGAACCGGCTGTTCTCCAATCGCTCGGACGCGCTGCGCGCCGTGCGCGACGTCGGGCTAGGACTTGTCGACCGCCTGCCAGCGCTCAAGCAGTTGTTCATTCGCGAGGCCGCCGGCCTGGTCGGCGAGGTGCCGAAGCTGCTCAAGGGCGAGGCGCTGTAATTCTTCCGTGTCCCGGACGCGCGAAGCGCGAGCCGGGACCCAGTATTGGCAAGAAAAGATGTTTCACGCTACGCGGGTTCTCGCGCTGGATCCCGGGTCTCGCTGCGCTCGCCCGGGACAGGAGGCTGTCTCACGTGAACGGCACCGGCAGGATGTGGTCCTTGAAAGCCTTGCGCTGCTCGAGGCCGAGGAACCAGCGTTCGAGATTGTCGAGCCCGAGTCCCTGCCGGTCCGGCACCAGCTTGCGGAAACGATAGGTGATCAGCCCGACCGGGATGTCGCCCATCGAGAACGAACCGCCGGCGACGAAGGCGGTCTTGCCGAGCTGCGTGTCGAGCATTCGCAACGCTTCCGTGACCTTCACGCGCGCTTCGTCGATTTTTGCGTGATCCCGTTTCTCCGGCGGGGTGCGGATCAGTCCCCAGAACAGCGGATGGATCGCCGGCGCGCACACCGTCAGCATCCAGTCCATCCACTGGCTGGCGCGGGCGCGATCCTGCAGGTTCGCGGGCTCGAGCGTTCCGGCGCCATGCTTGGCGGCCAGGTAGCGCACGATGGTGTTGGATTCCCACAGGATGAAGCCGTCCTCCTCCAGCGTCGGCACCAGCGAGTTGGGGTTCATCGCCAGATAGAACGGCTCCTTGGTGCGGCCAAACGCGCCGCCGACGTCGATGCGCTCGTGCGGGAGGTTAAGCTCGCCGATCGCCCACATCACCTTCTGCACGTTGATGGAGGTATTGCGCCCCCAGATTTTCAGCATTGTTGTCTCCGATGAACCGCGCTGCTGTGTCCGCAAATTCGGCGCTCGCATCTCGTGCCCTCTCCCCTCGCGGGAGAGGGCTCAAAGATAGAATCCACAAGCGCGAATAGGGTGAGGGGGTCTCTTCGTCAGAAGAATTTTTGCGAAGCGACCCCCTCACCCGATTTGAACGTGCTGACATGTCTAAGGAGCCCTCTCCCGCGAGGGGAGAGGGCACAATATCGACCGGCATTGCTCGCGGCTACGTTTGTAAATGAAAAGTCTAATCCAGCCGCCGGGCTTCCTCCGGCAGCATGATCGGGATGCCGTCGCGGATCGGATAGGCGAGCTTGGCCGAGCGGGAGACCAACTCCTGGCGGGCGCTGTCATACTCCAGCGGCCCCTTGGTCACGGGACAGACCAGGATCTCCAGGAGCTTGGGGTCGACGCTGCCGGCGGGGCGGTCGGGAGGCGTATCGGTCATTGCGAACTCCGCTAGTGTCCCGAACATGGCGAACGTCTGAATCGCCACACCCGGTGAGCGCTCGCGACAATCCATAGCACAGATGGCGAGCGCGGCGCTGGTCGGGTCAGCGCCGGCGGACGCTCTGCTGCCGGCGGGTCGGCGGCGAGCCCATCGGGCGATTGGTGTCCTTGTGGCGGAAATTGATGCGGCCGCGATTGAGATCGTACGGCGATACCTCGATCACCACGCGGTCGCCGACGCCGGTCCGGATGCGGAACTTGCGCATCTTGCCGGACATGTAGGCGAGCAGCTCGTGCTCGTTGTCCAGCCGGACGCGGAAATTGCCGTCCGGCAGGACCTCGGTCACGGTGCCATCGAATTCGAGCAGGTCTTCTTTTGACATGGTGCAGTCCCTCCGATCCCGTTAACGCGCCGACCGGCGCGCCGCAAGCCCGCCGGCATGATGTTTTTGCCTCTGCGTCGGCCGCATGAAGCCGACCGAGGCGATGCTTCCGTCGTTTGCGCCTTGCGACGGCGAACGATGTTGCTGGTGCTGGTGGCCGTTACGCGGCTGCTGATGCTGCTGGCCGTTGCGCTGCGGCTGCTGCTTGGGATGACCCTTTCGTGGCTGCTGCGGTTGCGCCGCGTGCTGTTTGCGCTGGGGAGCCGGCTTGCTCCGCTGCTTGTTGCCGTGATCGTTCGGCTGGCGATGCTCGTGCGACGGGGCGGCATGGCCGTTCACGTGCGGCGACCCGTGGCGGACGCTGCGCTGGTCGGTGGCCGGGATCGAGATGCGGATCAGCTTCTCGATGTCGCGCAGATAGGCGCGCTCCTCGGTATCGCAGAACGAGATCGCGACACCATCCGCGCCGGCGCGCGCGGTGCGGCCGATACGGTGGACGTAGCTCTCCGGGATGTTGGGCAGGTCGAAATTGACGACGTGGCTGATGCCGTCGACGTCGATGCCGCGTGCCGCGATGTCGGTCGCCACCAGCGTGCGCACCTTTCCGGCCCGGAAGGCGGCCAGCACGCGCTCGCGCTGGTTCTGCGACTTGTTGCCATGGATCGCCTCGGCGGCGATCTGCGACTTGGCGAGCGCACGCACCACCTTGTCGGCGCCGTGCTTGGTGCGGGTGAAGACCAGCACGCGGTCGATCGGTTCGCTGCGCAGGAGCTGCGCCAGCAGATCGGACTTGCCGCCGCGGTCGACCATGATGACGCGCTGATCGACGCGATCGACGGTGGTCGCGGCCGGCGTCACCGCGACCCGGACCGGATCCTTGAGCATGGAATTGGCCAGCTCGGTGATCTCCCGCGGCATGGTCGCGGAGAAGAACAGCGTCTGGCGCTTGGCCGGCAGCTTCGTCACGATCCGGCGGATGTCGTGGATGAAGCCCATGTCGAGCATGCGGTCGGCCTCGTCGAGCACGAAGACCTCGACCCGGTCGAGCGTCACGGCGCGTTGCTGCATGAGGTCGAGCAACCGTCCGGGCGTCGCCACCAGGACATCGACGCCGTTTGCGAGCGCGCGGATTTGCGGGTTGATGTTCACGCCGCCGATGGCGAGCGCCACGGTCGGGCGGATGTAGCGCCCGTAGGCCTTGAAGCTGTCGAGGATCTGCGCCGAAAGCTCCCGGGTCGGGCTCAGTACCAGCACGCGGCACGTCCGCGGCAGCGGACGTTGGCGGTTGTTGGACAGGTGATTGAGGATCGGCAGCGCGAAGGCGGCGGTCTTGCCGGTTCCGGTCTGCGCGATGCCGACGACATCGCGGCCTTGCAGCACTTGCGGGATGGTCTGCGCCTGGATCGGCGTCGGGGTTGCGTATTGTTCGTCGGCGAGGGCTCGTGTGATGGGCTCGGCAAGGCCGAGATCGAGAAAGGCAGTCAATTGAGAATCTCTCATAATGGCGAGGCTGGCTTGCGCCGCCGATGTCGGGTTTATCCCGATATCGGCAAGGACGGCGCAGCCGTCATCGCGGGGAAACTAGACACCCCGCGTGTCTGGGCTGTCGATGAATGTGCTGGATGCGAAGGGTCGAAAACCAAGACGTGGAATTCGTTCACGCGACCCATAAACGGCCGATTACGGCCAAATCGCTCTCAACGAACGATCACATAGCGTTCTAATGAGGAGAATTCAAGGCCGTCGTCAGTCGTCCTTAACGGCGAGTAACGCTCACTGCAGCGCTGTTTCGCCGCCGGTGGCCTTCTTGGCGAGCTCGATTTCGGTGACCGCGACCAGAAGCTCGGCGCGGGTCTTGAGGTCGGGGGCTTCGAGCAGCGCCTGCTTCTCGGCGGCGCCGTAGGGCGACATCATCGCGAGCGCATTGACGAGGGCCTCGTTAGGCGCGTTCTCGATGCCGTCCCAGTCGGCCTTGAGATTGTTCGCCTCCAGGAAGTCCTTGAGTGCCTTGAGCAGGCTGTCGCGGTCGACGGCGTCTTCGCCCTTGCGGGCGGTGAAGTCGTCTTTGAAGGGCGCGAAGGTCACCCGGCATTGCCGGTACGGAGTCGCCACGCTGAGCTCCTCCTCGATCCGGAAGCGGGCGATGCCGGTCAGCTGGATCAGGTAGCGGCCGTCGCCGGACTCCGCGATCTGGGTCAGGCGGCCGACGCAGCCGACGGTATAGAGGTTCGGCTTGTCCTCGGGGCCGGGCCGCGCCGCGTCGGGCTGGATCATGCCGACAAGGCGAAGACCGGAGCGCAGCGCGTCGTCGATCATCGCGAGATAGCGCGGCTCGAAGATATTGAGCGGCAGCTGTCCGCGCGGCAGCAGCAGCGCGCCCGCCAGTGGAAAGACCGGGATCACGTCGGGCAGGTCGCCAGGACCATGATAGGTCACGTTCATCGCCACCACCGCTAACAAGAAGCCTGGCCGCGAACCGAGGTCTCTCTCCGCCCTCATCCTGAGGAGGCGCGAAGCGCCGTCTCGAAGAATAGGGGGCGGCCTATGGTTCGAGACGCACGCTTCGCGTGCTCCTCACCATGAGGCCGATCGAGGCCTCACGTACTACGCAAACAAGATCGACGCTACGCAAACAAGATCGACGAGAGTCGCTTGCGGCCTTCTACGGTCGCCTCGTCGGTCGGGCCCCAGGCCTCGAAAAACTGCACAAGCTGCTTGCGCGCGCCGTCGTCGTTCCACTTGCGGTCGCGCCGCACGATTTCGATCAGATTGTCGACCGCGTCCTCGCGCTGGCCCTTGCTGTTGAGCGCAACCGCGAGGTCGAAGCGCGCCTGATGGTCGAGCGGATTGGCGTCGACTTTCTTTTTCAATTCGTCGAGTGGACCGACCGACTGTGCCTGCTCGGCGACTTCGAGCGCGGCGCGGGCGGCGGCGACCGCGGCGTCGGTGCGCTTGGCCTCCGGCACCATCGCGAGCGTCTGCTTGGCCTGTTCGAGCGCGCCGGTTTGCAGATAGCTGCGGGCGAGCCCGGCCAGCGCCGCGACGTTGGTGCCGTCCTGGGCGAGCAGCGAGGCATAGAGGCTGGCGGCGGTGGTCGCATCACCCTGCGCGAGGGCGGCGTCGGCAGCCGCCAGCGCATCCTTCTCCTCGCCGCCGATCTTGCCCTTGGTAATCCGCTCCAGGAACTGAACCACCTGGCTCTCGGGCAGCGCGCCCATGAAGCCGTCGGCCGGCTGCCCGTTGACGAAGGCGATCACGGCCGGAATCGATTGGATGCCCATCTGCCCCGCCACCGCGGGGTGCTCGTCGATATTCATCTTCACGAGCTTGACCTTGCCCTTGGCCGCGCGCACCGCCTTTTCCAGGATCGGGGTGAGCTGCTTGCACGGCCCGCACCAGGGCGCCCAGAAATCGATCAGCACCGGCTGGCGCTTCGATTCCTCGATCACGTCCTTCACGAAGGTCTGGGTGGTGGTGTCCTTGATCAGTCCGTCGGCGGCGGGGGCGGCGCCGGTCGTGACCGTAACGTTCATATTGGATCCCGAGTTCTGAAACATGTCGTCCTGCCCTTGCGGGCCTCGCCGCCGCGACGCCCGGATTTGTCGGATTATGCCCGATTACATGGTGTCCGTGGAACCGATTGCAATCGGGTCCGGCCGCCCCGTTCCAGGCTGAGAAATGGGCAATATTTTTGGCGGGTGTCCAGTCGCGGCGAGGAACCGCACCAGATCGTCGCGCGCGATGGTCGTGGTCATGGTGTTCCGCAGCGGGTGAAAATTGATCGCCGCATGTTGCATCATCGCGCTGTCGAGCACCACGGTGACGCGGCCCGCGGTGTCGTTGAGGGCGGCGAATGGTGTGACCGCGCCCGGCTCGATGCCCAAAGTTTCGCGCAGCAGTTCGGCGGAACCGAACGAGAAACGGCCGTTTGCCCCGAGGAGCCGGTGCAACGATTTCAGCTCGATGGCGGCGTCCTCGAGCGTGCTCACCAGGAACAGCGCGCCTTTTTTGTCGCGCAGGAACAGGTTCTTTGAGTGCCCGCCCGGGATCATGCCGCGCAGCGCGCGCGATTCCTCGACCGTGAACAGGGGCGGATGCGTCACGGTCGCGTGGGCGATGCCGAGCCGGTCGAGAAACGCGAAGAGGTCGTCGGGGGTCGCGGGCATGGCGGACACGGATGGGCGAGATTTATGCCGGCTGGCGCGTGCAATGCAAATTTGGCCGCATTCGGGACGATCCGGCCATTGGACGGCCGGCGGGGCGCTCATAAATCCTTCAGAACGCTTGGGCTGGAACGGCCCGGGTCCGGCGACGGTTGCATTGACGGGTGCCATTTGGCATAGCTTCGCGGGTGCGGCCCGGGTCCGGCCTGGACCAGTCGCCATACCCACTCGGATGCGGGTGTAGCTCAGGGGTAGAGCACGACCTTGCCAAGGTCGGGGTCGAGGGTTCGAATCCCTTCGCCCGCTCCAGTTTCTCTCCGGATATCAATCGCATTTCCCTGATGCGTGAAAAAGCATTCGGCCACTGCCGGCAAAACGGCGAGCGGGGACATTATTTTCCAGAGAGCAACGCGTTGTAGCGTGCCATGATGTCAGACGGCGTCTTGGACGCATGAACGAGCGCCTCCTTGACGGCGTCCCCGTCGATCGGGTCGATATCGAAGTTCACCTTCTTCGCATCGACCAGAAAATCCGCGTCCTTCGTCATCGCGATCATGGCGTCTTGCAAGGCCTTCAGCCGGTCCGGCGGGAACTCCTGCCGGGCCCGCGATCGGGAATGCGGTAAAGAACGGCAGCTCGGCAAATTCCAGCAATGCGAAGTCGGCGGGATCCTTCACCAGCTCGCGCGCGATCGGCACGTCGGCGAGCTCGGGCAGCCGCGTCTTGCGCCCGAACTGCACAACCGGCACGACTTCCTTTTTCGCCCATCGTTCCGTCAACGACGTTCTTATCGTGCTGAAGCCGGCCACAATCCCGTCCACCTCGCGCCGCTCCTGCGCCAGGAAGATCGGCGCCGTCCCTTCATAGCCGCGGATGATGTCGACGTTCAGCTTGAACAATTCTTTCAGGAGCAGCGAAAATGCCAGGTTGGTGGAGCCGGCATTGTTGGCGCCGAGGCGCGACAGCACTTTGGGATTGGCCAGCTCGGCGACCGTCTTTGCCGGATGGCTGGCATTGACGATCAGGACGTAGCTGTCCGTCGCATAGGACGACAGGCTGCCGACCCACGTCAGCTTCAGGGGATCGAAACGGATACCCTGGTAGCCGATGAAAGCATACTGGGGCACGCCGCGTTGCAGGACGCCCAGGGTCGTACCGTCGGTGTCGACGGCACTGGCCGCGAAGCGATTGGCGAGGCCTACGCCCGCGGCGCCCGTCTGGTTTTGCACGACGACGCTCGGCTGTCCCGGGATGAACTTGCCCCAATGCCGGGCCATCAGCCGCGCGCCGATATCGTAGTAGCCCGCGGGTCCCTGGGTCACCACGAGCTTGACCGTCTTGCCTTTGAAGAACTGCTCCGGCGATTGGGCGACCGCTCCATCAGCCGTGGGCACAAGCAGCAGCGCCGTCGTCATTGCCAGCGTCGCCAGGCGGCCACGCCCGAACCGGCTTCGACGGCTGCACCCTGTCGAATGGAAAGTCATATCTGCAAGCTTCCCCCGGCCCATGCTCGTGTCCGTCTCATCCCGACATTGCCGTGTCGTTTCCGGCAGGATGCCGCAGCCCGGCGCCGATGATTGGGCCGCAGCGCGGAAAGCCCGCCCTCGACCGCGCGTCGGCTTGGCTGAACGACAGCGTCCCGCAAAGCCAGCTCGGGCTAGACAAGCCCGCTCGTTTCGCCTGAAACCGAGGCAGGTGGATGTAGAGGAACTCGCTGGTCTCGTTCGCCTTCACCGCGATCGGTCCCTCGTGATCGTCGAAGCTGAGCGCGCTGTGCCGCGGGAAGTCACGCCCGTGACAATTGACCGAGCCGTTGGCGAGGAACAGCAGTTCCTTCCGGTCCAGCACGCCGCCGTTGAACGTCGCGCCCTTGTCGATACGAATGAATCCGACCCGCGTTTCGCGCTCCGTGAAGGTGCCGAGCCACTTCTGCGCCACCCCGGGTGTGCCGCTTTCCACCCAATCGAAGCTCTCGGGATTCATCAGGATGATGTCGTTGTAGCGCGGCTTCGGATACATGAGCTTGCCGCCGAGCGCCTGTTCCGACACCGCCTCGGAACTGTCCTGGTTATGCTTCTGACCGTTCTCGTCGACGTAGGTGAAGACGCCCTTGTGGAAGGTGCCCTTCTTCAGCAGTTCGTCATGGGCTTGCCGGCGCTGCATCTTGCTCAGAAAGCCGTTGCCGCTCGCCCCGCCGAGCTGACACAGCATCAGGACCAGGCCCTGCTTTCTCACCTGCGGACCGTAGTGGATGCCTTCCGGGAAAAAGGCGACCCATCCGGGCGGCAAGACCTTGTCCTGGGCATAGATGAACTCACCCTCGATGGCGTAGCGGATTTGATCGAAGTTGTGGCGGTGGCGCGGCGCCTTCCAATCGGTGACGGCAAACGAAACGTTCAGCTTGAAATTGTCGGGGGTGCCGTCTTCTCCGCACAACAGCAGGCGCGAATCCTGGATGCCATCGCGCGTCTCGCCGACGTCGCCGGACGGAGCCGTGTCTGCTGTCATCATCTGCATGTCATTCTCCTTGCGACCCGAGTGATCCAAAACTGAAGGGGCATGATTGCTGGCGTCCCTCGCCCAACGGGAACGTACCAGAAAATTTCGGCGGCGAACCTATTCGATACGCGTTGACCCGACCGGGCGATTTGGCGTGGGGCAGGTCCCGAGGGGTTCATCCGCGCGCAGCCGAAAACCCTTCATTCTCAGTTGGTTGATCGCCGATGCCGGCGACCTTGCAAAGGTCGGGGTCGAGGGTTCGAATCCCCTTCGCCCGCTGCTCTCGAACCACAGTGGCATCGCCGACGCGAACATTCGCCATCGGCGCGCCGCGTCGTCGCTTTATCAATCAAGCCTCGAGCTTCACCTTGCGCTCGTAATAGGTCCACAGCAGCGGAAACAGCCGCGGATTGAACGTGCCTTCGGCGCAATCGCGCGCCTCCTCCGGGCTGAGCGGGATCGCGCCGCCGAGGATTTCGGCCTGCAATTGGATGGCCGCGTTCTCTTCAAAGAACGTGCAGGCGAAGAACGCCTCTTCCGCGGTCGCGCCGACGATCACGCAGCCATGACCGCGCATCTGCACCACATTCCTGTCGCCGAGCGCGTGCGAGAGGTCGGCGGCCTGCTCGTCGTTGACCACGAGGCGAGGGTTGTTCCAGGTCGGCACGCCGCCGCGCAGGAACGAGCCGTGCAGGAAGACCGGAACCACCTCTTTGCCGGCAATTCCAAGCGCCCGCGCGTGCGGCGCGTGCAGGTGCGCAATGCACATGGCGTCGGGCCGGTCGCGATGGATCTGGGTGTGAATGCGCCACTCGAGCGGGATCAATCCGCCGGGATGATCGATGATGGTGCCGTCGATGTCGTAGGTGAAGATATTCTCCGGGCGCACCGTGGCCTTGTCGGTGCTCGCGCCGGGGCTGATGAAGCAGCGGTTGGTGCCCGGGACGCGGATCGAGACGTGCCCGAACATTCCGATCGTTCCCTGCAGGTTCAACATCCGCGCCAGCGTGGCGGTCTTTTCGCGCAACAGCACGTCATCGCTCATGGATACCCTTCCCCCTGTCCGTGACAGACCTGCACCCGCAGGTGCTACTGCGATTTCGCCACGCCCGCCTTTTCGATGATGCCGCCCCAGCGATCGATTTCCGACGCCAGAAATTTCTGCAGCGCTGCCGGCGGCGGGCTGTCGACCGGAATCACGCCGAGCCTGATCATCAGCGCACGAATGTCCGGCATGGCGGCCGCCGCCGTCAGCTCGGCCTGCAGCCGGTCGACGATCGGCCTCGGCGTTGCGGACGGCACGCAGATCATGGTCCAGCCCTCGGCGTCGAAGCCGGCGACGCCCGTCTCCGCGATGGTCGGAATGTCAGGCAGGGCCGGCACCCGCGCGGTCGAGGTGACGCCCAGGGCACGCACCTTGCCGGCCGCGATCAGCGCGACCACCGAGCCGGCGTCGGCGAACATGAGCGAGACGTGACCCGCCATGACGTCGTTCAAGGCGGGCGGCGCGCCGCGGTAGGCGACGCCGTTCATTCTGGTGCCGGTCATGGCCTGAAACAGCTCGGCGGCGAGATGCACCGCCGATCCCGGACCGCTTTGCGCGAACGAAATCTCGCCCGGCCGTTGCCTGGCGAGCGCAATCAGCTCGCCAACCGATTTCGCCGGCAAGCCGGGATTGACCACCAGGACCAGCGGGGTGCGGAACAGCAGCGCGACCATTTGCAGGTCCTTGAGCGTGTCGAACGGCAACGCCTTGAACAGCGCGGGGTTGGACGCGAGCGAACTTGCGGACGCCAGCAGCATATGTCCGTCCGGCGATGATTTCGCCACCGCCGCCGTCGCAATGACGCCGCCGCCGCCGGCGCGGTTCTCGACCACGATCGGCCGGCCCATGCGCTCCTGCAGTTTTGGCGCCATCGCGCGCAGAACCGCGTCAATGCTGCCGCCGGGCGGGAATGACACCACGACCGTAATCGGACCGGTGGGATAGGTCTGCGCCTGGCTGGGAAAACTCGTTTGCAGAAACAGCGCGGCGAACACCGCTGCCGAAAAAGCCGGTCGCCGAACCATCATGACGCCTCCGGGACTGCACCACGGTACATTCTTGATCAGCACTTGTCCGCGCCGCCGCGCCGGCTTCGCAACGACCTACGAGCCGTCATACTCCACCCAGGACTCTTTGGTTTCGTACACCGTGATTGCGCTGAGGAGTGGAAGCGCGGGTTTGACGCGCTCCCAAATCCAGACCGCAATGTTTTCGACCGTCGGATTTTGCAGGCCATCGATCTCGTTGAGATACTGATGGTCGAGCATGGCCAAGACCGGTGCGAACGCATCCTCGATCTCGAAAAAATCCACGACAAAGCCGGTCGCCGGATCGATCGGTCCCGTAAGTTTCAGGTCCACGCGATACGAGTGGCCATGCAATTTGTAACATCGGTGTTCGGGCGGCACCGCCGGCAGCCGGTGCGCCGCTTCAAAGCTGAAGCTTTGAACGAGTTTCATCGGATATCGATCAGCTTGTGGACTTGAACGCTCAGGCGCCATTTGGGATGGCGCAGGCAATAATCGATACTCAGCGCGGTGTTTTCTGCGAGCTGTGGTCCGTGCATCGGCTGCAGTGAAAAGTGGTCGAATGCAAGATCATCGAATGTCTCCGGCGGAGCACCGTCCTGGGGATATACCAGTTTGAGCTCGTGGCCGGACCGAACTCGAAGTTCAGTCCCGGCTTTCGGACTGACGCAGATCCAGTCGAGACCGGGCGGCGGGTCAATCGTGCCGTTGGTTTCGATGGCGATCTCGAAACCGCGCGCGTGCAACGCATCGATCAGATCGCAGGTGACCTGAAGCAGTGGCTCGCCCCCGGTCAGGACGACAAACCGGCTTTCCCGATTCTCGCCCCAGACCTGTTGAATCGCATCCGCCAAACGATCCGCGGACTCAAACCGGCCGCCGTCAGTGCCATCGACTCCCACGAAGTCGGTATCGCAGAACTGGCATTGCGCGGTTTGGCGGTCGGCCTCCCGCCCGGACCAGAGATTGCAACCTGCGAACCGGCAGAATACCGCGGGGCGGCCGGCCTGCGCGCCTTCGCCCTGCAGCGTCAGAAAAATTTCCTTGACTGCATATGCCATCTTGGAACGCCGGAACTTGAGATTACGCCATCGGTCATTTCCGCGTAAGCTCGTAGCAGGTGCATGGCAAGGGTTCAAATTCCTTCACCCGCTCATTTTCTCGATGTCATTGGTAGGGGCCGATGCGCAAAATGATGATTTCATATCGTCCCTGCGCCGCAATCGTTGCCGCCGTGGTGCTCATGGCGGGCCTGCCCGCGGTTGCACCGGCACGAGACGCAGACGCAGACGCAGACGCAGACTTGGCCCGACCGGCCGATCCGCATCGTCATCGCGTTCAGCGCCGGCGGTTCGATCGATACCCTCGGTCGCATCATCGCGCAGAAACTGTCGGATGCGCTCGGGCAGAACGTCGTGGTCGAGAACCGTCCCGGCGGCGGCGCCAATATCGGCGCGGTGGCGGCGTCGCAGGCGCCGCCGGACGGATACACGTTGCATCTTGCCGCGCAGTCGCTTGCCGTGAACGTGACGCTCGCGCCGGTCAGGGGCTTCGATCCGGTCACGGATTTCGAGCCGGTCATCCTGATCGCGACTGCGCAGGATGTGCTGCTGGTGCCGCCGGCTTCCCCGTTCCGTTCGGTCAAGGATCTGGTCGATCACGCCAAGGCGCATCCGGGCGAGTTGAACACCGGCACCATGGGCCCCGGCACCAGCTCCACGTTGGCGACGATCCTGTTCGGCATGGCGGCCGGGATCAGGATCCAGCACATTCCCTACACGACATCGGCGGCCTCGCAGACCGACCTCATGACCGGGCGACTGTCGTTTCTGATCCCGGCGCTCGGCGGCTATCTCGGCCACATCCAGGCCGGCAAGGTGAGGCCGCTGGCGGTGTCCGGTCGGGCCCGCGCGGCGCAACTGCCGGGGGTGCCGACCTATCAGGAGGTGGGCCTGACATTGATCGAGGAGGCGAGCTGGTATGCGCTGTTCGCCCCGAAGGGAACGCCGGACCCCGTGGTCGCCCGGCTCAATGCCGAGGTGACCCGCATCCTCGCGTCGCCCGATATGAAGGAGCGCAAACTGAAAATGGGCTTCCGGCTGGCCGGCGGGTCGCCCGCACGGCTCGCGGCGTTTCTCAAGAGCGAGATCGCGAAGTGGGCCGACCTTGCCAAGAGCGCCAACCTTGTTACCAAGTAACGCGGCCGTGCATACATGACCTCACGACATCCGATTGACGAGGCAAATATGGCTGCCCGCCACCTTGTTGGTCCCGTCATTCTCGCCGCGGTGCTTGCGTGGCTGCCGGGCGCGCAGGCGCAGGAGCAGCCGGTCCGGATTATCTTTCCGTTCGCGGCCGGCGGCTCGGGTGATGGGCTCGCGCGGCTGATTGGCGAGAAGATGCGGGCTGCGCTCAATCGTCCGGTCATTGTCGAAAACCGCACCGGCGCGGCCGGCCGTCCCGGCGTCGCGGCGGTGAAGCACGCCACGCCCGACGGTGGCACGCTCCTGATCGCGCCGATCGCACCGATGGTGCTGTACCAGCATGTCTACAAGAACCTGGAATACGATCCGATCAGGGACTTCGCCGCGGTGTCGCAGATCGCAACGTTCGATTTGGCGGTCGCGGTCGGCCCCCAAGTCCCGGCCGCTTCGCTGCAAGAGCTGGTCGCATGGGTGAAGGCCGATCCTGCACGCGCCGCATTCGGCTCGCCCGGTGCGGGGACGCTGCCGCATTTCTTCGGTGTCCTGGTCGGCCGCGTTGCGGGCGTCGAGTTGCGGCACGTTCCCTACAAGGGATCGGCGGCGACGCTCACCGATCTCGCAGCCGGACACCTGCCGATGGTGTTCACGACCATCAGCGATCTGGTCGAGATGCACAAGGCCAGGCGCATCCGCATCCTGGCGACATCAGGTGCCGAGCGCTCGCCGTTTGTTCCGAACGTGCCGACGTTCCGCGAAGCAGGCTTCGATATCCAGGGCACCGCCTGGTACGGCGCCTTCGCTCCGGTGCGGACGCCGCGCGAGACGGTCGACCGCTACAGCACGATCATGGCGGCCGCGGTCCGCATGTCGGACGTCCGGGACCGGTTCCTGGGCTGGGGCCTGCAACCCACCGGCACCTCGGCGGCGGAGTTTGCGGCGATCCAGAAGGCTGACTCCGAACGCTGGGCACCGGCGGTGAAGGCCTCAGGCTTCTCGGCGGACTGAGCGCGCGGCGCAGCATGGACGTTCCGTGCGGATAATGTACGGTGCGCGCGACGCATCGGATCGCCCGGAGGACTTGGATGAAGCTCATTGCTCGCGCCGCCGCGCTGGCCGCGGGCGCCTTGCTGGCGCTGCCGGGCGCCGCATCCGCGCAGACTGCTCCCTCACAGACTTGGCCCGACAAGTCGGTTCGCGTCATCGTCGCGTTCGGGGCCGGCGGCACGCTCGACACGCTGGCACGCATCGTTTCCGCAAAGCTCGGCGAGATGTGGGGCCAGCAGGTGGTGGTTGAGAACCGCGCCGGCGCCGGTGGCAATATCGGTGCGGGGCAGGCGTCGCAGGCCGCGCCCGACGGCTACACGCTGCACTTCGGCGCGCAGACGCTGGCCGTGAATGTCACCATCGCGCCGCACAAGGGCTTCGATCCGGTGCGCGACCTCGAGCCGGTGGTGTTCGTCGGCACCGCGCAGGACGTGCTGATGGTGCCGCCGGATTTCCCCGCCAAGACCGTGCAGGAGCTCATCGACATCGCCAGGAAGCGGCCGGGCGAGCTCAACTACGCCTCCGCAGGTCCCGGCACGAGCGGCCATCTCGCCACCGTGCTGTTCAGCGAGCTCACCGGCGTGCAGCTCCAGCACGTGCCCTACAATTCGCTCAGCCAGGGCGTGATGGACATCATGAGCGGACGCATCTCGGTCTGGATCGTCACGCTCGGCGGACATCTCGGCAACATCACCTCCGGCAAGGTGCGCGCGCTCGCGGTGTCCGGCGAAAGCCGCGCCGAGCAGCTTCCCGACGTGCCGACCTTCCAGGAGCTCGGCGTTCCCTTTGTCGCCGAGACCAGCTGGTACGGCATCTTCGCGCCCAAGGGCACGCCGCGGCACATTGTCGAGAAGATCAACCGCGACGTGAATGCGGTGCTGGCGCTGCCGGACGTCAAGGCACGCGGCGCGACGCTTGGCTATCGCTTTGCGGGCGGCCCGCCCGAGCGGCTCGGCGCGCTGCTCAAGAGTGAAATCGACAAGTGGGCGGAGATCGCGGACAAGGCCAGTCTGGCCAAGCGGTGATCGCATTTTTGTCCGTCATGCGCGTTCAAGCGCGGGCCTGACGCAAGAAGAACAGGAAACGAAGCGTGCTGGGGGGATTTCTCGCACTACTGTCGGCGGCGTCGTTCGCTGCCGAAAGCGCCACTGTCCGGCGCGGCGTGCTGACGGCGTCGGTGACGCAGGCGATGGCCGTCACCGTCCCGCTCGGCGTGCCGATCTTTTTCGTGGTGCTTTCGATCTTCGGTTCGCTGGGCAGTATCCTGGCGTTTTCGCCACGGGCGCTGTTCTGGCTGTCGCTGGCCGGCGTGGTGCATTTCGTATGGGGCCGGTACTGCAATTACCGGGCGTCGAAAGCGGTCGGTGCCAATCTGGTGGCGCCGGTGCAGCAATGCAGCCTGCTGGTCACGCTGGTGCTCTCGATCTGGGTTCTTGGCGAATATCTGACGCCGTTGCGCGTGGTCGGCATCGTGCTGGTCGTGCTCGGGCCCGCTCTCGCCTATGAACGGGCAAAACCGAAGGAGGAGCCCGCTACCGCCGCGGCCAATCCGGGGGAAAACAAGCTCTTCGAACCCAAATACGCCGAGGGCTATTTCTGGGGTTTGATGTCCGCGACCGGCTACGGAGTCAGCCCGATTTTTGTGAGCCTGGGCCTTGAAAGCCGCGGGCTTCAAGTCAGCCTCGCGGCCGGGCTTGTGTCCTATCTCGCGGCGGCCGCTGCGTTCGCCTTGATACTCGTGTTGCCCGGCCAGATCCGGCACGTGCGCGAGCTCGAGCCGGAAGCCGCGAAGTGGTTCGTGGCCTCCGGCGTGTTCGTGTGCGCGGCGCAAATGTTTCGTTACATGGCTTTGTCGGTGGCTCCGGTCGCCGTGGTTGTACCGATCCAGCGGCTGTCGGTGATATTCCGCCTCTATTTCGCCCGCCTGTTCAATCCGCATCACGAGGTGTTCGGCGGCCGGGTCATCGCGGCGACCATCGTGTCGCTCGCGGGCGCGCTTGCGCTCTCGATCAGCACGGAGGTCGCGCAGTCGCTGATCCCGCTGCCGGACTGGGCGAGCGTGATCCTCAACTGGCATTGGCCGTGATCGGGAGGGACTTAAGTGCTCGGAGGTCTGCTCGCCGTCTGTTCCGCCGCTTGCTTCGCATTCAACAATGCGAGCGTGCGGCGCGCCGTGCTCACGGGCTCGATCACGCAGGGCATGGCGATCACCGTGCCGATCGGCGTTCCGCTGTTTTTCGTTGCGGCGCTGACCACCGGCAATCTTGCGGCGGTGGCCGGCTTCTCGCCGACGGCGCTGGCCGCGCTGTCGGCCGCCGGCATCATGCATTTCGTCTGGGGCCGCTACTGCAACTACCGCGCCACGCGCGCCATCGGCACCAATCTGGTCGCGCCGATCCAGCAGCTCAATCTCCTGGTCACGCTCGCGCTGGCGATCTGGCTGCTGGGCGAGTACCTCACGCCGCTGAAGATCATCGGCATCGGCCTGATCCTGCTCGGGCCGACCTTCACGATGCAGAAAAAGGTGCCGCCCGAAGAGCGGGCCGTCTCCGACGAAAAGATCACGCCGATCGATGCCGAGAAGCCGGCAGCCTTTCAGCCGAAATACGCGGAGGGCTACGTCTTCTCGCTGTTGTCCGCGACCGGCTATGGGCTGAGCCCGGTCCTGGTGCGGGTCGGGCTGGAGAACCAGGGCATCGGCGTCGCCCTCGCTGGCGGGCTTGTCGCCTATATCGCCGCGACGGCGGTGTTCGCCCTGGTGCTGCTCTGGCCGGGGCAATGGCGGCATGTGTGGTCGACCGATCGCGAGGCTGCGAAATGGTTCACGTTCTCCGGCTTCCTCGTGTTCTTCTCGCAGATGTTTCTGTACATGGCGATGTCGGTCGCGCCGGTGACGGTGGTGTCGCCGATCAACCGGCTGTCGATCCTGTTCCGGCTGTTCTTCAGCCGGCTGCTCAACCCGCAGCACGAGGTGTTCGGCGGCTCGGTGATCCTCGCGACCGTCGTCTCGCTCGCCGGCGCGGTGGCGTTGTCGCTGAGCACCGATGTCGTGCAGTCGCTCATCCCGCTGCCGGAGGGCGTGGTGACGCTGCTGAACTGGCGCTGGCCGTAGCATCCCTTTAGTCGATCGGGATCATCAGCGAACGGCGGAACTGTCCCAGCCCTTGGGAAAGATGCCCTTTGCCGTGCAAGTCTTCGACCAGATAAATTTCGCCGGCACCGATAATTCTTGTCTCGCCATCGCTCGCGGTGACTTGATGCGGGGCATCCAAATTCACGACGTACTGCCTTCGGGTTGTTCGATGCCAGCCGAAAAACCAATCCCCAGGCGTAGTGCGAAATACGATGCCCGTTGCGGGAAAGATCTTCGAGGTTGTCCCGTCGGGGCCTGTTTCCGTCAGCTCGATTTCGATGTCACGGAAGTGTGTTTCGCCGTTTTCGTCTGCGTAAAGATTGTGAATGCGCATCGCTCTTGTCCTTTCAACCGAAATGAGCTGGGCGGCTGGTCGACAGCCGCTCAGCTGCATGTTTTGGGTGTGATCAGCGCAATGAAATCAAGAGCGATGACTTCATTCCCCTTTAATGTTCGCGGCCTTGATAATCGGCCACCACCGCGCAATCTCTTCGTTCTGATAGGTGGCAAGTGCCTGCGTCGTCTGCCGCTCAAGCGGTGGTGCCTGCTGGCCGATGGCGGCAAGTCGCTTCAAGGATAGCTGATCAGCCAACACTCTTCTGACGGCCGCATTGAGCTTGGCCATTACCTCCGCCGGAGTGCCGCGCGGCGCCCATATTGCGTGCCAGTTGAGGAAGTAGAATCCGCGCAGACCGGCCTCGTCCACCGTGGGAATTTCGGGTGCCGAAGCGAGGCGGCTGGCCGACGTCACGGCGAGAGCTCTGATCGTGCCTTCGCGAACCTGCGGCACGGAGTTCGCCGCCAGATCGAAAAGTAGGTCGATATGGCCTCCCACCAGATCGCGCATGGCCGGGCCAAGGCCTCGGTAGGGTACGAATTTGAATTGCGTGCCGGTGAGCGTCTGGAAGTTTACGGCGCTCACATGCGATGTGCTGCCGACGCCTGCGGTGCCGGCTACGGCCTTGCCCCGGTTTTCCTTGAGCCACCTGATGAGTTGGGCCAGGTCAGCGACAGGCAACTCTTTTTTGACCGCGATGATTTGGGGATCGAAAGCGACGAGCGAAATCGGTTCGAAATCCCTCACCACGTCGTACTTGAGCGGATAGGCGGCACCGTTGAATACGTGCGTTGCGACGGTGCCCAAGATCAGCGTGTGACCGTCGGCTTCCGAACGCGCAACTTTGCCTGTGCCGAGGCTACCCGTTGCGCCGGGAACATTCTCAACGATCACCGGCTGCCCCATTGCTGACTGCAGCCCCTCGGCCACGATGCGGCCGATGGTGTCAGTCGGCCCGCCCGCCGGGAACGGCACAACAAGCGTGATGGCGCGCGAAGAGAGTTGTGCATTGGCGCAAGTGGCTGTTGCAGCCATCGCACACGTCGCGAACGTTGCCGCGACTCGCCAAGCGAAATAGCATGGGTCTCCTCCTCTTAGACGGCGCAAGGATCTGTCTTGCCTGTTGCAACTACCTCGGCGAGCGGCATAAGGGAAAGTCCCTATTCAGTTATCGGTACATAAGGCAGCGATATATGCCAAAGCGGATCGATTGGGAGAGCCAGATCGGCAGACGGCTGCGTTTGCGCGACCTCCACGTATTCTCGACGGTCGTTCGACTGGGAAGCATGGGAAAGGCGGCCGTGGAGCTCGGCGTCTCGCAGCCCGCGGTGTCCGAAGTGATAGCCGACCTGGAGCACGCGCTGGGGGCCCGGCTGTTCGATCGCACGCCCCACGGCGTAGAGACGACAGCCTCTGGCGTGTCGCTTGAAAGGCGAGTCCTGGCAGCATTTGACGAACTGAAGCAGGGCATCAAGGACATTGAGTTCCTGTCTGATCCCACGGTCGGCGAGGTGCGGATCGGTTGTCCGGAATCCATTTCAGCCGCGATCCTCCAGCCCATCTGCGAAACGTTTGCACTGCAGTATCCACGGGTCGTGCTCGACGTGGATACGGTGAACACCCTTTCATTTGCGCAGAAACTCAGGGATCGAAGTCTTGACGTGGTGTTGGCTCGTGGAGGGTGGCCGCTCGAGGACGAGCAACTCGTCAGCGATTTCAATGTCGAGACCCTGTATGACGATGAACTGGTCATTGCGGTCGGACACCGGAGCCCATGGGCGCGGCGGCGCGAGGTCGATATTTCCGAGTTACGCGACGAACGCTGGATTCTGACCAGCGGCGACCGATGGAATTATCAGGTGATCGCGAACGCGTTTCGGATGCACGGCGTCGAGATGCCCAAGATCAGCATGAAAACGATCTCTGTTCATCTCCGTGCCAATATGGTCGCGACCGGAGAATTCATTACGACTTTTCCTCGTTCCGTTCTTGATCTCTATGCGGATCGCTTTGGTCTGAAGATGCTGCCCGTCGACCTGCCCAGCTCAATTTGGCCAGTCATCAAGATCGCGACACTCAGAAATCGGACGGTGAGTTCAGTCGTAAAGCGCTTCATCGCCTGCTCGCGCGAGACCGCGCTATCGACCACCGGAAAATCGAAAGTCCATAAATCACGGTCCTAAGTGATGCCGATTTTTTCGGCCATTCCGCCTCGAGGCAAAGCCCTAGTACCCCGCCGCCAGCGAGCCGCGCGTGCGCGGGTCGGCGGCGCCGACAAAGCCGCGCGGCGTCACCAGGATGGTGTTGACGGCGGTGAAGGGCGGGCGCCGCTCGACCGTGTGGCCGCGGCCTTCGAGCCCGGTGACGACATCGTTCGGCATGGTCTGCTCGACCAGCACGCGGTCGGGCGACCATTGGTGATGGAGGCGTGGCGCCGCCACCGCCTCGGCCGCGCCCATGTTGCGGTCGATCACATTGACGATCACCTGCAGCACTGCAGTGATGATCCGGCTGCCGCCGGGCGAGCCGGTGACGATCAACGGGCGGCCGTTCTTGGTGACGATGGTCGGGGTCATGGATGACAGCGGCCGCTTGTTCGGTCCCGGCGCATTGGCGGTGCCGCCGATCAGCCCGTAGGCGTTGGGTGTGGCCGGGCGGGCGGCAAAGTCATCGAGCTCGTTGTTGAGCAGCACGCCGGTGCCGTCCGCGACCATGCCGACGCCGTAGCTGAAATTCAGCGTGTAGGTGTTGGAAACGGCGTTGCCGTAGCGGTCGATCACCGAGAAATGCGTGGTATTGTCGCCTTCGCGCGGCAAAGTCAGGTCGGCGCGAATCTCGCTCGACGGCGTGGCGCGCGCGGGGTCGATGCCGGTGCGCAGTTGCGCGGCGTAACGCTTCGACATCAGCCGCACCAGCGGCGCGCTCACCACCGCCGGATCGCCGAGATAGGCGGCGCGGTCGGCATAGGCGCGCCGCATCGCCTCGATCATCAGGTGCAGGCGCGACGCATCGTCCTGCTCGTTGAGTTTGTAGCCTTCGAGCACGTTAAGCATCTCGATCAACAGCACGCCGCCGGAGGATGACGGCGGCATCGAGATGATCTCGTGACCGCGATAGCGCCCGCGCACCGGCCGGCGGATTTGCGGGCGATAGTTCTTGAGATCGTCCGCGGTCATGAGCCCGCCGGCGGCCTGCACCGCGGCGGCGAGCTTCTCGGCGATCGGACCCTCGTAGAAGGCGCGCGGCCCGCGCTGCGCGATCGCCTCCAGCGTGTCGGCGAGATCGCGCTGCACCAGCGTGTCGCCCGGCGCCAGCGCATTGCCGTCGCTCTTGAGGAAGATTTTCGCGGACGAGGGCCAGCGCCCGAGCCGCGTGCGCGCCCGCGGCAGCGATTCCGCGGTATCGTCCTCGACCGCAAAACCCTCGCGCGCCAGCGCGATGGCCGGCGCCATCAGCTCCGCCAGCGTCAGGCGGCCGGACCCATAGCGCTCATGCGCCAGCGCCAACCCGGCCACGGTCCCGGGCACACCGATCGCCAGTGCGGAATCGCGCGAGCGGCGCGGATCGGCATTGCCCTTCTCATCGAGGAACATCTCGCGGGTCGCCGCGGCCGGCGCGGTCTCGCGGTAATCGATGGCGATGTTCTGCTGGCCGCGCTGGCGCTCGGTGAGCCGGATGACCATGTAGCCGCCCCCGCCGATATTGCCGGCACGGGGATAGGTGACCGCCATCGCGAAGCCGGTGGCGACGGCGGCGTCCACCGCGTTGCCGCCGCGCTCCAGCACGGCAAGGCCGATGCGCGCGGCGCGCGCCTCCTGCGCGACGAGCATGCCGTGCCGGGCCTCGACAGCGCCTTCCGCATGGGCGGGGGGCGGCGATACGGCCAGGACGGCGAAGAGAAACAAAAAGGCGGGGCGGAACATCGCGCTCTTTCAAATTCGGCGCGATCATAGCCGCGCCGCCCTGGGGAACAAGCATCCGAAATCTCAACGTTGTAAGCCGCGGTTAGCCACGGAAGGTGGCGAATTGACGCCTCCGAGCGATCTAGGGCTTCACATCCCCTTGAAGCGCTTATCCCTGTGTGGCCCTTCGAGAATCCGGCTGGATGCTCTCGACGCCGCCGCGAGGATGATAAAAACTGCCGGGGTGAACGGCGGCCAGTCCCATGTCCGCATGCGCCGGGATGGAGCCGCCATCAGAGGCAAATCATGCAACATTCCGTTGGAACCGACGAGGAGCGCTCCGCAGCCCTGCTCGTCGCTGCCGCGGAGGCGCTGCTGACGGCACAAAATCCCAAGGTCCCAAGCGACTTCGTCACCGGCCTGTTCGGCCGTGCCGCGCCGGAAGACCTCATCCGCTATGACGGGCGCGAGATCGCCGCCCTGGCGGAATCCGCCTGGAGCTACCTCGCGGAGCGCACGCCCGGCACGCCGAAACTGCGAATCGCATCGCCCGCCGGCGCCAGCGAGCTGTTGCGGCAGACCTCGGTGATCGAAATCGTCAACGACGACATGCCCTTCCTGCTCGACTCGGTCATGGGCGAGCTGGCGGAGCGCGGCGTCGAGGCGCGTCTGGTCGTGCATCCGGTATTCACCGTCACGCGCGATCGGTCGGGCCGGCTCACCGGCTTTGATGGGCTGAAGGTCACGGCCGATGAAGCATTGCGCGAAAGCTTCATCCACATTCACCTGGACCGCATCACCGACGAGGCGCAGCGCGCCGAGCTGATCGCCGCGCTTGAAACGGTGCTCGCGGACGTGCGTCTCGGCGTGCGCGACTGGCGCGCGATGCTGGCCCGCGTCGGCGAGATCGCCGCCGAGCTCAAGGTCAATCCGCCGCCTTTGCCGAAGGAGGAGATCGAAGAGGCGGTCGCATTCCTGGAATGGCTGGTCAGCGACAACTTCACCTTCCTCGGTGCCCGTGACTACGTCTTCACCGATAAGGAGGACGCGCTTGCGCCGATGCCCGAGACCGGCCTCGGGCTCCTGCGCTCGCCTGAGCGCCGCGTGCTGCGCACCGGAAGCCAGCTGGTCGTCGTCACGCCGGAACTCCGCGCCTTCCTGATGGAGCCGAAGCTCCTGATCGTCACCAAATCGGCGGTACGCTCGCGCGTGCATCGGCGCACCCACATGGACTACATCGGGATCAAGCGCTTCGACGCCCAAGGCAAGCTGGTCGGTGAGTTCCGCATCGTCGGGCTGTTCACCTCGACGGTCTACACGCGCTCAACCCGCACGATTCCGTATCTGCGCCGCAAGGTGGACGCCGTGATCAGGCGCGCCGGCTTCGATCCCGACAGTCATTCCGGCAAGGCGCTGGCCAACGTTCTCGACACCTATTCGCGCGACGAACTGTTCCAGATCGACGAGGACACGCTCTACCAGTTCGCCATGCTGATCCTGCAGCTCGACGAACGCCCGCGCGTGCGGGTGCTCCCGCGGCACGATCGCTTCGATCGTTTCGTCTCGGTTTTGGTGTTCGTGCCGCGCGACCGCTACAACAGCTCCGTACGGGTCGCGATCGGCGAGTATCTCGCCAAGGTCTATCAGGGGCGGATGAGCGCCTATTATCCGTTCTTCCCGGAAGGGCCCTTGGTGCGCGTCCATTACATCATCGGTCGCGACAAGGGAGAAGCTCCGCGGCCGGATCGTCCGACGCTCGAGGAAACGGTCGGCGCGATCATCCGCACCTGGACCGACGGTCTCGCCGACGCGCTCGCCGTGGTGCACGACCCCGGCCGTGCGCGCGAGTTGTTCCTGCGCTACCGCAACGCCTTTTCGGAGGGCTACCGCGCCAGCTATTCGCCGCTGGTTGCGGTGAACGACATCAAGGTGATCACGGGCCTGTCGCCCGCGCGTCCGTTGAGCGCCGATTTCCACCGGCGGACCGAAACTGTCGATGGCGGCGTCGGGCTCAAGGTGTGGAGCCTCGGCCGCCCGATCCCGCTGTCGGAACGCGTGCCGATCCTGGAGAACATGGGCTTCCGCGTGGTGGACGAGCAAACCCACCACATCAGGCTCGACGCCGACGATCGCCCCGACGTCTGGCTGCATGACATGGTGCTGGAGCACGCCAGCGCGGGCGAGGTCGATCTCCTCGATTCCAAGCAGCGGCTGGAAGCGTGCTTCCTCGTGGTGATGACCCGCGGCGCTGAGAATGACGGCTATAACGCGCTGGTGTTGTCCGCCGGACTGGCCTGGCGCGACGTCGCGCTGATCCGCACGATCTCGCGCTTCCTGCGGCAGATCCGCGTGCCCTATTCGCAGGACTATATGTGGGGCACACTCGGCCGGCACGCGCAACTGGCGGCGCAGGTCGTGCAGCTCTTCCACGTGCGGTTCGATCCGCGGCTTGAGGCGATGCCGGACGCCCGCAGCGCGCGCCAGGACGAAATCCTCGGCGGGATCGAACAGGCGCTGGCGGCGGTCGAAAGCCTGGACGAGGACCGCATCCTGCGCCACTTCGTCAACGCCGTGCAGTCGGCGCTGCGCACCAACTTCTACCAGATCGATGCCGAGGGCCGGCCGAAGGCGCAGATCGCGATCAAGTTTGCGAGCCGCAAGCTCGAAGGCCTGCCGCTGCCGAAACCGCTCTATGAAATCTTCGTCTATTCGCCGCGAGTCGAGGGCGTGCATCTGCGCTTCGGCAAGGTGGCGCGCGGCGGCATCCGCTGGTCGGACCGGCCGCAGGATTTCCGCACCGAAGTTCTCGGCCTCGTGAAGGCGCAGCAGGTCAAGAACGCGGTCATCGTGCCGGTGGGCGCGAAAGGCGGTTTCGTCCCGAAGCAGATGCCGAAAGGCGGCACCCGCGAGCAGGTGCAGGCGGAGGGCACCGCCGCCTACAAGCTGTTCATCTCGACGCTGCTCGACGTCACCGACAATCTCGACGACGACGGCGTGGTCCCACCCGAGAACGTCGTGCGGCATGACGACGACGATCCCTATCTGGTGGTCGCGGCCGACAAGGGCACCGCGACGTTCTCCGACATCGCCAACCGCATCGCGCAGGAGCGCGGCTTCTGGCTCGGCGACGCCTTCGCGTCCGGCGGCTCGGCCGGCTACGACCACAAGAAGATGGGCATCACCGCCCGCGGCGCCTGGGAATCGGTGAAGCGCCATTTCCGCGAGATCGACGTCGACATCGGCACCACGCCGTTCACGACGGTGGGCGTCGGCGACATGTCCGGCGACGTGTTCGGCAACGGACTGCTGCGGGAGATGACAACCAAGCTGGTGGCGGCGTTCGACCATCGCGACATCTTCATCGATCCGGACCCCGACCCGACGCGAAGCTTCGCCGAGCGCAAGCGGCTGTTCGAGCTGCCGCGATCGAGCTGGCAGGACTACGACAAGTCGCTGATCTCGGCCGGCGGTGGCATCTATCCGCGCTCACTCAAGGAGATTGCGCTGTCGCCGGAGGCGCAGGCGGCGATCGGGTTCAGCAAAGCGAAGGCGACCCCGCAAGAGGTGATGAACGCGATCCTCAAGGCGCCCGCCGATCTTCTGTTCTTCGGCGGCATCGGCACCTATGTGCGCGCGTCGACGGAGACCGACGACGCCGTCGGCGACCGCGCCAACGACGCGATCCGGGTTACCGGCGCGGACTTGCGCTGCAAGGTCGTGGGCGAGGGCGCCAATCTCGGCATGACGCAGCGCGGACGGATCGAAGCGGCCATAAGCGGCGTCCGGCTCAACACCGACGCCATCGACAATTCGGCCGGCGTCAACACTTCCGATATCGAGGTCAACATCAAGATCGCGCTGACGCGGCCGGTGCGCGACGGCCGGCTGACGGAAGACGCGCGCAACGCGCTGCTCGCCGAGATGACCGACGACGTCGCCGCGCTGGTGCTGCGCAACAATTATCTGCAGCCGCTGTCGATCTCGCTGGCGGAGCGCCAGGGCGTTGGTTATCTCGGGTTCTTTTCGCGGCTGATGCAATCGCTCGAAGCCAAGCACCTGCTCGATCGCGCGGTTGAATTCCTGCCGGACGACAAGGAGCTCGATGAGCGGCGGCGCCGGTCGGTAGCGTTGACGCGGCCGGAGCTGGCGGTGCTGCTGGCCTATGCCAAGCTGGCGCTTAAGGACGAGCTGCTGGAGTCCGACGTTCCCGACGATCGCTATCTCGCGCGCGAGCTTGGGCGCTATTTCCCCGGTCCGATTGCCGACCGGTTTCCCGACGCGATCAGTCACCACCGGCTGAGCCGCGAGATCATCGCGACGCAGCTCGCCAATTCGATCATCAATCGCGGCGGGCCCCAGTTCGTGGTGCGCACCGAGGATCAGACCGGCGCGTCCGCGGCCAGCGTCGCCACGGCGTTTGCCGCGGTGCGCGACAGCTACGGCATGACCGCGCTCAACACCGAGATCGACGGCTTGGACAACAAGATCCCCGGCGGCCTCCAGCTCGATCTCTATGCGTCGGTGCAGCGGCTGCTGCGTGACCGCGTGGTATGGTTCCTGCGCAATGTCGATCTGACCAAGGGGCTTGCGGCTCTGGTCACACATTACCGCGAGGGTATCGCCGCAGTGGATGCGGCGCTCGACGGCGCACTCAGGCAGGACGCCGTGGCCGCACGTGATGCCCGCGTTGCGGAACTCATGGCCGCAGGCGTGCCCGCCGACCTCGCGCGCCGGCTGGCCGGCCTGTCGTCGCTGACCGCCGCGCCCGACATCGTGCTGGTCGCCGAACGCACCGGCAAGAAGATCGCCGACGTGACCGCGACCTATTTCGCAGCCGAGGCTTTCTTCCAGCTCGATCGCATCACCCGGGCGGCGCGGGAGATCAGGGTGTCGGATTATTTCGACCGGCTGGCGCTCGACCGCGCGCTCGATTCGATCGGCGATGCCGAGCGGCGGTTGACTGCAGCCATGACCTCCGGGGGTGCCGCCGGCGCCGCCGCGGTGGAGGCCTGGGTCGCTACCCGGGCGGCCGACGTCCAGCGCATCCGCGCGGCAGTGCATGAAATCGCGAATTCGGGGCTGACGCTTTCGAAGCTATCGGTGGCCGCCAGCCTGCTCGGCGACCTGGTCCGGCAATAATCGCACAGCGCATGATCCCGAAAAGTGGGAACCGGTCTTCGGAAAAGATCATGCTCAAACGAAAAGCTTGATCTAGCTGCGATCCAGCTTGCCGGCGAGGGAGCCATTGCGGCGAACCACATGCGCCGGCATGTGGTCGATGTCGTGCTCCCAGTGCGATGCCCTGGTCCGGAACTCGTCGGCCATGGCGCGCAGTCGGCCCGCCACGGTGAGATCGAAGGTCGCCCTCGAGAGGGCGACGCAGAGTTCCGCTTGGCGGCGAAGGAAGGTGATGTCGGTCTCTTGCATCGACTTGCCCTGTCTCGGGCGGGTTTGCTTCTGTAAGCAAAACGCCGACCGATTTGATCTGTTCCGCGAAGATTGAGTTCTGCGAGATGAAAATTTCGCAACCCTAACAGATACCTAAGTACTGGCTTCAGGCACGCTTTGGCGCGGTGCGCCGCAGCGGATTTGGGTTTATCCGCTCATTCCCGCGAACGCGGGAATCCAGTCTTTTTGACTTTCTGGGTTCCCGCTTGCGCGGGGACGAGGGGCAGACGGCAGGGCTAGTGCCGGAAATGCCGGATGCCGGTGAACACCATGGCGATACCGTGGTCGTCGGCGGCCTTGATCACCTCGTTGTCCCGCATGGAACCGCCGGGCTGGATCACGGCGGTGGCGCCGGCCTCGATCGTGACCAAGAGGCCGTCGGCAAAGGGGAAGAAGGCGTCGGAGGCGACGACGGAACCTTTGGTCAGCGGTTCCTTCAGGCCGGCCTCCCTGGCGGCGTCCTCGGCCTTGCGGGCGGCGATGCGGGCGGCGTCGACCCGGCTCATCTGGCCGGCGCCGATGCCGACGGTCGCCCGGTCGCGGGCGTAGACGATGGTGTTCGACTTGACGTGCTTGCCGACGCGGAAGGCAAACGCCAGGTCGGCGAGTTCGGAATTGGTCGGCGCGCGCCGGGTGACGACCTTGAGGTCCATGTCGTCGACCACCGCGTTGTCGCGCGACTGCACCAGGAGGCCGCCGGCCAGCGACTTCACCGTCAGCCCGTGGCCGCGCGGATCGGGCAGCCCGCCCGCCAGCAGCAAACGCAGGTTCTTCTTGCCGCCGACAATGGCGATCGCCTCATCGGTCGCATCCGGGGCGATGATGACCTCGGTGAAGATCTCGGTGATCGCGCGCGCCGCTTCGGCGTCCAGCACACGATTGAGCGCGACAATGCCGCCGAAGGCCGAGACCGGATCGCAGCGCAGCGCCTTGGTGTAGGCATCGAGGATACTGCCGCCTTCGGCGACGCCGCAGGGATTGGCGTGCTTGATGATGGCGACCGCGGCGGTGCGCTTCGGATCGAACTCGGCGACGCATTCATAGGCGGCGTCGGTGTCGTTGAGATTGTTGTAGGAGAGCTGCTTGCCCTGCACCTTCCGCGCGGTGGCGACGCCCGGACGTTGCTCCGGCGAGCGATAGAATGCCGCCTGCTGATGCGGGTTCTCGCCGTAGCGCAGCGCTTCCGTAAGTTTGCCGCCGAAGGCGCGGAAGGTCGGCGCGTCGTCGCCAAGTTGTTGCGCGAACCAGTTCGAGATCGCCGCGTCATAGACGGCGGTGCGCGCGTAGGCCTTGGCGGCAAGCTTGCGGCGCAGCGCCGGCGTGGTGCCGTTGTGCTCCCTGAGCTCGTCGAGCACCGCCGCGTAGTCGGCAACGTCGACCACGACCGCCACGTCGCCGTGGTTCTTGGCGGCGGCGCGGATCATCGCGGGGCCGCCGATGTCGATGTTCTCGATGCAGGTGTCGAAGTCGGCGCCGTTCGCGACGGTCGCTTCGAACGGATAGAGGTTCACCACCAGGAGGTCGATGGGGCGGATGCCGTGCGCCTGCATGGCGGCGGCGTGTTCCTTGTTGTCGCGGATCGCGAGCAGTCCGCCGTGCACCTTCGGATGCAGCGTCTTCACGCGGCCGTCCATCATCTCCGGGAAGCCGGTGATTTCCGACACCTCGATCACCGTGAGCCCGGCGTCGGCCAGCGCCTTGCGCGTGCCGCCGGTGGAGATGAGTTCGACCCCGCGTTGCGCGAGCGCGCGCGCGAATTCGATCAGGCCGGCCTTGTCGGAGACCGAGATCAGGGCGCGGGTGATGGGGCGAATTTGGTCAGTCATGAGGCGCACCTACCTTTACTCCGTCATGGCCGGGCTTGTCCCGGCCATCCACGTCTATTGTCGTTTGATTCGTGACAAGACGTGGATGCCCGGCACAAGGCCGCGCATGACGAACTGCCCGTCACAACGGCAGCTTCGGTTCCTCGCCGCGACCGCGGCGCGCCGGCATCGGCGAAGCCGCGATCATCGAGAACGTCCATTGCACCCGCGACACTTTGCGGGCGCGGCCGTAGATCACGATCTGGAGCGTGCGCCGCGGTCCCTCGTTGCCTGCGAGATAGACGCTTTCCTCGAGCTCGATGCGGTCCTCATAGGCGTTGAAGGTCCAGACCTCCTTGTTGGGCAGCATCAGCATGGCGCCGTGGGAATCCTGCAATCGGTTGGCCTTGATCGACGGATGCAGGTGGAAACGCAGGGCGAACTGATCGTGCTCGGCGGATATCTCGCCGTCGTCGGGGTTGAACATTTCCTCGCCATCGAGCCGGCTGCCGTCGGCGGACAGCATCAGGGCGCGGTGGTGGATCACGCCGAAATTCCCGGCATAGCCGTCGTGCGAGGTCCGCAGTATCAGCTCGCCTTCCGGCCCCTGTTCACGTGTGACCTCGATATTGCGCGGGCCGCTGATGATCGGAGCGCCCTGCAGCATGCGCCGGATCGGCCCGGCTTCGATGAAGCGGCACGACGACACGTCATTGAACGTCGCGGTCGAATGCGCGCTGGTGGCGCGCGCGACCTGCCGCCAGCCGTCGCGCCCGGTCCCCGGCAGGCCGCAATTGATGACGATGCGGTTGAATTTGGCGGACAGTTCGAACGACAGGCAGCTGGCGTGCGCTTCTTGGCTGGCCGGCAGCGGCGGCGGTTGGCCGGTATCCATGATGACCACGGTGCCGCCGGCCTCCAGGCGCTGATAGCCGGAATGGGCGGCGTTCGAGACCGGCGTTCCGCGCGCGTCGTCATAGGCCAGGATGGTGCTCAAGAGATCGGAGCGGATCGGTCCCATGCCGTTGAACAGCGCGAAGTTTCCGTCGCCGTGCCGGAAGAAGCGCAGCATCGGCATCATGCGGTCGATCGCATGCATCAGCGGTGCAGGCGGCGCCACGTTGCGGGAAGTGAACACCTGCCGCAGCGGCAGGAGGTCGACCAGCAGCTCGATCAGCGCGCCGGGGTTGCGGCTGAGGTGTCCGCCATCGGGCAGGATCTGCCGCTCAAGCTCGTCGCTCAGGCGCTTGGCGGCGGACTTGATATGACGCGCCTGGTTGGCCATGCACAGCGACGCATACATCACCGCGATCATCGACAGGAGGCGCGGCATGCCATCGCGGGCGGCGGCCGCGGTATGACGCAGCTGCCGCACCTGGCGGGTGAGGCTGCGCAGGAAGCGCCGGTAGAACCGGACGTCCGAATCGTCGAGCACCAGCGGCGCCTGGCTGAGCCAGGAGATGATCCGGCGCGCCGTGACCTCGGGGCGCTTGGCGGCCGCGTCGCCGGAGCCGTGCAGCGTGATCCATTCGTCGACCAGCGCGCGCGCATTGGCGCGGGTGATTCCGGAGTCCGCGGCGCGCAGATGGCGCAGCCAGCTGAATCCGTGCAACGCCACCGACCAGTCCTCGGACGGCGCCTTGATCTCGAACGGCGAGCGGGCGTCGCACACCACCACTTTGCCACCGAAGGAAAAGCGGCCGGCGTAGATCTCGCTCGCACGCGTGGAATTGGCGGTGCGCAAGTCCTGCGGCGCGATCAGCAGCCGGTCGGGGGCGCCCGGGAGAAACGGCAGGCGCGCCAGCGAAAACCCGGTCAACCGGCCGAGCAGCTTGCGAGCCATCCCCTGCGCGAGAAACACGGACAATCGGGTCCGTTCCGCGACCGAAGCGCGCGACATCGAGGCGTGGGCTCCCCTCACTGCGGGCGTGCCATGCGTCCCGCGGCCGGACCATAGCGAAGGGCGTGACGGCGGCCAACCAAGGGTTCGGTTACAAGCGCTCCAGCCGGCATCCATAAAAGCCGTCGAGGCCGCCCATTTTTGCATTGGAATCAGGGAGTTGGCAGGGCAGCGTGCGCAGGTCGCCGTCCGCAGTAAGGAACTCGGCGCAGCCATGGACGTCGCTCGCCACAAGCGGGCGCCGGCACACGCGGGAATCGCGCGCCAAGAGGTCGGTCACCGGCTCGACACCCTCGTCCGGCTCGAGCGAACAGGTGCAATAAACGATGCGACCGCCCGGCCGCGTGAGCTCGACCGCGCGCGCCAGCAGGCGGCGCTGCAGGGCGGCCAGCGCCGCGATGTCCGATTCGCGTTTCAGCCAGGGGACGTCCGGATGGCGGCGAATGGTACCGGTCGCGGAGCAGGGCGCGTCCAGCAGCACGGCGTCGAATGGCTCCGATTGCCACTCGGTGACATCGGCCACGACGGTTTCCGCGGTGAGGCCGAGCCGCGCCAAGTTTTGTTTGAGTCGCTCGAGTCTTGGTGCGGAGCGATCCACCGCGGTGACGCGGGCGCCGGCGGCGGCAAGCTGCGCGGTCTTGCCGCCCGGCGCCGCGCACAGATCGGCGACCGATTTGCCGCGCACGTCGCCGAGGAGTTGCGCCGGCAGCGCCGCCGCCGCGTCCTGCACCCACCAGGCGCCGTCGGCATAGCCCGGCAACCGCGGCACCGGCCCATGTGCGACGGCGCGCACCGATCCGGTCGGGAGCACCTGCCCGCCCAAAGCATCGGCCCAATGCGCCGGATCGGACTTCACCGAGATGTCCAGCGCCGGCTCCTGGCCGTTGGCTGCGGCAATGGAATGCGCGAGGTCGTCTCCATAGGCGCGGCGCCAGCGCGCCATGAGCCAATCCGGCGTGTCGAGCGTGACGATGTCTCTGCCGCGCAATTGCTGGGCGGCATTTTGCGCGACCCGGCGGAGCACGGCGTTGACCAGTCCCGCATAGTGCGCCGCCCGCCGCTCCGCCTGCACGAGCCGCACCGACAGGTCGACGGCGGCGTGGTCGGGCACGTCGAGCCACAGGATCTGGGCGGCGCCGAGCAACAGCGCGGTCTCGACCCGCGCCGAGTTGGCCGGGATGCCGCGGTCGAGATAGAGGCCAAGGAGATGGCGGAGCGTGCCGAAGCGGCGCAGCACGGTCGCGACCAAGCGGCGGGTCAGCGCCCGGTCGCGCTCCGGCAGCGATGCAAGCCCGGTGTGCGCGCCACCGCCGTCGAGTTGATCGTCGAGCGAGCGGCCCCGCCGCAGCACGCCTTCAAGGATGTCGGCCGCGATCCGGCGCGACGGGAGGCCCGGCGGCTCCGGCGATGGGGCACGGGAATTCATGCGTTCAAGCTTGTCTTCCGCTCGTCCCCGCGCAAGCGGGGACCCCGAACTAAAATCAAGATTCTGGATCCCCTGAGTTCACAAACGAAGTGCAGCACCTTCCGCTTTCGCGGGAACGAGCGCAGGAATGGAGCCGATCAGAATGGAGACTTCGTTAGCCCCACGGCCCGCCGCGGCGCGCGCCCCATGGGCTGCCCGACGGCGGTGCCGTGGGCCGGCGGTGCGTGCTTCCGAATCCGCCGACGCCGCCCTGGCCCATTTCCGAAGCGAGCTGCTGGAGCGCCGCGATCCGGTTCTCGGTCGAGGGATGCGTCGCGAACAGATTGTCCCAGCCATGCCCGCCGGTCAGCGGGTTGATGATGAACATGTGCGCGGTGGCGGGATTCTGCTCCGCGGTCGGGTTCTCGATCTGGTGGGCGGCGTTGGAGATCTTCACCAGGCCCGACATGAGCGGCATGGGCGTGCCCTGGATCATTGCGCCGAGCCGGTCGGCCGAATATTCGCGCGTGCGGCTGATCGCCATCTGCACCAGCATGGCGGCAATCGGCGCGAGGATCACCATGGCAAGCGTGCCGATGATGCCAAAGCCGTTGTTGCTGTTGCGGTGGCCGCCGAAGAACATGCCGAATTGCGCCAGCATCGAGATCGCGCCCGCGATCGTGGCGGTGATCGTCATGATCAGCGTGTCGCGGTTCTTGATATGCGCAAGCTCGTGCGCGATCACGCCGGCAGCTTCGTCGCGGCTCAGCGTATCGAGCAGGCCGGTCGTGACCGCGACCGCCGCGTGCTCGGGATCGCGGCCGGTGGCGAAGGCGTTGGGCTGCGGATTGTCCATGATGAAGACGCGCGGCATCGGCAGGCCGGCGCGGTTCGCAAGATCGCGCACCAGGCGCACGAGGTCGGTCGCCGAGCTCTCGTCGACCTCATGGGCGCCGTGCATCGACAGCACCATCTTGTCGGAATTCCAATAGCTGAAGATGTTCATGCCGGCGGCGATGACCAGCGCGATCAGTGCGCCGCTCTGGCCGCCGATCAGGTAGCCGACACCCATGAACAGGGCGGTGAGCCCCGCGAGCAGGATGGCCGTCTTGAGGTAGTTCATCGGCGCTCTCCAACGCTGCGGCGGGGTTGCTTTGGCAACCGGCCGGCCGACGCAACGTTCCCGCGACGAAAGATGGGAAACCGGCAAGGGCTGCACAAGAACGGCTTGTGGGGGTGCATAGGAACGGGCCTAAAGGCGCTGAGGGCCCCAGTGACGAAACCCCAGAGCCCTTTCCACGGAAAGAAATAAGGTGTATAGTTGCTGTGGAAAGGAGCCGTGAGCATGGCAAAAGCGAGCGTTCGGCCCCGTTCTGTGGAAGTTGCCGCGCTAACGAAAGCAACTTCGAGAGCGGCGCAAAAACTGGGAACTCAAGAACAGAACCCTGGCCGCCGTCCTTGGACTGTCAGAAGCGACCATTTCGCGGATGAGCAAGGGCGACTATCAATTGAACCGGGACGACAAGGCATTCGAACTGAGCGTGCTCCTGGTGCGCCTCTATCGGTCCTTGGATGCCATCGTCGGCGGCGACGAGACCGTCGCCAGGGCATGGCTCGTCAACAACAACGTCGCGCTTCGTGACGCACCCATCAATCTTATTCAGACGGTCGGTGGTCTGGTGAATGTCATCCAATACTTGGACGCCCGACGCGCTCAGATCTAACGTCGTTGCGCTGCGGCTACGCAGCTGGCGCGTTGTCGAAGCGCAATCCAAGATCTCGACAATGAAGGTGACCGACACGCTCGAAGAACAGGCCGCGCTCGAACGGCTGATTGAAGAGACCAAACCAAAAGTGCCGGACGAGTGCAGGCATCTCGGCTATTTGCTGCTGACCCCGTTCCGCTACGCACCGTACCCACACCATTCCAGATTTCGTCGCGCTGGATCTCCCGATGGCGTTTTCTATTCCGCCGAAGTCATTGAAACCGCGATCGCCGAGGCCGCCTTTCACCGACTGCTGTTCTTCGCAGAAAGTCCGGCCACTCCGTGGCCGGCCAATGCGGGCAAGCATACAGCCTTCGCGGCCGAGATAGCGACACTCCGCGCGATCGATCTGACCCGGCGACCGTTTCTCGGCGAACGCCTCCTTTGGACCCATCCCATCGACTACGCGGCATGTCTCAGCCTCGTCGATGCAGCAAGGGCGGCGGAGGTCGAGACGATCCGGTATGAATTTGTTCGCGACCCGCTTTCGCGGGCAAACGTCGCCTTGCTGACATGCCGGGGCTTTGCCGAGCACGACGTTGTGGATCGACAGACGTGGCATATTCACTTGGGCAGTCGTGGCGTCCGCGCCGTCTGCGAAAGCCCCGCCGTATCGCTGTCGTTTGATCGAAGCGCGTTTGCGGCAGACCCGCGGATTGCGCCGATGCGTTGGGATCGCTGAAGGCCTGCGGCGCGCCGGCTTGCTCGCAATACTAAGCCAGACTCCGATCTTGCATTGTTAGGAACTTTGGCCTAATACCTGGACCATGTTCCTACACCGCATCCCACCCAAATTGGCGCCGAACCTCATCGTTCCGGCTGCCACCTTCGCGATCGGGCTGGCCACGGGCGCGCTGCTGCAGCCGTCGCGGAACGGGCCGCCGATGACGGCGACGGCCGCGATGGCGATGCCGGGCACCAGCGCCGCGTCGGGTGTGCCGCGCTATCCCGTCGACGTGGTCCGGGTGCTCGACGGCGATACGTTCGAGGCGCGGGTGCGGGCGTGGCCGGGAATCGAGATCGCCACCAAAGTCCGGTTGCGCGACATCGACGCTCCCGAAATCAAGGGACGCTGCGCGCAAGAAGCCGCGCGGGCGCAGGCCGCCCGCGAGGCGCTGGCGGCGATGCTGGCCGAAGGCTCGGTGTCGATCGGGCGGGTCGGCCTGGACAAGTATGGCGGCCGGGTGCTGGCCGACGCGGCCACCGGGCGCACCGGCGATGTCGCCTCCGCGCTGCTCGCGCGCGGGCACGCGCGCCCGTATGCCGGCAGGCAGCGCCAATCCTGGTGCGACCCTTAAGAAATCGCGCGCGGCTTCAGCGCGTGACGACCACCTGGGTGCCGACGCTGACGCGGGCGTAGAGATCGAGGACATCGCGGTTGTGCATCCGGATGCAGCCGTAGGACACGAAGCCGCCGATCGAGCCCGGCGCATTGGTGCCGTGGATCGCGTACTCGCCGCCGCTCAACGTCATGGCCGCCGCGCCCATGGGATTGCGCGGCGAACCGCCTGCGATGACGTCGGGCAGCCGCGGGTTGGCGCGCTTGATGTCGGCCGGGGGCGACCAGGCCGGCCTGATGTACTTGCCGCTGATGCTGGCGGTGCCGGCCCATTGCTGACCGGCGCGGCCGACGCCGACCGGATAGCTGATCGCGCGGTCTTGCCCGACGACAAAGAAAAGCCGTCGCTGATGAGTCCGCACCACGATGGTCCCGACTGGATAGCCGCTGAAGGCGACGGTGGCCTGAGCCCGCGCCGGACGCTGGGCCGAATTGACGGCCGCAAGAACAACAGTGGCGGCAAGGACCGCCAAGCAACGAAGGACATGCGCCATGGTCGAACCGCTTCTTCTTATGCGTAACGCCATTCGAGGCTTGCGAGCGGCAACAAGCCGTCGAGCCCCAACCCCCGCATACAACAGTAGGGTAAACGGCCGGCAATCTCAGCCGAAAGCTTCGGGCCAGCGTTACTTTTTCACCAATTTTCTGGCCGCTGTGACGTCGCGGCAACAGGGGGTCACACGGCTCGGGGGATGGGTTGAGCGGTCGCGAAACCCATCACGTTGCCCGCCCCCTTGATGGGTTTCGCAGGAGCGCAACCCTCCTGCAACGGCACCTCAGTGCGGAGTTCCGCCGAGCGTGCAGCGGAGACGGCGCGCCTCGTGAGAGCCCGGCAATGCGGCTATCCCGTCGGCGTTGATGATCGCCGTCAAGCCACCTTCCGGTTCTGCCGGTTCTTCACGAGATCATCGACCACGGTCGGATCGGCCAACGTCGAGGTGTCGCCGAGCGCGCCGTAGTCGTCCTCGGCGATCTTGCGCAGGATGCGGCGCATGATCTTGCCGGAGCGCGTCTTCGGCAGCCCGGGCGCGAACTGGATGAGATCGGGGGACGCAATCGGTCCGATCTCCTTGCGCACCCACTGCACCAGTTCCTTGCGCAGGTCTTCGGTCGGCGTCTTGCCGGTCATCAGCGTGACATAGGCGTAGATGCCCTGGCCCTTGATGTCGTGCGGATAGCCGACCACCGCCGCCTCCGACACGCTCTCATGCGCGACCAGCGCGCTCTCGACTTCGGCAGTGCCGAGCCGGTGGCCGGCGACGTTGATGACGTCGTCGACGCGGCCGGTGATCCAGTAGTAGCCGTCCTCGTCGCGGCGGCAGCCGTCGCCGGTGAAGTACTTGCCGGGATAGGTCTTGAAGTAGGTGTCGATGAAACGTTGGTGGTCGCCGTACACCGTGCGCATCTGGCCCGGCCAGGAGTTGGCGATGCAGAGATTGCCGCTGGCGGCGCCTTCCAGCAGCTTGCCCTCGGCATCGACGATCTGCGGCACGATCCCGAAGAACGGCCGCGTCGCCGATCCGGGCTTGAGTTTTGTCGTGCCGGGCAGCGGCGTGATCAAAATGCCACCGGTCTCGGTCTGCCACCAGGTGTCGACGATCGGGCAGCGGCCGTCGCCGACAACATGGTAATACCACTCCCAGGCTTCCGGATTGATCGGCTCGCCGACAGTGCCGAGCAGCTTCAGCGAGGCGCGCGAGGTCTTTTTCACCGGCGCGTCGCCGGCCTGCATCAGCGCGCGGATCGCGGTTGGCGCGGTGTAGAAGATGTTGACCTTGTGCTTGTCACAGACTTCCCAGAAGCGCGACATGGTCGGGTAGTTCGGCACGCCTTCGAACATCAGCGTGGTGGCGCCGTTCCCGAGCGGACCGTACACGATGTAGCTGTGGCCGGTGACCCAGCCGACGTCGGCGGTGCACCAGTAGATGTCGCCGTCATGATAGTCGAAGACGTATTGATGCGTCATCATCGTGTAAACGTGATAGCCGCCGGTGGTGTGCAGCACGCCCTTCGGCTTCCCGGTCGAGCCCGAGGTGTAGAGGATGAACAGCGGGTCTTCCGCGTTCATGTGCTCGCACGGGCACTCGCTGGTCACGACCTTGGCGGCCTCGTCGTAATAGACGTCGCGCACCGGGTCCATGTCGACCGGCGCGCCGGTGCGGCGCACGACAATGACATGATCGACGCCGCCGACCTTGGCGATCGCCGTATCGGTGTTGGCCTTGAGCGGAATCTTGCGGCCGCCGCGGACGCCTTCGTCGGCGGTGATGACGACGTTCGACTTGCAGTCTTCGATGCGGCCGGCGAGCGAATCCGGCGAGAAGCCGCCGAACACCACCGAATGGATCGCGCCGATGCGCGCGCAGGCGAGCATGGCGTAGGCCGCTTCCGGGATCATCGGCATGTAGATGGTGACGCGGTCGCCCTTCGCGACGTTGCGGTTGCGCAGGATGTTGGCCATCCGGCACACTTCGTCGTGCAGCTGCTGGTAGGTGATCTTCTTGTCGTCCTTGGGGTCGTCGCCTTCCCAGATGATCGCGACCTGGTTGGCGCGCTTGGGCAGATGCCGGTCGATGCAGTTGTAGGCGACGTTGGTGATGCCGTCCTCGTACCATTTGATCGAGACGTTGCCGGAGTATTTGACGTTCTTGATCTTGGTCGGGGTCTTGTACCAGTGGATGCGCTTGGCCTGGTCTTGCCAGAAGGCGTTGGGGTCGGCGATCGAGCGCTCGTACATCTGGAAGTAGTCGGGCTCCTTGATGAAGGTGCGCTGCTTCCACTCGGCCGGGACGTCGTAGATCTTGTCGGACATCGCTTCCTCCACGCGGCGCAAGGTTTGCGGAATTTGCAACGCAAGCGCTCGTCTCTTGGTCGCCTCCGCCATTATGCGACGGCGCTCCGAGGAGCGACAAGGCCGCCGATATGCGACCTTCGGCGGGACTCCGGCCGCGGCCGTCCGACGCGGCCTTTTGGCCGCTTGGAAACGGTCGGCAAATGCGACTAGATGGGCTCATGTGAGGGAGTATTGCGCCATGGTGCCAGTCACCCGCATCGTCATGGCGGCGGCGCTTGCAGCCACCGCGTCCGCGGCATCGGCGCAGTCCTACCCGACCCAGCCGATCCGGATGATCGTGCCGTTCATCGCGGGGTCGCCGAACGACGTGGTGGGCCGCCTGCTCGCGCAGCATTTGACCACGCGGCTCGGCCAGAACGTGGTGATCGACAACCGGCCTGGCGGTGGCACCACCATCGGGGCAAAGGCTGCGGCCTCGGCCACGCCGAACGGCTACACGCTGCTGTTCAACAGCTCAAGCATCGTGGTCGCCCCGGCGATGTACAAGAACCCGGGCTACGATCCGCTCAAGAGCTTCGTCCCGGTCGCCAATACCGTGTTCGGGCACTGGCTGACGGTGATCGAAAAGTCGATCCCAGCCAACACCGTCCCGGAATTCGTCGCCTATGCGAATGCCAATCCGGGCAAGCTCGCCTTCGGCTTCGCCCAGGGAACCGCGCCGCAACTGGTCGGCGAATGGCTCAAGGTCAGGGAAAAGATCGACATGACCAGCGTGCCCTACAAAGGCGGCGCGCAGGTCGTGACCGACATGATCGGCGGGCGCATCCATTTCCATGTCGGGTCGGCCTCGACGCTGGTTCCCCACGTCAAGAACGGCAGCATTAAGGGGATCTCGGTCTGGGGTCCGGCCCGCGATCCCGAGCTGCCCAACGTGCCGACCATGATCGAAAGCGGCTATCCCGGTCTGGCGCTCGGCTACTGGGCCGGGCTGTGGGCGCCGGCCGGTACGCCGGACGCGATCGTGAAGCGGCTGAATGAAGCCGTCAACGACAGCCTGCGTTCGCCGGAGATGAAGGCAAGCCTCGACAAGCTTGGCCTCGAGCCGGTGATTCAGACGCCGCAGGAATTCGGCAAGTTCATTGTCAACGAGCTGCCGCGATGGGCGGAGATCGTGAAGGTGAGCGGGGTGAAGGGCGACTAGTGTCCCGCCGCAGGTTTCAACGACGGAGATAAAGAGACCGGAGGAAACCATGAGGATCGGCCAAGCGCTGCTGTCGGCAATCGCTGCGGTCGGCCTGTGCGCGATTGCGACCGCCGCCGACGCGCAGACCTTCCCCAACCGGCCGGTCCGGCTGATCGTCTCGTTTCCACCCGGCGGCGCGACCGACGTGATCGCGCGCACCATCGGCACGCCGCTGGGCCAGCGCCTCGGCCAGAACGTCGTGGTCGACAACCGGCCTGGATCGAACGGCAACATCTCCGCCGAGTTGGCCGCCAACGCGCGGCCCGACGGCCACACGCTGCTGCTCGGTTCCGACAGCCTGTTCGGCATCAATCCGCATCTCTATTCCAAGATGCCGGTCGATCTGCGCAAGGCGTTCGTGCCGGTCGCCAACCTCGTCACCAATCTCCTGGTCCTGACCGTCAATCCGGACAAGGTGCCATCGAAGACGCTCGCGGAATTCGTCGACTTCGCCCGCAAGGCCAACCCGCCATTGTTCTACGCGTCGATCGGCAACGGCAGCCAGCATCACATCGCGATGGAGTTGCTGAAGCGGACCGCCAATATCGATCTCACCCATGTGCCGTACAAAGGCGGCGGTCCTGCCGGTATCGCGACGGTCGCCGGCGAAACCGTCGCCATGTTCGGCGGTGGCTCGGTGGTGCCGCTGGTGCGGTCCGGCAAGCTGCGCGCGCTGGCGGTAAGCAGCAAGACGCGGTCGCCGACGCTGCCGGAGCTGCCGGCCATCGGCGAATCCTATCCTGGTTACGTCGTCACGATCTGGCAGGGGCTGTTCGCACCGGCCGGTACGCCGCCGGAGATCGTGAGCAAGCTGCGGACCGAAGTTCAGGAAGTGCTCAAGATGCCGGACGTGGGGCAGAAGCTGATCAACGCCGGCTCCGGTGAGCCGTCCCTGATATCGGTGGAGGAATTCTCCGCGATGATCGCGGACGATTACGTCCGCTACGGCAAGGTCATCAAGGACACCGGCATCAAGGTGGATAATTGAATTATTTCTCCGCCGTCATGGCCGGGCTCGTCCCGCATCGCGAAGCTGTTGTTGACCAGCATGGTGGTGATGACGAAGCCGAGCCAGCAGAACAGTCCGGAGATCACGCCGTTGCGCAGCGTCACCTGGCTGGGCCCGAGATGTCCGATGCCGGTTGACCGGATACCCCATCGATCTCTCTTGGCCTGAACGACGTCAGCGGGCTAGCTTGTGATCATGACGCCGGATGAACTGCGCGCGGAGGTCGCCAAGATAAGCTGGTGGCACTCGATCGACCTCGGGCACGGCATCGTGACACCCGGCCGCACGAATTTGCCAGACAAGGTCGACTACATCGGATTGCCGGAAGACCTGACGGGACTGAGCGTCCTCGACATCGGGGCGTGGGACGGGCTGTTGTCGTTCGAAGCGGAACGGCGGGGCGCGCAGCGTGTGGTGGCGGTGGATTCGTTTTGCTGGAATGGCCCAGGCTGGGGCACGAAGGCGGGCTTCGATCTCGCGCGCCGGGCCTTGGGCTCAAAGGTTGAGGATCGGGAGCTCGAGGTTGTCGATCTGTCGCCCGAGACGGTTGGCGTGTTCGATGTGGTTCTCTTCCTTGGCGTGCTGTACCATCTCACCGATCCGCTGCGGGCGCTGCAAAGCATCTTCAGCGTCACCCGGTCCCATCTCATCCTCGAGACGCACGTCGACCTGACCGCCTGTCCCTATCCCGCGATGCGATTCTATCCGAGCGGGCAGCTTTCGGGCGATCCGACGAGCTTCTGGGGTCCCAACCCGGCGGCGGTCGAAGCCATGCTTCGCTGGGTTGGTTTTCGCCGGGTGGAGCGGGTCGCGCGTCGCAAGGTGAGGCGGCCGAAGCTCGTCGGGCGCCAGCGCATCAATCCCCGGCATTGGGTCCGTCGGCTGCGACGCCTTGAGCCGACGATGATGGTCTTCCACGCTTGGCGGTGAACAACTTGGGGGGTGAACAAATCGCGTGGGTCAGGGAGAGCCCTCGATCCAGGGACCGGTGCTCGATTGGAGACCACATAGGCCCGACGTGAGGCCTTTGCGCGCCGACCAGTCGCGCAAGGCCTGCAAATAATCCGGCGCCAATGGGTCACTCAGTCGCCAGTTGGCGGGATAGATGCTCGCATTGCCGTTCAGGGTCGGGATGCCAAAGCGGACCGCGAGCAGCATTGCATCCGACTGGATCACCCACCACGGCACGCCAGTCCGCGCAGCGCCGGGAGCGAGATAGAAAGCGCGACAGTGGGCTGGTGGCGGTGGCAGGCGGTGCAGCCATGCCAGTTGCCCGGCCCTGGAAAAGGTGACCGGTGCTCGACTGATCTGTTCGACGATCAGAACACCGGCGATGATGCCGGCGGTGGCTGTGGCGACGAGCGGTCCCCGTCTCAGCCATCGAAATCGGATGCGGTCGAGAGCCAGCGCGACCAGCAACGCGGCGGCCAGATTGAGGACGATCTGGAACCGGAACGTCGTCCGCACAGCCGACGCACCCGGAACAACGACCCAGATTGCGTACCATGGCCTCAGTCCGAAGTAGCTCAGCTGCACCAGCCAGCAGGCGGCCAGCGCAACGCCCAATGCGATCACGACGACCGTCCTCGACTCGGTGTCGCGGGATGCCGTCCGCACCCAGGATCGCAGCGCAAGGATCGTCATCAGAACGCAAACGAACGCGACTCCGGGCGTAAAGCCGAGATCGAGTTCGCCGCGCGGTCGGCCGGCGCCTCCAACGAGTCCCGCTCGCACGAGCCAGCTCCAGGCCCAGTTGTGCGGCCCGACATTGATGATGTCGGAGAAGGCCGGAGCAAAATCAACGATCGCGCTGAAATCCCGCCAGTTTCCCTGCAACCAGACCGGTCCGTAGACGATCATAAACGGCACGATCCCTACCGCGTATCCTACGATCCAGGCGACGAGCACATGGCGCTTGGTCGTCACGACATGTGCCAAGCCATCTTTGATGGCGCGCGCCGCGCAGAGCGGCGAAAATCAGCAGAACGACAATGCCGAACAACGTCGCGAACCAGCCCGTGAAATACGCCGTCAGGAAGATCAGGGCCTGTAGCGACCCCGCCGCGGCCGCTGCGATGATCGCTGCGCGCTTGTGTTCGGCTTTGAATGCCGTTGCGGTCAGATGGGCGACCAGAGGCAGGAGCATGGCGCAATAGCTCTGCGCATGGCCCATCTTCACGGCCATCATGTTGCCAAATGCAAACAGGAACGCGCCGACGGCCGCGCTGGCCGCGCTCACGCCGAAGTCCGTGATCGCGAGACGCATGAACCCGAAAAATCCGATCACCGATAGTGCGGCCATCACCAGCATGAACGCAGTGAACGGATCGAGGCTCGCGAGACGAAGCGGCACATAGCCGACCGCATAGAGAAAATAGGCATCGGTGAACCCGAGCACGCCCCGCTCGGGGTAGAAAAACGGCGGACTGAGCTAGTCGCTCCAGTTGCCGGAAAAGGTGCGATACCAGTGCTCAAGCAGCGCAATGACGATCCGGGCATCGCCGTGGTCGCCGAAGATGCCGTCGAAGTCGTCGAAAAGCCATTTGCGAAACATCCGCGAAAAGCCAAAGGCGAAGAGCAAGCTCGCGGACAGAACAAGCTCGACACGAGGACTCTTGGTGGGCATTGCTTCGGCGGGACGCGACATGGTCATGCGAGGCGCGCGATCCGCACCGGCGTTGCTGACGTCCGATCATTGAGCGCGCACAAGAAGCGCTAGCCCTTCACGCCGCCCATCTTGCAGATCTGCGCCCACTCGGTGGCAGTGACGGGTTGCACCGACAGCCGCGAGTATTTCACCAGCGGCATGGTCTTGAAGCGCGCGTCGCTCTTGATCGCGGCGAGCGTCACCGGCGTCTTCAACGGATACTTGGCGATCACGTCGGTCGCGACGAAGACTTGTTTTTCGTCGGTCGGATCGCGGTAGTGCTCGCGGATCACCTCGCCGACGCCGACGATCTGCTTCTCGTCGCCGGTGTGATAGATGAAGACAAGATCGCCCTTCTTCATGTCCTTGAGATGCCCGCGCGCGGTGAAATTGCGCACGCCGGTCCACGGCTCGCCCTTCGCGCCGCGCTTGACCAGATCGTCCCAGGAGAACTCTTCCGGCTCGGTCTTCATCAGCCAATGATTCATCGGATCAGCCCTCCGCACGGAACGGACGCGTCAACAGGCCCTCGATGGCGTCGCCCACGCTCATTGTACCGTCGAGAATAGCAGCAACGGCGGCGGAAATCGGCATGTCGACGCCCTTGGCGCGGGCCATGTCGACCAGCACCGGCGCCGTGAACGCGCCTTCCGACAGCTTTGCGCCGGCGCGGACCTGATCCGGTGTCTGCCCTTTGCCGAGGGCGAGCCCGAGCGAAAAGTTGCGCGACTGCGCCGTCGAACATGTCAGCACCAGGTCGCCGAGGCCCGAGAGCCCGGTCAATGTCTCCGGCCGCGCACCGAACGCCCGGCCGAAGCGGACCAGTTCGGCAAATCCGCGTGTGATCAGCGCAGCGGAGGCGCTGGCTCCGAGTTCACGGCCGGCGACGATGCCGGCGCCGATCGCCAGCACATTCTTGGCCGCGCCGCCGATCTCGACGCCACGCAGATCGGTAGAATGGTAGGGCCGGAAGGTGGCTGAGCCGAGCGCGCGCGCCAGGTCGGCGGCTACGGTTTCATCGCGCGCCGCGAGTGTCACCGCGGTCGGCAAGCCGCGTGCAACGTCGGCGGCGAAGCTCGGTCCTGACAAAATCGCCGGCACTGCCTTGGGTGCGCATTCGGTGATGACGTCGGACATGAATGCGCGCGTCCCGGCCTCGATGCCCTTGGCGCAGACGACAAGCGGCGTGCCGGTCGCAACCACGGGCGCGAGCGCCGTGACGACCGAGCGCATCGCCTGTGCCGGCACCACCAGCAGGAGGGCCTGGGCGCGGGCGGCCACAGCGGAATCGCGGGTAATGGCGATGCCGTCATCGATCCGCACGCCAGGCAGGAACAGGCTTTCGCGTCTTTTCGCGAGTTGCTCGGCGTTGGCGGCGTCATGCTCCCACAGCGTCACCTGCCGGCCAGCGCGCGCAGTCGAAATCGCGAGCGCGCTACCCCAGGCGCCGGCTCCGACAACGCCGATGTGCGCGTAAGTCATGGGCTGGCGCGGCCTGTGGCCGGCGGAGGCGGCGCGTCGGCGGCTGGCGGCTTGCGTCCGGCGATCTCGGACAGCGGCCAGCGCGCATGCGGCGGCGTGTCGAGCGTGTCGGTCAGCCCGAGCGCAAGCCGCTCTGCGCCGGCCCACGCGATCATCGCGCCGTTGTCGGTGCACAGTTCGGGCGGCGGCACCACCAGCACGGTGCCGACCTCGAAGGCGATCCGGTGCAGCGTCTTGCGGATGGTCTGGTTGGCGGCGACGCCGCCGGCGGCGACCAGCGCGGTCGGTGTGCCGTACCGCTCGCGGAACAGCTTCATTCCGGTGCGCAGCCGGTCCGCGACGACATCGACGATCGCCTGCTGGAACGACGCGCACAGGTCGCGCACGTCCTCGTCGCTTATCGGCGCGATCTTCTCGGCTTCCAGCCGCAATGCGGTCTTGAGCCCGGACAGCGAGAAATCGGCATTCGGCTTGCCGGCCATCGGCCGCGGCAGCGCGAAGCGCTGCGGGTTGCCGCTTGCCGCCTCCTTCTCGACCAGCGAGCCGCCGGGATAGCCGAGGCCGAGCAGCTTTGCGGTCTTGTCGAAAGCCTCGCCGATGGCGTCATCGACGGTCGAACCCAGCCGCGCGAATTCCCCGACGCCCAGCACGGCGACGATCTGCGTGTGACCCCCGGAGGCAAGGAACAGGCAATAGGGAAACGGCGTGCCGTCGGTCAGACGCGCGGTCAGCGCATGCGCTTCGAGGTGGTTGACCGCGATCAGCGGCTTCTCGTTGACCAGCGCGATCGCCTTGGCGGTGGTGAGGCCGACGATCACGCCGCCGATCAGCCCGGGACCGGCGGCGGCGGCGACGCCGTCGAGGTCGGTGAACGTGCGGGACGCCTCCGCCATCGCCTTGGCGATGATGTAGTCGAGCATCTCGACATGGGCGCGGGCGGCGATCTCCGGCACGACCCCGCCGAAGGCGGCGTGCTCGTTGGTCTGCGATAGCACGATGTTCGACAGGATCCGGCCCTGGCCGGTGTCCTGCCGCTCGACCACGGCGGCGGCGGTCTCGTCGCAGGTCGTCTCGATTCCGAGCACGATCATCGCGGTTTCCAGCATTTTCCCGCTCGTGTAGCAGTTCGGAAGTTCGCCACAACTTGCGGCTCGGTCGGAAGCGAACTTCCGAGCTAAGCTACACGAGAACGCCATGCGTGCTAGTGTCCATTCGAATCCGAAGTTCGCAAGGGAACCTTGCGGCACGGTCGTGCGAACTTCGGATTCGGGACACGAGGCGCCGTCCCGTATGATCGCGCTCCCAGCCGGCTGGTTCGGCGTAGCATTGCGAGGTTGGCAGGTGCAATCCTCCGGCGGCTCGGTGGCGCTGCGGATCGGGACGCGCGGGAGCCCGCTCGCGCTGGCCCAGACCGCCCTGGTGCGTGGGCGCCTGGCGATCGCGCACGACTTGGCGCCGGAACGGATCGAGGTCAGGACGATCCGGACCACCGGCGACACGGTCCGGGATCGTCCGCTGTCCGAGCTCGGCGGCAAGGGCCTGTTCACCAAGGAAATCGAAGAAGCGCTGGCGGCCGGCGACGTCGATCTCGCGGTGCATTCGGCCAAGGACATGCCGACGCTGCTGCCGGCGGGCCTGATCATCGCGGCGGTGCTGCCGCGCGAAGACCCGCGCGACGTCTTCATCAGCCGCAAGGTAAATTCACTGCGAGAATTACCGGCGGCCGCGGTCGTCGGCACCGCGTCGCTGCGGCGGCAGGCGCTGGTGAAGCGGCTGCGTCCCGATCTTGAAGTCGTGCCGTTTCGCGGCAATGTCGAAACGCGGCTGCGCAAGCTCGATGCCGGTGAGGTCGATGCGACGCTGCTGGCGCTCGCGGGGCTCAAGCGGCTTGGGCTCGCCGACGCGGCCACCGCAACGCTTGCAGCCGACGAATTCATTCCGGCGGTCGGGCAGGGCATCATCGCCATCGAGGCCCGCGAGCAGGACGCGGCGACGCGCAACCTCCTGGCGGCGATCAACGACGCCGACAGCATGATGGCCCTGGTGGCCGAGCGCGCCTTCCTGGCGGTGCTCGACGGCTCCTGCCGGACGCCGATCGCCGGCCATGCCGTGATCGCGAACGGCCGCGTGCACTTTCGCGGATTGATCGCCCGGCCCGACGGCAGCGCCTGTTTCGATGTGGAGCGCGAGGGCGCCGCCAGCGATGCCGCCGCGCTTGGCGCCGATGCGGGGGCGGACCTGAAGCGTCGCGCCGGCCCGAATTTCTTCGAGCAAGTCTGAGCCATGCGCGTCCTCGTCACCCGACCCGAGCCCGATGGCGAGCACACCGCGATAAGACTCCGCGCGCACCACTGCGACGTCATGCTGGCGCCGCTGTTGCGCATGCAGGCGGTCGATGCCGACCATATCGAGACCAGCCTTCATGGCGCGTGGGACGCAATTGCGCTGACCAGCGTCAACGCTATCCGCGCCGTCGCCGGCCAACCGGGGCTGAAGCCGTTGCTTGCAAGGCCGGTTTATGCCGTCGGCGGGCGCACCGCCGACGCCGCGCTCGCGCAGGGCTTTGCCAGCGTTGTCTCCGCGGATGGCGACATCGGCGATCTCGTCCGTCTCATGAAAACGCAGCTTCGCCCTGGCGCACACGTCATCTATCTCGCGGGTGAGGACCGTTCCGGCGATCTCGCCGGCGAGCTTGCTCCGGCCGGCATCGCGGTGCGGACCCTGGTGGTCTATCGCGCCACCGCCGTTTCGCGCTTTCCTGCGGACGTCCGCGACGCCCTGGCCGCCAGGATGATGGACGCCGTGCTGCACTTCTCACGGCGTACCGCCGCAATCTACCTTGCCTGTGCCGCTGGCGGCCGGATCACCGTTCCGGCACTCGCGCCTGCGCATTATTGCCTGTCGCCACGAGTCGCCGAGCCGCTGACCGCAGCGGGAGCTCGCAAAATACGGATTGCGGAAGAACCGACCGAGGCTTCCCTGATTGACCTGGTCAAGGGCTGAACGCGTCGATTCGGACGTTCGGAGGCCGCTGATTTGCTAGTATGACGGGGGCGATCGGATGAATTGCCAATGGACACCACATGAGCAGTTCCAATGAGCCGCCCGGGGGGCCGGCGGGACAACGCGGACGGCGAAAGCCACCGACCATCGATCTGAAGGCGACCGAGGTCGCCAGCGAAGCGGCTGCGGCTGCGGCGGCAGCGCCGGCAACGGCGCCCGCAGGCGAAGCGCAGGCTTCGCAATCTCCGCATCCCGAGCAGCCGGCGGCAGCGTCCGCAGCTTCGTCTGCTTCAAGTTCCGAGCCGCTCCGCAACCATCCGGCCCTCGCGTGGCTGCCGCCGGACTTTCCCTGGCCGCTGGTCGCCGCCGGCGCCGGCGGCGCGGTGCTCATCTTGGCGGTGCTGGCAGTGAGCGGCGTGTTTTCGAGCCGCGACGACGGCTTGATGGCCATCGACACGCGGCTCGCCCGCGTGGAGGAGCAGCTGCGCGAACTGGCCGGCAAACCGCTGCCGGGCGCGAGCGATGCAAAGGCCGTGAACGACCTTGCCGGCCGGCTTGCGCGACTGGAAACCGTTGTCGCGACGCCGCGGCCGGCCACCGACCCGGCCCTGGCAAACCGGATCGCGGCGCTCGAAGGCGACCTCAAGGCGCTCGGTGAGCGGGTCGGCGTGCTCGCCCGGCGCAACGACGAGATCGCCGCGGCGGTCGGCGAGTTGAAGAAGGCGCCTGCAGCCCCGGTTGTTCCGCGTGCGGAGATCGAAGCGCTCACCGGCCGCATCGCCGCGCTCGAGCGTGCCGCGAAGGCGATGGAAGCCCAGCTTGGCGCCCGCGCCAATGACAGCGGCTCTGATCGTTCGCTGCGGCTCGTGGTGGTTGCGAGCACGCTCAACGCGGCGGTCGAGCGCGGTGCGCCGTTCGTCACCGAGCTCGGCGCGGCCAAGGCCGCCGCTCCCGATCCAAAGCGGCTGGCGGCGCTGGAACCGTTTGCAAAGTCGGGCGTGACCGGCATGGACACGCTGGCGCGCGAGCTCACCGCGCTCGTGCCGGCGCTCGCCAAGGCGGTCGGATCCGGGTCGCGCGACTCAGGCATCCTCGACCGGCTGAAGGCGAATGCGGAAAGGATCGTCCGCGTCCGCCCCGTCGATGAGGCGACCGGCGACGATCCGGTCGCCGTGGTGCGACGCATCGAAATGCGGGCGGAGCAGAAAGATTTGGCCGGGGCGATGGCCGAAATTGCCAAGCTGCCGGAGCCCGCCCGCGCCTTGACGAAGGAATGGATCGCCAAGGTCGAAGCGCGCAACGCTGCGGTCGATGCCAGCCGGCGGTTCGCCGCCGACGCGCTGGCGTCGATTGGAAAGCCATCGCTCTAGGACGCAGACAACCAAATGATCCGCGTCATCTTCTACCTCTTGATCGTCGGCGTGCTCGCAGCCGGTGCGGTATGGCTCGCCGACCGGCCCGGCGACGTGATGATCACGTGGCAGAAATTTCGCATCGAAACCTCGCTCATGGTGCTGGCGGTCGCGGTTGCGGCGGTCGCGGCGCTGACCGTGCTGCTGTGGACGATGGTGCGCGCGATCCTGCGCTCGCCCGACACGCTGCGGTTCTATCTGCGCATGCGCCGCGGGATGCGCGGCTATCACGCGGTGTCGCAGGGCCTGATCGCGGTCGGTTCCGGCGACGTGCGCGCGGCGCGCAAATTCGCCGACGAAGCGGCGCGGATCGCGCCCAATGAGCCGCTGACGCTCCTGCTCGGCGCGCAGGCCTCGCAGCTGGCGGGCGACCGCGACGCGGCCGAGCGCACCTTCAACGCCATGGCGGCGCGCGACGACACCCGGCTGCTCGGGTTGCACGGGCTCTACATCGAGGCGCAGCGCCGCAACGACGCCGCGGCCGCAAAGCTCTATGCCGAGGAGGCCGCGAACGGCGCCCGCGCGCCGGCCTGGGCCGGGCTCGCGGTGTTCGACGCGCGCTGTGCCGCCAGCGACTGGCCGGGCGCGCTCGAGCGGCTCGATCGCAACATGAAGAGCGGGCTCGTCGACCGTGAATCGTACCGCCGCCTGCGCGCGGTGTTGCTGACGGCGCGTGCGCTCGAAGCGGACGCCCATGACGATCACAACGGCGCCCGCACGCTCGCGCTGGAGGCGGTGAAATTCGCACCGACGCTGGTGCCGGCGGCGGCGCTGGCCGGGCGGTTGCTGGGCGAGGCCCGCGACCGGCGCCGCGCCGCGCGGATCGTCGAGGCGGCCTGGAAGGCCAATCCGCATCCCGATCTCGCCGAGGCCTATGCCCACCTGCAGCCCGGCGCGTCGGCGCGCGAACGGCTGGTGCGCGTCGAAGCGCTGGCGGCGAAGACCCCGGGCAGTATCGAAGGCGCGCTGGCGGTGGCGCGCGCGGCGCTTGACGCGCAGGAATTCGCGGTGGCGCGGCGCGTGCTGACGCCGCTGTCGATCGCGCCGAGCCAGCGCGTGTCGATGCTGATGGCCGAGCTTGAGGAGAAAGAGCATGGCGACGAGGGCCGCGCGCGCGAGTGGATGACGCGCGCGGTGCGCGCGAAGCCCGATCCGGCCTGGACCGCGGACGGTTTCGTGTCCGACCGCTGGATGCCGCTGTCGCCGGTGACCGGACGGCTCGACGCGTTTCAATGGAAGGATCCGATCGCCGACCTCGACGCCGACGAGGCGCTGATCGAGCACGAGCGCGAGCTGCGCAATGCGCCGGCGCCGGCAGCGTCGCCGCAAGCGTCGTCCCAAGTGTCGCCACAGTTGTCGGAGATCAGGCCGCTGCAGCCGAAACCCGTGGAAGCTGCGCCAGCCGCTTCGCCGCCGCCTGGGCGCGGCCTGGCGCGGACCGCCACCGCGGCGGCGCCGATCGCGCCCATCGTTCCGCTGATCCACGTCCCCGACGACCCCGGGCCCGGAGCCGCAGCCGCAGCTGGAGCCCGAGACGGAGACCTCGTCGGATTCCTCCAATGACAGCTGGCGCAAGCTGCGCGGGTTGTTCAAGTAAGCCGGGCCTGGAGCAATCCGTAGCCCGGATGGAGCGAAGCGAAATCCGGGACTCTTCATTCACAACGATAGACCGTCCCCCGGATTGCGCTGCGCTCCATCGGGCTACTCCGCCTCGACGTTGCCGCCACTCACGCCGGAAATGAGATTGCTCCCGAGCAGCAGCTCGGCGTCCGGGCGCCGCACCAGCGGCATCGCCTGAACCGGCGCGTCAAGGATCGCGCGCTCGGCGCGCCGCGCCGCCACCGCCGCGTCGATGGTGGTCACCGCGAAGCGCACGGATGCGCCCGGCCGCAGCTGCGCCAGCCGTCCCTGATCGGGTCCGATCACGGTCGCGATCTTGGGATAGCCGCCGGTGACCTGGCGATCCGCCATCAGCACCATCGGCCGGCCGTCGCCCAGCACCTGGATCGCGCCCATGACGATGCCGTCGGAAACGATGTCCAAACCGTTGGCGGGCGCAATGCGCGCGCCGTCGAGGAAATACGCCATCCGGTCGCTGCGATGCGAGATCGTCCAGGTCTCGCGGCCGAACACGTCGATCTGCTCGCGCGAGAAGTAATCGTGCTGCGGGCCCAGGATCACGCGGATGGGATCGTCACTGCGGTCGAGCCACGGTGCCGAGAGTGCCGAGGCGCCGCCCTCGCACGTGTCGACGTCGCGCACCGGCAAAATGTCTCCCGCCGCAAGCGCGCGGCCATCGATGCCGCCGAGTGAGGAACGCGCATGGGTCGCGTTGGAGCCGAGGACGGGCGGAACGTCGATGCGGCCGCCGACCGCGAGATAGCACCAGGCGCCGCCGCGGCCGGCACGCACGCGCAGCCGCGCACCCGGCACGAGCGCAAGGCGCACCGCGGGCGGCAGCCGCTGTCCGTCGATCGACACGTCGAAATCGCCGCCGGCGATCGCGACCGCCAGCGGCGCGCCCTCCGCGGTCAGCTCGATGCCACCGAGCGAGACCTCGATCGCGGTCGCGCCCGGCGCGGCGCCGACCGCGCGGTTTGCGGTCGCCATCGCCAGGGCGTCCATCGGGCCCGCGGCGGTGACGCCATAGCGCAGATAGCCGTGCCGGCCGGCGTCCTGCAGCGTCACGCCCGGCCCGGCGGTGATGATTGTCAGCGCGGCGCTCATGGCAGCTTGGTCATCCGGGCGACAATCTCGCCGGAGCCGGCGCGGCGGTCGAGCGCGCCGAAGGTGTCGACGGTCGATCGGCTCGAATTTGATCTCGTCGCCGACCGCGGCCAGGAACGTCTGCTCGCGCGCGAGCGAGAACATGCGCTCCGGCGTGCGGCCGGTGAGCCACCAGCCGGTCGGCATTGCGAAGGTCGTGATCAGTCCCATCCCGGCGCCGATCATGATGGTGCCGGGCGGATGCGGCGGCCGGATGGTGACGCGGCGGGAGACCGCGAGCGCCTCCGGAAGCCCGCCGAGATAGCAGAAGCCGGGCAGGAAGCCGTACATGTAAGCGCGATAGGTGGCGCCGGAATGCAGGGCGACGACGCGCTCCGGCGTCATGCGCAGCATCTCCGCGATCTGCGCGATGTCTTCGCCGAACTCCGGGTCGTAGCAGCATGGGATCGTCCAGCGCCGCGCGGGCTTCGTCTCGGCTGATCCGGTCTCGACGCTGCGCACGGCGTCGATCAGCGCCGCGCGATCGATGAAGAGCGGATCGTAGTGGATCAGCAGCGAGCGGATGGTCGGCACCAGTTCCACCACGCCCGGCAGCGCGCGCTTCGACAGCGCAGCATCGAGCGAGAGCACGCGATTGTGGATCGCGGGCTCGATGGTGCGTCCGAATTCGACCACCAGCGCCGCTTCGCCTGCGTCCAGAAAAATCGGCTCGCCGACGCTGGTCACTGGACCGCCTCACGACGATCCGAACGGCGCGACGGTGGCGCCCGCGCCTTCGAGCTTCTGGCGCACGGTGCGGGCGGTGGCGAGCGCGTCCGGTGAATCGCCGTGCACGCAGACGGAGTTGATCGGGGTCGCGAGCCGCGCGCCGGTGACGGTGATCAACGCGCCGGCCGCGACCATGGCGATGACGCGCGCGGCGGCTTCGGCGGCGTCATGGATGACGGCGCCGGGCTGCGACCGCGGCACCAGCGTACCTTGGTCGGTGTAGGCGCGGTCGGCATAGATCTGCGAGAACACGCGCAGGCCGGCGCGCTCGGCGGCGCGCACCTGCTCGCTGCGCGCGATCGCCAGCGCGGCAAGGTTCCGGTCCACCGCGAAAATCGCCCGTGCCACCGCGTCGGCGACGTCCTTGTTGGTTTCGGCCAGGTTGGCGAGCGTGCCGTGGGCGTTGACGTGGGTGATGCGGTGGCCGGAATAGCTCGCCAGCGCCTGCGCCGCGCCGATCTGATAGGCGACCAGCCGCTCGATCTCGCCGGCCGAGAACGGGATCGGCCGGCGCCCAAAACCCCACAGGTCCGGGAACCCGGCATGCGCGCCGACCGCCACGCTGTGCGCCTTCGCCACCTTATAGGTGTGCGCCATGATCTCTGGATCGCCGGCATGGAAGCCGCAGGCGACGTTCGCCGAGGTCACGATGGCGAGCAACGCGTCGTCGTCGCCGCAGGTGTAGCGGCCAAAGCCTTCGCCCAGGTCGGCATTGATGTCGATGCGCATGGCCTTGAACGCTGGGCTCTCGAACGTTGCAAAAATCGCCGCGGTTTGCTCTAAGTGCCGCCGCGCCGGGAACCCGATATGGTCCCGGCGCCTGCCGAGTGCCTATATCATCCCTGCGACGTGGCGCGAAGCCGCTAACGTCCTGAGAACTCTCGGAAAGCCGCAGTAGCTCAGTTGGTAGAGCACGTCATTCGTAATGATGGGGTCGGGGGTTCGAATCCCTCCTGCGGCACCACGCTCCAAGTCGATTGATCCTGGCGCAGCCGCCTTCGCGACGGGCTGACATTTCTCGCGCGCGCGAGGAACACGCCTGCCCCTGCGCCGCGCGACGACATAGACCTCAAGCCGGCCCTTGTTGGTGCGCTCGAAACCAGATGACTGCCTGCCCCATGTCACAACCCCGCGGCCAGGTAGAGGCAGTAGAGCGTTCGTGGCGTAAAGCAGGCATGGATCAGCCCATCCGGGCTATCCCGGTGCGGGAAGTTGGCCGGAAAGGTTGCGGTGCCGTGCTTGGTCGTCACGGTGAGCGAGCCATCAGCGTTGCGCGTAGCCACTATAGCTGCGTCGCAATCGCCGTCCGAACAGCACTCTCGTGGGTACTGCCAGCCGGTGTGTGCATCGTGCGCTTGGACTCTTGTCGCCAGCAGCAGACAAAGACAGCTCCATAAGAGCAGCTTGCAGAACAAGGTCATGTTGGCCTCCTTCGTTGCGGAGGCGATGAGGCAATCTAGTTGCACCACGACCGAAGTCGTGAAGTCGCTGCCCCATCAATTCCAAAACGAATCAGAGGGACGATCTACAAAGAGTATCCCACGCTGGTCGGCGGCAATACTTCTGCTATTGGGTTCGTGGGGGATATCGAAGTACGCGCTCACTTTCATAAAGCCGCACCGGACACCTAAGGCGGCTGGGGACCTGCGCGATCCGAAGGATCTCGCCGCGGGTCCAGATCAATGTCGTCATGTCGAGCCCGGCAGCCTTCGTATCGAGCTTGCCGGGCGACACCATTTCTACGGTAGACTTCCGCGGCAGGCGGGAGCGGTCATTGACCCAAAACCGCCGAACGCAGGCACCATGAGGGAGGGGAAAGCCATGAGAACGCGCTTCGCGCTTTCATCGTCGTCACGGCAACGTGTGGCCGCAGTGGCAGTCGCTGCGTTCCTCGCCGTGCTGGCGCCCGCGCCCGTCATGGCGCAAGGCGCAGCACCGGCGCCGGATGGATCGGTCGGCGGGCAACGGGCGCAATTCATCACCATCGACGGCGGGCGCACGCGCTACTACGAGGCCGGCACCGGTCCTGACGTCGTGCTGTTGATCCACGGCGCCCGGCCGGGCGGCACGTCGAGCGCCAACACCTGGACGCCGATCATCGCCGGCCTCGCCCAGCGTTACCGGGTGCTGGCGCCGGACCGTCTCGGCCACGGCATGAGCGAGAACCCCAGGGACAGCTACACGGCCACCGCCGAGATGGAGCACATCTATGCCTTCCTGAAAGCCAAGAACGTCACGCGGCTGCACGTGATCGGCCAGTCGACGGGCGCCTGGCACGCCGCCCGGCTCGCCCTGCAGAAGCCCGAGATGGTGCGGGCGCTGATCATCGTCGACAGCGCGACGCTGTCGCCGCCGGTCGGCAATCTGGCGGAGCGGCGCGCCGCGATCGGCCTCGGCCAGGGCGCCGGCGCGCAGCGCAGCGGCACCATCGAGGAGGGCTTCCGCTTCAACATGGAGGCGCTGTCGCGGAACAAGGAGCACGTCACCGAAGAATTCGTCGCCGCCGCCGGCGTCATGGCGCGCCAGCCCGCGGGCATGAAAACGGATGCGGCGATGAAGGGCGAGGAGGCCAAGCGCTACGAGGCGAACATCCAGGCCGGCGCCAGGGAGATGCGCGAATGGATTGCGGAAGGTCGGCTGCAGGCGCCGACCCTGCTCTACTGGGGCCGCAACGATCCCTCCGCCATCGTCGAGGTCGGCTTGAAGCTGTTCGACATGATCGCGGAGAAAAACAAGCGCGCGTCGATGCTGATCGCCAACGACCGCGGCCACTTCCACTACCGCGAGCGCCCGGACGAGTTCGTCCACACGGTGACTGGGTTCATGGGCCAGCATTGATCATGGTGTGGCCGGCAGAGAGGACGACACGGCCGCGCGATGTCGCGGTGGGAACGCCGCGCCCGACGCGGATCAGGTCTCGGCGGTGCGCATCTCGCTGATCACCCGCTCGGCCAATACCGCCGGGTCGCGCTCGCCGCGCTTGGCATGCTCGACCACGCGCTCGGCGATCGACTTCATCGTCGGTGCATCGTCTGGGGCAATTTCGAGAACTTTGCAGACGTCGTCGACGGCATGCGCCATGTCCACGATCTCGTCCTGCGCGAACGGCGGGCTCTCACGCAAAAACACGATACTCATATGCAACATCCGGAACAAAACACCGCATCTGTCGGCAGAATAACATTGGCGGCTTGGCCCTGGCGAATCGGTCCGGGGTTCCGCGCGTCGCAAGATCGCCACAAAAAGGCCCCGAGCGCATCGCGGTGTCGGATGCGTTCGGGATGGCAATGGCTCGGATTGTCTCACGGCGATGCGGGGCGGGCACGCCGATCCTGCTGAATAGCGTTACTCGGCGGCGATGCGGCGCAGCTCCGGCGTGCCGATCGCCTCGAGGCATTTGGCAAGGCTCTCGCCGTCGGGATCGACCAGCGCGGCGGTGCGCGCGGAGGCGACCGCGTCGGCGGCCTGCCGTAGCGGTAGCTGGCCCGCCAGCGCGGGGGCGATCACGTGGGTCTCGATCAGCCGGTAATTGCCAGTGCCGCGCTTGTGGGTATCGCCATAGCCCTTGATCAGCCGCGCGCATTCGGCGATCTCGAGCGCGAGCTCGGCGGACTGCGCCGCCGCGTCCGCGATCAGGCCGAGCCAGCGTTCGATCTCGCGCTGCTCCTCGGCATAGCGATAGGTGCGCGGCCGCCAGCGCGCGAGCTTTGCGAGCATGCGGAAGCGCAGGTAGCCACTGACCGAGGTGGTGTTGACCTCCATGCCCCAATGTGCGCGCGCGAGTTTCTCGCGCGGCTCGGCAAAAGCGAGGACGCGGCGCGCCAGCGACGGCGGCAGCACCGAGCACAATTCCTCGACGCCGGGTTTTAGGAACTCGACGATCTTCACCGGCTCGCCCGGCCTGGCGCCGACTTCCGCTGCAATGCGCCCGAAGCGCGCGGGATCGGTCTTCGCCTGCGCCACTCGGATCACGTCCTCATACGACATCCGGACAGCAAGATGGCGCGCGGTCTCGCGAACGAGGCGGCCGCCGGCGGCGGCGCGCGCGTCGGCGTCGCGGATCGGCGCCAGCCGGTCGAGGTAGAGCCGGGCGTAGGCTTCGCTCTGATAGGCGATGAGCCGGCGCACGCCTTCGCGAATTATGTCGCGCGCAAGCTCCGGAAAGCGGTCGATGTCGGCGGCAAAATCGGCTTCCCCACCCTTTCTTCCCCCGCTTGCAGGGAAGAGTCGGGGAGGGCCGCAACGGCGGCGTTCTGAACCGCCTCCAGGCCGGCGCGGAAGCCGCGCAGATTCCCGTCCACGCCTTTGCCGTCGGCGCGGATCGCGGCCTCGAATGCGGCCGAAGGGATCGGCAACCGTCCGCTGCCGGCGATGATGCCGAGCATGACCGAATTGATGAACGCGCCGGTGCGCCGCGCGATCGCTTCCATGTCGATCAGGATGTGCGCCCTGGAATTCTCCTCAATTGCTTTAGCCAGCCGCGCAAAATCGTAGCGGCCGTCGCCCATCGCGATCTTCTCGTTCATCACAAGGAAGCGCGACGTGGACGCGATCGCGAGCGTACGGTCGCGCGTGACGAAGCCGGCGGCGACCGCGCGGCCGGCCTCCATCAGCTCGCTCGCCATCATCACGTCGACGTCGCCGATGCCGGGGGCCAGTGCCAGGACTGGCGGCGCCGCGCCCTCGCGCGCCTGAACCGGCATGAACTCGATGTAATAGGTGGTCGCGCCGGTGCGCTGCGCGACGCCCGGGATCGACGTGCTCTGCACCGGGAAGCCTTGCAACTCCGCGGCGCTGACGATCCAGCTGGTGAGTACGCCGCCGCCTTCGCCGCCGAGCGCGGCGATGAGAAGAGTGATGGGACGCTCCGCGTCGCCGCGGTTCCTGCCGATGATCTCGCGGCCGGACTCGGTCTGCTCCCTCCCCCCTTGAGGGGGAGGGGTGGGGAGGGGGGTAGAAGCGAAAACTGGTGCGCGTGTTGCACCCCCCTCCCTGTCCCTCCCCCGCAAGGGGGGAGGGGACCCTGTGGCACGAGCCCCGCTGAGCAACGAGATCACGCGCATACGGAAAGCGTACAGCATCCGGTCCCATGCATTCGGATTGCGCACCACCTCGGCGCGGTAGAACGACGGACACAGCACCGCCGCATGCGCGACCTCGCCGCACAGGCCGCAGCCGACGCAGCTTTCGATCACCGTCGCCACCGGATCGGTGCGCAGCGGATCGGGATTGGGCTTCACCGTCAGCGACGGACAGCCGGAGAGCCGGATGCAGGAATGGTCGCCGGTGCAGATCTCGTCGTCGACGCCGAAGCGGGTCTTCACCACGCGTGCGCCGCGCTTGAGCTTCTCGGCATCCTCGGCGCGCACGCGGCGCTGGCGCGCGAGCTGGCATTCGCCGTCGGCGATGATGACCTTGAGCCCGCGCTCGGCGGTGCGCATCGCGTCCTTGAGCGCCACGACCATTTTCGCGACACCATAGGTGCGCACCTTGCGCATCCAGGTGACGCCGAGCGCGCGCAGCGTGGTCTCGATGTCCATGCCGGGCGGCGCGCCCAGCCGGCTGGCGCTCGACGACGGCAGGTATTGCTGGCCGGTGGCGGAGGCGTAGCCGTTCTGCATCACGATCAGCACGCCGTCGCCCTTGTTGAACAGGTTCGACGTCACGCCGGTGATCAGGCCATTGTGCCAGAAGCCGCCGTCGCCCATCACCGCGATCGGACGCCGGTCGAGATTGGGCGTCACTGCCGCCGCGCTGGCGAGCGACATGCCGTAGCCGAGGATGGAGTTGCCCATGCTGAACGGCGCGAAGGTCGCAAACGCGTGGCAGCCGATGTCGCCGCTGATATGGGTCGGACCCAATTCGCGCTGCATCAGCTTGATGGCGGCGAACACTGGCCGCTCCGGGCAGCCGGTGCAGAAGGTCGGCGGGCGCACCGGCAGGTCGCCGAGGGCGGCCGCGGCGGCGGGCTGGTGTCCGAGGATCTCACGCACGCGCGCGGCGATGGCATCGGCGTCGATGCCGGCGGGGCGGGCCTCGGTGAAGAATCCGGCCAGCCCGTTGAGCAGCGCATCCGACGTGTAATCACCGGTCTTCGGCAGGGCGCCTTTGCCGAGCACGCGGGTCTGGATGTCGGCGCGGCGCAATTCGACATTGATCTGCTGCTCGATGTAGTCGGGCGATCCTTCTTCGACCACCAGCACCGCGCGCTTGCCGGTGCAGAACTCGCGCACCTCCTCGCCCACCAGCGGATAGATACAATTGAGCACATGGATCGGCACCCGCGATGCGCCCTGGATATCGGCAAGGTCGAGGCGCGACAGCGCGCGCAAGACGCCCGAGGTCAGCCCGCCGGCGACGATGATCCCGATATCGGCGAGGTCGCCGGGGATGACCTCGTTGAGGCCTTGCTCGCGGATGAAGGCGCAGGCGGCGGGCAGCCGCTCCTCGACCTTGAGGCGCTCCTGCGTGAAGATGACCGGCGGATGCGCGAGCCGGCCATATTCGAAGCGCGGCGGACCGGGAATGCGGTTGCGGCCGGAGAATGCCGCGCGCCTGTTGTCCTTGGCCGCGAATTCGCCGGTGACGTGACAGGCGCGAATCCGCAGCTCCATCATGACCGGCGCGTGGCTCGCCTCCGACAGTTCAAAACCCTTCTCCACCATGCGCACGATGGTCGGAAGATCCGGCCGTGGATCGAGCAGCCACATCGACGACTTGAGCGCGTAGGCATAGGAGCGTTCCTGGATCACGCTCGCGCCTTCGCCGTAATCCTCGCCGAGGATGATCATCACGCCGCCGATGACGCCGGGCGAAGCGAGGTTCGAGAGCGCGTCGGCCGCCACGTTGGTGCCGACGATCGACTTCCAGGTGACGGCGCCGCGCAGCGGATAGTTGATCGACGCGCCCAGCATGGCGGCCGCCGCCGCCTCGTTGGTGCAGGTCTCGACATGCACGCCGAGCTCGGCGAGCAGGTCTTCGGCTTCGACCATCACGTCGAGCAGGTGCGACACCGGCGCGCCCTGATAGCCGCCGACATAGCTCACGCCGGATTGCAGCAGCGCCTTGGTGACCGCGAGGATGCCTTCGCCGCGAAAGACGTCGCCATCGCCCAGCCTGAGCAATTCCACTTCCTTCTTGAACGAGCGTTCCATGGCGGCTTTCGGCAGCGGCGGCTGCGGTCAACCTATTACAAGCAAGCGCCTTTTCACAGCCTGTGGGACGGTCATTCCGGGGCCGGCCGAAGGCCGGAACCCGGAATCCATAACCCCCTGCATTCGCATCTCGATCATCGGGGTTATGGATTCCGGGCAGCCGCTTCGCGGCTTCCGGAATGACTGCTGAGGGTCGTTCAGCAGCCTGCTACGCGGAATCGCTGCCGTCGGGCGAGAACAGGTAGCCGGAACCCCGCACCGTGCGGATGACGGTCGGGTGCGCGGGGTCGGGCTCGATCTTGCGCCGGATGCGGGTGATCCGCACGTCGATGGCGCGGTCGAACGCTTCGCGGTCGCGCGCCTCCGCGAGGTCGAGCAGCCGCTCGCGCGAGAGCACGCGTTTGGGGTTCTCGGCGAACGCCTTCAGCAGCGCAAATTCGGAGCTCACCAGCGGGTGTTCATTACCCTCTTCGTCGCGCAGAACCTGCGCGTTGACGTCGAGCCACTTGGTGCCGAAGCGGATCGGCGCGCTGGCGCCGGCCGATGCGCCTGGTGCGGCTGCCGGCGGCGCCGCAATGCTCCGGCGCAACACCGAACGGACCCGCGCCAGCAGTTCGCGCAATTCGCAAGGCTTCGCGAGGTAATCGTCGGCGCCGAGCTCGAGGCCGACCACGCGGTCGATCGGGCTGGCGGTGGCGGTCAGCATGATGATCGGAACGCTGCCGTGCTGCTTGAGCGCGCGCACGATCGAAAGTCCGTCCTCCTCCGGCATGTTCAGATCGAGCACGATCAGGTCCGGTGCCTGCTTGGCGATGGCCGCGCGCAGCGACGCGCCACCGTCGCACAGTGTCACGTCGAAGCCGTGCAGTTTCAGATAGTCGCCGACCATCTCGCGGGCCGGTGCCTCGTCGTCCACCACGTAGATGTGCTGGTTGCCGCTCATGACGCCACTTCCGTTCCCATCGGCAGGCGAATCATGAACGTCGATCCGCGTCCCGGGCCGGCGCTTTCGGCCGCGACCGTGCCGCCATGCAGCTCGACGATGCGCTTGACGATCGAGAGACCCAAGCCGGTCGAGCTTTCGCCGGCGGTCGGCTTCGCGGACAGCCGCTGGAAACGGCCGAACAGGCGCCCGAGATCCTCCTGCGACAGGCCGGCGCCCTCGTCCCTGACGCGAATGACCGTGAACTCCTTGTCGCCACTCATCGACAGTTCGATCTTGCCGCCGCTCGGGCTGTACTTGATGGCGTTGCTCAAGAGGTTGTCGACCGCCTCGCGCAAACGATCCGGATCACAGTTCACCCAGCGTACCGGGGGCGTCACGAGATGAATCGCCTGGCGCTTGCGTTCGGCAAGGCCCCGGTTGGCGGCGGCGACCTCGGTGAGGACCGCTGCGATGTCGACCGGCTCCTGCCGGATCGAGATGTCCAGTGCGTCCATCATCGCGTCGGCGACCAGGTCGTTGACCATGCCGGTGAGCTGCGTGGCCGAGCTGCGGATATGGCCGAGCTGCTCGCGGATCTTGTCGAACGGCGCCGGGCTCATCTCGGCCAGTTCGTTGAGCATCTCGGCCCGCCCCAGGATGACCGCCAGCGGATTCTTGAGATCGTGGGCGATGGTGCCCAGGACCTCGTTCTTGAACTCGTTGGCGCGGCGGAGCCGGATCCACTGCGTCGTCAGCCGATGATTGGCGGCGGTCAGGGCGCGGGTGCGGTCCCGCACGCGTTCCTCCAATCGCACGGTAGCATCGTTCAACTGTTCGTACAGAATGACGTTGTCGAACGCGATCGACAGGCGGCTGCAGAACACCTCGACCAGCGACCGGTCGGTTGCCGTTAGCGTCCGCTGCGTTTCCAACAGCACCACGACCTCCCGCCCGCTTCCGGTCCTGACGTACATCACCGACAGCTTCGGATGGAACTCGTGCGCGTGCCGCTGGAACGCCGCATCGACCGCGTCGCGCAGCACGGGATCCAGCCCGGCAGCCCCGGTGGTGCCGGCGAAATGGCGGTAGCAGCCGGACCCGGCGAGGATGGAGAATTTCTCGTGCTCGCTGGCGTTGTCGCGCAGCACCAGGATTCCCCCGCATTCGGCGTTGATCAATGACGCCAGCTGGGTCAGCACGCCTTCCGCCAATCGCTGCATCGACTTGAAGTCGAACAGCGTCGAGGCGCCCTCGATGATCATCTCGAGGCCGCGGCGGGTTTCGACCATGCGCTGGAGCTGCTGATAGCCGCGCAGCGCCGCGGTGAGCGCGGTGAACAGCTTGTCCGCGGTCAGCTCGGTCTTCGCCTTGTAGTCGTTGATGTCGTAGTCGACGATGACGCTGCGTTCCGGCGCCTGACCGGGTTGTCCGGTGCGGAGGATGATGCGAACGGTCTCGTTCTTGAGCTCGGTGCGGATGTAATCGACCAGCTGCAAGCCGGCGTCGTCGGTCTCCATCACCACGTCGAGCAGGATCACCGCGATGTTCGGATGCGCCCGCATCAGCTCGCGGCCTTCCTCGGCGGAGTGGGCGGAGATGATCTCGATGCCCTGTCCATTGAGGTTGTAGTCGTAGAGCGCAAAGCGGGTGCCTTCATGCACCGCGGGATCGTCGTCGATGACCGCGACCTTCCACACCGGCTGCGGCACGGAGGGCGGCGGGCTGCCGTCGTCGTCGATAACCCTGATGAAGTCGCTGTCGTTGGTCATGCGGACTGCGTGAGCGTTGCCGCCTGCGGGGGCTCGGCCGGTTCATCCCGCGGCGCGGTGATGGGGAGCCTGATCCACAGGGTCGTGCCACGTCCCGGCGTGGAGTTCAAGCCGTAAGCGGCCGCCAAGGCGGCGGGTGACAATATTGAAGACGATGTGCAGGCCGAGCCCGGTGCCGCCATGGCTCCGGCGGGTGGTGAAGAACGGCTCGAAGGCGCGGCGCTGCGTTTCCTCGCTCATGCCGACGCCGTCGTCGACGAACACGATCTCCACGTGGTCGGAGCCCGAGCGGCGGATCGTCAGCCGCATCGAGCCCGCGCGGCGGTCCGGGAATGCATGAACCAGCGCATTCAGCACCAGGTTGGTCAGCACCTGGCCGTAGGGGCCAGGATAGCTGTCCATGTTGATCTCCTCGCTGATGTCGACGCTGAACGCGATCGCCGAGCGTTTCAGCGCCGGCAGCAAGCTCGCGACGATCTGTTCGGTCGCTTCGCCCAGCTCGAACACGCGGCGCTCCGCGTGACTGCGGTCGACCGCCACCTGCTTGAACGCCTGAATCAGATCGGCGGCGCGATTGAGGTTGGCGACGAGCTGCTTCGCGGCCTCCTGGCTTCCGGTAATGAACTCGTCCAGCCTCGATTTGCGCACCGCGCCGTCGCGGATTTCCGCGGAGAACTGGTCGCAGCGCCGCGCGAAGCTCGATGCCACGGTCAGGCTGATCCCGATCGGGTTGTTCACCTCATGGGCGACGCCCGCGACCAGGCCGCCGAGCGCGGCGAGCTTCTCGGCCTCGATCAGGCTCTGCTGCGTCTCCTGCAGCTCGCGCAGCGCGGACTCGGCATTCTCCTTCGCGGTCTTCAGCTCGATTTCGGCCTGCAGCTTGGCGATGGCGTTCTCGCGAAAGACCTCGACCGCCCGTGCCATCTCGCCGATCTCGTCGCGGGCATCGGTGTCGCGGACGGTCTGGCCGTAGCGCCCCGAGACGATGGCGTGCATGGTGGTCATCAACGCTCGCAGCGGACGGACGATGCTGCGCCCGATCGCGAGCCCGATCAGCACCGCGATGAGCAGCGTCAGAACCGATGCGATCGCGATCCGCAGATACATGTTGGACAGCGCATTCTCGAACCGATCGTAGGCGACGCGCTCGCGCCGGCGCATGTCGTCGGACAAGGTATCGATAGTGCGCGCGATCATCTGCTGGTTGCCGTCGATCTCGTCGCGCAGCAGATGCGAGCGGGTGGTGAAATGCTCGATCAGATTGGCGACGCCGAGCCGCCACGAGACGATGCGGTAGGCCAGCGCGCCGAGCGCTCCGCGCTGCAGATCGTTGTCGGCAAGGTCCAGCATGACCGGGATGGTGCCCTCGATGGCCTCGAGGTTCTTCAGGATCTCCTCGGCAATATCGTGGGTCTGCGTCAGATAGAACGCATTGGTCAGCACCAGCGTGGTCGAAAAAGATTCCCTCGATTTCGACAGCGACGGCCAGATCAGCGACGACTGCTCGCGGGTGCCGTTTTCCATGATGGCGTAGAGGCCGGACATCTCATGCACCGCCCTAAGCACCTGGTTCTCGTAGGCGGTGGCGATCGCGCTCTGGACGTTGCGCAGGTCGCCGAACCCGGCGACGAACCGCTCGGTCGCCTGCACCAGCGGCTCCGCCGCGCCCTTGAGGATCGGGTCGGCGGCCGCCTGCACCTTCAAACTCGTCATCACGGTGTCGCGCAAATCCGTGATCTCCTGCAGGAGCTCGACATTGGGCTGCGTGAAGTAACGGTGGATCAGGCCTTGCAGGCGCACGGCATCGCCTTCGAGCTCGGTCAGCAGCCGCTCGGAATCGCGCGTCTGTTGCAGCTCGTTGCGTGCGTCGGTCAGAATGCGCGTGCCGTCCCAGATGACGGCCGCGAAGACGAAGATCACGACGGCATTGAGCGCGGCCAGCGAGAGAATGCGCCAGCGGATCGGAAGCTGACGCATCGCATGGTGCGAGCGCGCCGCGCCGGGGCTCCCTGCGACGGTCCGGTCCGATGCCGCGCTCAGTTGCAAATCGATCCCTCGGTGGTCATTGCTCGGCCTCGATCCGCTTGATCAGGGGACCAAATCTCGAATCGTTGCGCATTTCGTTCCGCAGCGGAGCGGTCGCGGCTTCAAAGGCCTTGCGGTCGACGGCGTCGATGATTGTCACGCCGGCGTCCACAGCATGCTTGCGGGATTGCTGCTCCCAGCTCAGCCACTGCTCGCGCATGTAGCGCGTGGAGTCGCGCGCGGCTTCGCGGAAGATCGCCCGGTCCTCGCTCGAAAGCTCGTCCCAGGCGCGCCGGGACATGATCACGATCTCCGGGCCCATCGTGTGCTCGGTGACGGTGTAGAACGGCGCGGCCTTGAAATGGCCGGCGGTGATATAGGACGGCCAGTTGTTCTCGGCTCCATCAACCAGGCTGGCCGTCAGTGCGGTTCCGATCTGTCCATAGGGCAGGCTGATCGGCGCGCCGCCGAGCACCTTGATCATCTTCTCCATCAGATCGGATTGCTGGATGCGGATGCGTTGCCCGCGCAGGTCGTCCAGCGTCCGCACCGGACGGCGGGCGGTGTAGATCGAGCGCGCGCCCAAATCGTAGAACGTCAGGCCGATGAAGCCGTAGGGCTCCACCGCGGCCAGGATCTCGGCGCCAATGGGACCGTCGATGATCTTGTAGAGGTGATCGACCGACCGGAACAGGAACGGCAGCGCCAGCACGTTCAGTACCGGCGCGACATTGCCGATGGCGCCGACATTGATGCGATTGATGTCGATCGCGCCGACACGGGTCTGCTCAACGGTCTGGCTCTCCTCGCCGAGTTGCCGGGAGTGGAAGACCCTGATGCTGTGGCGCAAGTCCGAGCGTTGCGTGACCAACTGGTTCATGACCCGCAGCGCCTGCACGGTTGGGTAGTTCTCCTCCTGGATGTCGGCGGCGCGGAACTCGCGCGCACCGGCCGTTCCGGTCGCAATCAGCAAGACGGCGAGCGCAATGGCGGCGGCGGGCGCCCGCCGGCATCCAGACATACCGCCTGCATCGGTCCAGACCATATTGGTGCGTCTCCCGCGCACGCGGTTCAAAGCCGTTCGATCATAGGATCGTTGTCGTGGCGGTGCCATCGGAGAAAAAAGGGATCGAATTGCGGCAATCCGGACCAAACCGGCCAGCCGGCACCCTCGGCATAGGATGAAAAGCACATCCGGCCGGCCGTGCGCTCCGAATGTTTCGTCGCTGGGCCGCCCACGAAACACTCCGCCGGAACCACGAAACCATTTTCCGGGGCAGCGCAATCCTGGCGAAACCGCCCGTTGATACTTGAGGCAGGCGGCGCCAAGCGCCGGTTGGGAGCGATACATGCACTACAGTCAGGCAGTGGCTGTCACAACGGCGAACCGGGACCACCTGTCCGCTCAAGACAATTCGGATGCGGCACTGGTCGAAGCCATCGCCGCCGGCGACAAGCACGCGCTGCAGGTGCTGTACGGGCGCCATCACGTGAAGGTCTACCGGTTCGCGCTGCGCTTTCTGCGCGACGAATCCCACGCCGAAGACATGGTGAGCGAGGTCTTCATCGACGTGTGGCGACAGGCCGAGCGGTTCGAGCGCCGCTGTCAGGTCTCGACCTGGCTGCTCGCGATCACCCGCAACAAGGCGCTCTCCAATCTTCGCCGCCGCTCGAACGAGCAGCTTGACGACGAAGTTGCGGAATTCATCGAAGATCCGGCCGACAACCCGGAGATCGCGATGCAGAAGCAGGAGCGCAACGAGATTCTGCGGACATGCCTGCAGGAGCTGTCGCCGGCGCACCGCGAGATCGTCGACCTCGTCTACTATCACGAGCGGTCGATCGAGGAGGTGTCCGAGATCATCGGCGTGCCGGCGAATACCGTGAAGACCCGTATGTTCTACGCCCGCAAGCGGATCGGCGAGATGATGGCGGCCCGCGGCATCGAGCGCTACGCGATCTGATACCCCCCGCAACTCTTCCCAGACAGAATCAGGTGAGGTGCCCCCCAACGGGGCACCTCATGCTTTGGGACGGCGCGATTGCTTTGGCGCGATGGAGCGCCTTTGCGCAACGCCGCCGGATGCGCACGTGATCTCAATGAAACGCTGGACCGCCGCTGATGACTCGTCCCGCCGCCTCATCAGAACAAGGTCCGATGTCCCCGGGAAATCGGCGAGCGGACGATACGCGATGTTAGGGATGTTAACGGTCTCGAGGGAGGCTGGAATCAGCGCCAGCCCCATACCCGCCGCTGCCAGGGTCAGCAAGGTCAGCGTGTTTGGCACGTGATGCAGGACGCGCGGCTCCCGTCCCAAGAGCTGCCGCAATATCCTCACCTGCCCATCGTCGGCGGCATCAGCCGCATAGACGACGAAGGCCTCGCCACGAAGGGCCGTTGCCGATACCGCCGCTCGGCCCACCAAGGGGTGGCCGGACCGCATGGCGATGATCCACGGTCACGCGGCGATGCGATCGACTGCGAGCTCCCGTTCCTGCGGGTATTGGAAGCCGGAGGCGTAGCCGACATCCAAGCGTCCGGACAAGACGGCTTCCACCTGGCGCAGAGGGGAGAGCTCGGTGAGTTCGAGGTCGACCTCCGGATGGGCGAGCTTGAACGAGCTGACGTCGGCGGCGAGTTTTCCGGCGAAGGCGGCGTTGCCTACGAAGCCGATCCGCACCGTTCCGACCTCGCCGCGCGCGGCGCGCTGCGCCACATCCTTGGCCCGCGCCGCCTGCCGGATGGTCCGTTCCGCCTCCACCCGGAAGAGGGCGCCTGCCTCGGTGAGCAAGACCCGCCGGCTCGTACGCTCGAACAGCGCCGTACCGAGTTCCGCCTCCCAGCGCGCGGACCTGCATGCTCAGCGCGGGCTGGACGATGTGCAGTCGCTTGGCCGCGCGGCTGAAATGGCCCTCTTCGGCCACGGCGAGAAAGTAGCGGAGATGGCGGAGCTCCATAGGCTCGATCACTTTGACTGATCAATTGGTCAGATCAATATATTTGAGTTTAGGTCGCCGGGAAGCAAGTATCGAAACGGTCCGCGTGACCAAGCTGGCTCGCGTCTTGATCACGCTGTACTCTTCGCGAGCGTCAACCAGAGGAGATCGGTCATGTCAGAAGTTCAATCTTCCGCGGCGCCCACAGTTGTTCTCGTTCACGGCGGCTTTGTTGACGGCGCCGGCTGGGAGGGCGTTTACAAACTCCTGAAGAAGGATGGCTATGACGTCGCCATCGTTCAGAACCCGACGCTGACGCTGGCCGATGACGTGGCTGCGACTCGACTCGTGATTGCGCAGTCCAAAGGGCCCGTGGTGCTGGTCGGACATTCCTACGGTGGTGTCGTAATCACCGAAGCTGGCAACGATCCCAAGGTCGCGAAGCTCGTCTACATTGCGGCCTTTGCACCAGACAAAGGGGAGTCAGTCGCTAAGCTCATTGAAAACCCGCCGCCGGGCGCGCCCGTACCACCAATACTGCCACCGCAAAATGGCTATCTGTTTCTCGACAAGGCGAAGTTCCGCGCCTCCTTTGCGGCTGACGTGGACGCTGAAAAGGCAGCGTTCATGGCCGACTCCCAGGTTCCGTGGGGCGTCGGCGCACTCAGCGGCACGATCAGTGAACCGGCATGGAAGAACAAGCAGAGCTGGTACCTGGTCGCGACCGAAGACAAGATGATCCCGCCGCAGGCGCAGCGTTTCATGTCCAAGCGCGCTGGCTCGACGGTTGTCGAGGTCAGCGGTAGTCACGCGATCTACGTGTCACAGCCAGGGGCAGTAGCCGCGATCATCGAAAGTGCCGCCGAAGGTATGCAAAAAGCGGCGTGACTCCGACCGAACGCCGCCGCCAGCAGGCATGTCCGACTCTTCCCAGCTTAGACAGAATCAGGTGAGGTGCCCCCAAACGGGGCACCTCATGCTTTGTGACACCTGTCGATGGACCGAACGGCCGGGCTTCGTGCGGGCCCGCGGCCGTGCGCGCGCGGACGGCAAGGACGAGATGATCCCTTGTCCCGATTGCGGCGGGCAGGGCATCGGCCACTGTTGCGACGGCATCTGCGAGCAGCCGGACTTGAGCCCTCAGCAGACCTTGGGCGCGCCGCCCGAACCCGGTCCATGAGCGCGCGCGCCGCGCCCGCCGTCACCAGCACCATCGTCGAACGCGGGGATGCCAGGACCGCGATCAGCATCGAGATGCTGGCGCAAGGGTCAGGCCCGCGGATCGTCCTGTTGCCGTCGCTCGGCCGCGGTGCGTCCGACTTTGACGTCGTGGCGGAGCGGATCGCCGGCGCCGGCTATCGCGTGCTGCGGCCGCAGCCGCGCGGGATCGGCGCCAGCCGCAGCCCGGCGCCTTATGCCGACCTGCACGACTGCGCCGCCGACATCGCCGCGGTGATCGAACGCGACGGCGGCGGTGCGGCGCTCGTCGCCGGTCACGCCTTCGGCAACCGCGTCGCCCGCATGCTCGCGACCGATCGGCCCGATCTGGTGCGCGGCGTCTGCCTGATCGCCGCCAATGTCGGCCACGCGCCGTCGACGCCGCCGATCCGCGAAGCGATCAGGACCAGCGCTAATCCGGCGTTGCCGGACGACGAGCGTCTCAAGGCGCTGCGGTTCGCGTTCTTCGCGCCCGGCAACAATCCGCGCCCGTGGCTCACGGGCTGGCATCCGGAGGTGCTGGCGGCGCAGCGCAGCGCCGGCGATCGCACCGCGCGGCAGGAGGACTATGCCGGCGGCTCTGCGCCGATCCTCTACCTGCAGCCGGGGCACGATCCGCTGGCGCATGTCGAGGACGCGCATGAGTTCAAGCGCGCGCTCGGCGAGCGGGTGAGCGTGGTGGTGATCGACAACGCCAGCCACGCCGCCATCGCCGAGCAGCCGGAGGCGATCAGCCGGGCGCTTATCGACTTTGCACGCGTGCTCTGGCCGCGTTGAGCCTTGCCGCTGCGCCGGTTGCAATCCGCGCCGCCTTGGCGTTGCGGACCACGGATTCTATCGCGCTGCGTCCCAGGCCGATGTCGGCGAGCATGCGGTCGTCGAGCTCGTGCAGCTGGCGGATCGCCCGGCGTTGCCGCAGCTCGCTCATGCGCGCAGCGGCGACGTTGCGCAGCCGCGCGATCACGAACCGCGTCAGCCTGTAGAGGCTTGCGCCGATCATCAGCGCGCGGCTGCGTCGGGCCCATATGTGTAAGTCATGGGATGATGGAACAGCGCCATCGATCAGTCTTCTGGTCATGGTCAGACATCCTGCTCAGGGTGCCCCCCTTTGCGGTGATAGCGCCGTCCCCATGCTCAGCGCTTCGTGATGACGACTTCGAGATATTCGCCCGGCGCCACCATGGTGGTGTCGGTCGCACGGTTGAACCGCGCGGCCAGCGCCAGGAGATCATCGGCAAGTGTCGATTGGGCCTGCGCGGACAGCGCCGCGAAGGTCTTAAGCGCCGGCCCGTAATAGGTCTTGAACACATCGAGCCAATGCTGCGGCGAGCGATAGCGGAAGTTGAAATTCCGCGTCTCAATCCGGATTGAGGACGCATCGGCGCCGAACATCTCGGCGATGCGGGCGCGCGTGCCCCAGAGCGCCGGCGATCGGATACCGGGCGGCGGCACATGCTTGCCGATGGTCTTGAACAGCTGGCCGATGAAACCTTCCGGTGTCCAGTTCGCAAGGCCGATCATGCCGCCCGACTTGCAAACCCGGATCAGCTCCGCCGCGGCCTGGTCCTGATCCGGCGTGAACATGACGCCGAACGTCGACACCACGGCGTCGAATGATCGGTCGGCGAACGGCAGGGCTTCGGCGTCAGCCTGCTTGAACGCGACGTTCAACCCCTCCGCCTCGGCGCGCGCGCGGCCGCGTTCGAGCAGGGTCGGCACGTAGTCGGTCGAGGTCACCTCGCACCAGCGGCGCGCGGCGGCAAGCGTGACATTGCCGTTGCCCGCGGCGACGTCGAGCACGGTCTGGCCTGCGCGCAGGTCGAGCGCTTCGCAAAGCTGCTCGCCCACGATCTGCAGCGTGGTGCCGACCACGGCATAGTCGCCCGACGACCAGGCGGTCTGCTGGCGCGACTTGACCGCTGCGAGGTCGGGCTGCGCGGTCGAGGCGGGGCTGGGGGCAAGTGCGGCTTGAGCCATTGTCATTCTCCTTTGGCTGGTGCGGTCGCGCTCGGCGGTGAAGGCCGTGGGGCGAGTGATGGCCGCCATGTGCCACTTGACATTCGATAAATCAAATTCATTATTCGTATAGAAACAATGATTAAATACGATTGAATGCGCAGCCTCAATCTCGATCAGTTGCGAGCCCTGGAAACCGTGGTGGAGCTCGCAAGCTTCACCGGCGCGGCGCGCCGGCTGAACCTGTCGCAATCGGCGGTGAGCGTGCAGATCCGCGAGCTCGAGCAGCGGTGCGGCGTGCGGCTGGTGGAGCGCCTCGGCAAGAAGGCCTACGCGACGGCGGCCGGCCGCGAGGTGATCGAGCACGCGCGCCGCATTTCCGAGGAGGCCGACGCGATCACGGCCGCCATGCGTCGCTTCCGCGAGGGCTGGATCGGCCGCGTACACATCGGCGCGGCGCTCACCGCGTTGATGTATTTGCTGCCTCCCGTGCTCAAGAGGCTGCGCACCGACCATCCCGGCATCGACCTGTTCATCAGCAACGCCCCGACGGAAGCCATGGTGGAAGGCGTGGCGCGGAACGAGATGGACCTCGGCCTCGTCACGTTGCCGGTCACGGATAGCCGCCTTGTGATCACGCCGTTGCGCGTCGAGGACATGGTGGCGATCCTGCCCGCAAGGGCCCGGGACATTCCCGACGAGATCACGCCGGAATACGCCGCGGCGCAGTTCCTGGTGCTTGAATTCGGCGCCGTCACCGCGTTGATCCGAGAATGGCTATCCGCGCGCGCGCTGGCGCCACAGTCGTCGATGGTCGTCAGCGCGATCGAAGCGGTGAAGGTTGTCGTGTCCGCCGGTATGGGGATGTCCATCGTGCCGGCGATGGCGGTCGCGCAGGCCAGCGACGATATCGTGGTCAGGCCGCTGAATCCGCGGCTCCCGCGGACGCTTGCGCTCATTCAGCACCGGAACAAGCCTGACGATCTTGCCCTGTGCATCGTGCGTGACGCGCTGATGGAGCTTGTGAATATTCCCCAGCGTGAAACCGCCTAGGGCGGCGTCAGTCGGGCTTGGCGCCGGCGAAGCGGACGACCTTGCTCCATTTCTCAGCCTCGTCGGCGATGAGTCTGCCGAAGTCGGCCGCCGAGCCGGTCAGAGGCACGCCGCCCAGGGCGGCAAATCGCGCAATGATGGAATTGTCCGCAAGCGCGCCGTTGATCGCGGCGTTGAGACCATCGACGATTTCGGACGGAGTCCCCTTGGGCGCGGTCACTCCGTACCAGGAGCTCGCTTCGTAGCCGGGAACGGATTCCGCGATCGTCGGCAGATCGGGCAGAAGCGGCGACCGGAGCGTCGTGGTGACCGCCAGCGCGCGGACCCTGCCGCTTTGGATCGGCTCGATGGCGGTCGCCATGTTGTCGAACAGGATGTGGATGCGTCCGCCGAGCAAGTCGGCCAGCGCCGGCGCGATGCCGCGATAGGGAACGTGCAGCATCCTGATGCCCGTCATCATCTTGAACAGCTCGGCGGACACGTGTCCGGGGCTTCCGTTGCCCGCCGATCCCACGATCAGCCGGTCAGGGTTGGCCTTCGCATAGTCGATCAGCTCCGCGACGGTCCGGGCCGGCACGTCGGGATGCACCTCCAGCACGTTCTGCATGCGGATGACCCCGGCCACCGGCGTCATGTCGCGGACGAAGTCGAAGCTCAACTTGTCGTAAAACGTCGCATTGATCGCGTTTGCCGCCGTCGCCATCAGCAGCGTGTGGCCGTCGGCAGCGGCGCGCACGACTTGCTCCGTCGCGATGTTCGTGGTCGCGCCGGGCCGGTTTTCAACGATGAACTGCTGGCCCAGCCGTTCCGACAGTCGCTGGGCGATCAGCCGCGCGGTGATGTCGGTCGCGCCGCCGGGCGCGTAGCCGACGATGAGGCGCACGGGTCGCGTGGGGTAGCGTCGCGCCTGCGCCATGACCGACGGTGCCGGCAGCGCAAAGACTGCCGCCGCAAGCGCGAGCAATCGACGACGCGGCAGCCGGCTGGCTCCTTGCTCTCTCAGCATCGTCGTGTCATGGCAACCCACTGGCCTGCGCTGACGGATACGCCAGCCCATTATCGGCGCCTGGAGGTCGGCCCCCCGTCATTGTAGCAAATCTACACGATGGCCCCAGCCTAGGCGCGGCGCGCCGCGCATGCGGACCGGTCGCGGCATTAACGCACCCTATGCCCGCACCGCGAGCCGAGGAATTGGCGGGACAGGTCCGGCGCGACCGCGTAAATTGGCTTCGAAAGACCGCGAGGAACCGGAGGGGCGGCCGTTTCCATCGCGGCCCGGGGGAAGGGGAACGCGTGCACAAGGACATCCTGCGGAATGGAGACGTGGTGTCGGGCGCCGTTCTGGCGGCGCTCGGCGTCTACATCTTCATGGAGGCGCGCAACTGGGCGTACTACAACGAGGACGGTCCCGGCCCGGCGTTCTTTCCGATCTGGTACGGCGTCGCGATGGTCGTGCTGTCGCTGGGGTTGATCGTGATCGCGATCGCCAAGCAGCAGCCAACGGTCGACAAGCCCGACTGGCCGGGGGTCGCACGCGCGCTGATCACCTGGGCCGCGTTCGCGATTTGCGCCGCGCTGATGGGCTGGCTCGGATTCCTGCTCTCCTTCGCCATTCTCACCTTCTTCATCATGGCGTTCGTGTTCCGGCGGCCGCCGATCATGGCCGCGGTGGTCGCGGTCTGCGCGGCCGCCGGCTTCTATGTCGTGTTTCCGCTCGCCTTGAGCGTCCCGCTTCCCACCGGCGTGTTCGGGTTCTGACATGGATGTGCTGAGCGGTCTGCTGCACGGATTTTCAGTCGCGCTCCAGCCGGCGAACCTGTTCTGGTGCTTTGTCGGCTGCTTCCTCGGCACCGTGGTCGGCATCCTGCCGGAACTCGGGCCGGCGGCGACGATCGCGTTGCTGCTGCCGCTGACCTTCAAGATGGATCCTGCCGGCGGCATCATCATGCTCGCGGGCATCTATTACGGCGCCAAATACGGCGGCTCCACCACTTCGATCCTGCTCAACATTCCGGGCGAATCGTCTTCGGTGGTGACCTGCATCGACGGCTATGCCATGGCGCGCAACGGCCGCGCCGGCCCGGCGCTCGGCATCGCCGCGATCGCGTCGTTCGTCGCCGGCACGTTCGGTATCGTCGCGCTCACGGTGCTGGCGCCGCCGGTCGCGATGTTCGCGTTGCAGTTCTCATCGCCTGAATATTTCGCGCTGATGTGCCTCGGCCTCGCGCTGGTGGTGCTGCTGTCGGGACCCTCCTTGATCAAAGGAATGCTGTCGCTGTTTCTCGGACTGTGGCTGACCTCGATCGGCACCGACCTGTTCACGGCACAGTCGCGGTTCATCTTCGGCCAGTCCGAACTGCTCGGCGGGATGGACTTTGTCGTGGTCGCGATCGGTGTCTTCGCCATCGCCGAGGTGCTCGCCAGCATCGAGGCCGGCGACAAGGCGAAGATGCTGCCGGTGCCGAAGGGCATCCGCAATCTCCTGCCGAGCTGGGAGGAGCTGAAAGCCTGCCGCTTCGCATTCGTCAACGGCTCGATCACGGGGTTCATCATCGGCGTCTTGCCGGGCGCCGGCGCGTCGATCTCTTCGTTCATCGCCTATGGAATCGAGAAGGCAGTCTCCAGGCATCCGGAGAAGTTCGGGCAGGGCGCGCCGGAAGGCGTGGCCGCGCCGGAAGGCGCCAACAATGCCGACAGCGGCGGCGCGCTGGTGCCGCTGCTCACGCTCGGCATCCCCGGCGGCGGCAGCACCGCGATCATGCTGTCCGCGCTGGTGCTGTGGGGCGTGCGGCCAGGCCCGCTGCTGATGACGGAATCCCCCGACGTGTTCTGGGGCCTGGTCGCCAGCATGTATATCGGCAACGTCGTGCTGCTGATCCTCAACCTGCCGATGGTCCCGGTGTTCGCGCAGATCCTGCGCCTGCCGGTCCACATCCTGTTTCCGATGATCCTCGGCATCTCGCTGATCGGCGCCTACGGCGTGTCCGGCCGGCTGTTCGACACCGGGCTTCTGGTCGGGTTCGGATTGCTCGGCTACATCATGGTGAAGCTCAAGTATCCCACGCCGCCCTTGATCCTCGGATTCGTGCTGGGCGACGCCATGGAACGGGCGTTACGCCAGTCGCTCACGATGTCGCAGGGCGACCTCAGCATCTTGGTGCGGGGCTGGATATCGGCCACCATGCTGATCCTCGCGATCGTGATCCTGCTGCTGCCGCTGCTCGGACGGTTCAACAAGGCGCGCATGCAGGCGATCGCCGAAGTCGAATGACAAGATTGAGTGGTATTCGTCGAACGGACGCGGTTCCTCTTCCGCTCGTCCCCGCGCAAGCGGGCATAAGCGGAGGAGGAAGCCATTAAGGTTCGGCTGAACGTTCGGAGGACAGCATGAGCAGACGTTTGATTCCCTGCCTCGCGGCAATGGCGCTGATCGTCGCCGGCGCCTGGCCGGCGCAGGCGCAGTTCAAGCCGACCAAGCAAGTGGAGTTCGTCGTTCATGGCGGCCCCGGCTCCGGCAACGACGTGTTCGCGCGGCAGCTCACGACCATCATCGACCAGGAGAAGCTGGCGCCGGTTCGCGTCCAGGTCGTGAACAGGCCTGGCGGCGGCTCGACTTCGGCGGCGAGCTACGTCGTCAGCAAGAAGGGCGATCCGCATGTGATCGCATGCTTCACCAATATCTGGCTGCTCGATCCGCTGGTGCAGCAGGCGGCGGTCAACCGGCTGCACGATATGAGCCCGATCGCGCGGCTCGTGGTCGAGCCGGCGCTGGTGGTGGTGCTGGCGGATTCACCGTTCAAGACGCTGGGGCAATTCATCGAGGCGGCGAAAGCCAACCCGGGCAAGCTGCGCTGGTCGGGCGGATCGATCACCTCGCGCGAAAACACTGTGCGGCAGCTCCTGATGCAGGCGACCGGCGCGCGCTGGCAATTCATCTCGTTCCCGTCGGGCGGTGAGCGCCTCGCCGCACTGCTCGGCGGCCATGTCGAGATGATGATTGTCGACCCGAGCGAAGCCGGCGAGCAGATTCGCGCCGGCAAGTTCCGGGCGATCGCGCAGGTGAGCGAACGCCGCCTGCCGGGATTCCCCAACATTCCGACCATCAAGGAGGCGGGCTTCGACATCCCCAATGTGCCGCAGATGCGCGGCGTTGTCGGCGCCCCCGGCATGTCGGCCGATGCGGTCGCCTATTACGAGGACCTGTTCTTCAAGGCGAGTCAGACGCCGGCGTGGAAGAAGTTCGTCACGGACAGCGAGCTCGACGACGAGTACATCCGCTCGGCGCAGCTCAAGCCGTTCCTGATCAGCTTTGAAGGCACGCTGCGCGACATTCTCAGGGCCGCGGGCGCCAAGGTGATCAGGTAGCGCGGCGGCTGAGTCCGACGCGCCCTCCGACCGCGACTCGCGTTCGCGCCCTAGCGTCGGGTCGCCAGCGCCGCCAGGTTCAAGGGACCGCGGCCCTGGCTCAGTTCAAGACCCCAGTCGGGAATGCCTTTGCGGACGAACCAAACCGAGCCGGCGGAGAAGAAGCCCGGACCATACGCACGTCCGTGCACGAGCTCGGCAAGATCAGCCGTGGCCTCGATGTACTCGTCCACCGTATCCGCGGCCGAAGCCCGTTTCAGGGCGCGGACGACATCGGGATCGTGTTTGGGGCCCCAGTTCTGATCGGGCCCATAGACGGAATATGATCCCGCGAGCGACGTAAAACGTCCACCCGAACCAAAGAACAGGATGGAGTTGACGTGCTCTCCTGCGGCGCGTCGGCGGTTGCGCTCCGTGATCGTGACGCGCGCGACGGCGGCGTTGAAGCCAACAGCGTTCATCATCTGTTGCGCGGCCTCGGCGAACGCGCCCTCTTCGGGGTACGATACGTTATATTCCAGCCGGATCGCCGGTTTCTTGTTTGCGGAATAGCCGGCGGCAGCCAGAAGCTCGCGCGCCTTCGCCGGATCATAGGGATAGGGCGTTCCGCACGCCTTCACGAACCTTGGATTTTTGGTCGAGATCTCGGTCGACGGCGGCCAGGAGCAGCCCCACGGCTTGAGGCCAACGCCGTTCCAGATCGCCTCGGCGATGAGCTTGTGATCGATGGCATAAGCCGCAGCCTGGCGCAGCCTGACATCATGGAACACATTGTCGGTGCGGTCGGTCTGAAAGAAATAAAAGCCGACCATGTTCCCGTCAGGCTTGTAGTAGACACTGGCTCCGACCGCCTTGGCCTGGTCGAGCAGATCGCGGCTGCCGGAGATGATGTCGAATTGCCCGGTGCGGAACTGGTTCATCCGGGTACCGGTCTCCAGCACCTCCCGGATTTCGATGCGGTCATAGAGGGGGCAACCGAGCAACGGATCCCGGCGGTCTGCCACCAAGGTGATGAACTCTTTGGCCTGCCGGCTGACGACACGGTAGGGACCAGCCGCCAGCGGCTTGGCGCGGAAGCGGTCGAACGCCTCTTGTGAGATTTCGCCGTTCGAATGATAGGCCTTGGATGTCACGTAGAACGGGAAGACGGCCGCCGATATTTCAACGTCGAACGTTGGGGAGCCGTTGGCGAAATCGAACTGAACCGTCTTGTTGTCGATCGCCTTGGCGGTGACACCGATGCCGGCGAGCGTGCCGGAAATCTGCGGGTCGGCGAATTTGCTCTTGGCAAGCTCGAGCGAAAAAGCGACGTCCTCCGCAGTGATCGGCGTGCCGTCATTGAACGTCAGTCCATCGCGGAGCTTGACGATCATTCCCTTGGCGCCCGGCAGGAACGACCAGTGACTCCGCGATGCCATAGGCGGCATCGATGCGGTCCTCCTTCGGACTGGCGCCGATCAACGGCATTTGGTGAAGCCGGGTAAAGGTGGTCGAGCTGAAGCGGGTCTCCGCTGGATGGGACGAGTAGGATTCGCCCCCGGACACCATCGCGATACGCAGCACCGGCTGCCGCGCCGGGCAGCTGCCGAGTGATGTCGACGGTTGTGCTGCCACCGACGTCGCGCCTGCGCAAACAGCGGCGACCAGGATCGCGATCGTCAGGCTGGTCGAATGCAGCATTGCATGGACACTCAATTCCCGCTTCGACATCGTGCACTCCACGTTGCTGGGCCCGACCGCGGCCACCCGCGGCTTGGCCAACAATTCTCTCAGACCTGCTTGCGCAGGCTCTTTGCCGCTTCGACCATGACTTTCAGCTTTTGGGTCGCGAGCTCTCTGCTGATCGTCATGAGGCCGCAATCGGGCGCCAGCCAGACCTGATCGGGTGACAGATGCTCGAGTACGCCGGCAACACGGCGCTTCACTGAGTCCACGGACGGCGCCGGGCTATCGCCCGGATCGATGCAGCCAAACATCACGATCCGGTCGCCACACGCCTTGAGCACCTCGGGATCGAACTGACTGCGGCCGAACTCCACGGTGAATCCGCTGATGCGGGTCTTCATCAGTTCCGGCAGGATGCCGGAATATTTGTATTCATGCTGGGGCGGCCGGCCGAGGCCAGGATAGCCGTAGCAGAGATGCACCAGCGTCGGCACCGTTATGCCCTGCAGGCAGCGGTCGAGGGCTTTCGCGCCGTAATCGCGCAGCTTGTCATGGTAGCGCGTCATGGCGGGCTCATCGATCTGGATCACGTCGCAGCCGGCGGCCTGGATTTCCAACAGCTCCTGATTGAGGGCGACTGCGATGTCGAAGGCCAGCTCCGCTTCATCGCCATAGAATTCGTTCAGCGTGCTGTCGATCACGGTCATCGGGCCCGGAACCTGCATCTTCAACGGGCGGTCGGTGTGGGATTTTGCGAACCGCGTGTCTTCGACGGCGGCCGGCGATCGGCGCGTGACCTTTCCCACAATGCGCGGCACCATCTGATTCATGACGCGATTGCGGTATCGCTCTTTCAACGCGAGATTTTGAGTATCGACCCCGTTCCATTGCCCCGCGATGTGGAAGATGAACCCTTCCCGGCGCTGCTCGCCGTCGGTCACCACATCGAGGCCGAGATTTTCCTGGTGTCGCAGCACGAGGATTGTCGCGTCGTCGCACGCCTCCTGCATGTTCTCAGGCGGCACGACAAAAGCGGCACGGGTGACATTTGTCTTCGCCAGCCATCGGGGTCGCGGGAAGCTCCCGATGCTGGTTGTCGCCAGAGGTGCAAGCTGCATGTCGGTCTGTCCCTTCGCCGTTGTTTCTGATCGCAGAGTGATCTTGCAGTCGACTACCGGGCCAGCTCCTTGGCCGCGGCAACGATCTTGTCGACCCCTGGAAGCAGATGTTGCTCGAGCGGCGGGCTGAGTGGCACCGGCACGGCCGGGAAGTTGAGCCGCTTCGCCGGCTTCTTGAGCAGGCCGAAGCCCTTGTCGGTGAAGATGCTTGCCACCTCCGATGCGACGCTCGCGGCCGGATAGCATTCGTCCGCGACCACCAGCCGCCCGGTCTTGCCGACCAACTCGCAGATCGTGTCGGCATCGAGCGGCGTGAGCGTCCTGAGGTCGATGACCTCGGCATCGATGCCCTCGGTCGCGAGTTGCGTTGCCGCCTCCAGGCAGCGCACCAGATCGATCGAATAGCCGACGAGGGTGACGTCGCCGCCTTTGCGCACGACCGCGGCCTTGCCCAGAGGCAGCGGCTTGCCGCCATCGGCCGGCTGCTTTTCCTCAAACAGCAGCGGATGATCGATCCAGAAGGTCGGCCGCTCGCTGTTCCTGGCGGCCGACAGCAGTCCCTTCACGTCCGCAGCGCGGGCAGGCGCGATGACCTGCAATCCGGCCGCCTGCATGAGCATGGCCTGCGGACGCGCGGAGTGTTGCGCGGCGCCGGATATGCGGATGCCGACGAGCGCATGGAACATGATCGGGACTTTGACCTGGCCGCCGCTCATATAGGTGATATTGGGCGCCTCGTTGACAATCTGCGGCCAGGCTTCAAATGCAAAGCTGCCGGTGCCGATGGTGACGATCGGGTAGAGACCCGCCATCGCCGCGCCGATGCCCATTCCGCAAAAGCCGAGCTCGGCGATCGGCGTGCGCAGGATGCGCGGTCCAAACTCGTCGTGCAGCGGCTTGACCTGTTTGGCGTGAAGCAACCCGCCGAAGCCCGCCCCGCCAATGATGATGACGCGCTCGTCTTCGCGCATCAGGTCGCCGACTGCCTTGATCTTCGCTTCGCCGAACGTGGTTTCGGTCATGACCGTGCTCATCCTGATCAGATTGAGGGGTGTTACTGTGGCCAGACGTGGGTCAGCGCCGATTGCGAGGGAGGGAAGGGACTCTCGTTGGCGAACTTGACGGCCTGATCGATCTCGTTCTGGACGGCGGCATCGATCGTGCCAAGGTCCTGCTCGCTGGCCATGCCGACGGCGAGCATCTCGCGAGCGACCCTCAGCACCGGGTCATTGCGCTCGAACCATGCGGAGAGGTGGGCGTATTTGTCGGGGATCTCGCCTGTCCAGGCATGCTTGATGTCGGTACGGCCGGTGACCAGTGTTGGCCATTGGCCACCGGGCCAGGTCTCGGTGCGAACCTCCATGAACGTCGCGCCATCACCGCTGACCGCGCGGGCCCGCGCCGCCTTGGCCGCATTCCAGACGGCGCCGAGATCCGATCCGTCGACGATCGTGGTGGCAAGGTTCATCGACTTGGCGAGATCGGTCAGCTCGACGATGGACAAATTCGGCGCGTGATACCCGGCCTGGCCCGGCGTGCGCTCGACTTCGGCCGTGTTGTTCTCGCAGATGAACAGCACGGGCAGCTTCCACAGTGCGGCGAGGTTCAGGGCCTCGTAGGCGGCGCCTTCCTCCATCGCGCCCTCGCCGAAAAAAACCGCGCTGACGTTGGGCTGGCGCCGGTGCTTGAGCGCATAGGCCGTGCCGGTGGAGATCGGCAGGATGCCGGCGACGATGCCTGAGCTCAGCGGAAAATTGAGTTCGGGCGCACACCCATGCAACGTGCCGGCCTTGCCCCCTGCATAGCCCGTGGCCTTGCCGAGAATCTCGGCGAACGCCTTCTTCGGATCCGCCCCGCGCGCCAGCAGGTGACCATGATTGCGGTGGGTGCTGTGGACGAAGTCGCCCTTGTCCAGCACCGACATGACGCCGACGCCAGTCGCCTCCTGGCCGATATAGACGTGAAAGTGGCCGGGCACCTGGCCCTTGTGCGCGGCTCCGATGCAGGCCTCCTCGAAGCGTCGGATCAGCAGCATTTTCCTGAACGCCTCGAGGCAGCCATCGCGGGACAACACGGGGATCATCGCTGGCGCTCCTTGCCGGTGGGGTTCGAATACGAGTGTCTGGGATCAGTAGAGATGACAGGCGGTCCAATGGTCGGGCCCGACCTGTTTCCATTCCGGTTCGACTTCCGCGCATACCGGCTTGGCGAACGGACATCGCGTATGCAACCGGCATCCGCTTGGGATATCGGTTGCGGCAGCGACATCGTTGTGCAGCATGACCTCCTTGCGCTCAACATCGGGGTGGTCCGGCAAGGCGGCGGTAATCAAAGCCTGCGTGTACGGATGCAGTGGGTTGTCGAACAGCTCCTCGGATTCCGACAGCTCCATCAGGCGGCCGAGATACATGACACCGACCATCTGGCTCATATAGCGCACGGTGCCGAGGTGATGGGCAATGAACAGGTAGCTGAAGCCTTGGATTTCCTGCAGTGACTTGAGCAGGTTCATGATCTGGGCGCGGATCGAGACGTCGAGCGAGGAGACCGGCTCGTCGAGCACGATCAGGCGCGGAGCCGACGCGATCGCGCGGGCGATCGCCACACGCTGGCGCTGGCCGCCGCTGAATTCATGCGGAAAGTTGTCGACGTCCTCGGGCCGAAGGCCGACCTGCTGGAGTGCGGCCTGCGCCCGCTCGCGCCGTTCCTTGCGACCGATGCTCGAATTCAGGAGCAGCGGTTCGGTGATGAAATTACCGACGCGCAGGCGCGGATTCATGGAGCTGTAGGGGTCCTGGAAGACGGCCTGCACCGCGGAGCGATAGGCGCGCGTCTCCTGCTCGTCGATATCCGCCAGGCTCTGCCCTTGCCAAAGGATGCTGCCGCTGGTTGGTGCCTCCACCTTGAGGATGGCGCGGGCCGTGGTGGTCTTACCGCACCCGGATTCGCCAACAATGCTGAACGTCTCTCCCTCTTTTACATCGAACGACACGCCGTCCACCGCTTTCAAGGTCAAGGTCTCGCGCCGCAGCAAGGGGCCGCGCCGCACGGTGAAGAAGACGTGCAGGTCATCGACCCGTAGCATGGGCGGAGCATTGGAAGCGAAGGTCGGTGCGGTGGCCGCTGTGGTGGTCATGCCCCGACCCTTGCCGAAGCATCGGCGCCGGCCCGCAGCCCGATGCCGCCCGCGTACACCTCTTGCGCACGCCAGCACTCGGCGGTGTGTCCGGGCTTGACTGTCGTGAGCGGCGGCTTTGCGACATGGCACTGCTGGATGGCGAAGGTGCAGCGCGGCGCAAACGGACAACCCGGCTGTTCGATATAGCCGCTCGATGGCTGACCGGGGATCGCATGCAGACGATCGACACGAGCGTCGACTTTCGGAACGGCCTCCAGCAGCGCCATCGTGTATGGATGCGCCGGCCGATTGAAGATCTCGCGCACCGCGGCGTACTCGACGATCCGGCCCGCGTACATCACCGCGACGTCGTCGCACATCCGGGCAACGATCCCGAAATCATGCGTGATGAAGAGCAGTGCGAGATTGAGCTCCCGCTGCAGGCTGCGCAGCAGGTCCAGGTATTGGGCCTGGATCGTCGTGTCGAGCGCCGTCGTCGCTTCGTCGGCGATCAGCAGCTTGGGGTGGCACGCAATTGCGATCGCCCCCACCACACGCTGGCGCATGCCGCCGCTGAACTCATGCGGATAGTCCCGCACGCGAACCTCGGGAGTCGGAACCCGAACGCGCCGCAGGCTCTCGATTACTTTGGCGAGTTGCGCTTCGCCGGACAGGCGCTGATGAATTCGGACCAATTCACCGATCTGGTAGCCGATGCTGAATACCGGATTGAGGCTGGCGATCGGGTCCTGCAGAATGATCGCGATGCTGCCGCCGCGAATCCGTCGCATCGCGCGCTCTGATTTCTCGAGCAGGTTCTCGCCGTCGAAGCGGATCGAGCCACCGACAATCCTGGCGTAGGGCTGCGGCACCAGCCGCAGAATGGACAGCGCGGTCATCGATTTGCCGCTGCCTGACTCGCCGACGATGCCGAGGCTTTTCCCGGTGTCCAGCCTGAAGCTGACGCCGTTGACGGCCCGGTTGACGCCACGACGACTTTTCAGATGCGTGCTGAGGTCGGTGACTTCGAGCAGGGCCACGCCCGGCCTCCCAGGTCTGGTGCATTGTGCAGCCGGCCGACTGCCACGGTCTTTGCCGTGCGCACCTGCGCTTTACGTCGACTGAGACTAGTGTTCGGCGCGTCAACGTCAAGCTTGGCCGATCGCAGATCGATCATACGCAAAGCCATCCGACCAACGCCGGCCGGTGTGACCTGCGCGTGTAGCATTCCGCTGCGGTTGCAGCCGTCCTGTCGGCACGCAATGCCGGCTGGCCATACGGCCGCGTCAATCCGCCGCCGGCGCAGCGCTGCTTTCGTTGACAACGTTTTACGGTTGGCTACGCTGATGGCGCCGCCCCGAGTGCGCACAGCGCCTTGGGGGCGCAGGAGCGTTGGTGTAGCGCTTCCAGAGGACCTCAACGGCCGGGGAGGTTGCCATCAAGTACATTGGCAGTCGCGTGCTGCAGGCGCTCGTCACCCTGGTCCTCTTCATGATCATACTTTTCGTTGCGACGCGCGCAGCGGGCGATCCCGCCTTGCTGATCCTGCCGGCCGACGCCACGCCCGAACAGATCCAGATGGCGCGCGAGCGTATCGGCACGGATCGCAGCTATGTCGAGCAGTTCGCGATCTTCGCGCGGGACATGGCAACGCTCAACTTTGGGCGGTCAATCGTCTATCGCGAACCCGTCCTCAACCTGATCGGCGGCAGGATCGTCGCCAGCCTCAAGCTGCACTTCGCCTCGCTCCTCCTCATTCTTGTCACCGCCTTCCCCCTCGGGGTGTACGCTGCGACCCATCGCGGGAAATTGGTCGATCATCTGGTGCGGCTGGTGGCGGCGCTCAGCCAGGCGGCGCCCAGCTTCTGGGTCGGGCTGGTGCTGATGGCGATCTTTTCGGTGAAGCTCGGCTGGCTGCCTGCCGGGGGAATCGGTACTGGCGGCATCGAGTCGTGGAAGCACTATGTACTGCCGACGATCACGACATCGCTGCTGCTGATCGCCTCGCTGATCCGCCTGCTGCGCTCTTCGATGCTGGAGACGCTCGATGCGGAATTCGTGAAGCTCGCGCGGGCCAAGGGTGTCTCGGAGACCGAGGTCGTATGGGTTCACGTGTTTCGCAACGCCATGCTGCCGATCATGACCTTCATGGCCATCTGGATCGGAACGGCCGTCTCGGGCTCCGTGGTCGTTGAGGTGGTATTCGACTGGCCCGGCATCGGCGCCATGTTCGTGGATTCGATCGGGACCCGCGACTTCCCCGTGATCCAGGCGATCGTCGGCCTTGTCGCCGTGTCGGTGCTGACGGCAAATCTGTTCGTCGACCTGCTTTACGCCGTCGTGGACCCCCGCATCCGGCTCGCGGCCAGCAATCCGTAGCATCCGAGGGAGAGGGAACGTTGGCGATTGAGATGCAGGAACCGGCGATTGTCCCACAGGTCTCGCGGCGCGTGCTCGTGCCGCAATGGCTGGCGTGGCAGACTCTGCGTCGGCTGCCGCTGCTTCCGCTCCTGATCGTCGCTCTGTTCGTTTTCATCTCGATCTTTGGCGAGTGGCTGGCGCCGCGACCGTTCAACGAACAGAGCCTTCGGCTGCGTTTCCTGCCGCCGGCCTGGCTCGAAGGCGGAAACATCCACTATCTTCTCGGCACCGACAACCTTGGCCGCGACGTGCTCAGCCGGATCATTGTCGGAGCGCAGGCGTCGTTCATCGTGGCCATCGCCGCGCTCGCGTTCGGATCGGTCATGGGCTCCCTGATCGGCCTCACCTCGGGTTATTTCGGCGGCCGCTTTGATGCCTTTGTGATGCGGACGGCCGATGGCATGATGTCGTTTCCTCTGGTCTTGGCAGCGTTGCTCCTGGTCGCGGTCATCGGGCCCGGTGTTCATACCGTCGTCATCGCGACATCGCTGATTCTCTGGGCCCGCTTTGCAAGGCTGATCCGGAGCGAGGTCCTGAGCGTCCGGGAACGCGATTTCGTCAAGCTCTCCCGCATCGCGGGCGCATCGAACATCCGGATCATGCTCGTCCACATCCTGCCGAACGTGCTCAACAGTGTGGTGGTATTGCTGACGCTGCAGCTCGGCTTCGTCATCATTGTCGAAGCGACGCTGAGCTTCCTTGGCGCCGGCGTGCCGCCGCCGACCCCGACATGGGGCCAGATGGTGGCCGGCGGCCGGACCTATATCGAGACCGCGTGGTGGATCTCGCTGTTTCCGGGGCTCGCAATCGCGGCCGTGGTCCTGTCGTTCAACCTGTTGGGAGACTGGCTGCGCGATCACCTGGACCCGAAACTGCGTCAACTCTAGAGCATGATCCCGATCGCAGCATCGCTGGTGGTTTGGAGAACGTCATGAGCGCGAGACCGCGTGCGTTGCTTGCCACCGTTATGCTCGCCGTCATGGCCCTCGGCCTGGCATCGGAGCCGGTCGCTTTGGCGCAAGCGCCGGGCGCAGGCGGCGATCCATCGCTTGCCAGCTGTCCGGCGCGTAAACCGGTGCTGCGAATTGCGGGTGTGTTCCCCGAGGAATTCTCGCCGCATCCGGTCGAAACGCGGTTCAGCTCCACCACCTACACCTGGCTGCACCAGGTGCCGCTCTTCGGCGTGGACCCCTGGGAGGAAAACGTCGATCCGGCTTATGGGGTGGCGGAATCCTGGGAGTTCCTGCCCGGTCTGCGCGGGATCAAGATCAAGGTCCGGCAGGGGCTGACCTTCAACAACGGTGCGGCCATTACCGCAAAGGACGTGGCCTTTTCGATCAGGCTCTACACGACCAAATTCGCGGATGACCAGGTCGCCGGCGCGCTCCGCGGAATTGGACTCAACATCGAGGTCGTCGACGACCACAACTTGCGCATCGACTTTGCGAAAGGCGCCGTCACGTTCCCGCAGGAGTTTTCGCCGCTGGTGTTCCCGCTGTACGTGACGTCCGCGGCCCATCACTCCAACGGCGACATGTCGCAGGAGGCGGTCGAAAAATTCCGCGCCAATCCGTTGTCCGCCGGGCCCTACAAAGTCGTGGCGCGGCAGGCTCAGCAGTTCATCACGCTCGAAGCCGCGCGCAAGGACCCGCTGCTCGGTTGTCCGGTGTACGAACGCGTCGAGATCCGCAACATTCAGGAAACCGGGACGCGCTTGGCGCAGTTTCGGACCGGCGCGCTCGACATCGTCGCCGGCAACCGCGACCTGATCCAGCAGGTGAAGGCGATCGGCGCGCAAGTCATCGACAAGCCCGCCAACAACATGATCGGGCTCTATATCTTTCAGACCAATCTCGAGAACAATCTCTTTCGGGATGAGCGGCTGCGCAAGGCGGCGGCCTACGCCATCGATCACAAGCTGATCGGCGAGACGATCTGGAAGGGCATCGGCGTGACTCCGTGGGGCTGCACCTGGCCGCCGTCCACCGAGATTTCCATGAACAATCCGCGATACGCCAAGGCCTGCGGCGCGCCCTATCCTTACGATCCGGCGCGGGCGCGACAGCTGCTCGCCGAAGCGGGCTTTGGGCCGGCCAAGCGTCCTGCTGTCAAGCTCGTGTACTGGAACAACTACCCCGAGGAGACCGCGCTGGCGGAGGCGCTGCAGCCGATGCTGAATGCGGTCGGCTTCAATGCGTCACTCGAACGGATTGACCGGGCCGAGTGGGCACGGCGTCAGACCAACAAGGGCCTCGCCAATACGATCATGTTCTTCGGTCCGGGCGGACGCATCACGGCGCTGTCGGGGGCGTATTTCGCGTACGCGGGAAACGTCGGTCCGATCCATGACCAGGATGTCCAGAAGGCGCTGGCGCGCGCCAGTGGCGCGTCGACGCTGGAGGAGTACATGGATGCCATGAGCGAGATCGGAACCTACGGGCACGATCGCGCCTATAGTCCCGGGTTCTTTTCCGCCAGCGCCGTCTGGTTCGTTCGCTCCGGGATTCCGGACTGGGGTCTCAACCGCAGCAGGGGGCGAGGTCCGCTCAATCTGCTGCCGCTCGTTGCCGGGCTGCAGCGGTGACTGAATACAGTAACGACCAGGGCGCGCCGGATCGTCGGGGGGTGACAATGACATCAGAACAATCCGCGATCGCCGCAGGCATCCGGTCGATCGGCCTCCTGATGGCAAGCATGATCGCGCTCACCACCATCAGCCCGGTCACCAGCGCGGTGGCGCAGACTGCGTCCACCTCGCTCGACTCCTGCCCGCCACGGCAACCGGTGCTTCGCCTCGCAATCGTTTCCGGCGACGAAAGCTACTCGACACACCCGGCGGAGGCGCGTTTCCAGTCGACCCACTACAGCCGCCTGCATCAGATGCCGTTGTTCGGCGTCGATCCTTTGGAGGAGAAAATCGATCCGTCCTACGGCGTCGCCGAGTCCTGGCAGTACCTCCCGGGCGCCAAGGGCATGATCGTCAAGATCCGTGACGGGCTGACCTTCAACGACGGCACGCCCATCACGGCGGAAGATGTCGTGTTTTCGCTGCGGCTCACCGCGAGCAAGCATGCCGATTCGCAGATTTCCGGAACGCTCGCAGGGATCGGGGTCGACGCCAAGGTCGTCGACGCGAGAACCGTTCGGATCGACTTCAAAAAGGGATCGCCCACCTTCGACCTGGAAATGTCGCCGCTGGTGTTCCCGCTCTACGTGACGTCGAAGGCGTACCACTCGAATGGTGACATGTCGCCGGAAGCCTTCGATCGATTCCGTGCCAAGCCGCTGGCCGCCGGCCCTTACCACGTCGTCGCCAGGCAGGTTCAGAGGTTTGTCACGCTGGAAGCTGCGCGCAAGGACCCGCTGCTCGGGTGTCCGGTTTTCGAACGGATCGAAATCCGCAGCGTGCCGGAGACCGGCACGCGCATGAGTTAGTTCCGCACCGGCCAGCAGGACATCATTTCGGGCAGTCGCGATCTCGTTGCTCAGGCCAGGAGCGCCGGGGGCGGCGTGGTCAGCAGACCGGACACCAACATGATCGGTCTCTACGTCTTTCAGACCGACCGGCAGGACAATGTGTTTCACAACGAGGACCTGCGGAAAGCCGCGGCCTATGCCATCGATCACAAACTGTTGGCCGAGACGATCTGGGGCGGCGTCGGCATCAAGCCGTGGGGCTGCACGTGGCCGCCGTCCACCGAGATATCGGCGCGCAATCCGCGCTACCTGAAGGCCTGCCAGACGCCCTATCCATACGATCCGGCGAAGGCGAAAGCCCACGTGGCGGCCGCCGGCTATGCGCCCGGGCAGGGCCCGATCATCACTCTCGAATACTCGATGAGCTATCCGGAAGAAGGCGCCATGGCCGAGGCGATGCAGCCGATGCTCAACGCGGTCGGCTTCAAGACCAGGGTCGAGCGGGTCGACATTGCGGAACGCACGCGTCGCCGCAACACCGGCAGCCACATCAACACGCTGCTGTTTTTCGGTCCGGGCGGCCGGGTCACGGCGCTGGCGGGTTCCTATTCGGTCTGGGGTCCGGACCAGGGCTGGGGCCCCAGGCACGACAAGGACGTCGTCGCGGCGCTCGACCGGGCGTCGAGCGCGGGATCGCTCGACGAATACGCGGAGGCGATAGCCGACCTTGGCGAGTTGATTCACGGCCGTGCCTATGGGCCGGGCTTCTTCTCGGCCGGCTCCTTGTTTTTCGTTCGCAAGGGGATTCCCGACTGGGGCGTGGAGCGCAGTCAGGGCCGCGGCCTGCTCAACCTGTCAGCCTTTGTGACGAGGCGTTAGACAGCAATGGCCGACAATTCGGATGGCCTGCACAGGGACATGCTGCAATGCATGTGGCTCATTCGCTGTTTCGAGGAGCGCGTGATCGACCTGTGCTACCGCAAGCGACTGGGCGGACTAATCCATGTCGGCATCGGCCAGGAAGGGGTCGCCGTCGGCATCGCCACGGCCTTGCGTGACGGCGACTACCTGTACGGCACGCACCGCTCGCACGGACATTTCCTCGCCCGTGGCGCCGATCCCAACCTGCTCATGGCGGAATTGGCCGGCAAGGACACCGGCTATTGTCGCGGCCGCGGCGGGTCGATGCACATCGTGGAGGTGGGCCGGCGGCTGATGTCGGCGACCGGCATCGTCGGCGGGACGATCCCGCTCGCGCTGGGAACTGCGCTGGTCGCGCGCGAGGAAGGCAACGTGGTCGCCGTCTATTTTGGCGACGGGGCGTCCAATACCGGCAGCTTCCATGAATGCCTCAACATGGCCTCGCTGTGGAAGCTGCCGGTCGTGCTCGTGTGCGAGAACAACGGCTATGCCGAATTCACGCCGATGTCGGCCCACACGGTGGTGAGCCATGTGTCCGTTCATGGCCAGCCGTATGGCATGGCGTCACAGATCGTGGACGGCAACGACACCGTGGCGGTGCTGGAGGCGGCACGCACCGCGGTCGCGCGAGCACGCGACGGCGGCGGGCCAACCATTGTCGAATGCCTCACCTACCGTCTGCGCGGTCATTATGTCGGCGACCCGAAATCGTACCGCAAAGCGGACGAGGTCGCCGAGTGGCGCGGCAAGGACCCGATCCGTCGCTTTGCCGGCCTGCTCAAGGAGCGCGGGGCGGTCACGGAGCGGGACGTCGAAGCGATGGAAGCGAGCGCCAAGGCGCGGGTCGAGGACGCCGTTCGCTTCATGGAGGAAAGTCCCTGGCCGGCGCCGGCGTCGGTCGCCGATTTTGTCTACGCGTCATGAAAGCGAAATGACGGAAATCCGCTACATCGACGGTCTGCGCCAAGCCATCGAGCGCGAGATGGAGCGGGACTCCAGCGTTATCGTGCTCGGCGAGGATGTCGCGGTGGGCGGACCCTTCGGGGTCACGGCCGGCCTCGCCAAACGGTTCGGCGAACGACGCGTGATCAACACGCCGATCAGCGAAGACAGCATCATGGGAGTGGCGACGGGAGCCGCCATCGCCGGCAAGCGGCCGATTGTGGAGATCATGTTCATCGATTTCGTGACGCTGGCGATGAGCCAGCTGGTCAACCATGCGGCAAAGCTGCGGTACATGTCCGGCGGCCAGCTCAGCGTGCCGCTGGTGATCCGCCTTCAGCAAGGCGCCGTCGGCGGCTGGGGCGCGCAGCATTCGCAGAGCCTGGAGGCCTGGTTCCAGCATGTGCCGGGGCTGAAGATGGTGGCGCCGTCGAATGCGGCTGACGCGCTGGGTCTGCTGCGCGCCGCGATCCGCGACGACGACCCCGTGCTGTTCCTCGAGCATCGCGGGCTCTACTTTCGCAAGGACGAGGTCGTCGATCCGGAGCTGGTGCCGAGCCTGAGCGCGGCCAAGGTCATGGTGTCCGGAGACGACCTCACGATCATCACCTATTCGAAGATGGTGTGGGAGGCGATGGCGGCCGCGGCCGAGCTGGCGCAACGCGGGATCTCGGCCGAGGTCATCGATCTGCGGTCACTGTCGCCGTTGGATATGGACACGCTGGTGCGCTCGGTCGAGCGAACTCACCGCGCTCTCGTCGTCCACGAGGCGGTGATGCACGGCGGGCTGGGAGCCGAGATCGCCGCGCGGTTCCAGGAGAGCGCATTCGACTGGCTGGACGCGCCGGTCCACCGGCTGGGCGCGCCGTTCGCTCCGGTGCCGGCGAGTCCGGTCCTGGAAGACGCCTTCGTGCCCAACGCCAGGCTGATTGTCGCGAGCGTGGAGCGGATGCTTGGCCTGCAACCCGCCAACGGCGGGCCCTGATCGCCGTAGGCGCCAAAATTCCCCGCTACTCCGCCGCCCGCTTGTGCGCCAGTGCGGCGGCGGCGTTGTCGTAGGCTTCCTCGCGCGCCAGCATCGGCTTGAGGCCGACCAGATCGTAATAGTCCTCGAGCGTCAGCACGTGGTCCTGGCACGCGCTCAGCGAATTCTTGTCCTTGAGGATGCGCAGCACGGTGCGCACGGCGTTGGCCGCCGCGAACAGCGGCAGCGACGGGAAGGTCGCGGCGCAGACGCCGGCCGCCTCCAGCTCCTCGAGGCTGCGCGCCTTCGGCCCGGCCGCCTGCGACAGCGTCGCCATGTGCGGGCCCGGGATCTCGCGCATCGCGCGCTTGATCTCCGGAATGGTGTCGACGCCCATCGGCTTCGCCATGTCGGCGCCGGCCTGCATGAACAGCTGGCAGCGCTCGATCGCGTCCTCGACCGAGGTCACGCCGGCGGCGTCGGTGCGGGCGGCGATGAAGAGGTCGCCGTCGAGGCGGGCGTCGAGCGCGGCCTTGAGCTTGGCCAGCATCTGCTCGGTCGGGATCACCTGCTTGCCCGGCAGGTAGCCGCAGCGGTTCGGGAACACCTGGTCTGAGATGAACAGGCCGGCGACGCCGGCGTCCTCGAAGGCGCGCACCATCTGCCGCACATTGTTGACGCCGCCGAAGCCGGTGTCGGCGTCGACATAGACCGGCACGTTCACCGCGGCGCAGACCCGCGCGTAGTGGTCGGCATAGTCGCGCATGTTGGACTGGCCCATGTCGGGCTGCGCCAGCATGCTGCCGACCGCGGCATAGCCGCCGGCGACCACGCCCTCGAAGCCTTCCGATTCGATGACGCGCGCGGACAGCGCGTCGTAGCAGCCCGGCATCAGCACCAGCCGCTTGCCGGACATGATGGCTCGAAATTTTTTGCGCGCGTTCATCGAGTTTGTCCTCCACCTGTTTCCACTTCTCCCCGCTTGCGGGGGGAGGAAAGAACTAAATGCGGCTGTCGGTGGCGGTCTGCAGCCAGGGCTGCGATGCCGCCAGGCGTTGCTCGAACGCTTTGATCTCGTCGGTGTGCTTGAGCGTGAGCCCGATGTCGTCGAGCCCCTCCAGCAGGCGGGTGCGATCGGAGGCCGCAATCTCGAATGTGATGTCTCCGCCGCCGGGGCCGCTGATGGTCTGGCTCTCGAGATCGACGGTGAACGGCGCGGTGCCGTTGGCGGCAATCACGCGCTGCTCGAACGCGTCCGCGTCGGCGCCCGCGAGCACGACTGGCAGCAGGCCGTTCTGCAGGCAGTTCTCGCGATAGATGTCGGCAAAGCTCCGCGCCACGATCACGCGGATGTTGTTGGCCAGCATCCCCCAGACCGCCGCCTCGCGCGAGGAACCTGCGCCGAAATTGTTTCCCGTCACCAGGATTCCAGGATTACGGAAGTGCGGCTTGTTGAGCACGAAATCGGGGTCTTCGCTGCCGTCGTCGCGCTGGCGCGCGCGCATGAACAGGAGCGCCTTGTAATCCGGCTTGAGCTGGCGAAACGCCTGGATCGGCGCGACCTGGTCGGTGTTGATGTCGTCCTTGATCAGCGGCACCGCGATGCCGGTGTGCTTGGTGAAGGGCTGCATCATGCGGCCCCCAGGCTGCGCACGTCCGCGATGCGGCCGGCAATCGCGCTCGCCGCCGCGGTCGCGGGACTGGCCAGATGGGTGCGGACCTTGGGCCCTTGCCGGTTCTCGAAATTGCGGTTGGTGGTGGAGACGATCCGCTCGCCGGGCTCGCCGCGGTCGCCATTGCCGCCCGCGCACATCGAGCAGCCGGATTCGCCCCAGGCAAAGCCGGCATCGCGGAACACCTTGTCGAGGCCTTTGGCCTCGGCTTCGCGCTTCACCGACGACGAGCCGGGGACGACCATCGCCACCACGCCGGCGGCCACGCGCCGCCCGCGCACCACATCGGCGGCGGCCTGCAGGTCGGGCAGCCGTGCATTGGTGCAGGAGCCGATGAACACGCGGTTGATCGGCAGGCCGGCGAGCGGCGTGCCGGGATTGAGGCCCATGTAGGCGAGCGCGCCTTCGATTGCGCCGCGCCGGTTCGGGTCGGAGGCCGGATCGGGCACGCGGCCGGAGATGCCGACCACCTGGCTCGGGTCGGTGCCCCAGGTGATCTGCGGCTCGAGCGACGTGCAGTCGATCGCGTGCTCGCGATCGAAACTGGCGTCGTCGTCGCTCTTGAGGGTGCGCCAATGCGCGAGCGCCTGGTCCCATTGCGCACCCTTCGGCGCAAACGGCCGGCCTTCGATCCAGGCGAAGGTCGCTTCGTCCGGCGCGACGAAACCCGAGCGGCCGCCCATCTCGATATTGAGATTGCAGAGCGTCATGCGGCCTTCCATCGCCATCGCGCGCACCGCGGAACCGGCATACTCGACCACATGACCGCGGCCGCCGGCCATGCCGAGCTCGGCGATGATGCGCAGCGCCACGTCCTTGGCGGTGACGTGGGGCGCGAGCGTGCCGTCGAGCCGGATGCGCATCGACTTCGGCCGCTTCATCGCGATCACTTGCGTGGCGAGGATGTGAGCCAGCTCGGTGGTGCCGCAGCCGAACGCCATGGCGCCGAGCCCGCCGACGGTCGAGGCGTGGCTGTCGGGCACCGCATGGGTCGCGCCCGGCAGCACCATGCCGACCTCAGGCGCCACCACATGCGAGATCCCCTGCTCGGGATCGCCGAGGTCGAAGACGCGGATGCCGTTGCGGGCGCTGCCTTCGCGCATGGCGCGCAGGAACGCCGCGCCCGACGGATTGGTCTCGTCGGTGCGGCCCGGCCGGGTCGAGACGGTGTGATCCTGCATCGAGAAGGTGAGGTCCGGCCGCGGCACCTTGCGGCCCTGCTTTTGGAGCTGCTCGAACGCGTGCGGCGCGTGCAACTCGTGCAGCACATGGCGGTCGATATAGATCAGCTCACGGCCGTCCATGCGGCGCGCCACGAAATGGCCGTCCCAGATCTTCTCGAACAGGGTTTTGGGCATGGTGGAACCCGGGCTTGGGCTCGTGGGCGAGCCGGTGTTGTTGTGGATGTAGGGACATTGTGGGCGGGCGAGGAGGCAATGGCAAGCGTCGTGCTTGCGCGTGAACTCAGCCTTCCTGGGCCTCCCACGGCCAGCGGCGCGCGGCATGCTGGATATGGAGGATGACAAGTTCATCGCCCTCGACGGTAAAGAAAATGGAATATCGGAATCGGCGGAGGTACCAGCGACGGACGCCCGGATACTCCGTCTCCTGAACCAGATACGGATTATCGAGAAGCTGCGAGACGGCGTCGTCGATGCTGTCGGCGAAATCGGCAACGACCGATGGCGCGACGTCGAGAAAATACGCGATGATTGCTTCGAGCTCTTCCGCGGCCGGTTCGGTATAGCGAACCCTCATGGGCGCGCCGCGCGCGCCTTCTCGAAGATCGCCGCTACGCGTTCGTCGCTCGCAAACCGGCCTTCGCGCATGGCCTTGAGGCCGCGCTCCACGCCCTCGCGCTCGGCATGGCTCATCCGATAGAGGCCGGCGCGGCGCGCCTCGATCTCGCGCGCATAGTCCGCCAATTCCTCCTGATCCTCTTGCGGCCAGGAGGCGACTTGTTCGAGCAGCGTTTTGATCGCGGGTGACATGGCTTTTATATAGCACATCGGCGGTTCGTTTGCACGATACGCTGCCGCGCTCGGGTCGCGCCGAAGCCGCCGCGCTCAATGCCGTCGCCGCTCCACCTACTCGGCCGCGACCGCCGCCTCCGCGATGAACTGCGACAGCCACTTCTTCCGCAGCTTGACGTTCAGCCGGTACAACACCTCGAATTCGGCTGCGGGGAACGAATGCGTCGAGGGCCGCTTCATCAGCGCGTCGGCCCAGGCCTTCAGGCGCGGATATTTTTCGATCTGTCCGATCGGCCGGATGCGGTCAAGGAAGTAATAGCGCTGCAGGAACGGTGCATAGCCGGCATCGACCAGCGAATACTTAGCGCCGTTGAAGAACGGTCCTGCGCCCTGCTTCTCCAGGGCGCGCTCGAGGCGCTCGAACGCCTGCGGAATCTGGTCGAGGCATTGCTTGCCCGCCGCCTCGTCGTCGGCATAGGCCACGCCGGTCACCGACTCGGCAAAGGTCGGCACATAATCGGTCCAGGCGCGGTTGATCGCGCGCTGCACCGGATCGTCGGGATGCAGGCGCGGCGCAATCGTCTCGTCGAGATATTCGTTGATCGCGTTCGATTCGAACAGCGACACCGTGTCGTCGACGCGCAGCACCGGCACCTTCTTGTGCGGCGAGATCGCCAGGAACCAGTCGGGCCGGTTGTCCCGCTCGATATGGCGGAACTCGAAGTCGATCTTCTTCTCGCGCAGCACGATGGCCGAGCGCTGCACCCACGGGCAAGTCTTGAAGCTGACCAGGAGATATTTCGCCATGATGTCCTCGCTTTACTCTTTTGCCTTCAACTGGCCTTCGTTCGCCGCGATGAACGCGCGGATGTCGTCCGACATGTCCAGGAGCTTGAGCCACTGCTCCTTGTACAGCGTCACCGGAAAACGGCCCATGCCGTAGATCGACACGGCGCCCTTTTCGCTGACTTTCATGCGGAGACCGGACGACGCCCCTTTTTTCAGGGCCGCGTTCTCCTGGCGGAGGCGTTCGAGTTCAGCCTTCAACGCTTCGTCGGACATGTTTTTTGCTCGCTGGGCCTAACCCGCCATCTCGTTCTTGGTTTCGAAATTGAGCTCGATCTCGACGTTGTTGGGGTCGCGCAGGAAAATTTGCCGGCGCGTCGAGTTGGGAACCTGGTTCACGCGGTGGGGCACGCCCTTATCGGCGAGGTGCTGCTTCATCGCCTCGAAACCGCGGCTGCCGAACGCGACATGATCGATGACGCCGGAATCGGGGCGCTGCTGCCGGTCGGTCGGCGAGATGTCGTTGAGGTGCAGCACCGGATGGCCGTCGCTATACAGCCAGGCGCCGGGGAAATCGAACAGGGGGCGCGGCCCGTTCTTGAATCGCAGCACCTCCTCATAGAACTGTATGGTCTCTTTGAGCTTACGGGTCGAGACGTTGTAGTGGTCGAGCACGCCGACGCTCATCTCCATCGGGCTTCTCCTGGGGGCGTTTTGCCATCAAGGATACTGCGAACTGGGCCCGCTGGCGAGCAAGTAACGTCCCATCAATCCCACTTCGGCGCCCGCCCCGCCGGGTCGGCGATCCGGCCGTTTGCCCGCGTGAGCGCGCCGATGCGCGTCATCTCGTCGTCGCTGAGCGTGAAGCCGAACACGTCGAGGTTCTCGGCCAGCCGCCCCGGGTTCGACGAGCGCGGGATCGGAACGATGTTGCCGCGCTGCACCAGCCAGCGCAGCGTCACCTGCGCGACCGTGCGGCTCTTGTTCCTGGCGATCTCGCCCAGCACCGGATCGCTGAACAGCCGCCCGCGTCCGAGCGGGCAATAGGCGGTAAACACGATGCCACGCTGGCGGCAGGCGTCGACGATCTTGGTCGTATCGATATACGGGTGGCCCTCGCCCTGCAGGTTGACCAAGGGCTCCGGGCAGAGCGCGATCGCCTCATCGAGCAGCGCGATGTTGAAGTTCGCCACCCCGATGTGGCGCGCGAGACCGTCGCGCCTGGCCTTGGCGAGCGCGCCCATGGTTTCCTTGAGCGGGATTTCGGCGTTCGGCCAGTGCACCAGTAGCAGATCGACATAGTCGACGCCGAGATTGGCGAGGCTTTCGTCGACCGAGCGGGCGAAATCGGCTGCGCGCAGATATTCGTGCGACACCTTGGTGCAGAGAAAGATGTCGCTGCGCGGCACGCCCGACGCGCGCAAGCCTTCGCCGACGGCGCGTTCGCTGCCGTATTTCCACGCCGTGTCGATGTGGCGATAGCCGAGCTTGAGCGCGGTAGCGACAATCTCGCCGCGGACGGTTTTGTTCCCGCCTTCGAGGTTCGAGGTGCCGAGGCCGATGGCCGGGATCCTGGCATCGCCTGCCGACAGTGTGGGGATTGATGGCGTGGGCATGGACACCGGGTCTGGCTCGTAGAATGGGTTGAGCGGAGCGAAACCCATCGAAAGCGGTCACTGGAGCGGTGACCGACAGTGTGGCAGCCTTCCGCCCTTGGCAAGTGGCGGTGCGGGGCATGACGGACATCAAGGTCTACAGTGGCGGTGCGCCGAAAGAAGCGCTCGTCGTCCTGACGCCGCAGTTCGAGCAGCGCACCGGCCACAAGGTGCATTTCACCTACGCCGTGATCAGCGAGCTTCAGAAGAAGCTCGCCGCCGGCGACAATCCTGACATGGTGTTCATGCCGACGCCCGCGATCGACGCGCTGGTCAAGGCCGGAACGCTGAGAGCACAGCCCCGCGCCGTGCTGGGCAGCGTGGGCATCGGCGTCATCGTGCGCGCAGGCGCGCCGCGTCCGGACATTTCGACGCCGGAGAATTTCAAGACCGCGCTGCTCAACGCACGCGCCATCGTACATGCCAACCCGAATGCGACGCCGAGCGGCGCCCACCTCGCCAAGGTTACGCAGGAGCTCGGGATCGATGCCGAGCTGCAAAGCAAACTGACCTACAGCAATGCGCTCGACGGCGGCGTGGAGCGGATCGCCAAGGGCGAGGCGGAGATGGGGATCTATCCGGTGAGCGAAGTCATCGCGGTCAAGAGCGTCGCGCTGGTGGGGCTCCTGCCGCCGGCACTGCAAAGCCTGATCGTTTATGGCGCGGCCGTGCTCACCGCAAGCGCCGCACCGGAGCCGGCGGGGGCTTTCATCGCGTTCCTGACCGACACCTCCCATCGATCGGTCTGGACGGACGCCGGCTTCGAGCCGCCCCGGTAGCCGGGACTGTCCCTTTCCCGGACGTCGTTTCGCTCGTCCGAGCTACAGCACTTGCGTTTGGGATGGTATGGTGCGTGCAAAGAGGAGGAGTCTGGGACGATGGGCAAGAGAACAAGGCGCGCTGCGTTGCGAAGCACGGCGGTAACGGGTCGCGATGGCGCGATCGATTTCATTGCCAAGCGGGAAACGTTGAATCCGGGCGCCGAAGCCGGCGACCATGTCTATCGCGTGATCGAGGTGGTCGGCACCTCGGCCAAAGGCATCGATGACGCCATCCAAAAGGCCGTCGGCCGCGCCAACAGGACGCTGCGTAATCTGCGCTGGTTCGAGGTGGTAAGAACCAGCGGGCACGTCGAAGGCGGCAAGGTCAGCCATTTCCAGGTAACGCTCAAAGTCGGCTTCACGATGGAGGATGCGCGCTAGCGAGTTGAAATCGGCAAAGCGTTTGGCGTAACGGATTGAGGTGCGTTTCCATCATCGAAAGATCATGCCATGGGCTATGAATCCATCGATGTCACGCCGATGACGCCTCGCATCGGCGCCGAGATTGCCGGCGTCACGCTCGCCAACCCGCTCAGCAACCGTCAGGTCGAGGAGCTGCACCAGGCCCTGGCGGAGCACCAGGTCCTGTTCTTTCGCGATCAGCCGATGGATGTGGACGCCCACAAGCGGCTCGGCCGATATTTCGGTGACCTGCACATCCATCCCAGCACGCCCGGGCCCGACGGACATCCCGAGATCCTGCCGATCCATGCCGATGCCAATTCCAGGCGCATCGCCGGCGAATACTGGCACTCGGATGTGTCCTGCGACGAGGAGCCGCCGGCGGCCTCGATCCTCTACCTGCACACGGTGCCGGCCTGCGGCGGCGATACGCTCTTCGCCAGCCAGTATGCGGCCTATGATGCGCTCTCGCCGCGCATGAAGAGCTATCTCGAAGGACTGACCGCGACGCATTCCGGCGACCACGTCTATCGCAGGAATAATGCGCTGATGGGCCTCAAGGAAACCGGTAAGACTTACCCGCGGGCGTCGCATCCGGTCGTTCGCACCCACCCGGTGACCAAGCGTAAGGCGCTTTACGTCAACGGCGACTTCACCACCCATATCGATGGCTTGCCGAGAGAAGAGGGCCGCGCGGTCCTCGAGTTCCTGTGCGAGTTCGGCACCCGCGAGGAATTCCAGGTGCGGTTCCGCTGGCGGCCGCATTCGGTCGCGTTCTGGGACAACCGCTGCGTCCAGCATCAGGCGCTCTGGGATTACTACCCTCAAACGCGCTCGGGCCGCCGGGTGACGATCAAAGGCGATCGGCCGTTCTGACAGCCCGGCAGCCCGTAGGGTGGGCAAAGGCGCGGAGCGCCGTGCCCACGCGGACGTTGCGGCAATCTTAAAGCAGACGTGGGCACGCTTCGCTTTGCCCACCCTTACGCATCCCACGCGCTACGTTCGCTTCGTGAGATACCCACTCGCCAGTCCGGTGACCGACACGATCGTGTGCAGGATGGTGTCGATGCGGTTGAAGGCTTCGAGACCGTGGAAGTCCGGCATGGTCCAGCCGATAATCGCGACCGCGCCCCAGAGGATGCCGTTGGTGAGCGCAAAGATCCGGTACTGCGGTTCGAGCTTCCTGACGACGATGACCACGGCCCAGACGCCGATCAGCACGTGCAGCGCCTTGTGGCCGGCCTCCAGCGTGACGCCTTTGGTGACGAGTTCGACGGTCAGGGTGTAACCGACAGCGACCAGGAACAATCCGCCGACCACCCAGGTGTAGAGCTTTGCGAAATTCATTGGTCTTCCCCCCCTCGACAGCATCGTAGCCCGGATGGAGCCATTAGCGCGTTTACGCGCGTCTTCGACGCGCTATGGCGAAATCCGGGGCGGACCGCGCCGTTTGTCCCCGCATTGCGCTTCGCTCCATGTGGGCTGCGTGCTCGCCGTTTCATTGTCCACATTCGCAACAATGCTGTGGACATGGCGCACGGTGGCACATCGCGCCGCCATTCGGGCATTTCGCGTGCGTTCAAGGCTGGCGCCGCGCGTCGTTGTCCGCAGGATGTAAACAGGTCTCCGGGCGCGCTCCTTGACTGGACACATTTCCATGCCACCGTCGCTGCGTCCCGTTCACCGAGGGCGTCTCCGGAGACGAGCTTGAGGCGGAGCGGGATGCGGCGTCCTGCGCGCGCGGCTCGTAAGCGCGCCCCGGGAGGCGCCCGGCAAAACCGTCCTTCCGCCACTACGAGCGGAACGCGCGAATGCGCCAATGCGAGACCCAAGGGCACCGCCCCGCTGTGCAACGCCCGACGGTTTCGCCAAGGCGGGCTCGGAGCCAACAATCGCCGCGGTGGAGCGCCGAGAGGCGGACGTCCCGATCGCAAGGGACGTGAGGCGCCTCGCAAGCGCCTGCGGGCCTACGTCACTGGCCCGCTCAACGGGTGCCTCGCAAGCACCCGAGCGCCTGTCGGCGCTCCGCCCCCTCGCGTTTGCGCGAGAGGGAAACAAGCAAACCTCGGAGGAGCATTTGCCTCGCGAGCACGATGACGCTTGTGCAAATGTAGGGTGGGCAAAGGCGCGTCTTCGCGCCGTGCCCACGCGGACGTTGCGGCAATCGCCAAGCAAGACGTGGGCACGCTTCGCTTTGCCCACCCTACGATTGCTCCTTGCCCCCCGGATTTCGCTGCGCTCCATCCGGGCTACAGGGCTACTTCAATCCGCCCGGCTCCGTCGGCGCCACCGGCTTGTTGCTCATCGCGATGCCGCGCCAGCGCGCCACCACGGACGCGACGAGATTGCGGTCGACCGGCGTGCCGGCGTCGATGCGCCCGCCCCACACTGCCTCGCTGGTCGGAATGAAACAGTCGGGCAATTCCTTGAAGCGAAGCCGCGTGGCGACCGGAACGCCGGCGCCGAACGCCAGCGCCTCGCGGGTGCCGAGCGACGCCAGGAAGCCGAGCAGGCGGTTGGCGGGATCGGACACCGCGGCGTTGACGATGCGCTGGTCGTCCTCGTTCGCCATCCGCATCGCGAACACGGTCGAGCATTGCGAGATCAGCGTCGGATCGAGCTGTGCCGGCCGCTGCGTCACCAGGCCGAGGAAGACGCCGTACTTGCGGCCCTCCTTGGCGATGCGCGACACCGCCTCGCGCGCCGGCCGGAAGCCGATCGAGCGGTCGGCGTTGGCGTAGTTGTGCGCCTCCTCGCAAACGATCAACAGCGGCAGCGCGCCGTCGCTCCACAGGCCGAACTCGAAGGCGAGGCGGAACAGCACCGAGACTATGGCGTCGAACACCTCGGCGGGAAAGCCGGCAAGCTGGACGATGGTCATCTGTTGGCTGTCGCCCTGCAGGCGCAGAAGCTCGCACAGGATGTCGACCATGGTGTCGCTGCCGACGGCGTCGTCGTCGAAGATGAAGGAGTAGCGCGGGTTCTTGCGCACCGACTGGATGCGCGAAACGAGGCGCCGGTATTGTCCGGCCACCGCGCTGTTCTCGAGCTTGCCCATGCGCGCTTCCGCAATCGCGATCAGCTCGTTCATGCGGTAGGGGACCGGCGTGTCGACGGTGTAGCGGCCGCCCTCGGCTCCCAGGTTGCGGTAGCCGGCGGGATTGGCGATGGCCTTTTTTGCGTATTCGTTCTTGGCGAGCGGAATCAGCTCCGCCAAGAGACCGACCTCGTCCTCGACATCGCTGCGCCGGCCGAACACGATCTCCTGCATCTCGTCGAAGTTGAACAGCCAGTACGGCAGGTGGAGATTGCCCGGACGCACGACATGCGCGTGATCCTCGAAGCAGCCGGCGTATTCGTTATGGGGATCGATCAGCAGGATGCGCAGGTTCTGCCGCGCCTCCATGATCTCGCGCAGCAGAACGGAAACGGCGCTCGATTTGCCGGCGCCGGTCGAGCCGAAGATCGCAAAATGTTTGCGCACCATGTCGTCGACGTCGATATAGGCGCCGATCGAGGAATCCTGCTGCAGGTGTCCGACGTTGATCGTGTTGGGACCGGCCGTGTCGAACATGATGCAGAGCGCGTCGTGGCTGACCGGCACGATCGGGCTGCCGATCTTGGGATAGCTCATGACGCCGCGCTGGAAATATCCGGCGCCGGGCTTGTCGAGGATGAGCTCGCCCAGGAGGTCCACGCGCCCGCTGGCGGGCTCGGCCTGCTGGCCGTCGGCGAGCTTGTGGAGCGAAATGTCGCACAACGAGCCCACGATCAGCGTGCGCCCGTTCCAGATGCCGAGGAACGCACCCACGGTGAGATCGGGCTGGCCGTTCGACAGCACCGCGGTGGAGAAAAACTCCACCATGACCTGGGAGCCGCCAACCGACACGACGCGGCCGAGAGGTTCGGCGGCATTCGGCGACGGCGGGCTGTCACTGGCAAATTGTTCGAGTTGGGCGAGATTGTCGTTGGGCATGGTTGGGGAAGCCTCCGCGCGCGCAGTGTCCCCGAAAGCCCTTAATTGGCGATAAAAAAATGCCGACAATGCAATCCCAGGTCGCACTTGCGCGATGAAAATTGAACGGTCTTTTGGCAAATGTCGCAGGATTTTCGCGGACAATTCGCGGCAACGTGGTGAACGAAAGCTTTGCCGTCACGATCCGCGCAGCCGGACCTCGCCGGCCCGGCGATACTGGCTCGGCCATTTGAGGCCGCCAAAATTCTGCTCGCGCGCGGCGTGGCGGGCGAAATAGGCGTCCTCCAGGTAGCCGCGGGCGAGCGCGCACATGTCGGCGCGCCCGGCCGCGATGATGGTGTTGATGTCGCCGTGGCTGACGATGCCGCCGACCGAGATGGTCGGGATGTCGAGCGTATTGCGGATGCGGTCGCTGAAGACCGCCTGATAGGAGCGCCCGTCAACCGGACGCTGCGCGCTCGACACGCCGCCGGTGGACACCGCGAGGATGTCGTTGCCGGCATCGTGCAGCATGCGCGCGACGGCAAGCGCGTCGTCGATGGTGGTGCCGCCGTCGACCCAGTCGGTCGACGAGATGCGCGTGCTGATCGGCTTGTGCTTGGGCCAGGCGGCGCGCACGGCGTTGAACACCTCCAGCGGGAACCGCATGCGGTTCTCGAGCGAGCCGCCGTACTCGTCGGTGCGCCGGTTGGAGGCGGGCGAAATGAACGACGAGATCAGGTAGCCGTGGGCGAAGTGCAGTTCGATCATGTCGAAGCCGGCGGCGTCCGACATCTCGGCGGCGCGCGCGAAGGCGTCGCGCACCTTGTCCATGTCGGCGCGGTTCATGGCGCGCGGGGTCTGCCGGCCGTTCGCGAACGGGATCGCCGAGGGTGCGAGGATTTCCCAGTTCGCCTCGTCGCCGAGATTGCGATGACCTTCCCAGGAGCGCGTCAGCGATCCCTTGCGGCCGGCGTGGGCGAGCTGGACAGCGACCTTGGACGCGCTGTGCTCATGGATGAAGTCGGTGACCCGCCGCCACGCGCCGACATGCTCGGGCGCATACATCCCGGCGCAGTGCAGGCTGATGCGGCCCTCCGGCAGCACGTCGGTCATTTCAGTGACGACGAGGCCGGCGCCGCCGACCGCGCGGCTGCCGAGATGCACGAGGTGGAAATCGTTCACGGTGCCGTCCTTGGCCGAATACATGCACATCGGCGACACCACGACGCGGTTGGGAATGGTGAGCCCGCGCAACGTGATGGGCGCGAACATCGGCGGCGGCGGCCGGTTGCTGCTGCCGTCCGCCTGCGGGGCGATCAGCGCGTCGACGCTGGGTACCAGTTCCGGCGCAGCCTTCTCGATGCGCGCATAGGTGATGCGCATGCTGGCGGTCAGGAGCGCGAACACGAACTGCTCGAACGGCAGGTCGATGTGGTCTGCGACGTGTTCGAACCAGGTTTGGCTGGCGTTCGACGCGCGCTGGAGACTCTCGGCTTTCGGACGGCGCGCGGCGTCGAACGACTTCAAGGCCTCCTCGATCGAGGACTGCGCGGCAAGGAGGTCGGCGAGCGACTCGGCATCCTCCAGGCTCGAGCGGACATCGAGGCCGACCGAAAAATGCGAGGTGTAGGCGGCGCGGCCGAGAACGACAGCCTTGCCGGCGTGCCAGCCCCGGCGGCGGACAGTGAGGAACGGCCGCCACGCGCAGGGATCGGATGGCGACACGCCGTCGAATACGTCCGCAAAATGCCTGTGGCAGAACGCGAGGGCGATATCGGCCGGCGCGTGTTCGAGCCCATTGGCCCGGACCGTCTCCGCCGGCGCTTCCACGACCATGGTCGAGCCGCCGGCGTGGGGCCATGTGACGACGTACATCATGCCGCCGGGCGTCGCGCGGAAGCCGTAACCCAAGGAGGTGCGTGACTTCGTCGACTCGAAGGCGAGAAACAGGTTTGCGCCGGGCGCTGCTTCCGCCGGGCCGACGTTCACAAACGGCCGCAGGCGGATGGCGGCTTCATCGGCGACGACGATCAGGTCGGCGCGGCCGAGCTCTGCGGCGATCGCGTCCGGCGCGTAATGACGAAACTCGCAGCCGACGTCCGCTGCGATGCGCTTGAGGACGTCGACCAGGGAGGCGGTGCGGACGGCCGCATAGGGCAGCCCGCGGGTCTTGAACCGGCGGGTGCCGGTGCTGATTTCGACGCGATCAAAGGCGGCAATCTCCGCACTTACGGCGGCGAGCACCTCGGCGTCGGCAAGCTTCAGCCGCGGCTTGAGCGGATTGCAGACGATCGAGGAGGGAAGCGACGCCGCATCGTCCTCGGTTTCGACGAAGCGAACGGTGTCGGACGGATCCGTCCGCTTGAGCAGGATGCCGAGATAGAGCGCAGCAGGGTCCGCGCCGACGCAAACGACCTTCATTTCGATGCCTTCAGGGGTTTACGTTCCAAGGGTTGCTACCATCGCGGCGAGACAGCCGCTAAGATTGCGTGGGGAGCGTGACGTCTCGATCCACGCCAAGTTAAGGAGGAAACCGTCCCATGGGCAAGCGTTGCGCCGCGCTGATCGGCATCATTGGTGCGCTCACGACGGCGGCGCCGGCCTCCGCACAGGACTTCTACAAGGGCAAGACCATCAACATCCTGGCCGGCTTCTCGCCGGGCGGCGGCTATGACATCAATGCGCGCGTGCTGGCGCGGCACATGGGTCGCTACATCCCCGGCAATCCCACGATCGTGGTGCAGAACATGCCCGGCGCGGGCAGTCTCAACGCGGTGCACTATCTCGACAATACCGCGGCGAAGGACGGCACCGTCCTCAACATCTTCAATTTCGGCGCCATCGGCGAGGCCCGGCTCAGTCCGGAGAAGATCAAGATCGATTTCCGCAAGTTCAACTGGATCGGCAGCATCAGCCAGGACCTGACGGTCTGCTATGTCTGGCATGCGCTCGGGGTGAAGACGCTGGACGAGCTCAAGGCCAGGCCGAAGGTGCACTACGGCTCGACCGGCGCCGGCAGCTCCAGCGATCTCAACCAGCGGATCATGAAGAACATCTTCGGGGTCAATCTGCAGCAGGTGGGCGGCTATCCCGGCAGCGCCGAGCAGCGTATCGCGATCGAGCGCGGCGAGCTTGACGGCGACTGCGGCGCCTGGAGCAGCATTCCGGTCGAGTGGATCAAGGAGAACAAGATCAACCCGGTGATCCGGTCGTCGCCGGCGACGGCGCCCGACATGCCGCCCAACGTCCCGTTCAGCATCGATATCGCGCCCAATGAGCGCGCCCGGCAGATCATGCAATTGCTGCTGGCCTCGAACCAGCTCGGCCGGCCGTTCATGGCGTCGGCGGCGGTGCCGGCAGAGCGCGTGCGCATTCTGCGCGAGGCGTTCGCGGCGACGATGCAGGACCCGGCGTTCATTGCGGAAGCGCAGAAGCTGCGGCTGCCGATCTCGCCAGTCGTAGGCGAGGCGGCGCGCAAGATCGTCGACGACATCTACGCCATCCCGTCGGACATCGTCGAAGCCGCCAAGGTGGTGATCCGCGATTAGCGGAACGGAACGATCGCATGGATACCACCGATTCAAACGTTATCCCGCTCGGACGGCATCCGACCTCGGAAGAGTTGATGACGCGCGCGCGGGCGCTGGTGCCGGCGCTGCAGGAGCGCGCGCAGCGCTGCGAGGACGAGCGGCGTGTTCCTGAGGAATCCGTCGCAGAATTCGAACGCGCCGGGCTGCTGCGCATGTGCCAGCCGGCGCGTTACGGCGGCTACGAGATGGGCTGGGACGTCCTGTGCGACCTCGCCGACGTGCTCGCAGCGGCCTGCGGCTCGCAGGCCTGGCTGCAGCATATCTTTGCCGATCACACCGTGCTGGTCGCGACCTTCCCGGCGCCGGCGCAGGAGGAGGTCTGGGGCAAGAACCACAACGCCATCACGTCAGCCTCGTTCGATCCGGCCGGCCGGGCGACGCGCGTCGACGGCGGTTTCCTGTTCTCCGGACGGCACGGCTTTGCGAGCGGCATCGACTGTGCCGACTGGCTGATCTGCGGCGGCTGGATCGTGGAGAAGGACGGCCTCGACGGGCCGCACTTCTTCCTGGTGCCGAAGGGCGACGCCGAGGTGCTCGACGACTGGGACACCATGGCGCTCGAAGGCACCGGCTCGAAGAGCTTCGTCGTTACCGACAAATTCATCCCGTCGCACCGGTTCCTCGACGGCCGCCTGTCGCGTTCCGGAGTCGGCCCGGGAACTGCGGTCAACAAGGCGGCGGTCTATCGCGCGCCACGTTTCGGCGGGACGGCTGCGGCCGGCTTTTCAGCGCTGGCCGTCGGCATGGCGCGCGGCGTGCTCGCGGAGTGGCTTGCCCATACCGGTCCGCGAACGTCGCGTGGTGTCGCGATTGGCGCGCAGCAAGGGACGCAGATCCTCGCCGCGCGCTCCGCGGCCGAGATCGACGCCGCGCATGCGCTCTATCAGACGACGGTGCGGGGCGGCATGCGCAAGCTCGAGGAGGGCGGAACCGAGAGCAGCGCCGAGCGCCTGACTGGTCGACGCAACATCGCCTTTGCGTGCCAGCTTGCGCTCAAGGCCGGCACGCGGCTGTTCAATGCGGGCGGCGGCCGCGCGCTCTATCTGAAGGGCGCGATGCAGCGGCAGTACCGCAATCTCCTCGGCGCGGTCGCTCATCGCGGCGTGAACTGGGAATTATCGGCCGTGGAATACGGCGCCGCGCTGCTCGAGCAGCATGGCGCGCCGCGGCAAAATCCAAATACCTAAAGCCAAGTGACTTTGACAAACGTCTGCAACGTGGCCCAGGCGTTGATGAGGCCGTGCAAGGCGATCGTCAGCAGGGTCGAGCCTGAACGCCAGCGCACCCAGCCCAGCAGCAGCCCGATGAGGAAAATCTGGGCAATGCCGAACCAGTCGTACTGCGTATGAATGACCGCCCAGAACGCGGAGATGATCACGATTGCGGGCAGCACCGCACGGCGACTCTGCGCCCATCCGCGAAACAGGAATCCGCGAAACAGGATTTCCTCGCCCACCGGCGCCGCGACCACGAGCGTGAACCACATGAGCAGCAGGGAATTTGAGGCGGCGGCGCTGTTATAGAGCTCGATCTGGAACGGGGTGACCACGTCTTTGCCCAGGAGATAGGTCAGCGCATCGAAGACCAGCACAAAGCACGCGACCCAGACGAACGCGGTGATGGCGTCGCGTCGATCCGGCCAGATGAGGCCGAGATAGTCGGTCGGGCGCCAGCCGGCGAGTCGTGCTGCTGCCATCAGCACCGCGGTTTCGGCCACGACCGTGACCATGAACAGGACTCCGAATGCGCGGGCATCCTTGGCGAATTCGGGCGAGTTCAGCGGCGCATCCGGAAACCACACCACAATCGCGACAAACGAAGCGATCGCGATTGCGATCACCGTCGCCACGATCCAGGCAATCGTCATGACGATGCCCCAAGGTCGCGGGTGGGGCGCTTGGGGAGCGTCAAGGGTCATCGTCATTTGTGCTTCGGGGTTGTCGCGCAAGGACTAACTCAAAACGCGCGGCCGATGAGGTGGTCGAGCGATATGCGGCCGCCGCCATGCACAAGGAAATAGAAGGTCGCGACCGTCCACATCGCAGTGTATTCGAGGCCGAGCTGATTCCAGAAGTATTTTCCGACGCGCCACCGCTCGATATTGGTCACCAGCAGGAACACCAGGATCGCGAACGCCGCCGGGCGCGTGAACAATCCGAGCGCCAGCAGCGGCCCGCCGACGAGCTGCGTGACCGAGATCGCCGGCGCCCACAATCGTCCCGGACGGTAGCCGTCGCGATCGAGCTGGGAGGCGAGCTCGGTGAGATTGTGCGAGCGGATGCCGGTGGTCGGGAAAAATCCGAACGTGTTGCGCAGCGCGTGCGGCACCATCCACAGGCCGACGACGGCGCGCAGCGCCGCTTCTGCCCACGGCGCGAGACATTGGTAGATCGGACCGAGGGCGGGGAAGAAAAGAGTCGTCGTCGTATCCATGATGCGCCCCCAGCAGCGTCATTCCGGGGCGCAGGCGAAGCCCGCGAACCCGGAATCCATACTCACAGCTTATGGATACCGGGTTCCGGCCTTCGGCCGGCCCCGGAATGACGCAGAACTTACAGCCTGATTTCGCCCAGATTGACACTGACGCCGAGCTTGGCCTCGACGGCCTTCTTCTTTTGGCCGGCGGCCTCGATCTCCACGACGTAAGCGCCGGAATTCTCATCGAGCTTGTCGAACTTGAAGTCACCGTAGTTGTCGCTGCGCGCTTCCTCGACCAGCTGGCCGTTCCTGATGAGGCGAACCGTCGCGCCTTCGACGCAATCGACGACGCCGTTCGCTTCCGCCGACACCGAGCCGCCGATGAAGCACTTCGAATAGCGCCACAGATTGCGGTAGTAGATGCGCGGCTTGGTTCCGAGCTCGGGACGCATCACCTCGAGACTTTCATCCCGCGCCTTGCGTTGCATGTCCTCGTCTTCGATGCAGATCGCACGCATCGCGCCGGTGGGGCACGACTGATGGCCGCGCGTCTGCTGCCAGCCCTGGTCGATGAGATGGGCGTCGAAGTTGAACGCCTGCGGCACCTGATGCTCGTCGTTCCACCAGATGTGGCCGTAGGGACAGGCGTCGACGAGGTCCTTGCGGCCCTTCGCCTGCTCGGGGTCGATGACCACGATGCCGTCGGCGCGCTTCTTGATGGCGCCGCCGCCCTTGGCGACGCAGGGCGCCTCGTCGCACTGGTTGCACATCGTCGGAACGTAGGCGATGTCGATCATCGGCACCTGCCCGCGTTCCTTCTGCAGGATGTTGATCCACTTGTGGCCGTGCTTCGGCATCGGCTTCGAATAGCCCGGCCAGTCGTTGCCGACATACTCGTCCATGGTCGCGAGCGTGCACAGATTGCAGTTGGTGCACTCGGCGACGTCGATGATCATGTTCCATTTTTTCATTGCGTCGCCTCGCTTACTTCGCCGGGACCAGCTGCGCTTCCTTGAGGGTGCGATTGATCTCGACATCCTTCTCCGTCGCCGCGAAGGTTTCCGACATGTGCTCGGTGCGGCGGTCCCACAGCTCGACCTGGACCAGCGAATTGGCGCCGGCCAGCGCGTGCGTCGACTTGGTCTGCGACTTGTGCGGCGTCAGCAGGTTGAGGCAGCCGCCGCGGTCGACCGACTTGCCGGGCTCGCCCATCGGGTCGTAGACCGCCGAGGATTCGTAGCCGTGGCACACGCCGCGCGGCAGCCGCTGGGTCGGCAGCGCCGCGCAGATCACCGCGCCGCGATCATTGAAGACCTTGACGAGGTCGTGCTTCTTGATGCCACGCGCGGCCGCGTCTTCCGCGTTGAGCCGCATGATCCAGTAGTAGTAGCCCTCGACCTTCACGCGGTGGTCTTCGATGTTGAGCAGGAATGAATCCTTGCCGTCACCCTGGGTGTGGAACGAGTACTTGGAATGCGGCGTCAGCATCTGCAGCGGATAACGCTCGAAGTCCGGTGAGTGCGTCCCGTCCTCGGCCGGTTGGTATTTGACGATCGGCGGACGCTCCGGATCGTTGACCCGCTTGAGGCTGTTGCACTCGAACTCGAGCTTGCCGGACTGCGTCTGCAAGCCGCGCAGGTATTCCTCGGTGTAGTCCGACGGCAACGGCTGCGCCTCCGGCACGTCCTTCTTGCGGTTCTCCCAGAACCAGCGGAATGACACCGGCGCGCGCAGCTTCTCCTTCTCGGCCGGCACCACGTAGTAGCCACGCTTCAGGAGCTTCCGGAACGAGATCACCTTCGGCAGGTCGGAGGCGAGATAGATCCGCCTGACCCAGTCGAGCTCGTTGCAGCCTTCCGAGAAATAGTTGGCGAGGCCGAGCGGCTTGCAGATCTCGTTGAAAATCCAGAAGTCGGACTTCGATTCGCCTTGCGGCTCGATCGCCGGCGCCTGGAACACGATGACGCGATGATTGAGCTGCTGCTGGCCGTGATGGCCGTAGCCGCCGAGGCCCGCCCATTCCGAGATGTCGGTGCGCTCGAAATTGGTGCAGGCCGGCAGGATCACGTCGGCGAACTTCGCCTCGCCCTCGAACCAGATCGACTGGTTGACGACGAATTCGAGGTTCGGCGACTGATACATCTTCACCCAGCGATTGGTGTTGTTCATCGTCGAGAGGATCGAGCCGCCGTACTTGTAGAGCATGTGCACCGGCGAATGGCCGGGCGACGGGTACATGAACTTGCCGAACTGGTGCTCGATCGATTTGCCGATCCAGCGATAGCCTTCCGCTTTGCCCTCGGTGATCGCTTCCGGCATCCAGATGCGCGGGATGGTCTGTCCGTTGGAGTTCATGGTCGGAAGCTGCGGCATGCGCTGATAGAGCTCGACCGGCATCGCCGTGTTTTCGAGATCGCCCGACATGCCGCCTTCGGAATAGCCGGGGAAATAGAAATTGAAGTCGAGCGGGCAGCCCCATTGCAGATTGCCCATGTTGCAGCCGGGCTTGCCGAGGCCCTGCATCGCCGAGAGGCACACCATCACCCGCGCCCACTGGATGCCGGTCTGGTTGCGGCAGGCGCCGCCGTGACCGTTGCCCCAGCCGCCGGGCGCCAGATAGACGCGCTTCTTGCCCCACTCGCGCGCCAGCGCGCGCACGTCCTTCGCCGGGACGCCGGTTTCATGCTCCTGCCACTCGGGCGTCTTCGGGATGCCGTCCTCGACGCCGAGCAGGTAGTCCTTCCATTTGTCGAAGCCGACCGTGTGGGTCTCGACGTAGTCCTTGTGATAGAGGCCTTCCTTCACCCACACGTAGGCTATCGCCATCGCCATCGCGACCGACGTGGTCGGCCGCGGCGCGAACCACTTGCCCGGCAGGAACTGCGCCGTGGCGTTGTAGTAGGGATCGACGTGCACGACCTTGATGGCGAGCTTGGGGTCCTTCAGCCATTGCCGGCGCACGGTGCCTTCCTGCGCGCCGTAGGAGCCTGACGTCGAACTCGGGGTCGGCGGCCCATGACACGATCATGTCGCAGTTCTGCAGGCAGTCCTCGACCGTGCCGTAAGTCTCCGACTGGCCGACGCGCAGCGTGTAGCCCCAGTGATGCACTGCGCCCCAGTACCAGCCTTCCCAGCTGTCGGGATTGTGGTGCACGCGCGTCATGCCGATCGCATTGGCGAAGCGGAACAGCGCGGAGAGGTAGTAGCCGATGTTGCCCCAGGTGTGGTGCGAGCCGTGCGACACCGCGATGGCGCCGGGACCATGCTCGCGCTTCTGGCGCCTGATCTCGTCGGCGACGATCTTGATCGCTTCGTCCCACGAGATGCGCACGTAGCCGGACTTGCCGCGGTTCTGCGGATTGCGCTCGCCGTTCGGATCGAAGTCGACCCGCTTCATCGGATAAAGCAGGCGGTCCGGGGAGTAGATGATCGACTTGGCGTTCTGCCCGTGCGGCGCCAGCGTTGTCTTGCGCGGCGGCGTGAGCTTCACGCCCTTGGCCTCGATGGTCCAGGACGCGCCGTCGTCGTCGGTGAGATCGATCGGCGTCATGCGGATGATCTTGCCGTCCTTGACGTAGATGAAGACCGGCCCGCCATTGGTCATGTTGCAATAGCGCATGGAGCCGTCATCCATGCGGGTGCCGATCTTCAGCCCCGCCGACTGGCTCATCATCACAGTCTGGGCGAACCAGTTGGTCAGGTCTTCCGGCCCGTCGACCGAGAGGACGAAATCCTTCTGGGCGTTGATCTGCCGCAGCCAGTTGATTGGCGGCATGAGGAGGCCGGCGCCGATTGTTGCGTTCTTGAACATCAGCTTGCAGTCGGGTGCCGGATGCAGGCCGGAGCCGGAGCGGATCGCGCCGTCCTTGAACTCGAACCAGCGGCCGCATTCCTCGTCGCGCGCCATGATCTGCGCGGTGAAATTGCGCTCCTTCAGCCGCCGGCGGAACGCTTCATGCCGCCAGCACTGGAATTTCAGCATCACCGACAGGCCGAACAGGATGAGCGAGAGCTTGAGGGTCGAGAAGGTCATGCTGTTCTCCCAGTCGGGTCTCTCTCGGCCTCATGGTGAGGAGGCGCGCCGTCTCGAACCATGGGCCGGCCCCACCCTTCGAGACACTCGCTTCGCTCGCTCCTCAGGATGAGGGCGGGGCGCAGGCCAGCGATTGTGGTCGCGAGCCCGTGGCTAATCAAGGTCGTATCGGTGCGCTGTTAGGGCACCAAATCAGTCCGGATTTCAATGGTTTTTGCGCTTGCCGCAGCCCACGGCCCGCCCGTCCGCGCGCCAGGGGGGCGGCCGCCATTGACGAGTTGTTGCAACCTGGGCTCGAACTTGAATTTAACAAAATGGGACGATTTCGGTTTCCCGAACTGCAACGCCTGTGGGCGGAAGATTGCACTGCGTCCCTGGTCAGCTTTGGTGGAGCTTTGGCCATGTTACGTGTAGCGCTGGTGGTTCTGGCCCTATTGGTCGGCTACGACCACTACAAATATAACGGCAGGTTCCTGACTGCCGCGACCCAGGCATCAACATTGATTCTGCAGCACTTCCAAGTGCTCTAGCAGCGCATCGGTTGACGAATGGGCTCAAAGACTCCGCGCCGCGGGGCGCGTGAGCAGACTTGTGCCCTGATCTTCGCCCCTTCCGCTTCATTGCAGGCGTGATGTAGTCTCGTGCGCTGCAGTCCTGGCAGGGAGCACCATGAAACTTCTCCGTCGCAAATTCTTGCATCTGGCCGCGGGTGCTGCCGCGCTTCCGGCCGTCTCGCGCATGGCAGGCGCGCAAGCCTATCCGTCGCGACCGTTGCGCCTGGTCATCGGCTATCCCCCGGCCGGCTCCGCCGACCTCACCGCCCGTCTGATGGGCCAGTGGCTCTCGGACCAACTCGGCCAACCGGTCGTCGTCGAAAACCGTCCGGGCGCCGCCACCAATCTTGCCACCGAGGCGGTCGCGCGTGCGCCCGCGGATGGCTACACCCTCCTCCTCGTCGCGCCTGCGAACGCGATCAACGCCACGCTCTTTGAGAAGCTCAACCACAATTTCTTGCGCGACATCGCGCCGGTGGCGGGCATCAACCGTTTCCCAATGTCATGGAGGTGAACCCGGCGGTGCCGGTGAAGACGGTTCCCGAGTTCATCGCCTACGCCAAGGCCAACCCGGGCAAGCTCAACATGGCATCATCGGGCGCCGGGTCGACGATCCACATGTCCGGCGAGCTGTTCAAGATGATAACCGGCATATAACCGGCATCAACATGACCCACGTGCCGTATCGTGGCAGCGCGCCGGCGTTGACCGACATGATCTCCGGGCAGGTGCAGGTGATGTTCGACAACATCCCGACCTCGATTGAGCACATCCGGGCGGGCAAGCTGCGCCCCTTGGCGGTGACCGGCACGACACGTTCGGACCTGCTACCGGACATCCCGACTGTTTCCGATTTCATTCCGGGCTTCGAGGCGAGCTCGTGGTACGGCCTTGGCGCGCCGCGGAATACGCCCGCCGACGTCATCGACAAGCTCAACACAACGGTCAACGCGATCCTCGCCGATCCCGCCGTGAAGAAGCGGTTCGCCGATATGGGTGCCACGCTGATCACCAGCACGCCGGTGAATTTCGGCAAGTATGTTGCCGAGGAAACCGAGAAGTGGGGCAAGGTGGTCAAGTTCTCGGGTGCGAAACCCGATTGACAACCGCGCTATGGGCCCTTCCGCTTCATTGCAGGCGTGAGGTAGTCTCATCAAGAGCTGCCGGCAGGGATGTGCCGAATTCCCTCATTTTAGCGGCCGCGTTGGTGCCATCGGCCGGCGCGCATCCCAAGGCGTGAATCTCGTTTAGCCGCAAGCGCAACAGCGCGCGGCCTCTAAAATGTCTCTGCGTTCCTGGGAGGGAAACACCATGAAACTTCCGCGCCGTCGATTTCTGCAACTGGCAGCGGGCACTGTCGCGCTCCCGGCCGTCTCGCGGATCGCAAGTGCTCAGGCCTATCCGACGCGGCCGATGACGATGATCGTACCCTACGCTGCCGGTGGGCCGACTGACACGATCGCGCGCATCATGGCCGAGCGGATGCGCACCTCGCTCGGGCAAATCGTGCTGGTCGAAAACGTGACCGGCGCGGCCGGCACCATCGGCGTGGGTCGGGTCGCGCGCGCGGCGCCCGACGGCTATACGATCTCGATCGGCCACTGGGGCACGCACGTTGTCAACGGGGCGATCTATGAGCTGCCGTACCACGTGTTCAATGATTTCGAGCCGGTGTCGCTGATCGCGAGCAATCCCCAGCTCATCGTGGCGCGCAAAGGCGTCCCGGCAACCGACCTGCAGGGCCTGATCGCCTGGCTAAAGACGAATACCGCAACCGCGACGCAAGGGACCGCAGGCCCCGGCAGCGCTTCCCATGTCAGCGGCGTGTATTTGCAGTCCCTCACCGGCGCGCGATTCCAGTTCGTCCCCTATCGTGGGGCAGGTCCGGCGATGCAGGATCTCGTGGCCGGCCAGATCGATTTCATGATCGACCAGGCCGCCAATTCGCTGCCGCAACTTCGGTCCGGCACGATCAAAGGGTATGCCGTGACCGACAAGGTGCGGCTCGCGGCGGCACCCGAGATTCCAACGGTTGATGAGGCGGGAGTGCCCGGATTGCACATCTCGCTTTGGCACGCGATCTGGATGCCCAAGAAAACGCCGAAGGAGATCATCGCCAAGCTCAACATTGCCATCGTCGATGCCTTGGCGGACACCGGCGTACGCAAGCAACTCGCTGACCTCGGCCAGGAGCTGCCGCCGCGCGAGCAGCAAACTCCGCAGGCGCTCAGCGCCTACCACAAACAAGAAATCGACAAATGGTGGCCGATCATCAAGTCAGCGAAGGTTAAGGGTGAATGAGCCGGCTCGGCCGCGCGTTCAATAATCTCCCGTTTCGCGAACTCACACCGTGGCAGGATTTTCAGAGCGGCGGCACGCGAGCAAATCCACGCCCTACCCGCGCCGCAACACGATCAGGGCGTCGAGCGCCATGCCGCCCTGCGGCAGCGCCACGAACGGATTGATGTCGACGGATTCGATGACATCGGCGAGATCGACGGCCAGTCGGCCCAGTCCGACGAGCGCGTTCACCACCGCTTCGCCGTCACGCGGCGCGTTGCCGCGATAGCCCCGGATCAGCCGGCCGGCCTGGGTCCGGTCGAGCAGGTCCTGCGCTTTCTCACGGCTGACCGGCGGCGCGCAGAAAGCGACGTCCTTCATCAACTCCAGCAGGACGCCGCCGGCGCCCGCCATGACGATCAGGCCCATTTCACGATCGCGATGCAGCCCGAGCACAAGCTCCAGTCCGCCGCCAACGAACTGGCCGACCAGCATGCCGTCGAGCCTGTGGCCGCCGAGCGCCGCCGAGATCCGCCCATAGGCGTCGCGCAACTGCTCCGGCGTTGCGAGATTGAGCGCGACAGCGCCGGCGTCCGACTTGTGCGTGAGCGTCTCCGACACCGCCTTGAGCACGACCGGATACCCGATGCGCCCGGCGGCGGCGAGTGCGTCGTCGAGCGAGGCGACCAGCGCTTCCTGTGGCGTCGCAATCCCGTACGCGCGCAAGGCCTCCTTCAATTCGTATTCATTCAGTGCGGTTGGCTGGTTGCCGGCGCGGCGCCGCAGGCGCTCGATGAGCGCGGACTGCTCGGGCGTGCGCGGCCGTTGCGCGGTCTGGCTGGTGTGCGCGAGCCATTCCAGCTCCTCGCGCCGTGCGACGGTCGCGATCGCGCGCAGCGCCTTGTTGGCCTCCTGCAGGAACGAGACATGCGGCGCCTTGGCGCGCAGCGCGCGGCTGTAGTCGGTCTGGCTGTGTGACGTCGGCGAGCAGAACAGGATCGGCTTGCGCGCTTTGGTGGCGGCATAGGCGTCGACCAATTGGATGTAATGCTCGGCGCGGTCGGAACCGGGCTCGCGCGGCAGCGCCTCCTGCAGGATCACCAGGTCGACATGGGGATCGGCCTGCATCGCCTCGATCGAGGCCATGTAGTTGTCGGCGCTGGTGAGCACGCCGTAGCCGCCGTCGATCGGGTTCGACACCAGCGAGCCGACCGTGAGGATCTGGTTCAGGCGCTCCGTCGTTGCGGGCAGGAGCGTCTGGAACTGCATCCGGTATTTCTCGGCGCCGTCGAGCAGAAGTCCACGGAACGCGCCGGACAGCGTGATCGCGCCCAGCCGGCGGCCGGGCGGCGCGCCGGTGTGGGCGAGGAGCTCCGTGATCTCGACCAGATCGTCGAGCGTGTCAGCGCGCACCACGCCGACTTCGCCGGCGATCGCGTCGAACGCCTCCATGCTGCCCGCGAGCGATCCGGTATGCGCGAGCGCGGCCTGCCGGCCTTCTTCCGACTGGCCCATCTTCAAAGCGACGATGTGCTTGCCGGCCGCGCGCGCCAGGCGGCAGGCCGCCTTGAATGTCGCAAGGTCCGAAATCGCTTCGACGTAGATGGCGATGACCTTGAGCTCCGGCTGGTCCGAGAAATACGCGATGTAGTCGCCGGCCGACAGACCGGTCTCGTTGCCGCTGGTGATGAGATATTCGGCGCCGATGCCGCGTTCCTGCAGCGCGGCGTTGGCGAAGATCATCATGCCGCCGCTCTGGCCGACCAGCGCGACCGGGCCTTCCTGCACCTGGAGCATCCGGTCTTCGGTGAGCGTGACGAGGCGGCTCTTGGCGCAGACATTGCCCATGCAGTTCGGGCCCGACACCGCGAGCCCGGTTTGCGCGATGACTTCGGCAAGCTCGCGGCCAAGGCCGGCGGCCTCGGTGTCGTACGCTTCGCCGAATCCCGCGGAAAACACGGTGGCGCTGCGCGCGCCCGCCGCCGCGCCGGAGCGCAGCGCTGCGGCCACGCCGGCCGCCGGCACCAGCACGACCAGATGGTCGGGGGGCTCGGGCAGCGACTTGAAGTCGGGATAACAGGGCTTGTCCCAGATTTCGGTGCGGCGCGGATTGATCGAATAGACCGGGCCGGGGAACTGGTACTTGTGCAGGTTGCGCCACACTCGCGCGGCCCAGCTGCCGGGGCGGTCGCTGGCGCCAACCAGCACCGCATTGCGCGGGGCGGTGAGGGCTTCGACTTTTTTCTTCGACGCTTCGAGATCCAAGCGACCGTTCCTCCGTTATTCCGGGACGCGGGCGACGCCCGCGGGCCCGGAATCCATAATCACAGAATTCGATAGGTTGCGCGATGATGGTCCCGTCGCATCGACGGGGGGGTTATGGATTCCGGGCTCGCCGCTTCGCGGCGCCCCGGAATGACGAAACGGCTTACTGCGGATACCAGCTCGGCTTGCGCTTCTCGCGGAAGCTCGCGATGCCTTCCTGCGCCTCCGCCGACCTTGGATCGTGCGGCGGCTGCACATGCGCGCGGATTTCGTCGAGATTGGGCGACGCATAGCGTGCGGCGGCGGCCTTGAGCGCGCTTGTCGCCTGCGGCGCGCCAAGGAGCAGGTCGTCGGCGATCCGCGCCAGCGTCGCCTCGAGCGCCGCGCTGTCACAGATTTCGTGCACGAGTCCGAGCCGCAAGGCGTCCGCAGCAGCGATCCGCTCGCCGGACAGTCCGTAGCGCCGGAACGCGCGGTGCCCGATCGCGCGGATCATGAACGCCATGATGCCGAACGGCGCCATGCCGATCCGCAGCTCCGGGATCGAGAAGAACGCCGCGTCCGTGGCGATCGCCACGTCGCAGCAGGTGACGAGACCGGCGCCACCGCCGATCGCGCCGCCATGGACCACCGCGATGGTGGGCTTGGGCAGGCCGTCCAGGATCGCGAGCACGTCGCGCACCGCATACTTGGCGGGCTGCGACGGCTGGGTTTGGGCGCCCGGCCCGCGCGATGCGAGGTCGGCGCCGGTGCAGAAATGCTTGCCCGCGCCGCGCAGGACGACGATCCGCACGGTGTCGTCCGTGGCCAGCGCCTTGAGCTGCTCGGCAAGCTCGTCGAGCATGGTCTGGTTCAACGCATTGCCGCGCTCGGGCCGGTTGAGGGTGATCGTCGCGATGCGGCGAGGCGAAAGTTCGACCGATATCGTCGTCAACGTCATCTCCATCCCCCTTAATGCACAGAGCTTGCGCGCGGCGTCCATCAACCTATGATCCACCAGCCTATAATCGCCGTCGATCAAAGCAGAACCGGACCGATTGAGCCAATGCGTCTTGGCCTCTTCATGATGCCGCTGCATCCGCCGACGCGGACGCTGACCGACACTATGGCCGAAACTGCCGAGAAGGTGTTGCTGGCCGAGCGGCTCGGCTTTGACGAGGTCTGGGTCGGCGAGCACTTTTCCGCCACCACGGAGCCGATCCCGTCGCCGCTGATGTTCATGGCGAGCCTCATTCCGCAGACCAGCCGCATTACCTTCGGCACCGGCGTGATCAACCTGCCAAACCGGCATCCCGCAGTGATCGCGGCGGAGGTCGCGCAGTTCGATCATATGAGCCAAGGACGCTTCCTGTTCGGGATCGGCACCGGCAGCCTGCCGTCCGACTACGAGCTGTTCGACGTCGCCGACGTCGAGAAACGCAACCGGATGCTGGTCGAGTCCATGGACATCATCGCGCGCATCTGGGCGCAGGACCCGCCGTACGAGTTCGACGGCGAATTCTGGCAGTTCGGCATCCGCAAGGCGATCAACCGCGAGCTTGGCATCGGCTTCATGCCGAGGCCGCTGCGCAAAGGCGGCCCGCCGGTTTGCGTCGCGGTCTCCAGCGCGAACTCACCGACCGTTCGCGTGGCCGCGCAACGCGGCTGGGGCCCGATTTCGAGCGCGCTCGCCCCGCACGAGGTGATCGCCTCGCATTGGGAGGACTATTCGACCGGCTGCGCCGCCGCCGGGCGCGTCCCGAACGGCGATGACTGGCGCGTCGCGTCCTACGTTCTCATCGCCGGCTCGGACGAGGAGGCGCGCGAGCGGGTGTTCGCGCCCGATAGTTCCTACCGCTACACGTTCGGCTATCTCTACGAAGTGCTCAAGCGCTCGGGTCGCCTTGCCAATCTCAAGCCGCGCCGCGACATGCGTGACGAGGATTTGACCGTCGATGCGATCATCAAGGGCCGCGTGCTCTACGGCTCGCCGGAGACGGTGGCGTCGCGGCTCATTGCATTCCGCGACCGGGTCGGACCGTTCGGCACGCTGCTGGTGACCGGCGTCGATTGGGGCGGCCGCAACGACGCCTGGGGCCGCGAATCGATGCGGCGCCTGGTCGAGGAGGTGATGCCGATCGTCCGCCGCCACGCCGCCGCGCAGGCAGCGGAGTAGTGCGCTACTATTCTCTAAGGATGACTACCTTTGATCCGTCACCCTGAGGTGCGAGCCATAAGCGCGTTGACGCGCGTCTTCGACGCGCTACGGCGAGCCTCGAAGGGCGACGGCCCGGGCCGTGCATCCTTCGAGGGCCGCTTCGCGGCCACCTCAGGATGACGGATCAAAGTCAGGCATTCATTCACTACAACATCGACGGCAGCACGCGATCCGGCGGCTTGTGGCCGTCGAGGAACGTCCTGATGTTGACGATCACCCGCTCGCCCATGTCGATGCGGCCTTCCAGTGTCGCCGAGCCCAGGTGCGGCAGCAGCACGACCTTGCCGGCGCGCGCGAGCCGCACCAGCTTGGGCGACACCGCCGGTTCGTGCTCGAACACGTCGAGACCGGCGCCGGCGATCTCTCCGTCATTGATCAGGCGCACCAGCGCATTCTCATCGATCACCTCGCCACGCGCGGTATTCACGAGATAGGCCTCCGGTCGGATCAGCGCGAGCCGACGCGCCGACAAGAGGTGATAGGTTGCCGGCGTGTGCGGACAATTGACCGAGATGATGTCCATGCGTGCGAGCATCTGGTCGAGGCTTTCCCAGTAGGTGGCGGACAGCTCTTCCTCGATCCGCGCCGGCACGCGGCGGCGGTTGTGGTAGTGGATCTGCAGGCCGAAGGCGCGGGCGCGGCGCGCCACCGCCTGTCCGATGCGGCCCATGCCGATGATGCCGAGCCGCTTGCCCCAGATGCGGTGGCCGAGCATCCAGGTTGGCGACCATCCGGTCCATTTGCGCTCGTTGGTGAGCACGGTGGCGCCCTCGGCCAGCCGCCGCGGCACCGCCAGGATCAGCGCCATGGTCATGTCGGCGGTGTCCTCGGTGAGGACGCCGGGCGTATTGGTCACCGTGATACCGCGCTCAACCGCGGCGGTGACGTCGATATTGTCGACGCCGTTGCCGAAATTCGCGATCAGCTTGAGGCGGTCGCCGGCCTTGCCCAGCACGGCGTCGTCGATGCGATCGGTGACCGTGGGCACCAGCACGTCCGCGGCCTTGACCGCCTCGACCAGGTCTGCCTGCGACATCGGCTTGTCGTCGGCATTGAGCCGGGTGTCGAACAGCTCGCGCATGCGGACCTCGATCGAGTCCGGCAGCTTGCGCGTCACCACAACGAATGGTCTTTTCGATCTCGACATCGCGTTGCTCCGGTGCCAACCCGACGCGGTGTCGGGTGTTGCATTCCGGCATCGCCGCATCACTTTTCGCGGCCTGTTCAGGTCTCTTTAACCGGTGTTCTTCAACACTGCACCCCTCAATTTTCGGGGGCGGGCGGGCTGCGACCTCGGCCTATCTGCAACGGATGGCCGCGACATGACAAGCGGTCACGCGGAAACAATATGGACAAGCGTAACGTCGCGTGGGTTGGCCGGTTTTGTGCCGTTGTTGCGGCGGCGGCGATGGCGGCCGTTTCGGTGCTGCCGGCCTCGGCCAGTTCGGAACTCGCGACCGGCCCGGCCAGCGGCCTTCCCGTACCGCGCTTCGTCAGCCTCAAGCCGGACAAGGTTAACGTGCGCGCCGGCCCGACGCGGCTCCACGACGTGACCTGGCAATTCACGCGCTCCGGCCTGCCGGTCGAGATCACCGCCGAATCCGACAATTGGCGGCGCATCCGCGATTGGGAAGGTTCCGAAGGCTGGGTCTATCACTCCCTGCTGTCGGGCCGCCGCACCGCGATGGTGATATCCAAGGCCAAGGACGAGCTGGTGCCGCTGTTCAACGCGTCGGACGATCAGGGCCATGTGGTTGCGCGCCTGCAGCCGGGCGTCGCCGCGACGGTGCGCAAATGCACCGGCAAGTGGTGCCAGATCGCCGGCGCGGGCTTCGACGGCTGGATCGCCCAGGAACGGCTGTGGGGCGTCTATCCGAACGAGACCCTGCCATAGGCCACTATCGCAACACAGATATCTGCGACGGCACGATGATCAGCCCGATCGTGTCGCCGACGTCATGCGCTTTCCCTCCGCGGCGGTGCGGAACATCGACCACGATCGATTGCGAGCCGGCTTGCGTGTGGTAGCGCGTGATGTTGCCGAGGAACTCGCGCTCTGCGATGCGGGCGGAAATGCCGCCGTTTTGCGGGCCGACTGAAATATCCTGCGGGCGGATCGAAATGCAGGCGCGGCCCGGCGCGCCGCCGATGGCCGCCAGCGAAAACCCTTCCGCGACGAAGCGGCCGCCGGGCTCGATGGTGCCCTCGATCAGGTTGGCGGTGCCGAGGAACGTTGCCACAAAGCGATTGGCGGGACGATCGTAGAGCTCGATCGGCGTGCCGATCTGCTGGATGCGGCCCTGGTCGAGCACCGCGATGCTGTCGGCAATGGCGTTGGCGTCCTCCTGATCGTGCGTCACGTAGATCGCCGTGATGCCGAGCTTGCGTTGCAGCTGCCGCAGCTCGACGCGCATCTCGACCCGCAGCCGGGCGTCGAGGTTTGATAAGGGCTCGTCGAGCAGCAGCACCTCCGGCTCGATCACGATCGTGCGCGCCAGCGCGACGCGCTGCTGCTGCCCGCCCGACAGCTGCGCGGGCCGCCGGTCGGCAAACGCGGACAGCCCGACCAGCGCCAGCGTGTCCGCGACCTTGCGCTCGATCTCGGCGCGGGAAAGCTTGCGGCGCTCCAGGCCGAAGGCGACGTTTTTGCGCACGCTCATATGCGGCCACAGCGCGTAGCTCTGAAACACCATGCCGACGTTGCGGCTCCAGGGCGGCAGCCGCGTCACATCGCGTTCGCCGATCAGGATGCGGCCGGTGGCCGGCGTGCCGAAGCCGGCGATCAGTCGAAGCAGCGTGGTCTTGCCGGAGCCCGAGGGCCCGAGGAAGGCAAAGAACCGGCCGCGCTCGACCGCGAGCGAGACATCTTCCAGCACCGGCGTCGCGCCGTAGCCAAAGGTCACGCGGTCGATGGTGACGCCGCGCGCCATCAAAACGCCCGCGATTTGAGGCCGCGCTCGCGTTCGGCGACGCGATAGGCGAGATAGGTGGCGAGCGCCACCACCACGACCGCGATGACGCCAAGCGCGGCGCCCGGCCCGCGCCCGGCGGCGGACTGCATGTAGACGTAGATGCCGTAGGCGAGCGGCGCGTCCGGCGCGCGCGCGACCAGGAGCAGCGTGGCGGAGAGCTCGACCGCGGCGGTCGCGAAGCTGGTCACGAAACCGGCCAGCAAGCCGCCGGTCATCAGCGGCACCACGATCCGCGTCAGGGTCGTGAGCTTGCCGGCGCCGAGGTTTTCGGCCGCTTCCTCGAGGCTGACATGGAGCTGCCGGATGGCGGCAGTGGCGGCGGACAATGCGTAGGGCAGGCGGCGCACCGCATAGGCGATCACCAGCATGAACCAGAAGGTCGCGAGCGATTCACCCGACCAGGGCAGCGTCACGTCGTAATAGGTGCGCAGCAGCCCGATGCCGAGCACCAAGCCGGGCACCGCCACCGCCGACATCGCGACCTGCTCGATGAGCTTGCGGCCGGGCAGTCGCGTCCGCAGCACGACATAGGCGAGCGATGTGCCGAGCACGATGTCGATCAGGCCGGCGAGCCCGCAATAGAGGATGGTGTTGGAGATCAGCGGACCGGATTCGCGGAACACGGTGGCGTAATGCGCGAGCGTGAAGCCGTCCGGCAGCACCGCAAACGACCACACGGTGGCGATCGAGAGCAGCAGAATGCCAATGTGGGGCGACAGCACCAGGAGCAGGATGAACACGATGAACGCGCCGGCCGCGATGTTGCCGCCGCGTCCCAAGGTGCGGCGCGAGAGCCCGCCGCCGCCGCGCTGCTGGGTCGAGAAGTCGCGTCCGCGCAGCGTCAGGCCGGCGAGCGCCATGGCACCGAGCGAGCACAGGATCATGATCACCGAGATCACGTAGCCCATCGGATCGCTGATGCCGACCGAGGTGATCTTCAGGTAGGCCTGCGGCGCCAGCATGTTGGTGACGTTGAGGAGGAGCGGCGTCGCCAGGTCGTCGAACACCTTGACGAACACCAGGGCGGCGCCAGCGACATAACCGGGCAACGCCAGCGGGAAGACAATGCGCCGGAACAACGTGAGGCCGTGCGCTCCGAGATTCTGCGCGGATTCCTCCATCGCGGAATCGATATTCGACAGCGATGCGGAGAGGTTGAGCAGGATGAACGGGAAATAGTGCAGCGCCTCGACGAAGATGACTCCGTTCAGGCCTTCCATGAACGGGATGCGGAAGCCGAACCACTCGTTCAGCAGGAGATTGATGCTGCCGTTGCGGCCGTAGATCAGCTGCATCGCGACCGCGCCGACGAACGGTGGCATCACCAGCGGGACCACGCCGAGCGTATGGATCAGCGCCGCGCCACGGAAGTTGAAGCGCGCAATGATGGTCGCGAGCGGCACCGCGATCAGGCTCGCGAGCACGACGGTCATGGCGGCGACGTAGATCGAATTCCAGAACGAGTCGCGCAGCAGCGCGTTGTCGAGGAAATCGCTGAAATGGATCAGCGTGAAGCCACCCTGCGGAGCGGTGAACGCGACGACGATCACGCGCAGGATCGGAACGATCAGGAAGGCGATCAGGAACAGCGCCACGCCGATGAGGATCGCGATCTGCGCCGGGCTGCCGCCAAGGCGGACTGCGAGCGACGGCCGGGCGACCGCTATCGTCGAGAGGGATGACACGGGTCGATGATATCGTCCGGGTCGAAGCCGGGATAGCGGCGTAAGTCCGAGCGTGATCGGCCTCGTGGTGAGGAGCGCACGAAGTGCGCGTCTCGAACCATAGGCCGCCCGGGTCCATGCCGCTCCGTCCTTCGAGACGGCGCTTCGCGCCCCTCAGGATGAGGGCGGATGAACGGCTACGCCTACTTCGCGGTCAGCGCGCGTTCCGCCAGTGTGCGTGCCTCGGTGTAGTTCTTGAGCGCGGCGGCGTCCCATCGGCTCTCGAACTCGGCTTGCCGGCCGGCGGGCTTCTGGCCTTCCTTCAGCACCTGGAAGGCGCCGGTGATCGAGGGGTCGACCGATTCCTTCTCGGTGATCGGCACGGTCGACGCGAGCCGGCGCGCCTGCGCAAGCAGGTCCTTGGCGGCAGCGCTTGCCTTGCCGCCGAGCTTGGTCTCGGCGGTCTGGATCGCCCGCCACGCGGCGTTGAGCTCCTTGAGGCGGAAGGTCACCACGCGGTCGTAAAGCGAATTGAGCAGCTCGTAGCGCTGTTCCGACAGTTCGGAATTGAAGGTGATGCCCTTGGCGAGTCGCGCGTCCTTGAACGGATTGGGATAACCCGCCGGCGCCTTGGCATAGACGTCCAGCCGCACCGGGAGCCGCTGGATCTTGGGATCGAGCAGGATCTGCTGGCCCTCTTCCGACAACAGGAATTCGACAAAGGCTTCGGCCGCGCGTTGATTCCTGGCATTGGCGATGATCCCGACATTGGCTGGAACGATCGCCGTCACGGTCGGGTAGACGAACTCGACCGGGAAGCCCGATGCCTTGGCCGACAATCCGAAGAAGTCGATCACGATACCAACGCCGTACTGTCCGCTGTTGACCGCATCCGGAACGCCGAACGACCGGTCCGACACCTGCGCGAGGTTGCCGCCGATCTCGAGCAGCGCCGCCCAGCCCTTCTCCCAGCCTTCACCCTGCAGGATGGTCTCGACGGTGAGATGCGTCGTGCCCGAGCGCGACGGCGCCGAAATACCGACGTGCCCGAAATAGACCGGCTTCTTGAGATCGTCCCACTCCCTCGGCGCGGGAATGCTGTTCGCCTTGAGATAGCGCGTGTTGTACATGATGCCGTATCCGGACGCGGCAAATCCGATGAAGTTGCCGTCCGGATCGTTGACGGGATACGAGCCGACCTTCTGGGCGATGCCGGTCGCCTTCGGCTGGTACTTGCGCAGCAGCTTGTCCTTCTTGAGGACCTCGAACGCGTCCGGCGCGGACGCCCACATGATGTCGGGCGGGTTCGAGCGCGTCTCACGGATGAAGGTCACGGCGGCATTGGTGTTGCGGTTCTGCACCTCGACCTTGGTGCCGGGAAATTTCTTCTGGAACGCCGTCCGGTAGGGCTCGGTGATGTCCTTCGAGAACGAGGTGACGATGACGAGCCGGTTCTCGATGTCCTGAGCACTCGCGGCAACCGCGGCCAAGACGAGCACGGTGGCCAGCACGGCGCGATGCGCGAACGTCGAGATCATGGCATGTCTCCCTGGCCGGACTTCGCAAGCGACCCTTACTGCCAGTTGATGACAACCAGATGCATGGCGCAAGCGGCCGCAACGACGCAGTTTTGAAGGCTGTGGGGGCGTTGAAACAACAATGCCCGGGACGGGCCCGGGCACGGCAACAGGCGAAGGCAAATGTCTTAGCGCCCTTTGCGGCGGAGCCGAACCACCACGTCGATGCGCGCGATCTCGTAGCCCTCGGGCGGCACCGGCGTTTTGCCGACGACGACGTCACTATCAGGGATGTCGAGCAGCGAATTCTCGCCCTCGACAAAGAAGTGATGATGCTGGGACGCGTTGGTGTCGAAATAAGTTTTCGAGCCGTCGACCGCGACCTGGCGCAGCAAGCCGACGTCGGTGAATTGGTGCAGCGTGTTGTAGACGGTCGCGAGCGATACCGGCACCTTCGCCTTGGTCGCCTCTTCGTACAGCATCTCGGCGGTGATGTGCCGGTCGCCTTTGGCGAACAGGATCCAGCCGAGCGCCATGCGCTGCCGGGTCGGCCGCAGCCCGACCTGCCGCAGCATCGCCTTGACGTCGTGCCACGGGCAGCCGGTCAACGCCGCGCGCTCCGCCGCGTTCGGCGCCGGCACCTCGGCGTAGTTCGTGAAAACCATGGTCCGCGAAGTCGTCATCGGCACACTCGGTACTGCGATCGTTTCATTTGTAACATATTTGCCGGAAGATGCAACTGCCTCGCAAATAGCTGATTATGCGCCTGTATGTGGTGGCTTGGGCAGACTACGGGAAGTCGCCACGCCGGGCCAATACCTGGGTTTTCCGGAGCATGGTGCCTATGTTAGGACTTTGATGCCGCTCGCGTATGGGACGGCGACACGGACGGGACGAGGATGGGGAACCAGCAGACAAGCTTCTCTTACGAGGACCTTCTGGCCTGCGCGCGCGGCGAATTGTTCGGCGAAGGGCCGCAGCTCCCGCTGCCTCCCATGCTCATGTTCGACCGCATTTCCGAGATCGCGGAGGCCGGTGGCGCATACGGCAAGGGGCTGGTGCGCGCGGTGCTCGATTTGAAACCCGACCTCTGGTTCTTCCCCTGCCACTTCAAGGGCGACCCGGTCATGCCGGGATGCCTCGGCCTCGATGCGCTGTGGCAGCTCCTGGGCTTCTTCCTCGGCTGGGCTGGGTCGCCGGGGAAGGGGCGGGCGCTCGGGCTCGGCGAGGTAAAGTTCTCCGGCCAGGTGCTCCCGAACGTCAAACAGGTGATTTACGGCATCGATATCAAGCGAGTGATGCGCTCGAAGCTCGTGCTCGGCATTGCCGACGGCTGGTTGTCGGCCGACGGATCGATCATCTACCGTGCGAGCGACCTGAAGGTCGGCCTGTTCAAGCAGAATGCAGAGCAAAACGGCACGTAGCGGCGGGGACGCTGGAGCGCGGTCGCGTCCCATCACAATCTAGGCGAGGCTGGTGTTATGAGACGTGTCGTCGTCACCGGGATGGGTATCGTCTCGTCGATCGGCAACAACACCCAGGAAGTGCTCGCAAGCCTGCGCGAAGCGAAGTCCGGCATTTCGCATTCCGAGGCGTTCGCGCAGAACGGCTTCCGCTGCCAGGTCTATGGCGCGCCGACGCTCGATCCGTCGGGCACCGTGGACCGCCGCGCCATGCGCTTCCTCGGTCCCGGGTCGGCGTGGAATCACGTCGCCATGGAGCAGGCGATCCGCGACGGCGGCGTCGAGCCAAGTGATATCTCCAACGAGCGCACCGGCATCGTGATGGGCTCCGGCGGTCCGTCGACCTCGACGATCGTCGCGGCCGCCGACATCACGCGCAAGAACTCCAGCCCGAAGCGCATCGGACCGTTCGCGGTTCCCAAGGCGATGTCGTCGACGGCTTCCGCGACGCTCGCCACCTGGTTCAAGGTCAAAGGCGTGAACTATTCGATCTCGTCGGCCTGCGCGACCTCGAATCACTGCATCGGCAATGCCGCCGAGCTGATCCAGTGGGGCAAGCAGGACATGGTCTTCGCCGGCGGCTCCGAGGAACTCGACTGGACGCTGTCCAACATGTTCGACGCCATGGGCGCGATGTCCTCGAAGTTCAACCAGACGCCGGAGAAGGCATCGCGCGCCTATGACGTCGATCGCGACGGCTTCGTGATCGCCGGCGGCGCCGGCGTGCTGGTGCTCGAAGAGTTCGAGCACGCGAAGGCGCGTGGCGCAAAAATCTACGCCGAGGTGGCGGGATACGGCGCGACCTCGGACGGCGAGGATATGGTTGCGCCGTCGGGCGAGGGCGCGACCCGTTGCATGAAGCTCGCGCTGTCGACCGTGAAGCCGCCGGTCGATTACATCAACCCGCACGCGACCTCGACCCCGATCGGCGACATCAAAGAGATCGAGGCGATCCGCGCGGTGTTCGGCGACAAGTGTCCGATGATCTCGGCGACCAAGTCGCTGACCGGCCATTCGCTCGGCGCCGCCGGTGCGCAGGAAGCGATCTATTCGCTCTTGATGATGAACAACGGATTCGTGTGCGAAAGCGCGAATATCGAAAATCTCGATCCGGACTTTGCCGACATGCCGATCGTACGCGAGCGGCGGGACAATCTGACGCTGGGCTGCGTGCTGTCGAACTCGTTCGGTTTCGGCGGCACCAATGCGTCGGTCGTGTTCAAGCGGCTGGACGCATGAGGAGGTCGCACCGGGGTCGCGTTGACCCTCGGGCGTGAGGAATCCCGGTCGCCGATCGGGATGACATGTAGAGTGTGGTGGTGCACATGCCGGGGCTGATGCAGGGCAAGCGCGGGTTGATCATGGGGGTCGCCAATGACCACTCGATCGCCTGGGGAATCGCGAAGACGCTCGCCGCCCATGGCGCAACCCTTGCCTTCACCTATCAGGGCGAGGCGCTCGGCCGGCGCGTGAAGCCGTTGGCTCAGTCCGTCAACGCCGACCTGCTGCTGCCGTGCGATGTCGAGGACACCGCGTCCGTTGAGGCCACGTTTACGACGATCGCGGAGCGGTGGGGGTCGCTTGATTTCCTGGTTCATGCCATCGCGTTTTCCGACAAGAACGAGCTCAAGGGCCGCTACGCTGACACCACGCGCACGAATTTCCTGCGCACCATGCTGATCTCCTGCTTCTCGTTCACGGAGGTGGCCAAGCGCGCCGCGGCCCTGATGCCGGCGGGCGGCGCGATGGTGACGCTGACCTACAATGGCGGCCAGCGCGCGATGCCGAACTACAACGTCATGGGCGTGGCCAAGGCCGCGCTGGAGGCATCGGTGCGGTATCTGGCGGTTGATTTCGGGGCCTCTGCCATCCGGGTCAACGCGATCTCGGCCGGTCCGATCCGCACACTCGCGGGTGCGGGCATTGCCGATGCGCGCAAGATGTTCAGCTTTCAGCAGCGCCATTCGCCGCTGCGGCGCGGGGTCACCCTCGACGAGATCGGCGGCGCCGCGCTCTACCTGCTCTCCGATCTCTCGACCGGCGTCACCGGCGACATCCACTTTGTCGATTCCGGCTACAACATCATCACCATGCCGCAGCCGTCGACGCTCACCAACGGCAACGAGGCCGATGGGGCCAACGGTGACCATTCGGCGGTGAAGGACGCCGCGCAGTAGGCGCGATGCGCGACATCTGGATCCGTAAGTCGTATCTCAAGCTGGCAACCGGATTGCTGGCGCTGGCGTTGCTGGCCGCGATCCTGATCGTCAATCGGCTTGGTTAGCGACTGAGCCCCGGTTACTGGTCGACCGTGATTTTCGCGGCTCGGATGACGCCGCCCCAGAGCTTGGCCTCGGACTTGATGAACTGATCCATCGCTGCGACGTCGAGGTCGCTCGATTCGACAAAGATGGATTTCAGCTTTTCCACTACCTCGGGTGTGCGCATCGCGGCGACGATGGCTCTGTTGAGCTTCTCGCGAATCTCCAGCGGCGTCGCGGGCGGGGCCATCAACGAGAAGAACGTCGTCGAGACGAAGCCCGGCAGGGCGCTCTCGTCGATGGTCGGTAGGTCGGGCAAGAGCGCAATCCGCTTGGGCGTCACGGCCGCGATGATCCGGACCCGGTCGGCGCGGTGCAGCGACAGGATTGTGCCGAGATCGCAGAACATCGTGTCGACATGCCCGCCGGCCAGGTCGTTCACGGCGGGCGCCGCGCCTTTATATGGCACGTGAGTGACCTGGATTCCGGTCCGGCTCTTGAACAGCTCGAACGTGAGATGGGAGGTCGAGCCGGTGCCCTGCGAGGCGTAGCTCAACCTTCCGGCGTTGGTTTTGGCGTGCGCGATCAGCTCGGAAACGGTCTTGGCCGGCGAGTCCTTCTTCACCGCCAGCACGTTAGGGCCCACTGCCATGATCGCCACCGGGGTGAACGTCCCTGCGTCGTAGCTGAGCTTCTGGAACAGCGCGGCGTTGGCCGTGAGGATGTTAGGCGGTGTCGCGAGCAGCGTGTAACCGTCCGGCGCCGCTCGCCAAACGGCCTCGCCGGCGATGTTGCCGCTGCCACCGGTCCGGTTCTCGACCGTCACCGGCTGGCTCCAGAGCTGTTGCAGATGGTTGGCGATGATGCGCGCCGAAAGGTCGACGCCGCCGCCCGCGGCCACCGAGACGATGATCCGGATCGGACGGCTCGGATAGTTCGCGTCCGATTGCGCCGCTGCCGGTAACGCCAGCGCAAGAACCAGTCCCGCAACCCCCAAAGCGCCGCCGATTTTGGACATTACGCACTCCCTCGTGACGTTCTTGGAGGCCGATCTGCGTCCCCATCTTGCTGCGCCGTCGAAGCCCGATCAAGCGCAGTGCTTTACACCCTGACGAAACTGGACCAGAATCCAGAGCAACAACGGCAACAACGACAGCAACGACAGCACAACAAAGGAGGACGTGCATGACTGTCGCAGTGCAAACCGCTTTCGACGTCGTCCCCCTTTCCAGGCATATCGGCGCGGAAGTCCGCGGGCTCGACTTGCGCGATACGGCCGATGTCGACACGATCCGGCGTCTCCATCGGGCATGGCTCGATCATTCGGTGCTGCTGTTCCGCGGCCAGAAGCTCGAGCAGGAGGACCTGCTGCGCGTGACCGAGTATTTCGGACGTGTCGGCGCATTAGGGCGGCCGCCGAAGTTCTTCCCGAAAGGCTATTCGCGGCTCTTACCGAACATCATGATGATCTCGAACATCCGCGAGAACGGCGAGACCATCGGCGCGCTGCCGGACGGCGAAATGAACTTCCACCATGACATGATCCATCACGAGATGCCGCACAACGGCACGCTCCTCTATTCGCTCGAGATCCCCACCTTTGGCGGCGACACGCTGTTCGCCAGCGGCTACGCCGCCTATGACACCCTCGATCCGGCCATCAAGTCAAAGCTCGAAGGCCGCCGCGCGCTCCATTTTTACAATTACGGGTCGACGATCCGCGGGAAAGGCGGCATCGGGGCCACCGCCCAAGCAGTGCATCCGGTCTTCCGCACCCACGAGGAGACCGGCCGCAAGGCGATCTATGTCAACCGGCTGATGACCCAAGAGATCGAAGGCTTGCCCCAGGAGGAGAGCGACGCGCTGCTCGAGGCATTGTTCGATCACTCCGAGAAGACGGAGTTCGTCTACCGTCATGTCTGGCAGGTCGGCGACCTGCTGCTCTGGGACAACCGCTGCTCGACGCATGCGCGCGACGATTTCCCGGCGGACCAGCGCCGCCTGATGTTGCGCACCACCGTGCAGGGCACGCAGCGGCCGTATTGAGCGGGCCACAAAAGAAACGGCCGGGCAGTTGCCCGGCCGCTTCGATGTTGGAGCGCGCGAAAACCTTTCCGCCGAGATCAACCCAGATCGTAGCGATCCGCGTTCATCACCTTGGCCCACGCCGCCACGAAGTCTTTCACAAACTTCTCCTTCGAGTCGGAGCACGCATAGACTTCCGCGAAAGCGCGCAGCTGCGAGTGCGAACCGAAGATCAGGTCGATGCGGGTGCCAGTCCACTTGACCTCGTTCGTCTTCCGGTCGCGCCCCTCGTACGTGCCTTCAGAGCCAGCGGACGGCTGCCATTGCGTGCTCATGTCGAGCAGGTTGACGAAGAAGTCGTTGGTCAGCGTCTCGGGCCGCTTGGTGAAGACGCCGTGCCTGGACTGCCCGGCATTTGCGCCTAGGACGCGCAGGCCGCCAACCAGAACCGTCATCTCCGGCGCCGTCAGCGTCAGCAATTGCGCGCGATCCACCAATGCCTCCTCGGGCTGCATGAACTGCCGCTTGCCGCTGATATAGTTGCGGAAGCCGTCGGCCCTCGGCTCGAGCGGCGCGAAGGAGTCGACGTCGGTCTGGTCCTGCGACGCATCCATGCGTCCCGGTGTGAACGACACCGTCGCGGTGACGCCGGCGGCCTTCGCGGCCTTCTCGACCGCGGCGCCGCCACCGAGAACGATCAGGTCTGCGAGCGAGACCTTCTTGCCGCCAGTGGCCGAGGCGTTGAACTCCTTCTGGATCGCTTCGAGCTTCTGAAGCACCGTCGCGAGCTGCTTCGGTTGGTTGACCTCCCAGTCCTTCTGCGGCGCGAGGCGGATGCGTGCGCCGTTCGCGCCACCGCGCTTGTCGGAGCCGCGGAACGTCGAGGCTGAGGCCCAGGCCGTCGAGACGAGCTGGGACACGGACAGGCCGGACGCGAGGATCTTCGACTTCAGCGCGTCGACGTCCTTTGCATCGACCAGGGGATGATTCACCGCAGGGATCGGATCCTGCCAGATCAGCGTCTCCTTCGGCACGAGCGGGCCGAGGTAGCGCGCAATCGGGCCCATGTCGCGGTGCGTGAGCTTGAACCACGCGCGGGCAAACGCGTCCGCGAACTGGTCCGGATTCTCGTGGAAGCGCCGCGAGATCTTTTCATAGGCCGGATCCATCCGCAGCGAGAGATCGGTTGTCAGCATGGTCGGCACATGCTTCTTCGACCTGTCGAAGGCATCCGGGATCGTGGCGGGGGCGCCTTTCGCCTTCCACTGCGGCACACCGGCCGGGCTCTTCGTCAGCTCCCATTCGTTGTTGAACAGATTGTCGAAGAAGTGGTTGCTCCACTTCGTCGGCGTCTGCGTCCAGGTGACTTCCGGACCACCGGTAATGGCGTCGCAGCCGATGCCGGTGCCATGCTTGCTCTTCCAGCCGAGGCCCTGATCCTCGATGTCGGCGCCTTCCGGCTCCGGACCGACCAGTGATGGATCGCCGGCACCGTGGGCCTTGCCGAAGCTGTGGCCGCCGGCAATCAGCGCGACGGTCTCCTCATCGTTCATCGCCATGCGGAAGAACGTTTCGCGGATGTCCTTGGCCGCCGCGACCGGGTCCGGATTGCCGTTCGGTCCTGCCGGGTTCACGTAGATCAGGCCCATCTGCACTGCGCCGAGCGGCTCCGCTAGCTGGCGTTCGCCGCTGTAGCGCTCGTCGCCCAGCCACGTTCCTTCTGGACCCCAGAACAGTTCTTCAGGTTCCCAGACATCGGCGCGGCCGCCGGCGAAACCGAACGTCTTGAAGCCCATCGAGTTCGAGGGCGACGTTGCCGGCGAGGACCATCAGATCGGCCCAGGAGATTTTCCGGCCGTACTTCTGCTTGATCGGCCACAAGAGCCGGCGCGCCTTGTCGAGGTTCGCGTTGTCCGGCCAGGAGTTGAGCGGCGCGAAGCGCTGCTGTCCGGCGCCGGCGCCGCCGCGGCCGTCGGTGATGCGATAGGTTCCCGCGGCGTGCCACGCCAAGCGGATCATTAGTCCCCCGTAGTGGCCAAAGTCGGCCGGCCACCACTCCTGCGAGTCCGTCATCAAGGCATGCAGGTCCTTGATCACGGCGTTGAGGTCGAGAGTCTTGAACTCCTTGGCGTAGTCGAACGCCTCGCCCATCGGATCGGACAGGGTGGAGCGCTGGTGGAGAACCTGAAGGTTCAGCGTGTTCGGCCACCAGTCGCGATTCGTAAAACTCGTGTGCATGACCGGGCACTCGCCCGCGCTTTTGTCGTCAGTCTTTGCGTCCATGTTTTCTTTCCGAAGTCGGACTCCCTGGGGCACGTGGAAACTGAAATTGTGCGGCGATTGAGTAGCTCCAAATTGCGCTGGATTAAAGATCAGGTCTAATCGTATTGCCTGACCGATCTGATAAGATTATCTTATCGCCGTGGTCACACTGAAACAGCTGCGGTATTTGTCCGCCCTGGCGGAGCACCGGCATTTTGGCCGGGCCGCGGACGCGTGTTCCATCACCCAGCCGGCGCTGTCCATGCAGATCCGCGAGCTCGAGAAGGAGCTGGCCGCGCAACTGGTCGAGCGGCGCCCGGGCGAGGTCGTGCTGACCGAAATCGGGCGCGAGGTTGCGGCCCGTAGCGACCAACTGCTCGTGGGGGCGCGCGACCTCGTGGACTTTGCCCGGCACGGCAGCGGGGTGCTTTCGGGACAGCTGACCCTCGGGGTCATTCCCACCCTGGCGCCCTATGTGCTGCCGCGGGTGCTGCCGAAGCTGCAGCAGCGATATCCGCGGCTGCAGGTCGAGTTGCGCGAGACGCAAACCGAGGTCCTGATCGACGAGCTCACCCGCGGCGACCTCGACGTCATCATGCTGGCGTTGCCGGTGACCGAGACAGACCTCGAAACCATCCGCCTGTTCGATGACCCGTTTCTGCTGGCGGTACCCGCTGGCGATGCGCGACCGCGAACTGCGCGCGTTACGCCGCGCGACATCGATCAGGATCGGCTCATCCTGCTCGAGGACGGGCATTGCCTGCGCGACCAGGCGCTGGCGTTTTGCGCCAACGGCCGGCGCGGCGGCTCGATGGGTCTCGGCGCCACGTCGCTGACCACGGTCATGCAGATGGTCGCCAACGGCTACGGCGTGACGTTGGTGCCGCAGGTTGCCGTTGATGTCGAGGTTCGCGATGACCGGGTCAGGCTTCTGCGCTTTGCGCCGCCGCAGCCGGGCCGTACCATCGGATTGGCCTGGCGCCGTACATCGCCGCGCAAGTCGGATTTCATCGCGCTCGGTCAGATCGCCACGGAAGCGTTTGGAGCGTCCTAAACATCGACCTCGCGCTGGAGCGCGGCCTTGTCCTCCAGACAGTAATAGCCTGCGAGCCGGCTCACGATCTTACGCCGCATCCAATCCTGCAGCACGCGGCTGACGTTTTCGCGGGCAATACCCGCCATGGCGGCGAGGTCGCTTTGCGTCACCTTTTGCCGCACCAGGATGCGGCCGTTGCCGACGTCGCGGCCGAACGCTTCTGACAGGTTGATGAGGGCGCGCGCGACGCGCCCTTTCACCGAGAGGAAACTCGTCGCGATCAGTGCGCCGTTGGTATCGCGCAGCCGGCCGGCGAGCAGCGTGACCAGATGCCGGTAGACGTCCGGACTGGCGGCGCCGAACGAATCGAACGCGGCGCGGCTGATGAATTGCAGCTTGGCGTCGCGAAGGGCCGTCACCGAGGCCGATCGGGGCGCTCCATCGATCATCGAAAGTTCGCCGATCATCGCGCCGGGTCCGAAGATGCCGAGGATACGCTCCCCGCCGGTTTGCGACAGCATGCTCGCCTTGAGCAATCCTTCATCGACCCGGTAACACCCGTCGCCGGCGTCGCCCGCGAGGAACAGCGTCTCGTCGGCGGCAAGCGACACCAGCCGCGCCTTGGCGAACAGCTGCGACACCAGCTCCGCCGGCAATGCGGATAACACGTCGGTCGGTCGGGGCTGGGGTATTGTCATCGGGCCTTATCGTCGCGACGGATCGGGTGGCAGACTACTGCAACATCCGGCGCGGAACACACCGAAATCGCTGCAGCGCGGGCGGCGTCGGTTAGCGGGGAAGGCCACAGACGGTGGTCCAACCCTGTCGCGTCCATACCACGCATGGCCGGTGCCGGGTGAAGAAGTGGCGGTGATGGTGGTGGCGGTGGTGCCGGAGATGAAGATGGTGGCCATGGTGATGGTGGCCGAGGTGCGGACCGCCAAGATGGCCACCGTGGCGGCCGCGCGCGGACGCGTCACTCGCGGTCGCGAGCGCGGCGGCGAGCGCAACCACGGCAACGGCAGCAGTGAGGACAATACGAGGGGCGGTCATGGGTTTTCCCTGTCGGACGTAAGCGGCGATCAGGCGAGTGTTCGAAACAAAGAGACCCGCCCGGGCGAATACGACCGGGCGGGCCCTTCATCGCGACCTGCTTACATGACCGGGGGATAGCAGACGTTGATGTAGCGAACCAGCACCGGGCTCCACACCCAGCACGTCCCGCCGCCAACATAGAAACGGAAGTGGCGGTGATGACGGTGGTGGTGGTGGCCGTGGTGGTGATGGCCGTGGTGGCCGTGATGGCCGTGATGGCCGTGATGGCCGCCGTGGCCGTGGCCATGACCGCCGCGGGCCGACGCAACGTTCACGGTGGCGAGGGACGCGACGGTCAGCGCGACCGCGGCAACCGTGGCAGTGAGGACAGTACGCTTCATGGGACTTCTCCTTGGGGGTTGATCCAGAGCGACCATCGCCCTGGGGGTATGCCCGTTAGTGCTCCCACGCGGCCGAAAGTGGTGTGATGACCATCACAGGAATGACGTTTCCCGCGACGTTGGGGCGAGCTGTTGTGCGGAAAGCCTGTTTTTCCGCAAAAGAGAGCGGTCTAGTATCCGCCCGGCCGCAAGGATTCGCCGCCGGCTCAGTTCATCCGCCCATGCAAAGACGCGATCTCGTCGTCCAAGAGTCGAAACGTGGCGTTCAGCTGCCGGCATGGCTGGAGCGGCTGTTGTCGATCGGCATCGTTTCGACCGATCGCGACGTGGTACGCCGCCAGCGTTGTGTGAATGTCGCTGTGTTCGTCGCATCGGCCAATTCGGCGTCGCACCTGATTTTCAACGCTTTCTATGACTTCCACGGCCTGCTCCCGATTCATGTGTACAACGCGGTGATGATCGTCCTGCCGCTGCTGATTCCGCGCCTGCATCGCTTTGGCGAGAACGTCGGCGCGATGACGCTCGCATTGCTGATCCTGGTCGCGCACATGTTCGTCGTGTGGGCGATGGGTGTCGCCAGCGACCTGCATGTCTATTACACGCTTGCGGGCGCTTTCCTGCTGCTGCTGGGCGTCCAGCACTGGCGCAGCTTTCTTGTTGTCTTTTTCCTCTACCTTGCCGCGCTTCTGTTTGCGCTGAAATTTGCGCCGATCGACGGATTCATTTCGCCGGAAGACGGGCAGCTGCGCGAGCTCTTATCGACCCATGCGATGATCAACACCATCGCGATCCCCGCCATCGTCATTTTCTACGCCTTGTCCGCGCTGCGGCGCGCCGAGTTCGAGCTGCAGCATCAGTACGACCGCTCCGAGGCGCTCCTCACCGCCGTCATGCCGTCGCCGATCGCGGAACGGCTGAAGTCAGGCGAGGAACGCATCGCCGATCGGATCGAGACCTTGAGCGTGACGTTTGCCGACCTGGTCGGATACACGGAGTCAGTGCATCGCCTGCCGCCCGAGGAGGTTGTCGATTTTCTCGACCGTCTGGTGCGGGTCTTCGACGGATTGAGCGAGCAATACGGGGTCGAGAAGATCAAGACCATCGGCGACAGCTACATGGCGGCGGCGGGGTTCGACGGCCGGGGCGCGGAGGGCGCGGTGGCGACCGGCCGGCTGGCGCTGGCGATGCTGGAGGTCATCAGCCGTCAGCCGCCGCTCGGCGGCCGTGCACCGCGATTGCGGATCGGGATCCACTGCGGTCCGGCGACCGCGGGCGTCATCGGTGACACGCGCTTTTCATACGACGTGTGGGGAGACGCGGTGAACATGGCGGCGCGGATGGAGTCGAGCGGCGAGCCAGGCAAAATCCATGTGAGCGAAAGCTTCCGGGCGCTCACGCTCGACCACTTCGAATTCGTGGAACGCGGCATCACCGAACTGAAGGGCATCGGCGCCGTGCGCGGCTATTTTCTGCTGCGCGAGAAGACGTAAGGCGTTCTCAGGACTTCCTTGCGCGGGAATGAGCGGAGGATAGGGCTGACCTTCCGCAATTAGTCCGCGAAATAAAAAAGGCGGCCGCGAGGGCCGCCTGATTTACATGTGGTGCAGCCGCTACTCGCCGCCGACCACTTCCTGTGTCCGCTGTTCGCCGCGGCCCGGCTCGGCTTCGGCCTTCTGCTTGCCTTCGAGGTCCTCGCCGGTCTGCTGGTCGACGACCTTCATCGACAGCCGCGTCTTGCCGCGATCGTCGAACCCGAGGAGCTTCACCTTGACGGTGTCGCCTTCCTTGACCACGTCGGTGACCTTCTGCACCCGGCGCTGCGCGAGCTGACTGATATGGACCAGGCCGTCCTTGGCGCCGAAGAAGTTCACGAAGGCGCCGAAGTCCATCACCTTGACGACTTTGCCTTCGTAGATCGTGCCGACCTCCGGCTCCGAGGTGATCGACTTGATCCAGTTGATCGCCGCCTTGATCGAATCGGCGTTCGCCGACGCGACCTTCACGGAGCCGTCGTCCTCGATGTTGATCTTGGCGCCGGTCTTCTCGACGATCTCGCGGATCACCTTGCCGCCGGTGCCGATGACCTCGCGGATCTTGTCGGTCGGGATCTTAAACGACTCGATGCGCGGGGCGTATTCGCCGAGCTCGGCGCGCGCCGTGTTCAGCGCCTTGGCCATCTCGCCGAGGATGTGCAGGCGGCCGCCCTTGGCCTGGTTGAGGGCGACCTTCATGATCTCTTCGGTGATGCCGGCAATCTTGATGTCCATCTGCAGCGACGTCACGCCGACTTCGGTGCCGGCGACCTTGAAGTCCATATCGCCGAGATGATCTTCGTCGCCCAGGATGTCGGAGAGGACCGCAAAGCGCGCATCCTCCTTGATCAGCCCCATGGCGATGCCGGCGATCGCCCGCTTGAGCGGCACGCCGGCGTCCATCAGCGCCAGCGAGGTGCCGCATACGGTCGCCATCGATGACGAGCCGTTCGACTCGGTGATCTCGGACACCACGCGGATGGTGTAGGGAAACTCGTCCTTCGACGGCAGGATCGGGCGAATCGCACGCCAAGCCAGTTTGCCATGCCCGATCTCGCGGCGGCCGGGCGCACCGATGCGCCCGGTCTCACCGACCGAGAACGGCGGGAAGTTGTAGTGCAGCAGGAACGCCTCTTTGTAGGTTCCCTGCAGCGCGTCGATGAACTGCTCGTCCTCGCTGGTGCCCAGCGTTGCAACAACGATCGCTTGCGTCTCTCCGCGGGTAAACAACGCTGAGCCGTGGGTGCGCGGCAGGAACGGCGCTTCGCAAACGATCGGGCGCACCGTAACGAGATCGCGGCCGTCGATGCGCTTTGAGGTGTCGAGGATATTCCAGCGGACGATCTTGGCCTCGAGGTCCTTGAACACGCCCGCAACGAGCTGCATCGGGCGCTCGGGATTGTCGGTTCCGTCCGGGAAGAAATGCTCCATCGCCTTCTTCTTGATCGCGGCGACGGCGTCCTGGCGCTCGGCCTTGCGGGGGATCGAATAGGCTTTCCGAAGGTCGCTCTCGACGAGGCCGAGCATCTCCTTTTCGACCGCAGCGGTATCCGGCATCGCAAACTCGCGCGGCTCCTTCGCCGCCTTCTCCGCGAGGCTGATGATTGCGTCGATCACCGGCTGGAAATGGCGATGGCCGAACATGACGGCGCCGAGCATGATCTCTTCGGTCAGCTCCTGCGCCTCCGATTCCACCATCAGAACGGCATCCTGCGTGCCGGCGACCACGAGATCGAGCTTGCTCTCCTTCATCTCGTCGAGCGTCGGGTTGAGGACGTACTCGTTCTCGGCGGAAAACCCGACGCGCGCCCCGCCGATCGGGCCCATGAAGGGCGCGCCGGAAAGCGTGAGCGCCGCCGACGCCGCCACCATCGCGACGATGTCGGGATCGTTCTCCATGTCGTGCGACAGCACGGTGATGATCACCTGGGTGTCGCAGCGCCAGCCCTCGGCGAACAGCGGGCGGATCGGACGGTCGATCAGGCGCGAGGTCAGCGTGTCCTTTTCGGTCGGACCGCGCTCGCGCTTGAAGTAGCCGCCGGGAATGCGGCCGGCCGCGTAGTACTTCTCGGTGTAATTGACGGTCAGCGGCAGGAAGTCGACGCCCGGCTTCGGCTGCTTGGCCGCGACCACCGTCGCGATCACGGTGGTTTCGCCATAGGTCGCGATGACGGCGCCGTCGGCCTGGCGGGCTATCTTGCCGGTCTCGAGGACGAGCTTGCGCCCACCCCAATCGAGCTCAACTCGATGAACATTGAACATTGCGATTGTCTCTCATGGTTTTCACGAAGGGGCGAAAGCCATGAGCAAGACGGCGAGAGGCTGTCAGATGCGGCGACATCCCGCGAACGAACAGCGTCTGGCGATCCTGCCATGGCCTCCGGGCCTTCTTTGTACCGACGGGCGAACAATTCGCACCGTCGCAGAAACGGCAGCAGTCTCGCTGCCGGATGAAGGGCGGATGAGTCTTGAACCATCCGCTCCAAAACGCGCGGACGAGGCCGCGCACAACGACATCAGCGGCGAATGTTCAGCTTCCCGATCAGGGACTTGTAACGACCCTCGTCGGTACGGGCGAGGTAGTCGAGGAGCTGACGCCGCTGGGACACAAGCTTGAGCAGTCCACGCCGGGAATGATTGTCCTTGACGTGGCTCTTGAAGTGCTCGGTCAGATTGTTGATGCGCTCCGACAGGACCGCGATCTGCACTTCCGGGGATCCGGTGTCGCCGGATTTTGTCCCATAGGACTTGATGAGTTCCGCTTTGCGTGCGGTCGTGATCGACATCGGGTGTCCTTCTTCTGGAGGTTGCGATCTGCGGCCAGGCCGGGATGTCGTCCAGCGAGGTCGCCACATGCGCTACGCGCGAGCCCAAGGCCCGCGCACCGGCGAGATATAGGAACCGGCCGGGGCGGTCAAGGCCGCATCCTATTAAGCATTGAAACAACAAGAAGAATTTTTCTTTTGGTGGGGGGTCAGCCGGTGATGCCGAGATTGAAGATGCGCCGTGGCCGCAATTCCCCCTGCTCGAATTCGGCAAGCGCGATCAGGTCGCCATGGGTCGATACCGCGACAAAGCCCTGCATGATTGGGGCGTCGCGGCCGCGCAGCAGCACCGCCTGACCACGGGCGAGCCGGGCGGCGTCGGCACGGCTGACGCTGAGCGACGGGATCGACCGCAGTCCGGCGTCAACCGGCTGCAGCAGCGCGGTGAGCGCCTTCACGTCGCCGCCTTCGGCCGGCGCCGCCGCCTGCAGGTCCGCCAGCGTCACCGAGTCCGCTTCCTGGAACGGTCCGACGCCGGTCCGCCGCAGCGCCGATACATGACCAAAGCACCCGAGCGCACGGCCCATGTCGCGGGCGATCGCGCGCACATAGGTTCCCTTGCCGCATTCCGCGGCGAGCACGCTGTGGTCGGCATCCGGCGTCTCGGTGAGTTCGAGCCGATGGATATCGACCGGGCGGGCCGCAAGCTCCACGGTCTCGCCTTCGCGCGCGAGGTCGTAGGCGCGCTCGCCATCGACCTTGATCGCGGAATAGCGCGGCGGAATCTGTTCGATCGTGCCGGTGAAGCGGGGCGACAGCGCGCGAATCCGTTCCGGCGTCGGCCGGTGGTCGCTATGGGCGGTGGTGCGGCCCTCGCTGTCGTCGGTGTCACGTTCTTCGCCCCAGCGCACCGTGAAGCGGTAGCTCTTTTGCCCGTCCATCACGAACGGGACCGTCTTGGTCGCTTCGCCGAGCGCAATCGGCAGCAGGCCGGACGCCAGCGGATCGAGCGTGCCGGCATGGCCGGCGCGCTTCGCCGAGAACAAGCGCTTCACCACGCTCACCGCGTGCGTCGACGTCATGCCCACCGGCTTGTCGAGAATGCACCAGCCGTGCACGTCGCGCTTCTCGCGCTTGGGCCGCGGCTGCATGCCCGCGGGAGCTAGGCGCTCCTCACTCATCGTTGTCCTTTCGCGGGCGGAGATCACGTTGGACCTCGGGTGTTCGCAATAGCTTCTCGATCCGTTCCGCTTCGTCGAATCGCTCGTCGGCGCGGAATCGGATGTCAGGAGCGAATTTCAGGTTAACGCGGCGCGCGATCTCGCCGCGGAGGTATCGTTTGTTGCGCTCGAGCGCGGCCACGACCTGCTTCGTGTCGCGTCCGCCGAGCGGCATCACGTAGACGGTCGCGAGCCGCAAGTCCGGGCTCATGCGCACCTCCGGCACGGTGATCATGTGACCTTCGAGCGTCGGGTCATGCACCTCGCCGCGCGTGAGCATGTCCGCCAGCGCGTGCCGGATCAATTCGCCAACGCGGAGCACGCGTTGCGACGGGCCGGCGGTGTTGTCGCGGCGGGTTCCGCGCGCCATCAAGTTCTCCGTCGGGCTGGCTTGTGCGTCATGCTGCCGGTCGGGCGCGGCGGAGAGCCGTAGCGCACCGGCGTTCCCCTCAGACGGTCTGGAACCGGAAAGGGGTCAACCGCTCACAGCGAGCGCTGCACCGTCTCGACCCGGTAGCATTCGATGACGTCGCCGACCTTCATGTCCTGGTAGTTCTCGAAGGCCATGCCGCATTCCTGTCCGGCGACCACTTCGCGGACGTCGTCCTTGAAGCGCTTGAGCTGCGAGAGCTTGCCTTCGTGAATCACGACGTTGTCGCGAAGCAGACGCACATTGGCGCCGCGCTCCACGGTACCGTCGGTGACCCGGCAACCCGCGATATTGCCGACCTTCGACACCTTGAAGATCTCGAGGATCTGCGCGTTGCCGAGCAGCGTCTCGCGGATCGACGGCGCCAACAGGCCCGACATCGCCTGTTTCACGTCGTCGACGAGGTTGTAGATGATGTTGTAGTAGCGAATCTCGATGCCGGCGCGCTCGGCGGCTTCGCGCGCCTCCTTGTTGGCGCGCACGTTGAAACCGATGATCGCCGCATTCGACGTTTCGGCAAGCCGGATATCCGACTCGGTGATGCCGCCGACTCCGGAATGCAGCACGCGCGCCGCCACCTCGTCGGTGCCGAGGTTCTCCAGCGCTCCGGCGATGGCCTCGTTCGAGCCCTGCACGTCGGCCTTGATGACCAGCGGAAAGTCCTTGCGGCCGCTGGTCTTGACCTGCGCCATCATCTGCTCGAGCGAGCCGCGCATGCCGCTGGCGCGGGCCGCGGTCCGCTCGCGTTTCTGCCTGGCGCGATAGTCGGTGACCTCGCGGGCGCGGGATTCGCTGGCCACCACTGCGAGCCGGTCGCCGGCGTCGGGGGTGCCGGCAAAACCCAGCACCTCGACGGGAGTCGACGGACCGGCAGAGATGACCGGCAAGCCGGTATCGGAAACCAGCGCGCGCACGCGGCCCCATTCGGCGCCGGCCACCACGATGTCGCCGGGCCGCAGCGTGCCGCGCTGCACCAGCACGGTCGCGACCGGGCCGCGGCCGCGATCGAGCTTCGCTTCGATCACGGTGCCCTCGGCCGGCCGCGCCGGATTGGCCTTCAGTTCGAGGATTTCCGATTGCAGTCCGATCGCCTCGAGCAGCTTGTCGAGATTGATCTTCTTGGTGGCCGAGACTTCGACGTCGAGGACATCGCCGCCGAGCGATTCCACCTGGATCTCGTGCTGCAGGAGCTCCGTGCGCACCCGCTCGGGCTTGGCGTCCGCCTTGTCGATCTTGTTGATCGCGACGATCATCGGCGCCTTGGCTGCCTTGGCGTGATTGATCGCCTCGACCGTCTGCGGCATCACGCCGTCGTCGGCCGCCACCACCAGCACCACGACGTCGGTCACCCGCGCGCCGCGGGCGCGCATCGCGGTGAATGCGGCGTGACCCGGCGTGTCGATGAACGTGATCTTGCCGCCGGACGGCGAGGTGACCTGATAGGCGCCGATGTGTTGGGTGATGCCACCGGCCTCGCCGGCCGCGACCTCCGTCGAACGGATGGCGTCGAGCAGCGAGGTCTTGCCGTGGTCGACGTGACCCATCACGGTCACGACCGGCGGCCGCGGCGTCAATGCCTCGGGATCGTCGGCGACGTCGAACAAACCTTCCTCAACGTCGGATTCCGCCACGCGCTTCACCGTGTGGCCGAGCTCCTCGGCGATGAGCTGCGCCGTGTCGGCATCGATCGAGTCGGTGATCTTCAGCATCTGGCCCTGTTTCATCAGGATCGCGATGACAGAGCGCGCCGGCTCAGCCATGCGGTTGGCGAGCTCCTGGATGGTGATCACCTCGGGAATGGTGACTTCGCGGACCAGCTTCTCCTTCGGCTCCAGCGACATTTCCTTCTTGCGGCGCTGGATGCGGCGTTTGAAGGCGGCGACGGAATGCTCCGGCTCTTCATCGGCCTTGAAAGCGGTAACGACCGTGAGCCGTCCGCGCGGCTTCTGCACGGTGGTGCGCGTGGGCCTGGGAGCAGGAGCGGGCCGTGCCGCGCCCGGGCGACGTGGGCGGGGCGCCTCATCATCGTCTTCGGGTACCACGACCGGACGCATGCCGGGCCTGGCCACGACCTCCTCTCCGCCAAGGCGCTTCTTGGCGACCTCGTCGGCCTTGTGCTTGATCTCGTCGTCGTGCCGGCGGCGTTGTTCTTCGTCGCGCTTGCGGGTCTCGGCCGCGACGCGCTCGGCACGCTCGACCGCGGCGCGCTGCTCGCGGATACGAGCGTCCTCCTCGGCGATCTTGCGTTCTTCCGCCTCGCGCAGACGGGCGTCGCCGAGCGCGTGCGCCCGTCGGTTGCGTTCCTCGTCGGTCAGCGTATGCAGCACGACGCCCGACGGCTTGGGCGCCGCTGCGGGCGTCGCGGCCGGTGCGGTGGCGGGAGCGGCCGCGGCCGAAGCGGCGGCCTTGCCGGTCGCTGACCGCTTGGCGGGCGTTGCGGCGGGCTGCGGTGCGGCCTCGGCCTTGGCCTTGCCCGGGGTTCGGCTGCGGACCTTCTCGACCACGACCGACTTGGTCCGGCCATGGCTGAAGCTCTGGCGCACGACACCCGTCTCGCTGCCACGCGGCTTGAGCGTCAGCGTCTTGGTCGTGGCGATACTCAGCTTCTTGTCGCCGGTCTTTTCAGTCGATTCAGCCATTCCGTTCCCATTTCTCGGCCTTTTCACGGTCGCTCGCGACCGTCCCGGTCCGAAACCGCTTGAGACGCGCCGCGCGCGTCAGAAACGCCTTGCTTTCGGGGCCGGCAAGCAGCGCAGCATGTACCACATTTGACCGGCCCAATGCCAAATCCAATTGCGCCGAGGTGAGTGCGTCGAGAACCGCGACGGACCCACGATCGGCGCCGCTCCGGCGCATGGCGCCGTCGAGCTTTCGCACCCCGTCAGGGGCGGCATCCGACGCATGCAGCAGCGCCGCTGCATTGCCTTGCGCCAAAGCCGCTTCGACCTTGGCAAAACCCGCCGCCACCCGGCCCGCCTTGTAGGCGATGGCGAGCGCGTCGAGCGCAGCACGCTCGAGCAACCGCTCGGTGGATTCCACCAGGTCCGGCGCAATCCGAACGTCGCGCTTGAAGCTGCGTGCAAAAGCCTTGCGCGCAATCGCGGTGCCGAGCGCGGATCGGGTCGCCGTGATCCAGATGCCGCGTCCCGGCAGCCGCCGCTTCAGATCCGGAACGGCGGCGCCCTCCGGCGACACGACGAACCGGATCATGTCGTCGACCGGTCGCACGCTGCCGGTGGCGGCGCACAAACGCTCCGCGCCGGGCGCGGTCTTGCGCGGTCCGGCATCGAGTGCGTCATCCGGCGGTCGTGCGAGCATCATCGGTCCGATCGGTTGCTCAAGCCGGCGTCTGTTCCGTTTCCGACGGGGCTTCCTCGGCCGCCGGCGGTGCGAGGTCTTCCTCCTTGACCCAGCCGGCTTTGACGCGAGCCTGCATGATCAGCGACTCGGCCTCGTCGCGCGAAAGATCGAAGCCGTCGAGAATGCCGGGATGCCGCGTTGTTTCGCCGTCCTTGCGTTCGCTCCAGCCGAACAGGTCGTCGGTGGCGCAACCCGCGAGATCCTCGACCGTCTTGACGCCCTCCTCACCCAATTTCACGAGCATTGAGGTGGTGACGCCGGGTACATCCTTGAGTGCATCGTCCACGCCGAGTTCCTTTCGCTTGTTATCGAGTTCAGCTTCCTGCGCCGCGAGGAATTCGCGGGCGCGGTTCTGCAGCTCGCCGGCGGTCTCCTCGTCAAAACCTTCGATGCCGGCAATTTCCTTTTCGTCGATCATCGCAAGCTCTTCCACCGACTTGAAGCCTTCAGATGCGAGCAACTGCCCCACCACCTCGTCGACGTTGAGCGATTCGATAAAAAGCTTCGTCCGCTTCTCGAACTCGGCCTGGCGATTCTCCGACTCTTCCTGCTCGGTGACGATATCGATATCCCAGCCGGTCAGCTGGGACGCGAGCCGGACGTTCTGGCCGCGCCGGCCGATCGCGAGCGACAGTTGCTGGTCGGGCACGACCACTTCCATGCGCTGGCGGTCCTCGTCGAGCACGACCTTGGCGACTTCGGCGGGAGCAAGCGCGTTGACCACGAAGTTGGCGGGATCGTGCGTCCACGGAATGATGTCGATCTTCTCGCCCTGCAATTCGTTGACGACGGCCTGCACGCGCGAACCCCGCATGCCAACGCAGGCGCCGACCGGATCAACCGAGGAATCCCGCGAAATCACCGCTATCTTGGCGCGCGAGCCGGGGTCGCGTGCGACCGCCCGCACCTCGACGATGCCGTCGTAGATTTCCGGCACTTCCTGCGCGAACAGCTTGGCCATGAACTGCGGATGCGTCCGCGACAGGAATATCTGCGGACCGCGAGTCTCGCGGCGCACGTCGTAGATGAAGGCGCGGATGCGGTCGCCGTTGCGGAACACTTCGCGCGGGAGCATTTCGTCCCGGCGCACGATCGCCTCGCCGCGACCGAGGTCCACGATCACGTTGCCGTATTCGACGCGCTTGACGATGCCGTTCACGATATCGCTGATGCGATCCTTGTATTCCTCGTATTGGCGGTCGCGCTCCGCCTCCCGCACCTTCTGCACGATGACTTGCTTCGCGGACTGTGCGGCGATGCGGCCGTATTCGAGCGGCGGGAGCGGGTCGGCGATGGTGTCGCCGATCTGTGCGGCCGGGTGGCGCCGCCGTGCCTCATCCTGGCTGATCTGGTTGGAGGCGTTCTCGACGGTCTCGACCACGAGCATGTGGCGCAACAGCCGGAGCTCGCCGTTCTTCGGGTCGATCTCGGCATGGACGTCGGTCTCGATGCCGTAGCGTGAACGCGCCGCTTTCGCGATCGCATCCTCCATGGCGCCGATCACGATGCGGCGGTCGATCGACTTCTCGCGGGCGACCGCGTCGGCGATCTGCAACAATTCGAGCCGGTTGGCGCTGACGGCCATCGGTCACTCTCCCTCTTGATGAGCCGCGCGCCGGACATGCGCCGGCTGCGGCTGGAAATCTCTGGAACGCCGGTATTTGCCCGGCCCTTTCCGGTTCGGTTGGTTCTGGTCGCGTTCGTGCGCGTCGCGCTCCGCATGCTTTCCGCGCCGGAGCGATTCGGCGATCACCTCATCGCTCAGCACGATCTTGGCGTCCGCCATCTCGTCGATCGGCAGCAGGACCTCAGTGGCCTCACCGGGCGCGGCATCCTCGCGCCGGACGCGGGCCGCGTTCCCTTCGGTGCCGACGAGCACGCCACGAAATCGGCGCCGGCCCTCGATCGCGACCGTCATCTCGATCCTGACCCGGCTGCCCGCATGGCGCTCGAAGTCGGAGCGCCGCACCAGCGGCCGGTCCATGCCCGGCGATGAGACCTCGAGCCGGTAGGCGCGGTCCACGGGGTCGGCGACATCGAGCACCGGCGACAGCGCGCGCGAGATTTCCTCGCAGCTCTCAATCGTCATGGTGCCGTCCGGCCGTTCGGCCATGATCTGAACGGTGCAGCCGGAAAGGCCCGATACGCGGATCCGGACCAGCCGGTAGCCAAGCCCGGCGAGAACCGGCTCGGCAATGGCCGCAATCCGGGCGGCCACGCCCTGCTCGACAATCAGGCGCGGGTCGGAGTCCGACTGGCTCAGATACGCTTCAGTCATTCGCCCGTAGTCTCTGCGATACGTACCCCGGATTTCGGCCGATGGCGGGCCCAATTTTTGTCCCCGCTGCGCGGTAACAAAAAAGAGCGGGTCCCGGGGGGAACCCACTCTCAAAAACCGGTCAGATTGCACCCGACCGTTATGAGATGTCCTTAGCGGACAACGGAAATATAGCGATTTGCGGCCCCCGCGCAAGGCCGTTTCGGGTAGGAATTGGCTAACCCTTCGTTCAGATTCCGCGCCTATTTGTGGTTCCCCGACCGGCCCGTTTCGATTCCCCGTTGGTCCAGCAGGTCCGAAAATGGCCGTCCCCGCTTCGCTGATCCCCGAATTGGAGGAGGTGCTCCAACACGGCTCGGCCGAGCGTCGCGCGCGCACACTGGAGCGGATCACATCCCTGTTTCTCAACGGCGCGGATCAATACAACGAGGAGCACGTCGGTCTGTTCGACGGCGTCTTCCTGCTCCTGATCGAGGAAATCGAAACCAAGGCGCGAGCCGAACTGTCCCATCGCCTGGCGCCCGTGAGCAATGCGCCGATTGAAGCGGTGCGGCGGCTCGCCAACGATGACGACATCGCCGTCGCCGGTCCGGTGCTGGAGCAATCGCCACGGCTGCCCGAGTCCGATCTGGTCGACATCGCCAAGACCAAGAGCCAGGCGCACCTGCTCGCGATCTCCGGGCGCACCGGCATCGCGGAGCCGGTGACCGACGAATTGGTCCGTCGTGGCGACCGCCAGGTCGTCCGCAACGTTGCCGACAACCGCAAGGCCCGCTTGTCCGATCGAAGTTTCTCGACGCTGGTGAGTCAGGCGGAGGAGGACGGGATCCTGGCGGAAAAGGTCGGCATGCGTCCGGACATCCCGCCACGGCTGTTCCGCGAGTTGTTGCTGAAGGCGACGGAGGTCGTGCAGCAGCGCCTGGTCGCTGCCGCGAAGCCGGAGACGCAGGCGGAAATCCGCCGCGTGCTCACCCGGATTTCGCAGGAAGTCGGCGCCGCCAAGTCACGGGACTACACCGCCGCCGAGCGCATCGTCCAAGCGCTGCATCAGCAGGGCAAACTCGACGAAACAGCCCTGGTGGATTTCGCCGAGACCGGCAAATACGAGCAAATGATCGCGGCGCTGTCGCGGCTTTGTGCAGTCCCGATCGATGTGGTGGACCGCTTGATGGGCGGAGATCGCCCCGATCCGATCCTCATCCTCTGTAAATCGGCGGGCTGGGAGTGGCCGACCGCCAAGACGCTCATCATGGCGCGCCCCGGCCGCAAGGGCACGTCCTCGTCGGCCGGTCTCGACACCGCCTTTACCAATTTCGAACGGCTGTCGCCGGCGACCGCGCAGCGTGTGATGCGGTTCTGGCAGGCGCGACCCGCGGCCAACCGTTAGAGCATGATCCCGAAAAGTTGGAGAGACTTTTCGGACGAGCTCACGCGTCCACGCAAAGACGCTTTCAGCGGCGCCGAAAGATCAAGTAGCAGGGAACGCGACCCGCGCGCTTGGCCTTGGCCTCGTAGCGCGTCGCGGTGAAGCCCGGCCACGGCAGCCGCCAATCGTCGGCGCGCTCGGCCGTCCATTCGAAGTCTGGTGCTCGCTCAAGATGCCGCAACGTCCATGCGGCGTAGTCGGGCCAATCGGTCACGAAGCGGAATTCGCCGTTGGGCCTGACGATGCGGGCGATCTGCGCGATGCAGGCGTCGTGCACAAAGCGGCGCTTCCAGTGGCGCCGCTTCGGCCATGGATCCGGATAGAGCAGGTCGAAGCGCGCGAGGCTCGCGCTCGGCAGCCAGCCGAGCACGTCGGTGGCGTCGCCGTGATGAAGGCGGATGTTGCTGATGCGGCGGTCGTGAATGGCGGCGAGCGCCTTCGCCATGCCGTTGATGAACGGCTCGATCCCGATGAAGCCGGCCTTCGGGTGTTGCTCCGCCTCCGCGAGGAGATGCTCGCCGCCGCCAAAGCCGCTCTCCAGGCGCACCTCGCCGGCGCTCTCGAACAGCGTGCGCAGATCGGACGGCGCCGGGACCTCGAGATCGAGCGCAAGCCGCGGCAGCAGGGTCTCGAACAAGGCCGCTTGCCGCGGCTTAAGCGCGTGCCCCTTGCGCCGGCCAAAGAAGGCGCCCTGGCGATGACTGGGGTCCATTCTCAGTCCTGCCCGCGCTCGCAGCCAAGCCTGTGCAGGCTGCGTAAACTTGCCTGCGCGGGCATCCACGTCTTGATCTACGCACTATCATCAAAGACGTGGGTGGCCGGGACAGGCCTGCCCATGACGCAGAAGCCGGTGCTCCGGAACGCGCTACTTGAACACGCTCTTGAGCTGGCTCGCCAGGTTCGTCTGCTCCCAGGAGAAGCCGCCGTCCTTGTCCGGCGCGCGGCCGAAGTGCCCGTAGGCCGCCGTGCGGCGATAGATCGGACGGTTGAGCTTGAGGCTGCGCCGGATGGCGGTCGGCCGCAGCGGAAACATCTCCTGCAGCGTCTTCGCAAGCTTCCGCTCGTCGACATGGCCGGTCCCGTGGGTGTCGACATAGAGCGACATCGGGTCGGCCACGCCGATCGCGTAGGCGACCTGGATGGTGCAACTGTCGGCGAGGCCGGCCGCCACCACGTTCTTGGCGAGGTAGCGCGCGGCATAGGCGGCCGAGCGATCGACCTTGGTCGGGTCCTTGCCGGAGAAGGCGCCACCGCCGTGCGGGGCATAGCCGCCGTAGGTGTCGACAATGATCTTGCGCCCGGTCAGGCCGCAGTCGCCGTCCGGGCCGCCGACGACGAAATTGCCGGTCGGATTGACCAGGAAATCGGACCCCTTCTTCGGCATCCAGCCCTTGGGCAGTGCCGACGCGACCGCGTCGCCAATCAGGTCCTTGACCATGCTCGGCGTGTATTTCTTGCCGTTGCGCGTCTGCGCATTGTGCTGGGTCGACACCACGACCTTGGTGCAGCCGACCGGCTTGCCGTCGACATATCTGATCGTGACCTGGCTCTTGGCGTCGGGCTGCAGGTCGAACAGCTGTCCGGCGCGACGCTTGTCGGACAGCACCTTGAGGATCTTGTGGGCGAAGTAGATCGGGGCCGGCATGAACGAGCCCTTCTCGTAGACTTCGCTCTCGGTGCAGGCGAAACCGAACATCATGCCTTGGTCGCCGGCGCCTTCCTGCTCTCCGTTTTTCTTCTTCTTGGCGTCGACGCCCATGGCGATGTCGGGCGACTGGCCGTGCAGCAGGACCTCGATATCGGCGCCGTGGAACGAAAAACCTTCCTGGTCGTAACCGATGTCTTTGACCACATCGCGCGCGATCTGCGCGATCATATCGCGATTGATGTGCGCTTTGTTTCCATACCTGTTGAACAGCGGCTTCTGCCCGCGGCCCTCGCCAGCGATGATGATCTTGTTGGTCGTACAAAGCGTCTCGCAGCCGAGCCGCGTGTTCACCAGACTGTCGTCGGCGATGCCGAGCTTGACGTCGTTGGCGATGAACGCGTCCAGGATCGCGTCCGAAATCTGATCGCAGACTTTGTCGGGATGACCTTCGGAAACGGACTCGCTGGTGAACAGGTAATTCGCGCGTGCCACCTTAGGAAACTCCCCTCACAGAACCACCTTGGCCGTCGCGGCCGTTTCGTGTGGGCGTGTTTCTTGCAGCGTCCCCCCGCGCGGTCAAGGTGCGCGTGAGACACGGCATGTTTTCGGGTTTTAGAGGAGGTGGAGACGATCAATCCTTCTGGCCGGCAATCTCTTCGACCAGGTCGACAATACGGCGCCGCAGCTTGGCTTCCTTGATCCGCGTGAACGCCTTGGTGAGCGCAAGGCCCTCCGATGTGGCGAGGAAGTCCGACACATAGGCCGGGGAGGGGGCGTCCTTCATCCCGTCGCCGCCTTGGCCGGGCAAATTGGGTGCACCCTCAAAGAAAAAAGCGACCGGAACCTGCAGGATATGAGAGATCTGCTGGAGACGGCTGGCGCCGATCCGATTGGTGCCTTTTTCGTATTTCTGCACCTGCTGGAAGGTCAGTCCGAGCGCATCGCCGAGCTTCTCCTGGCTCATGCTCAGCATCATCCGGCGCATGCGTACCCGGCTTCCCACATGCTTATCGATGGGATTCGGGGTCTTTTTCGCCATAACGCACTCCTATACGAATAAGGTTCCCGGTAATGGTCACGTGATTGTCAGGAAAGCAATCCGATTCTTATGTTTATTCCCGAAAACCGAACAAATATTGTGGAATCTTATTACAATCTCTGGATTAGCGCGACGATTCAACAACGTATGCGCTATTTGCGTCATGCCCGGCCCCCGTCGACAAGCGATTAGCCGCCGAATCTGTGGCTCGTTTGTGGCATGCGCGGCTTTGTCGCGATTAGCCCAATGTCAGCGACGCGGCCTGCGGCGTCGCCGCTGCAGGACGAGGATGAGCGCCGCCGCGACCATCAGGCCGGCGGGGCCGTCGCCCCACCGGGCATAGGGGGTCGGCCGCAGCGCGCGCGGCAACGGCGCGTCCAGCACGCCTTCGGTGCCGAGCGGGAGTGAATTTATCACCCGGCCAACCGGATCGACGACCGCGGATATTCCGGTATTGGCGGCGCGCACCAGTGGCAGTCCCTCCTCGATGGCGCGCACGCGTGCCTGCTGGAGGTGCTGGTGGGGGCCCGGGCTGCGCCCGAACCAGCCATCGTTGGTGAGGTTGAGCATCCAACCGGGACGTTCGCCGCGTGGCACGGCATCACCGGGAAAAACCACCTCGTAGCAGACCAGCGGGAGGAAATGCGGCGCGCGCGGCGCCGCGATGGCCCGGCGGCGATCACCAGGAATGAATCCGCCCCGCACCCGGACGAGTTGCGTAAATCCGAACCGTTCCAGCAAATCTTGCAACGGCAGGTACTCACCGAACGGGACCAGGTGAACCTTGTCGTAGATCGACAGGATCGTCGCGTCGTGATCGAGAACATAGATTGAATTATAGGCGCGCGTGACCGCTTCGGTCGGCACGGTCTCGGGCGCGCGCACGGCTCCCGTGATCAGCACCGTGCCTTCGGGCAACAGCTTGGCGATCTGCGCCAGCGCATCGGCTTCGCGCGTGAGGAAGAAGGGGAAAGCCGATTCCGGCCAGATCAGATGGGTGACGTCGCTGAGGCCGGACGCATTCGGTCCGCTGGCGCGATCGGATAGCGCTGCATAGCGGTCCATCACCGCCTGCCGTTGCGAATAATTGAATCGCTGATCCTGCTGTATGTTCGGCTGCATCAACCGCAGCCGGACGCCGTCGACCAATATCGTTGGCGTCCGGTCGAGCCGCCAGAGGCCGTAGCCGGCGAGTCCGGCGATCACGACCACGCCGAACGCGGGCGTAAGCCAGCGGCGGCGCGTATCCGCGGTATCGTCGGCCAAGACCGCCGGCGCGGCATAGACCGCGATCGCAATGAAAGTGAGCCCCCATATTCCGATCAGCGAAGCGGTCTGGGCAATCGTCAATTGCGTCGCCAGCGCATAGCCGAACGTGTTCCACGGAAATCCGGTGAGCAGGTGGCCGCGCAACCACTCGGCCACGGTCATGGCCACGGCCAGCGCGATCACGCGCGTGGCTCCGCGCGCCCACAGCATCCGCGCCAGCGCGGCGCCGAACGCCGTGAACAGCGCGAGCCCCGCCGGCAACGCGATGACCGCGAAAGGCAGCAGCCATCCGAACGTCTTGGCATCGACCAGGAACGCGTGCCCGATCCAATAGAGGCCGGCGAGGAAATAGCCGAAACCGAACCACCAGCCCGCGGCCGCCGCCGCGGCGACGCCGCCGAGCCGACCGGCGGCGGACCCGTCGATCAGCCACACCAGCACTGGAAAGGTCAGGAACGGCAGCGGCCACAGATTGAACGGCGGCAGCGCCAGCGTTGTGACGGCGCCGGCTAAAAATGCGATCAGCGCGCGGCGCCAGCCCCACGCCAACATGATCGAATGGGCGATGCGTGCGGACTTCACGGTCTGCGCGGAGCCTTCGAGGACGGATCGTCGGGCGAGAGCTTGACCGACGCGTCGCGGTTGACGGGGAGTTCGGACGGTGCCGGCGTGGAGCCGGATAACGCGGGCGGTTGTGCGGATACCATCACGCGCCGCTGCGGATCGCGGTTGAGGCCCGCGATATCATGGCTCACGAAAATCTTCAGCTTCTTGACGCGGCGGGGATCGGCGTCGAGCACCTCGATCTCGAAACGGCCTGGGCCGGGAACGAGTTCGCCCCGCACCGGCACGCGGCCGATCCGGGTCGCGATGTAGCCGGCGAGCGTATCGACTTCCTTGGCCTCTTCGCCGACTTCGAACTCGGGGCCGACAATCGAGGTGACGTCTTCAAGATTTGCGCGCGCATCGGCCAGGAACGATCCGTCCGACTGGCGAACGATCCGCGGCGCGTCGTCCTCATCGTGCTCGTCGGCGATCTCGCCCACGATCTGCTCGACGATGTCCTCGATCGAGACGACGCCGTCGGCGCCGCCATACTCGTCGACCACGAGCGCCAGGTGGATGCGGCTGGTCTGCATGCGCGCCAGAAGATCCATGACCGGCATCGACGGCGGCACGAACAACATTTCGCGAACGATCCTGGCGGCTGCGAGCGGCGTCGAAAGGTCGATCGCCTTGAGATCGAGATCGGCGGGAAACGGTTTCTTGCGTTTGGTGTTCGCCTTTGCGCTCGCTGCTGCGCGCGCGGTCATGTAGGCGATCAGGTCGCGAATGTGAACCATGCCGATCGCGTCGTCCAGGGTGTCGTCATAGACGACGAGCCGCGAGTGGGCGGCGCTTTCGAATATTTTCATCAGCTCGCCGAGCGGTATCTCTTTTTGAACCGCGATGATGTCGGCGCGCGGCACCATCACGTCCACCGCCCGCCGCTCGCGCAGGCTGAGGATATTCCGCAGCATTGCGGATTCGCGCTGCGACAGTCCGATGTCCGCGGCGCCGCCCTCCAGCACGCTGCGAAGGTCGGAGCGAAACGAATCCGGCTTGCGCCCGAACAGCGCCCGCAACGCGCGCGCGAACCAGCTTTCGCCGTTCGATCGCGCTGCAAGTTGCGCCGGCGAGACCGGCACCGGCAGATTGCGCGTTCCGCCCGCGGGCTGGTCATTTGGCCCTGAAGAACTCGGACCTGGAGAATCGGTGTCGGGCATGGGGGATTAGATGTCAGCCCTCGGCGTTGTGCGCAACGTAGGGGTCGGAAACGCCGATGCGTGCAAGAATGACGCGCTCGAGACCTTCCATTTTGTCGGCGTCATCGTCCGATTCGTGATCGTAGCCCAGAAGGTGGAGAAAGCCATGGACCGAAAGATGGGCAACATGGTCGGCGATCGACTTCCCCTCGGCGGCGGCCTCTCGCGCCGCGGTTTCGTAGGAAATCGCGATGTCGCCAATGTAGTTCGTCGGACCGGGCCGGCTGCCGGGGTAGGGGAATGAGAGCACGTTGGTCGGCTGGTCGAGCCCGCGCCAAAGCTTGTTGAGCTCACGGATCCGCTCGTCGCCGTCGACGACCACGGTGAGCGCGCCCTCCGCTGGGCCTGCGATCTGGTTTGCGGCGGCGATCGCCGATGCGATGACGGTCGGAAGCTTGGCGTCCAGCGACGCCGCAGCCGGCGCCACATCGATTTCGAGCGCAAGGCCATCGGCCTCGATGCAGACGGTATCCTGATCCGCCTCGATCACGGCTTCGCGTCTCGTGCCGATATGAACGCCGCCCTGTCGTAGGCCTCAACGATGCGTCCGACCAGTTCGTGGCGGATGACGTCCTGGGCGGTGAAGGTGACGTGCTCGATCCCCTCGACATTCGTCAGCAGGCGCGTCGCCTCCGCGAGGCCCGACACCTGGCCATAGGGCAGGTCGACCTGGCTCGGATCGCCGGTGACGATCATGCGGCTGTTCTCGCCGAGCCGGGTGAGAAACATCTTCATCTGCATTGACGTGGTATTCTGCGCCTCGTCCAGGATCACGACCGCGTTCGACAGCGTGCGCCCGCGCATGAATGCGAGCGGCGCAATCTCGATCTCGCCGGCCTGCAACGCGCGCTCGACAATGCGGGCGTCCATCAGATCGTACAGCGCGTCGTAGATCGGCCGTAGATAGGGGTCGACCTTCTCGCGCATGTCGCCGGGCAGGAAGCCGAGCCGTTCGCCGGCTTCAACGGCCGGCCGCGACAGCACGATGCGATCGACCTCCTTGCGCTCGAACAGCTGCACGGCGTGCGCGACCGCGAGCCAGGTCTTGCCAGTGCCGGCGGGACCGGTTCCGAACACCAGCGCTTGCCGCCGCAACGCGCGGATATAAGCGTCCTGTGCCGCTGTGCGCGCACGCACCAGCCGCTTGCGCAGATTGACCTCGTCGAAGCTTGGCCGTGTGGTGGTCGGATCGTAGTCGAAGAGCGAGCCTTGCGAGATCGCGAGCCTGATGGCGCCCTCGACGTCTCCCGACGTGACCTCGTCGCCGCGCCCGAGCCGCTCGTAGAGGCCTTGCAGCACGCGGCGCGCCTGCTCGACCGCGTCGCGCGAACCCTCGAGCGTGACCTGATTGCCGCGCTGGTCCGCAGCTGCGCCGAGCCGCCGCTCGATCAGCGCCAGATTCTGTCCGTATTGCCCGAATAATTGCGAGGCGAGGCGATTGTCGTCGAAGGTCAGAACGATATGTGTGGTGGCGCCTGTTGCCACGGCATCCGCGGCCGTGACCGTCGTTCCGGTGTCCGACTTTGTCGTGCGCAACGTTGCTAGCCTCCTGCTTCCGCCAACATCGGTTCGCTAGTGCCCCGTTCGGCGGCACTCGCCCGCGCCGGCGCCGCCTTCAACTCGCCAAACAGGCTGTTCGCGCTCGCCTGCATGATCGTCACCGGGCAAATCGCGCCGATGACGGACGGTGGCGCCATGACCTGAACCGGTTGCAGATATGGGGAGCGGCCGACGACCTGGCCAGGATAGCGTCCCGCCTTCTCGAACAGCACATCGAAGCGTCGTCCGACGCAGCCGGCATTGAACGCCTTCTGATGCCGGTCGAGCGCGGCTTGCAGCCGATGCAGCCGCTCCGTCTTGATGTCCTCGGGCACCTGGCCGGCCATGTCCGCCGCCGGTGTCCCGGGCCGCGGCGAATATTTAAACGAGAACGCACTCGCGAATCCGACCTCGTCCACCAGCGCCAGCGTCGCGCGAAAATCGTCTTCGGTCTCGCCGGGGAAGCCGACGATGAAATCGGAGGAGAACGCGATCGCCGGCTGCGCCGCGCGCATGCGCGCGATTGCATCGAGATAGTGCGTGCGGGTATGGCGGCGATTCATGGCGGCGAGGATGCGATCCGAGCCCGATTGCACCGGCAGATGCAGATAGGGCATCAGCGCATCGAGGTCGCGATGCGCGGCGATCAGGCTCTCCTCCACATCGCAGGGATGGCTGGTGGTGTAGCGCAGCCGCGCAATGCCCGGCAAATCGGCGATGCGACGCAGCAGATGGCCGAGCGTCCAGGCGCGCCCGTCCGGGCCTTCGCCGTGATAGGCATTGACGTTCTGTCCGATCAGCGAGACCTCACGCACGCCGGCATCGGCGAGGCGTTCGACTTCGGCGACGATCTTCACCACCGGCCGCGATACCTCAGTGCCGCGCGTATAAGGCACGACGCAAAAGGTGCAGAACTTGTCGCAACCTTCCTGCACGGTGACAAAAGCACAGACGCCGCGCGCGCGCGTCGCCTCGCGGCTCGGCGCTTTGAGAATGTCGAACTTGTCCTCGACCGGAAACTCGGTGTCGACCACCGCTTCGCCGCGCGCGACGCGCGCAAGCAACTCCGGCAGGCGGTGGTAGCTCTGCGGTCCGACCACCAGGTCGACCGCCGGCGCGCGGCGGATGATCTCCTCGCCCTCGGCCTGGGCGACGCAGCCCGCGACCGCGATCACCAGTTGGCGGCCGTCGCGCGCCGCCGCCTGTTTCATCACGCGGATGCGCCCAAGCTCGGAATAGATCTTCTCGGCGGCCTTCTCGCGGATGTGGCAGGTGTTGAGGATGACGAGGTCGGCGTCGTCCGGCATCGCGGTTTCGGCAAAACCTTCGGGCGCGAGTGTGTCCGCCATACGATGGGAATCGTAGACGTTCATCTGACAGCCGAATGACTTGATGTGGACCTTGCGGGCTCCGTTCATGCCGGTCTTGGTCGGTTTTCCTGGCTCAGGCGCGTCCCGGGAATGGCTTTTTCCAACGCTATCAAAGACGTGGACGATTGACCATGAGGGCGATCGGCCGTGATGGGCGGCGCGGGTTTAGCGGGTTTTTGGGTCGATTGAAATGCCTGCGGGAGCGTCGCCGCTATCGGCGGGGCTTCTCGTCCAGCGGCAGGGCGTAGAGCTCCAATCGGTGATCGACCAGCCGGTAGCCGAGCTTGCGCGCCACCTCGGCTTGCAGGCGCTCGATTTCCTCCGATTGGAATTCGATGACCTCGCCGGTGCGCAAATTAATCAGATGATCGTGATGGGACTCCGGCATCTGCTCGTAGCGCGCACGGCCATCGCGGAAGTCGTGCCGCTCGATGATGCCGGCGTCCTCAAACAGCTTCACGGTGCGATAGACGGTCGAGATCGAGATGCGGTCGTCGATGGTGGAACAGCGGCGATACAGCTCTTCGACATCGGGGTGATCGTCGGCGGCCGCCAGCACCCGCGCGATGACGCGGCGCTGCTCGGTCATGCGCATCCCCTTGGCGGCGCAAACGGCCTCGATGTCCTTGGATTTCGACTCGATCACGACCTCATCTCCGTGGCTCCGCATATCACGGCAGGGGGGCCGGAATCCATCGCCCGCCCAGGCACAATGTGGTCACGCCAGATCGCGGCGCAGCACCAGTGCGGTCGCCCGCTTGCCGTCGGCAGCGGCGTAGTAGCCCTCGCGGCGGCCGGCCTCGCCGAAACCGGCGCGCCGGTAGAGCCGACGGGCGGCGACATTGCCTTCGCCCACTTCGAGGAACACGACGCGCGCACCGATCCCCGAGAGCCGTCCCATATGAAGATTGAGCATCCGCCGCGCCAGCCCCTTGCCGCGGTACGAAGACGTCACCGCAACCGACAGGATCTCGGCCTCGCCGGCGGCGATACGCGACATGATGAATCCGACCAGCCGGCCGTTCACGGTGGCGCGATGCGTGAGCACGTTGCGCTCGACAAGCAGGCGATCGATTTCGTCCTCGCTCCAACCCCGGTTGAAGGAGGCGGCGTGAAGTTTTGCGATCGCGGCAGCGTCGTGTGCAGTTGCCTCCGACAGCACGGGCTCGCTTCGAGAGAACAGGCGGGTCAGCAGCTCGATCATCGGCGTGGCAGGCGCGCGGCGTCCTGCGGTTGCGCGTCGGGCGCGCGCAGATAGAGCGGCTTCGGTGGTCCATGCCCGTCGGCCGCGGCGGCGCCGAGCCGTGCGATCCAGCCGATGTCCGGGGCGCCGAGTTGCTCGACCAGTACCGGTGGCGGCGCGGTCTTCGGCCATTGCGCGACGATCAGCTCCGCGCCCGATCCGACGATGCGCGCCGGCGCCGCCATGGCCGCCCGCACCGCTTCCCGCAGCGGCGCAATACGCGGCGGCACGACGGTCTTTCCGCCGGGAGCGAACACCTGCAGGTAGACATGCTCATGCCGGGCGTCGATCGCCGCCACCACCGCGGAGTTGTCGTCTTCGGCGATGTGAGGCGCCGCAAATCCCGCCAGGGTCGACAATCCAACGGCGGGTTTGCCGGCGGCAAGCGCGATGCCGCGTGCAGCGGAAATGCCGACGCGCAGCCCGGTGAAGCTGCCAGGCCCGGTGGTGACGGCAATGCGGTCAAGATTTGCGAATTCGATGCCCGCCTGGTCCATCACGCGCGCGATCAGCGGCATCACCGCTTCCGCGTGCCCCCGCACCATGGGAAGTGTCTCGCTCGCGACCACCGCGATATGGCGCGTGTCGAGCACGGCGGCCGAGCAAGCCGCAAGCGCGGTGTCGATGGCAAGAACGCGCATGGCCTGTTCGCCGCCCTCGTCATCCTCACGGGCGGATGACTTAAGAACCCCAACGCGGCTGAGACTATCACGAAATAACGAAAATGCCGGTTGCCTGCTCCGGCCTTCAGGACACCGGCCTCAGGACATCGGTCGGACTTCAACCACGTCGGGAATGTAATGACGCAGCAGATTCTGGATGCCATGGCGCAGCGTCGCGGTCGACGACGGGCAGCCGGAGCAGGCGCCCTTCATGTCGAGATAGACGACGCCGTCCTTGAAACCGCGGAAGGTGATGTCGCCGCCGTCATTGGCGACAGCCGGGCGCACGCGGGTCTCGATCAATTCCTTGATGGTCGCGACGGTCTCGGAATCCTTCGAACTCGAAAAACTCGTCGTCGGCATCGCCTGCGGTAGCCGCGTCGCCGCGCAGGATCGGCGCGTCCGACATGAAGTGCTCCATCACGGCGCCGAGGATCGCGGGCTTGAGCTGTTGCCATTCGCCCTGTGATTTGGTGATGGCAATGAAGTCGGAGCCGAGAAAGACGCCGGAGACGCCATCGATCCCGAACAGGCGCTCGGCGAGCGGCGATTGCGCCGCCGCCGCGGCGTCGCGCATGTCGAGCGTTCCATGCGCGAGCACGGTCCGGCCCGGCAGGAACTTGAGCGTCGCCGGGTTCGGTGTCGCTTCGGTCTGAATGAACATGTCTTGCTCCGTGGCCGGCCGCAGCACTTGGGGGCTGGGCCGATGCGTCGAATGCCATCCTACTAGGTGGCGCCGCACATAGGAAGTTCAAGGCCTTAGGGGGTCATGGCGGCCCGGCTCGTGGCCGGGGAAACGGACCTACGACATGGTGTCGAGGTCTTCGTCGCTCAGGTGGCCCGGGACGATACCAACCGGAATCGGGAACTCGCCGGCGTTTTTCGACAGGCTGGCGACCAGGGGACCCGGTCCCTCCTTGCCGGTGGCGGCGGCGAGCACCAGGACCGCGATGTCCTCGTCCTCCTCGATCAGATTGAGCAGTTCCTGCGCCTTCTCGCCTTCGCGGATCACCCGCTCGGGCATGACCCCGGTGATGCTCGATGCGCGCGCGGCATGGCGGTCGAGCACCGCATTGGCCTCTTCATGCGCTTCGGCGCGCATGATGTCGGCGACGCCCAGCCATTGCTGGTTGCGGTCTTGCGTCTCGATCACGCGCAGCATGATCACGCTGGCGCCGGTGCGCAGCGCGCGGCGGCTGGCGAAGTAGACGGCGCGGTCGCATTCCGGCGTATCGTCGATGACCACCAGGAATTTCGGCGAGTGGCCAGCCTCATAGCTTCGGCGCTTGATGCTCATGGCGGCGAATCTGGCACGGCGCTCGGCAGTGGGACAAGCCGGTCGGCAGTCGCAATCGCTACCAGTGTCCCACTAGCGGCGGATGAGGCCGACGATGTCCTTGACCGCCTTCATCGTTTCGGCGGCGATCGCCTGTGCCCGCGCCGAGCCGTCCGCCAGGATTGAGTCGATATGGATGGGGTCGGCGACCAGCCGCCGCATCTCGGCGGTGATCGGACTGAGTTGTGTGACCAGGAGATCGGTCAGCGCGGCCTTGAAGGTCGAGAATTGTGCGTTGCCGAACTCTTTCAGCACCTCCTCTTTGGTTTTTGCCGCGAGCGCGGCGTAGATACCGACCAGGTTGTCGGCCTCCGGCCGCCCTTCCAGGCCCTTGACCTCGCTCGGCAGCGGCTCCGGATCGGTCTTCGCGCGCCGAACCTTCAACGCGATGGTATCGGCATCGTCGGTGAGGTTGATGCGCGACTGGTCGGACGGATCCGACTTCGACATTTTCTTGGCTCCGTCGCGCAACGACATCACGCGCGTCGCCGGCCCCTGGATCAGCGGCTCGGGCTGCGGGAAGAATGTGTCGCCAAAGCCGTGGGCATTGATGGACTCCGCGAAGTCGTTGTTGAACTTCTGCGCGATGTCGCGCGCCAGCTCGAGGTGCTGCTTCTGGTCGTCGCCGACCGGCACGTGCGTGGCACGGTAGACCAGAATGTCGGCCGCCATCAGGTTGGGATAGGCGTAGAGCCCGACCGATGCGTTCTCGCGGTCCTTGCCGGCCTTCTCCTTGAACTGCGTCATGCGGTTGAGCCAGCCCAGCCGCGCGACGCAATTGAAGATCCAGGCCAGTTCGGCATGCTCCGCGACCTGGCTTTGATTGAAGACGATATGCTTCTTCGGATCGATGCCGCTGGCGATGAAGGCGGCGGTCACTTCGCGGATCGCGCGCGGCAATTCCTTCGGGTCCTGCCAGGTCGTGATCGCGTGCAGGTCGACGACGCAGTAGATGCAGTCGTAGTTGGCCTGCAGCTCGACGAACTTCACAACTGCGCCGAGATAGTTGCCGAGGTGCAGGTTGCCGGTCGGCTGCACGCCGGAAAAGACGCGTTGCTTGAATGACATGGCGGGCCCTTCGATTGCGGTTGTCCCATGCCATGGCGCGGCGCGCCCGCGCAAGGGGAGCGCCTATGGCGCGCGCCGGTCATTGTCAGAGAATTCAGTGATCCGGACCACACCGAGCAGGCGCAGCACCCCGACATAGACGCCCAAACCGAGGACGACCAGGACCGTCATCACGACCAGCGACCGGACCGACGAGGCGCTGGCGCCCGGAATCATCGCTGGGAGCGCCTGCAATCCGGCGATCGCGATCCCCATCAGCGCGGTCGCCAGGACGATGCACGCCATGCGTCGCCAGAAAACGGATTCGACGTGCAGCCGCCGGCGTCGCCAGAGTGCAATGCCGAGCAATGCAGCGCTGACCCAGCCGCAGGCCGAAATCGCGAGCGCCACTCCAACGTGGCCATGGACCGGGAACAGAACGGCCGCGCCGGCGGCCGATGTGGCAAGGCCCGCCAGCGCCGTCAGCATCGGCGTGCGCGTATCCTCATGCGCGAACGACACCGACGCGAGGACTTTCTCCAGCGCATGCCCGGGGATGCCCAGCGCAATGGCTGCCACGGCCGCCGCGACCGCCGCGGTGTCGCGCGCGCTGAACGCGCCGCGCTCGAACAATCCGGTGATGATCGGTCCGGCCAGCAGCGCTAGGCCAACCGCTGCCGGCAGTGCAAGCCCGCATGCGATCTCGAACGCGCGCGCTTGCGCCGCAGCGGATGCGGCGCGGTCGTCGGCGCGGACGTGAACGGCGATGGCCGGCGTCATCACCGAAGCGATGGCGATGGACACCACGCCGAGCGGCATTTCGTAAAGCCGATAGGAATAGGTCAGCCACGACACCGCGGACGGCGACGACGACGCCACGATGGTGCCGGCAATCAGCGTGAGCTGCGGAATGCCGGCGGCGATCACACCGGGCAACATCATCCGGAAGAAGCGGCCCACATCTGCCGACATGGTAAGCTGTGGGGCAAATGGCGGATCGGCAAGCCGGAACATGGCGCCGCCGACCACGAGCAGCTGGAAAATCCCGGCGACGACGATCGAGCCGGCCAGGATCGCGCCCGCCACCGGCGCGCTTCCAAATCCGCCGATCGCAATGCCCGCGGCGGCGGCGATCATCACCACATTGAAGACGACCGGGCCGTAGGCCGCCGCGCCGACGCGGCCGGCGGCGTTCAGCTTCGCTGCCATGACGGCAACCAGGCCGACGATGGCGAGATAGGGCGTGCAAAGCCGCAGGAAATAGACGGCGAACAGGTACGGTTCGGCCGGGAAGCCTGGGGCGAGCAACGCCACCAGGACCGGCGCCAGCAACGCGCACAGCACCGCGGCCGCTGCAAGCGCGACGCCGAGCGTACCAAGCACATCCTCGCTGAAGCGGCGCGCGGCACGGTCGCCGCCCTCCTGCCGGCGGCGAAGCCACAGCGGGACGAATGCGGAATTGAGCGCGCCCTCTGCCACCAGGCGGCGGAACAGGTTCGGGACTTGCAGCGCGATAAAGAACGCGTCGGCGAGCGTGCCCGCGCCGAGGGCGGCCGCGATCACGACGTCGCGCAGGAAGCCGAGCAGCCGCGACAACAACGTCGCGCCACCGACGGTCGTGAGATCGCGCGCCAGGGACATGGACATGGGGCCCAGTATTGGCCGCAGGCCGGATCGGCCGCAATTGCCTCCGCGAAAACGGCGGCTATAGTGCCGGTCTTCCCCACCACAATTGCTTGAGTCAACCATGCCTACGCTTCGCTATGACGTCCTCGGCATCGGCAACGCCATCGTCGATGTGCTGGCGCGCGCCGACGACGGTTTCCTGGTCAAGCAGGGCATGGCCAAGGGCGGCATGACACTGATCGACCAGGCGCGCGCGGAAGCGATCTACGAGGCGATGGGTCCGGCGGTGGAGATTTCAGGCGGTTCCGCGGCCAACACGATCGTCGGCGTTGCGAGCCTGGGCGGGCGCGGTGCCTTTGTCGGCAAAGTGAAGGACGATGAATTCGGCCGCACCTTCGCGCACGACATCCGCGCATCGGGCGTCGAGTTCAGTACGCCGCCCGCATCCGACGGGCCGGCGACCGCGCGTTGCTACGTGCTGGTGACGCCCGACGGCGAGCGCACCATGAACACCTATCTCGGCGCCGCGCAGGACCTGCATCCGAGCGACATCGATCCCGATGCCATCGCAGCCGCGCAGATCACTTATCTGGAAGGCTACCTGTGGGATCCGCCGCATGCCAAGGAGGCGTTCCTCAAGGCGGCGACGATCGCGCACGGCGCCGGCCGCCGCGTCGCGCTGACGCTGTCCGACGCGTTCTGCGTCGATCGGTACCGCGCGGAGTTCCTCGATCTCATCCGCAACGGCACCGCCGACATCGTGTTCGCCAATGAGCGTGAGCTGCATAGTCTTTACCAGACTGCGGACTTCGACACCGCGGTCAATGCGGTGCGCAACGACGCCAGGCTCACGGTCGTCACCCGCAGCGAGCAGGGCTGCCTTGTCGTCACCCGGGAGCAGAACGACGCGGTGCGGGCGGAACCCGTTGAACGGGTCGTCGACGCGACCGGGGCCGGCGACCTGTTCGCCGCCGGGTTCCTGGTCGGCCTGGCGCGCGGGGCCGACCACCGCAATTGCGCCCGGCTCGGGGCGCTGGCAGCGGCCGAGGTGATCCAGCACATGGGCGCGCGGCCGGAAACGTCCCTGAAGGGGCTCGCCGAAGCCGCCGGATTTGCCCTGTAAGCGCCTGCAAACACGGCGCTTTCGGCAGGCTGTCCACAACAATTCACAGAAATCTGGGTGATTAGGCGCCGCGTCGCGGAACGGTCGCGTTGGGCTGGCATTAGCGCCCCAGTGGGGAGCGAATTCCCTTGGAGGGTTCCATGAGGTCATCTGCCGTGCGTCTGCCGAACCGTTTCCCGGTCGGTACCCGATTTGTCATCGAGGGCCGGAACGGGCGTATCCAGTTGCGATATCTTGAGTTTCCCGATGGACGCCAAGTCGTTTTGCCGGCCGAGGCAGGCTCGCGGACGAGTTCCCGCCGCCGGCACTCACGCCGGTCCGGCGCCCGAAAATAATTTTTAACAACTTGGGAACGGACTGACGCCTCGCGAATTGTGCAATCAAAGCCGGGTGGAGTGCCCCCAGCCCCCCAACCCCTCACCCATCCGGCTAATAGACCCTGGTTCCCGTTTTGGGTGCCGGGGTCTTCTTTTGTGTGGAGGGGCTCGTCGCGCGGGACGCTGACGGCTTCACGGGCACGCAGCCCCCGCGCATCACGACTGCTTCGTTTTCAGAACGCGTCGTGATGCTGAACCGGAAGCGGCCGCACGCTCATCATCATCTCAAGCGGATTCATCGATGCCGCTGCGACGGCCGGTGCGCTTGTGAGCCGGTGGGTGGGGAAGTTGGCCCAGGCCGTGGCAACCACCGTTCCAACCAGTACGCCAAACGTGAAGATCATCTTCTTACGCATCTGATTGCTCCGCTTTTCCAGGAATTGGACGGCGGCTCTTACCAACCACCGGCTTGACCCGATTTTGTTTGCTTCGCGACGCCAAAGGTTCATCGTCCACGACCCGCCACCAGCGGCCCAGGGCGCGGCGCAAATGCGGCAAGCGCGCCACAATTGCATTTGATCTGCAGCGATGGATTTCGTTCGACTAAGAGCCGGCGTGCAATTTGAATTAATCAGTGCTGCTGTCGTCTGTTGGACAAGCGCAGATCAGGATTGGCCGATCACCAGATGATCCCGGTGCACCATTTCGGCACGGCCGCCGAATCCCAGGATCACCAGGATGTCACCTGACGACCGTCCTTTGATCTTGTCGGCGTCTTCGGCGTCATAGGCGACGAGACCGCGCGCCACCTCGGCACCGTCCGGCCCGCGGATCACCACCGCATCGCCGCGCGCGAATGCGCCCTCGACTTTGATGACGCCCGCAGGCAGCAGGCTCTTGCCGCTAGTGAGCGCCGCGACCGCACCCTTGTCGATGACGAGAGTGCCTTTGGGTTCGAGCGATCCGGCGATCCATTTCTTGCGTGCGGTGACCGGGTTTGCTGCGGTCAGAAACCACGTGCAGGCGGCGCCATCCGCCACCGCCTTGAGCGGATGGTCGATGCGGCCGGATGCGATGACCATGTGCGTTCCCGCCTGGGTCGCGATCTTGGCGGCCTCGATCTTGGTCTGCATGCCGCCGCGCGAAAGCTCCGACCCGGCGGCGCCCGCCATCGCTTCGATCTCCGGCGTGATGCGCGCCACCTGCGGAATCCGCCTGGCCTTGGAATTCTTGCCGGGCGGTGCGTCATAGAGGCCGTCGACGTCGGAGAGCAGGACGAGCAGGTCCGCACTCGCCATGGTGGCGACGCGGGCGGCGAGCCGGTCGTTGTCGCCATAGCGGATCTCGTTGGTGGCGACGGTATCGTTCTCGTTGATCACGGGCACGGACCGCCAGGCGAGCAGACGCTCGATGGTCGAACGGGCGTTGAGGTAGCGCCGCCGTTCCTCGGTGTCCTGCAGCGTCACCAGCACCTGGCCGGCGGCGATGCCGTGGCGCGAAAGCGCTTCCGCCCAGGTGCGCGCGAGCGCGATCTGCCCGACCGCCGCGGCGCCCTGGCTGTCCTCGAGCTTGAGCGGCCCGTTTGCAAGCTTGAGCACGGCGCGGCCGAGCGCGATCGCTCCCGACGACACCACCAGCACGTCGCGCTTGCCCTGGTGCAGCCCGGCGATGTCCTCGGCCAGCGACGCCAGCCAATCCTCCTTCACCCGGCCGGCCGTGGAATCGACCAGGAGCGAGGAGCCGACCTTCACGACGATGCGGCGGAAGTCGGCGAGGGCGGGGGACTTGGCGGACATTGGTTAACCGATAGCGCGCGACAGTCATTGCCGCGGAGGCGCGTTGTTTAGCATGCGAGCGGAGGTTTGCGCCAAGCCGTTACGGCTGCCAGGCTGCTTCCGTCTTGCTGCCGCCGCGCGCCGATGACGGCGCCTCGCCGATCACCTTCACCAGCGCCCGGAGCGCCTCCGGGACGCCTTGCTGGGTTACGGCGGAAATGACCAGCGGGCTCTTCTTGGCCGCCCGCTTGAGGCGCGCGACCTGCTGCTTCAATTGCTCCGGCGTCAACGCGTCGGCCTTGTTGAGCGCGACGATCTCCGGCTTGTCGGCAAGGCCCTCGCCATAGGCGTCGAGCTCCGCACGCACGGTCTTGTAGGCTTCGCCCGCGTGGTCGCCGGTGCCATCGACGATATGCAGCAGAACCCGGCAGCGCTCGATGTGGCCGAGGAAGCGGTCGCCGAGGCCTGCGCCCTCATGTGCGCCTTCGATCAGGCCGGGAATGTCGGCGAGCACGAACGAACGCTCGTCGATCTCCACCACGCCGAGCTGCGGATGCAGAGTCGTGAACGGATAGTCCGCGATCTTCGGCCGCGCCGCGCTTACCGCCGCGAGGAAGGTCGACTTGCCCGCGTTCGGAAGGCCGACGACACCGGCGTCAGCAATGAGCTTCATACGCAGGCGGATGGTGCGTTCTTCACCGGGTTGGCCGGGGTTAGCGTGACGCGGCGCGCGGTTGGTGGAGCTCTTGAAACGGGCATTGCCGAATCCGCCGTTGCCGCCCTTGGCCAGAACCACGCGGTCGCCGGCCTTGTCGAGATCGGCCAGCAAGGTCTCGCCGTCCTCTTCGAAGATCTGCGTGCCCACCGGCACTTTGAGCACGATGTCGGCGCCGTTCGCACCGTGGCGGTCCTTGCCCATGCCGCCGACGCCGTTCTGGGCCTTGAAGTGCTGCTGGTAGCGGTAGTCGATCAGGGTGTTGAGGCCCTCGACCGCCTCCGCGATCACGTCGCCGCCGTTGCCGCCGTCGCCGCCGCTCGGGCCGCCGAACTCGATGAACTTCTCGCGCCGGAATGCGACGCAGCCGTTGCCGCCGTCGCCGGAGCGGATATAGACTTTGGCCTCGTCGAGGAATTTCATCGCAATCGCAATATGAGGTCGCTGCCGCGTTTCCGACAGGGTGGATATGGGCGTGCCGGAATCGCCGCTTGGAGGCAGCGTCTAGCGCAAAACATCGTTGAGGGGAAATTGATGAGAGCTCTCGCCGGGAGGGGCCAGGGTGGGCCATGCCTCACTGATGCGGCCCGATCGGCCGCTCCCGACGCGCCGTCCGTAATCTGCCGCTACGCCGCAACCCGAACATCGTCGCGGCGATTATCGCGGCTTGCGTACCCCGGTGGCATCGCGCCTCCACCTGTTGGAGCCGCAGTTCGCGTGTCATTGCGATCTGCATCTGACAATATTGATCGTGTGTACTGGCCCTTCGATTGTCAATGATCCGGTTGTCACCAATTATTTCGGGTTCCAAAAAATGCGAGTGTCGGGGATAAAACGAGTCAGTAGTATTGCCGTATGACGGGATCAGCCGCGCACCCACACGCAACTTGGCGCGACGGAATCGTGCGGGTGGCTCGATGCAGCAGGATTGCCGGCGTCTGCTTTGCCCTGCTGATTGCGAGCCCGCTGCCCAATTCACCTGCCGATATTGCAACCGAGGGTGTTCGGCATCGTGTCGATTGCGGTGTCCCGTCGCGAATTGACCATTGCGAACGCAAGGATGGCGGCAAGCCAAGCCCGCCGCGCGAGCCGAAGGACGCACAGCAGCGTGCGCTGCTAAAATCGGCGGTCGGGCGCCTGGCACCGCAGCGCGTGGGCGCCACCGATCTCTACACCATCGGCGTCGCCGGCTGGGCCGACCAGGATGTGTTCGTCAAGGAGCTCGATGGGACGATCGCATCGCTGACAAGGGTGCTGCCGGTCGATGGGCGCGTTGTGCGTCTTGTCAACGGCGACGCGAACCGCACGACGCCGCTCGCAACCCGTGACAACCTCGCCGTCGCGGTGCGCGCGGTCGGACAGGTCATGGCCAAGGACGAGGACATCCTGATTGTGTTCATGACCTCCCACGGCACGCGCAACGGTTTCGGATTGCAATTGCCCGGACGGCCGCCGGTCGAACTGTCGCCCCGGGATCTCGCTGGCATGCTCGATAGCGCCGGTATTCGGAACCGCGTTGTGGTCGTTTCAGCCTGCTATTCGGGAACGTTCGTACGGCCGCTTGCGAACGACAACACCATCGTGATCACGGCCGCCGACGCCCGCAGTCCGTCGTTCGGATGCGCACCCGGGCGCGACTGGACGTTCTTCGGCGACGCGCTGTTCAATCGGAACCTGCGGCCGGGCGTGGACTTGCGGAGCGCCTTCAACAGCGCGCGGATCACGGTCAGCGGGTGGGAGCTGGAGCAAAACCTGTCGCCGTCAAATCCGCAGGCGCATTTTGGTCCGTCGCTGGTCGAAAAGCTCACGCCGCTCTTCGCCGGAGCCAGGACTCAGTAATCAGTGATCAGTAATCAGTTGCCCCAGAGATCGCCTTTCTGATTACTGATCACCGATACCTGACATCTGGAAATTGCAGGTGCCGTCGCGTTCGATGCGCGACACCAGGTCGACCTCCCAGGACAAATACTCACTCATGGCGTCCTTGGTGTCGCCCGCGCGTTCGTAGGGCTTGAGCCAGACGTCGACCGGGTCGTCGGCCATGAGTGGCTTGGACGTGACCGGATACCTGGCTTGCCGCCACGCCAAGTTGCCGCCTTTGAGGTATCGGACGGGAAGGTCCGTCAACGCACGCGCCTCCTCGATGGCCAGGCCGGCAAGGACGCCATTCTCGGAGGACAGCACGATTTCGCCGCGCAACGGTATCTTCGGCAGCGCCCGAGCGAGCCGCGAGCGAATAGCGAACCAGGCGCCGGTGATGTGCTCCCGCCGGTAGTTCGGGCTCAATGACAGGTCGATCACGGTCACTTCGTTGCGGGCATGGAGCTCCGCGAGCTCCTGACACGTGATTGCGGACTCAGGCCGTGGGTCCGGCCCAATGAATCGATCCTCGTGCCCGCCGTCTATATAGTCCCCGGGTGTGTCGGGCTGAGGCAGAAAGGTGAATACGTCCTTCCAGCCCATCTGCTTGAGCCACGAGGCGGTCATCACAGAGCGGACGCCGTCGTCGTCGACGAGCACGAGGCGGGCACCGAGCGTTCCGACGTATTGGTCCGTGGCCTGCACGAGTTGCCCGCCGGGCGCAGAGATGGCGTCAAAGACGTGCCGATATTTGTATTCCTCCGGGTCGCGCACATCCAAAATGTAGAGCGTACGGCTTTCGTCAGCTTGCCAACGGTAGAGCGTCTCTTGGTCGATGCGCTCGATGCCATAGCGCTGCGCCACGCGCGATGCTGCATCCTTCGCCCAGGCACGGCTTTCGTTGGACAACCGTAGCGGCCGGTTGCGCTTGCCGTGATCGCAGGTGAAACCCGCCAGCGTAAAGCCCATGGTGCCGTTGCGCAGCGCCACCACCTTGTTGGGAACGCCGGCATTAATCAGCGATTGCGCGCCGATGATGCTGCGGGTGCGGCCGGCGCAATTGACCACCACCAACGTGTCGGGCGAGGGCGCCAGGTCGCGCACGCGCAGTACCAGCTCGGCGCCGGGCACATTGGCCGCGGTCGGGATCGAGACGCGGCGGTATTCGTCGAACGGGCGGCTGTCGAGCACGACCATGTCGGCGCGCTGTTCAATCAGCCGGTTGAGCTCCTCGGACCCGATGCTCGGCGTCGCGCAGGCGTGCTCGATGAATTCGCCGAACGCCTTGCTCGGCACATTGACGCCGGAGAACAGCTCGAAGCCGGCGGCCGCCCAGGCCGCAATGCCGCCGTCGAGGTAGGACAGGTTCGAATAGCCGGCGCACGCAAGGATGTCGCCCGCGCGTTGTGCGAGACCGTCGCCGTCGTCGCAGAGCACGATGCGCGTCGTATAGCGCGGCACCAGCCGCGCAAAGCGCAGCTCCAGCCGGCTCAGCGGCACCGGGCGCGCCCACAGCAGGTGGTTCTGCGAGAAGATGAGTTCCTCGCGCAGGTCGATCAGCGCCAGCTCCTCGCCGTCGGCGAGCATGGCCTTGACGGCAGCGGGGCTGACAGCCTGCATGCCCTCTCTCCTTCGTCATGCCCGGCTTTGTGCCGGGCATCCACGTCTTACTTAAATAGCATCAAAGACGTGGATGGCCGGGACGAGCCCGGCCATGACGCTGAACAATGGAAAACCCGGCTACGTCGCCTGCTGCGGCGTCATCTGGTGAACCTCGCCGGTCTTGGTATCGATCCGGATGCGGTTGATCTTGTCGAGGTTCGTGCCGGTCACGCGCACGAACACGGCGCGGTCCGGATAGTCGATCGAGTGGATCTTGCCATCCTCGTAGATGCCGGCGTGGCCGGCAGCGAGGCGATACTTCTTCGCCGGCTTGAGCTTGGCGCGTTTCGGGTCGGCACCGTCGTCTTCGCGCTCCCATTCGATCATGTCGGTGTATTTCGACGCCTGGCCGTAGATCGCCCAGGAGGCCCCGTGATCGTGCGGCGGCGACACCCGCGCCTTGTCGTTGAGATGCGCGAGAATCTGGAAGCCGAGTTCCGGGTCTTCGTACAATACCTTGAGGCCGCGCGGCGCGTCGTCGGCGCAATAGGCGCGGACAAAGTCCGGGTTGTTGAGGAGCCGCTCAAGGTGCAATCGGACCTGCTCGCGGCCTTTGGGTCCGGGGTCGCGCGTGAGGAACCCGCGACAATCCGCAATGAACTGATCGAGATCGTAAGACATTTCTGTCCTCCATCGCGACGAAGTTGCCGTAGCGGGGAACGCTACATTAGCTATTGCCGCGGTCAACCCGCGATGGATCATACTACCACCGCGTTGCGCCCGTGCGCGTCCTGTTCGCGGCGCAATCCGCTTTGTTCGACCGGCGTTCCCCTTGCGTTGCGGCACGGTTTAACGCCGCGAGCAAATCTCGCTGCAAGTGCGGAAGGAAGCGTTATGGCTGACGCCGCGGATTTCGCGCGCGCGGTTTGGATCGCGTCAACCTTTCACCGGCCCCTTGAGCTCGACGCCATTGCCTTCGGGATCGTTAAGATAAACCGACGGACCGCGTCCTTCCGCGCCGTAGCGTGATGCCTCCTCGCCGCACTCGACGCCATACGCCGCGAGATGGCGCGCGATCGCGGCGGCGTCGAACGGCTCGATGCGCAGGCAGAGGTGATCGAGATTGGCGGCCGCCATGCGCGAGGAGGCGACCGCTTCGTCGTCCGGCACGATGTCGATCAGCGTGCGCCCGGCGCGTAGCTGCGCCAGCTTGCCCTGGCGCAGCTCCAGGCCGCACCCGAGCACCTCGATGTAGAATTTTTCGAGCGCTGCCGGATCGCGGGCGCGCAACACGACGTGATCGAGACCGATGATCGTAAAGGGCGCCGGCATGGGAAGGCTCCTTCGTCAGGCGATCAGCCTTTTCGTCAAGCGATCAGCTGCACCTTGCCCCAATTTCGCAGCGATGCCCACAGGGCGCGATCGAGTCGGAACCGGTCGCAGGGCGCCGATGAGCTGATCGCGCGGATGCGTTGCAGCACCACGCCGGTCCACTGGAAGCCGCACTTCTCCAGGACGCGCCGCGACGCCGGGTTCGACACCCGCGCGCCGGCGAGCAGCTCAGTGTAGCCGAGCTCGCCGAAGGCATGATCGATGAGCGCGCGGGCGGCTTCAGTGGCGTAGCCATTGCCCCAATGCGCGACGCCGATCGAGTACCCGATTTCAGGACCGTCCGCGCGCAAGGTTGCGATGCCGCAATTGCCGACGATCCGTCCGTCGGTCAGCGTGACCAGGAACGAGGGCTCGCCGCCATTCGCGACCAAATCGATGTAGGTCTCCGCGTCCGAGAGCCTATACGGATGCGGAATGCGCGCCGTGTTCTCCGCGATGCGGCGGTCATTCAGCAGCGCCGTGATCGCCTCGGCGTCGTCAGGAAGCGGTGCGCGCAGCACCAGGCGCCGGGTCTTGAGGACCGGGCTGCGGGCCGTCTGGACAGCTTCCGTCGGCTTTCGCTCCAGCAACGTCATCACACGGGCTCCTCACATGCGAAGAGGGGAGCCGGCATCCCGTCTCCCCTCATAGGAACCCGTGTGGGTCCGCCGGTTCGACTGGATGCCGGCGGAACCTGATTTGGTTCGCCGTCTACTCGGCCACTGCCTCCGTCATCGGTACGACAGACACGAAAATGCGGCCTTTGGCTTTGGTACGGAACTCGACGTGACCGTCGGTCAGCGCGAACAGCGTGTGATCCTTGGCGAGGCCGACATTGCTGCCCGGGTGCCACTTGGTCCCGCGCTGGCGTGCGATGACGTTGCCGGCAAGCACGCTTTGGCCGCCGAAAATCTTCAGGCCGAGGCGCTGACTATTGGAGTCGCGCCCGTTGCGGGATGAACCGCCTGCTTTCTTGTGAGCCATGACAAAAGTCCTTCAGTCGGGGCTTATGTAATCCAACTTTGTGACGAAATCATCACTTCTTTGACTTGCCGGATTTGCCTTTGGCGGCCGGTTTGCCCTTTGCGGGCTTCTTGGCCGCCGGCTTCTTGCCCGATTTGGCCTTGGCCTTCGGGGCCCGGGCGGGCGTGTCGTCGGCATCGGCTGCCGCCGCCTCGGCGGCGGGGGCTTCGGCCGGCTTCGGCTTGCGCTCGGGCTTCGGCCGGGCGGTCTTGGTCGGCTTCGCCCCGTCGGTCAGGATCTCGGTGATCCGGAGGAGGGTGAATTCCTGCCGGTGGCCGCGCTTCCGCCGCGAATTCTTGCGGCGGCGCTTCTTGAAGGCGATGACCTTCGCGCCGCGGCCCTGCTCCAGCACCTCGGCCGCAACCGATGCGCCGGCCACGGTCGGCGCGCCCAGCGTGACGCTGTCGCCACCCACCACCAGCACGTCGCCGAGCTGGATGATCTCGCCGGGCTCGCCCTTGATCTTCTCGATCTTGAGCACGTCGTCGGCGGCGACCCGGTACTGCTTTCCGCCGGTCTTGATGACTGCGAACATCGTTCTTTCCTCGTGTTCGATCCCGGTACGCGGCTCGTTGGTCCGGACCGGCTTCTTCCAGTCGTTTGGGGTTTCTGCGGGGCTTGAAGCCCGCAACTAAGGCTCGCAGGCCGAAACGGCCCGCGCGCTAGTGTCCCGATTCCGAAGTTCGTACCATTTCGCAGCGGCCTCCAATACGAACTTCGGAATCGAAGGACACTAGCAACTCATGGGTTCCAGTGTGGCTTGGGCTCAGAAGTCCGCAATTCGGACTCGCCGCGACAATGTTGCGGACTTCTGAGCCGCCACACTGGCGGGTTTTATGGCGACGGGGCCACGCTGTGTCAAGGAAACGCGCTGACAGCGGCCAAATCCCTACGCTACTGTCGGTTTCAAGCGGCCCGGAGCCCGCCTGCATCAATGAAACCGGGGGAGGGGAATGAATTTCGTTCGCATCTGCGCCGCTGTCCTCGCCGCTTTGCTGGCGATGGCCACCCCCGGCGGTGCACAGGCTCAAAGCTATCCCTCACGGCCGGTCAATGTGATCGTCCCGTTCCCCGCCGGCGGCTCGACCGACTGGCTCGCCCGCATGCTTTCGCAGAAGCTCGAACAGCGCCTCAAGGGCACGTTCGTGGTCGAGAACCGGCCCGGCGGCGCCAATGTGGTGGCGGCGGTGTCGGTGGCGAAAGCGCCGCCGGATGGCCACACCCTCCTGATGACGACCTCGACCACGATGGCCATCAACGTCAGCGTGTTCAAGAATCTTGCCTACGACCCGGCCAAGGATTTCGTCCCGGTGGCGCTGGTGTCCGGCGTGCCGTTCGTGCTGGTGGTCAATCCCGCCCTGCCGGTGCAATCGATCGCCGACTTCGTGCGGGAGGCGAAAGCGAAGCCGGGCGGGCTTGCCTACGCCTCGACCGGCGCCGGCTCGGCGGCGCATCTTTATATGGTGCTCCTGCAGAATGCGCTCGGCATCCCGATGACGGCCGTCCCCTACAAGGGCAACGCGCCGGGGTTGCAGGACACGATCGCCGGCCATGTGTCGGTCATGTTCTCCGATCTCCTGGGTGCGCTCCCGCATATCCGCAGCGGCAGGCTGCGCGTGCTCGGCGTCTCGACCAGGGATCGCGCACCGGCGGCGCTGGACCTTCCAACGCTGCAGGAAGCCGGCGTGGGCGGCTACGACGCCTCCGCCTGGCAGATGATCGTCGCGCCGGCGAAGACGCCGAAGGAGATTGTCGACACGCTCAATGCCGAGCTCAACGCCATCGTGCGCGAGCCCCCGACCATGAACGACATCAACGGCCGCGGCCACATCGCCGTCGCCACCCCAGGCGTCGCGGAGCTGCAGCGCTTCGTGCAGTCCGAGATCGTGCGCTGGGCAAAGGTCGTGGAGGCGGCTGGCGCCACGGGTACGCAATGACTCGATCCGCCCTCATCCTGAGGAGGCGCGAAGCGCCGTCTCGAAGGATGGGGCGGCCATGGTTCGAGACGCGGCCTGCGGCCGCTCCTCACCATGAGGCCGAGCGAGGTCCGTTGCAGGTGAGGGAGGAATTGATGCGAACGATTGCATGTCTCGTGCTCGCGGCCCTGGTATCGGCAACGCCGGCCGCCGCGCAGGACTATCCGACCAAGCCGGTAACGATCGTCATTCCGTTTGCGGCCGGCGGCGCCGGCGACATCCTCGCGCGGGTTCTCAGTCCTCGACTTGAAAAGGAATTCGGCCGACCGTTCGTGGTCGAGAACAAGCCGGGCGCCGGCGGCGTCATCGGCGCGGTTGCGACCGCGCGGGCGGAGCCCGACGGCCACACCATCATGATCGCGCCGAGCCCGACCATGGCGGTCAATGTCACGCTCTACAAGAAGCTGCCCTACGATCCCGCTGCCGATTTCGTTCCGCTGGCGATGGCGGCGCAGACGCCGTTCGTGCTGGTGGTCAATCCGTCGCTGCCGGTGACGTCGGTCGCCGATCTGATCAAGTATGTGAAGGCACAGCAGGGCAAGGTGTCGTACGCGACCGCCGGCGCCGGCGTGCCGCATCATCTGTTCGCCGAGTTGCTCAAGAGCATGACCGGCATCGAGATGTCGCCGGTGCCCTACAAGGGCAGCGTCCCCGCCATCACCGACGTTGTCGCCGGACACGTGCCGCTGATGTTCGTCGATCTCGGCCCGGCGCTGTCGATCATCCAGGCCGGCAAGGTTCGCGCGGTCGGCGTCTCCACGGCGTCGCGCATCCCGGCGCTGCCCGATGTGCCGCCGGTCAACGATACGGTGAAGGGCTTCGACGTCGCGTCATGGCAGATGGTGGTCGCGCCGGCGAAGACGCCGCGCGCCATCGTCGACAGGCTGCACGCCGAGCTGAAGAGCCAGTTCGCGACGCCCGAGGTCTCAGGCCAGATCGCCAAGACCGGCATGCTGCCGATGGATACGCCGACGGTCGCGGGCTTGCAGGCGTTCGTGAAATCCGAGATCACGCGCTGGGGCAAGGTGGTGCAGCAGGCCGGCATCGCGGGCTCGCAATAGATTGGGAATGCGCATGCGCAGAGCGTTGTTCGCCGTCGCGATGCTGGCGTCCGCTGTCGCTGTCGCCGTGGCGCAAACCTATCCGGCACGCCCGGTCACCATCGTCCTGCCTTATGCGGCCGGCGGCAATACCGACGCCATCGCGCGTACGCTGGCCAATCGGCTGGAGCAACGGCTTGGGCAACCTTTTGTAATCGAGCAACGGCTCGGCGCCGCCTCTGTCATCGGTGCGACCTATGTCGCGCGCGCTGCGCCCGACGGCTACACCATCCTGATCGGCACCTCGACCACGATGGCGATCAATGTCAGCGTCTACAAGAACCTGCCCTACGATCCGACCAGGGACCTCGTGCCGATCGCGCTGGTCGCGGGCGTGCCCTTCATCCTGGTGATCAACCCGGCGCTGCCGGTCAAATCGCTGGCCGAGCTCGCCGTCTATGCGAAATCGCGGCCGGACGGCATGACCTACGCGTCGAATGGCGCCGGCGGCGCCGCGCATCTGTTCGCGGAATTGATGGCAGGCGAACTCGGCATCAAGCTCGTGCATGTGCCCTACAAGGGGCTGTCACCGGCGCTCAACGACATCATGGGCGGCCATGTGCAGATGATGTTCGGCGACTTCGCGACCGCGCTGCCGCTGGTGCAGGCGGGCAAGCTGCGCGCGCTCGGGGTCTCGACCGCGCAGCGCGTCGGGCCGGCGCCGGAGATTCCGCCGCTCGCCGAAGTCGGGCTGAAGGACTTCGACGCCTCGTCGTGGCAGATGATGATCGCGCCCGGCAAGCTTGCGCCCGACATCCTCAATCGTCTGAATGCGGAGATGCGCGCGATCGTCGCCGAGCCGGCGGTGCAGAAGGAATTCTCCGGCCGCGGCCTGATCCCGCTCAGCAGCGGAACGCCGGCGGAATTGCAAGCCTATGTCAAATTCGAGATCGCGCGCTGGGGCGACATCGTGAAGCGCGCCGGCGTTGCCGCCACGCAGTAACCATCACGCAGCAAGCATCATGCCCTTCGCAAGCAATCGCGGCGTCGACATCTACTACGAGGTCTATGGCGACGGGCCGCCGATGGTGCTCGTGCATGCCAATCCGTTCGACCACCGGCTGTTCACGCATCAGATCGCGAGCTTCTCGCCGTATTTCCGGCTGGTCGCGATGGACATCCGCGGCTATGGCCGCTCCGACAAGCCGGAGACGCCGTTCACGCTCAACGACATGGCCGACGACGTACTGGCGGTGTGCGCGCAGGAGAAAATTTCGCGCGCCATCTTCATGGGCGTCAGCGTCGGCTCCGGCATGTCGCTGCTGATCGGGCTCGAGCGGCCGCAGATGTGCGACGCCGTTATCCTGGTCGGCGGATCGAGCAAGGGCGGCGCCGATATCGGCGCCCGCGTCGCCGGCTATACGTCGGCCGACCTGCGCGGCTACCAGCGTTCGCACATCCGCGAGCTGGTCGCGCCGGGATTTTGCGAGACGACACTCGGGGCGTGGGTGCTCGATCTCTTCTCCGCCAACGCGCACACCCTGTCCGGTCCCTGCATCGCGCAGATCTTCCGCGCCCGGGAAGGCTGCGACATGCGCGACCGGCTTGCCGGAATGAAACCGCCGACGCTGGTCGTCAATGGCGCCCATGACGTGTCATTGCAACGCGGCGGCGAGACCGCATCGATGATTCCGGGCGCCCAGCACGTCGTTCTGCCGGGCACCGGCCACGCCTGCTGCATCGAAGACCCGGCAGCGTTCGACCGGGTGGTGACGGAGTTTCTAAGGGCGAACCGGCTATGGCCAGGCCAGTGATTTCGCGCGAGAAAGGCACCATGCGAGGAAACATGCGTCGCTCAATTCTGGCCGTTTCGGTTGCTCTTATCCTGTCGTCTGCTGCCACCGCCGACGACAAGGCCATCGCCGAGTTCTACGGCAAGCGGACGGTCACGATCGCGGTCGGGTTCAGTCCCGGCGGCAACTACGATTTGTATGCACGGCTGGTGTCGCGCCACATCGGCAAGCACATTCCGGGCAATCCCACTGTCATCGTGCAGAACATGCCGGGCGCTGGCAGCCGGCGGCTCGCCAACACGCTCGCCAATGTTGGGCCACATGACGGCACCATGATCGGCCTGCCGAACCAGGGCATCGCCATGGACCAGGCGCTCGGCACCGAGGGAGTCAAGTTCGACGCGCGCAAATTCAACTGGATCGGCAGTCCGATCGAGGACAACAATGTGTTCTGGGGCTGGCACACCAATCCGGTGAAGACGATCGAAGATGCGCGGCAGCGTGAATTCGTCGTCGGGGCGACCGGTCCCGGCTCGCCGACCACGTACTACCCCCGGATCATGAACGAGCTGCTCGGCACGAAGTTCAAGGTCGTCTCCGGCTATCCCGGCTCGAACGAACTCGACTTCGCCATCGAGAAGGGCGAGGTCGGCGGCCGTGTCGTTAGCTGGACGTCGCTCAAGATCACCGCCGACTGGATCGCAACCGGCAAGGCCCACGTCATGCTGCAGTTCGGTCTGCGCAAGACCGCCGCGCTGCCGAACGTCCGCATGCTGCAGGACCTCGCCGCCAACGCCAAACACCGCGAGATTTTCGAATTCCTGTGCCTGGTGCCGGCCATGGGGCGGCCGTTCTTCCTGCCACCCGGCGTGCCGCAGGAGCGGGTCGCCGCCATCCGGGCGGCCTTCGCCGCGACCATGAAGGATCCCGGGTTCCTCGACGATGCCCGGCGCGCGCGGCTCGATGTCGAGCCGCTGACCGGCGACGAGATCGCCCAGATCGTCGCCAAGAAATTCAATGCGCCGGACGACGTGCGCGCGGTCGGCAAGAAGATCATGGAGTAGGAGCCGCACTGGCCAAAGCCGCGCGTTTTCCCATATAAGGCAAGCGAATTTCGGGCCCGGAGATGAGCGCGCTCGCCAACCATGCCTTTGTGAAGATGAACGGTCTCGGCAACGAGATCGTGGTCGTGGATATGCGGGCCGGGAAGGGCGCGGTCACGGCGGCGGACGCGCGCGCGGCGGCGCGGCCGGAGGGCGCGCCTTACGATCAGTTGATGGTGCTGCATGCCCCGCGCCTGCCAGGCACCGACGCCTTCGTGCGCATCTACAACAATGATGGTTCGGAAGCCGGCGCCTGCGGCAACGGCATGCGCTGCGTCGCCGACATCGTATTCAAGGAGAGCGGCAGGACCGCTGTGACCTTCGAGACCTTGGCGGGGCTGATCAACTGCTGGAAGGGCGAGGTGCCGCTCACCTCCACCGTCGACATGGGTCCGCCACGCTTTGCCTGGAACGAGATTCCGCTGGCTGAGAAGTTCGAGGACACCCGCGCCATCGAGTTGCAGATCGGGCCGATCGACAAGCCGATCCTGCACTCGCCCTCGGTGGTGAGCATGGGCAATCCGCACGCGGTGTTCTGGGTCGATGACGTGAATGCATACGACCTCGGCAAGATCGGGCCGTTGCTCGAGCATCATCCGCTGTTTCCGGAGCGCGCCAACATTTCGCTGGCGCAGGTGGTCTCGCGTGAGCGTATCGTCTTGCGCACCTGGGAACGCGGCGCGGGACTGACCAGGGCCTGCGGCTCGGCCGCCTGTGCCGTGGTCGTCGCGGCCGCGCGGCTGCGGCGCGTGAACCGCAGGGCGACCGCGAGCCTGCCGGGCGGCGATCTTCTTATCGACTGGCGCGAGGCCGACCGCCACGTCCTGATGACCGGGCCGGTCGCGTATGAATACGAAGGCCGGTTCGATCCCAAGCTGTTCTCCCCGGCCGGAGCGGCCTGATGGGCGTCGACGTCATCACCTTTGGCTGCCGGCTCAACGCCTATGAGTCCGAGATCATCCGGCGCAACGCGGACGCTGCCGGGCTCGGCGACACCGTCGTCGTCAACACCTGCGCGGTGACGGCCGAGGCGGTGCGGCAGGCCAAGCAGACGATCCGGAAGGTCGCGCGCGAGCGGCCGCTCGCCCGCATCGTGGTCACGGGCTGCGCCGCCCAGATCGAGCCGGATGCATTCGTCGAGCTGCCGAATGTCGGCCGGGTTGTCGGCAACGAGGAAAAGCTCGGCGCGAAATATTGGCGCGAGACCCGCGATGTCCTCGACGCGCCGGCGTTCGGGGTTGATCGCGAGGAGAGGATCGCGGTCAACGACATCATGTCGGTGACGGAGACCGCCGTTCATCTCGTCGACGGGCTCGAGCGCCGCACCCGCGCCTTCGTGCAGGTGCAGAACGGCTGCGATCACCGCTGCACCTTCTGCATTATCCCGTATGGCCGCGGCAATTCGCGCTCGGTGCCGATGGGCGAGGTGGTGGGTGAGGTGCAGCGGCTCTGCGCGCGCGGCTTTCGCGAGATCGTGCTGACCGGCGTCGATCTCACGGGCTACGGCTCGAACCTGCCGGGTGCGCCAAAGCTCGGCACGCTGGTGAAGCAGATTTTGAAACACGTGCCGGCGCTCGAACGGCTGCGGCTCTCGTCCATTGACTCCGTCGAAGCCGACCGCGAGCTGCTCGACGCCTTCGCCGGCGAGCCGCGGCTGATGCCGCACCTGCATCTGTCGCTGCAGGCCGGCGATGACATGATCCTCAAGCGCATGAAGCGCCGTCATTCGCGCGCCGACGCCATTGCATTCTGCGAACAAGTGCGGCGGTTGCGGCCCGACGTCGCGTTTGGCGCCGACATCATCGCCGGCTTCCCGACCGAGACCGAAGCGATGTTCGCGCGATCGCTCGACCTCGTGGACGCATGCGGGCTCACCCATCTCCACGTCTTCCCGTTCTCGCCGCGCCCGGGCACGCCGGCGGCGAAGATGCCGCACGTCGCGCAGTCAATCGTGAAGGAACGTGCAAGACGCCTGCGCGACAAAGGCGCCGCGGCGCTCATCCGTCATCTCGACGGCGAAGTCGGCCGGCGGCGGCGTGTGCTGATGGAGGCGAATGACGTGGGGCGCACCGAGCAGTTCACGCCGGTGCATGTCGCGGCGACGGTCGAGCCTGGCGTGATGATGGACGTGATGATCACCGGCCACGACGGACGGCAGCTGCTTACTTCCGCTCGTCTCTGCGAAAGCGGGACCCATCATTAATGAAAACTAGAATTGGGATTTCCGCTTTGGCGGGCATGAGGCGAGGATAGAGCCGCGCTGACTATTTGACCGCCGGCCCCATCCGCTTCACCGCATCGGCGTTTTCGATCGAATCCGCGTCGAACAGCTTGCGGAAAGCCGCGCCCGGCAGATAGCGCGCCTCGACATTGAGCCGCGCGGCGATGGCCTTGTATTCCGGCCGCGCGGTTGCGTCCGCGCAGGCCTGCTCCAGCGTCGCCACCACCGCGGGCGGCGTATTGCCCGGCACGATCACGCCGCCGGCGGTGAACGATGTGGCCGGCTGGCCAAGCTCCTTCATCGTGGGCACATCCGGGAGCGCGGCGAGCCGCGTCTCGGACAGCGCCGCCAGGATCGGCAGATTGCTCGCCGCGGCGACCGCCGGCGTTTCGGTGATCGCCATCACGGTGCCGCTGAGCAGCGCCTGCGCCATCGGCCCTGCGCCGGTGAACGGCACGCCAAGCCCATCGGCGCCGATCGCCTTGAGCACCGCCAGCATGCCGAGATGCGGCTGGCTGGCGAGACCGGGATGGCCGTAGACGAGGTTCTCCGATTTCGCCTTGGCGAATTTGACGAATTCATCGAAGGTCTTGAACGGCGCCTTCGGTCCCGCGATTAGCACATAGGGCGCGTAATAGGTCAGGCAGATGTAGCGAAAGCTGTCCATGTTGTAGGGCAGCTTCTGCAGATGCGGCTGCGCGGTGAGCGGATTGTTCGGCGACAGCGCCACGGTGTAGCCGTCGGGCGCGGAGCGCATCACGTCGATCAAGCCGAGCGTGCCGGCGGCGCCGCCCTTGTTGATGATGACGACCGTCTGGCCCAGCGCCTTGGACACCTCGATCTGCAACGCGCGCGCCATGATGTCGGTATTGCCGCCGGCCGGGAACGGCACCACCATAGTGATCGGACGCGACGGATAGGTCTGCGCGCTCGCGGCGGCGCTCCAGTGCGCCGCTACGGCAAGCGCGATCATTCCGGCAATGGCGTGCATCGACGTCCTCCCTCTTGTACGCGGCGGCGTCACCGGAGGCAGCGTAGCGAACTCCACCGGCGCCCGCGAGGGGGCCGCGCCCATCGACGGCATTCGTTCTGTGCTGAGAGGTGTGGCAGGAGGCTGTCTCGGTCGCGCGGAAGCCGCTATGCTCCCGGCAACAAGAAGCAGGGAGACGCCCAGGGGAAACTACCGATGGCGATTTTTGCATCATTCGCGCCCAGCGGCTCGACGTCGGACGCGTTACCGCGCGCCAAGCCCGACACGGTCGGCATGTCGCCCGAACGGCTTGCGCTGGTCCGGCAGCGGATCGAGGCCGAGATCGCGCGCGAGCAGCTCCCCGGCGCAGTGCTCGCCATCGCACGGCGCGGCAAGCTCGTGTATTTCGAAGCCTATGGCTCCCTCGACAAGGCGGCCGGCGTGCCGATGCGCACCGACGCGATCTTCAACATCGCATCGATGACGAAGCCGATGGCCGCGGTCGCGGCTCTGCAGCTCTACGAGCAGGGCAGGCTGCTGATCGACGATCCGCTGTCGAAGTACTTTCCAAAATTCGCCAACTCGCAGGTCGCCGTGCTTGACGCCAAGAAGGAAGCCATTGTCGAGCGCGTCCCGGCCGCGCGTCCGATTACGATCCAGGATCTGTTCCGGCACACGTCGGGACTGGTCTATGGCAGCCGCGGCACGACACCGGTCCACAAGCTTTTTCCAGATGGAAGCACGGCGGCCGCCACCGGCCTGACGGCCTGTGAATTGCTCGACCGCCTGAGCGCGGCGCCGCTGCTGCACCATCCGGGCACGGTTTGGGACTACGGGTTCGGCATCGATTTGCTGGGCTTGATCGTCGAGCAGCTCACCGAACAGTCGCTGGGCGGCTATCTGCAGGAGAACGTCTGGAAACCGCTCGGGATGAACGACACGCATTTCGTCATTCCTTCGGACAAGGTAGCCCGTTACGCCAAGGCGTTGCCGATCGATCCGGAAACCAGCCGGCCGCAGTCGCTGCGGTCGTTTACGGAGCCGACGAAATTCGAATGTGGCGGCGGATGCGCCGTCTCGACCGCCAGTGACTATTTGCGCTTCGCGCTCATGCTGGCGAACAAGGGCACCTACGCCAACCGGCGTATCCTTGGGCGCAAGACGGTCGAGTACATGACCGCGAACCATCTCGGACCTAATGTCGTGAACCTCATCGGTCAAACCGGCGACCCGACCCGTGCGGATTACGGCTTCGGGCTTGGCGTCGCGGTCCGTACCACGCCGGGAATTTCCCGCACCATGAGCTCGGTCGGTACGTTCGGCTGGCCGGGCACTAGCGGCACCAACTGGTGGGTGGATCCGCGCGAAGAGCTGGCGGTGGTCTGGATGGCGCACTCGCCCGGCACCATCCGGTGGCGGTACCGGCAAGTGGTCAATGCGCTGGTGTATCAGGCCCTGGTAGACTGATCCCTACTACAACCTCAGCGCGAATCCACATAACCTATGTGGGAGATAAGTTCCATCGATCCCTCTACTCATCGCCACGGGCGCGACGGGGGAGTGGGCATGTCTCCGCACAGGTTGATTCAGGGCGCGGCGTTTGACCCGGAGATAGTCGAATTGCTGAGCCAAGCCTATCAGCCGCGGTGAATCGCGTCGGCAAGAACCAGCCTGTGGTCGTTCTGGAGACGATTGCCAAGCGGATCATCGAGATCGGCGGTCGCGGCGAGCGCGATCCGCAGAAGATCGTCGAGTATGCCATCCGTGGCGTCGAACCGCGTCCGGATGCCGGTTAAGTGGTAACTTTGGGTGGAACCCTAGTCGCGGGCGCCGCTCCCACGCGGGCCCCAGTTGCGTTGGGTTGATTTTGACGAAGCATTGCCTGAGGACATCCGATGGAAGGCGAAGATCTGCTGCCGCTCCTTCGCAAGCTCCAGTCCATCGGGGATCCGACTGAGGCTGAGCACCGCGCGCTTGTCGACCTGCGCCCAACCATCAAGATACTCGACGCCCACCAGGACATTGTGCGGGAAGGCGAGCGGCCGAGTATCGTTTGTCTCATCCTCGAAGGCTTTGCCTGCCGCTACGCTACGGTCCCGTCGGGGCGGCGGCAGATTCTGTCGTTTCATATCCCCGGCGATATCCCCGACCTCCAGGCGCTTTTCATCAAGGTGATGGATCACAACCTCGCCACTCTGGTGCCGACCAAGGTCGCGCTAGTTCCGCACGACGCCATGCGCGGGCTCATCGACCGCAATCCTCGGATCGCGCACCTGCTGTGGCGCGATTCACTGGTTGACGCCGCGATCTTCCGCAGATGGATCATGGGTATCGGCCGGCGCACGGCCTACGCCCGGTTCGCGCATCTTGTCTGCGAGTTTGCGATGCGGATGGACGCGGTGGGTCTCATGAAGTCCAACGTGTGCGCCATGCCGTTCACCCAGGCCGATATCGCGGACGCGCTGGGATTGTCGAGCGTCCATATCAGCCGGGTGCTGGGCCGTTTGCGCAAGCAAGGCTTGTTCACGTGGCAGGACGGTGTGCTGACCATCAGGAATTGGAAGCGGCTGCAGAAGGCCGCGGAATTCGACCCGTCCTATCTTCAGCTCGATTCCGTCGTCGGTTCCGACGGATTGGGCTCGCGGTAGCAACGGCGCGTCCCGCGCTCCGTTTTTCCTTTGGGCGCTGCTATACTGCTGCTTCAAAGCCGGAGAGCACCATGACAGCGGGCAAAGACCATCTCATCACCACCGTTGACGCCTTGGAGAAGATCTACGGCGAGGTCTACCCGCCCGCGAAGGCGAAGGAGACCGACCGCATCACGCCCGCCTACCGCAAGCTGATCGAGGCGGCGCCGTTCTTCGCGCTGGCGTCGAACGGGCCAGGCGGGCTCGACTGCTCGCCGCGCGGCGATCCCGCGGGTTTTGTGCGCGTCGCCGACGAGAAGACGCTGCTGATCCCCGACCGGCGCGGCAACAACCGCATCGATACGATGCGCAACCTCGTGCACGATCCGCGCGTCGCGCTGCTGTTCCTGATCCCCGGATGCAGCGAGACCATCCGCGTGATGGGCCGCGCATCGATCTCGGCCGATCCGGCGCTGGCGCAGCAATTCGTCATGGAGGGCAAGGCGCCGCGCACGGTGCTGGTGGTCGCGGTCGACGCCGTGTTCTATCAATGCGCCAAGGCGATCGTGCGTTCGAAGCTGTGGGACGCCTCGCGCCACGTCGACCGCAAGACCTTGCCGACCGCGGGCGCGATCCTCGCAGAGCTCACCGGCGGTGCGCTCGGCGGCCCCGAGCACGACCGCACCGCGCCGGAGCGGCTCAAAGCGACGATCTACTGACACGCTCAGTCCACCAGCTTGAACACCTCGCCCTGCCAGCCGCAGGCATAGAGCCGCTCCTGCATGGGCAGCGGCACAGGGGCCATAGCGCGGACCGGCTCCTTGTTCTTGTAAAGCGGCACCACGACCTCGCGCGCATGCAGATGCAGGCCGGGCCCGCCGCTGCGCAGTGAATTGCCATAGATGGTGTCGCCGACGATCGGCCAGTTCATCGCGGCGCAATGCACGCGCAGTTGATGCGTCCGGCCGGTGAGCGGCTCGAGCGCAAGCCAGGTGATGGTCTTTCCGCTATCTTCTGCGCGGCCCATCACCGTCCATGTCGTCACCGACGGCGCGCCGTCAGGATCGACCTTCATCCACCAGCCGCGGGTGTCGTCGCGGCGGCCGAGCGGCAGATCGATGCGGCCTTCGTCCTCGGCCGGCCCGCCTTCGACCACCGCCCAATAGCTCTTGCCGACCTTGCCGTCCTTGAACAGCTTGCCGAGCGTCGCTAGCGCCTTGCGGTGACGGCCGAGCACCAGGCAGCCCGAAGTGTCGCGATCGAGCCGGTGCGCCAGCGCCGGCGCGCGCGGCAGGCCGAAGCGCAGCGCGCCGAAGTGGTCCTCCAGGCTCTCGCCGCCCTTCGGCCCCTTGTGCACCGCATAGCCCGCGGGCTTGTCGATGATCAGCATCAGCCCGTCGCGATAGATGAGGCGAGCCACTATCTCTTCCGGGGTCATGCTGGAACCGCTATCACAGACACCGACATGAATGACAGCGCGCCCAAGCAGAACTGGTGGCAGCGGCTGAGCGGCGGCCTGAAGCGCACGTCGACCGCCCTCGGCGCGACCATTTCCGATCTGGTCATGCGCGGCCCGCTCACGCCGGAGCGGATCGAGGAGATCGAGGAAACGCTGATCCGCGCCGACCTCGGCGTTGATGTCGCGGCGCGCATCGCGGCCGTCATGGGCGAGGGCCGCTACCATGATCTCAAGGAGGTGAAGCAGGTGCTCGCCGCCGAGGTCGAGAAGGTCATGGCGCCGGTGGCACAGCCGCTCACGGTCGGCGGCGGAAAGCCGTTCGTGATCCTGGTGATCGGCGTCAACGGCTCCGGCAAGACCACGACCATCGGCAAGCTCGCGGCGAAAATCCATGCCGAGGGAAAGACTGTGATGCTGTGCGCCGGCGACACGTTCCGGGCGGCAGCGATCGACCAGCTGAAGATCTGGGCCGGCCGCTCGGGCGCATCGGTGCTGGCGCGCGAGCCCGGCGCCGATGCCGCCGGCCTCGCCTATGACGCGCTCGCCGAGGCGAAAGGCGAGGAGATTGACGTGCTGCTGGTCGACACCGCCGGCCGGTTGCACAACAAGGCGGCGCTGATGGACGAGCTCGAAAAGATGGTGCGCGTGATGAAGAAGCTTGACGCATCGGCCCCGCACGCAGTGCTCTTGGTGCTCGACGCCACGGTCGGACAGAACGCGCTCTCCCAGGTCGAGGAGTTTCGCAAGACCGCGGGCGTCACCGGGCTGGTGATGACCAAACTCGACGGCACCGCGCGCGGCGGGATTCTGGTCGCCATCGCGGCGAAGCATAAGCTGCCGGTTCATTTCATCGGCGTGGGCGAGGGGATCGACGATCTTGCGCCGTTCGCGGCGAAGGATTTCGCCCGCGCGATCGCGGGAATTGGTCAATCCGCCTCATCCTGAGGAGCGGCCGAAAGGCCGCGTCTCGAAGGAAGGCGGCCCCGGTGCGTGCGGCCATCCTTCGAGACGGCCGCTGACGCGGCCTCCTCAGGATGAGGTCGGAGTGACATCGCGGAACAGTCACGCTACATCCATTCCATGACCACGGACGCACAACCAAAACCCTGGCTCAGCCCGGGCCTCAAGCTCCTGCTCGATCTCGGGCCGCTGTTGATTTTCTTCTTCGCCAATTCGCGGCCGGAGCTGTTCGCGCCGCTGCTCGCGCCGTTTCTTCCGGACGCGATCCTGAACGGCGAGCGCGCCGGCATTTTCGTCGCGACCGCGGTGTTCATTCCGGCGATCCTGGCGGCGCTCGCGATCTCCTACGCGCTGACGCGGCACATCGCGATCATGCCAGTCGTCACCGCGGTCATCGTCGTGGTGTTCGGCGGCCTCACGCTGATGTTGCAGAATGAGACCTTCATCAAGCTGAAGCCGACGCTGGTCTATCTTTTGTTCGCCGCGACGCTGCTCGGCGGGCTGGCCTTCAAGAAGCCGCTGCTCGGCATGGTGTTCGATTCCGTTTTCAACCTGACCGACGAAGGCTGGCGCAAGCTCACGCTGCGCTGGGGCCTGTTCTTCGTCGCGATGGCGGTGCTCAACGAGATCGTCTGGCGCAATGTTTCGACCGACACCTGGGTGAGCTTCAAGGTGTTCGGCTTCCTGCCGCTCACGTTCCTGTTCGCGGCGGCGCAGTTTCCGTTGCTGCAGAAGTATGCGGTGCCGGAGACGGGCGAGAAGTAGCAGCTCCGCCGGTACCGATTACGGCTGCGAGGCAGGGGCCCCGAGCGCCTTCTCGATCTGCGGTTCGAGCGTCGTTTCCAGATTTCGCTCCGTGATCTCGCCGATCAGCTTGTACGCGATGCGCCCGTCGCGGCCGACCACGAAGGTCTCCGGCACGCCGTAGACGCCCCATTCGATTGACGCGCGGCGATTGGGATCGACACCGACTGCGGTGAACGGATTGCCGTAGCGGCCGAGGAAGCGGCGCGCATTGTCGGGCTGGTCGGCCTGATTGATGCCGACCACGCGGATGCGCCTGTCGGCGGCGAGCTTGAGCAACAGCGGCGCCTCGGTGTGGCAGGGGATGCACCATGACGCCCAGACATTGAGCACGGTTACCGCGCCGGTGAAGTCCGCAGGATCGAGGCCCGGCACCGGCTTGCCATCGCGCTCGAGTCCCGGCAGCGGAGCCAATACGGTTGCCGGCACCGGGCGTCCGATCAGCGCGGACGGCACCCGCGAGATGTCGCCGACACCGAGGCGAAGCAGGAACAGGAACGCGAGGGCGAGAAAGATCGCGAGCGGCACATAGGCGATGAGCTTGCGCCGCCGCGCGGTGTTCGCGTCCGGTGTGTCGCTCGCGCTCACGTCGTTACCTCGCCCGGCCGATCCGAGCGCCTGGCCACGCCGCGCGCTTCGAGGTCGGCCAGCGCGCGCGCCTGTCGCCGGTGGTCGATCACCACCCATGCCACCATCGCGGTGACGATCAGCGCCGCCGCTCCGTACGCAGCGAGGATGAATGCGGCGTAGGGGCCAAGAGCCATGGGGGTCATCGTCCGGCTGCCTCGGCCTGGAGCATCAGCATGGTGCGCACCCGCCGCCGCATGATCTCGTTGCGCATGGCGGCGAGGTGCAGCGTCAGGAACAGCAGCAGGAAGGCGAGTGCCATGATCAGGAGCGGGGTCAGCAGGCTCGCATGGATGGTCGGGCCGCCGAGCCGCAGCACCGAGGCGGACTGGTGCAGCGTCTCCCACCAGTCGACGGAAAACTTGATGATCGGCAGGTTGATGGCGCCGACCAGGGTCAGCACCGCGGCGGCGCGCGCGGCGCGCGAGGGATCCTCGACCGTGCGCCAGAGCGCGAGCACGCCGAGATACATCAGGAACAGCACCAGCATCGAGGTGAGGCGGCCGTCCCACACCCAGTAGGTGCCCCACATCGGCCGCCCCCACAACATGCCGGTGATCAGGCACATCGCCGTGAACGCCGCGCCGAGCGGAGCGGCGGCGCGGGCGGCGACGTCCGCAAGCGGATGCCGCCATACCAGCGTGCCGAGCGCGGCGATGGTCATCACGGTCCAGCATCCCATGGCGAGCCACGCCGCCGGCACGTGGATGAACATGATCTTCACCGTCGCGCCCTGCTGGTAGTCGTCGGGCGCGCTGGCGGCCAGGCTGATGCCGACGGCGAAAGCGGCCAGCGTCGCAGCGGCGAGCCACGGCAGGATGCGGCTTGCAAGCGTGAGGAATCGCGTCGGGTTGGCGAGGTCGATCAAGGGCATGGGCTACGCACTGTCGCTACGCATGGTCACCGTCAATGTGGCGTATTGTTAGCATCATTCCAGCCCATGCCGCAGCGCCGCGGCTGCCGCGAACGGCCCGATCACTGCGCTCATGAGGGCGAGTCCGCACAGGATCGTGAACGGGGTCCCGAACGGCACCGGCCCGACCGCCGCCGCGTTCGAGGCGGCAACGCCGAAGATCAGCACCGGAACCGTGAGCGGCAGCACTAGCACTGCGATCAGCAGCCCGCCGCGCCGCAGCGCGACCGTAAGCGCCGCGCCCAGTAGGCCGATGAAGGTGAGCGCCGGAGTTCCGGCCAACAGCGTCAGCGCCACGGCGCCGGTGGCGGCGGGATCGAGATTGAGCAGCAGGCCGAGCAGCGGCGCTGCGATCACCAGCGGCAATCCGGTGGTCAGCCAGTGCGCGAGCGCCTTCGCCGCCAGGGCGAGCTCGAGCGGTGCGGGCGCCATCAGGATCAGGTCGAGCGATCCGTCCTCGTAGTCCGATGCGATGAGCCGGTCGAGCGCGAGCAGGCTTGCGAGCAGCGCGCCGAGCCAGAGAATCGCCGGCCCGATGCGCGCGAGCATCGCCAGGTCGGGGCCGATCGCGAACGGCATCAGTGTGACGACGATCAGGAAGAACAGCACGCTGGTGAGCGCGCCGCCGCCGAGGCGCACCGATAGCCGCATGTCGCGCACAAGGATGGCGGCGAGCGCTGTCATTGCGACATCCCTCGTGGATCGCGGAGCGTGCCACGAACTCCGTGACCCTCTCCCCTTGAGGGAGAGGGTGCCCGAGCGAAGCGAGGGCGGGTGAAGGGTTGGGCGCGAAGCGCACTTGCGAAAGAGGCCCCCTCACCCGGCTCACGCCTTCGGCGCTCGCCACCCTCTCCCTCAAGGGGAGAGGGTGTCCGAGCCAGCCGCAAGGGTATCGTGCCATCGCGACCGGCGCTCATTGCGTGCCTCCCAATCGGAGTTCCTTCGCTCCATCCAGCCCGATCGGTCCGTGCGTCGCAGCGAGGATCATGCCGCCGCCGGCGAGATGCTTGCGCATGAGACCGGCGAGCATCGCCTGCGCCGCCGCGTCGAGCGCGGAGGTCGGCTCGTCGAGCAGCCAGAGCGCCCGCTCGACCGCGATCAGCCGCGCGATCGACAGCCGCCGTCGCTGGCCGGCCGACAAATAGGCGGCGGGAAGGCCCGCGATACTTGCGAGGCCCACGGCGTCGAGCGCCGTCGCGATCGCGATGCCGCCATCGAGGTAGCGCCCCCAGAAATCGAGATTCTCGGCGACCGTGAGCGACGGCTTGAGCGGATCCTGATGGCCGAGATAGTGCGCCTGCTCGCCCAAGGTGGCGTCGGGGTCGCCGCCGTCTAGCTCGAGCCGCCCGGCCGCGGGCCGGATCAGGCCGGCGACCAGCCGCAGCAGGGACGACTTGCCGGCCCCGTTCGGCCCGCTCACCAGCAGGGCCTCGCCCGCGCCCACGCTGAAGCCCAACCCCGAAAATACCCCCCGGCCGCCCCGCACGCAGGCAAGTTCGGAGCCCAGAAGCCTTGTCGGCCGGCGAATGGGGCGCATCAGGGCCTCTTGCCGCCCGGTCCGGCGCAGCCCGGAGCCCGCCGGAGGGCTCCAAAGCCGACATCCCGGCAGCTTGGAAATCCGCGAATTTCCGGCCCATCCTGTTGACGAGAATCGATTTTCTGGAACCGCACAAAAAAAGCCCTTATAAGCCCGATTGTTCGGGCGCGCGTACCGTGAGCGCCCGGATGTCGCGGCCGGCGACCAGGGGCGCTCCGGTAGTAAATTACCGCCTTAAAGCCCTGCCTCAGCACCCGGTTGGATGGAATCGGCTCTCATGACGTCACTCGACAGTTTCCGATGCTGCAAGCCGCTCAAGGTCGGCAGCAAGACCTACGCCATTTATAGCCTCGCCGCCGCCGAGAAGAACGGGCTCAAGGGAATTTCCCGGCTGCCGTTTTCGATGAAGGTGCTGCTGGAAAATCTGCTGCGCAACGAAGACGGGCGCAGCGTCACCAAGCAGGATCTGCAGGCGTTCGCGCAGTGGCTCAAGACCAAAACCTCTGACCGTGAAATTCCGTTCCGCCCGGCGCGCGTGCTGATGCAGGACTTCACCGGCATTCCGGCCGTGGTCGATCTCGCCGCCATGCGCGACGCGATGAAGAACCTCGGCGGCGATCCCAAGAAGATCAACCCGCTGGTGCCGGTCGATCTCATCATCGACCATTCGGTGGCGGTGAATTACTTCGGCACGCCGAACGCGTTCAAGAAGAACGTCGAGGAGGAGTACCGGCAGAACCAGGAGCGCTACACGTTCCTGAAGTGGTCGCAAAAATCGTTCGACAATTTCCGCGTGGTGCCGCCCGGCACCGGCATCTGTCATCAGGTCAATCTCGAATACCTGGCGCAGACGGTCTGGAGCAAGAAGGACAAGGTCAAGATCGACGGCAAGCCGGCGGTGATGGATGTCGCCTATCCCGACACGCTGGTCGGCACCGACTCCCACACCACCATGGTGAACGGCCTATCGGTGCTGGGTTGGGGCGTCGGCGGCATCGAGGCGGAAGCCGCGATGCTGGGTCAGCCCTATTCGATGCTGCTGCCCGAGGTGATCGGCGTCAAACTCACGGGCAAGCTCAAGGAAGGCGTGACCGCGACCGACCTCGTGCTGACCGTCACGCAGATGCTGCGCAAGCGCGGCGTGGTCGGCAAGTTCGTCGAGTATTTCGGCCCCGGCATCGCCAACATGACGATCGCGGACCGCGCGACGCTCGGCAACATGTCGCCCGAATACGGAGCTACCTGCGGCTTCTTCCCGATCGACGACGACACCATCGCCTATCTGCGCGACACCGGCCGTTCGGCCGAGCGCGTCGCGCTGGTCGCTGCCTATGCCAAGGCGCAGGGCCTGTACCGCACCAAGTCGACGCCCGATCCGATCCTCACCGACGTGCTCAAGCTCGAGCTGTCGCAGGTCGAGCCGTCGCTCGCCGGACCGAAGCGCCCGCAGGACCGCGTCGCGCTCAAGGACGTGAAGTCGAGCTTCACCATGGCGATGGAGAAGGAGTTCAACAAAGGCAGCGACGGCGGAGGCAAGGACGTGTTCGCGCTGCATCCGTCGATCGCGACCGCGCCGCTCGACAAGAACTTCGCCAAGGCCGGCCCGGGCGGCCGTCGTCACGCGGTTGAAGGCCGCGATCACGACCTCGGACATGGCGACGTGGTGATCGCCGCGATCACCTCGTGCACCAACACCTCGAACCCGAACGTGATGATCGGCGCGGGACTTCTCGCCCGCAAGGCGGCGGCCAAGGGCCTTACCGTTAAGCCATGGGTGAAGACCTCGCTGGCGCCCGGGTCGCAGGTGGTGGCCGAGTATCTCGACAAGTCGGGACTCCAGAAGGACCTCGACAAGCTCGGCTACAATCTGATCGGTTTCGGCTGCACCACTTGCATCGGCAATTCCGGACCGCTTGCTCCTGAAATCTCAAAGACCATCAACGACAAGGATCTGGTCGCGGCGGCAGTGCTCTCCGGCAACCGCAACTTCGAAGGCCGCATCAATGCCGACGTGCGCGCGAACTACCTGGCGTCGCCGCCGCTGGTGGTCGCCTATGCGCTGGCGGGTTCGATGTACTCGGATCTTGCGAAGCAGCCGCTCGGCCTCGACAAGAAAGGCAAGAAGGTCTTCCTCAAGGACATCTGGCCGTCCAGCCGTGAGATCACGTCGATCGTGCGCAAGACCATCAACAAGCAGATATTCACCAAGAAATACGCGGACGTGTTCAAGGGCGACTTGCTCTGGCGCAAGATCGGCGTCAAGGGCGGCATCGCCTATGCGTGGGACAAGAAGTCGACCTACGTGCAAAACCCGCCGTATTTCGTCGGCATGGGCCGCAATCCCTCGCCGCCGGCCGACATCGTCGACGCGCGCGTGCTGGCGCTCCTGCTCGACTCCATCACCACCGACCACATCTCGCCGGCGGGCTCGATCAAGGTCGATTTGCCGGCCGGCAAGTATCTCATCGACCACAAGGTCAAGCCGGTCGACTTCAACCAGTACGGTACGCGCCGCGGCAATCACGAGGTGATGATGCGCGGCACCTTCGCCAACATCCGGCTCAAGAACCAGATGGTACCGGGTGTCGAAGGCGGCGTGACGATCCACCATCCGTCCAGGCAGCGCATGACGATCTACGACGCGGCCATGAAGTACAAGCAGGACAAGATTCCACTGGTGGTGTTCGCCGGCAAGGAATATGGCTCAGGCTCCTCGCGCGACTGGGCCGCCAAAGGCGCCAACCTGCTCGGCATCCGCGCGGTGGTCTGCCAGTCGTTCGAGCGCATCCATCGCTCGAACCTGATCGGCATGGGCGTCTTGCCACTGTGCTTCGAGGAAGGCACGTCCTGGCAGTCGCTCGGCCTCAAAGGCGACGAGCAGGTGACCATCCGCGGCCTGCACGGCGAGCTCAAGCCGCGCCAGCGGCTGATGGCCGAGATCGTGGCCTCCGACGGCGGCCTCAAGCGCGTGCCGCTGATCTGCCGCATCGATACGCTCGACGAGCTCGATTACTTCAAGCACGGCGGCATCCTGCAATATGTGATCCGTCAGCTCATTGCGGACTGACGGCGCCTCACCATGACGTGAGTGAAAGTGAGTGGCGGGTGGAGCCCGACCCTTGTAGAGTGACGATCAGTACAGCGTAGGGGCAGGCTCGCGGGGCGCGGAGATCGGCATGATACGTCGTTGCCTCGCCTTGGTTGTGATCGCGGCCTGCTCGACCTCGCTGGCCTCGCCTGTCCTTGCCGGACCCCGCGCCATTGTCGAATTGTTCACCAGCCAGGGCTGCTCGTCCTGTCCGGCGGCGGACAAGCTGCTCGGCGAGTTGGCCGGCGATCCCTCGCTGATCGCGATCAGCCTCCCGATCGACGTCTGGGACTACCTCGGCTGGAAGGACACGCTCGCCGATCCCCGCAATACCGCGCGCTGGCAGGGCTACTCCAAATCGCGCGGCGATCGCGAGCGCTATACACCGCAGGTGGTGGTGAACGGCGCCGCGCACGCGCTCGGCAGCGACCGGTCCGCCATCGAGAAGGCGATCGCCAAGAGCCGCCAGAACGAAGCCGCGATGTCAGTGCCGGTGAATGCGTCGCGCACCGGCGACGGGCTGGCGATCGTATTGCCTGACGGCGCGCCGGTCGCGGCTGCGACGGTGTCGGTTTGGGCGCTTGCCAAGGCGGTGACGGTGATGATCACGCGCGGCGAGAACAAGGGCCGCACCATCACCTATCACAATGTGTTGCGGCGCTGGGTCAATCTAGGTGCCTGGGACACCACGACCAATCGCTGGAACGTTCCGCTGCGTGATCTCGCCGGCGACGGCATCGAGAGCGCGGCGGTGTTGGTGCAGACCGGGACCGCGGAGATGCCGAGCGTCATGCTCGGCGCGACGATGGCGTCGATCCGCTAGTCCTCCATCCGAAGTTCCGCACAACCGTACGGCAAATGCTCTCGTGACATCTTCGGAAGTCGGGATAATGTCATCGTGCGCGCGCCCCGGGGTGCCAATCGGCTACATCAAGAGACGGCGAGCCAGCTTTATAATTCAGGTACATTTGTCCGTTATGCGCGGTTGACCCGAGGTCCATGATCGTGAGTGCCGGATCACCAGCAGCGCCGGGCCATGCGGTGCAAGCGGCCGACGCAAACGAAGCGCTCAGCGTCGACGTCTTTGTCACGGCCCCACGCGGCACTGCGGACTTGGAACGATTACTGCTGGCGCTGCGCGGCCAGCTCGGACCGGCCGACCGGCTGGTCATTCTCGATGGCATGGATTCTGCGCCGTTACTGGATGCGTCGGCACTGCCTGGTGTCGGCAGGTTCGAACATATCCATGGAGCCGGCGAGAGCGGCTTCCACTTGCGATGCCGTGTGAGTGAGCTGGCGGACCGCGATATCGTCGTCCTGTTGGAGGAACATGCCATCCCCGGGCCACGCTTCATGTCCGAGGTTCGACGACTGTTCGCCGCCGACCCCGCTGTCGTCGCCATCAAACTATTGGCCCGCAATGACACGTCCGTCAGTCCGTGGGAGTGGGCGAACTTCTTCGTGTCCTTCGTCGATTGTCTCCATCCCGCCGAGGATATGCCGAAGGCGATGATGAGCACGTCGGCGGCGGTGCGCAAGACAGCGCTTGATTCCGCTCCGCCAGCACTCGGCGCCTGGGAAACGCAGATCATGCCCGCACTCAACGGTGAGCCACGCGCGCTGGCCTATTCGAACGACGTGTGGGTTGATCATGTCGATCATTGCGGCATGAAACGCGCCGTGCTCAACAATTTCTACAATCAGCGGTCGATCGCCGCGCAACGCATTGCGCACGGTCATCGCCGCGGAAAGCTTGCGGTACGCGCCTTCAAGGACCTCGCGCTCAGGGGACCACGTCGAATTGCTGGTGCGCTCGCAGGTCGGGACGAGTACCGACATTTTACGGCGAACCGTTGGAGAGTGGTCTTGGTCTGCTGCGCGTCGGCGCTCGGGGCGATCGCGGGCGCATGGTTGGGGGCCGGCGCATCGATGCGAAAGATGCACTGATTGTGACAAGTCCGACCAGCATGATCGGGCCCTCGGACCGGGCACAGGTGGCGCTTGAGCGTCGGCGGTGATACCGATACGCCGTACTTTCAGGACGAGACCTGTGCATGAATGGAAATCGCGTCAAAGTCGGCATTGTCGGTCTGGGCCGTTGGGCCAAGGTGCTCACGCGCGCCGCCGGGACCTCCGATGCCATCGATATCGTCTCGGGCTTTAGCCGCTCGGAGGAAAACCGCGCGGCGTTTCAGAGCGAATTCGGCGTGAGGAGCGCCCCGGATCTCGCGTCACTGCTCGCCGATCCGACCATCAAGGGCGTGATCCTGACGGTGCCGAACGAGCAGCACCTGCCGCTGGCGCGCGAGGTCGCGAAAGCCGGCAAGCACGTCTACACCGAGAAGCCGATCGCCAGCACCCTGGAAGAGGGGCTTGCGATCGAGGCGCTGGAAAAAACCTACGGCGTTACGGTGACTGTCGGTCACAGCGCGCGGCTGATGGCCGGCATTCGGGCGATGGGACAAGCTATTGAGGCTGGGGAGCTCGGCCGCGTCGGCTTCATGGAGGCCAATTTCTCCAACGAGCGGGCGCTGGAGCTGACCCCGAAAGCGTGGCGATGGTACAAGGACCGCGCCCCCGGCGGGCCGCTGTCGCAACTCGCGATCCATCAGTTCGACGTGCTGCATTATCTCGGCGGGGAAATCCTGGAAGCCAGTTCCACCGCATCGAAACTGTCCCCGGTCGGCGCCGAGGTGGACGATCAGTCGATGACGGTCTTGAAGTTCGCCGACGGCAAGATCGGCTACGTCGGCAGCTCATGGACCTCGCCCGGCGTGTTCTGCGTGCGCGTGTTCGGCGCCAAGGGCCTGATGCATTACGAGATCGATTTCGGCACCTGGGATACGCCGGACCAGCTGCACTTGACCTCGACGCTCTACATCCAGCGCGGCAAGGACGGCTACGGCAAGCGCGAGGAACTGCCGGTGCCGGAGAGCGACATGTTCCGAGCCGAGCTCGACATGTTCGCGGAAAGTTGCCGCACCGGAAAATCGAACGAGCTGAACGCGCGCAACGGCAATACGGCGCTTGCCGTCGTCTATGCCGGATTGCGTTCGATCGAGCGGCAAGGCCAGGCGGTCAGGATTGCCGACATCATTGCCGAAGCGCACAAGAAGCTCGCGGAAGGAAGCCGCAATGTTGCCTAGCCGCTATTTCGCCGACCTGACGCAGCCGGAAATCGCCGCGCAGTTCAAGAAGAACCCGCTGGTGATCCTGCCGTGCGGCAGCGTCGAGCAGCACGGCCCGCATTTGCCGACCGGGACCGATACGCTGGCCGCCACCGTCATCGCGCATGCGGTCGCCGAGCGGATGGACGGTCTGGTGCTGCCGGCGACGCCGTTCGGCGTCACGCCGATGCACATGCCCTACGAGGGCACCATCACGCTCACGCCCGACACCTACATGCGGGTGCAGATCGAGACCTGCGTCTCCACCGCCAAGCACGGCGCCAAGCAGCTCATGATCATCAACTGGCACGAGGGCAACATCCCCTCCCTCGCGATAACGGCCGAGGCGCTGCACCGCGATTACGGCATGAGCGTGCTGACCGTGCAGGCTTGCTATGTCGCCGAGGAACTCTACGGCCATTCCTGCGGAGGATTGACGCACGGCGGCGAGATCGAAGCGTTGGCCGTGCTGGCGCACAGCCCCGGTCTCGTGCATCTCGATCGTATCGACTATTCGTCCGAGCACAGCCACGGCCACAAGATGGACAAGCTGCGGCGCACGCGCACCTATCAGCCGGTGCTGACCGACATCCGCTCGATCGCGCCGACCGGCTGGTTCGGCAGTCCGCAGCACGCCACGGCCGAAAAGGGAGCCAAGATGCTGACCGACATCGCCGATGCGATTGCCAGGGAGGCGCGTGACATCTTCCGGCAGCTCGACCTGGTGCAGGGCGGTCCGCGCGAGATCAAGCAATTGCGGCAGGTGAGCTGATGGCGCGGCTCCTGAAACCATCCGAGGCGAAGAAACTCGGGCTGCCGGGGCGGACGTCGCTCGAACCGGTGTCGGGCGCCATCGGGTCGAAGGTGACGGTCCGTATTGCCGAACTCGCAGTGCCGAAGCCCGGCGATCCACCCCGCGGCCCCCACCTGCACGATGGCTTCGAGGAATGCATCTATGTCCTCAAGGGCACCGGGACGACGGTCGCGGAGAGCGGCGAGATTCCGATCAGGCCGGGCGACATTGTGCTGATCCCGCCAAACGAGAAGCACATGACCCGCAACACCGGCGCCGAGCCGCTGGTGCTGCTGTGCTTCTTCGCGGAGCCGGATGTCACGACGCGTACCACCGAGTTCAAGAGCTTCTGAAAAGCCTCTCCATGTCCAATCGCGTCCTCTGTCTTCGCCCCGCAGACGATTTCTCGCGGGTCGGTGCGGGCGCCCCGAACAGCCTGCAGGTGGCGTATCACGCGCCGTCGGACGCGCAGGTGGCTGAGCTGATGAGATCCAGCGACGCACTGGTGATCCCGGCGGTCGGGCCGAAGCTTGCGCCGGGCTTGTTCGAGGGCGCGAAGCTCAAGCTGATCCAGGTCACCGGCGCGGGCGTCGATCGTCTCGACCAGGCTGCGTTGACGAGACTTGGCATTCCCGTCGCCAACGTGCCGGGCGGCAGCAACAGCGCGGTGGCCGAGTACGTCGTCACCACGGCATCCGTGCTGTTGCGGCGCTTCGCGAAGGCCGATGCCGAGATCAAGGCGGGCCGCTACGCCCAATATCGCGCGCGCATGATCGCCGACAATCTCTTGGGCGTCGAGAGATTGCTGGTGGGGCTGATTGGCTTTGGCACCATCGGACGCGCGGTGGCGCGGGCGTTCCAGCAGATGGGTGCGAGGGTGTGCTTCTTTGATCCGGTGCCGGTCGATGCGGCGCTCGCGGGCTCGCTCGAGGCGCGTTCTTCTTCTTTCGAAGAATTGGTTTCGACCTGCGACGTGGTTTCGCTGCATGTGCCGCTGCTGCCGGCCACGCAGAACCTCATCGGCGCCAGTCAGCTTGCACGCATGAAACCGGGCGCAATTCTGATTCAGGCTTCGCGCGGCGGAATTGTCGACGAGACCGCGCTGGCGGCGAGTCTGTCATCCGGTCATCTCGGCGGCGCGGCGGTGGATGTCTATTCCACCGAACCGCCGACGGCCGACAACCCGCTGTTGGCGCTGTCCGGCGAGGCCGCATCGCGGCTGTTGCTGACGCCCCATATCGCCGGCGTCACGCGGCAGGCGTCGGCGTTCCTGTTCCGCTCGGCCTGGCAGAACGTCGAACGGGTGCTGGTGCAGAACCAGCCACCGCTCAGCCGGGTGTATTGAGCGACTCGTGCAAGGAAAAGGGCCGGCACGTGAGTGCCGGCCCGGAGAAGCTTTGGGGATTGAACTTGTACGCTACGTACAAACTGTTGGGCCCGACCTGCTCCAAACCCCGGGGGGCTGGGGGGCTGAGGAATCCGGTGCTCGAAAGCAGACCGGGCCCTGAGGCAACAGTCTTCCGGATCGCATCCCAGCTTGACCCTCGATTGACGGAAATTGGGCAGTAATATGATTCCATTAACGAATCCGTGAGCGCGGCGATTGCGCGCAACGCTGTGCCACGGCGCGCTTATGTGCCTCTTGCTCCGGCGGACTTCCGGGGCGATCATCGTTCTGTCACAGATGGAGGCGGCCATGAGCCTGGAACCTGGAGTTACCGACCCAAGCCAGAGTCACGGGGGCGAATCACAGGGAACCCAACCCTTCGCCCCCGCAAACCGAGTAACCTTCGACCGGCGCGAGCTCGACCGCATTTTCAATCTTTATGGACGCAAAGTCGCCGCCGGCGAATGGCGCGACTACGCCATCGATTTTCTCCGCGACCGCGCGGTGTTCTCGGTGTTCCGCCGCTCCAGCGAAGTTCCGCTCTACCGCATCGAGAAATCGCCAAAGCTGGCGCGCCGCCAGGGCGCCTACAGCGTCATCTCCGCCACCGGTCTGATCGTGCGCCGCGGCCATGAGCTCGACCGCGTGCTGCGCTCGATCGACAAGTCGCTGAGCGTGGTGGCCTAGCGCCCGCGTGTCCCGGGCGAGTGAAACGAGACCCGGGACCCATCCTAAAGACAAAGACGCGACAGCGGATCTGGCCCAGTCGCTGCTGGGTCCCGGCTCCGCGCTCGTGCTGCGCACTCGCTTGGCCGGGACACAGTCGAGTCGGGTCCTTGTTGACCGCATCTCTATATTTCGATATTCGTTGAAATATGGAAAAGATCGACGCCGTCACCGCGCTGTCGGCGCTGGCGCAGGACAGCCGGCTTGATGTGTTTCGGCTCCTGGTCGAAGCCGGGCCGGACGGAATGCCGGCCGGCGAGATTGCCGAGGCGCTAGGGCTCGCGCCCAACACGCTGACGTTTCATTTCGACCGCTTGCGCGCGGCCGGCCTGGTGACGGTGCGACGCGACGGCCGCTCCATGATCTATGCCGCGCGCTTCGAGACGATGAATGCGCTCGTCGGCTACCTCACTGACAACTGCTGTGGCGGGGCGCCGGAGAAGTGCCTGCCGGCGCGACTTGCTCCCGCGAGGCAACGAGCCAATCGCCGAAAGGTCGCTGCGTCATGACACACCGGGACCCCAACGACGCGTCCATGGACGGTCCGGAATTGCGCGAGGTCTTTGCGCGGCTGCGCGAGGCGGGCGGCCCGGCGCGCGCGAGGGGGCAAACGCCGTGCTGTTACGCGCTGTCGAAACATAGCGTGTTGCTGCGTGCACTGGGAAAAATACTGAAAATTACGATGTGAGGATCGCGTCATGGATCGTCCCTACAACGTGCTCTTTCTTTGCACCGGCAATTCCGCGCGTTCGATCATGGCGGAAGCCATCCTGAATCGCGAAGGGCGCGGGTATTTCTACGCGTCCTCTGCGGGCAGCCAGCCGAAGGGCGAGGTGCATCCCTACACGCTCGACCTGTTGCGCAAGCTGAATTTCGACGTCAGCGGCTTTCGCTCGAAGAGCTGGAATGAATTCGCCGGCGCGGGCAAGCAGCCGCTCGATTTCGTCTTCACGGTCTACGACAACGCGGCGCGGGAGGTGTGCCCGTTCTGGCCGGGCCAGCCCATGACCGCGCATTGGGGCGTCCCGGATCCGGCCGCGGCGACCGGCAACGAAGCGGAAATCCGGCTGGCGTTCGCGGATACCTTCCGGATGCTGTCGAATCGCATTTCGATCTTCGTGAGCCTGCCGCTTCGTTCGCTCGACAAGCTCACGCTGCAACGGCAACTCGACTCGATCGGCAAGTCCAGGGACTCCGCCGCGTGATCGGCCGCCGGCTTCTGTCCGAGGGCATCGGAACAGCGGTTCTGGTCGCGACCGTCGTCGGCTCCGGGATCATGGCGGAGCGGCTGGCGGGCGGGAACCAGGCCATCGCGCTGCTCGGCAACACGATTCCGACCGGGGCGATTCTCGTCGTGCTGGTCTCGATTCTGGGGCCGGTGTCGGGCGCTCACTTCAACCCGGCAGTGACGCTGGTGTTCGCGGCGCGGGGCGCGACCGCCTGGCGCGACGTCCTGCCGTATATCGCCGTCCAGTGTGCCGGCGGCATTGCGGGGACGGCGATCGCGCACCTGATGTTCGACCTTGCGCCGCTCGCGATCGGGACGACGGGCCGAAGCGGCGCCTCGCAATGGTTGGCGGAAGCGGTCGCCACGTTTACGCTGGTGCTGGCGATCCTGGGCGGCATCAGGCACGCACCACAAGCCGTTCCCTGGCTGGTCGGACTGACCATCACCGCCGCTTACTGGTTCACGTCCTCGACGTCGTTCGCCAATCCGGCGGTCACGCTGGCGCGCGGCTTCACAACCACGTTTGCGGGCATCGCCCTCGATCACGTCCCGGCGTTCGTCGCCGCGCAATTGGTTGGCGCAGCTGTAGCGGCGCTGGTCGCCATCGTGCTGTTTCCCGCGCAGGCGCGTTAGGGAATCGTCGTCGCCCCGTCCCCCAGCGCCTTCTGCATCAGCACGCTGTCGATCCAGCGGCCGAACTTGAAGCCAACCGCTTCGAGCGTGCCGACCATCCGGAATCCGAGCGCCTCGTGCAGGGCGATCGAGGCTGTCTGCGCGGAATCGCCGATCACCGCGACCATCTGCCGGAAGCCGCGCGCCTCGGCTTCCACCAGCAATCCTTCGAGCAGCGCCCGGCCGACGCCGCGCCGCTGCATCCGCGGATCGATGTAGATCGAATCCTCAACGGTGAAGCGATACGCCGGCCGCGCGCGATAGGGGCCGGCATAGGCGTAGCCGGCCACTTCGCCGTCGATCTCCGCGACGATGTACGGGAATCCGCCATCGCACAGCGTGATGTAGCGCCGCGTGATCTCGGCCTCGTCCGGCGGGTCGAGTTCAAAGGACGCCGTTCCGTCCCGCACCGCCTGGGCGTAGATGCGCGTGATCGCGGCGATATCGCGGAGCTCGGCGGCGCGGATGGGGATTGTCATTCTAAGTCATGCCCGGCCCTGTGCCGGGCAGCCACGTCTTCTGTCATCGCCGAGTATCAAAGACGTAGGTGGCCGGGACAAGCCCGGCCATGACTCGTTGCGAGTTACTCATATAAAGCAAACGCCCCGGCTTTGGGCCGGGGCGTCGCATTGCCGTCCGTTCCGGTGCGATCAGCGACGGTCGCCGACGAGCCGCAGCAGGAACAGGAACAGGTTGATGAAGTCGAGGTAGAGCGTGAGCGCGCCCATGATCGCCTTGCGGGCGGTGAGGGTGCCGTCGTCGTTCACGTCATACATCTCCTTGATCTTCTGGGTGTCCCAGGCGGTCAGGCCGGCGAAGATCAGCACGCCGACAACTGAGATGATGAATCCCAACATGCTGTTCTGCCAGAAGATGTTGACGATCATGGCCAGGATCAGGCCGATCAGTCCCATGATCAGGAACGCACCGAAGGGCGAAAGGTCACGCTTCGTCGTGTAGCCATAGAGGCTCAGCGCACCGAACGACGCCGCCGAGATGAAGAACACCCGGGTGATCGACGTGCCGGTGTACTGGATGAAGATCGTCGACAGCATAACGCCGAGCAGCGCAGCGTACAGCATGAACAGCCCCAGAGCCATCGCTGGTGCCAGCCGGTTGATCATGAAACTGATCAGCAGGACGAGGCCGAACGTCGCGACCAGCATGATGATCATGCCGGCGGTGCTGTATAGCGCCTGGCCGAATGGCGTCGCGTTAAGAAGTTGACCGCCACGGATGATGATCGCGTCGCCGCCAGCGAGCTGGAAGGTGAGCCACGCCGCCACGCCGGTCAGTGCAACGCCGATGGCCATGTAGTTGTAGACAGCGATCATATAGGACCGCAGGCCCTGATCGATCTCGGCTGCTGTCCGGTCCGTACTGACGCCGCGCCGGACAGCGTAGTTCGGGTCGAAATTCGACATGGAAGTTCCCTCTCTCGTGCACCGGCCGCCGGGCCGGATATGCGGCGCCGCGCCGGGAGCGTCCGGCATGACGCCTGATGGCAGGAATCTAGTGCGGGTTTGGTTTCCGCGCCAGATGCTACACGCGGGTTTATTGCCGTCTCGGAGAGTGCGAGGTTAATTGCATTTTCGTAAGTCTTTTGTGACGTACAGCCGGTGCGCACCGGACCGGATTGTTACGGTGGTAACTGCCGCAGATCGCGGCCTTCGCCAAGGGCTTGATTTGCGTCGCTTTACAGGCTTCGCAGCACCGGTGCCGGCTTCTGTCCCAGGGCGTGGAAGGTGCCGATCAGGCCCAACACGACGGTCACCCCAACCGCCAAGGCGGCGGCGGCGAGGTCGGGACCAGGGAGCCAGGTGAAGGGCAGGTTCATGACCTGCCGGACCACGAACGCGGCGGCGGCGGTGCCGGCCGCGACGCCGAACACCGCGGTGGCGACGCCGAGCATCAGGTATTCGAGCGCATAGGCGGCGAGCAGCTTCCCACGGGTGGCGCCCACGGTCTTCAGCACGACCGCGTCGTAGACGCGATGACGGTGCCCCGCTGCCAGCGCGCCGCCGAGCACCAGCACCGCGATCAACAACGTGAGCGCGCTCGCGCCGCGCAGCGCCGCCACCAGGTTAGTGACGATGCCGCCGACGGAGTTGATCGCCTCGCGCACCCGCACCGTGGTGATGGACGGGAAGGTGTCGGCGGCGGCCTTGAGCAATTCGGTTTCCGCCGCGACCGTGCTGCCGCCGGGATAGGTCAGCGTCGCAATGAAGGTGTGCGGCGCGCCGCGCAGGCTCGCGGGCGCGAACACCATGGCGAAATTGATGCCGAGGCTCTGCCAGTCGAGCGTCCGAAGATTGGCGACGCGCCCCTCGATGTTGCGCCCGAGCACGTTGACCACGATGGCATCGCCAATGCTCAGCCCGAGCGCGCTCGCGACGCGGCGCTCGAACGACACCAGCGGCGGCCCGGAATAGTCGGGCGTCCACCACGCGCCTTCGGTCACCCGCGAGCCCGCCGGGATCGTGTCCGAATAGGTGATGCCGCGGTCGCTCTGCAGCACCCAGTTCTGGCTCGCGGGCACGCGGATATCCTCGGCGCGCACGCCGTTCGCCGACACGATGCGTCCGCGCAGCATCGGCACCCGTTCGAGCGTCGCGCCCGGCGCGTGCTGGCGGATGAAGGCGTCGAAGCGTTCGGCGTCGGCGGACTGGATGTCGAGGAAGAAAAACGACGGCGCCTGCTCCGGCAGCGCCGCAATGAACTGGCGGCGCAAATTGCCGTCGACCTCGATCACGGTGACGAGCAGCGCCAGACCGAGCCCCAGCGACATCACCACGCTCGCCGTGAGGGCGCCGGGGCGGTGGATGTTGGCGATGGCCAGCCGCAAGGCGGTCGAGCGCGGCCGCGGCGCGCGCTTCGCCACCGCCATCACCAGGCTTGCCACCAGCCGCAGCGCTACGAACACGCCGGCGGCGGCCGCCACGAAGATCGCGGCGACGCGCTGGTCGTAAGCGAGCTTCACCGCCAGCGTCGCCAGCACAGCGACTGCCGCTATGGTCAGCGCAATGTAGATCCGGCGCGGCCAGCGCCGTTCCGGCGCCACCTCGTCGCGGAACAGCGCCGAGACCGACACGTCATGCGCGCGTCCGAGCGGCCAGATCGCGAAAGCAAGCGCAGTCAGCAGCCCGTAAAGCAGCGCCAGGGCAAGGTCCTCAAGATGCAGCGTCGGCGCGAGCGGAAGCGGCAGGATCGATCCAAAGCCCCAGGCGACCAGGAATGGCAACGCGGCGCCGAGAATAAGTCCGGGAATAGCGCCGATCAGCGCCAGCGTCATCGCCTGGGTGAGATAGATGACGAACACCTCGCCGCCAGTCGCGCCGAGCGATTTCATGGTGGCGATGGTGTCGCGTTTGCGGTCGAGATGGCCCCGGATCGCATTCGCCACGCCGACGCCGCCGACCAGCAGCGCCGTGAGACCGACCAGCGTCAGGTACTGGGTGAAACGCTCGATGTTGCGCTCCAGCGCCGGCGAGGCGTTGCTGCGGCTGCGCACCTCCCAGCCGGCATCGGGCACCTGCGCGGTTGCGGCCGCGATCGTGCGCTCGACGGCGGCGTCGCTGGCGTCGTTGGGCGGCAGCCGGAGCCGGTAATGCCAGCGCACCTGCGAGCCGGGCTGCAACAGTCCGGTGGCGCGCAGTGCCTCCGGGCTGATCATCAGCCTGGGTCCGAGACCGAAGCCGCCGGCCGAGAGGCGGTCCGGCTCGGAGCTGAGCGCGGCGCGGATTTCGATGGTGGCCGCGCCGACGGTGATGTGCGCCCCGGGCTTGAGTTCGAGCCGCGCCAGCAGCAGTGGATCGGCGGCGGCGCCGAACACGCCGTCGCGCGTGGCGAGGGCATCGGCCAGCGGCAGCGCGGGATCCAGCCGCGCCGCGCCAAACAGCGGATAGGTGCCGTCGACGGCCTTCACCTCCACCAGCGCGGTGCGGCCGTCGGGCGTGCGCGCCATGGCGCGCATGGTGGCGGCGACCGAGACGCGGCCGCTGCGCTCGAGGAATGTGCGCTCCGCCGCATCGGCTTCGCGATGGATGAGCGTGAAGGCGAGGTCGCCGCCGAGGATGGTGCGGCCTTCGCGCGCGAGGCCGTCACCGAGGCTCGATGCAAAGGAGTTGACCCCGGCGATCGCCATGACGCCAAGCGCGATGCAGGCGATGAACACGTAGAAGCCGCGCAATCCTCCGCGCAGGTCGCGGATCGCAAAGCGCAGCGGGATCGAGAGGCGCGATGGCGTGACGGCGCGCGAGGCGAGGGTCATATCATCCTCCGCCCTCATCCTGAGGAGCGCCCGAAGGGCGCGTCTCGAAGGATGGGCGGCCGCGGGGCGGCCTATGGTTCGAGACGGCGCTGCGCGCCTCCTCACCATGAGGCCGATTGAGAGCTTGCCTTGGCGAAACATTCGCGGGCTCGGGCGCCGGCGGCATCAGGCGGGTGAAGAGGAAATGCACCGGCAGGAAACAGATGACCGGCATCAGCACCATCATTCCGATCAACCAGAGCGATGGCGGCATCCAAGTCTGCGGCTCGGAGTCGTTGAGGCCCCAGACATAGTTGATGTTGACCGGCGTCAGGCCCGCGTTCGGGTTCGGCGGTGGCATGAAGAAGAAGCAGATCAGGATCAGCACCCAGGCCAGCACCGTCCAATAGAGCAGGGCGCGGCGGTCGTAGCCGAGCTTTGCGACCAGATAGAGCAGCAGGAACGGCAGCCAACCGTGGAACAGAGAGAGGCCGCGCAGGAACAGCGAGCGGTGCGCCTCGAACATATAGGCGGTCATGCCGGTTAACGGGAAGCCGACGGCGGTGCCGATGAAATCGACCACCCACACGAGCTGTGGAATCGTGATGCCGATCGCGCACATGGCCAGGAGCAACGGACTTTCGATCCAGATGCCGACAAGCGTGAGGAGGAGCGCGACGTCGCAGAAGTACAGAAAATTGGTTGGTCCGTAATAATGCAAGTAGACCGGCACCAGCACCGCCATGAACGCGGTATAGACAAGCTTGAGCGGGAGCGGGATGCGCGGCGCGGCCGGGAGCGTCAAAGCGTGCGTCATGGGCCCGTCCTCACCGCGCCGTCTCCTTGTCGCCGTCGATCCGCCCGGAACGCATCCGCACCACGCGGTCGCAGCGCCGCGCCAGCGCCGCATCATGCGTGACCAGCACCAGCGTGGTGCCACGCTTGTCATGGCCCGCGAACATGAGGTCGACAATCTCCGCGCCGGTGGCCTCATCGAGATTTCCGGTCGGCTCGTCGGCGATCAGGATCGCGGGATTGGGCGCGAGCGCGCGCGCGAGCGCGACACGCTGCTGCTCGCCGCCCGACAGCTCGGCGGGATAGTGGGTCGCGCGCTCGGACAGTCCGACCGCGGCAAGCTCCTGCGCCGCGCGCTCGTGCGCGTCGCCGGCGCCGGCAAGCTCCAGCGGCACCGCGACGTTCTCCAGCGCAGTCATGGTCGGAATGAGATGGAAGGACTGAAAGACGATGCCGACATTGCGGCCGCGGAAGCGCGCGAGGTCGTCCTCGCCGAGCGCGTCGAGCGCTTCGCCCGCGATCGTCACCGAGCCGGTATCCGGCCGCTCCAGCCCCGCCATGACCATCAGCAGGGTCGATTTGCCGGAGCCCGACGGGCCGACCATTCCGATCGCCTCGCCCCGCCCTATATTGAGATCGATGTCCTTCAGGATATGCACCCGCGCCGCGCCGCGGCCGAGCGAGAGGTTGACCCCGCTGAGCGCGATTGCCGCGCCGTTGCCGCGGGGGGAGCTGCCGTTCATGCCGTGGATCCGCCGGTCGCCTGTCTTGCCGCCGCCCTCAGAAGAGCCGCGCGTCCGCTCATATGGGAATTTCACGCTCCCGGTCCAGGGATTGCTCATGATCGCGGCAATCTGCGGGCTTTTTTCGCCGGCCCAATCGCCGGCCCAGGCGCAGGAGCGGCCGCTGCGCATCGTGGCGCTTGGCGACTCGCTCACGACCGGGCTCGGGCTGCCAGCCAACGAGGCGTTCCCGGTCCGGCTGCAGGCCGCTCTCAAAGCCAAGGGCATCGTCGCCGAGATCGTTGATGCCGGAGTGTCGGGCGACACCGCCACCAACGGGCTTGCCCGCCTGGACTGGGCGGTGCCGGACAAGACCGACGGCGTCATCGTTGCGCTCGGCGCCAACGACATGCTGCGCGGGATCGACCCGGCGGTGACGCGCCAGGCGCTCGACGACATCCTGCGCCGGCTCGGCGAGCGCCGCATCCCGGTGCTGCTGGCGGGAATGCGCGCCGCGCCGAACTTCGGTGAGGATTTCGGCAAGCGTTTCGATGCGATCTATCCGGAGCTGGCTGCGAAGCACGGCGCGCTGATCCATCCGTTCCTGCTCGAAGGCGTTGCCGCCGACGCCAAGCTCAATCAGCGCGACGGCATCCATCCCACGGCGGCCGGCGTCGACCGCATGGTCGCAGGCCTTCTGCCGAAGGTGGAGCAGCTGATTATCCGCATCCGCCACAGGAGCCCACCATGACCCTGTCAGGCCGGGCCAGTGTGGCGGTTCAGACGTTCGCCACACTTTGCGGCGGGTTCGCGAGCGAACTTCGGATTCGGAACACTCGCCCGCTATTGTCATCATTCCGTTTTGTGCATGATGACAATCTAAACCATTGATTCGCCTTCGGCCTTTTGGTTGGTTGGCTCTTGCTATGCCACGGATCTTCACCGGTCTCGAAGTCCCCGAGAATGTCGCACAGTCGCTGTCCATGCTGCGCGGCGGCCTGCCGGGGGCACGCTGGATCGATCCCGAAAACTATCACCTGACGCTGCGCTTCATCGGCGATGTCGACGACCAGACCGAGCGCGAGGTCGCCTCGCTGCTCGGGCGGGTGCGGCGCAAGCCGTTCGAACTGCGGTTCGATGCACTGTCGTCGTTCGGCGGCCGCCGCCCGCGCGCGGTGATCGCGACGCTGGCGCAGACGGCGGCGCTCATGGAATTGCAGGCCGAGCACGAGCGGCTGATGCAGCGCGTGGGGCTTGAGCCGGAAGGGCGCAAATACACACCGCACGTGACGCTGGCGCGGCTGCGCGACTCGTCGAGCCGGCAGGTTGCGGACTATCTCGCAACGCGCGCCCTGATCGCGCCGCTGCCGTTCACGGTGTCACGCTTCGTGCTGTTCTCCTCGCGCGCCTCGGTCGGCGGCGGACCCTACGTGGTGGAAGCGGCCTATCCGCTGGCGGCGTGACGGACGCTGAGAGTCTGTCATCGTTGCGGCGCGATCCCCGACGCGGTATTCCGTCACCGGAACCGCATTGCCACCTGAATGTCCTCATCCGTCAAAGCACGTTACCAGACGCTGGTCGCCGCCGGAGAAATCGAGCTCGACGCGGGGCAGGCGCGCGCGGTTGGTCTCCTGACCGAGCTGGAAACTCGGCTGCGCGAGCATCGCCTTGCGCGGAAGTCATCCTCGCTCGGCTGGCTGTTCGGCGCGCGCGAGCGCAAGCAGGAGCCGATCCGCGGACTCTACATTTTCGGCGACGTCGGCCGCGGCAAGACCATGCTGATGGACCTCTTCTTCGAGGCGTCGCCGATCAAGCGCAAGCGGCGCGTGCACTTCCACGAATTCATGGCCGACGTGCACGAGCACATCCGGCACTTCCGTGAAAAGCAGAGGACAAACGGCAACGGCGATGACCCGATCCAGCTCACCGCCGCGGCGCTGGCGGAGGAGAGCCGGCTCCTTTGCTTCGACGAATTCCATGTCACCGACATCGCCGACGCCATGATCCTCGGGCGGCTGTTCAAGCGGATGTTCGAGCTCGGCGTCGTGGTGGTCGCGACTTCGAACGTGCCGCCGGACGAGCTCTACAAGGACGGGCTCAATCGCGCGCTGTTCCTGCCGTTCATCGCGTTGATCGAGCAGCACATGATGGTGACGCGGCTCGAGGCGCGCGCCGATTTCCGGCTGGAGAAGCTCGCCGGCCAGCCGGTCTGGCACGTACCGGCCGACGGCGCGGCCGATGCCGCGCTCGATGACGCGTGGCGGAAGCTCACTGGCGGTCGTCCGGGCGCGCCGCACGCGTTGACCGTGAAGGGACGCATCGTGCGCGTGCCGTGCGCGGCCATGGGCGTCGCGCGCTTTTCGTTTCATGACCTCTGCGAGCAGCCGCTTGCAGCGTCCGACTACCTGCGGGTCGCGCACGAGTTCCACTCGATCGTGCTCGACCGGATCCCGGTGATGGATTTCAGCCGCCGCAACGAAGCCAAGCGCTTCATCATCCTGATCGACACGCTGTACGATCACGCGGTGAAGCTCGTGGCCTCCGCGGCCGCCGATCCCGACCGGCTCTATCTCGCCGACGAAGGCTTCGAGGCGCAGGAATTCAAGCGCACCGCGTCGCGGCTGATCGAGATGCGCTCGGAACCCTATCTGGCACTGCCGCACGGCCGCCGCGACTCGCGTGCGACCCTGGCCGAAGGGATCGTGGAGACGTGAGCCGCCCTGTGCCGTATCTCTCTCGGCCTCATGGTGAGGAGGCGCGGAGCGCCGTCTCGAACATAGGCCGCCCGGATCGTTACTGCATCCATCCTTCGAGACGCTCGCTCCGCTCGCTCCTCAGGATGAGGGCGGAGCAAGAACTACTGCGCCTTGAGCCCCGCCGCCTTGATGATCGGCGGCCAGCGTTCGGCCTGCATCACCAGGAACTGGCCAAACTGCTCGGGCGAATGGATCATCGGCTGGAAGCGCAGCTTCTTGAAGGTCGCCTGGACCTCGTCCGAGCGCAGCGCTGCGTTGATCTCGGCATTGAGCTTGTTCACGACCGGAGCCGGCGTGCCGAACGGCGCCACGATCGCCTGCCAGACGTCCGGATCGAAGCCCACGTCCGGCAAGCCGCTCTCCTTGAAGGTCGGAACGTCGGGCAACTCCGGGTCGCGCGCCGAGCTCGTCACCGCCAGCGCGCGCACCTTGCCTTCCTGGATCATCTGGAGGGCATTCGACACCGGTGCGAAATTGATGTGGATGCGGCCGCCGAGCAGATCGACGCGCACCTGCTCGCCGCCTTTGTAAGGCACGTTGATGAGATCGAGGCCGGCGGCGAGCTCGAACGACTTGCCGACGATCTGCGGCGACGTGGCGAGCCCGTAGCCGAAGGTCACCTTGCCGGGATTGGCCCTGGCGTGCGCGACCAGCTCCTTGACTGATTTCGCCGGCACATTGTTGGCGACCAGCATCACATGCGACCAGCCGGCCAGCGTGGCGACCGGCGCGAACGACTTCACCGGGTCGAAGCCGATGTCGGGATAGAGCAGCCCGACATAGACCAGGTTCTGGCCCATCATGAGCAGCGTGTAGCCGTCGGCCGGCGACGACTGCACCTGCTTGGTCGCGGTGGAGGTGCCGGCGCCGGGCCGGTTCTCGATCACGACGCTCTGGCCGAGCCGCGTCGTCATTTGCTGCGACACCACGCGCCCCAGCACGTCGACCGGCGAGCCCGGCACGAACGGCACCACGAGCTTGATCACCCGGTCCGGATATTGCTGCGCCTGCGCGGGCGCGAGCCCGAAAACAACAGCGGCCAGCAGTGCGAGAACGCGCATCGATGATCCTCCTTCGCGCTACTGCGCCTTGAAGCCGGTCGCCTTGATGATCGGCGGCCACTTCTTGGCTTCGCCGACGATGAAGTCCGCGAACTCACGCTGCGTCATCGCCATGATCCCGGCGACGCCGAGCCGCAGGAGGCTGGTCCTGACCTCCGGGGTCTTGAGCACCGCATTGATCTCGCTGTTGAGCTTCTCGACGATCGCCGCCGGGGTGCCGGCAGGCGCAAGGATGCCCTGCCAGACGTCGGGATGGAATCCGACCTGCGGATAGCCGCTTTCGATCATGGTCGGAACGTCCGGCAATTCCTTCATGCGCTCTTTGCTGGTGACCGCGATCGGCCGCAGCTTGCCTTCCTTGATCAGGCCCATGAGATTGGTCGGCGGACCGACATTCATGTGGATGCGCCCGCCCAGGATATCGACGCGTACCTGCTCGCCACCCGCGTACGGGACGGTGACGATGTCGAGGCCGGCGATCAGGTTGAAATATTCGCCGATGATCTGCGGCATGGTGCCAAGCCCGATGCCGAAGTTGAGCTTGCCGGGGTTGGCCTTCGCGTAGGCGACGAATTCCTGGATGGTCTTCGCCGGCAGCGCCGGCGAAATGACGACGACGTGGAAATATTCCGCCAGCGGCGCCACCGGCACGAACGCCTTCACCGGATCGACACCGAGGTCGGGATAGAGCTGCTGCAGATAAGCGATGTTCTGCCCGTACATCAAAAGGTTATAGCCATCCGGCGGCATCGCGGCGGCGGCCTTCACGCCGATCGACGTGCCGGCGCCGGGCCGGTTCTCGATGATGACCTGCTGCCCGAGCCGCGCCGACAGCGGCTGCGCGACCACGCGCGCCAGCGCCGTGATCGGCGAACCCGCGACCAGCGGGATGACGAGCTTGATCGGCTTGTCGGGATACTGCTGGGCCTGCGCGGGCGCCGCGCCGAAGAAGGCGGCGAGCCCGGCAGCGATCGCGCGTGCAACAGGTCGCATCGCGGGTCACTCCGGCTGCCTGCGGGGAAACGTCGCCGCGATGAATCCCTGGCTTCGCATGGCGTTCCCCTGGTCCGCAGGCGTTCGGCCGGTGTGAAAATCGTTGTGATCAACCTAGCGCACGGCCGATTTCGCTCCAAGTAAGGGGAGGGTGCGACGTCGACAAATGGGAGACGCCTATGGCCGATCTCACCTTTGATCCGCGCTCGCATGCTTTGGGGCCCCTGCAGGACCAGTCGCTGACGCGGTCGCCTTCGGATCCGTCAACGAGTGCTCCTGACGTGGCTGCTCCCAAGCGGCGTGCGCGCACAGCCCGTCACACATGCTTGGTTTGCGGCAAGGACGTGCCGGCACGCGAAGCCGTGCGCCTCGACGTGGTCCGGCCGGCGATCATCGAACGCATCCGCGACGAATATCCCGAGCTTCCGGCGGAGGGATTCATCTGCCGCGCCGATCTCGATCGCTTCCGCTCCGATTACGTGTCGGAGATGCTGACCCGGGAACGCGGCGAGCTGACCCAGCTTGAGGAGGACGTGGTGCAAAGCCTCGCCGACCATGAAACACTCGCAGAAGACATCGAAGCCGAGTTTGCCGAGCATCGCACGTTCGGGGAGCAGGCGTCGGACCGGCTGGCCAGTTTCGGCGGAAGCTGGACCTTTATCGTCCTGTTCTTCGTGATCCTGCTGGTCTGGATGGCTTTCAACATCGCGATGGCCGCGCAAGCCCAGTTCGATCCGTATCCCTTCATCCTGCTCAATCTGGTGCTGTCGTGTCTCGCGGCCATTCAGGCTCCGATCATCATGATGAGCCAGAAGCGGCAGGAGGCGAAGGATCGGATGCGGTCGCAGAACGACTATCGGGTCAATCTCAAGGCCGAGCTCGAAATCCGCCATCTGCACGAGAAGATGGATCACATGCTGACGCGGCAGTGGGAGCGGCTCGCTGAGATGCAGCAGCTCCAGCTCGATATCATGCAGGATCTGGCGGTCAGGCCGCGATAGCGCATGATCCCGAAAAGTGGGAACCGGTTTTCGGACAAGATCATGCGCGACCAAAAAGCTGCGGTGTGATTGATATGCGCGGGGTGCGGATTACTCCGCCTTCACGCCGGACGCCTTCACGATCGGCGGCCACTTCGTCATCTCGTCGGCCAGGAAGGCGGCGTATTGCTCGCGGGTCCACGGCTCCGGCTGGAAGCCGAGCTTCGCCATGCTCACCATCAGGTCCGGCGACTTCAGCGCCTCGCGGAACGCGGCATTGAGGGTATCGAGCACCGGCTCCGGCGTGCCGGCGGGCGCGAGCACGCCGGCCGAGAAGGTCAGCGCGAGCTGCGGCAGGGAGCTTTCGATCATCGTCGGCACGTCCAGCATGTCGCGGTAGCGCGCGTCGGTGGTCACCGCGAGCGCGCGGATCTTGCCCTGCTGGATCAGCGGCAGCAGCGTCGGCGGCGTACCGAAATTCATGTGGATGCGGCCGCCGAGCATGTCGGTGATCGCCTGCGCGCCGCCCTTGTAGGGGATGCTCACGATGTCGGTCTTGGTCACTGCCTTGAAGGTCTCGCCGAGAATCTGCGGCAGCGTGCCGAGCCCGAAGCCGAAATTCAGCTTGTTCGGATTGGCCTTCGCGTGCGCCACGAATTCGGCCACGGTCTTGGCCGGTACTTCCGGCGCGATCACCAGCACCTGCGGGCTGCGCGCGAGCATGCTCACCGGCGCAAAGCTCTTCGCCAGGTCGTAGCCGGGGTTTGGATAGAGCACCGACGAGATGATGAAGCTCGTGGCGGCGATCAGGATCGTATAGCCGTCCGGGTCGGCGGATGCCGCCGCCTTGGTGCCGAGCGTCGTTCCGGCGCCGGGACGGTTGTCGATGACGATGGCTTGGCCGAGCCGAGTGCCGGCGTGCTGCGTCGCCAGCCGTGCCAGCACGTCGACCGGCGATCCCGGCGTGTAGGGCACCACCATCTTGATCGGCTTCGTGGGAAAGCTTTGCGCGGCGGCTGACGCGGCGCTCAGTCCGACAACGACAAAACTCGCAGCAACAGACCGCCACCCTGCCATGCATTCATTCCCCAGCGATGCGCGCCATTACGCTGGAATGTTAGCCGCTAGACTGCGCCGTTCCCAGCAGTGCAGGCGGGTGCGCGAATCCGCCGCTCTGTCCCTTGAACGGGAGGCCGGAAAAGGTCTATGACGCAGTGCAGCGGCCCTGCCTTCCGATCCCCGTTGCACCGCTGAATTCCGGGGTTTTCGTATACGAGGTTCTCGTTCACATGGCGCGTCCCAAGATTGCATTGATCGGAGCCGGCCAGATCGGCGGTACGCTCGCTCATCTCATCGGTCTCAAGGAGCTTGGCGATGTCGCCCTGTTCGACATCGCGGAGGGCATCCCGCAGGGCAAAGCGCTCGACCTTGCGCAATCTTCGCCGGTCGACGGCTTCGACGCCAAGATCGTCGGCACCAACTCCTATGAAGCGATCGATGGCGCCGCGGTGTGCATCGTCACCGCCGGCGTGCCGCGCAAGCCCGGCATGAGCCGCGACGATCTCCTCGGCATCAATCTCAAGGTGATGGAGCAGGTCGGCTCCGGCATCAAGAAATACGCGCCCAACGCCTTCGTCATCTGCATCACCAATCCGCTCGACGCCATGGTCTGGGCGCTGCAAAAGGCCTGCGGCCTGCCCAAGCACATGGTGGTCGGCATGGCGGGCGTGCTCGATTCGTCGCGCTTCCGCTACTTCCTCGCCGACGAGTTCAACGTGTCGGTCGAGGACGTCACCGCCTTCGTGCTTGGCGGCCATGGCGACAGCATGGTTCCGCTCACGCGTTATTCCACGGTCGCCGGCATCCCGCTGCCCGATCTCGTCAAGATGAAATGGACCACGCAGGCGCGCCTCGACGCCATCGTGCAGCGCACCCGCGACGGCGGCGCCGAGATCGTCAATCTGCTGAAGAGCGGCTCCGCGTTTTATGCGCCGGCAGCGTCCGCCATCGCCATGGTGGAGAGCTATCTCAAGGACAAGAAGCGCGTGATTCCCTGCGCGGCCTGGCTCAACGGCGAATACGACGTGAAGGACCTCTATGTCGGCGTCCCCGTCGTGATCGGAGCGAAGGGTGTGGAGCGCATCGTCGAGATTCAGCTCAACAGCGCCGAGCGCGCGATGTTCGAGAAGTCGGCCGATGCCGTGAAGACGCTGGTCGACGCCTGCATGAGCATTGCGCCCCATCTCGGAAAGGCCGCTAAATAAAGTGCTGAGCGACGGTGTCGTGCAGCCGGTTCAGGTCGCGAAGGGCGTTCGATGAACATCCACGAATATCAGGCCAAGGCGGTGCTGCGCGAATTCGGCGTGCCGGTTCCGCGCGGCCACGCCGCGTTCTCGGTCGATGACGCCGTCAAGGCGGCGCAGGAGCTGGGCTCGCCCGTGGTCGTGGTGAAGGCGCAGATCCACGCCGGCGGCCGTGGCAAGGCCGGCGGCGTCAAGGTCGTGCGTTCGATCGACGACGTGCGCAAGGAAGCCCAGCGCCTGCTCGGTTCGGTGCTGGTGACGAAGCAGACCGGCCCCAAGGGCAAGCAGGTCAACCGCCTCTACATCGAGGACGGCTCGACCATCGACCGCGAGCTCTATCTCGCGGCGCTGGTCGACCGCGCGACCGCTCGCGTGTCGTTCGTGGTGTCGACCGAGGGCGGCATGGACATCGAGGAGGTGGCGCATAAGACACCCGACAAGATCGTCACCGTCAGCGTCGATCCGGTGACCGGCATCTGCCCGCACCATGTGCGCCGCATCGCGCAGGCGCTGCATCTCACCGGCGATCTGCAGAAGCAGATGAGTCCGCTGCTCACCGGGCTCTATAAGGCCTTCACCGACAAGGACATGAGCCTGCTCGAGATCAATCCGCTGATCGTCACCAAGGACAACAAGCTCGTCTGCCTCGACGCCAAGATCGGCTTCGACGACAACGCGCTGTTCCGCCATCCCGACATCATGGCGCTGCGCGACCTGACCGAGGAGGACGACAAGGAGATCGCGGCGTCGAAATACGATCTCAACTATGTCGCGCTCGACGGCACCATCGGCTGCATGGTCAACGGCGCCGGGCTCGCGATGGCGACCATGGACATCATCAAGCTCTATGGCGAGGAGCCTGCGAACTTCCTCGACGTCGGCGGCGGCGCCACCACCGAGAAGGTGGCGGCGGCGTTCAAGATCATCACCTCCGATCCGAAGGTGAAGGGCATCCTGGTCAACATCTTCGGCGGCATCATGAAGTGCGACATCATCGCGGAAGGCGTGGTCGCCGCGGTGAAGGAGGTCGGGCTGCGGGTGCCGCTGGTGGTGCGGCTCGAAGGCACCAATGTGGATTTGGGCAAGGAGATCATCGCCAAGTCCAATCTCAACGTGACCTCGGCCGACGATCTCGACGACGCCGCGCAGAAGATCGTCAAGGCGGTGAAGGGCGGCTAATGTCGATGGGTTCGCCGAGCGGGCCGCGCACACCGTCACCTCCCCCTGAAAGGGGGAGGTCGGCGAGTGAGCGCAGCGAAGCGAGCCGGGTGGGGCTCAAATCGTCGTCGCGGTTTGATCGAACACGATTCAAGACCGAGCGCGCCCGGCAATTGCGTCAGAATTCGCCTGACGTCGAAGCACGAATGTGGAGCAGGTTGCGCGGGAAACGGCTGGATGGTCTCAGCTTCAGGCGGCAACATCCTGCCGGGCCCTACACACTTGACTTCTATTGTCCGGAACTTCGTCTGGCGATTGAGCTAGACGGCGGCCAGCACGGTGAACAACTGCAACAGAATCGCGATCAGCACCGCACCGATTGGTTAGGCATGCGCGGCGTGACAGTGCTGCGATTTTGGAACAACGATGTGACGAAGAATTTGCGCGGCTGTTTAGAGCAGATCAAGATCGTAGCAGACGATCTCCGAGCTCGCGGCACGACTCCCGTCCAAAGCTGGAGCGGCGAACTCCAAACAAATTTTGATCCCCACCCGACGCGCTTCGCGCGTCGACCTCCCCCTTTCAGGGGGAGGTGACGGAGAGGCCCGTTTACATGCCCATCCTCGTCGACAGGAATACCAAGGTCATCTGCCAGGGTTTCACCGGCAAGAACGGCACCTTCCATTCCGAGCAGGCGATCGCCTACGGCACCAGGATGGTCGGCGGCGTCGCGCCCGGCAAAGGCGGCGCGACCCATCTCGGGCTGCCGGTGTTCGACACCGTGGTCGAGGCCAAGGAAAGAACCGGCTGCAACGCCAGCGTGATCTACGTGCCGCCGGCCGGCGCCGCCGACGCCATCGCGGAATCGATCGACGCCGAGATCCCGCTGATCGTCTGCATCACCGAAGGCATTCCGGTTGCCGACATGGTGAAGGTCAAGCGCTCGCTGTCGGGCTCGAAGTCCCGCCTGATCGGTCCGAACTGCCCGGGCGTCATCACCGCCGGCGAGTGCAAGATCGGCATCATGCCCGGCAACATCTTCAAGCCCGGCAAGGTCGGGATCGTGTCGCGCTCGGGCACGCTCACCTACGAAGCCGTGTTCCAGACCACGCGCGAAGGGCTCGGGCAGACCACGGCGCTCGGCATCGGCGGCGATCCGGTGAAGGGCATGGATTTCATCGACGGCCTTGAGCTCTTGCTCGCCGACAAGGCGACCGAGGCCATCGTCATGATCGGCGAGATCGGCGGCTCGTCGGAAGAGGACGCGGCGCAATTCCTCAAGGACGAGGCCAAGCGCGGCCACAAGAAGCCGATGGTCGGATTCATCGCCGGGCGCACCGCGCCGCCCGGGCGCCGCATGGGCCACGCCGGCGCGATCATCTCGGGCGGCAAGGGCGACGCCGAATCCAAGATCGCGGCGATGGAAGCGGCCGGCATCAAGGTCTCGCCGTCGCCCGCGCGGCTTGGGAAAACCCTGGCTGAGCTGCTGCGCAAGTAGCCCGCTACCGGGCTATCGCCTTGATTTTGCTGCCATTGTTGCTGCGACTGTGGCTCCGAAGGCACAGCTGTTCCCTCCGATCTGGTGTACACACAGATCACCGGGGGCAGGCGCGAGGGGTTCTTTTCCGGCGGGCGCTTTCCTCACCATCCAATTCCAACTTTCGGGGATGCCAAATGAAAAAGCTCGTACTCCAAGTGGCCGCCGTCAGCCTGCTGCTGGCTGGCTCTGCTTCCGCTGCCGACCTGCGTCGGCCCATGCCAGTGAAGGCGCCAGCAGCACCCGCACCCATCGTCGCCTACAACTGGACCGGCTGCTATGTCGGTGGCGGTGGCGGCTACGGCATGTTCGATCAGGAAACCCGCTATGTTAACGGCAGCTTCGTCTCGCTGCAGAACGACAACGGGGGCCGCGGCTGGTTCGGGACCGTGCAGGTCGGCTGCGACTTCCAGATCGGCTCGAACTTCGTGATCGGCGCCTTTGGCGACTACGACTGGAGCGGCATCAAGGGCGATATGAGCGTCCCCAGCGAAGGTTGGGTTGGCGAGGAGAAGCTCAGGAGCTCGTGGGCCGCTGGCGGGCGGATCGGCTGGATTCCGTGGTCGACAACCCAGCTCTTGGTCTACGTCTCGGGCGGTTACACCCAGGCGCGGTTCAATCAGGTCAACTTCTCGTTCGCGAATGGTGAGGGCCCGACCGACGTGGCCCTGGCGAAACATACCTACAAGGGCTGGTTCATCGGCACCGGCTACGAGTATGGCCTCGGCAACTGGTTCCCGTTCCCGGGCCTGTTCTGGAAGACCGAATATCGCTTCGCCGACTACCGGAGCGATCAGGTTCCGCTCTTCGACACTGCGCCACAATCTGCGCCGCGGTCCGACTTTCTCGACAATCGCAAGTTCGTGCAGACCATTCGCAGCGAACTGGTCTGGCGCTTCAACTGGGGCAACTGGGGCGGCCCGGTCGCCGCGCGCTACTGATCGAGGCTGACGCTTCGGGAATTGGTGCAGGCCCCGGCATCGCCGGGGCCTTCGCTTTTTTATTGCGCCGGGCATGCACCGGCCGGCCAAACGATCATGTACCCCTGGAATAAATCTGAAAACGGATTCAGCTCTTTCACTTTCCCCGGTCACATTCCTTAATTAGATAGGGTAGGAGAGGTGATCCGCCGGGCGTGGGGCGATTCGCTCCCCTGACATCACCGCTTCCGGGGCCGTGCCTTGCATGTTTCCTGCAAGGCCGGCCTTGCCACCGAGGATGCCCTGTATGTCCCGCCAAGACGCCAATGCCGCCTTCGCCCTGACCTCGTTCCTGGACGGCGGCAACGCCGCCTATATCGAGGATCTCTACGGCCGTTACCTGTCCGACCCCGCGGCGGTCGATGCCGAGTGGCAGGCGTTCTTCCAGAGCCTGAAGGACGGCCGTGCCGAGGCCAGCAAGGCGGCGGCCGGCCCCTCCTGGCGGCGGCCGAACTGGCCGCAGCGCGCGCGAGGGGAACTGGTCGTGGCGCTCACCGGCGACTGGAGCGACGTCGAGCAGGCGGTCGGCGACAAGATCAAGGCCAAGGCGCAAGACAAGGGCGTCGAGCTGTCGTCCGCCGACGTGCAGCAGGCGACCCGCGATTCCATCCGCGCGCTGATGCTGATCCGCGCCTATCGCGCGCGCGGGCATTTCTACGCCAATCTCGATCCGCTCGGCCTGGAGACGCATAAGAACGAAGAAGATCTCGACCCGCGCTCCTACGGCTTCTCGGACGCCGACATGGACCGCCCGATCTTCCTCGACAAGGTGCTCGGGCTCGAATTCGCGACGCTGCGCGAGATCATCGCGATCCTGCGGCGCACCTACTGCCAGACGCTCGGCGTCGAGTTCATGCACATCTCCAATCCCGCGCAGAAAGCCTGGATGCAGGAACGCATCGAAGGCCCGGACAAGGAGATCAGCTTCACGCGCGAAGGCCGGCGCGCGATCCTCAACAAGCTGATCGAGGCCGAAGGCTTCGAGAATTTCTGCGACCTGAAATTCACCGGTACCAAGCGCTTCGGCCTGGACGGGGCCGAGTTCGACGATCCCGGCGCTGGAGCAGATCATCAAGCGCGGCGGCGCGCTCGGCGTGAAGGAGATCGTCATCGGCATGGCGCACCGCGGCCGGCTCAACGTGCTGGCGCAGGTGCTGCAGAAGCCGCACCGCGTGATCTTCCATGAGTTCAAGGGCGGCTCGGCCACGCCCAGCGACGTCGAAGGCTCCGGCGACGTGAAATATCACCTCGGCGCCTCGTCCGACCGCGAGTTCGACGGCAACCGCGTGCACCTCTCGCTCACCGCCAACCCTTCGCATCTCGAGATCGTGGTGCCGGTCGCGCTCGGCAAGGTGCGCGCCAAGCAGGATTACTTCGGCGCGACCCGCGAGGACCGCACCATGGTGATGCCGCTCTTGATCCACGGCGACGCGTCGTTCGCCGGGCAGGGTGTGATCGCGGAATGCTTCGGCCTCTCCGGACTGCGCGGCCATCGCACCGGCGGCTCCGTGCATTTCATCGTCAACAACCAGATCGGCTTCACCACCTATCCGCGGTATTCTCGTTCGTCACCGTATCCGTCCGATGTCGCCAAGATGATCGAGGCGCCGATCTTTCATGTGAACGGCGATGACCCCGAGGCCGTGGTCTATGCCGCCAAGGTTGCGACCGAGTTCCGCCAGAAATTCCAGCTTCCCGTCGTCATCGACATGTTCTGCTACCGCCGCTTCGGCCACAACGAGGGCGATGAGCCGTCGTTCACCCAACCCTTGATGTACAAGGCGATCCGCGCGCATCCTTCGACATCGAAAATCTACGCCCAGAAGCTCGTCGCCGAGGGCGTCGTCAGCGAGGCCGAAGTCGAAAAACTGCGGACCAACTGGCGCGCCAGACTCGACGCCGAGCTTGAGGCGAGCCAGGGCTACAAGGCAAACAGCGCGGATTGGCTCGACGGCCGCTGGTCCGACATCAAGGCGGCGCACGACCAGGACGAGCCGCGCCGCGGCATCACCGGTGTCGACATTTCGACGCTCAAAGAGATTGGCGCCAAGATCACGGCGGTGCCGCAAGGCTTCCACATCCACCGCACCATCCAGCGGTTCCTCGACAACCGCCGCAAGGCGATCGAGTCCGGGCAGGATATCGACTGGGCGACCGCGGAGGCGCTGGCGTTTTGCACCCTGATGCTCGACGGCCACCCGGTGCGGCTCTCGGGTCAGGACAGCGAGCGCGGCACCTTCTCGCAGCGCCACTCGGTGCTGGTCGATCAGGAGAACGAGGACCGCTACATCCCGTTCAACGAGCTCGGCCGCAAGCAGGCGCGCTTTGAGGTCGTCAACTCGATGCTGTCGGAGGAGGCGGTGCTCGGCTTCGAGTACGGCTATTCGCTGGCGGAGCCGAACGCGCTGACGCTGTGGGAGGCGCAGTTCGGCGACTTCGCCAACGGCGCGCAGGTCGTGTTCGACCAGTTCATCTCGTCCGGCGAGCGCAAGTGGCTGCGCATGTCCGGCCTCGTGTGCCTGTTGCCGCACGGCTACGAGGGGCAGGGACCGGAACATTCCTCCGCACGGCTCGAGCGCTTCCTGCAGATGTGCGCCGAGGACAATATGCAGGTCGCGAACTGCACGACGCCGGCGAACTACTTCCATATCCTGCGCCGGCAGTTGAAGCGCGACATCCGCAAGCCTTTGATCCTGATGACGCCGAAGTCGCTGTTGCGCCACAAGCGGGCGGTGTCGCGGCTCGACGAAATGGGGCCGGACACCACGTTCCACCGGTTGCTGTGGGACGATGCGCAGCTTCTGCCGGACCAGACGATCAAGCTCGTTCCTGATGACAAGATCAGGCGCGTCGTGATGTGCTCGGGCAAGGTCTATTTCGATCTCTACGAGGAGCGCGAGAAGCGCGGGGTCAACGACGTCTACCTGCTGCGCGTCGAGCAGCTCTATCCGGTGCCGATGAAGGCGCTGCTGGCCGAGCTCTCACGCTTTAAGCAGGCCGAGATGGTGTGGTGCCAGGAGGAGCCGCGCAACATGGGCGCGTGGCACTTCATCGAGCCGTATCTCGAATGGGTGCTCAACCAGGCCGGCGCCTCGCAAAAGCGCGCGCGCTATGCCGGCCGCCCGCAGGCGGCGGCGACCGCGGTGGGCGTGATGTCGAAGCATCTCATGCAGCTTAAGGCGATCTTCGACGACGTGCTTAAGTAACTATTGAGGGCCAAGACGTGGATGCCCGCGACAAGCGCGGGCATGACGAAGAAGGGCAAATGTCATGGCTGAAATCCGCGTCCCGACCCTCGGCGAATCCGTCACCGAAGCGACCATCGGCAAATGGTTCAAGAAGCCCGGCGATCCGGTCGCGGTCGACGAGCCGCTGGTCGAGCTCGAAACCGACAAGGTGACGATCGAGGTGCCCGCGCCCGCCGCCGGCACGCTCGCCGCCGTCGCCGCGAAAGATGGCGACACCGTCGCGGTCGGTGCGCTGCTCGGCGAGATCAAGGAAGGCGCCGGCGCCGCGCCGTCGAAGACCAGCCCGGCCGCGGCCGGGCGTCCTGATCAGAAGACCACGACCACCACGCCGATCAATGTCGCCGACGAGCAGCCGGCGCCGCGCGCGCAACCGAAGCCGGAAGCGCCAAAGCCCGCGGCCGACATGCCGGTGCCGCCGTCGGTGCGTAAGATGGCGGCCGAAAGCGGCATGGATCCTTCGACCGTGCCGGGCTCCGGCAAGGATGGCCGCGTCACCAAGGGCGACATGATGGCGGCCATCGAGCGCGCTGCCGCGCAGCCAACGCCAGTCGCACAACCGGCGTCGGCGGTGCAGGTGCGCGCCCCGCTGCCGCAGGACGACGCCGCGCGCGAAGAGCGCGTGAAGATGACGCGGCTGCGGCAGACCATCGCGCGCCGCCTCAAGGACGCGCAGAACACCGCCGCCATGCTGACGACCTTCAACGAGGTCGACATGAGCCACGTGATGGCGCTGCGCACCCAGTATCGCGACCTGTTCGAGAAGAAGCACGGCGTGAAGCTCGGCTTCATGGGTTTCTTCGTGCGTGCCTGCGTGCAGGCGCTGCACGAGATTCCCGCGGTCAATGCCGAGATCGACGGCGCCGACATCATCTACAAGAACTACTACCACATCGGCATCGCGGTCGGCACCGAGCGCGGTCTCGTCGTTCCGGTGGTGCGTGACGCCGATCAGAAATCGCTTGCCGTGATCGAGAAGGAGATCGCCGATTTCGGCCGGCGCGCGCGCGACGGCGCGCTCAAGATCGAGGAGATGCAGGGCGGCACCTTCACCATCACCAATGGCGGCGTCTACGGCTCGCTGATGTCGACGCCGATCCTGAACGCGCCGCAGTCCGGCATCCTCGGCATGCATAAGATCCAGGAGCGGCCGGTGGCGATCGGCGGCAAGATCGAGGTGCGGCCGATGATGTATCTCGCGCTCTCCTACGACCACCGCGTCGTCGACGGCCGCGAGGCCGTCACCTTCCTGGTGCGGGTGAAGGAGGTGCTGGAGGATCCGCAGCGGCTGGTGCTGGACCTCTAGCCTATTTCATTTGTGTAGGCTCTATCCTCCGCTCATTCCCGCGCAAGCGGGAATCCAGAATCTTGCTTTGTGACTCCTGGGTCCCCGCTTTCGCGGGGACGAGCGGGAGTCACCGTTTCCATAGCCTTTCGTGCACGCGATGCAGCGCTTGGTCGAGCTCGCTCAGCGCCGGGTTATCCTCCTCCGCCGGCGTCATCGCATGGAAGGCGCTGATGCCGGATGGCTCCCGATAGGCATGGCTGTGGATCACGGCCTCGATCGGCTGCCCGTTCGCGCCCTTGCCGTGGAAATTCAGGATGCCGCTGTGGAGCACGCGCCAGCCCGTGGGCAGAATCGATGTCGGAAGACCGAGGCCTTCGAATTGGCCGCGATAGGCCGGATCGAATTTCGTCTCGGCCGCAACGATCCAGGCCTTCACCCGGTCGCCGAGAAACGGATTCGAGGGGTCGAACACATCAAGGAACGCAAGGTAGTCAGCGCCCGCGATGATCCAGCCGCGCGCGCCGGAGAACTGCCGCCAGTCCGGATGCAACCGCGCGCTTGCAATGCCGAGTTTCTCGAAGACCGCCTCCCGGCAATAGGTCTCGTAAGGCTTGCCGCTTGTCTCTTCAATGACGGCGCTCAGCACGACGAAGCCGGTGTTGCTGTAGGAGCTGCGGCTGCCGGGTTCGTGCGCCAACGGGTGCTTGAAATGCTCGGCCAGCAGCGGCTCCAGCGAGGCGACATGCGCCATGCCCTGCGCCGCGCGGCGGCGCCAGATCTCCTGCATCGGATCGTCTTCGTCGTTGCCGAGCAGTCCCGAACGGTGCGTCAGCAGCTGCTCGATGGTCGCGTTCTCCAGGCGGCGATCCGCCGGCGGACCATGGCGGCGAAAGAAGCCGGCCAGCGCCTCGCGCAACGGCGTGGTGAACGCAAGCCGGCCGTCGCGGATCAACGTGGCGACACAGACGCCGGTGATCGGTTTCGACATGCTGCCGATCAGCGACGGAGCGCGCGGGTCGGCGTTGTGACCTTTGAGGAAGACCGTTTCGCCTTTCCAGCGCACCGCGACGATCGCCGTCGTCGGATGATATTGCGCCACCCAGGCATCGAAAGCCTTGCCGTAGTCGCCGGAGAATTGCGGCTGCGAACGCGCGCCGCCAGTCGCTAGCGCGATCGTGATTGCGAACAGCAGCACCGCTACCAATGTATGGCGGACGCGCGTCATCTGAGGATTGCCTGCCATGCCCGCTTCGGGCAATGTCGCCGCATAACGGAACAACCATTTTATATAGAGAACTCTATGTCCGATTCGAGACACGACGTTGTAGTCATCGGCACCGGCCCTGGTGGCTATGTCTGCGCGATCCGCGCGGCGCAACTGGGCTTGAAGACCGCGGTGGTGGAGAAGGACCAGACCTTCGGCGGCACGTGTCTCAACATCGGCTGCATTCCATCGAAGGCGCTGCTGCACGCGTCCGAGCTGTTCGAGGACGCGGGGCACGACTTCCCGAAGATGGGCATCAAGGTCGGCAAGCCCTCGCTCGATCTGGGCGCAATGATGAAATTCAAGGATGAAGCGGTCGACGGCAATGTGAAGGGCGTCGACTTCCTGCTGAAGAAGAACAAGATCGACGCCGTGCGCGGCACGGGGCGCATCGTTGCGCCCGGAAAAATCGAGGTGAAGGGCGACGGCGGCAAGACGCAGACCCTGGAGACCAAGAGCATCGTCATCGCCACCGGCTCGGACGTGACGCGGCTCAAGGGCATCGACATCGACGAGAAGCGCATCGTGTCGTCGACCGGTGCGCTCACGCTCGGAAAGGTGCCGGAAAAGCTGCTCGTGGTCGGGGCCGGCGTGATTGGGCTCGAGCTCGGTTCGGTCTGGCGGCGGCTCGGTTCGCAGGTGACGGTGGTCGAGTTCCTCGACCGCATCGTTCCCGGCATCGATCTCGAGGTGGCGAAGGGCTTCCAGCGCCTGCTCGAAAAGCAGGGCATCGCGTTCAAGCTGTCGTCGAAGGTGACCGGCGTCGATTCCTCCGGCAAGAAGCTCAAGGCCACGGTCGAGCCGGCAGCCGGCGGTGCGGCGGAGACGATCGAGGCCGACGTCGTCCTCGTCGCCGTCGGGCGCGTGCCCTACACCGAGGGGCTCGGCCTCGAAGAGGCCGGCGTGAAGAAGGACAACCGCGGGCGCGTGATGGTGGACGCGCATTTCGCGACCAACGTGCCCGGCATCTACGCCATCGGCGACGTGATCGCGGGTCCGATGCTCGCGCACAAGGCCGAGGACGAGGGCATGGCAGTGGCGGAGATCCTCGCCGGCCAGGCCGGCCACGTGAACTACGACGTGATCCCGAACGTGATCTACACCTATCCGGAGCTGGCCTCGGTCGGGAAATCCGAGGAGGAGCTCAAGCAGGCGGGCGTCGCCTACAACGCCGGAAAATTTCCGTTCACGGCCAACGGCCGCGCCAAGGCAAACCAGAAGACCGACGGTTTCGTGAAGATCTTGGCGGACGCCAAGACCGACCGCGTGCTGGGCGTGCACATTCTCGGTGCCGACGCCGGCAACATGATCGCGGAGGCCGCGGTGGCGATGGAGTTCGGCGCGGCGGCGGAGGACATCGCGCGCACCTGCCACGCGCATCCGACCTTGCCGGAGGCGGTGAAGGAAGCCGCGCTCGCGGTCGGCAAGCGGGCGATTCATATGTGATATCGTTCCCGTCATTCCGGGGCGCGGGCGAAGCCCGCGAGCCCGGAATCCATGACCACGAGGCGATCGACCCTCTTGATCACAGGGACGATGGATTCCGGGTTCGCGCCTGTCGGCGCGACCCGGAATGACGCTGGGAAGGGTTGGACGAATGGCCAAATCCCACCACGACAAGGTCGCCGTCATCACCGGCGCGGCCTCCGGCATTGGGCAGGCCTATGCGCAACGGCTGGCGCAGGACGGCGCGCATATCGTGATCGCCGATGTGCAGCCGGCGAACGAGACCATCAGGCAGGTGGAAAAGGCCTCCCGTCAGGCGCTATTCGTTGCTTGCGACGTGGCGTCGCCGGACGCGGTGAGCGCGCTCGCCGCCGAGGTCGAGAAAACATTCGGCCGCTGCGACATCCTCATCAACAATGCCGGCATCTTCAAGCTTCAGCTGTTCGAGGACATGAGCTTCGCCGACTGGCGGCGCACGCTGTCGATCAATCTCGATGCGGCATTCCTGACCTGCTCGGCATTCGTGCCCGGCATGAAACGGCGCGGCTGGGGCCGCATCGTCAACATGGCGTCGTCGACGTTCTTCACCGGCGCGTCCGGCTTCTCGCATTACATCGCGAGCAAGGGCGGCATGATCGGGCTCACGCGCGCGCTGGCGACCGAGCTGGGGCCGCACGGGGTCACCGTCAACGCGATCGCGCCGGCGCTCACCCGCACGCCCGGCGCCATGGCGCGCGGACCGCGCCCGGGTGAGACCGACATGGAAAAATCCTTCGCCGTTGCCGCTGCGCGACAAGCGATCCCGCGCGGGCAGGTGCCGGCCGATCTCGTCGGCACCGTCTCGTTCCTGACCAGCGATGACGCCGCCTTCATCACCGGCCAGACGCTGCACGTGAACGGCGGCCTGGTGCGCTCGTGACGGCGGCCCGAGCACCCATCCTGCGCCGGTTGCTGCGCCCGCTGCTGGTGCTGCTCGCGCTCGTCTTCCTGTTCGAGGCGTGGCTGTGGGAGCACCTCAAGCCGGTCGTCGGCTGGCTGGTCGCGCGCATCCCGTGGGCCGCGTTCAAGGCGCGCGTCGCCGCCGCGATCGAGCGGCTGCCGCCCTATGCGACGCTGCTGGTGTTCCTGGTGCCGGTGCTATTGCTGCTGCCGCTGAAATTCCTCGGCCTGTGGATGCTGGCGCACGGTTCCTGGCTCGGCGCCATGGCGACGCTCGCGCTCGCAAAGGTGATCTCGATGGGCGTCACCGCCTTCATTTTCGAGCTGACGCGGCCGAAACTGTTGCAACTGCCGTGGTTCCGCTGGCTCTACGACCACGTCATGACCGGACTCACCTGGGCGCATAACCTGATCGATCCGATCAAGCGGCGCATCAAGATTTGGCTGCGCCTGCTGTCGCCCCGGCGCGCCGGTCGCATGCTGCGGCTGCTGCGGCGCATCCGCCGCCGCATGCACGCGCCCGCTTGAGCCTCAAAACAGATGCACGGCGTGCGGGGCGAAGAACCCGATCGCCATGAACGCCAGGCCGGCCAAACCAAGCCCGGCGGCGAGATAGCTCAGCACGATCATGCCGGTGATCACTGTCGCCGACGCGAGCACGATGCCGATCTGGAAGGCAGCGGATGCGACCTCGTAGTGATGGTAGCGTTCCAACGCGGTGTCACGGCGCTTTTCGGCCGCGACCGCGCGCGCCATCAATTCGCGGCGTCCTTCGCCGTAGGGCGGGTTCAGGTTGACCTCCTTGCGCACCGGAGGATCCATCAGCTCGGTGTCGTAGCGCGCTGCGGTCTTCTCCCAGCTGTCGATGCGTTTGCTGAGTGCGGCCTTGGTCGCGGCCAGGTCGCCGCCATCCCGGGTCAGGTCGATCTTCAGGACCTCCGTCGCCGCCTGCAGCACGGTCTGACGGATCGTCTTGGCCTGGAAGAAAGCCCAGAGGTTCGACGCCTCGACATTGTAGCTGATCGCCGCCGTCTGTGCGCTCTTGCCGAGCGTCTCCGAGAACGCCAGGCAGAGCGCAATGACCGCGATCAGCAATGCGACCTTCTTATTGCGGGCGTCGAGCAGGTCCCTGTGTCCGCCGCCGCCGTGTTCGCTGTCGTGTTTGATCTTGTGCTCAGCTTCGTGTTGCACCGCATGGACGCCGTGACTCATGGCCGAATCCTCCCTGGTTGGGTGGGAGGAGGGTGTAGCGGACGGCATGGCCTCCGCAAGAGGGTGCGCAGGCCGTTGACGATCGTGTGACAGTTGTGCCTACGCCCGCGGATGCGCGCTGCGGTAGACATCCATCAATCGTTCGGCGTCGATCGCGGTATAGATTTGCGTGGTCGAGAGCGAGGCGTGGCCGAGCAATTCCTGGATCGCGCGCAGGTCGCCGCCGCGCGCCAGCAGATGCGTCGCGAACGAGTGCCGCAGCGCATGCGGCGTCGCGGTCTCCGGCAGGCCGAGCGCGCCGCGCAGGCGCGCCATCGCCAGTTGCACGATGCGCGGCGACAGCGCCCCGCCGAGCGCGCCGACGAATAGCGGGCCGTCGGCAGGCAGATCGTGAGGGCAGAGCTTCACATAGTCGGCGATCAGGCCCAGCACCTGCGGCAGCACCGGCACCATGCGCTGCTTGTTGCCTTTGCCGGTGACGGTGACGGCGTCGCCCTTGCCCGGCGCGGGCATTTCCTTGCGCGCAAGCCCGAGCGCCTCGGAGATGCGCAGGCCGGACCCGTAGAGCAGAGCGAGCACCGCGGCGTCGCGCGCAAGGATCCACGGCGCGCGCTCCTCGCCGGCGCGCAGGTCGACGTCGGCTAGCTGTTTTGCTGCACTCACGGCGATCGGCTTCGGCAGCGTCTTTGCGATCTTGGGCGCGCGCACCGCCGACAGCGCGCTGACGCGGCCCTTGCCTTCGCGTTCGAGGAAGCGCGTGAACGAGCGCATGCCCGCGAGCGCGCGCATCAGCGAGCGGCTGCCGATCCCGTCCGCGCGCCGCGACGCCATGAAGGCGCGCACGTCCGCCGGCGTGAGCTTGATGAGGCGCGCGAGCGTCACCTTGCCGCCGAGATGCTCGGCGAGGAAGGCGAGGAACTGGCTGGTGTCGCGCGCATAGGCCTCGACCGTCTTCGGCGACATCCGCCGCTCGCTGCCGAGAAAGGCGCGCCAGCGCACGACCTCGGCCACGACGTCGGCGGCCGCGGAGGGGAGCGTCAGTTCGGTTGCTTCTTTCGACATCCTGCCGCCGGCCGGGAATCAGATGTTGAACGAATCGCGTGCCGCACACTTTACCTCTCCCCGCCTGCGGGGAGAGGTCGGATCGCGAAGCGATCCGGGTGAGGGAGAGTTACCTCACATTCGGAGCAAAGAATTGCCCCTCACCCCTCCCTCTCCCCGTAAGAACGGGGAGAGGGAGCTGACCGAGTTTGCGGCTTGCCCGGTAGTCCCCACGAGGTTGACACAATGGGCATAATCACACCCGCTTCCTACCCCTTTCTTAAGCGCGGAGAATCGCGCGAGATCGGCCCGTGAAAACACCGCCCATGAAACGCCGTGTCGTCGATGTCCTGGTGCCGGTCGCGCTCGACCAGGCCTATTCCTACGTGGTGCCGCCCGGGATGGAGGTGGCGCCCGGGGACATCGTTGCCGTGCCGCTCGGCCCGCGCGAGGCGCTGGGCGTGGTGTGGGCGGAGAATGACAGTCCCAACCCCCGCCTCGACAACCGGCTCAAGGACATCGCCGACAAGCTCGAGGTGCCGCCGCTGAAAGGCGAGCTGCGCAAATTCGTGGACTGGGTGTCGAACTATACGCTGTCGCCGCGCGGAATGGTCGTCCGCATGGCGCTGCGCATGGGTGAGCATCTCGGCCCGGCGCGCGAGCGCATCGGCGTGCGGCTCGCCGGTCCGCACCCCAAACGCATGACCGCGGCGCGCAATCGCGTGCTGGCGGTGGTCGCCGACGGGCTGGTGCGCAGCAAGGGCGAAATCGCGGAAGAGGCCGGCGTATCGCCCGGCGTCATCGACGGCCTGATCGACGAGGGCGCGCTGGAGACGCTGGTGCTCCCGCCGGATCCGGTGGCGCCCGCGCCCGATCCCGGTTTCGCGCAGCCGGATCTCGCGCCGGCGCAGCGCTCGGCCGCCGATGCCTTGCGCGAGACGATCGCAAAAGGCGGCTATTCCGCAACGCTGCTCGACGGCGTCACCGGCTCCGGCAAGACCGCGGTGTATCTCGAGGCGGTGGCGGAAACGATCCGCCGCGGCCGGCAGGCGCTGATCCTGATGCCGGAGATCGCGCTCACCTCGCAGGTGCTCGACCGCTTCGCCGAACGCTTCGGCGTGCGGCCGGCGGAGTGGCATTCGCAACTCTCGCAGCGGCTGCGCGCGCGCACCTGGGCGGCGGTGGCGGCGGGCGAGGCGACGGTCACAGTGGGCGCGCGCTCGGCGCTGTTCCTGCCTTACGCCGATCTCGGCATGATTGTCGTGGATGAAGAGCACGACCCCGCCTACAAGCAGGAGGACGGCGTGCGCTATCACGCCCGCGACATGGCGGTGGTGCGTGCGAACGTGAGCGGCATTCCGATCGTGCTGGCGTCGGCGACGCCGTCGGTGGAAACGGAAGTGAACGCGCGCCGCGGCCGCTACAAGAAGCTGCATCTGCCGGAGCGTTTCGGCGGCCAGCATCTTCCGGGCATCGAGGCGATCGATCTCAAGCGCGAGGGTCCGCCGCGCGGACGCTTCATTGCGCCGCGGCTGGCGGAGGCGGTGCAGACCGCGATCGGGCGCGGCGAGCAGGCGCTTCTCTTCCTCAACCGCCGCGGATTTGCGCCGCTCACGCTCTGCCGCAGCTGCGGCCATCGGCTCGCCTGCCCGAACTGCGACGCCTGGCTGGTCGATCACCGCTTCCGGCGCCGCCTGGTCTGCCATCACTGCGGCTTTGCGATGCCGCTGCCAGACAAGTGCCCGAAATGCGAGGCAACTCGACTCGTTTGCGCCGGTGGGTCCCGGCGTCGAGCGGCTGGAGCAGGAGGCGGCGGAGTTGTTCCCGGACGCCCGCATCCTGGTGCTGTCCAGCGATCTCGTGGAATCAATGGAACGGCTGCGCGAGGAGCTCGACGACGTCGCCGAGGGACGCTTCGACATCGTCATCGGCACCCAGCTGGTCGCCAAGGGGCACCATTTCCCGAAGCTCAACCTGGTCGGCATCGTCGATGCCGACCTCGGCCTCTCAAACGGCGATCCGCGCGCGGCCGAGCGCACGTTCCAGCTTCTGCACCAGGTGGTCGGCCGCGCCGGCCGCGAGGAGGGACACGGCATCGGCCTCTTGCAAACGCATCAGCCCGAGCATCCCGTGATGAAGGCGCTGATCGCGTCAGATCGCGAGGCGTTCTACGCCACGGAGATCGAGCTACGTGAGAAGACGCACTATCCGCCGTTCGGGCGGCTCGCGAGCCTCCTGGTGTCCGGCTCGGACAAGCACGCGACCGAAAGCCATGCGCGCCGCATCGCGGCGGCGGCGCCGCATAACGAGGCCGTGCGCGTGCTCGGCCCGGCCGAGGCGCCGCTCGCGCTGGTGCGCGGGCGGCATCGCTTCCGGATCCTGGTGAAATCGCCGCGCGGCTACGACCTCTCGGCCTATCTGCGCGAGTGGATGGTCAAGGCGCCGAAGAAGAAGGGCAACATCAAGCTCGAAGTGGACGTCGATCCGCAAAGCTTTTTGTGACCGAACACACGCGAATCCTCAATCGGCCTCATGGGGAGGAGCGCCGAAGGCGCGTCTCGAACCATGGCCGCCCGCATCCTTCGAGACGCGCACTTCGTGCGCCCTCAGGATGAGGGCGGAGCGGGATCACCGCCCTGCTTCCGTCGCGCCGTCCGGCCGCAGAACAACAATCGCGGACGCTGACAACATGAGCGCAAAGCCGATGGCGTCGTACCAGGTCGGCCGGTCGCCGAGCACGATCATGGCGGTGATCACGCCGATCACCGGCGAGGCGAGGACCCCGAGCGCGGCGGTCGAAGCCGGCAGCCGCCGCACAATACCGAACCACAGGAAGTAGCAGAGCCCCGATCCAATGATGCCGCTGTAGACCAAGCCGAACAGCGACCGTGCGCCGGCGTTGAGATGCAGCGTGCCCTCGAACAGTGGCACGCAGAGCGCGATGACGACGCCGCCGAACACGAGCTGCCAGATCGTGATCGCCATCGGGTCACCCTCGAGCCTGGCCCATTTCAAGTAGACGGTGCCGGCGGCCCAGCTCACGGCGGCGGCGAGCGCGAGCATGATACCGACCGGAATCCCCAAGCCTGCGAGCGGTGTGATCAGGATTATCATCCCGGCGATGCAGAGCGCGAGCGCCACCGTGCGCGTTGCAGTCAAACGTTCGCCCAGGATCGGTAGTGCCAGCATCGCCGCCCAGATCGGCATGGTGTAAACCATGATCGCCACCCGCGACGTCTCGGCGGCAAGCTGCGCAAACGGCGTAAACACGCTGAACGCGACAATGTTGAACAGCGACGCCATGCAGATATGCACCCAGGTGCGCCGGCTCGCGATCGCGAGGGTGCGGCCCTGAAAGTGGGCGAAGCTGGTCAGCACCATCGCGCCCAGCGAGAGCGTTCCAACGCGCATGCTGAAGGGCGGAATCTCCTCCAGCGCGATCTTCATCGTGACCCAGGTGGTGCCCCACCCGAAGCAGAGCACGATCAGGAGCAGGCGCGCCTTGGCGGCATCCGAAAGGTTGCTGGCGTGGGGAGGCATCCGGCTCGCGTTCGCTGACATGCGGCCGTGCGGCCGGGGGCGCAGTCTTAGCGCGGTGCACGACGATGGCAATGGCGGCGGGCGCAGAACCGCCGCCCATATTCGCGGGACCCGAAATGTCGCTCAGGACGCCTTGTTGACTGATGAAGCCTTGGCACCTGCGGTCGTGCTGCCCGCGTTGCGACGCCACATCAGGAACGTCACGATCGCCAGTGCGATCACCGCGCCCTGTGCCGCGAGCGCTTCCCGGGTCGGATTGAATCCAATTTGGAGCAGCCACGCCATGGCGGCGACCGGATTGGACGGCACCAGAAGCTGTTCCTGGAACTCCTGGGTGGCGTCACCGATCAGCTTGATCGCCATCACGAACAGGAATGCGGACGTCACCAGAAACACCGCCCGCATCGGCAGGCGTGTCGCCACGGTGTTGATGACGAAAAACAGGATCACCAGACCAACAGCGCCAGCCGCCAGTCCCGCCAATAATCCGGCCGACCATCCGCCGGAGGAGCTGGCGAGGGCATAGACGAAAAGCACGGTCTCGGCGCCCTCGCGAAAAACCGCCAGAAACGCCAGCAGTGCGATCGCCCAGGCCGTGCCTTGCGCTAGCGCGCCTTCCGCCCGCTCTTTCAGGTAGGCCTGCCATGCGCGCGGGTTCTGTCGCACCAACAGCCAGCCGCTGACGTAGAGCATCAGCGCGGCCGCGATGAGGATGACGACGCCTTCCAGGATATCGTTATGCTGGCCTTGGTTGAGCGTCTGGAACAGCCACGCTGCCACCAGGCTGGCAAGGATGGCCGCCACTGCGCCGCCATACAGCGCGACGAGGCGCTGCTCGGCGCCGGCCTTCTTCAGATAGGCGGCGAGCGCGGCGATGATAAGCATCGCCTCCAATCCCTCGCGCAGCAGGATTGCGGCGGCTTCAACGAAAACACCTGACATCGGCGAACCTCGATTGTCGCCCGGTGCGATGCTTACTGCCGTTCGGTGGCGCATGTAAAGAATTGTAGTTTCAAGTCATTCCAATGAAAAAGAACAACTCAGGCGTCCGCGGCGCGATAACGGCTCAGCGCAACGCCCAGCACAGTCTGCGCCACCGCGCAGACACCGAGCGCAACGAACGCGGTCCACGGCACGCCGGTGAAGTCCCACAATCCGCCGCTCAGTGTCGGGACGATGACGGCGCAGCCGTAGCTGATCGTGAACATGCCGGCGGCGGTGCGATGCACGTCGCCTGGGCGGCTGAGCATTGGCGGCAAGGCCAACATCACGGCGAAGGTCACCGCCGTCGAGAATCCAATGACGCCGGCCCAGACGACGATCCATGCTCCGCTCGAGAATACGAGGCCAAGCGCAGCGACGAACGAGATCGGTCCGAACACGAGATAGGGCAAAGCGCGCCGGCGCTGCAGCCGGTCCGCCACCGGGAGGAGCAGCAGCGTCGCCACCAGCTGCGCGCCGTTGAGGCAGGCGAGCGCGGGGCCAATCAGGTCGGCACGGTCGTGACTGACCAGATAGTCCGGCACAAAGGCGTTGGCGCCGAAATACATGGAATTATTGGAGCCGAAGGTCAGGCCAAGGAGCCACACCAGCGGGCTCTTCCAGTCCGGCCACCAGCGCCGCTGCGCCGGCAGGTCCGCGGGTGCCGACATAGCGCCGCGCGGTGCGAGCAGGATGAACACCAGCGCGGTTGCGAGCACCGGGGCCGCCCACACGACGAGATCGAGCCGCCAGCTGTTGCCGGTCAGCGGCAACACCAGCAGTGTGGTGAGCGCGGGCGCCAGCATGCCGCCCATCACCAGCCCGTTGGTCGAGGTGGCGGCGCCGAGCGCGATGCGCTGCGGCATCCATTCGCGCACCAGCGCCGGCAGTGCCGGTTGCATGATCGCGACGCCGAAGCCCATCACGAAGGTCGCGGCGAACAACGTCCAGACATTGGCCGCGCCGCCGCGCCCTGCCGCCGCCGCCGCCGTGATCGCCATGCCGATGCTCAAGGTGAGGAAGGTCCCGAGCCGGTGCACCAGCAGCGCGCCGGGCACGGCGGCGAGCGCGAACATCAGCAGCGGCAAACTCACCAGAAAACCCACCTGCGCCTCGCTGAGATGCAACTCCGCATGGATCAGCGGGATCACCGGCGGCACCGCCAGGATGGTGATGCGCATGCTCACACCGGTGAGCCAGAGCAGGCAAAGGAGCTTGAGCAGCCGCGCGGGCGGCGGACCGTCGTGGGACATCGCGCGTCGCTTAGATTTTCTGATTGAGCATGATCTTTTCCGAACGCCAGTTTCCACTTCTCGGGATCATGCTCTAGGTGACCAGTTTCAACCCGACGATGCCGCCGACGATCAATCCGATGCAGCCGAGCCGCAACGCGTTCGCGGGCTCCGCGAACAGGACAATGCCGAGGATCGCCACGCCGACCGCTCCAATTCCGGTCCAGACGGCATAGGCGGTGCCGACCGGCAGCGTCTTCAGCGCCAGGCTGAGGAACACGAAGCTGATTGCCATGCTTCCGATCGTCCAGATCGAAGGGATGAGGCGCGTGAAACCGTCGGTGAATTTGAGGCCGATCGCCCAGGCGACTTCGAACAATCCCGCGATCAGCAGATAGAACCAGGCCATGACGAACCTCCAACGCGGAGGGTCGTCCCTACCGAATGTGACCGGGGAAAGCGAGGCCGTCCTCGCCATCCGGATATGGACCGTGCGCGGTGCATTCAAGCGCACGGCGCTACACAGAGACGGCTAACGGCGCATGCACAGTCCGGTGACGGCGCCTTCGCAGGCGGCGCTGCCACCCTGCTGGATGGCGGCCGCGCCGGTATCCCGACAAACCGCAAACACAAGAACCTCGTCCTTGCCGCAGGCGAGCTTGCCGCTCGCTTCGACGCGACGCAGCCCGTCCGGGGCTCCGCCTCCGGCTGCGGCCTGTCCGGGCTTGGCTTCCGGACCGGGAGGTCCAGCAGGTCCGGCCGGTCCGGCTTCGCCGCGTTGTCCTTGCGGACCGGCGGGTCCCTGTGCGCCGGCCTTGCCCTCCGGCCCGGCGGGTCCCGTCGGTCCTGCCGGACCCTGCGCGCCGGTGGGGCCTTGCGGGCCCGCCGCGCCCTGCGGCCCGGCTGGTCCCGCCGGGCCCTGGGAACCTTCGCACCCAGCCAGCAGCAGCAAAGCCCAGACCGCGATCATCGATGTGAGTGCGCGCATGACATCCCCGCCTGATTGATGCCCCAGCTTGCGACCGAGCCCCGCCACGGTCAATGCGTCATCGTTGGCGTTTACGGCCGTTGGCGCCGATCGCAACGTGCAGCAGCATCTGAAATTTCCGGACCGGGGCGATACTTGCGGCGTCGTGGCGGGGCCGCCGATATTGCACCGCTGTGCCGCGTGTGTTAGCAGAACGCGCGATTTCCGTGGGGTTCGGAAACTTCTGCGAACCCGTTCCGGAAATTCGAAGTCCCACTTTAATTTCAAGGGCTTGCGCGGCCTATCCCGAGGGGCGCCGAGCCTGCGGAATTGCCCTGAAGAGCATTCGACGTGGCAGGCGACGAACCGATCGTATCAGGCATGGCGGGGCGCTATGCCACCGCGCTGTTCGAACTGGCGCTCGAAGAGCATGCCATCGATGCAGTCAAAGCCGATCTCGACCGCTTCGACGCGATGATCGCGGAGAATCCCGACCTCCAGCGTCTGATCCGCAGCCCGGTGTTCACCGCCGAGGAGCAGACCAGGGCGCTTTCGGCGGTACTGGACAAGGCCGGCATCGACGGCTTGGCGGCGCGTTTCCTCCGGGTTGTGTCATCGAACCGCCGGCTGTTCGCCACGCGCGCCATGATCCGCGCGTTCCGCACGCTGGTTGCCCACCACAAGGGCGAGACGTCGGCGACGATCACTGTCGCCGAGAAGCCGACCGAGGCGCATCTCGCCGCGATCAAGGACACGCTCAAGGCCGTCACCAAGAAGGACGTGCAGATCGAGGTGAACGTCGATCCGTCGATCATCGGCGGGCTAATCGTGAAGCTCGGCAGCCGCATGGTCGACACGTCGCTCCGCACCAAGCTCAACGCCATCAAGCATGCGATGAAAGAGGTTTCCTGATGGATATCCGCGCCGCCGAAATCTCCGCGATCCTCAAGGAGCAGATCAAGAACTTCGGCCAGGAAGCCGAGGTGTCCGAAGTCGGACAGGTGCTCTCGGTCGGCGACGGCATCGCCCGCGCCTACGGCCTCGACAATGTGCAGGCCGGCGAGATGGTCGAGTTCGAGAACGGCGTGCGCGGCATGGCGCTCAATCTTGAGACCGACAACGTCGGCATCGTGATCTTCGGCAACGACCGCGAGATCAAGGAAGGCCAGACCGTCAAGCGCACGCGCGCGATCGTGGACGTGCCCGTGGGCAAGGGGATGCTCGGCCGCGTCGTCGATGCGCTCGGCAACCCGATCGACGGCAAGGGCCCGATCAAAGCGAGCGAGCGCCGTCGCGTCGACGTGAAGGCGCCCGGCATCATCCCGCGCAAATCGGTGCACGAGCCGATGGCCACCGGCCTCAAGGCGATCGATGCGCTGATCCCGATCGGCCGCGGCCAGCGCGAGCTGATCATCGGCGACCGCCAGACCGGCAAGACCGCGATCGCGCTCGACACCATCCTCAACCAGAAGTCGCTCAACGCGTCGGACGACGAGAAGATCAAGCTCTACTGCGTGTATGTCGCGGTCGGGCAGAAGCGCTCGACCGTCGCCCAGTTCGTGAAGGTGCTGGAAGAGCAGGGCGCGCTCGAATACTCGATCGTCGTCGCGGCGACCGCGTCCGATCCGGCGCCGATGCAGTTCCTGGCGCCGTTCTCCGGCTGCACCATGGGCGAGTATTTCCGCGACAACGGCATGCACGCGGTCATCATCTATGACGACCTGTCGAAGCAGGCCGTGAGCTACCGCCAGATGTCGCTGTTGCTGCGCCGCCCGCCGGGCCGCGAAGCCTATCCCGGCGACGTGTTCTACCTGCACTCGCGCCTGCTCGAGCGCGCTGCCAAAATGAACGACGACAACAAGGGCGGCTCGCTCACCGCGCTGCCGGTGATCGAGACGCAGGCGAACGACGTGTCCGCCTACATCCCGACCAACGTCATCTCGATCACCGACGGCCAGATCTTCCTGGAGACCGACCTGTTCTACCAGGGCATCCGCCCGGCGGTGAACGTGGGCCTCTCGGTGTCGCGCGTGGGCTCCGCGGCGCAGACCAAGGCGATGAAGAAGGTCGCCGGCCGCATCAAGGGCGAGCTCGCGCAATACCGCGAGATGGCAGCGTTCGCGCAGTTCGGCTCCGACCTCGACGCCACCACCCAGCGCCTGCTCAACCGCGGTGCGCGTTTGACCGAGCTGCTCAAGCAGCCGCAGTTCTCGCCGCTAAAGATGGAGGAACAGGCCGTCGTCATCTATGCCGGCGTCAACGGGTATCTCGATCCGCTGGCGGTCAACCGGGTGCGCGCCTTCGAGGAGGGCCTGCTGACGTTGCTCCGCACCAAGAACGCGGACATTCTCGAGGACATCCGCAAGACCGGGGACCTCTCGGACGCCACCGCCGCCAAGCTGAAGTCGGCGGTCGACGGCTACGCCAAGACGTTTGCTTGAGAGGGATGGACTAGCGCGCTATGGCCTCTCTCAAGGACATGCGGGTCCGCATCGCCGCCACCAAGGCGACGCAGAAGATCACCAAGGCCATGCAGATGGTCGCCGTTTCGAAGCTGCGGCGCGCGCAGGCGGCGGCGGAAGCCGCGCGTCCCTATGCCGAGCACATGGACACAGTGCTCCGCAACATCGCGGGGTCGGTGGCCGGACTCGATACTGCGCCGGCGCTGCTGCGCGGCACCGGCAGCGACCGGGTGCATCTGCTGCTGGTCTGCACCTCCGAGCGCGGCCTGTGCGGCCCGTTCAATTCGGCGATCGTGCGGCTGGTGCGCGAGCACGCCAACAAGCTCCTGGCCGAGGGCAAGGAGGTGAAAATCTTCTGCGTCGGCAAGAAGGGCTACGAGCAGCTTCGCCGCCAGTACGAGCGGAACATCATCGAGCATATCGAGCTCCGCTCGGTGCGCACCATCGGTTTCACCAACGCCGAAGCGATTGCCCAGCAGGTGACGCAGCTTTACGAGAAGGGCGCGTTCGACATCTGCACGTTGTTCTTCTCGCGCTTCAAGTCGGTGATCGCGCAGATCCCGACCGCGCAGCAGATCATTCCGCCGGTGTTCGAAGCGGCGAACGGCAACGGCGGCGCGACCTACGAATACGAGCCGGACGAGGAAGAAATCCTCGACGAGCTCCTGCCGCGCAACATCGCGGTGCAGATTTTCCGGGCGCTGCTCGAAAACACCGCCTCGTTCTACGGCGCGCAGATGAGCGCCATGGACAACGCCACCCGCAATGCCGGCGAAATGATCCGCAAACAGACGCTCACCTACAACCGCACGCGCCAGGCGATCATCACCAAGGAGCTGATCGAGATCATCTCCGGCGCCGAGGCGTTGTAATGCGCCCGCCGCGATCCCATATGATTGAAAGGTAGTAAGGACGATCATGGCCACCCCGCAAACCAACGCCGTCGGAAGGATCACCCAGGTCATCGGCGCCGTCGTCGACGTGCAGTTCGACGGCCATCTGCCCGCGATCCTGAACGCGCTCGAGACCAAGAACGGCGGCAACCGCCTGGTGCTCGAAGTGGCGCAGCATCTCGGCGAGTCGACGGTGCGCACCATCGCGATGGACATCACGGAAGGCCTGGTACGCGGCCAGGAGGTCGCCGATACCGGGCAGCCGATCGAGGTTCCGGTTGGCGACGAGACGCTTGGCCGCATCATCAACGTGGTCGGCGACCCCGTCGACGAAGCCGGCCCGGTCAAGACCAAGGAGAGGCGCGCGATCCATCAGGACGCACCGCCCTACACCGAGCAGTCGACCGAGGCGGAGATCCTTGTCACCGGCATCAAGGTCGTCGATCTCCTTGCTCCCTACGCCAAAGGTGGAAAGATCGGCTTGTTCGGGGGCGCCGGCGTCGGCAAGACCGTGCTGATCATGGAGTTGATCAACAACGTCGCGAAGGCGCACGGCGGCTATTCGGTGTTCGCCGGTGTCGGCGAGCGCACCCGCGAGGGCAACGACCTCTATCACGAGATGATCGAGTCCGGCGTCAACAAGGACCCGAGGAAGAACAACGGCTCGACCGCCGGCTCCAAGTGCGCGCTGGTGTACGGCCAGATGAACGAGCCGCCCGGCGCCCGCGCCCGCGTAGGCCTCTCCGGCCTGACCGTCGCCGAATATTTTCGCGACCAGGGCCAGGACGTGCTGTTCTTCGTCGACAACATCTTCCGCTTCACCCAGGCCGGTTCGGAAGTGTCGGCGCTGCTCGGCCGTATTCCCTCGGCGGTGGGCTATCAGCCGACGCTCGCCACCGACATGGGCGCCCTGCAGGAGCGCATCACCACCACGACCAAGGGCTCGGTCACCTCGGTGCAGGCGATTTACGTGCCGGCCGACGACCTGACCGATCCGGCGCCGGCGACTTCGTTCGCGCACCTTGACGCCACCACCGTGCTGTCGCGCGACATCGCGGCGAAGGGCATCTATCCGGCGGTGGACCCGCTCGACTCGACCTCGCGCATGCTCTCGCCCCTGATCGTCGGCGAGGAACATTATGCCATCGCGCGCCAGGTGCAGCAGGTGCTGCAGCGCTACAAGGCGTTGCAGGACATCATCGCGATCCTGGGCATGGACGAGCTGTCGGAGGAGGACAAGCTCACGGTTGCGCGTGCGCGCAAGATCGAGCGCTTCCTGTCGCAGCCATTCTTCGTCGCCGAAGTGTTCACCGGCTCGCCCGGCAAGCTCGTCGAGCTCGCCGACACCATCCGCGGCTTCAAGGGCCTGGTGGAAGGCAAGTACGACTACCTGCCGGAGGCGGCCTTCTACATGGTCGGCACCATCGAGGAGGCGGTCGAGAAGGGCAAGAAGCTGGCGGCGGAAGCGGCCTAGCACGGATTGTTGTCATGGCCACCTTCCAGTTCAATCTCGTGTCGCCGGAAAAGCTCCTGTTCTCCGGCGAGGTCAATCAGGTCGACGTGCCGGGCTCGGAAGGCGATTTCGGCGTGCTCGCCGGACATGCGCCCCTCGTCACGACGCTGCGGCCGGGCATCCTCACGATGTATGGCGAGGGCGGCGCGCGTCGTGTCGCCGTCAGCGGTGGCTTCGCGGAGGTGAGCGATGCCGGCCTCACTGTGCTCGCCGATGTCGCGGTGCCGGTCGAAGAAGCTGCCCATGACGCATTTGCCGGCTACGTCAAGGAAGCCGAGGATGCTCTGGCGATGGCGCCGGAAGGACCGCTGCGCGACAAGCTCGCGCTCCGCGCCGACCAGCTGCGGCAGTTGCAGGCGACGCTGTCGCAGTAAGCCACGCTATCGTGTCCCGGGGCTTGACCCGGGACCCAGCGCAAGACACGCGAAGCGCAATACGTGACGCGAAGGCGTCAGGACGGTGCGTTGGAACGTGCCTTTGCGCGCTGGCTCAGAATGCGGGCGAGGGGGTTCGGCTGGGGAGCCTCGACCAGCTTCAGCGTGTTCGTGTCGTGGTGGTCGAAGCTGTTGCCACCGCCGACCACGAGAATGGTCCGGGCCAGATAGGTCCAGCTTCCATCGTCGTTGCAGGTGATGTCGATGCGGTAACTGTCGGTTCGAAATTCCTTTTCCAGGAACTCTGTCGAACAGATGCCGTACCCGGTGTCCCCGCGCTTCGCCTCCACGAAGAATTTGCGATCGTCCGGGCCGGCGTGACCGCCAGCCAGGAGCACCTGCCCGCGCGGGATGGCCAAGGTTTGCATGATCAATCCGGTCGCGGGCTCCCAGAGCCAATAGCCGACCTGGTCGTGAAAGGTGATGTCCTCTTCGGGCGTGTTGATGTGGACGTGATAGCGAAGACCGTAGAAGAGCTGCGGACCATTGGTCTGCGGATCGATCGGGTCCATTCGCACCGTCTCGATGAAGACGCGACGCTCAGGCCCCTCGGCTTTCGGGTTGACGTCCACGCCCTTGTCTGCGCGCCACAGGCCGGCGAGGCGTCGCAGCGGGCCGAGATTGGCGAGCGTGTCGGGATCGATGTTGTCCGGTTCGGTGAAGATGTCGGGTTTCGACACGGGTACCTCAGTGTTCTCGACTGCAACGGGAATGGGCGACTTTCTTGCTCTGAACCCTCATCTAGGCCTTCGCAAACCTTGCGAACTCTTCGACCACCCGCTCGTAGACCGGCCGCTTGAACGGGATGATCAGCGCCGGAAGCTTGTCCATCGCCTCCCACCGCCAATCGAGGAATTCCGGCTTGTGGCCGCCGGGCGGGTTCGCGATGTCGATCTCGGAGTCCTTGCCGGTGAAGCGCAGGGCGTACCACTTCTGCGTCTGCCCGCGGAACTTTCCCTTCCAGGCCTGCCCGACGATGTCGCGCGGAATATCGTAGCGTAGCCATTCCGGCACTTCGGCGAGCTTCTCGACCGTGCGGATGCCGGTCTCCTCGTTGAGCTCACGCAGCGCCGCCTTGTAGGTGTCCTCGCCCTTGTCGACGCCGCCCTGCGGCATCTGCCAGGAATGCGTGGCGTCGACATGCTCAGGCCCGCCGCGGCGCTTGCCGATGAATACGCGGCCCTTGCGGTTGATCACCATGATCCCGACGCAGGGGCGATAGGGCAGGGCTTCGTAACGGGGCATGCGGTTATTCCGGCGCGCGCCAAAGGCGCGAGCCTGGAATCCATAACAAAAATCGAGTGATTTGGGGCATGGATTCCGGGTTCGCGAACTTTCGTTCGCGCCCCGGAATGACAGAACGCTCGTCAGCTGGACTTTGCCCGCGCCACCACTGCGGTGATCGGAACCAGTTGGATGCCGCGGCTTTCCGCGGCTTTGATCCAGCGTGCGATCCGGTCGATGGACACCGGCAGCGCGCCGGCGAACCCGACCGCGGTGCCGCGCGCGCGGGCGATGCTTTCAAGCCGGCCGAGCGCACGGTCTATGTCCGCCGGTGTCGCCACCTGGTCGACAATGAGATCGGCCTTGGCGAAGGCGAGATTGTTGGCGCCGGCGATCTGGCTTGCGAGGCTGCGGGTCGAGGAGCCGTCGTCGAGGTAGATCAGGCCGCGGGTCGCGGCCTCGCGCAGCACCGGCGCCATTCCCTGCTCCGAGGCGCTGAAACGTCCGCCCATGTAGTTGACGATGCCGACATAGCCCTGGAAGCGGCTCATCAGCCAGTGCAGCCGGTCGAGATTCTGGGCCGCGTCGATCGAGGTGAGGAGCGTGTGCGGTCCCGGATCGTTGTCGGGATAGTCGAACGGCTCCATTGGAACCTGCAGCATCACCTCGTGCCCGGTCTCGCGCGCTTGCGAGACCTGGCGTTCGAGATCGCCGCCGTAGGGCGCGAATGCAAGCGTGATCGGGCCGGACAGTTTGCGCAACGTGTCGGCGGTGGTGTTCGCGCCGATGCCGAGTCCGCCGACCACGATCGCGACGCGCGGCCCGTTCCCGTTGCCGGCCGCGGCCGGGCTGACCGGGCGCGCGAAGGCGTCCGACGGCCGCGTTCCGTCCTGCGAGATTTTCGGCAATGGTCCATGACGCGACTTTTCGCTGAAGCGCTGATCGTTGGCGGCGGGCTGGCCGTCGGGCGTCGCCGGGATCAAGACCTCGCGCCGATTGCCGCTGATGCCGTCGATGATGGTGACAGTCTTGGTATTGGCGGGTGTCGTCGGCGCGGCAGGTTGCATGGCCGGCGCCGCAGCAGATGCCGCTCCGGCCTCGGCAGGTCCCTCAGGCGCGGCCGCTACTTCGGTCGACACGGTGGCGGGCGCGATCGCCATCGGCTCGCCACCGAAAGGATCGTTGGACAACATTGCAGCACCAGCCAGCACCGCAACCGGGATCGCCAGCAAGGTGGCGATGACCGGAGGCCATGGAATGGTCAGCGCCTTGCGGCGGGTGCGGACCTTGCCTTGTCCAAGCGGGGTGCTCAGATCGTCCGTGGTCACGGCTAAAACCTTCGCGAATCAGCGGGTCGAAATCGTTACTCAAAACTTGCACCGGAAGTCGTTAACCGTTCGTTTACCGCGCCGAATGTCCCAAAATGCAACGGGGCGGCCCGCAGGCCGCCCCGTGGATCAATGGCTTCCCCGCCTGGTCAGTTCGACGACGCACGCGGATTGGCCGGATAGGCGGAGTTCTTCTGCACGCCGCGCATCAACTCGAATGCGAGCTGCAGCGCCTTGTCGTTCTTCGGATCGGGCGGGACGTAGGACTGGGAGCCCGTCTCCTCCTGGCCCTCGGCCTTGAGGTGACCGCGCAGCGAGGATTCGCCACGCGCGGCGTCCCGCGTCTTGAGTTCCTCCGGAACCTCCTGGAGGATTTCGATGTCAGGCGTGATGCCGCGCGCCTGGATCGAGCGCCCGGACGGAGTGAAGTAACGCGCGGTGGTCAGTCGCAGCGCGCCGTTGCCCTGGCCGAGCGGTATGATGGTCTGCACCGATCCCTTGCCGAATGAGCGCGTGCCGATGACGGTCGCGCGGCGATGATCCTGCAGCGCGCCGGCGACGATTTCCGACGCCGATGCCGAGCCGCCGTTGATCAGGATGATGATCGGCTTGCCTCTGGTGAGGTCGCCGGCCCGCGCATTGAAACGCTGGGTCTCGTCGGCGTTGCGGCCGCGAGTCGAGACGATCTCACCCTTCTCCAGGAACGCGTCCGCCACCGAGATCGCCTGATCGAGCAGGCCGCCCGGATTGTTGCGCAGGTCAAGGACGATGCCCCTGAGCTTGTCGCCGGACTGATTCATCAGATCGTTGATCGCCCGCCGCACCCCTTCCGTGGTCTGCTCGTTGAACTGGGTGACGCGGATGTAGGCGACGTCGTCGCCATCGAGGTTGGAGCGCACGGAGCGCACGCGGATGATGTCGCGCGTGATCGAGACCTCGACCGGCTTCTCGATGCCCTTGCGCGTGATGCGCAGCTGGATGCGCGTGTTCACGGGGCCGCGCATCTTCTCGACCGCCTGATTGAGGGTGAGGCCCTGCACCGGCTCGCCGTCGAGATGGGTGATGATGTCGTTGGCCATGACGCCGGCCTTCTGGGCGGGCGTTTCGTCGATCGGCGCGACGACCTTGATCAGGCCGTCTTCCATGGTGACTTCGATGCCGAGGCCGCCGAACTCGCCGCGCGTCTGCACCTGCATGTCGCGGAAGCTCTTGGCGTCCATGTAGCTCGAATGCGGGTCGAGGCCCGCCAGCATTCCGTTGATCGCGGATTCGACCAGCTTGGCGTCGTCCGGCTTCTCCACATAGTCGGAGCGGACCCGCTCGAACACGTCGCCGAACAGGCTGAGCTGCCGGTAGGTGTCGGAAGCCGCCGCTCGCGCGCTCGAACCGTCGAACACGATGCGCGGCTGAGTACCGATGAGCGTCAGGGCCGCACCTGCTGCCGCACCGAGGAGAATGAGTGAAGTTTTGCGCATTATCCGCGAACCTTCTCGCTGTCGCTTCCCGCCCACCACGGGCCGGAATCCACGGGAGTGCCGTCCTTTCGGAACTCCACGTACAAAACGGGCTGGCCCGACCCGGTCGCGATGGCGGCGGGGGACTGGATCCGCCCGCCCATCACCGCGACGGGTTCACCCGTCACCACAAACTGCCCCAGATCAACGGAAATCCGATCCATTCCCGCTAGCAGTACATGATACCCGTCGCCGGCATTGAGGATCAAGAGTTGGCCGTAATTACGGAAGGGTCCGGCGTAAACAACCCATCCATCACACGGAGCTGTGATCTGGGCGCCCGGTCGGGCCGAGATCGACATGCCCTTTTCATGGCCGCCGACCCCGTCGGACACTCCGAATTCCCTGATTCGCACCCCATTCACAGGCAGCGGCAAAGTTCCCTTGGCCCGGGCGAACGGAATCGCGGGGGCCAGCCGGCCCGGGTCCTTGAGGGCCGCCAAGCCGGTGCGGGCGTCGGTCGCCTTTTTTTCCTCGCCGCTGCGGGCCGCCACGCGCTTCGCGCGAGTCGCACGATCGAGTTCCTGCTCGAGCTTGGCGATCAGTTCTTGCAGGTCTTCGGACCGCCGCGCCAGCTGTGCCGCACGCTCACGCTCGGCGTTCAGGGCCTTTTCGGCCTCCGCCTGCTGCTTCTGGCGATGCGCGGTCAGCGCCGTGAGCTGGACCTGGTCGTCGGCAAGGGCGCCACGACTCTTTTCGAGGTTGCCGCGTTGGGTCGCGATCTCGTTGCGCACTGAGGCAAGCGCCGAGAGATCGTTGGCCAGCGTCTCAACGTCCTGCCGCATCTCCGGCAGCACCGCGCCGAACAGCATCGCCGAACGGACCGATTGCAGGGCATCCTCCGGGCTCACCAGCATTGCAGGCGGCGGATTGCGGCCGATGCGTTGCAATGCCGCCAGTACATTGCCGATGACGTGCCGGCGGGCGTCGAGCGAAGCACGCAACGTCCGCTCCTTCTCGTCGAGCGGCGGCAGGCGCTGTTCGGCGGCCGCGATCTGCTGCTCGACGGTGCGCACGCGTGCCGCGACGTCGATGAGCTGGCGGTTGAGCTTGCGTCGGTCGTCGCCGATCTGGTCGAGCTGTTGGCGCAGGTTGGACTCGGTCTCGCGCGCCTTCTTCTGCTCGCTGCGGATGAGCTGCAGATCCCTGTCGCGCTGCTGGAGCGCGTCGAGCTTGGGCGAACCTTTGGCGGCGGGCGTGGACGCCGGACTTTCCTGGGGGGTCACGCCGGCCGGCGGAATGCTGGTGTTCGGAAAGTTGATGAACGGCACTTGGCCCGGCGCGCGCTGCGGCGTTTGCGCGGAGGTCGCCATGATCCACGGCGGCAGCACCACGAGTGCTGCAGCGATCAAAGGGCCGGACGCGAGGCGAAGCCGCTGCATCAGAAAGAGAATCATCAAGGCCGTTTATGCAAGAACGATACCGCCTCGGAGACCAATCGTCACGATTGGTACGGCATTAAGACTAAGACCACGGGACAAGCAAAACATGGTCAATGCAGGGGGCTCGCTTTGGGCGCCGCGGGCATGACTTCGGGCGGCGGGCGGCGACCCCCAAAAAAGCAACAGCATCGCGTTGCGGTCTTCAGTAAAAGTAGAAGAAATCATTCGTTGTTGGCCGTCTCATTGATATCTTATTCTTTTCATTGCGGAATTTGAACCGTGATATAGATATTCCTTCCAAAGACATAGGTCCTCAGGACATTTGGCAATGCGTTTTCTTCCGGTTTTCATGGATGTCACCAGCGGTCCCGTCGCGCTTGTCGGCTGTGGCGAGCACGCGATCAACAAGTTGCGCCTGCTGCTCGCCGCCCATGCGACCGTGCGCTGGTTTCCCGGCCACACCGATGTCGCCGACGAGATCGTGCAGGCGGCCGCCGGACCGGGGCGGCTGGAGGTCGACTTCCACGATCCGTTGTCGGCGAATCTGGCCGGTGCGATTGCGGTCGTGAGCGCGGCTGGCGACGCTCGCGACGAGAAGATTTCGCAGCGCGCCCGTGACGCCGGCGTTCCCGTCAACGTCGTCGATCGCGCCGATCTCTCCAGCTTCGTTTTCCCGGCGATCGTCGATCGCGGCGACGTGGTGGTGGCGATTGGCACCAGCGGTCACGCGCCGGTGCTGGCGCGGCGCTTGCGCGAACGCATCGAGGCGATCGTGCCGGCGCGCATCGGCGATCTTGCCGCCCTGATGGGCCGCTATCGCCGCCGCGTGGCCGAAGCGAAGCTGGCGTTGTCGCCGCGCGCGTTCTGGCAAAAAGTCGTGGACGGTCCGATCGGCGCGGCGGTGCTCGCCGGCCGCTACGCCCGCGCGGAGGCCGATCTCGTGCGCAGCATCGATGCCGGCGGCGGGCGCGATCCACGCAGCTCGACCGGCACCGTGTTCCTGGTGGGCGCCGGCCCGGGCGATCCCGACCTGCTCACGCTGCGCGCGCTGCAGGTGCTGCAGGACGCCGATATCGTGTTCCACGACGAACTCGTTACCGACGCGGTGCTCGACCGCGTGCGGCGCGATGCCAAGCGCGTCTTCGTCGGCAAGCGCCGCGGCGAGCCCGGCATCGGCCAGGACGAAATCAACCGCCGCCTGGTCGACGCGGCGCGATCGGGCCGCCAGGTGGTTCGCCTCAAGGGCGGCGATGCCTTCGTGTTCGGGCGCGGCGGCGAAGAGATCGAGCGGCTGCGCGAGCACAATATCCCCGTTGTTATTGTCCCCGGCATCACCGCTGCGCTTGGTTGCGCCGCTGAGGCCGAGCTGCCGCTCACCTTGCGCAACGAGGCGACGCGGCTGTCGTTTGTGACCGCGCATCGCGCCGACGAGGCCGCGGGCGTGGACTGGTCCGGCCTCTCCGGCAAGGAGACGACGGTGGTGGTCTACATGGGCCTCGCATCGGCCGCCGCGGTTCGCGACGGGCTGGTCAAGGCCGGGCGCGATCCAGCGACGCCGGCGGCAGTGCTCGCCCGCGGAACACGTCCCGACTCCCGCGCGGTCGTCGGGCGTCTCGACGATCTTCCCAAGCTCGCCGCCGCGGCCGGCGAAGGCCCGGCGCTGCTGGTGATCGGCGAGGTGGTCGCGCATTCGGCGCCATGGCGCGAGACGCTGGAATTCCTGAATGCAGAGGTGGCCGCATGACCTCCCCGCACGAACAGAAGAAACGCAAGGTCAACGGCTCCGTGGTCGTGACCGCCAACCGGCTCGGCGATGGTGCGGTGGTCTATCGCACCGTGAACGATGAGTGGACGACCGACATCACTTCGGCCGCGGTGGTTGCCGCGCCGGCCGCGGCCGTGCTGCTGCAGCGCGCGGAATCCGACGGCGTGCGTGCCGTTGGCGCCTATCTCGCGCCGGTCGAGCTTGCTCCGGACAGCCGCGTGCTGCCGGGCAATCTGCGCGAGCGCATCCGGTTCGCCGGCCCGACCTTCACGCTGCCGGGCGCGGCGAGTGCATGATCCCGAAAAATGGGAACCCGTCTTCGGAAAAGATCATGCACCAACAAGAAAAGCACTAAGCGATGTACCGCTACGACGAATTCGACCAGACGCTGGTCGACCAGCGCGTCGCGGAATTCCGCGACCAAGTGCGCCGCCGGCTCTCCGGCGAGCTGACCGAGGACGAGTTCAAGATCCTGCGCCTGATGAACGGCGTGTATCTGCAACTGCATGCCTACATGCTGCGGATCGCGATCCCCTACGGCACGCTGTCGTCTGATCAGATGCGCATGCTCGCGCATGTGGCACGTCGCTACGACCGTGGCTACGGCCATTTCACCACCCGCCAGAACATTCAGTTCAACTGGATCAAGCTCGAGGAGATGCCGGACACCCTCGCCGATCTCGCCAGCGCCGGCCTGCACGCCATGCAGACGAGCGGCAACTGCGTGCGCAACATCACCACCGACCAGTGGGCGGGCGTGGCGGCCGACGAGATCGAGGACCCCCGTATCTGGGCGGAACTCCTGCGGCAGCATTCGACGCTGCACCCGGAGTTCTCGTTCCTGCCGCGGAAGTTCAAGATCGCGCTCACCGCCGCCGCGCACGACCGTGCCGCGGTCAAGGTCCACGACATCGGCCTGCGGATGGTCCGCAATCGTGCCGGCGAGGTCGGCTTCGAGGTGATGGTCGGCGGCGGACTTGGCCGCACGCCGTTCATCGGCAAGACCATCAGGCCGTTCCTGCCGGCGCGCGACTTCCTGACCTATATCGAGGCGATTCTGCGCGTCTACAACCAGTACGGACGGCGCGACAACATCTACAAGGCGCGCATCAAGATCCTGGTGCACGAGCTCGGCGCCGAGAAATTCGCCGCCGAGGTTGAAAACGAATGGGCCACGATCAAGGACGGCGCGCTGGCGCTCGATCCGGCCGTGGTCGCCGACGTCGCCGCGCGCTTCAGCTATCCCGATTATGAGCGGCTCGACGACAATCCGCCGGCGCTGGCGCGCGCCCGCAAGGAGGATCGCGCCTTCGCCGCCTGGCTCGAGAATTCCGTCTCCAACCACAAGCAGCCGGGCTACGCCATCGTCACGCTGTCGCTCAAGCCGACCGGCGGCCCGCCCGGTGACGCCACCGCGGAGCAGATGGACGCGATCGCCGAGCTCGCCGACCGCTACAGCTTCGGTGAAATCCGCGTCGGCCACGAGCAGAACCTCGTGCTGCCGCATGTTGCGCAGCGTGATCTGCTTGAGCTGTGGCAGACGCTCGAAGCGCACGAGCTGGCGACGCCGAATGTCGGACTTGTGTCAGACATCATCGCCTGTCCCGGGCTCGACTATTGCAGCCTCGCCAATGCACGTTCGATCCCGGTGGCGCAGGAACTGACGCAGCGGTTCCGTGACCATGTGCTGGCGCGTACCATCGGGCGCCTGCACATCAACATTTCCGGCTGCATCAACGCCTGCGGCCACCACCATGTCGGCCACATCGGCATCCTCGGCGTCGAGAAGAACGGCGAGGAGTTCTACCAGATCACGCTGGGCGGCCGCGCCGACGAGGAAGCCCGGCTCGGCACGCTGCTCGGCCCGGCGGTGCGCTATGGCGAAGTCGCCGACGTCGTCGAGGACGTCGTCGCGACCTATGTCGAATTGCGCGAGCGGCCCGAGGAACTGTTCATCGACACCGTCAAGCGCATCGGCGTCGAGCCTTTCAAGGAACGTGTCTATGCCACTCGTTAAATCAGGCCGGATCGTCGAAGACCAGTTTGTGCGCATCGCCGACGATATGCCGGTGCCGGACGGCGTCGCGGTGATCGTCACCGGCGCGCGCTTTCTCGCCGACGCCGAGGCACTGACACAACGCACCGCGGCCGTGGGCGTTTTGTGGCCGAACAACCGGCCGATCGCCGAGCTCGCGCCCTACCTCAACCGGCTTGCGCTGGTCGCGCTCGTGTTCCCGGGATTCCGTGACGGGCGCGGCTACAGCCAGGCGCGCGTCCTGCGCGAGCGTTACCGCTTCACGGGTGAACTACGTGCAACAGGCCAGGTGCTGCGCGACCAGTTCCTGTTCCTGCTGCGCGCCGGCTTCGATGCCTTCGAGGTGAGCAAGGATACCGATGCCGCCGCTTTTGCGGAGAGCATCCGGCGCTTCGACGTGTTCTACCAGCCCACCGGCGACGGCCGCACCACCGCGTTCCGCCGGCGGCTCGGCCGCGCGTTTCATAGCGCGCAGCCGGCGCGGGCGCTCACGCCCTGTGATACGGGTGGCCCGACAGGATCGTGACGGCGCGGTAGATCTGCTCCAGCAGCATCACCCGCACCAGCTGATGCGGCCAGGTCGCCGCGCCGAAGGCCATCGTCAGATTTGATTTGTCCTTCAGGCCGGGCGCGAGCCCGTCGGCGCCGCCGATCACGAACACCACGGCGGGCCTGTCTTCCGTGCGCCACGCCTGCAGGCGGCCCGCAAAAGCTGCGCTCGGCATGCTCTCGCCGCGCCCGTCCATGAGCACCATGACGGCGCGCTCCGGAATCACGTTGGCGATGGCGATGGATTCCTCAAGCATGCGCCGCGCGGGGTCGTCGGCGCGGCTTTCCCGGATCTCGATGATGTCAAAGCCGGTGAGCCCGACGCCGCGGCCGGCCTGTGCCGCCCGCTTGAGATAGCGCTCGGCGAGGTCGCGCTCCGGACCCGACTTCAACCGTCCGACGGCGGCGATCACGACGCGCATGGCCGCTCTACTTCTTGCCTCCCCCTGAATGGGAGGTCGACCCGGGTAGCGGGTCGGGTGGGGGTCATCTCGCACGCGACCATTGACCCCTCCCTGGCGCTTCGCGCCGACCCTCCCCTTGCAGGGGAGGGTAAGAACATCCACTAGCTCGCCCGTGCCTTCGGTGCGCGCGCCCACATTTTTTCGAGCTGGTAGAAGGCGCGCACTTCCGGCCGGAAGACATGGACGATCACGTCGGCGGCGTCGATCAGCACCCAGTCGCAATGCGGCATGCCCTCGACCCGCACGCTCTTCATCCCAGCCTTGCGCAGGTCTTCGATCACGCGATCCGCGATGGCGCCCACCTGCCGGTTTGAACGACCGGAGGTGACGACCATGCAGTCGGCGATCGAGGATTTACCGGTGAGATCGATGGTGACCGTGTCCTCTGCCTTCATGTCATCAATACTGGCGAGGACGAGGCGAAGGGTCTCCTCGGCGTCAGGACGCACCTTGGAAACCCGTTCGGGGGCGCGTCGCGCGCCAGCCCGAGAGAGTGCAGGTGTGGACAGGGATCGCTTTCCTTTCGCTTCCTTCACTGCAACATCACCGCGCCGACTCTGGCGCAACCTCAAGATAGGCACGGCGGGTTAATGGTTTCAACCACCTGGCCGTTCCGAGGCACCGGTATTTTGATGATTTTCAACGGCGGTTTTGCGACAACCGCCGGGCGGCGCGCAGCGCGGTCGAGGAAAGCGGCGATTTCAGCCCGTGCAGGTAGACCCATGCCGGCGGGCTGCGGCCGGCGAGCGACCGCGCCGCCCTTTCCGGGATGCGGAAGCGCGCCAGCGCCTGTCCCGCGGTTCCGCCGGTGGCGTAGAGGCTGGGACCGAGCCGGTCCACCACCGCGATCGGCACAATCGATGCGATCCCGCGCCAGTTCTCCCAGCGATGGAAGCTGCGCAGGTTGTCGGCGCCCATGATCCAGACGAAATCCACCCCCGGACAATGCGCTTTCAGATAGGCGAGGGTGTCGAAGGTGTAGCGCGCACCGATCGCGGCTTCGAGGCCGGTCACCACGATGCGCGGATGATTGGCGAGCGCTTTTGCCGCCGCGATGCGCTCCTCGATCGGCGAAAGCCCGCTGGTGTCCTTGAGCGGGTTGCCGGGCGTTACCAGCCACCAGACACCGTCGAGGCCGAGACGGCGCATGGCGATCAGACAAGCCGCACGGTGCGCGTCGTGCGGCGGATCGAAGGTCCCGCCGAACAGGCCGATTTTCATGCCGGGGGTGTGAGGGGGAAGCACGGACATCAGGCGAGCAATCAATCACAAACTGTTGTCCCCGCGAAAGCGGGGGCCCGGCGTGGCCGGGACGGCAATAGAAAGGTCACGGCCGTATCTGCCCCGAGCCGCGGACGCGGTAATTGAAGCTGGTGAGCTGCTCGACCCCGACCGGCCCGCGCGCATGGAAGCGCCCGGTGGCGATGCCGATCTCGGCGCCGAAGCCGAACTCGCCGCCGTCGGCGAATTGCGTCGAGGCGTTATGCAGCACGATGGCGGAATCGACCTCGCGCAGGAACTTCTCCGCCGCCGCCTTGTCATCGGTGATGATCGAATCGGTGTGGTGCGAGCCGTAGCGCTCGATATGCGCGATGGCATCGTCGACGCCGTTCACCACGCGGGCCGCGATGATCGAATCCAGGTACTCGGTCGACCAGTCCTCCTCGCTCGCGGGCTTCACGCGCGCATCAGCCTTGCGCGTCGCGTCGTCGCCGCGCACCTCGCAGCCGGCGTCGAGCAGCATCGTGACGAGCGGCTTGAGATGCGTCGGCGCGATCGCGCGATCGACCAGCAGCGTCTCGGCGGCGCCGCAGACGCCGGTGCGCCGCATCTTGGCATTGAGCACGATCGACTTCGCCATGTCGAGCGACGCGGCCTTGTCGACATAGACGTGGCAGATGCCTTCGAGATGCGCGAACACCGGCACGCGCGCTTCCTGCTGTACGCGCGCGACCAGGCTCTTGCCGCCGCGCGGCACGATCACGTCGATGGCGCCGTCAAGGCCCGCGAGCATCATCCCGACCGCGGCGCGGTCGCGGGTCGGCACCAATTGGATCGCGTCCGCCGGCAGTCCGGCTTCCACCAGGCCCGCCGCGATGGCGTCATGGATGGCGCGGTTGGAGCGCTGGCTTTCGGAGCCGCCACGCAGGATCGCGGCATTGCCGGCCTTGAGGCAGAGCGCCGCGGCATCCGCGGTGACGTTGGGGCGGCTCTCATAAATGATGCCGACGACGCCGAGCGGCACGCGCACGCGGTCGATCACCATGCCGTTCGGGCGCGTCCAGCTCTCGGTGACCTGGCCGACCGGGTCGGCGAGATCGCGGATCACATCGACGCCGGCGGCCATGGCGCCCACGCGCTGGTCGTCAAGTGCCAGGCGGTCGAGGAAGGCTTCATTGGCGCCGCCGCGCTTCGCCTCGGCCATGTCCTCGGCATTGGCGGCGAGGATGGCCGCCTTGCGCCGGCGAATCGTTTCCGCGATGGCGGCGAGCGCCTTGTCCTTCTGCGCGGTGGGCGCGAGCGCCAGCACGCGTGCAGCCTTGCGTGCCCGTTGCCCGATCTCAGGCATGGCGGCGGCGGTATCGGCTTCCACGGTCTTGAGCGGCGCTGTCATCGGCTTCGTTCCGTGGCGTCTTCCTATCACGTTCGCTTGGTGAGTGCAGCCGTGCCAGCCCCACGGGCCTCGGTCCTAACCCTCCCCACAAGGGGGAGGGTAACCCGCGGCGCCGTATGCGCGCTCGCTCGCTCAGTTGCCGACCCTGCACCTGCCATGTAAGCAATCCGACATGAATTCAGCAGGGGTATGCGTCTCATGAAGCTCAAGGATCAGGTCGCGATCATCACCGGCGCCGGGCGCAACATCGGCGAGGACGTCGCCAAGCTGTTCTCCACGGAGGGCGCCAAAATCGCGGTGGTGGACCTCGACCGGCCGCGCGGCCAGCGCACCGTGGATGCGATCAAGAAAACCGGCGGTGACGCCGAGCTCTACGTCACCGACGTGTCGAAGGGCGCCGACGTCGCGGCCATGGTCAAGGCGGTGGTCGGCCGCTTCGGTCGCGTCGATATTCTCGTCAACAACGTCGCGGTCTCCGACAACAAGACCATCTTCGAGTGCACGGAGGAGGATTGGGACCGCGTGATGACGGTCACGCTCAAGAGCCAGTTTTTGATGTCGAAGCACGTGGCGCAGCAGATGGTCGCGCAGGGCGGCGGCGGCAAGATCGTCAATGTGGGCTCGACCTCGGGCTGGCAGGGCCGCCCGCGCGCCATCGCCTATTCGGCCGCGAAGGCGGCGATCGCGAATTTCACCCGCGCGCTCGCGGTGCAACTCGCCCCGCATGATATCCGTGTCAACGCGATCGTGCCGAACAAGATCGGCTCGCCGGTCGGCAGGGACGAGTTCGATCCAACCCGCCCGGTCGAGAACATGCTCCGCCGTCCCGGCCAGCCGCTGGAGGCGGCGAAGGCGATCCTGTTCCTGGTCAGCGACGATTCGTCCTTCATCATCGGCGAGAACCTGTTCGTCGACGGCGGCACCATGGCGATGGATCAGACGGGGAGTTGATTCGGTCTCGTGTCCCGGGCGAGCGGAGCGAGACCCGGGACCCAGACTCGTAAGCTCGATGTTGGTATTGAGACGGCCGCCTCCGCGCGTCGCATTTCCCCTGGATCCCGGCTCTCGCTCCGGCAAGCCGTCGCTTCGGCCGGGAAACGAGCGGCTTACGAATATTTCGTCGGGCCTTTTCCGGTCCAGTTCGGCGGATTGCTCGCCTTGATGCGGCGGGCCTCCTTCACCAGCTCCTTGATCGCACCGGTGATCGGCAGCGACAGCCCGGCCTTGTCGGTCATCTCGGCCACCACCTGCATGTCCTTCAGCGCCCAGGTGAAGGAGATCATGTCCCACTCCTTGAGCGCGTCGGAGGCGCCGGAGCTCATCATCAGCGCGTCGCGCAGCTTCACGAGATCGATGCCGGTGGTCTCGGCGAGCCGCCCGGCCTCGATCAGGCCGACCGCGTTCACCCACAGCAGCAGGTTGTTCATGGTCTTGCCGACCTGGCCGTGGCCGACATTGCCGAGGTGCGCATAGTCCGAGCAGAACGTGCCGTAGACGGCGCGGCCGCGCTCGACCACGTCGGGCTCGCCGCCGACCAGCGCCAGCAGCGTGCCCTCATCGGCCGCGAAGCGTCCGCGGCAGATCGGCGCGTCAAGCACCCCGATGCCTTTCGGCTTTGCGGCTGCGGCGATCTCCTGCACGACGAACGGCGACGTCGTCGACGACACCGCGATGATCGCGCCCTTGGCAAGATTGTCGATGAGGCCGTCCTTGCCATAGACCACGGCATTGACCTCGTCGGTGTAGCCGACGCCGAGGATGACGAAGTCGCACTGCTTGGCAAGTTCCGCCGGCGAGGCCGTGGTCTTGGCGCCTGCATCGGCGGCGCGCTTCAGCGCTTCGGCGCTGAGGTCGCAGGCGGTGACGCTGTAGCCCTTCTTGACAAGGTGCGTGAGCATGGAGAAGCCCATGCGCCCGGCGCCGACGATGCCGACGCGTTCCCTGGTTCCATCCGCCATGACAAACCTCTCAACTCTTTGGCTTCAGCATAGCATTCAGCGGCTTTGCGGGATCGGCAAGCTCCGACGCGTCAACCGCGATCCGTCGCTCAATGAGCCGGCGGATCGTCGCGATGTCGCGTTGCGCGTTGATGCCGATGGCGTAGGCGATGCTGGCGCCGTTGAGCTCAAACAGCAGCGTCGCCTTGTCGCTGACCTTGCGGCGCACCCGCGCGCTCGGTTGCGCGACCGGCCAGCCCATGCCCTGGATGTAGAGATCGTACTGCTCCGACCAGAACGACGGAACGGGATTGTAGGCGGCATCGCCGCCGGCGGCGTTGCGCCCGACCACGGCGCCGTGCTCCTGCGCGTGACGCCAGTTCTCCAGCCGCACCGGACCATTGGGGCCGGTGAAGCGCGTGCAGTCGCCGGCAGCGAAGATTAAGGGATCGGAGGTGCGGCCGCGCTGGTCGACCAGGATGCCGTCCTGCACGGCGAGCCCAGCGCTTTTCGCCAGCGCGTCGTCGGGGAAGGCGCCGGCGCCGACGACAATGAAATCGGCGGCCAGCGTCTCGCCGGCCTTGGTCAGCACCGCGAGCCTGCCGTCCGGCAATGCCTGCAAGCCCGCGCAAACCGTATCGGTGCGGATGTCGACGCCGTAGTCGCGATGGCGCTGGTGAATGACCGCGGAGGTGTCCTCGTCGCACACACGCGCGAGGATGCGCGGCGCGATCTCGATCACGGTGACCTTGATGCCAAGCTCGGCGGCGGAGGCCGCGACCTCGAGCCCGACCACGCCGCCGCCGATCAGGATCAGCGACTTCGCAAGACCGAGATGCGCCTTGAGCGCGAGCGCTTCATCGGCCGTTCGCAGATAATAGATCCCCGGCCGGCCCTCCGGGAACATCGGCAGGATGCGGTTGCGCGAGCCGGTCGCGAGCACGAGCGCATCATAAGGAATGCGCTCGCCGGCCTCCGTGATCGCCACGCGATCGCCCTTGTTGATCTCCGTCACCCGCGCGGATTTGAGCGCGATACCCGCACCGGCGACACCTTTCGGGCCGGCGATCGGCGCGTGCTCCGGCATCGCCTTGCCGGTGAGGACCGCCTTTGACAGCGGCGGTTTCTCATAGGGCTCGGCCTGCTCGTCGTTGATGAGCACGACGTCGGCGGTGGCATCCTGCTGTCGCGCCCCGAGCGCCGCCCCGACGCCCGCGGGTCCGCCGCCGACAATGACGATCCTGCGGCTCATGCCCCTCCCCGAACTCGCTCACGATTGGCGCGGCCAAGATTGACACGGCGGCGAGCGCGCGCCTAGATTTGGAACAACGGTCCGCACTGCGGAACACGTTGTCTAGCGCGTCGCGCGCCGAAATTCCAGCATTGCGCACCGCCAACCGTCCAAGGTCCAACCATCGAAGGCCGTGCCATGGCGAGGAGACCGACCGGCAAGACCGAGCCGCACAGGCGCGAACGGCTGTCGTCGGTCACCACCGCGATGCGGCTGCTCAAGGCCTTCTCCGAGGACGAGGTCGAGATCGGCATCAGCGCGCTGGCGAAGCGGCTCGGCATTGCCAAGAGCACCGCGCACCGGCTGGCGGTGACCTTGGTGGCGGAAGGCATGCTCGAGCAGGATCGCGACAGCGGCAAATACCGGCTCGGCGTCGCGCTGTTCCGGCTCGGCGCGCTGGTGCGCCGCCGCATGGAAGTGTCCAACGAAGCGCGGCCGTATCTTTACTCGCTGCGCGAGACCATCAACGAGAGCGTGCACCTCGCGATCCTTGACGGGAGCGAGATCATGTACGTCTACAATCTCGAAAGCACGCACGCGATCCGCTCGCGCTCCGACCTCGGCGTGCGCAAGCCCGCGCACAGCACCGCGGAAGGGCAGGCGATCCTTGCCTTCCAGCCGCCGGAGGTGATCGACCGCGTGGTGGCGAGCGGCCTCAACGCGCACACGCCCAAGACCGTCACCAGCCCGGAACGCTTCCTCAAGGCACTGGCCGCGGTGCGCCAGCGCGGCTGCGCAATCGAGGACGAGGAGAGCGAGATCGGCATGGTGTGCGTCGCGGCGCCGATCCGCGACGACTCCGGCGCGGTGGTTGCGGCGCTCGGCCTCGCAGGACCGGTGACGCGGCTGTCGAAGAAAGCCGTGGCCGGCGTCATCCCGCACGTGATCGCAACGGCGGATCAGGTCTCGGCGCGGCTCGGATTCCATGCAAAGGCGGCGGGATAAAAAGCTACGCCCGCAACGCCACCAGCATCTCTTCGATGTAGTCGTCGTTGCCGGCGATCACCAGCATCGAGGCGTAGGGGCGCAGGCTCGCGAGCGTGCGGGACAATTCCTCGTCCGAACTGCCTTCGCTGCCGATGATGAGCGCGGTCGTCATCACCTTGCGCACGCCGCAGGCTTCCGCGATGACGCCCGCGGCCTTCGGCTTGGTGCCGGCGCTCGCCACCATCACCACGAGATCGGCCGACGCCACCTCGTCGATCAAGTCCTTGGTGCGGCCGGCGAGGTCGGAGAGCCAGGCCTTCATCGACCAGTTCTCGCCGCTGCGCGGCGCGCCGTCGAAGTCGAGCGAGGTGAAGAAGCTCGCCTGCTGCCACTTGCCCTGCGCGAGCCGCTTGACGACCGCTTCGCTCGGCGGATCGAGCGCGATCACCTTGGTGGCGCGCGGCTTCGAGTTCGGATAGTCGATCCGGTACCGCGCCTCTTCGGCCGTGGTCATGCGGGCGCTTTCGCTCAGCATCGGTCCTGTCTCCAAAGTTCTGTCTCTGTGCCAGCGTCCTACACCGTCGTCTGCGCCATGCCCATGCGCCGGGTCAGCGCCTCCTTGGCGCCGTCCTTGAACGCCTGATCCGGCGGCAGCACGATCGAGACCGAGCGGATCTTGTGGTGCTCGGGATCGACGCCGGGCGGGATCGTGCCCTTGTCCAAGAAAGCCTTGGCGGCGCGCAGCATGCGGTGGCGCGCCATGATGATGCCGTTGTCGGTCGAGACCAGGTTCTCCTTGGTGCGGTCGCAGACCGGACCCATGCTTTCCTGCAGCGATGAATCCTGGATCGCGAAGCCTTCGATGCCGCTGTAGGTCTTGCCGGCCTTCTGGGCGGCGCGGTCCATCAGATAGTCGTTGTCCTTGTTGGCGAGCGGACGATAGCTGCCCGGCACGTATTTGCAGTGCAGGCCCTGGCCGGCCTGCATGGCGCCGCGCTCTTCCTTGGTGAGCGCGCGGGTCGGATGGAAGTCGTAGGTCCAGGCCCAGCAGTTGTGGTCGTCGATCGGCACCCAGAAGTGGCCGTGCATGGGATGGTCGCCGCGCGGCGGGATCATCGTGAAGTTCGGCATCACCCAGGGCGTGATGCGCCAGTAGTAGTTGCCGTTCTCGGCATTGCGCCGCGCGCCGATGTAGAGGCCGCCGGGCTGCTCCACCACCTCGAAATGCGGCTGCATGTCGGAGAGGTTGTACTGGTTGCCCTTGGCGCCCTTGAACAGCGGGTCGGAGCCGAGATCGCCGCGATGCAGGAACGAGACGTGGCTGGAATCGATGCCGCCCTCCATCGCCTGCAGCCAGTTCGACTCCTGCAGGCGCTTGGAGATGAAGCTCTGCTCCGCCGGGACGAGCGAGAACTCCCATTCCGGCAGGGCGGCTGCTTGTCGGGCGGGCCCATATAGGTCCACAGCACCGGGCCGATCTTCACCAGCGGATATGATTTCAGCTTGACCTTCTTGCAGAAGCCGGACTCGATCGGCTCCGACGGCACGTCGATGCACTGGCCGGTCGTGTCGTATTTCCAGCCGTGATAGGGGCAGCGCAGTCCGTGCTCCTCGTTGCGGCCGAACCACAGCGAGACGCCGCGGTGCGCGCAGAATTCGTCGATCAACCCGTATTTGCCGTCGGTGTCGCGGAACGCGAGCAGCCGCTCCGAGAACAGCTTGACCCGCACCGGCGGGCACTCGTTCTCCGGCAGCTCCTCCGCCAGCAGCGCCGGCACCCAGTAGCAGCGGAACATCTGCCCGAACGGCGTGCCCGGGCCGGTTTGCGTCAACAGGTCGTTTTGTTCTTTCCTGAGCATCCGAGAACTCCGGAATGGGTCATATGCGAGAGGATGTCACAATCGCCGGTTCGAGGCACGGTCCTTAGCGTCCCAACGCGCCAATCGGCCGGCCGGTTGCGTGCAATTTGCCGTTCCGGTATACGGAACAGCGTTCCGCATAGAAAATATTATGTTCGTGCCGTAAGGTCAATGAGGAGGTCCCAGGTCCTATGCAACGTCTTGATTTGTGCAGCACCGACGAGGTTGCGCCCGGCAACGCGGTGAAGGTCGAGGCCGGCGACCTGACGCTGGCGGTGTTCAATGTCGACGGCGAGTTCTTCGTGACCGACGACCTCTGCACGCACGGGCCGGGCTCGCTCGCCGAAGGCTATATCGACGGCGACGTGGTCGAGTGCAACTTCCACAACGGCCAGTTCAACATCAAGACCGGCGAGGTGGTGTCGCCGCCCTGCATGGTGCCGATCAAGACCTACAAGACCGTGGTCGAGAACGGCCGCGTGTTCATCGAGACCGATTGAAATTTCCCTCGAATCCAAATTCGGGAACCGAGGTATGGATTGCGGGCTCGCCGCCTTCGCGGCGCCACGGAATGACCAAGAGGTGAAAGGGCGCGCGATGAAAGTGCTGTGCACCAACGGCGTGAAGGCGGTGACCGCCGAGCTGATCCCGGCGGTCGGGCGGACGATCGGCCTGTCGATCGACGTCGATTATGGATCGACCAACGCTGATGGACAAGATCGGCGGCGGCGAAACCGGCGACCTCGCCGTGCTGTCGGCCGAGGCGATCGACGGCCTTATCGGCAAGGGCGTGCTGCAAAAAGGCAGCCGCACCGATCTCGCCAAGTCGTCGATCGGCGTCGCCGTGCGCATGGGAATGGTCGAACCGGACATCGGCACCGTCGATGCGCTGAAGGCGGCGCTGTTGGCGGCGAAGTCGGTCATCTATTCCAAGACCGGAATCTCCGGCGTCTACATGCCGCAGATGCTCGCGAAGCTCGGCATCGCCGATCAGATCGCGCCGAAGGCCGTGAACCCGTCCTACGGCACGGTCGGCGAGGCGCTGGCGCGCGGCGAAGCGGAGCTCGCGCTCCAGCAGATCAGCGAGTTGCTGCCGGTGCCCGGGATCAAGGTGGTCGGCCCGCTGCCGGGCCCGGTGCAGCTGGTGACGGTGTTCTCGGCCGGGATTTTTTCGTCCGCGGCGGAGCCGCGCGCGGCGCGGATACTGGTCGAGCAGCTCACCGCCAGCGCGGCGAGCGCGCTCTACATCGCGAAGGGACTGGAGCCGGCGTTTTAGGTCCCGGTTGTTCCGGTCAAGCGAGGGACCTGTAGGGTGGGCAAAGCGAAGCGTGCCCACCACTATCCTTTTCTTTGAGATGCATGGGCGGCGGTGGGCACGGCGCGGAGACGCGCCCATTGCCCGTCAAAGACGGGCGTATACCCCCTTGTGGCCCACCCTCCATACTCCATCACCTTCACCGGTGCTGCGTGATGGTGTCCACCAGCGCGAGCCTGCCCTTCTTCACCTCGGCGATGGCGCGGCGGAGTGCCGGCTGCACGTCCTGCGGCTTGTCGATCGGGCCTTCGCCGTAGCAACCCATCGAACGCGCGAGCGCGCCGAAGTCGGGCTCCGGACCGAACAGGTCCATGCCGATATGGGCCCTGGCCTCATCGGTGCCGCGCAGCTTCGCCATGCGGATCTGGTGCGCCCAGTCGTTGTAGTAGGCGCGGTTGTTGTGCATGACGATCAGCATCGGGATCTGGTACTTGGCCGCGATCCAGAGCGCGCCGGCGTCGAACATCAGGTCGCCGTCGGGCTGGATGTTGACCACGAGGCGCTTCTTGTCGCGATGCGCCAGCGCGACGCCGAGTGAGATGCCGATCTGGGTCGAGGTGCCGAGCTCGACGCCGGGATGGCGGTAGGGCTTGTCGAAGTCCCAGCAGCTTGCGCACCTCGTGCTTGAGGTTGTTGGCCGAGAGCACCCAGTCCTCGTCCTTGATCACTTCCCACACTTCCATCGCCAGGCGCTGGAAGGTGATCGGCGACGCGTCCCAGTTCTTGCGGGCGTCCTGCTGCCACTTCGCCCAGACTTCGTCATGGCGCTTGCCGATCGCGAGCTTGCGGTCCTCGATCTTCTTCTTGAGGTTCGAGTTGCTGTCGACCTTGGCCTTGATGATGCGGGTGAGCTCGGGCATCGCCAGCGAGGTGTCGCCGAGCGCGCGCACCGAGCACGACTGCATGCGGCAATAGTCCATCGCCCATTTGCTGATGCCGATCTCGGCGACGCCGATCTCGACATAGTCGCAATTGGCCGGCGGCAAGGTCTCGAGCGTGCGGGTCGTGCTGTCGAGTTCGGTGAGCTGCTTCTCCCAGTCCTTCAGGTCGAGGCCGACGATCAGGTCGGCCTTCTTGAGCGACTGCTTGTCCATGCTCAGGCAGAGCGGATGCTTGTTCGGGAACTACAGCGCGTTGTTGACATCCCACACCGCCGCGCCGGTCGTCTCCGCCAGCGTGACGAGCCTGTCGAAATTGCCTTCCTGCCGGCCGGTGTACTCCGCCAGGAACATCGGATGCTCGGCCTTGATCAGCTTGTCGGCGATCGCTTCGATCGCTTTCGGGTCCGGCGCCATCGGCGAGGGCTGCTTGACCGCTTCGGCCGGCGGCAATTCCACCTTGTCGACGAGCGGGTCTTCCTGCAGCGCGCGCGTCGTAGCACATGTAGACCGGGCCCTTCGGCTCGGTCATCATGATCGAATAGGCGCGTGCGAAGCTTTCCGGCACGCCGTGAATCGATGTCGGCTGGTAGTCCCACTTGGTGTAGTCGCGGACCGCGTTGCCCTGCACCAGCGCGGTGTGGGTCCAGTCGATGTGCGGGCGGCGGCGGGCTTCGTCCATCGGGCCGGTGGCGCCCATGATGAAGATCGGCACCCGGTCGAGGAAGGCGTAATAGATCGCCATGCAGGCGTGCAGCAGGCCGACGAGGTTGTGCAGGATCACGACCATCGGCTTGCCGGTCGCCTTGGCGTAGCCGTGCGCGATCTGCACCGCGATTTCCTCGTGGTTGCAGAGCATCATCGGCGGCTCGTTGTTGCCGTAATTGACCAGCGAATCGTGCAGGCCGCGGAAGCTCGCGCCGGGATTGAGCGTGATGTAGGGGAAGTCGTACCGCTTGATCATGTCGACGATGACGTCGGACTGCCAGCCGGTATAGTTCTGGACCTTTGCGTCCATCGGAATGCCTTGTCTTGCGTTAGTGCCCGGGCGCGGGAATAAGCCGAAATGCCGACCTAAAAGTCACGGCCGGCCGGCGCCGTCAAGGGACGCGCGCTCGACCCGAAGCCGGTCCGAAGACCGGCTGGCGTCTATTTCGCTTCTGCTGCGGCCGCGCCTGGCCGCCGATTCGCACGACGCCGGTGGCCGGCTCATCGGGATCCGAGGGCTGCGCCTCGCAGCGGTTGCGGGAGGGTGTTGTTACTTCAGGAGTTCTGCCGCCTTCTTCACGATTTCGGGCGGCGTCTGGTAGATCTCGCTGACGAGTTTCTGCACCGCCTCGCCAGAAACCGGCGTGATCTCGAGCTGCGCCTTGTCGGCTTCGGCCAGGAAGTCCTTGTCCTTCATCGTGTCCATGAACGCCTTGCGCAGCGCGGCGACCCGATCCTCCGGAACGTCGGGCGGCGCGAGATAGGGGCGTCCCAGCGCCTGCCGCGCGAAGATGAGGCGCAGGAGCGCGCGCTGCTCGTCGGTCTTGGCAAGCTCGGTGATGAGCGGAACGTCGGGCATGTCCGGATGCTTCTCCAGCGACAGCTGCATCAGCACCGTGATCTTCTTCTCCTTGATCCATGATGCCCGGGTCGAGACCACGCTCGACCACGACCAGCCGCAGCGCCCGTCGACCTCGCCGCGCTCCATCGCGAGGTTGACGTCGTTGCCGCCGGGATAACCGGTGATGATCTTCATCTGCGTGCCGAGCACGCCGTTGATGATGCGCGGGAACTGGTCGGTGTCGGCAGCGGCTCCGGTCCCGCCGACGTTGATCGGCGTGGTCAGCAGGTCTTCGAACTTGGTGACCTTGGTGCGGCCGTTCCAGACCACGCAGACGCTGACCTCGTCATTGGCGCTGCCGATCCAGTTGAACCGGGTGCCGTCGAACTGCGCGGCCTTGTGGCCGAACAGCGGATCGAACCCGGTGCCGCGGCCGATGGTGCCGATCACCGTGCCGTTCTTGTTGGCGACGTTGTAGAGCCAGTTGGCGAGACGCAGGCTGCCGGCGCCTTCCATGTTCTTCGGCGTCACCTGCGGATTGCCTGGAATGTGCTTGCCGAGATGGCGCGAGATCAGCCGCGCGTAGACGTCGTAGCCGCCGCCGACGCTATAGCCGATCATCATGTCGACGGTCTTGCCCTTGTAGAACTCGGCGGGCGACTGCGCGGCGGCGCCGGCGCTCAACACGGCAAGAATTGCAGAGGCGGCGAACAGTCTGGAAGCACGCATAACAATCACTCTCCTTGCAAACGCGCGGATATCAACGCATGACGCGCCAGCCGGTTCGATGCTTGCCGCAACGCACAACGCGCGCCGGTGCGTAAAGGCGTCGCATCGAAGCTCGCGGATCGTTCAGAACCCCGGCGCCCGTTCCAGCTGGTCGATCCAGTCGAAGCCCATGTCCTTGATGATGCGGTTGCTCATCACGATGACGCGGGCATCGCTGGTCGCGAAGCTCTGATGATTGGTGTAGGGCGGCACGTAGACGTAGTCGCCCTTCTTCCACTCGAACTTCCTGGGCTCGGCGGCCCATTCCCAGATGAACTTGTCCTGGCAGTCGAACTGCATGTCCCAATGCAGGTCGTAGCCGGAGCCTTCGACCACGAACGCCAGCTCTTCCCACATGTGCCGGTGCTTGCCGGAGCGCTCGCCGGCCTTCAGGAACAGCATGTACGCCTCGACGCAAAGCTCGGGCGTGTTCATGTTGCGGTGGATCAGGTGCTTGATCAGCCCATCGGGCGAACGCTCCCACGGCATTTCCTCGGCCGTGACCACGTTCGGACGGCTCGCATATTCCTTGCGGAATTCTTCCGACTTGACGAGCTCCTCGGCGCGCCAGTTGCACGTCTGGTTGCCGGAAAAGGCGTGGACCTTGTCTTCAATTGCACTCATGCGTTTGCTCCGCGCTGCTACTCAGAGGTCGGTGGGCGGCGAGTACGGACCCAATTCCGGATCCATCTCGGGCGGCCACTCCACCATCTTCTGGAGCAACAGGTGCATGAACAGGAACAAAGGCTTGGCCTTGAATACGAGGTGGATGCACTCCTCGGTCTCGGAATCATTGAAGTGCTGGTGCACGCAGCCGTTCTCGACCAGCATCACGTCGCCGGCCTTCCACGGAATCTTCCTGCCGTCATGGATGTCGTAGCCGTGGCCCTTGAGCACGTAGAACACCGCGCTGTTGAGGTGTCCGTGCTTCTGTCCGCCGGTCTTCGGCGCATAGGCTTCGATATGGGATTCGATCGACTGGATGATCTGCGTCGCCTGCGGGCTGATGACGCTCTTGCCGAACATCTGCGGCCCGCCCTTCCAGGGCACGTCGCCGGCCGAGTAGACGCGCTTCTCGTCGACCAGCGTCTTGTAGAGGTGGCTGTAAGTGCCTTCGAGCGCCCGGACGAACGTCCGCTTCTTGGCCCAGCGATCCCACTTCTGGTGCTTCTTCTCCATCTCCATGGGGTCGGGCTGGTTGTGGCCAATGCCCGGGGCGTCGATTACGTCTGTCATCCTGCGCTCCTGTGGTCCGGTTCGCGCACCGCGGTGAGCCCCGCCCGTCGCGCGAATCCAACGAAATCACCGATTATTCTTGGGTCTTACGCGATTGCAGCCGTGTGCGCAATCGCCGCCCCCGGCTGCGGGTTCTGCGGTTCCCGCATCCGGCGCGGACCGTTACAATAACGCGCGAGTGCGCAAAATGGACGCGCCCCGGGGAGGCGATGATGAGGATGGTCACCGGCGGCCTGGCCGCGGCAGTGCTGGCGATCGTTCCGGTGTCGGCTGGCTTTGCGCAGTCGCCGGCTGATTTCTACCGCGGCAAGACGGTCGAGATTGTCATCGGCTATAGCGTCGGCGGTGGCTACGACATCTACGCCCGCCTCATCGCCCGACACATCGGCAAGCACATTCCGGGCAATCCCAAAGTGGTGCCGAAGAACATGGAAGGCGCCGGCGGCATGCGGCTCGCCAACTGGCTTTACGGCGCGGCGCCGCGCGACGGCACCGTGATCGGCGCCACCAGCCGCGCCATGGCGTTCGAGCCGTTGCTCGGCAACAAGACCGCGCAGTACGACCCCAGCAGGATCACCTGGATCGGCAGCGCCAACGACGAAGTCAGCGTGTGCATGGCGTGGCACACCACAGGCATCGCGACATTCGCGGACGTTCAGGCGCGCGAACTGGTTGTCGGCGCCGGCGGCGTCGCCGACGACACCTATCAATTCCCCGCGATCCTCAACCACATGTTCGGCGCCAAGTTCAAGATGGTCATCGGCTATGCCGGCGGCACCGAGATCAACATCGCGATGGAGCGCACCGAGGTGCACGGGCGCTGCGGGTTCCCGTGGTCGACCGTGAAGGCGATCTACCAGCACTGGATCAAGGAGAAGAAATTCAACCTGCTGATGCAGTTCTCGCTCAACAAGCACGCCGACCTGCCGGACATTCCGCTGGTGATGGACCTCGCCAAGACGCCGGAGCAGACGCAGATCCTCACACTCATTTTCGGCCGGCAGGTGATGGGGCGCCCTTACGCGGCGCCGCCCGGCATTCCCAGCGATCGCGCCGACGCACTGCGCAAGGCGTTCATGGCGACAATGGCCGACAAGGACTTCATTGCCGAGGTCGAGAAGGCGCAGTTCGAGCTCACGCCGGTGGCGGGCGACCGGCTCGAGACCATGGTGATGGATATCTACCGTTCGACGCCGCCCGCGGTCGCGGCCAAGGCCGCCGCGATGGTGAAATAATAAGCGCGACACCGGCGGGTAAACCGGAGATCATGCAGGTTACGATGCTGATACGCGCCTTCGCCGCTGTTGCGATCGTCTTGCTGCCGTCATCGGCGGCGTTCGCCCAGTCGCCGTCGGAGTTCTACAGGGGCAAGTCGATCGAGCTGTACATCGCCTACAGCGCCGGCGGCGGCTACGACCTCTATGCGCGGATGCTCGCGCGCCACCTCGGCCGGCACATCCCGGGCAATCCGCAGATCGTGCCGAAGAACATGGAAGGCGCGGGCGGCTTGCGGCTGGCGAACTGGCTCTACCAGGCGGCGCCGCGCGACGGCACGGCGATCGGCGCCACCAGCCGCAACATCGCGTTCGAGCCGTTGATCGGCAACAAGGGCGCGCAATACGACTCCAGCCAGTTTACCTGGCTCGGCAGCGCCAATGACGAAGTGAGCGTGTGCGCGTCGTGGCACGAATCCGGCGTTACCACGTTCAGCGATGTCCTGACCAAGGAACTGACCATCGGCTCCAGCGGCACCGCCGACGACACCTATCAGTACCCGCGCCTCATCAACAACGTGCTCGGCGCGAAGTTCAGGATCATCACCGGCTATCCCGGCGGCAATGACGTGAGCGTCGCGATGGAGCGCGGCGAAGTCAGCGGCCGCTGCGGCTGGTCATGGTCGAGCGTGATGTCGACCCGAGCGCATTGGCTGGCCGAGAAAAAGATCAACGTGCTGATTCAGCTGTCGCTCTCCAGGCATCCCGACCTGCCGCAGGTGCCGTTGATCATGGACCTTGCGCGCAACGACGAGGAGCGGCAGATGTTCAGGCTGATCTTCGCGCGCCAGGTGATGGGCCGGCCCTTTCAGAGCACGCCGGGCGTTCCGAAAGACCGCTTGCAAGCGTTGCAGGCGGCGTTCATGGCTACGATGAAGGATCCGGCGTTCCTCGCCGAGGCCGACAAGCTGAAGTTCGAGATCACGCCGGTGTCGGGGCCGGATATCGAAACGCTGGTGGCAGACATTCTGAAGATGCCGCCGGCGCTGGCTCAGCGCGCAGGTTCGCTGTTGAAATAGGACGCATCAAATCGGCTTACGATGTCGCTTACATTGCAACTCGCACCTACCGGTACGCTGCGCGTCGGCGTGTGGATGGTACCGTACTTCGCCCGCCAGGATGGCGGCGGCGTGAGCGGGATCATTCCCGATCTCGCCACCGAGCTGGCGCGCCGGGGCGGGGCAAAGCTCGACCTCGTGAAATTCGAGAATCCGGCACGAATGCTCGCGGCGTTCCGGGACGGCTCGCTCGATGTCACGTTCCTCGGCATCACCGCCGATCGCGCCGAGGCAATCGATTTCGGACCGGTCATTTTCGAGGTTCAGACGACGTATCTCGTTCCGGCAACGTCAACGATCGCGACTATCGCCGAGATCGACCGTGCCGGCGTGCGCATCGCCGTGCCCGCAAGGAGCGCGCAGGAGGCGCACTTGCGCAAGACCATCACGGCGGCAGCATTGCTCCCGATACCGGCCGAAACGCCGCAGCGCGCGATCGACATGCTGAAGGCAGGCGAGGCCGACGCTTTCAGCCACGTCGCACCGATGCTGGCGGCGGTGCAGGGCGAATTGCCGGGCTCGCGGATCCTTCCGGGCAGCTATTTCAACGTGCCGGTCGCCATCGGCGTGGCAAAGGGACGGCCTGCCGCGGTCGCGGACTTTGCGCGGACGTTCGTGGCGGACGTGAAATCGTCCGGCTTCGTGCAGCGCTCGCTCGCTCGCAATGGCCTGGTGGGTGTGGCGGCCGCGACCTAGCTCTTGAAGGAAGGGTCTCGTGGTCGTCTCAGTTCGGACTCGGGGATCCGGCAAGTCGCGCGCACGGGAACAACTGGCTCGCCAGCACATGACCCGGCGCGGCCGCTGCGACGGCGTGATAGTCCCGACATGCCTGAGCGAGCAGGCCGGCTTCGCAATTCTGGCGGGCACGCCGGATTCGATGAATCGAATCCGTGACTTGCTGCAAATCGGCGTCACGCGTGCTCTGGATCAATCGTGCCGCCACCGTGCCGGCAGCCGTGTGCCACTGCAGGCATGCCCGGGTCGATTGCTGGCTCTCGACCTCGCGCGCGTCCGGGGGATGCGTGAGGACGATCGTGAACAACAATGTTGCGAGGCAAGCCATGACGAGCGTGCCCAGGGTGCGGCGCGATTCGCTCGAAGCGATCGAGCGATTGAGGGACGTGATCGACGCATAGCGGCGTGGCGGCGTCGGAAGATATCCAATGATCAGCTCCGGATGCCACCAAACCGGGATCAATCCTTCGCCGTGGCGGGGACTTGCGTTGTAGTGCATGGCTCTCACGGGTACGCCTCCTCGAACCGGGCAGTACGGTGTCGGTGAATGGGTGCGTCCGCACGGCGCGGCCGCTATTCGCCGAAAACGCGTGGACTATGGGCGAGAGAGCTCGAGTCGGAAATCATCCAGATGTCCTGTGACATCCGGATGTCGTGTGAATGGGCGATCTTCCAAAAAGTATGCTTTGAATTGGCGTCCTGCGTATCTGTGATTCTGCGGCAACAGCCTTGATCCCGATACCAAAGTACTGGGCGGGCTGAAATCTGCCTTCCGGCAGCAGAACTCCATGACTGACGCCGCTTTCCTCGCCGTCAGGACGGTCTTCAGCCATCGGCCTGGCAATACCTCAGGCTGATTCCCTGGCTCGGCCCAGCCGACTAGTTGGAAGCGGGACAGCAAGGAGATCAGCCATGCAACAGGTCCAAAGCACACCCGCGGGGACGAAATTCGGTCTCGCTCTGACGGTCTTGCTCGTTGCCTTTGCCGTAGCCGCCGGCGTTTGGGCAAAGTCGACCGTCTTCGCGTCGAAGCCGGCGGCGGCCGGCATTACCGCCCCGGCGGAGGCTTCCGCTGCGATATCGCCGATGGAGCTCATGATCACCCTCGGCCGACAGCTGCCAGTCTCGGACTACGTCGATCCGTTCTGAGCGCAACGACGTTTTTGCGCGTTGTTGCTCTGGTGGTTGTGGCTGGTGCAGCGAGCTCCGTTACCCTCTCCCCTTGAGGGAGAGGGTGGCGACGAGCGTAGCGAGGAGCCGGGTGAGGGGTGTGGTAGCGCGCTTCGCGCGCACCCCTCACCATTTCGTGTTGTTGCAAGGACTGCGCAGCCCTCTCCCGCAAGGGGAGAGGGCGCAATCACGCACGCCCGCTCTCGTGGCAAGGTCTACACCCCGATCGTCTTTAGGACGTCGGCGAATTTCTCAGCCACCTGTTTCCTCAGTTCCGGTGACGCCTTCGCGACCATCGGGAAGTCCTTGAGCCGCTCCCACGGCCGGCAGGCGTCGATCACCGCGCGCGAATTGGTCGACGAGGCCTGGTCGAGGATCGGATCGAGCGGGCCGGACCAGGCGCGGCGGAAGGTCTCGATGTCCTCCGCCGGGTCACAGCGCGTGCAAATCGCCCACATCACGTCGAACAGGTCGGACGGATCGACGTCCTCGTCCACCACCACCACGAAGCGGCCGAGATAGGAGCCGGACTGGCAGCTCGCCGCCAGGAATCCGGCCTGCCGGGCATGGCCGGGATAGGCCTGCTTGATCGCGATCACGTTGAACATGCGCGCGCCGCCGAACTCATGCACCCACACCCCGGCGACGCCGGAGAGGCCGGCGCGCTCAACCTCGTCCCAGATCATGCCGGCCTTCATCACGCATTTGGAGAACGAGAAATCGGACGGCGGCCGCATCGGCGAGGCGATCGAGAGGATCGGATCGTTGCGCCAGTAGACGCGCTTGACGTTCACCACCGGCTGTTCGCTCGGCGACGACGCGTAGTAGCCGGTGAACTCGCCGAACGGGCCTTCCCTGGCGGTGACGGTCTCGATCATCTCGCCTTCCAGCACGATCTCGGCATGCGCCGGCATCGGCAGTCCGTAAATTTCGCTCGCCACCACCTCGTAGGGCTCGCCGCGGTGGCCGGCCGCGTAGTCGAATTCGGAGAGGCCGTATTTCAGCTCGTTGCCGCCGGCGAGAAACAGCAGCGGATCGTGCCCGCATGAGATGAGAACCGGGCAGGGCTTGCCGGCCTTGAAATACTTCTCGCGGATCTGCCGGCCATGCTTGCCGGGCGAAATCCACATCGCGACGTGGTTCTTGTCCTGCACCATGCAGCGATAGGTGGCGGCATTGACCCAGCCGTCGTCGGGGTCGCGCATGATCACGAGATCGTCGGTGCCGATGAAGCGGCCGCCGTCCTTCTCGTGCAGGAACGGCACCGGGAATTTCAGGAGGTCGACCTCTCCGTCACGGTCGACGTTCTCGAACACCGCGCCGGTGCGCACGGTCTTGGGCGGGATCGGCCGGTGCTCCTTCATGCGGTTGCGATAGGCCTTCACGACGTCGAGCGGGCAGGATGGCACCGGCAGTCCGAGCGTGATCGCGAGCCGCTTCGACGAGTTGGTGGCGCCGGAAATGAGCCGCATGCCCTTGGGATAGCCGGGCACGTCCTCGAACAGGAGCGCCGGCGGCTCCGGCCGGGCGTGGTTCACGATCTCGCCGAGCGTGCCCATTTCGAGATGCGGGTCGGCGCCCTTGATGCGCAGGATCTCGCCCGCCTCCTCGGCGCGCTTGATGAACTCGCGCAGATCCTCGTGCGGCGAGTTGTATGCGTTGAAGCGCTGCGGTTGGCCTTTTTCCAGCACGGGATCTTCTCCGATTTCTCAGAGTCATGGCCGGGACAAGCCCGGCCATGACGGGGGAATTATTCACCGCCATTGTGATGACCCGGCCGCGATCTTGCAATGCGCCTGCGATGCTTCAATTCGGCGCGAGCAGCTCCTTCGCCCGTGCGATCGCTTCCGGCGAGGCCGAGAACGCGGCGTTCGTGGCGCGCTCGAGCGTCTCGCCGCTGACCGGGTGAAGCTCGAGCCTGACCTTCAGCGCGTCCTCGCGCACCGCGGGGTCCTGCATCGTCTTCTCGAACGCCGAGCGCAAGAGGTCGCGCACCTCCGGCAGCAGGCCCGGCGGCGCGGCGAACGGGAAGCCGAACACCTGCCGCGTCATCAGCACGCGCAATGCCTGACGGTCGAGCTCGGTCTTGGCGAAATCGGCAATCAGCGGCACGTCCGGCAATTCGGGATGCCGGGTGAGCGCGAACTGGACGATGGGTTTCGCCTTCTTGTCGCGGATCCAGTCGGGGATCGCCGACTTGATCGCCTCCCAGCTGTAGGAGCAGCGCCCGCCGGCCTCGCCGCGCTCCATCGCCAGATTCATCGCTGCGCCGCCGGGATAGCCGATCACGCTGCGGACCTTTGCGCCGATGAGGCGTTGCAGCAGATAGAGCTGCGGGGCCTCGTTACCGGTTCCGGCGACCACGAGCTCGTGGGTCATGAGGTCCTCAAGGCTCTGCACGCGGGCGGTGTGCCAGACGATGCAGGTGTCGGTGGTGCTGGTCGGGCTGCCGAGCCAGGTCAGGTCCTGCAGCCGGAACGGAAGCGTGACCTCGCCGAGGAGGTGCTCGACCACGATCCCGCGATGCAGCTGGGCAAGCTCGGTGCCGTCGCGCGGCGCGGTGTTGGCAAGGAGGCTGGCGAGCCGCCGGCCGCCCGCGCCCGGGGTGTTGCGCGCAACCACGGTCGGATGGCCGGGCAGATATTTGCCGATGTGGCGCGCCACCAGCCGCATGACGTTGTCGTTGCCGCCGCCGGGCGTCGCGCCGACATGCATCGCCACCGGCTTGCCGGTGGGGAACGGCATAGCCGTTGGTTGCGCCGCAGCGTCAGACATTGCGCCGGCAATGGCCAGCGTCAGCGCGAGCAAATGCGAGCCGACCGTAGGTTGCTGCATGAGGCTTGTGACCGTGCCGATGCGCCGGATAAGCTTCGGCATTCACGATAGCCGGAGGATGGCATGTTCTCCAGCCGTGCGCACGCTGCCGCCGTCGCTATCATTGCCGCGCTTCTCGGCACGGGGTCCGCGCACGCCCAAACCGATCCGTTCTACAAGGGCAAGCGTCTCACGCTGCTGATCAACTTCGCCGCCGGCGGCCCCGCCGACATCGAGGGCCGGTTGTTCGCCAAGCATTTCGGCAAGCACATCGACGGCGCGCCCAACATCATCGTGCAGAACCGCGACGGCGCCGGCGGTCTCGTCGGCACCAATTATCTCGGCGAGCTTGGTCCGCGCGACGGCACCATGGCGGGGTATCTCACCGCCGCGGCCTGGAACTACGTGATCGACCCCGCCACCTATCGGGTCGACTTCGGCACTTACGAATTCGTCGCCTACCAGCCGGTGAACGTCGTCTACTACATGCGCGCCGACACGCCGCCCGGCATGAAGGACGGCGCCAGCCTCATGCGGGCGACCGGTCTCGTCGCCGGTGGTCTTGCCGCGGATTCCTCGAAGGACCTTCTGATCCGGCTGACGCTCGACATGCTCGGCCTGCCGTACCAATACGTCACCGGCTTTCGTTCGAGCGCGCCGGCCCGGCTCGCGCTGCAGCGCGGCGAGATCAATTTCTTCTCGGAATCCTCGCCGAGCTATTTCGGTGTGGTCGAGCCATCGCTGGTGAAGAACGGTGAGGCGATCGCGGTCTGGTACGACCCGATCTACAACGGCAACAACTTCGCGCGCTTCAATCAGATGGAGAGCCAAGGGGTGCCGGGCTTTCCCGAGTTCTACCGCAAGGCCAAGGGCACGGCGCCGTCGGGCCGGCTCTGGGACATCTACCGCACCAATCTCGCGGTCGATTCCGCGATGCTTCGCACCGTGGTTCTGCCGCCCGGCGTGCCGGCGGCCGCGGTCGACGCATTGCGGCGCGCGATCGAGCGGCTCAACGGCGACGCCGAGTTCGCCAATGAGGCGCAGAAATCGCTGCAGTTCGTCCCGCACTACGTCACCGGTGGCGACCTCAACGCGCGGGTCCGCCGCACCTTGGTGGTGCGCCCGGAGATCAGGGCGTTCGTGACCGACTACATCAAGAACCCGCCAAAGTGAGGCGTGATCGGGGAGGGCATTTCGCCGTGAAGATCAGGATCGCAATGGCGGCGTTCGCTGTCGTGATACTGGCGACTGGCGTCGAGGCGAACGAACCGTTCTATAAGGGCAAGCGGCTTTCGGTGCTGATCAACTACGGCGCCGGCGGCCCCGCCGACATCGAAGGCCGGCTGTTTGCCCGCCATATCGGCAGGCACATCGACGGCAATCCGAACGTCATCGCGCAGAACGTCGACGGCGCCGGCGGCTTGGTCGGGACGACGTATCTGGGCGAGCTCGCGCCCAGGGATGGCACCATGATGGGCCATCTCACCGGCGTCGCCTGGCGGTGGGCCAACGATCCCGAGCGCTTCCGCGTCGATTTCAACACCTATGAGTTCCTCGGCTACCAGACCAGCACCACGGTTGCTTTTGTCCGCACCGACGTGCCGCCGGGCATCAGGGTCGCGACCGACATCGTCAAGGTGAAGGGGCTGATTTCCGGCGGGCTCGGTCCGGACAACGCCAAGGACCTGGCGATCCGGCTCGCGCTCGATCTGCTCGAGATCCCGCACCGGCACGTCACTAGCTATCGCAGCAGCGCGCATGCGCGGCTGGCGCTGCAGCAGGGCGAGATCAATTTCTATTCGGAGTTGCCGCCGAGCTATCGCGCGGTGGTGCACCCCGGCATCGTCAAGGAGGGGTTGGCGATTCCGGTCTGGCACGAGTTGGAGCGCGATGGAATCGCCGCGAAGCCGGTCGCCGATCTTGCCATCGCCCCGTTCAACGAGGTGTTTCAGACCGTAAAGGGGAAACCGCCGGCCGGTCCGTTGTGGGACGCCTTCAAGACCATCAGGACCATCAGCGGCACCATGATCCGCATTCTGGCACTGCCGCCCGCCGCGCCGCAGCCGGCGGTGGATGCCTTGCGGGATGCGCTGGTGCGGATGAATTAAGATCAGGTCTATGCCGCCGATGCGATGCGGACGATCGGCTTCGTGCCGGAATACGCGACCGGGCCCAATACCAATCACGAGGTTCGCACCGCGCTGACGGTCTCGCCGCAGATGCGGGCCTTCATCGCGGACTATGTGAAGAAGGCGAACCGCTAGCGCTCGCCCGTGCGGCGTCCCAGGATCAGCCCGGGTCAAGCCCCTTGGTCTTGTAAACCGCGGCAGCGGCGGGCGTTGTCAGGAACGCAATCAGCGCACGGGCGCCCGCCGCTTCCTTCGCGTTGCCGGGCACGCCGGCGGTATACACCGTCACGGTCTGCAACTCATCGGGCAGCGGGCCGACCAGGTCGACGCCGGCGACCGACATGATCTCGGAGATCTGCTGCAGCCCGATCTCGGCGTCGCCACGCGCGACGATCATGCTCACCATGTCCTCGGTGCCGCCGCGTGCGAGCCGCGCCTTGGCGTTGACCTCCGCCAGGATGCCGAGCCGCTCCAGCATCTTGGCGAGATAGATTCCGCTCGCGCCGCCGGCCGCGGGATCGACATAGGCGACGGACTTGGCCTTGAGCAGCGCGTCCCGGAAGGTGTCGACCGTGCCGATGGCGGGCCTTGGCGCGCCCTTGCGGACCGCGACGCCGATACGCACGCGGGCAATGTCGCGGCGGCTGTCGGCGGCAACCTTGCCCTGTTTGATGAGATCGTCGATTCCGCCGGCCAGGATCACCAAATCGGCGGGCTCGCCAGCGGCGATCAGCTTCGCCAGCGCGCCCGACGGGCCGTAGGTGATGCGCAGCCTGTGACCGGCCGCCGCCTCAAAGGCTGGGCTGAGATCGTCGATCGCAGCCTTCATCGCGGTCGTGATAAGGACCCTCATCTCGGTGGCGTTTGCGCCGCAAGGGATCGAGATGATCAACGTGGCCAAGACTGCTGCGATCAGCTTGGGCATGGCTTTCCCTCCCCGGACCCATGTCAAAGGACGTACGGTATCCACCGCTTCACGCGGGCGCGATAGGCGTCGTAGTCGGCGCCGAAGATCTCGCGCAGGCGGCTCTCGTCCTGCAGCACGCGCAAATGGAACCAGACCGCACGTGCGGCCAGCAGGATCAGCGCGAACCACGACCAGAACGTGATCGCGAGGCCGGTCAGGAAGATCAGATGTCCGAGATACATCGGGTTGCGCGTGAAACGGTAGGGCCCGTAGTCGATGATACGGTCGGGCGGCACATCCATGCCCGACGTGCCACCGGCGCGCGGATGGCGAAAGCCGCCGACCAGCTTGTATTGCAGATAGCCCCAGGCCATGAGCAGCAGACCCCACGGCACGAACACCGGTCGGCCGCCGTGCCACACGAATTCGAACGCGATCACGACCAGCGGACACAGGAGAAAGGTCTGCACCGGCGTGCGGGTGAGCCAACGCAGCAGCCCTTCCATGATCTCCCTCCGCACTCTTGCTCCGCGCGCTTCCGTCGCCTTGTGCCGTCGCCGGTATGGCGGCTATCGTTACGACAAGCAAGAGAGGACACGCCCATGAACCGCGCGCATGTCGCGTTCGCCGCCATCTGCGCCGCCGTGAGCCTGGGCGTGACCGCGGCGGCCGCGCAGCAGCCCTATTACAAGGGCAAGCGGATTTCGGTGTTGATCAACTTCGCCGCCGGCGGGCCGGCCGACATCGAGAGCCGGATTTTCGCCAAGCATCTGGTCAAGCACATCGATGGCGCGCCGAACCTCGTCATCCAGAACATGGACGGCGCCGGCGGCCTGATCGGCGCGCAGTATCTGGGCGAGGTGGCGGCCAAGGACGGCACCGTGCTCGGCGCACTCACCGGCACCGCCTGGATCTATGCCAGCGATCCCGCGCGCTGGCGTGTCGACTTCCGCAAGTTATGAATTCATTGCACGGAGCCCGTCGACGACCATCCATTTCGTGCGTACCGACGTGGCGCCCGGCATCAGGACACCGGAAGACATCGTGAAGGCGCAGGGTCTGATCGGCGGCGGGCTTTCCGCGGATACGTCGAAGGATCTGCGCATGCGTCTTGGGCTCGACATGCTGGGCGTGCCGCATCAATACGTCACCGGCTATCGTTCGTCGCCGCCGGCGCGGCTCGCATTGCAGCGCGGCGAGATTCACATGTTCGCGGAATTGCCGCCGAGCTATCGTTCCGTGGTGGTGCCGCAGCTGATCACGAGCGGCATCGCGATCCCGGTGTGGTACGACGAGGTTGCCGACCCGCCGGCGCCGTCGGGGCAGTTGGAAGGTTTGACGATCCCGTCGTTCCCGCAGCTTTACAGGAAGCTCAAGGGCGCGATGCCGTCCGGCCCGTATTGGGACGCCTATCGCACGCTCTACGAGATGAACAATTCGCTGCTGCGGCTGGTGGCGCTGCCGCCGGGTGCGCCGCGTGAGGCGATCGATGCCTTGCGCCGGGCGGTCGAGCGCCTTGCGCACGACAAGGAGTTCGCCGCCGAGTTGAAGAAGGTCGTGGAATATGTGCCGGAATATGAGACCGCACCGGACCTGAGCGAGCAGGTGAGCAAGGTCATGGTGGTCTCGCCGCAAATGCGCGACTACATCAACGCCTACACCCGCAACGTTCCGAAGAAGTGATGGTTTTCCTGTCCCGGGCAAGTGGAGCGGAGCGGAACGAGACCCGGGACCCAGCGCAAGAGTTGCGAAGCGCGAAATTTCTTTTTGAATTGATGCTGGGTCCCGGCTCTCGCGCTGCGCACTCGGCCGGGATACGCGGACTGTGCTCGCTGCGTCACTACCGCCCTTGCCGCCGCCTTGTCGGCGTTGCCGTGGCAGGCGTATCGTCGTCATAATCAAGCAAGACGCCGGAGGACGCCATGACACGCGCCGCGCTGGTTTTGCTCTGCACGACCGCCTCGCTCGCGCTCGGTGTTCCCGGCGCCGCCGCGCAGGAGCCCTATTACAAAGGCAAGCGGCTGACGGTGCTGATCAACTTCGCGGCCGGCGGACCGACCGACATCGAAGGCCGCCTGTTCGCCAAGCATCTCGCCAAGCACATCGACGGCGTTCCGCAGGTGATCTCGCAGAACATGGACGGCGCCGGCGGCGTGGTCGGCGCGCAATTTCTCGGCGAGGTCGCGCCCAAGGACGGTACCGTGATGGGCTACCTCAGCGGCACGTCTTGGATCTACGTCAGCGAGCCGGAACGCTGGCGCGTCGACTTCAAGTCTTACGAGTTCGTCGCCTACCAGCCCGGCACCACCGTGCATTTCGTGCGCACCGACGTGGCGCCGGGAATGCGCACGCCGGCCGACATCGTGAAGGCGCAAGGCCTCATCGCCGGCGGGCTCAGCATCGACACGTCGAAGGACCTGCGTCTGCGGCTCGGCCTCGACATGCTGGGCGTGCCGTTCAAATACGTCACTGGCTACCGCTCGTCGCCGCCGGCGCGGCTCGCGCTGCAGCGCGGCGAGATCAACATGTTCTCGGAATCGCCGCCGAGCTACCGCGCCGTGGTGGTGCCATCGCTGGTGGACAACGGGCAGGCGATCCCGGTGTGGTGGGACGACATCCACGAGGGCGACAATCCGGAACCGCAGAAGCAGATGGAGGGACTGTCGGTCCCGACGCTGCCGCAGCTCCACCGGCAGATCAAAGGCACAAAGCCGTCCGGCCCGCTCTGGGACGCCTACAAGACGCTGTTCGAGATCAACTCGACGCTGCAGCGGCTGATCGTGTTGCCGCCGGGCGCGCCGCGCGCCGCCTACGACGCGCTCAGCCGGGCGATCGATCGGCTGAACAACGACAAGGATTTTGCCGCCGAGGCGATGAAGGTCATCCAGTTCGTGCCGGACTATCCGACCGCGCCCGACATGAGTAACCGGGTCCGCGCCATGCTGGTCGCCTCGCCGGAGATGCGCAAATACATCAACGACTACATGCGCAACGTGCCGAAGCGGTGAGGGACGTGAACAACGCACTTTTCATTCCTAGCGCTGAGCGATGGGAAGCTAGAGTGTCTTGTCGTCGCCAGTTAACAAATCTCGAATGTTGTGGGTAACGGAAAACCGTAACCTTGGCCCGGCGCCTCCACATCAGGTTGCCGGAGGCATGGCCAGCGTGGTAATCCGCAAAGGGCTCCTGAGGGGTGGTCTGGTGTCATCACGCAAGACATCAAGCGGGCGCAGCAGAGTTGAGCTCATCCTACCCGGGCCCGTCCATGGCGCCAGGGCAGTGGCTGCCGTCTTGTTTGCTCTGATCGTTTGCGGCTTCTTCCCGCATGCCTGGGGCCAGGCCGCCGCACCTGCGCGCAGGGCGGTGCAAGCCACCTGCGACCGTGCGAGCTTTCATGTCGTTGTCGACGTCGGTCATTCGGCCAAGGAGGGCGGCGCGCGCAGCGCCCGCGGCGCATCCGAATACGAGTTCAATCTGCGTCTCGCGACGCAAATCGTGCAGGCCTTGCTCGACCAAGGCTTCGCCAACACCACCCTGCTGATCACGGAAGATCCTAAGCGCAGCGGGTTGCTCAAGCGCGTCGAACGCGCCAACAAAATGGCGGCCGATCTGTTTCTGTCGATCCACCACGACTCCGTGCCAAAGCAGTTCAAGGAGAGATGGGAGTTCGAGGACAAGAAGTACGACTTCAGCGACCGCTTCCCGGGGCATTCCATTTTCATTTCGAACGACAACGCCGATCGCGCCGGCAGCCTCTTGTTCGGGCAGCTCCTCGGTCGCGAAATGAAGACACGCGGCCTGCAATACACGCCGCACTATGTCGAGCCGTTCATGGGGAACCGGCGGCGCGTTCTCGTGGACGCCGACGCCGGCGTCTACCGTTTCGACCAGCTCGTGGTGCTGCGGATGACGCGCATGCCTGCCGTCCTGCTCGAGGCCGGCTCGATCATCCATCGCGACGAGGAGTTGAAGTTGCTCGCTCCCGAGCGCCGCGTGCTGATCACGGAAGCGGTCGCCGAGGCGGTCGCGAGCTTCTGCATGCTGCGGTCAAAGCCGAACGCGACCGTCGTGCGAACGTCAAAGGCGAACGCGATCGCCGCTACGACGCGACGCGCGAAGCAGGCCTTGTCGAAACGCTAGCGCCGGGCCTGCGTCATCACGTTGAGCGTCGCTGGCGTGCCCGAGCGCACCTTGTCGAGCGCGCGCTCGAGCGCCGGCAGCACCGTGTCGGCGGTCTCCACCTTCTCGCCGTAGCCGCCGCAGCTCTCCACCACCCTCTCGAAATCGGGCGAGGGGCGCAGCTCGGTGAGCGGCATGATGTTGGCCTTCGCCGCCTTGCCGTCGGGATAGACGTCGAGGGTGGATTGCCGCACCGCGCCCCACATCGCGTTGTTGGCGATGATGGTCAGCGTCGGCAGGCTCTCGGAACGCCCGACATAATGATAGGGCAGCGGATTGCCGAACATGTAAGAGCCGTCGCCGACCGTGGTAATGACGTCGCGCTCCGGCGCCGCGAGCTTGGCGCCGAGCGCCGCGCCGAGGCCGAAGCCGAGCCCGCCCGAGAGCAGGTTGCCCATGTAGGAGCGCGGCTGCGTCATATCGAGCGCCGGCAGTGGAACGCCGAGCTCCGAGATCACGATCGCGTCCTTGCGCTTCACCTGGTTGAGGCAGTGGGCGAGGTAGGCGAGGTGAACCGGCGACTGGTCCTTGACGGTCTCGATCAGCTTCTTGCGCTTGGCCGCATTTTCTTCGCGGGCAGTGGTCACGACTTTGCGGCGCGCATCGGCGGCGCCGTTCTTCGCTTTGGCGTTGGCGCCGAGCGCCTCGCGCAACAGCCGCAGCGCCGCGCAGGGATCGCCCTGCACCAGCAGGTCGGCCTCGATCTCCTTGAACGGATAGCGGGTGGTGAGCGGGTCGGACGAGATGTTGATGATCTTGGCGTCGCGCCGCGGACCCCCGCTCGCGGGAATCCACGGGATCACGCTGTCGAGCACGATCACGACGTCGGCCTTCTTCACCCATGCGCCGGCCTCGAAGCCGAGGTGCATGGCGTGGTCGGTCGGCAGGTTGAAGTCGCGCGCCTCGCTCTGCACCACCGGGATCGTGAATTCGTCGGCGAGCTTGCCAAGCTCCACCACCGCCGCCGGGTCGCGCCCGACCGTCGAGGTCACGATCAGCGGGAATTCGGCCCTGGCGATCATCGCCGCCGCTTCCGCGATGACACGGCGCGCCGGCTCCGGCGCGGCGACGCCGAGCGGGCGGATGGTGTCGCGGCGCGCATGGGTCGCCGGATTGGCCAGGACTTCGCGCGGCAGCGTCAGATAGACCGGGCCGCGCGGCTCGCTCATCATGATGTCGAGCGCGCGATCCACCACCGCGTCGACCGGCTGGCCGTCGCGCAGCTCGTAGTCCCATTTCACGAATTCGCGCACCATGCCGCCCTGGTCGAACGACTCCTGGCCCCAATGGATGGAGCGGTTGCGCGAGGCGATGTGGCCGGTCTCGGTGATCGGCGTGCGTCCGGCGGCCAGCAGCAGCGGCACGTTGTCACGCGCGGCGTTCATCAAACCGCAGATCGCGTTTGCGGTGCCGACCGTGACATGCACCATCACCGCCGCCGGCTTGCCGCAGGTGCGGTAGTAGCCGTGCGCCATCGCCATCGCGACGTTCTCGTGCGGCACCGTGATGAATTTCGGAAACTTCACATTGCCGGTGTTACGGGAAATGCCTTCCACGATCGGCGCGAAATCGGTTCCCGCATTGGCGAACACATAATCGATGCCACGCTCGCCGAGCCGGGCGAGATAGGCTTCGGCGGTCATTTCCTTGGACGTGTCGGTGCTGCTCACGGGTGCTATCCAATCCTGCCTGGTGTGGCTCGACCCTACCGGCCGCCGGAAGCGTGTCAATGCGAGGGGCTGCACGGCAGGCATCGTCATTCCGAGGCCGGCCGAAAGCCGGAGCCCGGAAATCCATAGCCACGGCTGCGGAGTATAAATTCCGGGCTCGCCGCTTCGCGTCGCCCCGGAATGACGAGAAGGTGGCCGTTTGCGGCGCCGCGGCGGCTCCCCTATAGAAGGGGCCGATCTGAAAACCCCTGCGACCGGACCAGACAGCCGTCCCCGGCGGGCGTCGTGGCAGGCAGGCTTGGTGCCCAAAGGAGTGAATGTTCGATGGCCGACGGTGACGACAAAAAAGACCCGCACAGTCTGGGCGACCACCTTCTCGGCACCAACGTCATCCACCAGCACGAAGCCGGCGCCGATTACGACCACGACCACGACCATTTCGAGTTCGACGACGACGGTCCGCTGGAAGAAAATCCCATCTGGCTCCAGGACCACGTCACGCTGGTGAGCGTCGGCATCGACATCGGCTCGGCCGGCACGCAGGTGATCTTTTCGCGCATCAATTTACGCCGGTACGGCGAGGATCTCACCAGCCGCTATTATGTCGTCTCGCGCGAGACGCTCTACCAGTCGCCAGTCGCGTTGACGCCCTACGCCAGCGAGGAGCGCATCGACGACGAGGGCCTCAAGCGCATCATCGACGATGCCTATCGGGCCGCCGGGCTCGATCCCGACAAGATCGACACCGGTGCGGTGATCCTCACCGGCGAGGCGTTGCGCCGCGAGAACGCCGAAGGCATTGCGAAGCTCCTTTCGGAGCAGGGCGGCGATTTCGTCTGCGCCACCGCCGGCCATCACATGGAGTTGATGCTGGCCGCCTACGGGTCCGGCGCGTCGAAGGCGTCGCACGACGGCGGCAAGCGCATCCTCAACATCGACATCGGCGGCGGCACCACCAAGCTCGCCGTGGTCGAGAAGGGATTCGTGACCGCGACCGCGGCGGTGCACATCGGCGGCCGCCTGCAGGTGGTCGACGAGAAGGGCAACATCGTCCGGCTCGATCCGGCCGGCCGCTATCATGCGCGGCAGGCGGGCTTCGACTGGCACAAGGGCGATGTGATCGATCCGAAGCTGCTCGACGCCGTCGCGGAGACCATGGCCGACGAGCTCGTGGCCGCGCTCACGCAGCGGCCGATGCCGCCGGCGGTCGAGCATCTCTACCTCACCGACCCGATCCTCGATTTCGGCCGCATCGACGGCATGCTGTTCTCCGGCGGCGTCGGGGAATATGTCTACGGCCGCGAAACCCGCGACTTCGGCGACATGGGCCGCCGGCTCGGGCAGGCGATCCGCCGCCGCGTCGACGCCGGCAAACTGCCGTGGCCGCTCCTGCCCGCGGTCGAATGCATCCGCGCCACCGCGCTGGGTGCGTCGGAATACAGCGTCCAGCTGTCCGGCAACACCAGCTATATTTCCAAGCCGGGCGAACTCTTGCCGCGACGGAACCTGCAAGTGCTGCAGCCGCCGTTCGAATGCGAGGAGACCATCGACGCCGCCAAGCTGGCGGCGTCGATCCGCGCTCACTTCACCGCCTTCGACCTGATCGAAGGCGAGGGCGAGGTGGCGCTGGCGCTCAAGTGGCAGGGCCTGCCGGCCTATGAGCGGATCTCGGCTTTCGCGGAAGGCATCCGCCACGGCCTCAAGAACACCATCGAGCACCGCAAGCCGGTCTACATCATGCTCGACGGCGACATCGCGCAGACGCTGGGTGCGATCCTGCGCGAGGAGCTTCTGGTCGAGAGCGAAATTCTGGCGATCGACGGCGTCATGCTGCGCGACTTCGATTACATCGATCTCGGCCGCATCCGGATGCCGTCATACACCGTGCCGGTCACCATCAAGTCGCTGGTGTTCAGCGAGAACGCGCAGGTCGGCCGTCCCCAGCGCATCCATCACCACGACCATGATCACGATCACAGTCACGACCACGCGCACGGACATGATCGCCACCATCATGGCCATCAGCATGATCATCACCATGGCCACGATCATAAACACGATACGAAGCATTCGCACGGATAAGTGCGGCTAGGGCAGGATTGGCGTTCAATGCTGGCAGCGCGCAAGGCGCTCGTTATTGCGCCATCTCCGCTTGCGGGAGAGGGCAGGACGATATTTCCACGAACGGCGATCGATGAAGCTTTCTCCCGCCGCAATTCGGGCCTGCCCGACTTGCGCGCCAAAAGAGGCGACCCGGGCAAGCCCGGGACAGGTGGGGGAAACCACAGTAACGACGGCCGAGCATGACCGAAGCCGTCGGCCGACTGGGGACGCTGCCGCACGCGGAGTCCGCGCGCTGGCGATTTGATTCGCGGTGGATCCTAATCGGCGTCCCGGTCGCGCTGGTGGTGTGGCTTGCGATCGTTCCGCTCAGCTTCCTGGTCTGGCAAAGCTTCCTCACGCCGCACACGGCGGCGCGGCCGGCGGAGTTCACGCTCGACAACTTCCGCACCGCCTATTTCACCGGCGAGACCTTCGGGCTGTTCCTCAATTCGGTGGTGTTCGCGACCGGCACCGCGGCGTTCGCGCTGCTGGTCGGCACCGCGCTTGCCTGGATGAACGAGCGCACCAACACGCCGTTCAAGAAGCTGTTCTTCGCGCTCTCGATCATCCCGCTGGTGATTCCCGGCATCCTGTTCACGGTGGCGTGGATGCTGCTGGCGAGTCCGAAGATCGGGCTCCTCAATGTCACGCTGCAATGGCTGTTCGGCACCGACGCCGTGTTCTTCAACATCTACACCATGGCCGGGATGATCTGGGTCGACGGGTTGCACTATTCCCCGATCGCGTTCCTGCTGATGACCGCGGCGTTCCGCTCCATGGACCCCTCGCTCGAGGAATCCGCGCAGATGAGCGGCGCCTCGATCCTGCAGATCGCCTATCGCATCACCTTCAGGCTCGCCTGGCCAGCGGTGCTGGGGTCGCTGCTGATCCTGTTCGTGCGCGCGGTCGAATCGTTCGAGGTGCCGGCGCTGCTTGGGCTGCCGGTCGGCATCCATGTCTACACCTCGGCGATCTTCCAGGCGATCCACCAGTACCCGAGCCAGATCGGGCTCGCGTCGTCCTATGCGATCACGCTGCTGGTGCTGTGCTGCTTCGGCATCTATCTGCAGTCGCGGCTGTCGTATCAAAGCTCGCGCTTCTCGACCGTCACCGGCAAGGGCTTCCGCCCGCGCACCATCGACCTCGGCCGCTGGCGCTGGTTCGCGGCGGCGCTGTTCGTGATCTACTTCGTCGTCATCGTGCTGCTGCCGTTCCTGGTGCTGGTGTGGACGTCGCTGCAGAAATATTACAGCGCGCCGTCCTGGGAGGCGCTGAGCCGGCTCTCGTTCGACAACTACCGCGCAGTGCTCGACTATCCCGGCTTCTGGACCACGGTGCGCAACAGCCTGTTCCTGTCGCTGACCTGCGCCAGCACCATCATCATCGTCGCCGCGGTGATTTCCTGGGTGGTGGTGCGCACCAAGATTCCCGGGCGCTGGCTGCTCGACAGCCTGGCGTCGATGCCGCTGGTGTTCCCCGGCATCGTGCTCGGGCTGGCGATCATGATCTGCTATCTCTACATCGACATCGGCATCTACAACACGATCTGGATCATGCTGGTGGCCTATGTGACGCGCTTCCTGCCGTATGGAATGCGCTATGTTTCGACCTCGATGATGCAGATCCACAAGGAGCTCGAGGAGTCCGCCGCGATGAGCGGCGCGTCCTGGAGCATGAACTTCCGCCGCATCGTGTTGCCGCTGCTCAAGCCGGGCCTGCTCGCGGGCTTCATCTATGTCGTGATCGTGTCGATCCGCGAACTGTCGAGCTCGATCCTGCTCTACAGCCCCGGCAACGAGGTGGTATCGATCATGATCTGGGAGCTGTGGCAGAACGGGCAGTACGTGGAATTGTCCGCGCTCGGCGTGATGCTGATCCTGCTCTTGTTCGTGCTGGTGATGATCGCGCAGGTCGTCGGCCGGCGTTTTGGGATCGCCGAAAGGTAGGGGGAACGGCCGTGCTCAGTGTGAAATCGCTCTACACCGAATATGCCAGCGAGCATGGCACCGTGGTCAAGGCCGCGCAGAACGTCGCCTTCGAGGTGCCGGAGGGCAAGCTGTTCACGCTGCTCGGGCCCTCGGGCTGCGGCAAGACCACGACGCTGCGCTCGATCGCCGGGCTCGAACGGCCAACCGCCGGCGAGATCGAGGTCGCCGGGCGCGCGGTCTATTCGTCGAGCCGCGGCATCTTCGTCGCGCCGAACAAGCGCAATTTCGGCATGGTGTTCCAGTCCTACGCGATCTGGCCGCACATGAACGTGTTCCAGAACGTCGCCTTCCCGCTGGAGGTGCGCAAGCTCCACAAGCGCGAGATCCGGGACAAGGTGATGCGGGTGCTCACGGCGGTGCAGCTCGATCATCTGGTTGACCGCGAGGCCACGAAGCTTTCCGGCGGCCAGCAGCAGCGGCTCGCGCTCGCGCGCGCGCTGGTGATGGAGCCGCAGCTCCTCCTGCTCGACGAGCCCTTGTCCAATCTCGACGCCAAGCTGCGCGATGCCATGCGCACCGAGCTCAAGCGGCTCCAGCGCGAGTTCAACCTCACCACCGTCTACGTCACCCACGACCAGAGCGAGGCGCTGGCGCTCTCGCACGAGATCGCGGTGATGAACGACGGCTTCATCGTGCAGATCGGCACGCCGCGCCAGATCTACGAGCAGCCCGCCAACCAGTTCGTCGCCGATTTCGTCGGCCAGACCAATTTCGTCGGCGGCACCGTGACCGCGGTCGACGACGGCACCGGCCGCTGCCGGGTCAGGACCGCGATCGGTGAGCTGACGGTCAATGCCGCCCACGGTGTCGTCCGCGATGCCGCGGTGGTGATATCGGTCCGGCCCGAAGACCTGGAATTGTCCGAACAGGAACTCAAGCCCGAGGCCGACGACAACGTCATCCGGGCGACCGTGCATGCCAAGGATTTCCTTGGGGAATATCTGGATTTTCACGTCAAGGTGGGCGATGTTGTGCTGCAAGCGCGGTCGCACCCCTCGCTGCGCACTCCGACCGGAGACCCGATCTTTGTGCGCATGCGGGCCGAGAAATGTGTCGCCATCCGCACCGACGCCGCCCCGCGCGGCGCGGACTAGCGGAGAGCATGATCCTGGCGATCATGCTCAAACCAAAGTCGAGATGAAACGTTAAGACACTGCAAGGAGCATGGAATGGCCAAAAACGCTCTCGCCTCCGAAGAACTGGCGAAAAAATTCGCGACCGAGAAGGAGACGCCCTATACCCGCTGGATCAAGGCCGAAGGCCTCGACATCATCCCGGCGCTCTATGTGCGCAACCTCCGCACGGTCGACCTGAAGCCCTGGGCGCGGCGCGGCGGCAATGCGGTGTTCGTCAATCACGACGCCTCGCGCGTCTCCAACGACAGCTATGTCATGGAGATTCCGGCCGGCAAGAAGCTCGAGCCGCACCGGCAGCTCTACGAGGAGATGATCCTGATCCTCGAAGGCCGCGGCTCCACCACGGTGTGGAACAACGAGGGCAAGCGCATCACCTTCGAGTGGAAGGCGGGCTCGCTGTTCTCGATCCCGCTCAATTGCTGGCACCAGCACTTCAACGGCTCCGGCCGCGAGACGGCGCGCTATGTCGGTGTCACCAACGCCCCGCCGGTGATCAACCTCTACGAGGACCTCGACTTCATCTTCGGCTGCGACCACGATTTCAAGAACCGCTTCAATGGCGAGCCCGACTACTTCAGCGCCAAGGGCGAGCAGGAGGGATTCCTGCTCAAGACCAATTTCGTGGCGGACGCGATCAACCTGCCGCTGATCACCGCCAAGGAACGCGGCGCCGGCGGCGGCCACATCCGCTTCACCATGGCCAAGGGCTCGATGAACAGCCACATCTCGCAGTTCCCGATCGGCACCTACAAGAAGGGCCATGCGCACGGACCGGGCGCCTACGTCATCATCCTCTCCGGCGAGGGCTATTCGCTGATGTGGCCGGAGGGCGAGGAGCCCAAGCGCTACGACTGGGAAGTCGGCACGCTGATCGTGCCGCCGAACATGTGGTTCCACCAGCACTTCAACTCGGGCACCACGCCGGCGCGCTATCTCGCGCTCAAGCACGAGGTGGTGTCGATCCGCAACGCGCAGGGCGTGCCCAAGGCCTGGATCAGCCGGCGCATCGGCGGCGACCAGATCGACTACGCCGACGAGAAGCCGGAGATCCGCAAGATCTTCTCGGACGAGATGGCCAAGCACGGCTTGCAGCCGCGCATGGACCAGGCTTATGCGCAGGAGCTTGCGGACCTGCCGCCGAAGCAGGATGCGGCGGCGTAGCCGAATTAACTTCGGCGCCAGTTGCTGTGCCCTCTCTCCTTGAGGGAGAGGGCAGCTCAGACGTTCGGCATTAAAAAATGGGTGAGGGGTAAGGCGCCACGTGGACCACAATCCCTCACCCAATTCGTTTCGCGGAATCTCCTTCATGCCCTCTCCCTCAAGGGGAGAGGGCACAATTATTCGCGGCGCCTCGTGGCGTGATTTCATTTGAGGCTGCTTGCAAACCCACATCCACCAGCCCATCCTCCCGTGAACGACGCAGGGTCAACCTGCCGCATGTCCTCGGGGAGGACGCCATGCCGATTGCGGTCGCGCTTGCATTGCAAGCGATGTTGTATGTGCTGGCGCTGTGCGGTCCGGCCGCCGCGCAATCCTCGACGCTGGCCGAGCTCGCGACGTATTCCGGGCCCGACCGCACCGAGCGGCTGATCGCCGGCGCCAAGAAGGAGGGTGTGCTGACGGTCTATTCGTCGGTGACCACCGACGACATGCGCGTCCTGATCGCCGCCTTCGAAAAGAAATACGGCGTGAGGATGCAGTTCTGGCGTGCGAGCTCCGAGAGCATCCTGCGCCGCACCCTGATCGAGCAGCGCGCAAGCCGCCACGAGGTCGACGCCATCGAGACCAGCGCCGCCGAGATGGAGTCGCTGCATCGCGAGGGCATGCTGCAGGAGGTGCGCTCGCCGCACCTTGCCGACATCGTGCCGGCGGCGCTGCGCCCGCACCGCGAATGGGTCGGCGACCGGCTCAACATCATCTCCGCCGGCTACAACACCAAGCTGGTCCGCAAGGACGAGATCCCGAAGTCCTATGAGGACTTCGCCGATCCGCGCTGGAAGGGGCGGCTCGGGATCGAATCCGACGACGCCGTCTGGTTCGGCGCGCTCGCCAATGCGCTCGGCGAAGAGAAGGTCGTCAAGCTGTTCCGTGACATGGTGCGGATCAACGGCGTATCGGTGCGCAAGGGCCACACCCTGCTCGCCAATCTCGTGGTCAGCGGCGAGGTTCAGTTCGCGCTCACGCTCTATCACTACAAGGCGGAGCAGTTGAAGAACGCGGGCGCGCCGCTCGACTGGTACGTGATCCCGCCCGGCTTCGCGCGTTTTCTCGGCACCGGCGTGATGCGTCGGGCGCCGCATCCGCACGCCGCGGTGCTGTTCCTCGATTTCATGCTGTATGAGGCGCAGCAGCTCTTGGTCACGCGCGATTTCACCCCGACTAACATGAAGGTGCGGCCGCTCGACGTCCCGTTCAGCGTCATCGATCCCGCCCAGATCCTCGACCAGGGCGACCGCTGGACGAAGCTCTACGACGAGATCGTCGTGAAGCAGGGCAGGGGCAAGTAGGCCGCTACGGCCGCAGCGCGCGCGCCGCCGTGCGCACCATCTGCCCCGGCTCGCGGTGCTGGCGCGCGCCCCACAGCCTCCGGTGCAGCCGGTCGAGCAGCAGATAGATCACCGGTGTCGTATAGAGCGTGAGCATCTGCGACACGATCAGCCCGCCGACGATGGTGATGCCGAGCGGCCGGCGCATCTCGGAGCCGGGACCGCTTCCCAACACCAGCGGCAGCGCGCCCAGCAGCGCCGCCATGGTGGTCATCAGGATCGGCCGGAAGCGCTCCATGCAGGCCTCGAAGATCGCCTGTTCCGGTTCGAGCCCGCGGTGGCGCTCGCCCTCGAGCGCGAAGTCGACCATGATGATGCCGTTCTTCTTCACGATGCCGATCAGCAGGATGATTCCGATGAAAGCGATCAGCGACAGCTCGGTCTGGAACAGCTGCAAGGCCAGCAGAGCACCGAGCCCGGCCGACGGCAGCGTCGAGATGATCGTCAGTGGATGCGCGAGGCTCTCGTAGAGCACGCCGAGCACGATATACACGGCGAACAGCGCGGCCAGGATCAAGAGCGGCTGCGCGCCGATCGATTGGCGGTAGGCGCGGGCGTCGCCCTGGAACTCGGCGCGTAGCGTGTCCGGCATTTGCAACTCGGCAACCGCGCGGTCGACCGCCCGCGTCGCCTGTTCGATGGTCACGTTCGGCGCCAGGCTGAAGCTGATCGTCACCGCCGGGAATTGGCCCTGGTGGTTGATGACCAGCGGCTGCAATCCGCGCTCGATGGTCGTCACCGCCGTGAGCGGCACCTGCGCGCCGTTCGCGCCGGGCACATAGATGCGCGCAAGATCGATCGGGTCGCGCTGGTATTGCGGATCGATTTCGAGGATCACGCGATACTGGTTGCGCTGGGTGTAGAGCGTCGACACCTGGCGCTGCGCGAACGCGTTGTTGAGCGCGCTCTGGATGTCCTGGGCGCGCACGCCGAGCCGCGACGCGGCGATCCGGTCGACATGCACATCGACCTGCAACCCGCCCTGCTGGCGGTCGCTGGACACGTCGACCAGCTCCGGCACCTTCTGCAGCCGGTCGTTGATGATCGGCGCCCAGCGGATCAGCTCCTGATAATCCGGAGTCCAGATCGTGTACTGGTAGCTCGAGTCGGACGAGCGCCCGCCGGTGCGCACGTCCTGCGCCGGGAACATGAACACGCGCAGCCCGGGGATGGCGTTGAGCTGCGGCCGCAGCCGGTTGATCACGTCCCACGCGCTTTCACGCCGCTCCGATAACGGCTTCAGGCTGATGAAAAGCTGGCCGCGATTGACCGAGGAATTGTATGAGGACGTCCCGATCGACGAGCCGACTCCGGCAATCGCAGGGTCGGCCAGCACGATGTCGTTCGCCTGCTGCTGCAACTCGAACATGGCCTGGAACGACGTTTCCGGCGAGGCCTGGGTCGAGCCCCAGATCAGGCCGGTGTCGTCGAACGGGAACCAGCCCTTCGGCGTCTTCACGTAGAGCCCGACCGTGAGCGCGATGGTGCCCGCGAACACCAGCAAGGTCAGCGCCCAGTGCCGCAGCACCACGCGCAGGCTGCGCCCGTAAAGCCCCACCATCCATGCCATGGTCCGCTCGACGGCGCGGTCGAACCAGGTCGCATCCGGGCTCGGCGGTTTGCGCACGAAGTGCGCGCAGATCATCGGCGTGAGGGTCAGCGACACCACCATCGAAATGGCGATGGCGAAGGTGAGCGTCACCGAGAACTCGCGGAACACGCGCCCGATCACGCCGGTCATGAACAGCAATGGAATGAAGGCGGCGATCAGCGAAATGCTGATCGAGATCACGGTGAAACCGATCTGGCGTGCGCCCTCCATCGCAGCCTGCACCGGCGTCATGCCTTTTTCGAGATTGCGGAAGCAGTTCTCGATCATCACGATCGCGTCGTCGACCACGAAGCCGACGGAGACCACCAGCGCCATCAGCGACAGATTGTTGATCGAGAATCCCGCCACCCACATCAGCGCGCAGGTGCCCGCCAGCGCCAGCGGGACGGTAACGCCGGCGGCGAGGGTCGCGGCGCCGCGCCGCAGGAACACGAACACCACCATCATCACCAGCGCGATGGCGATCACCAGCGTGAGCTGCATGTCGAACACGCTGGCGCGGATGGTCTGGGTGCGGTCGGACAGGATGTGGATTTCGACGCCGGCGGGGATCCAGCGCTGGATCTCGGGCAGCATCGCGCGCACCCGGTCCACGGTCTCGATCACATTGGAGTCGGCCGACTTGGTGAGGACCAGGAGGATCGAGGGCTGACGGTTGAACCAGCCGAACGAGCGGCTGTTGCGCACGCCCGGCTCGATCGAGGCGATGGCGGAAAGCCGCACCACGGTCCCGTTGCCGGCGCGGATCACCAGCGGTTCGTAGTGCGACGCCACCCGCATCTGATCGTTGGTGGCGATGGTGACGGCGCGCTCACCGCCGTCGAAGGTGCCGATCGGACCGGCCGCATTGGCGTTGGCGACGGCGGTGCGCACGTCCTCCATCGACAGCCCCATCGACGCCAGCGCAATCGGATTGACGCGGATGCGGATCGCCGGCTGCTCGGCGCCGTTGACGCTGACCTCGGCGACGCCGTCGACCTGGGAGAGCCGCTGGGCGACGACCGTGTCGGCGGCGTCGTACATCACGCTGGGCTGCACCGTGCGCGAGGTCAGCGCCAGGATCATGATCGGCGTCGCCGACGGATTGGATTTGCGGAACGACGGCCGCGACTGCAGGTCGCTGGGCAGGTCGGTGAGCGCGGCGTTGATCGCCGCCTGCACGTCGCGCGCGGCCCCGTCGATGTCGCGGTTGAGGTCGAACTGCACGGTGATGCGGGTGAGGCCGAGGGAGGAGCGCGACGTCATTTCGTTGACGCCGGGAATCTCGCCGAGCCGCCGTTCCAGCGGCGCCGCCACCGTTTGCGCCATGGTCTCGGGGTCGGCGCCGGGCCGGCTGGCGCTGACGCTGATGGTCGGGAAGTCGACCGTGGGCATGCTGGCGACCGGCAGGAAGTGGTAGGCGACCGCGCCCACCAGTAGGAGCCCGATCGCGAGCAGCGTCGTCCCGACCGGCCGCCGGATCGCGGGTTCGCAGATGTTCATGGAAAGCCTCGTTCCGCGATTTCATTTCTCGCGTGACGAAGGTTGGTGCCACAGCGTTCCCTCCCCCCTTGCGGGGGAGGGACAGGGAGGGGGGTGGCCGCAAGCGCTGAACCTGTTGCTACCCCTCTCCCCACCCCTCCCCCACAAGGGGGGAGGGAGCAGACCGCATTCGCAGCAGCCGTCCGGCCCTCCATCACCGCTGCGAGCGCGAAATACGAATGGCGAACCATTTTCATCACTCCGCCGGCGGCTGCGACGGCTCCGGCGCCGCCGGCAGATGGAGCTCGGGCTCGTCGGTCGCCGCGCGCTGGCGGGTCCAGCGCGCCCGCAGCCGCTCCATCTGCAGATAGATCACCGGCGTGGTGTAGAGCGTGAGCAACTGGCTGAGCAGCAGGCCGCCAATGATTGTGATGCCCAATGGGTTGCGCAGCTCGGAGCCGGTGCCGCTCTCCACCGCCAGCGGGATCGCGCCGAACAGCGCGGCGAGCGTCGTCATCATGATCGGGCGGAAGCGCAGCATCGCCGCCTGCACAATCGAATCGCGCGGCGTCATGCCCTGCACGCGCTCGGCATCGAGCGCGAAGTCGATCATCATGATCGCGTTCTTCTTCACGATGCCCATCAGCAGCACGATGCCGATCAGCGCGATGACCGAGAGATCGTAGCCGAGCAGCATCAGCGCCATGAGCGCGCCCAGTCCGGCGGACGGCAGCGTCGACAGGATCGTGACCGGATGGATGATACTCTCGTAGAGCACACCGAGCACGATGTAGATCGTGATGATCGCGGCGAGGATCAGCCACGGCTGGCCGGCGAGCGAGCGCGCAAACTCGGCGGCGTCACCGGAATAGCTGCCGATCACGGAGGTCGGCATGCCGAGCTCGCGCTCGGCCGCGCTGATGGTTGCTACCGCGTCGCTGAGCGAGGCGTGCGGCGCCAGGTTGAAGCTGACGGTCACCGCCGGGAACTGCTCGTAGTGCGCGATCACCAGCGGGGCGGTGGTGTGCTGGAAGCGCGCGAGCGCCGACAGCGGCACCTGCACGCCGCCGGTGCCGGGTACATAGAGCCGCGACAGCGAATTGGGATCGCTCTGGTACTGCGGCATCGATTCGAGGATGACGCGGTACTGGTTCGATTGCGCGTAGATGGTCGAAATCTGGCGCTGGCCGAAGGCGCTGTTGAGCGTGTCATTGACGACCTGCAGCGAGACGCCGAGCCGGCCGGCCAGCTCGCGGTCGACATTGACCATCAAACGCAGACCCTCGTCCTGCGCCTCGGATGCGACGTCGCGCATGATCGGCGAGGCCTGCAGCCGCTCCGCCAGCCGGTCGGCCCACAGGCTCACGTCCTCGGCGCTGGTTCCGGTGAGGGTGTACTGGTACTGCGCGCGGCTGATGCGGGTCGCGATCTGGATGTCCTGCACCGGCTGGAAGAACAGGATCACGCCGGGGATGCGCAGCACCTCCTGCTGCAGCCGCTCGATGACCGTCATCACCGGTGTCCGCCGCACGTCGCGCGGCCGCAGCGTGATCGCAAAACGCGCGGCGTTCGGCGTGGCGTTGATCGGCGTGACGCCCACCACCGACACCACACCCGCCACTTCGGGGTCCTTGCGGATCGTGGCCTCGACTGTGGCGCGCAGCCGCTGCATCTCCGCGAACGACACCTCGTCGCCGCCTTCCATCACCGCGAAGATGAGCCCGGTGTCCTGCTGCGGCAGGAAACCCTTTGGAATGACGACGTAGAGCCAGAAGGTCGCGATGATGGTGCCGGCCAGCACCAGGAGCGTGAGCGCCTCGTGCCGCAGCACCCACTCCAGGGTCTGGCGATAGTGACCCACCGTCCATTCGACGGAGTTGTTGAAGAACCGCGTGACGGCGTTGCCGGCGGACTCCACATGCGGCCGCAGCATCCGGCTGCACATCATCGGCGTCAGCGATAGCGACACGATCGCCGACACCACGACGGCGATGGTCAGCGTCAGGGCAAACTCACGGAACATCCGGCCGACCAGGCCGGTCATGAACAACAGCGGAATGAACACCGCAATGAGGGAGAGCGTCAGTGAAATGATGGTGAAGCCGATCTCGCTGGCGCCTTTGAGCGCCGCCTGGAACGGGCTTTCGCCTTCCTCCATGTGGCGCACGATGTTCTCGATCATGACGATGGCGTCGTCCACGACAAAGCCGGTGCCGATGGTGAGCGCCATCAAGGAGAGGTTGTCGAGCGAGAATCCGCAGAACCACATGACGCCAAACGTGGCGATGAGAGACAGCGGCAGCGCGACGCCGGCGATGATGGTGGCGCGGATGGTCCGCAGGAAGATGAACACCACCAGGATCACCAGAGCGACGCTGAGCAGCAGCGTGGACTGCACGTCGCGGATTGACGCACGGATGGTGTTGGTGGCGTCGTGCACGACCGTGAGCTCGACGCCCGCCGGGAACGCGCGTTGCAATCGCGGCAACTCGCGCTGGATGCGCTGCACGGTCTCGACCACATTGGCGCCGGGCTGGCGCTGGATGTCGACCACGATGGCGGGCTGGCCGTTGTGCCAGGCGCCGACCTTGTTGTTCTCGAGCCCGTCGACGACCTCGGCGACATCCTTGAGCAGGATCGGCGCGTTGTTGCGGTAGGCGACCACGATATTGCGGTAGGCATCGGCGGCGGTGATCTGCTGGTTGGCGGCGATGGTGTAGGACTGATGCGTGCCGTCGAGCGAGCCGGTGGGGCCGGCGACATTGCCGGCCACGATCACGGTGCGCAGGTCCTCAAGCCCGATGCCGTAATTGGCGAGCCGGGCGAGATCGGCCTGGATGCGGATCGCGGGCTTGAGCCCGCCCTGCACGGTGACCTTGCCGACGCCGGTTACTTCACTCAGCCGCTGCGTCAGCACCGTGTCCGACAGGTCGGAAAGCTGGCGAAGCGAGATCGTCGGCGAAGTCAGCGCCAGGGTGATGATCGGCGCGTCGGCCGGATTCACCTTCGAATAGATTGGCGGGTAGGGCAGGTTGCGCGGCAGCGTCGAGCCGGCGGCGTTGATGGCGGCCTGCACGTCCTGCGCCGCCGCGTCGATGTTGCGGTTGAGGTCGAATTGCAGCGTGATCTGGCTGATCCCGAACGAGCTCGACGAGATCATGTTCGAGAGCGACGGGATCTGGCCGAACTGGCGCTCCAGCGGCGCCGTCACCAGCGAGGCCACCACGTCGGGGCTCGCGCCGGGAAGCTGCGTCGTCACCTGGATGGTCGGGAAGTCGACCTGCGGCAGCGACGACACCGGCAGCCACAGGTAGCCAAGCAGCCCACCCAGCAGCACCGCGACGCCGAGCAGCGAGGTCGCGATCGGGCGATGGATGAAGGGCGCGGACACGCCCGTGGACGTGCTCATGGCGTTGCGCTCGTTTTCGCCCCCGCGCCTTGCGTGCCCGTTGCCCGGCTCTTGCCTTTTTCCCCGACAGTGTCGGCGCCGCCCTTTTCCGCCCCGCCTTTAACCGCACCTTTCGCGCCGCGCCCTTTGCGTCGTGGCTGCGTCTCGACCGTCGGAAGCGCCGGCGGCTGCCCGACTTCTTCGATGCTGGTCACCTCGACCAGCGCCTTATCGGCCAGGCGCGCGAACCCCGACGTCACGAGCTGCTCGCCGGCGGTGAGACCATCGGCGATCACCGCGCGCACGTCGTCCTGCCGCGAGATCGCGACGCGCCGGATGCTGACGGTCGAGTCCTCGCCGACGATGAAGACGAAGGTGCCGGTAGGACCGCGCTGCACGGCCGAGGTCGGAACCACCACCACCTGCCGCAGCGTGTCGATGAGCAGCCGCACGTTGACGAACTGGCCCGGCCAGAGCTGGAGATTTGCGTTCGGGAATTCGGCCTTGATGCGTACCGTGCCGGTGGTGGGATCGACCTGATTGTCGATCACCTGGACCTTGCCACTGTCGACGGTGGTGCGGCCGTCGGGTCCCATGGCGTCGACCGGCAACTGGCCTTCCGCCATGCCCCGGTTGAGCTCCGGCAGCGACTGCTGCGGCAGGTTGAACATCACCGAGATCGGCCTGATCTCGGTGATGACGACGAGCCCGGTGGTGTCGGAGGGCCGCACGATATTGCCTTCGTCCACCTGCCGGATGCCGGTGCGGCCGGCGATCGGCGCGGTGATGTCGGTGTAGGACAGGATCGCGCGTGCGTTGTCGATCGCCGCCTGGTCGGCGCGCACCTGCGCCTCCAGCTGCGCAACCATCGCCCGCTGGGTATCGACCTGTTGCTTGTTGATCGCGTTGGTCGCCGCGAGCCGCATATAGCGTTCGAGGTCCAGCCGGGCATTGGCGAGCTGCGCCTCGTGCTGTCCCTTGGTCGCCACCACCTGATCGTATTGCGCCTGATAAGTGGCTGGATCGATCTTGGCGAGGACGTAGCCACGCGGCACGTCCTGCCCCTCGGTGAACGAGATCGAGATCAGCTTGCCTTCGACCTGCGGCTTCACCAGCACGGTGTTGAGCGCGCGTGCGGTGCCGACGCCGTCGAGATAGACCGGCACATCCGCGAGCCGCGCCACCGTCGCGCGCACCGGCACCGGATCGGTGCTGGCCGGGGCGCCGAAGCGCTTGCCCTTGCCGGCCTTGCCTTGCTGCTGCGTCGGTTGCGCGGCCGGCCAATAGGTCACGGCCACGGTGACGACCGCGAGGCCGATCAGGGCGATGACTATCGGCTTGAGTCTCATTGCTGGGTGGTGACCCGCACCTCGGGCTTCGGCAGCCAACTACCGCCGAGTGCCTGATAGAGGCTTAACACGGCCTGCAAACGCGCCAGACGTGCGGCGACGCGATTGTCCTCAGCCGTAAACAGCGCCTGCTGTGTGATAAGAACCGTCACCAGGTCAACCGTGCCCTCGCGCAGGCGGGTTTCGGCGATGTTGAAGGCGCGCCGGGAGGCATCCACCACCTGCTGCTGGAGCCGTTCCCGCTGGGCGGAATCCTGCACCGCGATCAGCGCCTGCTCGACGTCGGTGAAGCCCGACACGACGGCCTTGCGATAAAGGCTGAGCAGCTCGAGCTGCCGGCCCTGCGTCTGCTCCAGCTGGCCCTCCAGGCGGAAGCCGTCGAAGACCGGCTGCGCCAGATTGGCGGCCAGCGAGTAGAACGCCGATTCCGGGCGGAACAGCAGGCGCAGCGCGGTACTCGTGAAGCCGCCTTGGCCGGTCAGTGTGATGCTCGGGAAGAACGCCGCGCGCGCCGCCTCGACGCTGGCGTCGGCGGCGGCAAGCTGCGCCTCGGCGGAGCGGATGTCGGGGCGCTGGTACAGCAGCTCCGACGGCAGGCCCGGGCTGACGCGGGGAATCCCGAGCGAATAGAGGCTGCCACCGCGCACCCGCAAGAACGACGGCGCGCGTCCGATCAGGAGCGCCAGCGTGGCGATGTTCTGCCGCAACGTCTGGTCGAGCAGCGGGATCTGCGCGCGCTGGCTCGCCACCAGCGTTTCCTGCTGCGCTACTTCGAGCGCGGAGGCGGTGCCAGCCTCCTGCCGCTGCTGGATCAGGGTCAGCACGCGGCTCGCGGCTTCGACGTTCTGGTTGGCGATGCGCAGGCTATCCTGCGAGGACAGCACCAGGAAATACGCCGTCGCGACGCTGACCACGGTGCTCACCGCCACCACGTCGCGATCGAAACGCACGGAGATGGCGTTCTCCTGCGCCGCCCGCGAGATCGCGCGGTTCTTGCCCCAGAAATCGATTTCGTAGCTGGCGCTGAGCGCGACGCGATAGGTGGTGCGGTCGGGTCCGCCCGGAGGCCGCGAGCGCGTCACGCTGGCGTCGAAGTCGGCTTCCGGCAGCAGCGGCGCGCCGGCGATCTTGCTCTGCGCATCGGCCTGGATGATCCGTGCGATTGCGGCGGCGATGTCGAAATTGGCGGTCTGCGCTTCCTCGATCAAGCCGGTCAGCTCGCGCGAACGAAAGCCGCGCCACCAGTCGAGCGCCGGCGGCGCCGAGGGCGGCAGGCTCTGTGCGGCGCGATAGCGCTCGGGAATCTCGATCCCGAGCAGCGAGCGCTCATTGAAGATGCAAGCGGAGAGCATTGGCACGAGGCTTAGTCCCGTTGCGACGACAACGGCCCGCCGGTAACCCGCGGCCGTTCCGCCTGACAGATACCCCCGCAACCCCTCAAACATACGATCGACCCGCCGGCGCTCCAGCCGTTCACGCGATAAATCGAGGGGGAGCGTGAACGTGCCGCGCCTGCCCCCCATGCGACCATTCACCATAAGTTAGCAGGCCGGCCCGGGCGGGCCCATTAAATATCTGACAGATTTGCGGTTTTGGGCGAGCCTGTGGCCAACAAACGGCGTCTCCGAGTTGCTGAATTGCCGAAGTAAGGCAACAGGTTATCTTTTGGCACTCGCGGGTTATCCACCGAACCGTGTCCCGGGCGAGTGAGGCGAGGCGCAGCCACGGGGGTTGCGATAGGCGCTACTTTGCGACCGAGCGGTACCAGTCGAGGATCTCCACGCCGTTCCAGTGCACCACGCCGTCGAAGGCGCGGACATAGTCGTAGATCGCTTCGAGATATTTGATCCGGTGCGGCTGTCCCGAGATGTAGGGGTGGATCGCGAGCGCCATGATCTTCGCGCGCTCAGCGCTCTCGGCGTAGAGCCGGTCGAACTGGTCGATGGCGCGCTTGAGCAGATAATCGCTCTCGTGGTGCTGCACGATCATCATCGGGATGTCGTTGAGCTCGACCGAATACGGCAGCGTCACCAGCGGCCCGTGCGTGGTTCGGATCGTGGTCGGCTCGTCGTCGAACACCCAGTCGCCGATATATTTCACGCCCGCCTCGGCGAGGATGTCGGGCGTCTCGTAGGTCTGCGTTAGTCCCGGCCCGAGCCATCCGACCGGGCGCGTTCCGGACGCGCGCTCCAGGATGTCGAGGCTGCGGACGATCATCGCCTTCTGATCCGGCTCGTTGTGGATCGGTCCCTGCTGGTAGGAGTGGCCCATGAACTCCCAGCCGTCGCGCTTGGCTTGCTCGGCGACGCGCGGATAGTCCTCGCAGACGCGCGCATTGACCGCCAGCGTCGGCCGGATGCCGAGCCGCGCGTAGAGATCGAAGAAGCGCCAGCAGCCGACCCGCATGCCGTATTCGTGCCAGCTCCAGTTCGGCACGTCGGGGATGAGCGACACGTTGGTCGGCGCCGGCAGCACTTGCCGCGGCATCGCGCGTGCGATGTCCCAGACCTCGTAGTTGACGATGGTCCAGAACACCAGCCGCGCGCCGTCCGGCAGCTTCAGCGGCGGACGGTCGACGATCGCCGAATAGTCGCAGCGCTCGCGCGGCAGCATGGGGGAGGGCATGGTTCACTCGCCTTTCTTTCTGCGCTCACAATCCACGTGTCCCGGGCGAGTGAAGCGAGCGCGGCGAGCGGAAGGAGACCCGGGACCCAGCGCAAGAATCGCGAAGCGCAATATGTCTGGGCTTCACGCACCTGGGTCCCGGCTCGCGCTGCGCGCGTCCGGGACACGAGGTTGCTTACAACGCCAATTCGTAGGTCAGATCGCGCCATTCTGGATTCATTTTCTCGATCAGCTCTAGCTTCCAGACCCGCTGCCAGCGCTTCAAGCTTCGCCCGCGCCTCTAGGATTGAAGCGTATTCCTCGAAATAAACAAGCTTGTCCACGCCGTATCTGCGTGTGAAGCCAGGCACGAGCTTGGCCTTGTGCTCGGACATCCGGCGAACGAGATCGTTCGTGACGCCGACATACAAGGTGCCGTTGCGCTTGCTTGCCAGGATGTAAACGAAATAGCTCCCGGACATCGGGCGATCATACAGCGTGTCCCGGGCGAGTGAAGACAGCACCGCGAGCGGAACAAGACATCCGATCTCGGGTCTCCCCAAGATCGGCAAGTCAGTTGCGTGCGCGAGTCGCGTAAACCCGACCTGCGTGGACCCAGTGCCAGAATCGCCAAGCACTGGAATTCTTTCGCCTCCGGTGCCTGGGTCCCGGGTCTCGCTGTGCTCGCCCGGGACACGAGGTCGCGCCGTGCGGCATCGGTCACAAGTAACGTCAATCCGCCACTCCGCCGCATTCCGCGACCCGGGCCGATATGGGATGTTCCCGGTTGGCCGGCGTGATATAGGGCGGCGGGACAAACGAGACCACGGCATGTCGAGCGAAGTGATGAGTACGGCGCTGCGCCCGCGGCTCTCGCCGCGGCCAGTGCGGACACGGTTGCGGCTCGAGCATGTCGTGATGGGCGGCGCGATCGTCTCGCTCATCGTCCTGGTCGTGCTGCCGCTGGCGTTCCTCCTGGTCGGCAGCTTCAAAGGTTCCGGCGGAGTGAGCCTCGAGGCCTATTCCGAGGTGCTCACCGGGCGGCTCTACGTCAACGCGCTCAAGAACTCGCTGATCCTCGGCGCCTGGAGCGGGCTGTTCAGCCTGCTGATCGGCCTGCCGCTGGCCTGGGCGGTCGCGCGCACCGACGTGCCGGCGAAGCCGATGTTCCAGATCACCGCGACGCTGTCCTACCTTTCGCCGCCGTTCCTGACCGCGATCGCGCTCACCTATCTGTTCAGCCCCAACGCGGGCTTGAGCAACGTGTTGATGCGCGACGTGCTCGGCGTGCCCTGGCTCACCTTCAACATCTTCTCGATGCCCGGGCTCGTGCTGGTCACGGTGATGCACACGTTCCCGTTCGTCTATCTGCTGGCGTCGAGCGCGCTGCAATCGGTCGATGCCTCCTACGAAGAGGCGGCGCAAATCCTGGGGGCGTCGAAGCTGCGCACGGCGTTCTCGATCACGGCGCCGCTGGTGGCGCCCGCGGTGCTGTCCGGCACGCTGCTCGCCTTCGTCAACGCCATCGCGCTGTTCGGCTCGCAGGCGATCATCGGGCTGCCCGGCCGCATCGTGACCTTGCCGACGCGCATCTACGCGCTGTTCGACTATCCGCCGGAATATGCGCTCGCCTCCGCGCTGTCGCTCGTGTTCATCCTGATCACGGTCGCGGCGCTCTATATGCAGAACGCCTTCCTCAAGCGGCGCTCCTACGTGACGCTCGCCGGCAAGGGCTCGCGGCCGCAGATGATGCGGCTCGGAGTGTTCCGCTGGATCCTGTTCGGCTTCGTCGTCCTCGTGTTCATCGTCTCGATCGTGCTGCCTTATGCGACGCTGATCGCGGTGTCGTTCTCGAAATCCTGGGGCCTCGAGTTCTGGAAGAACCTCACCTTCGCGAACTACAAGTTCGTCCTGTTCGAGTACAACGTCACCCAGCGCGCGATCCTCAACAGCCTGTTCCTCGCGTTCGTGGCCGCGACCTTCGCGGTGCTGATGGGCGCGGTGATCGGCTGGATCGACCTGCGCACAAAGCTTCCAGGCCGAAAGCTTCTCGACTATGCCTCGCTGATCCCGCTCGGGCTTCCCGGCATCGTGATGGCGGTGGCGCTGATCCAGTTCTGGCTGGCGATGCCGCTCGCGCTCTACGGCACGCTGACGATCCTGCTGCTCGCCTATGTCGGCCGCTACATTCCGCTCGGCGTGCGCGCCGCCAATGCCTCGCTGCGCCAGGTCGACAGTTCGCTGGAGGAGAGCGCGCAGATCCTCGGCGCGAAGTGGACCACCACCATGCGCGAGATCACGCTGCCGCTGATCCGGCCCGGCCTGTTCGCCGGCTGGCTGCTGGTGTTCGTGCCGGTGATCCAGGAGCTGTCCGCGTCGATCCTCCTGTTCTCGTCGCATTCAATTACGCTCGCGGTGGCGGTCTACAATCTCTACGAGACCGGCTATATCGAGCCGGTGGCGGCGCTCGCGATGGTCAACATGTTCATCATCGGCGCCGCGATCTGGCTCGCCTACCGCCTCGGCGGCCGCAGCATCGCATCGCGTACCGAAGCGGCGCCGGTGCACATGTGAGAGCTCAGTAGAGTAATGGCAGGAATAACGCTTCGGGGCCTGTCGAAATCGTTCTCGTCGCGCGACTCCGACGTCGCCGCGGTGGCGGACGTCGATCTCGAGATCAAGGACAATTCGTTCGTGACGCTGCTCGGCCCCTCCGGCTGCGGCAAGACCACGACGCTGCGGCTGATCGCCGGCTACATCACGCCCGATCGCGGCACCATCGAGATCGACGGCCGGCTGTTGTCGTCGCCGGGCTCGGTGGTGCCGCCGGAGTCGCGCGGCATGGGCATGGTGTTCCAGAACTACGCGATCTGGCCGCACAAGAACGTGTTCGAGAACGTGGTATTCGGCCTCAAGATCAGGAAGGTCCCGTCCGCCGCCGCGCGCCGCCAGGTCGAGGAGGCGCTGGCGCTGGTGAATCTCTCCGGGTTGGAGACGCGCTATCCGAGCGAATTGTCCGGCGGCCAGCAGCAGCGCGTCGCGCTCGCGCGCTCGCTGGTGGTCGAGCCCGACATCCTGCTGCTCGACGAGCCTCTATCCAATCTCGACGCCAAGCTGCGCGAGCGCATGCGCTCGGAGCTGAAGGAGTTGCAGCGCCGCACCGGTATCACCTTCGTCTACGTCACCCACGACCAGGCCGAGGCGCTGGCGCTGTCGGACCAGATCGCAGTGATGAATCTCGGGCGCGTGCAGCAATACGGGGCGCCGTTCGACGTCTATGCCCATCCCGCCAACCGCATGGTGGCCGACTTCATGGGGCTGGTGAATCTCGTGCCCGGCAAGGTGCGCGAGCGCAGCGGCGCCGGCGGCACCGTCGAGGTCGCACCGGAGCTTGCGGTCAAAGTCGACGCGCTTGACGGCTTCGCGCCCGGCGACGCCGTCGAGGTCGCGATCCGACCGGAAAGCATCCAGCTCGCCGCGTCGCCCGCGCCGGGCGGCGCCCGGGCGACCATCAGCAATCATATCTTCCTCGGCAATATCAGCGAATACTACGCCACGCTGCCGTCCGGCCTGACGCTGCGGGTGCAGACCCATCCGTTGCAGCAGTTCAAGATCGGCGAAGCCTGCGCGATCGAGGTCGATGCCACCCATTGCAGCGTCTTCCGCGCCGGCGGCGGCGAGGCCAAGGCGGCGTAGCAATCAGCTGCGATTCAAGAGCGATCAGTCAGGAGCCATCATGAACAAACCTGTCGGTACGCCTATTCGGGGCGAGGAGCACTGGACCAACAAGGGCGCCGACGTGCGCCTCTACATGTGGAACAAATACGCCGACCCGTCCGGGCCGGCCGGCACGATCCTGTTCGTGCACGGCTCGTCGATGGCATCGACCCCGACCTTCGACCTGCAGGTGCCGGGACGCAGCGACTCCTCCGCGATGGATTATTTCGCCGCGCGCGGGTTCGACACCTGGTGCGTGGACATGGAGGGCTACGGCAAGTCGACCAAGACGCGCGACAACAACGCGCCAATCTCCTACGGCGCCGACGACTGCTTCGCAGCCGCCAGCTATATCCAGAAGCTGCGCGGCACGAAGCCGCTCCTGGTCTACGGGATTTCCTCGGGCGCGCTGCGCGCCGCATTGTTCGCGCAACGCCATCCTGAAATGGTGAAACGGCTCGCGCTTGACGCCCATGTGTGGACCGGCGAGGGCTCGCCGACGCTCGCCGACCGCAGCAAGCGGCTGGCCGAATTCCGCGCCAGGAACCGCCGGCCGATCGACCGCGCCTTCGTGCATTCGATCTTCAACCGCGATCATCCCGGCACCGCCGACGACGCTGTTGTCGAAGCGTTCGCCGACGCGATCCTCAAGCTCGACGATTCGGTGCCGACCGGCACCTATGTCGACATGTGCGCCAATCTGCCGGTCTGCGATCCCGAGCAGATCAAGGCGCCGACCATCATCATGCGCGGCCAGTGGGACGGCATCGCGAGCTTCGAGGACCTGACGAAATTCTTCGAGAAGCTGCCGAATCCGGACAAGCAGTTCGCGGTGATGCCGGGGATCGCGCACGCGTCGCTCCAGCAGAAGAATTACGCCATCGTGTACCACATCCTGTTGAGTTGGTTCACGCAGCCGGACCCGGTCTACACAGGGCACTGATCCCAATGACCTCCACCGAAGCAGCCAACCTCCGCCTCGCCTACGAGCACTTCGAGGCCGAGAGCGCGCACGACACCGAGCGCACGCTGAAGACGCTGTCCGATGACGTAATGTATCGCGTGGTGGCGTCCGGCGACGTGGTCTACGGCAAGGAGGCGGTGGCGAAATACTACGACGTGTGGTGGACGGCGTTCCCCGACGTTACCATCGAGATCAAGCGCATCGTCGCGACCGGCGAATGGGTGTTCGCGGAGAACTTCGTCACCGCCACCCATCTCGGGCCCTGGCTCGGGATGGCGCCGACCGGCAAGAAGGTCATCCAGCATCTGTGCGCGGTGATCCGCTGCCGCGACGGTCTGATGACCGAGGAGTCGGTCTATTACGACCAGCTCGAACGGCTGCGTCAGCTCGGGTCTGAGTTCACGCTCGACGGCCGCGCGCTTAGCGTGCCGCCGTGGAAGGACTAGGGATGGCGTGTCCCGGCCGAGCGAGCACGCGCGAGCGAAGAGCCGGGACCCAGGGGCGAAAAGTTCGGCCTCCAAGGCCACGGCTGGTGCTTCGCGATTCTTACGCTGGATCCCGGGTCTCGCTGCGCTCGCCCGGGACACGCTCCGCTAATTGATCTCGATCCCCGCCGCCTTCACCAGCGTGGCGTTGATATCGATCTCCTTCCGCACGAAAGCGTCGAACTCCGCCGGCGTCATCGGCATCGGTTCGCCGCCGGCCTTTTCAAGCCGCGCGATGACGGCCGGGTTCTTCAGCGCTTTGATGGTCTCCTCATGCAACCGCGCGATGATCGCGGCCGGCGTCTTCACCGGCAGGAACATGCCCATCCAGAAATTGTATTCGGAATTGGGATAGCCGGCCTCCACCGTGGTCGGCACGTCGGGCAAGGCCGAGGCGCGCATCGCGCTCGAGACCGCCAGCGCATCGACTTTCTTGCCCGCGATCAACCCGCGCGCCGGCGGCAGCGGCACGAAATAGAAATCGACGCGGCCCGACATGATCTCGGTCAGCGCCTCCGGCCCGCCCTTGAACGGGATGTGCTGCGCCTTGATGCCCGCCGCCATCAGGAGCCGCTCGGCGTTGAGATGCGCGCTGCTGCCGGCGCCGGCGGAGGCATAGTTCAGCGAGCCCTGCTTGGCGCGACCGGCCTCCATCATTTCCTTGACCGACTTGTATTTGCCGGGCGCCGTCACCAGCACGTTCGGCACGTTGGCGAGCGCCGTGATCGCGGCGAAATCCTTGCGCGCGTCATAGCCGGGGTTGGCGTAGGTGGTCGCGGTCACGGCATGGGTGGTGGAGTGCACCAGCACGGTGTGGCCGTCCGGATCGGCCTTCGCCACCAGGCCGACGCCGAGCGTGCCGCCGGCGCCGCCGCGGTTCTCCACGATCACCGGCTGGCCGATCTGGTTCGACACCTGCTCCATCACCGCGCGCGCGACGATGTCGACGGCGCTGCCGGCGGTGAATGGCACGATCACCCGCACCGGCTTGCTCGGCCAGACTTGGGACGCCGCCGGACACAGGCCGGCCAGCAGGATGCCCGCCGCAATGAGGGACCGTCGGTACATGCGCTTTCTCCCCTCAGTATCGTGGTTCTATCGCGAGGACGAGCGCTACTTTAGGAAACCGCGCGGGCCAGGCGCAATCCGGCGGGTGGGCAAATTGCGATCGGATCTTCGATTGAACTTGTCGGCCTCTGCGCCCGACTAACCCCGCAGACGGTACCGTTGCTTCGGAGATCGTCATGGCATGTTCGGGTCTGGTGACGGCACTGCGAAAGCGGTGGCCGTGTGGGCGCTATTCGGGAGTGCTCTCTGACCGCGGCGTGTCAGCGCTAGACCGCCACCTTCTGCAGGAAGCCTTCGACCTCCTGGCGCAGATTGGCGGCGGCGGTTTCGACCGCCTGCGAGGCGGCGAGGACCGTCTCGGCCGAGCCCCGCGTCTCGGTGGCGGCGCCGGTCACGTCGCTGAGCACGGAAACGATTTCCTTGGTGCTTTGTGACGCGCTCACCACGTTCTGTGAGATTTCGCCGGTCGCCGCCTGCTGCTGGTGCACCGCCGCCGCCGCAGTCGAGGTGTAGTGGCTGATCTCTCGCATGCGCTCCGCAATCCGCCCGATCGCCTTGACTGCGGCGCCGGTCGAGACCTGCACGGCGGCGATCTGGCCGGAAATCTCCTCGGTGGCCTTGGCGGTCTGCACAGCGAGCGACTTCACCTCCGACGCCACCACCGCAAAGCCGCGACCGGCCTCGCCGGCGCGGGCGGCTTCAATCGTGGCATTGAGCGCGAGCAGGTTGGTTTGCCCGGCGACGTCCTGGATCAGCTTGACCACGTCGCCGATCTTCTGCGCCGACTGCGCCAGCGAGCCGATCTGCTCATTGGTCGATCCGGCCTCGGTCACCGCGGTGCTGACGACGCCGTTGGTCTGTTCAAGTTGCCGGCTGATCTCGGCGATCGACGCCGACAGCTCCTCGGCCGCGCCGGCCGCGATCTCGACGTTCATCGACGCCTCGTTGGAGGTGCCGACCGCGCCCTCCGCGCGCTGCGAGGTCTTGCTTGATGCCGCGAACAGCGTCGACGCGGTCGAGCGCATCGCCATGGCATGCTCGCCCACGGTCTTCAGCATGGCTTCGACGCGCGGGCGGAACACGGCGATCGCGGCCTCCACGGCGGCGCGGCGCTGCTCCTGCGTGGCCATTACGTCACGCTCATGGTCGCGACGCCGCTGGTCGGAGACGTCCTCATGGGTCGAGACCCAGCCGCCGCCGGCGACCGGCCGATTGTTGATCAAGATGATCCGGCCGCGCACCTCGACGAGGTTGCTGAACACCTTGCCTTCGACGACGCGCCGCTCGGCGTCGGCGACGTAGGCATCGATATCCTGGAAGAAAGTGCCGTGCGCCTTGCGGAATTCGAGCAACGCCCGCAGCGGGCATCCGGGATAGGCCTCCTTGCGGCTGAGGCCGTACATTTCGAGGTAGGGCTCGTTGCAGAGGATCAGCCGCGCCGACGCGTCGAACATGCAAAGGCCCTGGGTCATGTTGTCGAGCGCGTCGGAAATGCGCAGGTTGCGGCGCAGGCTACCGACCAGCGCCAGCAACGCCGCGATGCTCAGCATCAGCATCGCCGCGAGCGCGCTGACCGCCAAGGCAGCGATCGCCGGCGGCGCACCGGTGAGCCATGTGATCACCCGTGCAGGGTCGATCAATCCGAGCAGAAGCACCGCGATGCCGCCGCACATTGCGACGGCAAGCATCGCGATGCGCCATTCGCGCCGGAACGCCGGAGACAGGAAGATGCGTTTCATCGCGGCGAGTGCTCGCGCAGGGTTAAAATGGTCTAAATCACACCCGGTTGTCGGCCGGTTAATATTTGAGCATGCGCGGCCGGAATATCCCTAACGATCCGTTAAAGCGGGACCCGGCGTCGGCGAAGACCGTCAGCCTTCCTGGAAGGCGCGTTTCCGGCTGCTTCGGATCGAGGGCAGCGCGACGATGACGAGCAGGATCGCCGCCGTGATCAGCAGCCCCAAGGCGATCGGCCGGTGGACGAAGATCATCGGGTCGCCGCCGGAGATACGCATGGCGCGGCGCAGATTGTCCTCCATCAGCGGCCCGAGCACGAAGCCGAGGATCATCGGCGCCGGCTCGCAGTCGAGTCGTACGAAGATGTAGCCGACGACGCCGAACACGGCGGCGAGGATCACCGCGAACGCGCTGTTGGAGATGGTGTAGACGCCGATTGCGCAAAACAAGAGAACCGCCAGATAGAGAAACCGGTACGGCAGCTTGAGCAGCTGCACCCACATGCCGATCAGCGGCAGGTTGATGACGAGCAACATCAGGTTGCCGATCCACATCGAGGCGACCATGCCCCAGAACAAGGTGGGGCGCTCGGTCATCACCTGCGGGCCCGGCTGGATGCCGTGGATCATCATGGCGCCGATCATCAGCGCCATCACCGCGTTGCCGGGCAGCCCGAGGGTGAGCATCGGGATGAACGACGTCTGCGCACCCGCATTGTTGGCGGCTTCCGGTCCGGCGACACCCTCGATCGCGCCGCGGCCGAAGCGGGACGGATCGCGCGCGACCTTCTTCTCCAGCACGTAAGCGGCGAACGAAGAGAGCGTCGCGCCACCACCGGGCAGCACGCCGAGCAGCGAGCCCAGCGCAGTACCGCGCACCGCCGCCGGCCAGGCCAGCCTCATTTCGTCGCGCGTCGGCATCAGCTGCTTGATGCCCTGCGCCAGCAAGGAGCGGCTTTCGCCGCCGCGCGCGAGATTGGCGATGATCTCGCCGACGCCGAATACGCCGATCGCCAGCACCGCGAAGTCGATGCCGTCGGAGAGCTTGGTGAGGTCGAAGGTGAAGCGCTGCGCCGCGGTCTGCCCATCGGTGCCGACCAGGCCGAGCAGCAGTCCGAGCACGATCATGGCGATCGCCTTCACCACCGAGCCATGCGCCAGCACCACGGCCGCGATCAGGCCGAGCACCATCAGCGCAAAATATTCCGGCGCGCCGAACGACTGGCCGACGCGGGCGAGCGGTGGCGCCAGCATCGCGATGATCGCGGTCGACACCGTGCCGGCGAAGAACGAGGCCAGCGCCGCGACCGCCAGCGCCGCGCCTGCGCGTCCCTTGCGAGCCATCTGGTGGCCGTCGATGCAGGTGACCACCGAGGAGGTTTCGCCCGGCAGGTTCACCAGGATCGCCGAGGTCGAGCCGCCGTATTGCGCGCCGTAAAAGATGCCGGCCAGCATGATCAGGCCGGACACCGGCTCGAGATGGAAGGTGAGCGGCAACAGCATCGCGATGGTGGCGATCGGTCCGATGCCCGGCAGCACGCCGATCAAGGTGCCGATCAGCGCGCCCATCAGCGCGAAGCCGAGATTGGCCGGCGTCAGCGCGACGGCAAAGCCCGTGGCGAGGTTGCCGAGGAGCTGTTCCATCGGCTACCAGTCCGGCCATACCGGGATCGGCAAGCCGAGCCCGGCGACGAAGATCGCCCAGGTCAGTACGCTCAGGCCGGCGGCGGCGGCGAGCGTCTCCCAAATTTTCAGTTCGCGCGCCGCGACGCTCGCGATCACCACCAGCAGCAGGATCGAGAGCACGAGGCCGAGCGTTTCGAGCGCGAGGCCGAACGCGACGAGGCTGACAGTCACTACCACGACCGGACGAAGCTGCGCGACCACGCCGTCGTCGGGCGTTCGTTCCTGCGTTTGCTCGAGAGGGTCGGTCGCCAGCAGGCCCTGCACCAGCACGACCGCGCCGAGCCCTATCAAGATCCAGCACAAGAGCCGCGGCACATAGCCGGTGCTCATGCGCAGCGCGGTGCCGATGGGATAGTTGCGCGAGGCCCACAGCCCGAGCACCGCGATGGCGATGAACATCAGCCCGCACAGCACGTTCTTGCGCTGGAGGATGCGCAGGAGCGGATGAATTGGGGGAACCGATTCGGAATCGTTTGTTGTCATCAGGGGCGCGCCGCGATCTCGGTTTGCTCCCTCTCCCGCTTGCGGGAGAGGGGTGGGGAGCGGGCAGGCGGAAGGATTAGCGCGTTCATGCCCCCTCCCTAACCCTCCAGCCGAAGTCGGATGTTTCCGACTTCGGCCGATCTTTTGAAGACCGAACTCGGATAAATCCGAGTTCGGTTGCAAGCGGGGACGTGCCCAAAGTCAGCGTTACGCCAGTTGAGGCTCCATCACTCCGTCTCGATCTTCACCGCGCTCGTGATTTTCTTCCAGGAATCGATCTCCGCCGCGAGCCAGGTGCGCGCATCGTCCAGCGATTTCGAGGGCGCGATCACGAAGCCTTGCTTGATCAGCGACGTCTTGGCGGCGTCCGCCGCCAGCGCCGCGACCGCGGCGCGGTGCAAGGCCTCCAGCACCGGACGCGGCGTCGCCGCCGGCGCGAACATGGCGTTCCAGGCGATGGTGCCGACGTCGGCGAACCCGACCTCCTTCATGGTCGGCACGTCCGGATGGTCCGGCAGCCGCGTCTGGTTGACCACCGCAATCGGCTTGAGCTTGCCGGCCCTGATCTGCGCCGCCGTCGAGGCGACGTTGAGGAAGGCGACCTGCACGTCGCCGGTCACCATGTCATTGATAATGCCGGAGGCGCCCTGCTTGTTGTGGATGGCGATCATGTCGAGGTCGCCCGCGCGCTTGGCGAAGAACGCCATGTCGAAATGCGGATAGCTGCCGGCGCCGACGGTGCCGTACCGCAGCTTGCCGGGATTCTTCTTGGCATAGGCGATCAGCTCGGGAACGTCCTTCACCGCGAAGTTGGTGGTCGTCACCACCAGGAACGCCGGCACGTCGATCAGGTTGGTCACCGGCGCTACGTCGCGTGTGTAGTTCACCTTCAGCCGCTCGGGCACGATCACCGGCGTGATCGCATTGGTCGAGACGTTGCCGACCATCAGCGTGTAGCCGTCCGGCCGCGCGTTTATCATTTCCTGGATCGCCACGATGCCGAAGGCGCCGGGCTTGTTCTCGACCACGAACGACTGGCCGAGGCTTTGCCGCATCTGCTCGGCGACGATGCGGGTGACGATGTCGGTCGCGCCGCCCGGTCCGTACGGCACGACGATCTTCACCGGCTTGACCGGGAACTTGTCCTGCGCCGACGCCGCCATCGCGACAGCGAAGGTGCCGAGCGCCGCCAGAGCAATCAGTCGCAGTCTCATCATGGGTTCCTCCCGTAGTCGGTATCAGTTTGGCTTGAGGCCGGCCGCCTTGGCCAGTGCGGCGCTGGTCACGATCTCCTTCTCGACCAGCGCGCCGAATTGAGCAGGGGGCAGGTCCATCGGATCGACGCCGAGTTCGGCGAGCCGCGACCTCACCGGCGCGGTTTGCATCGCCTTCTGGGTCTCCCGGTGCAGGCGCTCGACGATCGTACCCGGCGTCTTGGCCGGAACGAACACGCCGACCCAGAACGTGTAGTCGGAGTCGGCGTAGCCCGCCTCGAGCGTCGATGGCACGTCGGGCAATGCCGCCGCCCGCGTCGGACTGCTCACCGCCAGCGCTTGCACGCGGCCGGCGCTGATCTGCGGGACCGCGGTTCCGAGCGGGCAGAAATAGAAATCGACGCGGCCCGCGATCACGTCGGTCAGCGCCTCGGTGCCGCCGCGATGCGGAATGTGAACCGCCTTGATCCCGGTGCTCCGGATAAATCGTTCGGCTGCAAGATGGGTCGCGGTGCCCACCCCCGCGGAGGCGAAATTGATCGCGTCGGGTTGGGTCTTCGCGAACTTGACGAAATCCTGGACGGTCTTGTGGCCCTTCGATGGCGACATGATCATCACCATCGGCGTCTGCCCCAGCGAGATAACAGCCGAGAGGTCGCGGGCGGTGTCGTAGGAAAGGTTCGGGTAGATGGCGGGGGCGATGGTGTGGGCCGACGAATTGGCGAGGATGGTATGCCCGTCGGGCTCGGCCCTGACGACCGCGGCGACGCCGATGGTGCCACCCGCACCGGTGCGGTTTTCGACGAAGATGGTCTGGCCGAGCTGCTTGCCGACATGATCGAACACGATGCGCGGCAGCACGTCGGTGAGGCTGCCGGCCGCAAACGGGATGACGGCGCGGATCGGCTTCGACGGCCAGGTTTGCGCCGAGGCGGCGTGCGTGTAGATGGCGATGGCAGTCGCGGCGAGAATCCAGGCGGTACGCTTCATGCGATACTCCGTGGCTGACACTTTGCTCCGCCGACATCGATTGCCGGGACCAGCCCGGCAATGACGTTCGAATTTATCCCGCCTTCGTCCCGTGCAGACTGTGCGAGGCGTCCTTCACCGTGAAGAACACCACGTCGGCGTCCGCCGTCGCCTTCGCCGAGTGCACGACGTTCGACGGCACATAGACCACCGAGCCCGGCTTCGCCTCGACCTCGTCGTCGCCGATCTTGGCCTTGAAGGTGCCTTCGAGGATGTAGATCCACTGTTCGTTGGGATGCGAATGCGCCTCCGCGCCGGTGCCGGCGGGCATGCGCATCAGGGCGACGATCATGCGGTCGCCCTCGACCACGCCGCCCTCGACGCTCGAGTAATCCGGGCCGCCTTTGATGTGATTGATCTTGCCGAGGTCGAAGACGTATTCGCCGGGCCCCGCGCGCTTGGCGCCGGGCGTGCGCGCGGCCTCCGCCTGTGCCGACATGGCGTTTCTCCCTTGATCGCCGTCTCCCGCCGGGGATGGTAGTGGGGCCCGCTAGCTTTGTCTCTGGCGATATTTTAACCATCCTTCGGCCATGGTCCCGCGCCACGGTCTGCCGACTTTCCGGGGGGATTCAAGCCGCATGACATCTGGTGTGCCGAACGCATTGCGGGCGGGTGCGAGCATGCTCGCGGCGGTCCTGGTCGTGGCCTGCGCCGGTGACCGTGACCCGCCGGCGATCGGCGAGCCGAGCTTCTATCGCAGCATGGCGGCGTCCGGCGCGCAGGTCGACGCCGCCGCGGCGGCGTCCATGATCTCCGGCTACCGCAAGAACAACGGCCTCGGCTCGGTCGCGGTCGACCCGGCGCTGATGAAGCTTGCGGCCGAGCAGGCACATGCCATGGCCTCGCGCGACCAACTCGATCACGACGTCGGCCGTGGCTTCGGCCAGCGGATCGCAGGCTCGGGCTACGATGCGAAAGCCGCCTACGAGAACATCGGCGCGGGCTACCACACGCTGGCAGAGGCGTTCTCCGGCTGGCGCGGCTCGTCCGGCCACCGCGCCAACATGCTGCGGCGCGACGTGAGCCAGATCGGCATCGCCGCCGCCTATTCGCCGCGCTCGAAATACAAGGTGTTCTGGGCGCTGATCCTGGCTTCGCCGGACGACCGGAAGCGATGATCTCGACAACCGCTCGCCGGCCTCATCCTGAATTCAGCTTTGATCGAAGCCGACGTGCAGGTTCTTCGACGCGCCAAGAAAACGTGGAGCGGCGCGGCCGGGAAGCTCGGAGGTTTCAATCCTTATCTTTCTTCGCGTCTTGGAATTGCTCCAGCCATTTTCGGTAGCCCTCCGCATCTCCGTAGTCCTCGAACGAGGCGTATCGTGGGTGAGCCCCGATCACGCGCCGGGCATGTTTGATCGGACACCAGTATTGCTCCGTGCGCGAGGCGATCTCACGGACATAGGCAATCAGGCCGTTGGCATAGGAACAGTACGCGCAATTGAGCTTCTCAAGCGCGTTCAGGTAGGCGAGATGATGCCGGTCGAACACCAGATAGTCGCGGCGTCTGGCCTTCGGGATTCCATAAACGGGAAAGCAGACGGCCTGGTAGATGGTGACGAAGAGGTCGAGCAGCACAAGGGGAACGATCAGCGCGTAAATGACCGGCGCCGTCAGGATCACCAGCAGGCGCGCGTTTAGGACATACGTCGACAGACGTGTTCTTAGCTCTCGATGACGGCGCAGGATCTCTTCCTCGAAAAAGGCCTTGCCCTTCTCCAGACCGACGCGAAGTTCGGCCCTCCGTTGCGCGAGCTCCGCTTCGAGCTCAGCCTCCAGCATGCAAATCTTTTCGGTTAATGCGACGATGTGCGGGTTCATCGTGAAGCTCCTATCACAGAGGAGTGTGCACCCGTTCCGTGCGCGACGGCACCCTCATTGTTTGATCTCAAAGGCCAGGTCCAAGGCAAAGCCCAAAAGACCGCCAGCTTGAAAATCTCGACCAAACAAGAGGTCATTCAACAAAGGGCAGGGCCAGCGCCGCGATCTCCTCGCCCCAAAGCGCATGCGCGCGCCGGTTCGGATGGAACCCGTCGCCAGCAAACAGGTCCGGCTCCAATGCTGAAATTCGCTCCACAACGAGACGCGGCAGCCGCTCGGCCAAGCGATCGGCCGCCGCCTGCAGTGCGGCTGAGCGCCAGCCCAGGATACTGCGAAGCGGCCACGGAAGAGCCGGAAAGCAGTCGAGAGGAGCGACACCCCCCACGACGACGGCGGCGTCCCCGACGCGACTCCGCGCGGCGACCACGAGCCCGGCAAGATCATCGGCGAAAGCCGCCGGCGAATGGTACGCCGTTGCGTCGTTGACGCCGAAGGCGACGACGAGAAGGTCGGCTGGTTCAGGCGCGATGCGAGGCAGCAGCTGCTCCCGGGCATCCCTGACGGTTGCACCGGAAAGCCCCTCGGCGCGCCAGGCGACCGGACGACCGGTCAGGCGTGCCAGCGCCCGTGCCGCTGTGGCAGCGACCGTATCGTCGCCACGCTCCAGCCCGATGCCGCATACAGTCAATTCGCCAATGGCGAGGAGCCGGATTGATGGACCCACGCCCGGTACCAGTCCGCGATGCGGCGGCTCGGCGGGAGGCAAACACGGCACGCGCCGGCGCGTCGCTGCCCCCTGCGCCATCACCACAGGCAACAGCACCAGCGATCCGAAGAGGCCGGCGGCGATTGCCGCGCGCGATGCTTTGACGCCGGAAAACGCGGCTGGGCGGTCGGCCGCGGTGATGGAAATTTTAGATTGTTCCGGCGCCTCGCCCATGCAGTCGCGGAAGGTCGTGAGCATGGATTACTCCTCCCGCGTTTAGAATGACGCTGTCAGCGCCATCCTCGATACGCGGCAAGCACCTAACTTTGCGGTCGTCTTCGCTTGACGGCCATAGCGTTCCGTCCGACCACAAAAACGCTTCTTGATGCTGTGAGTTCCGTAGAAAAGACGTGTTTTATGGGCCGGATGAATAACGCGACCCGACGTTGCGAGCCCCATTGATCCTTCCGTTCATGGGGCTAAAGCAGATCCACGTCCGCCCTGACGCGACCGAGCACGGGTCGATGCGTTGCGTTCGGGCAGCCCGGCCTTACCGGTTACGGCTCCAAAGCGATGGTGAAACGCACGGCGGCTTGGCTGCGAGTCCGCTCGGTCAATTCCCGCCAGCAGGTTTCTGCCTCTTCGCGCAGCCCGAATGGACCGAACACGGATTCCGTTCCATCTACCAGCCGGTCGAAGGTCAACGTTTCGTATTTTCCGCCGACAACCCAATACCTGCGAGCTGCGGCGGACAGCGCATTCGTCGTGTTGAACATCTTTTCATCCTCCAGTTGACGTTGAATCTTTGGATCACTCTGCTGCCGCCAAATGCCGGCTATTTTCGAACTGGGATGTTTCGGTGGAACCCGCCATGGCAGTCGTTGACGCGCCCGCGCCTGACACCACGACGTTCACCAGATCGAAATAGCCGGTCCCCACTTCTCTCTGATGTCGGGTCGCCGTGTAGCCATGGGTCTCGGACGCGAACTCGGCAGCCTGAAGCTGGGTATAGGCAGACATCCCACGCTCCCGGTAGCCGCGCGCGAGCTCGAACATTCCATGATTGAGGCTGTGGAAGCCGGCGAGAGTGATGAACTGAAACTTGTAACCCATGGCGGCCAGATCGCTTTGGAAGTGGGCGATCGCGGTATCTTCCAGGTGGGCACGCCAGTTGAAGGAGGGCGAGCAGTTGTAGGCCAGCAGCTTGTCGGGGAATTGACTGCGAATCGCCGTTGCGAAAGCGCGGGCCTCGTCGAGGTTGGGGCGTGAGGTTTCCCACCACAGCAGGTCGGCGTAGCGGGCGAAGGCCAGACCACGCTTGATGCAGTGCGCGAGGCCGCTTCCCGGCTTGAGGCAATAGAAGCCCTCCGCCGTGCGCTGCCCGCTCAGAAACCCCTGATCGCGCGGATCGATATCGGAGGTGATGAGCGTCGCGCTCTCGGCGTCGGTGCGCGCTACGAGAATTGTCGGCACGCCGCAGACGTCTGCCGCCAGACGCGCCGCAATCAGATTGCGCTCCTGCGCCGCCGTTGGGATCAACACCTTGCCACCGAGGTGCCCACACTTCTTTTCGGAAGACAGCTGGTCCTCGAAGTGCACTCCCGCGGCGCCCGCCTCGATATAGGCCTTCATCATCTCATGGGCGTTGAGCGGGCCGCCGAAGCCGGCCTCCGCGTCCGCGACGATTGGGGCGAGCCACTGAACCCGCGCACCGCCGCCTTCGGAATGTTCGATCTGATCGGCCCGGTGCAACGTTCTGTTGATGCGCCTGCAGAGTTCGGGCCCGGAATTGGCGGGATAAAGGCTTTGATCGGGATACATCGTGCCGCTGAGATTGCTGTCTGCGGCGACCTGCCAGCCCGACAGGTAGATGGCCTTGAGACCGGCCTTGACCATCTGCATTGCTTGATTGCCCGACACCGCGCCCAGCGCGGCGACATAGGGCTCGGTTTGAAGAAGGTGCCAAAGCCGATTGGCGCCGATATCGGCGAGCGTATGCTCGAATTCGAAGCGATCCGCGCAGCCGCAGCACGTCGTCGGTTCGATACGGCCGCTCGATGCCGGCAAAACGTCCCTTCGGGGCGGATGGGACCAAATCGTCGAACGTCAACATTGGTTCGTCCTGTGAGGTGCTTGGGGACCGAAAGGCTGCTCGCGTTGGCGGGCGGACAATGTCGTCTCAAACAGGCGCGGTAAATCAGCCAGACGTATTGCCTGGTGGGCCGGCGAAATGGATGGAAGTGGCGGCGGATTGCGCCCAAGCGCGAGTGAAGCAGGGAATGCAATTGTCCCAATACAGAGGTATGTCCCGACACACCATCGCCGCTCGGCAAGGTGATGCCGTTGTCGCGATGTCCGGCGTTATCAATCTAATTTTGGGGCGCGATGGAAATTGAACAGCCGCACGGCCAGAGAAGCTGCGCCAATGGCAAATCGGCGGAAGGTTCAAATATCGGAGAGCTGGATCGCCCTACGGGGCGAAGTGAAGCTCTAAGGGCGAGTGCTCACTGACCTAACAGACGCCGCTCGAGTTCTACTCCGAACTCTTCCCGGTACAAATCGTGGTTTGGCAAATACATCAAAATCCGACGGTCTGCCTTGCGCTGTTGTCCAGCCACAATAATGCGGATCAACCGCCCTCCGAATGACTGCTTGGATTCTTCATCCGCAGCGAAAAGGAATTGATCGATCGCGGAAAGTGAACTGGCGTGAGCGGACATGAAGTCCCCTTGTTTGGCATCCGTGCGCGTATCAATAGCGCGCGGGGGCGCTGGGGGCCTGTGACGTATTTCACAGGGTGCGCTCAATTTTTGGACCCCTTTTGCGGACGCGTAGGCTGGGGCGTCGATACTCCTCAGGGCGTCGACCTGTTAATGGGCAGAGAGGAGATCTGCTTTGGGGACAAATAGCCGACTGAGGCCTGGGCAAGGCGTCCGGCGCCGCATTCGCAGTTGCCGCAGCATCAAGCTCGCGTTTGCAGCGGGCGCTGACTTGCGGGCGGATCAAGGCGTCGCGCCGACGCGGGTCTCGTCGACAAATTTCTCGGTGGCGTCGTCGATATTACGCGCGGCGCGCCCGCGCGGCGCGTGCACATACAGCCCCGCCTGCTTTGCCATCGGTTTGTCGGTTTGGCGCGCAGGCGGCTCCGGAATCTGGTAGCGCACGGGCCGCGCATGGTCGGCCAGCATCTTCCCGGGATTGTAGACCTTCGGATACCGCATGATTCCGCGCACGAAATTCGTCTGTCCACGCATCAAGAGTCCGGCCGAGAGAAGGAGCAGACTTGGCGCGATGCGCCAGTTCAAGTGTTTGGCATACAGCACGCGCTGGGTGTGCAACAGCTCCCGATAGAATACCGGCAGCGGCAACCTGGTCGGAAGCACGGCGTGCTGGATGTCGAATAGACGGTAGTCCCGAGTCGCAAGGTGCCTCTCTTCGGTGAGCCAGCTCTCCGTGCCGGGGTAAGGCGTGTTGATGCTGATGTTCACGATCTCCGGCACTTCGAGGCACCATTCCCGGATGGTGGCAAAGCGCTGCTCGTCCCAGTCGGGATCGGCAATGAGGTTAATCGCCACGTTGACGCCCAGCGTGCGGGCGAATTCGAGCGCCTCGAAATTGCGGCTCAAGGAGATGCGCTTGCGGAACTTGCGCAGGCCATCGGCATCGATCGCTTCAAGGCCGAGAAAGATATATTCGAGGCCGAGCCTCTTCCAGAGCTGGAAGACCTCCTTGTTGCGAAGAAGAACGTCGCCGCGCGTCTCAAGATAATATCTCTTGCGGATGCCTTTCTTGGCGATCGCCTCACCGATGGCGAAGCCATGCTTGCTTTGGATGAAGGCGACGTCGTCCACGATGAACACGCCCCGCTCCCTGATCGATGCGAGGTCATCGATGACACGGTCGGGCGACGCCAGCCGGTAGCTGCGGCCGTAAAACGTCCACGCGCTGCAGAACGAACAGTCCCACGGACAGCCGCGCGAGAATTCGATGGAGGCAGCCGGGTCCAGAACACCGATGAAATACTTGTTCCGGTGGCGAAGGAGGTCGCGCGCGGGCAAGAGCTGGTCGAGGTCGTGGACGAAACTCGGCGGCGGCCCTTCGCCGTCCGACGTCACCGCGCCCGGCACTCTTGCGACTGCATCGCGGTCGCCATTCACCGCTTCCAGCAGCTTGACGATGCCCGGTTCGCCTTCGCCCTTGAGCACACAATCGACAGCCCCCTCTCCGTGCTCGACGATCGCGTGCCCGGTGAAGGAGGCACTGTGGCCGCCGACGCAGATGAAGACGTGTGGCAGTACGGCCTTGGTTTCCCTGGCGAGGTCGACAATCTCTGGAACGTTGGCGAGATAGTTGCAGGAGAAGGCAATAAAGTCCGGTTGCCATTCCGCGACGAGCCGGTGATAGGCAGCATGGCTCTCGACCTGCAGATCGAGCAAGCGGACCGCATGACCGGCGCGGCGCGCGGCTTCCGCGACGAGCTCCATCCCCAGCGGCTCAAGCTGCAGAAATACCTTGGTGTAGAGCAGCGGGCCAGGGTGAACGAACAGGGCTCTCATCGAACATCCCTTCGACGCCGAAATTCAACAAGCCGGCAGCAGCCAGCCCTACAACCCCATCCAAAACGTAATTCCCCAGATGAACGTCGGTTCCGACCGTCAGAATAGCCACTTGCTCCCTGCGGCAAGCGGGAGGACGCCTCTGCGGATATCAGCCCGCGATTGCCGAACCATCCCGATTTAAGAATATACGCCCTAGTTCAACGTCGGGCCGGGCTTGCCGGCGTCGTCGTCGCGGCCGAACACGCCGGGGATGCGGCGCTCGAGAATGCGCCGGTAACGCGGGCGCGGTCTGAAGGCCCCGTAGCGACGGTCGAGCTCCTTGAGCGCATCCATCACGTCGTCGAAGCGAACCGGCTTGGCGCCGTCGGGACGGTCGAGCACCGTCTCGGCACTGCGGGCATCGGACGCCCATGCGGAGAGGATGGCGCGCTTTTCGATCAGCGTGAGGTCCTGGTCGTCGACCACCGCCATCGGGTCGGCAAAGGCGTTGGCAGGCTGCAGCAGCCCGCCAATATCCAGGCCGTCGTTGCCGGCTTTCGGCGTCTTGCGTTGGCGGCGTGCCATGCCGATCTCGCGCCTCCTCGATCAATAAAGGAACTTGGCGCGCCGGGGCCGCAAAGGGCCTCCGACGGCCAAAGGTCTAGTCCGCAATGTCTGCGCTTTCAAGCCCCGCGCGGGGTCTAGCGGCAGCCGGTTAAATAATTGTGCTTCATGCGAAATACGGGACCTCTAGCCTGGAGGCGGCAATCCCCCGCTCGGACGCGGTCCGCGCTGCAGCGCGACCGCGCAGATCGCCAGTGTGAGCGCGTTAAGCATAAAGATGCCGAGCACGCCGGTGCCGGCGGCAACGAGGCCGGCCACGAACGGCATCAGCACCAGCCCGATGCGGTTGCCGGTGATGCGCAGCGACATCGCCGTGCCGCGTGCCTGCGGCGGCGAGTATTCGGCCACGCCCGAGAGCGTCAGCGTCGACGCGATGCCGAGCCGAGTCCGATCGCAATCGCCGCCACATACATCATCGGCAGCGACGGCACCGCCAGCAGCGCGAAGGCACCGGCCGCAAACAGCGAGCTGCCGAGCGTCAGCGGCATGCGGCCGACGGCATAGATCAGCCGTGCGTAGCACGCGCGTGCCACCAGCGCGGCCAGCGACTTCGCCAACAGCAGGAAGCCGACATGGCTGGCGTCGATGCGGCGCTCGGCGCCGAGCAGCGGCAGGTAGATGATCAGGAGGTCGCCGGCGGTGACCGTGACCACGCTGGCGATCAGGATCGGAAGCAGCCCGGGCACGCGCAAGAGCGTTGCCACCGGCATCAAGGGGCCTGCATCGGTGCGCAGCGCCGAACGCGGCTGCGGCCGAAGCGCCAGCGCGAAGGCGAGGCACAGCGCCGCCGCGACCACGCCGATAACGAAGAGCTGGCCGGTCGGCGGCACCGTGGTGCCGCGTCCGATCCAGCCGATGATGAAGGGTCCAAGTCCCTGTCCGATCGAGATCGCCACCATGAAATAGCCGAACGCCGACTCGCGCCTGGCCGGGGACGCGCTGCGCAGCGTCAGCATCTGCTGCGAGGCCATCAGGAACATGTGACCGGTGCCGAGCAGGACGGTGAAGACCAGAAGATGCCAGGCCGAGATCGGCCACTGCCACAGGCAGATGCTGGCGACGAGCATCATGGTGGCGCCGATCCAGGCCGCATGCGCGTCGTAGCCGCGGTCGATGAAGCGGCCGACCCTGAGCGCGACGAAGACCGGCAAGATCGCGAAGGCGGCCGAGATCGCGCCCAGCCACGCCACGTTGAGGTCCAGTTCGACCGACCGGTAAGAGGTGCTCACGCGCACGACGGCGACGACGATATGGGTGAAGATGACGTGGCCGATCAGCGGGGCCAGCAGTCGCCAATCGAAATCGCGGGTGTCGGTGGTTGGCAGTTCGGCCGGGGCGTGCATCCCGTCTTGCTTAATCCGCCGCGCGGGCGTTGCAAAGGCTCGGAATTGCACGCGCGTCATGCGCGGAAAACGGCCGGTGCGGCATCCCCCCGGATTCCGACTGTTGTCCTACGCGATCGCCAAACCGGTCGGCCGGATTCTATAGGGTGGGCAAAGCGCGCTGCGCGATATATCGTGCTTTCAATCCGCGTCCGCCTTGAACCTGCCGAGCCCGCGCATCACGAACGGCGCGATCAATGCGATGAACGCGATCCCAAGCAGCGTCGCCGACATCGGTGACTGCACCAGCACCAGCGGATCGCCGAGGCTGATCGCAAGCGCGCGGCGCAATTGCTGTTCCGCGACCGGGCCGAGGATCAGCCCGATCACCACCGGCGCGATCGGATAGTCGTAGCGTCGCATCAGGTAGCCCATGACGCCGAACACCGCGAGCATCATCAGCTCGACCACCGACGGCTTGGCGGCAATGGTGCCCATGGTCGCAAATACGAGAATACCGGCGTAGAGCCACGGCTGCGGGATCGAGAGCAGCCGCACCCACAAGCCGACCAGCGGCAGGTTGAGGATCAAGAGCATCGTGTTGGCGATGAACAGGCTCGCGATCAGGCCCCACACCAGATCGGGCCGCTCCGCAAACAGCAGCGGGCCGGGATTGAGTCCATATTGCTGAAAGCCCGCGAGCATCATCGCGGCGGTGGCGGAGGTCGGCAGCCCGAGCGTCAAGAGCGGCACCAGCGTGCCGGCGGCGGACGCGTTGTTGGCGGCTTCCGGACCGGCGACGCCTTCGATCGCGCCGTGGCCGAACTCCTGCGGATATTTGGTCAGCCGGCGCTCGGTGGAATAAGAGAGGAAGGTCGGGATCTCGGCGCCGCCTGCGGGCAGCGCGCCGATCGGGAAGCCGAACAGGGTGCCGCGCAGCCACGGCTTCCATGAGCGCGCCCAGTCCTGCGCGGTCATCCACAAGGAGCCGCGCACCGGCTCGAGCTTCTCCTCGATCAGGTGCCGGCGCGACGCGACATAGAGCGCCTCGCCGACCGCGAACAATCCGACCGCGAGCGTGGTGATCTCGACGCCGTCGAGCAATTCCGGCACGCCGAAATGCAGCCGCGACTGTCCTGTGAGCTTGTCGATGCCGACCAGCCCGAGCGCGAGGCCGACGAACAGCGAGGTGAGCCCGCGGATCGGCGAGTCGCCGAACGTCGCCGACACCGTAATGAAGGCGACGCACATCAGCGCGAAATAATCCTCGGGCCCGAACTGGATCGCGACCTCGACCAGCCACGGCGCCAGGAACACGATGCCGACGGTGGCGATGGTGCCGGCGACGAACGAGCCGATGGCGGAGGTGGCGAGCGCGGGACCGCCGCGGCCGGCCTTGGCCATCTTGTTGCCTTCGAGCGCGGTCGCGAGCGACGCGCTTTCGCCCGGCGTGTTGATCAGGATCGCGGTGGTCGAGCCGCCATACATGCCGCCGTAATAGATGCCGGCGAACATGATGAGCGAGCCGGCCGGATCGAGCTTGAACGTCACCGGCAGGAGCAGCGCCACCGTGAGCGCCGGGCCGATGCCGGGCAGCACGCCGACCGCGGTGCCGAGCAGCACGCCGATCAGCGCGAACAGGAGATTCATCGGCTGCAACGCGACGGTCAGGCCCTGCAGCAGCGCGGAGATCGGGTCCATCAAACGCCAATCCTCAGAGCAGGTGTTCGATCGGTCCCATCGGCAGGGACAGCGACAACAGTTTGGCGAACATCAGATAGGAGGCGGTGCCGAGCACAAAACCGATCGCGAGATCGGTGAGGATCGCGCGGCGGCCGAAGGCCGCGGAGGTCGCGGCGAACAGGATCGTGACCGCCGGGATAAAGCCGCCGCCGATGCCGATCAGCACGATCAAAGCGACGAGCCCGCCGAGGATCAGCACGATTGGAAGGTGCGCCGGCTGTTCGCGCTCCGGAAAGCCGCCACGGAAACCCAGGACCAGGTTGCCGATGGCGAGCAGCGCCAAGCCGGTCGCCACCACGATCGGCATCGCCTTCGGCCCGACGCCATAGGTCTGGGAAATTTCAAGCGTCGACATATCCCAGACGATGATGGCCGCCAGCGCGGCGAGCAGCACGGCGACGACGATGCCGGCGGGGTCGACGCGCCGTTCCTGCGACTGCATGCGATTTCCCCCGACCTCTTCGTTCGTCATGCCCGGCCCTGTGCCGGGCATCCACGTCTTGAAAGCGTCACTCGCCCAAAGACGTGGATGGCCGGGACGCGCCCGGCCATGACGCAAGTTTCACGACTTCACCAACCCAAGCGATTTGAGCACGCCGCCCACGCGCACGATCTCCTCCTGCAGAAACGTCGCGAACGCGTTGGCTGGCAGGAAAGCATTGTCCCAGCCCTTCTGCTTGAGCTGCTCCTGCCAGGCCTTCGACTTCACGGTCCGCTCCATGAGCTGGTCGAGCGCGGTCTTCTGCGCGGGGGTGATGCCGGGCGCCGCCACCACCGAGCGCCAATTGGTGAGCACGAGATCGATGCCCTGTTCCTTGAAGGTCGGCACGTTGACGCCGGGCAGGCGCTCCGGCGACGACACGCCGATCGCGCGCAGGCGGCCGGTCTTGATCTGGCCCTCGTATTCGCCGTAGCCGGAAATTCCGGCCGTCACCCGCCCGCCCATGATCGCGGCGAGCAACTCGCCGCCGCCCGAGAACGGCACGTAGTTGACCTTCGACGCATCGCCGCCGACCGCGCCCACGAACATGCCGGCCATGATGTGGTCGGCGCCGCCGGCCGAGCCGCCCGCGAAGGTGACGCGCGCGACGTCCTTCTTCACCGCGGCGGCGAGATCCTTGGCGTCCTTGATCGGCGAATTGGCGGGCACCACGATGACCTGCGTCTCCTCGGTGAGGCGCGCGATCGGCGTCACCTGGCTGAGATTGACCGGCGACTTGTTCAGCAGGATCGCGCCGACCATGACGAAGCCGTTGACCATCAGCGTGTTGCCGTCGCCCTTGTTGTTGACGAACTGCGCGAGGCCGACGGTGCCGCCGGCGCCGGGAATGTTGATGACCTGCGCGCTCTTCACCAGCATCTCCGCCGTCATTGCCTGCTGCAGGGAGCGTGCCGTCTGGTCCCAGCCGCCGCCGGGCGCCGCCGGCGCGATGAGCTTCAGCTCCAACTGGGCCGCCGCCGAGGTCGCGAGGACGGTCACCATGGTGGCGGCGATCGCCCCAGACCACGCAGATTTCACGACTGACATGACGCAACCTCCATTGATCGGCTTGGCGCTCGCCCATTTTGGCGTTCGCCCACTTTCGCGCCGTTCGCCGGTGTGGGTCAACCGGGCGCGCGGGGGAAATAAGCGACGTGTGAAAAATCAGCCGGCAAACCCGTCGTCGTCGAGAAAGGCCTTTTCGGCGGGCGTCGTGGTGCGTCCGAGCACGACGTTGCGATGCGGAAAGCGGCCGAAGCGCCGGATGACATGGGCGTGCAATTCGGCCCAGCGCAGCAGGTCGGCGTCGCCGAGCGCGCGAAACAGAGCGCAGCAGCGCTCCTGATCGGCCATGGTCTCGGAATGCTCGAACGGCAGATAGAAGAACTGCCGTTCGCCGGAGGGGACCTGCCGGTCGAAGCCGCGCGCCAGCGCGCGATCTGCGACTGCGCGCGCCATCGTGTCGGCGGCGAAGGCGCGGGAATCGTGACGGAACATGTTGCGCGGAAACTGGTCGAGCACGATGGTCAACGCCAATGCGCCGTCCGGCGTCGCCTCCCAGTCCGCCAGCGCGCCGTCCGCCGCGGCCTCATAGGTCGGCAAAAAGCGCGTCCGGATCTCGGCGTCCAAGGCGTCGTTCTTCTCGAACCACTTCTGCGGGCCCGCGGCGCGCCAGAACGCGAGCACGTCGTCGGCGGTCGCAATCGTCACAAGCGTATGTCTCCGGAACAAATCCGCCGGTAGAGCGGGGCGTCCATCCGCACGAACGCCTTGGCGGCGGGATCGTTGAAGTAGATCGGCTCGCCGATCGCCTCCGGATCGAAGCCCTGCTTTACGAGGTCGATCTTCTTCTGCTTGAAGGTCGCGGTCATGTCCATGTCCTGGCGGATGCGCAGGAACACCGGCCGTGCGTAGTCGGGCAGCCGCCCGGCAATGTGATCGCGCAATGCCGTGAGGTTGATGTTGTCGGCAACCACGATCGCCGCCATGCCGGCGCGGCCGTCGCGGCCGGGAACGCTGACGCCGTAGACATTGGCGTCCTGCACGCCGTCGAAGGTACCCAGCGCTTCCGCCACCTCGGTGGTGGAGACGTTCTCGCCCTTCCAGCGGAAGGTGTCGCCGATGCGGTCGACGAAATAGAAGTAGCCGCGCGCGTCCTTGCGCATGAGGTCGCCGGTGCGAAACCAGACGTCGCCCTTCTCGAACACATCGTGCAGGATCTTCCTGTCGGTTTCTTCCTTGGTCGCATAACCTTCGAACCGGGCCGCCGGTTTCGATGCGTCGCGGAGAATCTTGCCGATCACCTCGCCGGGCTCGTCGTCATCGCATTCGATGCAGAACCCGTCGGCGGTGCGCACCGGCTGCTGATTCTCGACGTCGAAGCGCACTACCTTGATCGGAAACCGATGCGCAAGAAACCACGGCACGCGGCCGACCGCGCCTTCCTTGCCGTCCCAGTTGAATATCGTCACGTTGCCTTCGGTAGCGGCATAGAACTCGATGATCTGCGGAATCTGGAAGCGCTCTTTGAATTCGCCCCAGACGTCGGGACGCAGGCCGTTGCCGCAGGCGAGCCGCAGCTTGTGCGCGCGCTCCTTCGGATGCGGCGGAGAGTTGACCAGGTAGCGGCAGAACTCACCGATATATTGCAGCAGCGTGCACTCCCAGCTCACGACGTCGTCCCAGAACTCGCGGACGGAGAACCGCTCGCGGATCACCACCGAGCCGCCATTGAGCAGCAGCGCTCCGGTCGCCAGCACGCCGCCAGAGGTGTGGTAGAGCGGCAGGCAGTCGTACATGCGATCGCTGGCGCGGGTGTTCATGACCGCGGCGAAGGCGTGGGTCGCGAGCATCAGCCGGTAGTGGTTGATGTTGGCGGCCTTGGGCAGGCCGGTGGTGCCCGAGGTGTAGATGAACAGTGCGCGATCCTCGATGGTCAGCGCGCGGCGCTCGCCGTCCGCAAGCGCTGCGCCGGACAACTCCTCGATCTCGCGGTCGATGCGCGGAGCGTTCACGACGGCGCGGCCGTGCAGCCAGATCTTGGCGTTCGACGTGAGGTGGGGCTGGGCCGATTGCAACGCCGCCACCATGTCGGCGTCGACGACGATGTGCCGGGGCGCGACCACGTTGATGCAATGGGCGAGCGCCATGCCCATCAGGTTGGTGTTGAGCAGCGCCACCACGCCGCCCACGCGAGTGACGCCGATCCAGATCGCCAGGAACTCGGGCCGGTTGGGCATCAGGAGGCAGATCGTGTCGCCCTTGGCGATGCCCTGCGCGAGCGCCCAGCGGGCGTAGCGGTTCGAGCACGCGCCGAGCTCCCGGTAGCTGTAGGTCTCGCGCTCGGAGAGCAGCGCCGGCGCGTCGCCGTATTTCTCCGCCAGTTCCTCGATCAGCTGCGGAAAGACGCGCGTCGGATTTTTGGCGATATGCGTCGTATAGCGGAGCGCGCGCAGCGAGCCCCCGAGCGTGATCAGGTCGGCCTTGAGCCGCTCGATGAATTCCATGGCGTTTCCGTCAGCGCCGCCGACGCGAACTCACGGCGCAGAATCATCGGTCACCCGGCAGATGGTGGCAAGGGGCGGGTTAATCAACGATCAACGCCGCCGAAGGGGATCAGCGGATTGTCGATCAAGCCCGTGAGGTCGGGGCGGTCGGGCGCCGCGCGATTGACGAAGGCGTCAAAAAGCCGCGTCACCGCTTCCGGCGCCAGGTCGCGGGCGATCACCACGATGCGGGTGCGCTGATCGGCGTCGGGCCAGCGCTCGAGCCGCACCGGCGGATGCATCACGTGCTGCACCCCGTGGATCACCAGCGGCTCGTCGGGCGACTCGGCGATCTTCACGATGCCCTTGAGCCGCAACAGCTTCGGCCCGTACAGCGAGCGCACGAGATCGATGAACATCTCGAAGGTCGCGCCCGGAATCGGCGCGTCGGCCGCGAAGCTGAAGGCGCGGATGCGCTCGTCGTGGCGGTTGGGATCGTGCTGGTGATGGTCGTGATGGTGATGCGCCGCGGCGTAGGCCTCGTCGGCAAGCCAGCGGCCGACGTCCGCAATCTTGCGCGCGGGGTCGTAGAGGCCGCAGTTCAGGAGCGCCTCCGGCGTCGCCTCGCCGGCGGCGGCATCGAGCACCGGGGCCGCAGGATTGAGCGCCTTGAGCCGCGACAGCAGGTCGGCATGCGCGGCGCGGCGCGCCGCGGTGTCGACAAGATCGCTCTTGGTCAGCACCAGGCGGTCCGCCACCGCGACCTGCTTCACCGATTCCATGCTCTGATCGAGCGTCGCGCCGCCGTTGACGGCGTCGACCACCGTGACCACGCCGTCGAGCCGGTAGCGCATCACCAGATAGGGATGCGCCATCGCGGTCTGCAACAGCGGTGCCGGATCGGCGAGGCCGGTCGTCTCCAGCACGACACGGTGAAAATCCACGCGGCCATTGTCGAGATCGCGCAACAGGTTCTCAAGCGCGACGACGAGATCGCCGCGCAGCGTGCAGCAGAGGCAGCCGCTTTGCAGCAGCACCACGTTGTCGTCGATGGTCTTGACCAGCAGATGGTCGAGCCCGATCTCGCCGAACTCATTGATGATGACGGCGGTGCCGGCGAGCGCCGGATCGCGAACCAGGCGGTTGAGCAGCGTGGTCTTGCCGGCGCCCAGGAAGCCGGTCAGCACGGTGAGCGGGATGGGTTCGGCCGGACCTTGCAAGCGGCCTGCGCCGGCGTCGGTCATTGCTTGGCGGCGGGCGGCGATTCGGATTTCTTGGCGTCGGTCTTCGGCTTGGCGTTGACCTTGGCAGTGGCCTGGGTGTCCTTCTTGGCGTCCTTCGGCGCGGCCTTCTTCGCCGCCTTCTTCTTGGCTTCCGGCGCGCGGGCGGCGTCGGTCGTCACCGGCGTGGCCGTGGAACTATGCGCCAGCGTCGGTCCACCCGGCTGGCCGGCGTTGGTGGTGCCTTTCGGCTCGTCGGATTTCTTGCTCTTGGCGATCTTGGACTTGCCCTTGGCCTTGGCTTCCGCCGGCGCCGCGTCGACCGGCGCATTCGGCGGGCCGGTGTACACCCGCACCGGCTCGCCCAGCCGCACGTCCTGCAGCAACGGTCCGGCGTTGGCGCTGCCGGTGCCGCGCAACGTCGACAGGAACACCGCATAGGGCGAATCCGCGGCCACCTCGCTCAGCGGATCGTTCTCGGCCTCTTCCGAGGGGGGACGGCGCCGGCCCTTGCCGCACATCGTCTCGCGCAGATTGGGCGGATCGACATTGACCGGCTGCAACGCATCGACCTGGCCGAGGCCCGGCGTCAGCCAGGACAATGGCCGCACCTGAAAGCCGCGCTCGAACAATTGCGCCGCCTTGACCGCGCGCACCGCCGGCGACGGCGAACCCAGCACCACGGCGATCAGCCGCTTGCCGTTGCGGGTGGCGGTCGCCACCACGTTGAAACCGGACGCGCAGATGAAGCCGGTCTTCATGCCGTCGGTGCCTTCGTAGCGTCCCATCAGATTGTTGTGGTTGCGATAGATCCGCTTGCCCAGGCGGATGCCGGGCAGGCTCCAGTAATAATTGTGTTCCGGAAACTCGCGCAGCACGGTACGGGCGAGGATCGCCATATCTCGTGCCGAGGTAATTTGCTGGTCGGCCGGCAGCCCATGCGGATTGACGAAGTTGGACTGCGTCATGCCGAGGCGGCGCGCGTGGCTGTTCATCAGGTCGGCGAAACCCTCGACCGATCCACCGACGCCCTCCGCGACCACGATCGCGATGTCGTTTGCCGACTTCACCATCAGCATCTTGATGGCGTTGTCGAGGGTGACAATCGTGCCGGGCGGGAAACCCATCTTGGTCGGCGCCGCTGCGGCGGCGTTGCTCGACACTCGCAGCTGCGAGTCGAGCTGCATCCGGCCTTCCTTGACCGCGCGCAGCGCGACGTAAACCGTCATGATCTTGGTGATCGAGGCGGGATACCAGGGCGTGGTGGCCTGGTCTGCGTGCAGCACCTTGCCGGAGTCGGCCTCGACCACCAGCAGCGCCTCCGCTGCCGCGGGCCCGCCCGACCAGGCCGCGACCGCACAGGTCGCGGCGACAAGCATCGCGGTTCGGCAGGAGACGGGCTGGCGTGGCTTCATGCGGTAACGTGATCCGGTCGCTCGGCCCCCGGGAACGAGCGGTTCCACAGGCATGTTGCAATCACCATCTAACCTGAAGATGGCTCGAAAGGCAAAAAAGGTGGCCGCGGCAACTGGCGGCATCGCTGCAGCAAGGACTGCCAATCCCGGTCGAAAACGTCCAAAATTTGGCAAGGAGCCGAATCGGAGACCCTCATGAGCGCCTGCATCGTCGGATGGGCCCATACGCCGTTCGGAAAACTTGAGGGCGAGAGCGTCGAAAGCCTGATCGTGCGCGTCGCGACCGGCGCGCTCGCCGACGCCGGCGTCGCGCCGGCCGATGTCGATGAGATCGTGCTCGGCCATTTCAACGCCGGCTTCTCACCGCAGGATTTTACCGCCGCGCTGGTGCTGCAGGCGTCGCCGGATTTGCGTTTCAAACGCGCAACAAGGGTCGAGAATGCCTGCGCCACCGGCTCGGCGGCGGTGCACCAGGGTCTCAAGTCGATCGCCGCCGGCGGCGCGCGGATCGTGCTGGTGGTCGGCGTCGAGCAGATGACGGCGACGCCCGCGGCCGAGATCGGAAGGAACCTGCTCAAGGCGTCCTACGTGCGCGAGGAGGCCGACATCGACGGCGGCTTCGCCGGCATCTTCGGGCGCATCGCCGCGCTCTATTTCCAGAAGTATGGCGACCAGTCGGATGCGCTGGCGCTGATCGCCGCGAAGAACCACAAGAACGGCGTCGGCAACCCGTTTGCGCAGATTCGCAAGGACCTCGGCTTCGAGTTCTGCCGGCGCGAGAGCGAGAAGAATCCTTATGTCGCGGGACCGCTGAAACGCACCGACTGCTCGCTGGTGTCGGACGGCGCCGCGGCGATCGTGCTGGCCGATGCCGAGACCGCGCGCGGCCTGGGCAAGGCGGTGGCGTTCCGCGCCGCGGCGCACGTGCAGGATTTCCTGCCGATGTCGAAGCGCGACATCCTCAAGTTCGAGGGCTGCGCGCGGGCCTGGCAACGCGCCTTCGGCGATGCCGGCCTCGCGCTCGGCGACCTGTCGTTGGTCGAGACCCATGACTGCTTCACCATCGCGGAGCTGATCGAATACGAGGCGATGGGGCTGGCGGCGGAGGGCCGCGGCGCGAGCATCATGAAGGATGGCGTGACCCAGATCGGCGGCCGGCTGCCGGTCAATCCGTCGGGCGGGCTCAAGGCCAAAGGACATCCCATCGGAGCAACGGGCGTATCGATGCACGCGCTGTGCGCAATGCAGCTCACCGGCGCCGCCGGCGATTTTCAGGTCAGGGACGCGGCGCTTGCCGGCCTCTTCAACATGGGCGGCGCCGCGGTCGCGAATTACGTGAGCATCCTGGAACGCATCAGATAGAGACTGGAGTTCTGATCAGCGGGGTGGAAACGGGCGGCGCCGCGCCGTCCGTCACCTCTCCTCTCCCCGCTTGCGGGGAGAGGTCGGCGCGCGTAGCGCGCCGGGTGAGGGGGCTGACGAGAGAACGCGGTCGTGGTGATTCCCCCTCACCCCGACCCTCTCCCCGCAAGCGGGGAGAGGGAGCACGCTGCCGTCGCGGCAACCGTTTCGGCCCAAGACGTCTATGCGTCCGCGCGTTCGGATTTCTTCGGCGACGTTTTCGCCTCGGAGCGATCGGGTTTCGTGTCGGTGACATCTTCGGTCTTCTCGTCACCGACGATCGTTGCTGAAATCTCGGCTTCCTTTTCCTTCCGGGCCGTGGCCGCCTCTGCGCGGCTCTCCTCGCCACGCCGGCGTTGCCGCCAATCCTTGAACCGGTGCACGAGGTGCACGTGCGGCCCCGGAATGAAGGTGAGATATTCGTCGCGGATGAGGCGCGCGCCGCCGGCCTGGTGTTTCAGGACGAGCTTGCGCTCATGGAACGCTTCGAGCTCGGGCCGATGGCCCACGCTGATCAATGTCGCCTCGGGAATCCGCTCGTTGATGAGCTGCATCAGCTGCTCCTGGCTCTCGGGATCGAGCGCCGAGGTCGCCTCGTCCAGGACGATCAGGTTGGGCTTGTGGATGAGGAGCCGTGCAAATGCGAGGCGCTGCTTCTCGCCGCCCGACAGCGTCTGCTCCCACGGGCCTTCCTCATCCAGCTGGTCCAGGAGGTGGCCGAGCCCGACCGCTTCCAGCGCGTCGCGGACGGCGTCGTCCGCCACCGAGTCGGCGGCCATGGGATAAGTCGTGGCGCGACGCAGCGAACCAAGCGGAACATAGGACCGCTGCGGCAGCATCAAAAGCTTGGCGTCCCGTTGCATCACGACCTCGCCGTCGCCCCAGGGCCAGAGGCCGGCGATCGCGCGCACCAGCGTGCTCTTGCCGGAGCCGGAGTCGCCCACGATCAGGACCTTTTCGCCGGGCGCGATGTCGACCTCGGTTTCGTTCACAATTCCGGTCCCGTCATCGAGGGTTACCGACAGGCCGCGCAATTGAAGCGCCTTGTCGTCGTGCCGGCCGCGCGAAATCTGCTTGATGCCGCCGGCCTTCTCGGCCTCCCGGAGAGCGTCGAGCGAGGCGATCAGCGACGCGACACGGCGCGCATTGGCGTTCCAGTTGGCGAAGCGGGGATAGTTGTCGACCAGCCAGGCGAAGGCGGTCTGCACGATGACGAAGGCGGAAGCCGCCTGCATGACCTGCCCGAGCGTCATGTCGCCGGCAAGGAATTTCGGCGCGCACAACAGCACCGGAAGCACGCTCGCGATGAAGCTGCTGGTCGACGAGACGAAGGTCGTGCGCATCCATTGGCCCATGACCAGGCGCCAGCTTTCGAGTAGGCCCTTGACGTTACGGGTGAGCTCCGCGCGCTCCTCTTCCTCGCCGCCAAGAAGCGCGATGCTCTCGCCGTTCTCGCGCAGGCGGGTGAGGGCGTAGCGTAATTCGGCCTCGCGCTGATTCTGCAGCTCGGAGATCCGGACGAAGCTCCTGCCGATGAGCAGCATCGAGCCGGTACCGAACATCGCATAAAGGAAGGCGGCGATGACAAGAAAGCCGGGGATGTGAAATTGCGTTCCGCCGAGCTGGAAATCCAGCGCGCCGCCGACCGACCAGAGCACGAAAATGAAGGTCACCGCCGACAGGAACGCCGCGAGAATCCCGGCAACGATGTCGACCGGCGCTTCGGTCGCATATCGAATGTCGTCGGTGATCCGGCTCTCCGGGTTCTGGTGATCGCCTTCGACCAGATTGAGATGGTAGTAGCGGCCGTCGTTGAGCCAGCGATCGAGCACGTCATTGGTCAGCCATTCGCGCCACAGGCGCTGCATGGTCATTTTGACGTACACATTGGTGACGGCGAAGAACACGCTGCCGACGAGCAACGGCACATAGATCATCGCCTGGTAGAACACTTCCGGCGCGTTCTTCTGTTCGAGCGCGTCGAATAGCGAGCGGTTCCAGACGTTCATCTGATATTGAAAAAACAGCTGGATCAGGATGACGGCGAGAATGACGCCTGTGAGAATCCAGGCGCGGCGGTCGCCGCCTCGTCGCCAGAAGCCGTACGCCAGGCGCCAGAAGCGCCGGATCAGTTGCTTGCGCGCGACATTGTCGGCTTTCAGGTCGATCGCTGCGCCCGGTTTTGTTGTTGCGTCGGCGGTGGCCATGATGCTGCTGGAGTGAGCCGAGCTTCCGTGAGGAAACTCCGGCGCTACAATCCGCTGCAAGGCAAAAAAGTTCCAACGGCCGGGTCTCGGTGGGAGACGGTCAGGTTTCGACCGGGATATGCGCGCTTTCCGCGCGTGGCCGGGTGCTCTCGCTGACCATGAATTGCGTTCGCGCCAGCTCGGCGAAATGGCCGCCAAACCGCACCAGCTCGTCGAAGCTTCCCGTTTCGATGATGCGGCCGCCTTCGAACACCAGGATGCGCGTGGCGTTGCGGATGGTGGCGAGGCGGTGCGCGATCACGAACGTGGTGCGGCCCTTCATTACCTCGACCAGCGCCGCCTGCACTTTCGCTTCGGTGAGCGCGTCGAGCGCGCTGGTGGCCTCGTCGAGAATCAGGATCGGCGGGTCTTTCAGCAGCGCGCGCGCGATCGAGATGCGCTGGCGTTCGCCGCCCGACAGCAGGCGCCCGCGTTCGCCGACATTGGCTTCGAGCCCTTGCGGGTTGCGCTCGACGATGTCGAGGGCCTGCGCCCGGCGGCAGACGTCGAGCAGCTCCGCTTCGCTCGCGTCGGGTTTGCCGACCCGCAGATTGTCGCCGATGGAGCGGTTGAACAGCAGCGCTTCCTGGAAAACCACGCCGATGTTCCTCCGCAGCCCCGACAGCGTGATGCCGCGGATATCCATGCCGTCGATCCTCACCGCGCCGGATTGCGGATCGTAGACGCGGTGCAGCAGTGCGAGCGCAGTCGACTTGCCGGCACCGGTCGAGCCGACCATCGCGATGGTCTCGCCCGGCAGCGCGGTGAAGTTGAGGTCCTGCACGGCCGGGCGCTTCCCGTCGTACGAGAAGCTGACGTCCTTGAACTCGATCAGCCCGCGCAGGCGGCCTGGGTCGACCGCATCGGCGCGATCGCGCACGGCGGGAATTGTGTCGAGCACGTCGAAGAACTCCTGCAGCCGCGGGCCTTCCATCACCATGTGGTTGGCGAAGTGCACGACCTGCTCGAGTTTGCCGATCAGCATGGTGGCGAAACTCATGAACATCACGATCTCGCCCACGGTGGTCTGGCCGTTGACGTAGAAGAAGATGCCGACGATCAGGATCGCCAGCATGGTGATGGTCGTTGAGGCCTTGGTCAGCACGGTCGCCAGCGCCCACCACCAGAGCACCGGCATCTGGACGCCGAGCAATTGCACGCCGACCTTGCGCATCGCGGATACTTCCATGTCGATGCGCGCAAAGCTCTGGATCAGGGCGATATTGCCGAGCGTATCGGAGGTTCGCTCCGCCTGATCGGTGTAGTACGTCTCGACCGTGCTTTGCAGCGTCTCGGTCTTGCGCAGGACGAAGGCGATCAGCACCGCAAAGATGCCGCACAGGAGCATCAGCAGCAGCCCAAACCGCCAGTTGAGGAACAGCGTCAGCGGCATCAGGATGAAAAGCGAGACGAAGGCGGTGAAATGCTCGCGGAAGAACGAGAGCCATAGGCCCCACAGCGTATTGGTGCCGGTGATCATCACCTTCATCAGCCGGCCGGAATGGGTGCCGGTGTGAAAGCTCAGGGGCAACTGCAGGATGTGCTCGAAATAGTCCGCCCGTACCGCCTGGGTATGGCGGTGGGCGAGCCGATCGGCGTGCAGTGAGATGACGGTGCTGGCGACGATGATGAAGAGGCCGAAGCCGACCCAGGCGCCGACCAGCGGCAGCAGAACGTCCCAGTCCAGTTGTCGCGCGCCGCCTTGCGCATTCGCCAGCGCATCGACGATGCGGCCGAACAGGATCGGCTCGACGAAACCGGCGGCGGCGAGCGCCACGCCGGCGAGCGACAGGGCCCAGCCGAGCCGGGCCTCGGGCCCGAGCAATTCGAGCACGCGCAAATAAAGCCGCAAAAATTTCATGACGCTGACACGACGCCCCCTGGGACGCTTACTGTAACGCAATACCTGGAAGCCGCAACGCTCCCAAGCCGAGGTCTATGCAGGGATAAACCTTCCAAAAAGGCCGCGGGCAGAAGAAAAGAATTTCGAAACGACGGTACCATGCCACTACGGATAAATTTGCAATGCTGATGCGCCATAATGACCTCCCACTTGAATATATCGGACTTCAGGTGAGTAAAAGAATGCGGGAAGTCGGAAGTGGGGCATCCGCGATAACGGTGATGCTCGGCATCGGTTCCCATTTCGGCCACGATAACAGCGAGACGGGGGCAGGTGAGAACGATGCAGATGCAGAATATTCCTACCGATCTGCTGCGGACTCTCATTGCGGTTGTTGATCTGCGCAGCTTCACCAAAGCGGCGCAGATGCTGGGGGTGACCCAGCCCGCGGTGAGCGCCCAGATCAAGCGACTGCAATCATTGATTGGGTATGATTTGCTCGACAAGAGCGCCCCCGGCGTCAGCCTCACGCAGCGCGGCATCACCGTCGTCGCGCAGGCGCGGCGGCTGTTGGCCATCAATGACGAAATCCTGCAGGTGACCAACGGCCACGCCGGGATTCAGACGCTGCGGGTGGGGATTCCCGGCGACTACTCGGGTTCTCGCATTCCCGCGACATTGGCGCGGTTCCGGCTGCGCTGGCCGGACATTGGCTTCACCGTGACCAGCGGAACGTCGGACCAAATGCTGCGCGCCCTGCGGCAGGGCGATCTCGACGTGGTGATGGCGGTGACCGACACGCCGCCGGTGACGAAGCCGCGGCATCTGTGGATGCGGCAGGCGGTCTGGGTGCGCAGCGACGCGACCCGCATCGATCCGGACGGGCCGGTCCCGCTGGTGTCCTATGGCGAGGACTGCGCCTGCCAACGCGTCGCCGTCGCGGCCCTGAGCCAGGCGGGGCGCAGGTGCGATTTCGTCTTCACGGCGGTGAGCCTGACCAGCCTCGCGGCTGCGGTCAGTGCCGGATTTGGCGTACTGGTGATGCCGCGCGGCCGCGCGCTGCGAAACAACCTTTACATCTGGGACGACGCGCCGCTGCCGCCGCTGCCGCAGCTGTTCTGCGGCATCTATGTCCGCGATGGCGAGGCCCGCAGCGCCGCCGACGAGCTTGCGGACTATCTCGATGCGGATCTGCGGGCGGAGCCGCAACCTCCGAACTACGAGACCGGCAGTACGATCACGAGCTCCGCGCCAGCGGTTCCTGAGTTCAGGATTTCGCCAGGTCCCGCCCTCAGTTCGCGCGCCGTTCCGTCGCCGGCGGCAGGAACGACGCGTCGAACACGGTCTCGGCCTTCGGGCGCACCTTGAAAGTGTAGGCCAACGCGATCTGGCCGATCGCCTCTTCCATCCGCACCGGATCGATCGCACCGAAGCCGTTGGCGCGCACTTCGGGCGTGACCACGTTCTCGCGGATCGCCATGCGCAGCCGTTCGATTTCGACATCTTTCTTGGCGAACTCGTCGCGGCGAAGCACCGGCTCGACCGCGACGGCCGGATTGCGGATGGTGTCGCGGAATCCCCGCACCGTCGCGCGCAGGAATTTGCGGACGGCCTCGGGCTGTTCGGCGGCGAATTTTGAACTCACGATGACCGCGGCGCCGTAGAGTTTCATCTTGTAGTCCGGCATCTGCATCTGCACGATATCACCGACCGGGACGCCGCGGTCCTTGAGATCGACGTAGAGCCGGAACGCGTATCCCAGCGCGGCGTCCAGCTGGCCGGCGGCGAGCATCGGAATCCGCACCGGCAGGGCGATGTTCTCGAGCGTCACCTTGGCGGGGTCGACGTCGTTCAGCCGTGCAAACACCGGCCACTGCTGGATCGTTGCGGTCGCTGGCGGCGCGCCGAGCCGCTTGCCTTCGAGGCTCTTCGGGTCGCTGATGCCGCGGCTCTTGCGGCCGACGATGGCGAACGGCGGCCGGTTGTAGACCATGAAGATCACCCGAATTGGCGCTCCCGGGTTCTGGTCCTTATAGCGAATGACGCCGTTGATGTCGGCGAGCGCCATGTCGTGGCTGCCGGAGGCGACGCGGGTGATCGGCTCCTGGGCATTGGCCGCGTCGTCGATGGTCACATTGAGCGACTCGTTCTTGTAGTAGCCGCGATCAAGTGGCAACAAAAACAGGGCCGAAGGCCCTTCGATACGCCCGTCCAGGCTGAAGCGGACCGGCGTCTGCTCCGGGGTCTGTGCGTTGGCAGGGCTGGCCGTGATGAGCGCGAGCGCAACCGTGCAGAGACATGAGGTTCGACCGGGCCTGATCTGGTCGAGGACGCTCATGGGACGAAGTGCTCCTACGATGATCTCGTCGGCCCCCGCCCCGAAACCGCGCCAGCTGTGGACACCGGCCAGAAAAGTACATGATGACGCAAAGAGCAAGCGGGAACGAACGCGCGCGCCGTTCTTTACACGATTGCAAACACCGGCCTGCGCCGGATCGTCCCTGGCGGCGGATATTTTCCCGATTGCGTCCCGGCGGCGGCCGGGATCGACCCGGCCGGGATCGAATCGGGGCGCGCGATGACCGCCGCTCGCGAACAGCTCGCTGCGTTCCGCGCGCCCTATGCCGACGCTGACGACGAGATTGCGGCGCGGCTGCTGGCGGGGGCGGCGCGCCCGGCGGACGCCGAGCGCAGGATCGACGATCGCGCCAGGACGCTGATCGAAGGAATCCGCGGACGTTCCGGCGGGCTCGGCGGCATCGAGGATTTTCTGCACGCTTATTCATTGTCCACCAAGGAGGGGCTGGCGCTGATGGTGCTGGCGGAGGCGCTCCTGCGCGTGCCGGACGACGCCACCACCGACCGCCTGATCGAGGACAAGCTCGCCACCGGCGAATGGGACACCGCGGAATTGAAGTCGGACGCGTTCCTGGTGTCGGCCTCGGCCTGGACGCTGGGCATCACCGCGCGGATCATCCAGCCCGGCGAAACGCCGGAAACGATCCTCGACGGTCTGCGCAAGCGGCTCGGCCTGCCGGCGGTGCGCACGGCGACGCGGCAGGCGATGCGGCTCCTGGGCTCGCATTTCGTGCTCGGCCAGACCATCGACGAGGCGCTGCGGCGCGCGCGCGCGCATCCGGAGGCGCGCTACTCCTTCGACATGCTGGGCGAGGGCGCGCGCACGGCAGTCGACGCGCGCCGTTATCTCGATGCCTATGCGGCCGCCATCGACGCGATCGGGGCGAGCGCCGGCGACGGCGCGCTGCCCGACCGGCCCGGGATCTCGATCAAGCTGTCGGCGCTGCATCCGCGCTTCGAGGCGGTGTCGCGCGAGCGGGTGCTTCAGGAACTGGTGCCGGACGTGCTCGAGCTCGCACGCAAGGCGCGCGACCACGACCTCAATTTCACGGTCGACGCGGAGGAGGCGGATCGTCTCGAGCTGACCCTCGACGTGATCGCCAAGGTTCTCGCAGACCCGTCGCTGCGCGGCTGGGAAGGTTTCGGGCTTGCGGTGCAGGCCTATCAGAAGCGCGCGGAAGCGGTGATCGGCTGGCTCGACGATGCGGCGCGCGAGCTACGCCGCCGGCTGATGGTGCGCCTGGTCAAGGGTGCCTATTGGGACACCGAGATCAAACGCGCGCAGGAGCGCGGGCTTGCCGACTATCCGGTGTTCACCCGCAAGGCGATGACCGATCTCTGCTACGCCGCCTGCACGCGGGCGCTGCTCGCCGCCCGCACCCGCCTGTACCCGCAATTCGCCACCCACAATGCGCTCACCGTCGCCAGCGTGATCGAAGATGCCAGCGGCGTCGAGGGCTTCGAATTCCAGCGCCTGCACGGCATGGGCGAGGTGCTCTATGAAACCTTGCGCGACGAATTTCCGCGCGCGTCGGTGCGGGTCTATGCGCCGGTCGGCAGTCACCGCGACCTGCTCGCCTATCTGGTGCGGCGGCTCCTGGAGAACGGCGCTAACTCATCCTTCGTGGCCGTCGCCGCCGATCCGTCGGTGCCGGTCGAGGCGCTGCTGAAGCGGCCGCAGAGCTGGATCGGCGACGCCGCGCATGCGCGCCATCCCCACATCCCGTTGCCGCGCGACCTCTACGGACCGGAGCGGCGCAACTCGACCGGCGTCGAATTCGGCCACCAGGCGAGCCTCGATGCCTTGCTGGCTGCGGTGCGCGCGGCGCAGGTGCCGGCTGCGTCGCCTGCTGCTGCCGACGACATGGCCGCGCATGCCGCCATGGCGGAGGCGAAAGCGGCGTTTCCCGCCTGGCAAGCGAGGCCGCTCGCCGAGCGCGCCGCCATTCTCGAACGCGCCGGCGATCTGATGGAAGCGCGCCGCGGCCGCCTGATGGCGCTGATGCAAAGCGAAGGCGGCAAGACGCTCGACGACGCCGTCGCCGAAGTGCGCGAGGCGGTCGATTTCTGCCGCTACTACGCCGTCGAAGCCCGCCGGTCGCTTGAGCCGCAGCGGCTTCCGGGTCCGACCGGGGAGAGCAACCAGCTCACCTACCGCGGCCGCGGCGTCTTCGTCTGCATCAGCCCGTGGAATTTTCCGCTGTCGATCTTCACGGGGCAGGTGGCCGCCGCGCTCGTGGCCGGGAACACGGTCGCCGCCAAGCCGGCGGAGCAGACGCCGCTGATCGGGGCGGAAGCGGTCCGCATCCTGCACGCGGCCGGCGTTCCGGCCGAGGCGCTGCAGCTTGTCGTCGGCGACGGCAGGATCGGCGCGGCACTGGTGTCGGACCGGCACACCGCCGGGGTCGCCTTCACCGGCTCGACCGAGGTCGCGCGCGCGATCAACCGCGTGCTCGCGGGCAAGGACCAGGCAATTGCGCCGTTCATTGCGGAAACCGGCGGCATCAATCCGATGATCGTGGACGCCACCGCGCTGCCGGAGCAGGTCACCGACGACGTCATCACGTCGGCGTTCCGGTCGGCGGGGCAGCGCTGCTCGGCCTTGCGGCTCCTGTGCGTGCAGGCCGACGTGGCCGACCGCACCATCGAGATGATCGCGGGCGCGGCGCGCGAGCTGAAGCTCGGCGACCCCGGCGATCCCGCGACCCAAGTCGGCCCGGTGATCGACGCCGAAGCGAAACAGAAGCTCGACCGCTGGATCGCCATGATGGACCGGCACGGCCGCGTGCGGTTCCGCTGGGACGCGTTCAAGCCGCTGCCGGCCGGCGGGTTGTTCGTGCCGCCGAGCATCATTACGCTCGACCGTGCGCGCGACCTCAAGGAGGAGGTGTTCGGGCCGATCCTGCATGTGGTGCGCTGGCGCGCGGACGCGCTCGATGCGCTGCTCGACGACATCGCCGCCAACGGCTACGCGCTCACCTTCGGAATCCATTCGCGCATCGACGACACTGTCGAGCGGATCGTCGCGCGCGTCCCGCACGGCAACGTCTACGTCAACCGCAGCATCATCGGCGCGGTGGTCGGCACCCAGCCGTTCGGCGGCACGCTCTTGTCCGGCACCGGGCCAAAGGCGGGCGGCCCGAACTACCTGCGCCGCTTCAGCACCGAGCAGACGGTGACGATCAACACCGCGGCGGCCGGCGGCAACGCCAGCCTGCTGACAGCGGAGGAGTGACGTCCGCTACTCGTCGCCGCCATTGCGCCAGCGGCCGGGCGTCAATCCGGTCACCCGCTTGAAGGCCCGGTTGAACGCCGCTTCCGACTCGTAGCCGATGTCGGCAGCGATGCCGCCGATACTGTCGCTGCTGTTGCGCAGCCGATCCGCGGCGAGCTGAATGCGCCAGCTCGTGACGTAGTCGATCGGGGGGCGGCCGAGCAGCGCCTTGAAGCGTTCCGCCAGCACCGTGCGCGAGGAGCCGGCTTCGCGCGCGAGATCCTCGGCGGTCCACTTGCGGGCCGGATCGGCATGCATCAGCGCCAGCGCGCGGCCGAGGATCGGATCGTTGAGCGCGGCCAGCCATCCCGTGCTGCCGGCCGGCAGCCGGCTGACATGGCGCCGCAATACTTCGACGAACAGCAGCTCCATCATCCGGCCGAGGATCATCTGCGAACCGGGTGTCGCCGCCTCTGCAAGCGCCGCGATTTCGCGCGCCGTCGAAGCCATGAGGGCGCCGACCCTTTCATTGCCGGTCTGCTCGACCAGCATCTGCGGCAGCGTCCGGAACACCGGCGCGAACAGAAATTCGGACAATTCGACATATCCGCAAACGAGCCGCGTTTCCTCGCCGCCGCCGCCGCCGTAGTTGAACGTCAACATGCCTTCGATCGGCGCCGGCCGAACCAGGTCCGGTGCAAACCCAAACTCCGGGGGCGAGCCATTCCAGAATCGGTGCTCATCCGCGAACGGAAGCAGAAGGATATCGCCGGCCGCGATGTCGCGGCGTACGCCGCCGGTAAGTTCGATCGTGCAGCGTCCGGCGGTGACCAGGTGGAAGACGCTGATGTGGCGCAGCCGCGCCAGCGGCGTGGTTTCGTCCCAGTGCTTCGGACTGATCACCCCGAACGGGGCCGAAAAGTAGCCGGTAAAGAACACCGAGCCGGTCAGCCGCGCCGCGCGCAGCATTTGCGAGAGCGCGTCGAGTCTCGCCGCTGGCGCGGCGCGATCCGGCGTTCCGGCAAAGGAAGGCGGTGTTTCGGTCATTGTCCTCGACGCGGGTCGGGCCGAAATGTGCGCCCTCTTGGTGGTCAGACTTGGGCGGGTACGCGGGATCGCCGGCCACAGAGCAAAGCATACCAAAAAAGGAGAATCTAATGTCTGCCCTTGCCTTGCGAACTGCGACGCTGGCTCAATTCGACTGGCGCGCCATCCTGGACGAAATCGGCCCTCAGCTCGCCGAAGAGGAACGCCGCTGCGACGAAAACAACGAGTTCGCCGCCGCCAACTTCCAAACATTGCGCGAACGCGGATTTCTGGCGCTGGCCGTCCCCGCCGAACTCGGCGGCCACGGACTGTCGCGCACCGAGATCGCCACGGTGTTTCGCGTGCTGCCGCGCTATTGCCCCGCGACCGCGCTGGCGCTGGCGATGCATACCCATGTGGTCGCCGCTGCGGCGTGGCGATGGCAGCATCAGAAAGCGCCGACCGACGGCCTGCTCAAGCGCGTCGCCGGCGAACGCATCCAGCTCCTGTCGTCCGGCGGATCGGATTGGCTGGCGGGATCCGGCAAGGCCGAGAAGGTCGAGGGCGGCTATCGCATCAACGCCCGCAAGGTGTTCGCGAGCGGCGCGCCGAGCGCGCAGCTGTTCATGACCGGCGCGATCGAGCACGATGCGAAAGACGGCCCGGAGGTGCTGCACTTCGGCGTGCCGATGAATGCCAAGGGCGTGTCGATCGTGGAGACCTGGGACACGCTCGGCATGCGCGGCTCCGGTTCGCACGACGTCGTGCTCGACGGCGTGTTCGTGCCGGACGCGGCGATCGCCGGGCGCCGCAAGCCCGACGTGTGGCATCCGCTGCTGCATCTCGTATCGATGATCGCGTTCCCGATCGTCTATTCGGTCTATACCGGCATCGCCGAGGCGGCGCGCGACATCGCGGTCGCGTCGGCGTCCAAGCGGCATGACCCGAACGTCGAGTCGGTGGGCATGCTGGAGACGGAGCTGGCGTCGGTCCGCATGGCCTGCGACAGCCTGGTCGCATTCAGCGAAACCGCATCGCCCGGCCCGGAGACCACCAATACGGTCTTCGTTCACCGGTCGCTGATTGCGCGCAGCGCGCTGCGGACGGTCGATCTCGCCATGGACGTCGCCGGTGGCGCGGCCTATTTCCGCCGGGCTGGCCTTGAACGGCTGTTTCGCGACGTGCAGGGCGCGCGCTTCCATCCCTTGACCGATGGCGCGCAACGCCGGCTCGCCGGCCGGACCGCGCTCGGCCTTCCGATTGACGGATAGTGTCCCCGAGCGAAACGTTTTGTTGCCCAAGCCGGCGCCGCCGACCAGCGGTGCCGGCTTTCTCGGCCGGCGTTAACACACTTTTGTGAGTTATGGGTATTCTGATCGAGCATGAGTGATTTGCTCGATCGAACTCTACGCGGCGGTCGTCGCCGCCAAGGACGCCGATCCCGCCACCTCGCGGACGGCAAAGCTCCTGCGTGCCGGCCGCGCCAAGATGGCGAAGAAGCTGGCCGAGGAGGCGGTCGAGGTGGTGATCGACGCCATGCACGGCCAGACCGAGGCGGTGATCAAGGAAAGCGCCGACCTCATGTACAACCTGGTCGTGCTGTGGGTCGCGTCCGGGATTCATCCGAAGAACGTCTGGGCCGAGATGGATCGGCGCGAGCGCCTGTTCGGGATCGCCGAGAAGCTGCCGAAGCGCTCGAGCGCGGCCTTCGCGCGGCGCAAGGTCGTCGCGCTCGCCAGCCATCGCGGCCACAAGCAGCGCTAGTGTCCCTCCAAGGTTCGCACAACCGTGCTGCAACCGCTCTTGCAAACGTCGGATTCAGAGGGACGCCGGGCGTGAACTCATAAGCACGCTCGCGTGGATGGCTTGCGAGAGTTCGCCAAGTTGCCCGTCGATCTAAGTTGCCCGTTGATTCTGCATCTAATGCTTTTGAACCAGGTCGTAGACCCGCTGGAAACGAGGGACAATGTGCTGCAATGCGCGGTCGCAAGCCTCTCCGTCCGACTTGCCGACATTGAAGCACGAGACCGTCCATGTCGCGGCGTCCGCATGGTCGACAATCGGAACGACGACGACACCCAAGACAAGCCCGCAATCGAACGAGCGCAGTTCGGCGATAATCAACTGCGCGATCTCTTTGTTCGTTTTTGGCAACTTTTCCATATCAGTCAATCGCTGGCCGACATTTCCCTCAGGTCTCGTCGTCCCTATGCTTGTGCAGCAAACGGGCGATCTTCCCCCTGAGTTCTTTGGTGTTCAACAGGTCGCCCATGGAGCTTGCGTTGTCGAACAGCTCCCGCTGAAGTTTCTTTGGGATGTTGTTCCACTGCATGATGATCGCAGCTCCGAGGCAACGCAGAACGTGCTCCTCTTCGGCAGCGATTGAGTCGCGTTCATTTCGCTCTCGGTCTGGCGCCTGGATCATCTTATCAATGTTATGCGACAGCCATTCTTCGTTGTCGGCCAACGCGGTAAATCTTCGTTCCAAATCCCTGAATTCACGGATTTCATTTGGAGCGTCGGCGGTTTTGCCCAAGGCAACATATTCGGCTGCTTGTGCGCGATATTGCTTCGAGCTGAACATGAGAATCTCCTCTCGCCCACTGACCTCTGAGCGACCCCTGACGGCTTTTTGAGCTGATCGTCTGACAGATAGGCACGGTACCTTCGAATAACCAGTGCGACGCAGTGCGTTTCTCGAGCCGGCCGACCGCCGCATCGCCGCGGCGCCGTCATGGACATTCCCGACCTGCGCCGCTAAGCATCCCGCCGCATGCTGAGGAAAATGTACGACTGGTGCATCGCGGCGGCGGGCAAGCCCTATGCGACGTGGACCATGGGCGCCGTCTCATTCGTGGAAAGCTCGTTCTTTCCGATTCCGCCCGACGCCATGCTGATCCCGATGTCGCTGGCGCGGCCCGACCGGGCCTACTACTTCGCGACGGTTTGCACGCTGACCTCGGTCGCCGGCGGAATCCTCGGCTACGCAATCGGCTACTATCTGTACGAGTTGCTGGGCCTGTGGCTGATGCAGCTCTACGGCTACGGCGACAAGGTCGAGGCGTTCCAGCAGGCCTACCGGGATTGGGGCGCCTGGATCATCGTGCTGAAGGGGCTTACGCCGATTCCGTACAAGATCGTGACCATCGCGTCGGGCTTCGCACAGTATCCGATCCTGCCGTTCATCCTGCTGTCGGTCATTGCGCGCGGCATGCGGTTCTACCTGGTGGCGTTCCTGATCAACCGCTACGGCGAACGCGCGCGCGCGATCATCGAGAAGCGGCTCGGCCTCTGGACCACCATCGCCGCCGTCGTGATCGTGGTCGGGATCGTCGCGGCGGTGTACCTGTTCTGAGCGCCGGAAATCTCACTTTCGCCACTTGCGGGGCGTAATGCGGATCGGGAACAGAGGTGGCGCGGGTGGGCGCCAGGCCAATGTCCTTGTTTCAACGACGGCAGCGAAGCGGGTTTGATTCAAATTCGGCGGGCACGATCCGCCGGATGCTGCTGGCCGTTGCAGCGCTCGCATGCTGCCTGATCGTGGCAGCCGCGCAGGCGCAGCACGAGAATCCCGGACCCGCGCCGCAGACGGAACCGCCGGCAGCGGAGGCACCGCCTCCGGGCGCTCGCCCGGGCTTCCTCGACGCCCTCGGCCGCTGGTTCGGCGATTCGAAAGCGGCGATCGATTCGCAGTTCAGGGGCACCCAGGAGACGCTGGGAACGCTTGGCGGCCAGGCCAAGGATGCCGCCGGCAGCGTCGCCGCGATTCCGGGGACGCGGATCATCACCGGCCGCCAGCTTTGTCCGCTGGCGTCCAATGGCGCGCCGGACTGCCAGCAAGGCGTGGAGGCGCTGTGCCGTACCAAGGGATTCCAGTCCGGCCGCTCGCTGGATGTGACCTCGTCGCAGCGCTGCCCGGCCAAGATCTGGATCTCCGGACGTGCGCCGAAGGAAGGCGAGTGCCGGCTCGACACCTATGTGACGCGCGCCGTCTGCCAGTAAGGCGCGCACGTGAATCTCCACAGCAAGCTCCTTGAACGGGAAGCCGCCGGCCGGCCGGTGACCGTGGGACTGATCGGCGCCGGAAAATTCGGCACCATGTTTCTCGCGCAGGCGCGGACGACGCGCGGCCTGCACGTCGTCGCGATTGCCGATCTCGATCCCGGGCGGGCGCGCCGCCAGCTCGCCGGCGCCGGCTGGGATGCGGCGGCATTCTCCGCCGCTTCGTTCGACGAGGCCCTGAAGCACCGACAGCTTCACGTCACGGACGATGCCGAGGCGCTGATCGCCTGTGCGGGCATCGAGGTCGTGGTGGAGGCGACCGGCCTGCCGGAGGCGGGCATTCGCCACGCGCTGGCGGCGATCGCCAACGGCAAGCACATCGTGATGGTCACTGTGGAAGCGGACGCGCTCGCAGGGCCCTTGCTGGCGGCGAAGGCGGCGAGCGCCGGCGTCGTCTACAGCCTCGCTTGGGGCGACCAGCCGGCGCTGATCTGCGAGCATGTCGACTGGGCGCGCACCTGCGGCTTCACCGTCGTCGCCGCCGGCAAGGGCACGCGTTACGAGCCGCACTACCACCGCTCCACGCCCGACACGGTGTGGGAGATCCTCGACAAGTATTTGCGGATCGACGATCGCGCCTCGATCAATCCGAAGATGTTCAACAGCTTCATCGACGGCAGCAAGTCCGCCATCGAGATGACGGCGGTGTGCAACGCCACCGGGCTCATGCCGCAAAGCGGGGGCTTAAGCTTTCCGCCGGCGTCGCGCTTTGCGCTCGCCGATGTCTGCAAGCCGCGCGCCGACGGCGGCACGCTGGAGCGCGCGGGGGTCACCGAAGTGGTGTCGTCGGTCGATCGCGACGGCCGCGACGTGCCGCACCACATCGCGCTCGGCACTTATGTGATCGTCGAAGGCGACAGCGACTATGCGCGCCGCTGCTTCGGTGAGTATCACCTGCTGCCCGACACCAGCGGACGTTACGCCGCGCTCTACCGTCCCATTCATATGATCGGGCTCGAGCTCGGCGTCTCGGTGGCGAGCGTCGCGCTGCGCCGCGAACCGACCGGCGCGCCGAATGGATTTCGCTCCGACGTCGTCGCGGTCGCGAAGCGGCCGCTCAAGCAGGGTGAGGTGCTCGACGGGGAAGGCGGCTTCTGCGTGTGGGGCCGCCAGCTGCCGGCGGAGAATTCGCTGGCCGATTGCCTGCTGCCGCTCGGGCTGGCGCAGGGCGTGAGCCTCAAGCGCGCCGTCGCCGAAGGCGAATGCCTCAGATGGTCGGACGTGGATCACGCGGCCGGCGATCTCGCGGTGCGCACCCGGCGCGAGATGGAAGCGCAGTTCGGGCGACGGAATGTCGCCGCGCCGCCGGCGGCTTGACCGGCGCGGGCCACTCCAGGGTGTGCTAACGTCACTGTGTCAGCAAATTCGGCGCTCGCATCTCGTGTCCTCTCCCCTTCGAGGGAGAGGGCTCAAGAAAGAACCCACGAGCACAAATGGGTGAGGGGGATGCTTCGTCAGAAGTTTTTGCGAAGCGACCCCCTCACCCAACTGAGCACGCTGACAGACTTTCACGCCCTCTCCCACGAGGGGAGAGGGCACAACAACGACCGCCGCAGCTTGCGGCATTAAAAATGAAATCACCGGGGAGGCCAAGATGGAACTGACGGGTGCGTGCAAGTCGGTGATCGCAGCGGCGTCGATGGTGATGGCGATGGGCGGATCAGTTGGCAGCGCGTCGGCGCAAGACAAGCTCAGGGTCATCGTCTTTCCGGGCATGTCCAATCTGGCGCAGTTCGCCGCCGAATTGCAGGGCTTCTACAAGAAGCGCGGGCTGCAGGTCGAAATCATCCCCACGCCAACGTCCGACGAGTTGCGCAATGGCCTCGCCGAGGGTCGCTACGACATCGCCCATGCCGCCGTCGACAATGCCGTCGCGCAAGTCGAAACGACGAAGGTCGATCTGTTCGTCTTCATGGGTGGCAACACCGGCAACAACAGCCTGTTCGTGCAGCCGGAGATCAAGTCCTACGACGACCTGCGCGGCAAGACGGTGGTCGTTGATTCGCCGAACACCGCGTTCGCGATCCTGCTCTACAAGATGCTCGATGTGAAAGGGATCAAGCGCGGCGAATACCAAGTCAGAGGTCTCGGCGCCACCCAGCTGCGCCTGCAGGCAATGTTGAAGGACAAAGACAACGCGGCGGCCGGCATCCTGAGTCCGCCGCTCGCGATGACGGCCGAGGATGCCGGATTGAAGAACATGGGCGCCGTGGTCGACGTGATCGGGCCCTATCAGTCGGACGCCGGCTTTGTGCTGCGCTCCTGGGCCAAGACCAATGGCGATACGCTCGTCCGCTACATCCAGGCGAACATCGAGGGCATCCGCTGGGCGCTCAATCCGTCCAACCGCGCGGCCCTGACCGAGGTCGTCGCCGCGCGGCTGAAGTTGGCACCCGCGATAGTCACCCGATCCCTGCAGTTTGCCGATGCCCAGAAGGCCTATACCCCCGACGCGCGCTTGAGTCTCGAAGGCTTCCGCAAGGTGCTGCAACTGCGCGCCGAGATGCTCGGCACCTGGGGCGGCAAGCCGCCGGCGCCCGACAAATATCTCGATCTCTCCTATTACGACCGCGCGCTGAAGGGTTTGTGATCGCGCCGTCGAAGGTAGCCCGGATGAGTTCGTAGGGTGGGCAAAGGCGCGTAGCGCCGTGCCCACGCGGACGTTGCAACAATCTCAAAGCAAGACGTGGGCACGCTTCGCTTTGCCCACCCTACGTTTGCTACTGTAGCCCGGATGGAGCGCGGCGACATCCGGGGCGGACCGCGCCGTCCGTTGTCCCGTATTCGCTCACGCTCGTGCGGGCTACGCGCTACACGCTCACCCGGATAAGCATCTTGTGGAACGGCTCCACCCTGCACCGGCGAAACCGGATGCAGTGCGCAGCCCGGATTTGGCGCAGCAAGATCCAGAGCTGATCGCGCCGGCTGTCCCCGCATGACAACGACACTGGCTGTCGCTCCACGCTGGAGAAGGTGGCCTTCTTCCTCGAAGGATGGGCTGGCGCCCCGGATGAGCGCGGCGGCATCCGGGGCCGTCCTCTACATGTTTGGCGCATGTCGCTTCGCCGATGCAGACGACTGCGATTTACATCGGGTCTTCGACGTGGAGGACCGGCAGAGTGGCGATTTCGGCGCTGGTCAGCAGAGCCGAGGGATCGATCTTGGCCGCGCCCTGTTGCTGGCCGCCCGCGCCGATCGAACCGGCGACTGCAAGCGCCGCCACCATCGCGACCGCAACCACGAACTTGAAGCCGTAGCGAGAAGTCGTCTGAGTCGTCATGGCAATCTCCCCTGATCCGGTGTCCGTGGGCATATCGATAGCTCACGCGGGCGCCGGGACCCTGTGACGAGTTTCACAGGGAAGCCAAAATAGTCGGACCTTGTTGCGCGGAATTTTGGGTGGTTTTGACGGTAAGCCAGTAGTCCGGATTGTGTGCGGGTATTCTCTCTCGGCATCATGGTGAGGAGGCGCCATGGCAGGCGCAGCCTGCGTACACTTGGCTGCGTGCGCCGTCTCGAACATCGCAAGTCGGGTTTACCCGACTTGCGCATTTTAAATGTGCCGATCTGCCCCGCCCTTCGAGACGCGCACGTCGTGCGCTCCTCGGGGTGAGGCGGATCGGGGCCGCATCTGCGGCTACACGCTGCCTTCGTTGTCCACATTCCCAACAATTCTGTGGACATGGCGCACGGTGACAGATCGCGCCGCCGGTCCGGCATTTCTCGCGCGTTCAAAGCTGCCGACGCGCTCGGTTGTCCGCAGGATGTAAACAGATCCGCGGGCGCGCTCCTTGACTGAACACATTTCCATGCCACCGTCGCTGCGTCCCGTTCACCGAGGGCGTCTCCGGAGACGAGCTTGAGGCGGAGCGGGATGCGGCGCCTGCGCGCGTGGCTCGTAACCACGCCCCCGGGGGCCTCGGGTCACTGTCCGCCTCCACTACGAGAGGCGGCCTTGAAGGCTAGACGGAACAGGGCGAGCGGGGGAAAGCCCCGCAAGCAGGGCTCGCAAATGATGCCCGTCCGAATTGCGGAAGACAGTCCGGGGCCAAGCATGCCGCGTGTGGAGCGCCGAGAGGCGGACGTCCCGCGTCATGGGACGTGAGGGCGCGCGATCGCGCCCTGCGGGCCTACGTCACTGGCCCGCTCAAACGGGTGCCGCTGCACCCGAGCGCCTGTCGGCGCTCCGCCCCCTCACTTAGTGTGAGAGGGAAAATGGCAAACCTCGGAGGACATTTTGCCTCGCGAGATGGATGATGCGTGTGCCGTTCGTAGCCCGCACGGAGCGAAGCGGAATGCGGGTACGCCCGCCCCGGATTACGCTGCGCTCCATCCGTCCTACACACACCGCTATCGCAAGATTGCTGAAATCGCGTTGTGAATTGGTGCCCCTGGCCGGACTCGAACCAGCACGATGTCGCCACCAACAGATTTTGAGTCTGCCGCGTCTACCAATTCCGCCACAGGGGCTTGTGGGCCGGGATCATAGCGACGACCTACGGAGGGTCAATCGCCGCGCGACGCCGGCGCCAACATGGAGTAAAAATGGCCTATGGACGCGAGATCGCACCAGCCGCGCGCGCTGGAGACCTGGATCGACTGGGCGCAGGAGCGGCCGATCGTGGCGGCCGCCGCCGTGATCGCGATCGGTGGCGCGGCGACCATCCTCGGCGCCCTGTTCTTCCAGCACGTCCTCGGATACCGGCCCTGTCCGCTCTGCCTGGAGCAGCGCTACCCGTACTACTTCGCCATTCCGCTCGCCATTTTCGTCCTGCTCGGCGAATCGGTGGGCAGCCGCCGCCGGATCCTGCTCGCCGCGCTGGCGGTGATCGCTGGGCTCATGCTCTGGAACGCCGGGCTCGCCGGCTATCATGCCGGCGTCGAATGGAAGTGGTGGCCCGGGCCGAACACCTGCGGCGGCGAACCCGATCTCGGCGCGCCGGGCAACCTGCTCAAGCAGCTTCAGTCGATCAACGTCGTGCGCTGCGACGAAGCGGCCTGGAGATTCCTCGGCCTCTCGCTCGCCGGCTACAATGTGCTGATCTCGCTGGCGCTCGCCGCGATCGCAGCCTGGGGATTCCTGGCTGGCCGCAAATTGCCGCCGCAACGCGAGTAGTTGCCCGATTACGGATCGAGCTCGGTGTCCCAGTAGAGATAGTCGAGCCAGCTGTCGTGCAGGTAGTTGGGCGGGAACAGCCGGCCGTTGCGGTGCAGGTGATGCACCGAGGGCTGGAAAGGCATCTGCGACGGATACATCGCCGCTTCCGCCATCGTCTTGTTGCCCTTGCGCAGATTGCACGGCGAGCACGCCGCGACCACGTTGGCCCAGGTCGTGTGGCCGCCGCGCGAGCGCGGGAGAAGATGATCGAACGTCAGGTCGTCGCGCGAGCTGCAGTACTGGCAGGAGAACCGGTCGCGCAGGAACACGTTGAATCGCGTGAAGGCGGGTTGCGTCGCCGGCTTCACGAAGGTCTTGAGCGAGACCACGCTCGGAAGCTTCATCTCGAGGCTTGGACTGTGCACCGCGCGATCGTAATGCGCGACGATGTTCACGCGCTCGAGGAACACGGCCTTGATCGCGTCCTGCCAGCACCACAGCGACAGCGGGTAATAGCTCAGCGGGCGGAAGTCCGCGTTCAGGACGAGGGCAGGCCATCCGGTAGGCGACACGTGCGAGTTCACGGCAGCGTCCTCGACCTCCTTGGGCTGCGACACCGCAACGGCCCTAGTCTATAGGGGAGCGCGACAGAATTGTGAAGCCGCTGCGGGGGGTTATCGGCAGGGTTGGGCGGGGGCTAGAGCCGCCGGACGATGAATTCGCCGCCCTGGCGCAGCCCTTCCTGATCGATTCCGTGGCCGATCCCGGCGGAGAGGTGCCATTCGACCGGCACGCCGAGCGCGGCCAGGCCGTTGGCGGCCAGGAACAGCGCCTGCGGCGGAATCAGGTCGTCGCTGTCGCCATGGATCAAGAGGACCGGGGGCCGCGACTTGATCACGGCCGGCAGCGCTTCCGGGTTGCCGTCGGGCTCGGTCACCAGCAAGCCGGAGTAGCCGACGATGGCGAGCGGCGCGGTGGCGCGGCGCAGCCCGACATGCAGCGCCATCATGGTGCCCTGGCTGAATCCGACCAGCGCCAGCGCCGCGGGCGGCAAGCTGCGGCGTTGCAGCTCGGCGTCGATGAAACGGTCGAGCACCGGCGCCGCGCTGTTGACGCCGCGCCAGCGTTCGGCCTGCGCGCGGTCGGTGAGCGGGAACCACTCGCGGCCGGTGGGCGCCTGTGCGCAGGGATACGGCGCGTGCGGCGACACGAAAGCGGCGTGCGGCATCGCCGGTTGCCAGGCGCGCCCGATCTCGATCAGGTCGTTGCCGTCGGCGCCATAGCCATGCAGGAACACCACGAGCTGGCGCGCCGTGCCGCCTGCGCGCGGCTCGATCCGCGGACCGTCGAGTTCGGCAGCCATGGTGGGGACTCCTGCGGCGGCGAGAGGCGCGGGGTGATTCCTGCGATCATAGGTCCGCGCCGGTCAGGCCGCTACCGGATGCGGCAACTCATAGCGCCGTGCGCATCGGCGACGGGAAGTAGCGGTAGCCGTCGCCGTGCGTGCCGACATGGCCGATGCCGGGCCAGGGGAAATGGAAGGCGATCAGCGGAATGCGCAGCGCCGCCAGCATGTCGAACGCCTTCAGGCGCGAGGCCACGCCCAGCTTGCCGTCGGTGTCGTAGGAGAATTCCTTGCGCGGCGTTTCGAGCGAGATGACGGGGTGATGGGCAATGTCGCCGATGTTGCACAGGGACTGACCCTGCGACGTGACCATGAAGGAGACGTGGCCCACGGTGTGGCCGGGCGAGGCGATTGCCTGGATACCCGAGATCACCTCCTGCCCGTCCTTGATGAAGACGATCCGGTCGCGGTTGGGCATGAGATGTTTGCGCGTGGCGGCGACGAACTCGCCGATCTGCGGATGCGAGATCTTTGCTTCGTCGGTCCAGAAGTCGTAATCGGCCTGCGTGATGGAGACCTGCGCGTTTGGAAACGCGCGCGAGCCGTCGGCGGCGAGCAGACCAAAGCAGTGGTCTGCGTGCGCATGCGTGAGCAGGATCGCATCCACGTCGCCGGGATTGATGCCCGCGGCCTTGAGGTTTGCCACCAGCCGGCCGCTGTCATTGCCCATCAATTTGAACGCGCCGAGGCCGGTGTCGATCAGGACCAGCTGATTGCCGGTATTGACCACCAGCGCATTCTGCTCGAGCCAAACATTTTCTGTCGGCAGGAAGTTGTCAGCCAGCACCTTGCCCATGTCCTCCTTGGACATGTCGGTGAAGAAATTCGCCTGCGGCGGGCCGAAATGAAGCGGTCCGTCCGACACGGCCGTCAGTTCGAACGCACCCAGCTTGAAACGATAGAACGAAGGCGCCTGCGTGTTCGCCATCGGCGCCCGCGCATGGGCGTCGCGCCGGTCGCCGGCAATGCCGGCGAGTCCCGCCGCCGCGGCGCCGGTCAGCAGCCGGCGGCGCGACAGTCGCCAAAAATCGGGATGAGTCATTGTTGTCGCTCCTGGTTGCTCGCGGGGTAGAGCCAAAGCAACAATCATGACCGCAAAATGTCACCTGCCTGGTTTTTTGGCGCTCGCCTTTTGGGCGCTTACCGTGATCGGCGCGCCGTCGCGCTGCTTGGTGGCGCGATAATAGGTCCACAGCATGCAGGCGGCGGCGCCGCGCCACGGGCGCCACGGTTCCGCCAGCGGCTGCATCTCCTTCGCGCTCGGACGTGTTTTCAGCTTGAACAGCAGGCGCGCCGCCTCCTGCAAGGCGAGGTCGCCGGCCGGCCAGGCGTCGGCGTGGCCGAGGCAGAACAAGAGATAGATATCGGCGGTCCATGGGCCGATGCCGTGAACCGCGGTCAGCGCCCGGTGCGCGTCGTCCGCCGGCATCTCGACCAGGGCGGGGAGGTCGAGGTCGCCGCGGTCGATCGCCTTGGCGATCGCCTTGAGGGTGCGGATCTTCGGCGCCGAGAGGCCGGCGCGCGCGAGCTTCGCGGCACGCGCCCGCAACACGGCGGCGTGGTCGAGCGGGTCGAGCGCGGCCTCGAGCCGGCCCCAGATCGCCTTGGCGCTGGCGGTCGAGAGCTGTTGCGACACCACGATGGAGGCAAGCCCGGCAAAACCGTCCGCGCGCTTGCGCAGCGGCGGGCGTCCGGCCAGCGCGAAGGCCTGGCCGAAGCGCTGGTCGGCCTTGATCAGCGACGCGAGCGCGACATCCAGATCGGCTTCGGTGTGGATGCGATGGGTCATCAAACGTTCAGAGCATCACCCATCCTGCCGGCGGCGTCTTGCCGGGATGGAGCGCGCCGCAGTTCTTGCACGTGCGCGCCTGCTGGTCGGCGTAGAACGCATCGTAGAGCGGCGGCAGATCCTTCACGAGATGCTGCACCGTCACCTCGATCCGATGGACGAGATGGCCGCACGCGAAACAATACCAGTTGAAGGCGTCGCGCTCGTTCGGGCGCGCCGCTTCCACCACCAGGCCGACCGAGCCTTGCTGCGGACGCTGCGGCGAATGCGGCGTGTGCGGCGGCAGCAGGAACACTTCGCCCTCGCGGATCGGCACGTCATAGAATTTGCCGTCGTCGCAGACCTTCAGCACCATGTCGCCCTTGAGCTGGTAGAAGAATTCCTCCACCGGATCGTCGTGATAGTCGGTGCGCTCGTTCGGCCCGCCGACGACCTGCACGGTCATCTCGCCGTCCTCGAACACCTTCTTGTTGCCGACCGGCGGCTTCAAGAGGTGCTGGTTCTCGTTGATCCACTTCTGGAAATTGAAGGCGCGCAGCCGTCCGGTCGCCATGGGGATCTCCTTTATTTTCAGGCCGCCGACGAACGCAGGCCGGGCAGCTGCAGTCCGCAGCTCTCGAAGGCGCGCCGCGTCGCCTCCTTCTCGGCCTCGGTCAGTTCGAGCAGCGGCGGTCGCACCGGGCCGCCGGCCTGGCCGAGCAGCTCCTGCCAGCATTTCGAATGCGCGTGGAATTTTTCAGGCGGCCGCGTGCGTTTGAACGCCTCGCGCACGGGATCGAGGCTATCGCGCAAAACCTTGGCGCGCGCGGTCTCGCCCCGGAAGGCGAGGTCGGTGTAGTCGCGCATGCGGCGGTCGATCGCGGTCTGATAGACGTAAGGCGGCGAGGAGCAGAGATAGAGCCGCCATCCGAGTTCGACGATGTTGTCGAACCACTCGTCCTCGGACGCGGTGCTGACGATCAGCTTGTCGCCGGCGAGTCGTGTCAGCTTGGCGTACATATCCCGCGGTACGCTGTACTTGATGGCGACGACATTGGGCAGGTCGGCGACCCGCGCGCACAGTTCGGGACTCATCAGGTAGCCGGAGTCGGGATGGCTCCACAGCGCGATGCCGATATCGACCTGCTCGCTGACGGCACGATAATACGCCAGCAAGGTCTCGTCCTGCGCGATCAGGAAGTGCAGCACCGGCGCATGCACGACGATGAAATCGGAGCCGATCGCTTGCGCATGCTTCGCCAGCTCAATGACTGTGTTCAGATTCTGGTCCGAGCACGACAAGATGGTCCGCGCGCCGCCGATCTCGTCTACCGCGATCTCGAACGTGCGCTTGCGCTCGGCAAGCGACATCGAGAAGAACTCGCCCTGCTTGCCTGAGACGAACACGCCGTCGATGCCGAGGTCGTCGACCCAGTGCCGCAGGTTGCGGCGTAGCCCCGCCTCGTCGATCGAGAGATCGGAATTGAATGGCGTCTGCGCCGCCGCCCAGATACCGCTCAAATGCGTGCGGGCGTAAGCCTTTGCGTCCTGGCGGGAGAATTTCATCGGGTCACCTATGGGTTGCCGCCATCTTGCAGCGTTTTTCGCGGCTTGTCATTCCGGCCCGGAACGTCGAAGACAAGCGCATGTCCACGCCGGTGTTCCGCTTCGCGCCGAGCCCGAACGGCTACCTGCATCTCGGCCATGCGCTGTCTGCGCTTTTGAATTTCGACATGGCGCGTGCCGCCGGCGGGCGCTTGCTGCTGCGCATCGAAGATATCGATGAGACCCGCTGCCGCCCGGAATACGAGCGGGCGATCGTCGACGATCTCGCCTGGCTTGGCATCGAATGGGAGCAGCCGGTGCGGCGGCAGAGCGATGAGTTCGACGACTATCGAGCGGCGCTCGCGAAGCTCGAGGCACACGGACTGCTGTACCCGACCTTCGAGAGTCGCGCAGAGATTGCGGCGCTGGTTGCGGAGCGTGAGCGGCACGGCGTGTGGCCGCGCGATCCCGATGGTGCGCCAGTCTATCCGAAGCACGCCGCCTCGATCTCGCCCTCCGAACGCAAGCGGCGGGTCGACGCCGGCGAACGCTACGCGTTGCGGCTCGACATGGCTGCGGCGCTCACGCGCGCCGGCGCCATCTCTTGGATGGAAACGGGGCGGGGGCCGGGCGGCGAGAGTGGCACGGTGCCGGTCGCTCCCCTCGCCTGGGGCGACGTGGTGCTGGCACGCAAGGAAACGCCGACCAGCTATCACCTCGCGGTCGCCATCGACGATGCATTGCAGGGCGTGACCCATGTGGTGCGCGGGCAGGACTTGTTCTGGGCGAGCAGCGTCCATCGGCTGCTGCAGACGCTGCTCGAACTCCCCGCGCCGACCTACCATCACCATCGCCTGCTGCTGGATGCCGACGGCCGAAAACTGTCGAAATCGACCCAGGCGACGGGGCTGCGCGAACTGCGGGCGCAGGGCGCGACACCTGCGGACATCCGTCGAATGGTGGGACTTTCGTAGCGCGGCATGGCAGTCTGCCCTCGGTTAGGGGCTATGGCCAGGGCACGACGAAAAGCATCCGCGGCCAAACGGACGCGCCGCTCGAAGCCGGGCCGCCAGCGCGCGCCGCAACTGTCCCAGCGCGCCATCGAGGCGACGCTCGCCGAACTCGCCCACGAGATCAGGACGCCGCTGACCGGTATCCTCGCGCTCGGCGAACTCCTGGCCACCGCAGGTCTCGCGCCGCGCGAGCGCGAATGGGCGATGGCGATCAAGAGCACCGGCGAGCACCTGACGATGCTCACCTCGCTGATCGTCGACGCGGTTCGCGCCGATGCCAAAGGCCTGATCCTGCGCCGCGACCTGATCCGGCCGCGCACCTTCGCGCAATCGCTCGCGGCATCGCTCGATGCCCGCGCCCAGAGCAAGAATATCGGCTGCGACGTGGCGATCGCGCGCGATCTGCCCGCGGCCGTGATCGGCGATTCCATGCGCTTGCGCGCCGCGCTCGAAAACCTCATCGACAACGCGGTGAAATTCACCGAGCGCGGAACCGTCCGGCTCGACGTCACCAGCGAAAAGGCGGCACGCGGCCGCGTCCGGCTGGTCTTCACGGTGACCGACAGCGGGATCGGCCTCAGCGCGGCTGACGTCAAGCGATTGTTCAGGCCGTTTGCGCAGGCGAACCGGACCATCGGGCGCCGCTACGGCGGGGCCGGCCTCGGCCTGAGCTACGTCAAGCGTATCGCCCGTGCGATGGGCGGCGATCTCGCTGTCACCAGCAAACCCGGGGGCGGCAGCCGCTTTCAGTTCAGCGCGATCGTGACCACGGTGAAAGCTGCCACCGACACAACAGATCACGATACCGCTCGCGCGCGCGCCGTGTCATCGCGCTCGCTGGCGGTCCTCTGCGTCGAGGACAATCCCTATGGCCGGATCGTGCTCAACACCATTCTCACCGAACTCGGCCACCGCGCCGACTTCGTCGGCGCCGGTGAGGCGGCGATCGGTGCCGTTGCCAATGGCAGCTACGACGCGGTGCTGATGGACGTGACACTGCCGGGCATCGACGGTTTCGAGGCGACGCGCCGAATCCGTGCACTTCCGCGTCCGGCCGGCGCGGTTCGGATCGTGGGGGTCTCCGGCCGCGCCAGCGCTGGGGATGAGGCAGCCGGCCGCGCGGCCGGGATGAACGCCTATTTGGCCAAGCCCTTGAGCCCGAGCGCGCTGGCGGCGGTACTGCCGGAAAAGGCAGCTTGAGGCGCGGCAGGGCGGGCGCGGCTCAATTGTGATGCCCGTCACGCTTCGGTCGAATCGCATGAACGGCGCCGCCGGTCGCGCCCACCAAACGGTGACAATGAGCCTCTCAGGCAAGGAGCCGACGTGATCAAGTCTCTCGCCATGATCGCCTGTGTGGTCGGCGTGACGCTGCTCGCCGGCGCCGGAGCCGATGCCAGCAGCGGCGAAGACCTCTTTGCCAGCCCCGTGAGCGTGGAATCCGAGAGCGCGCCGCAAACCGGCACAAAGGATCGAGGGATCAGCGAACAAGGCGGAAAGTAAGCATCGGCGCCAGGATCGGGAGAAGGCTCCCGATCCTGCGTATCAATGCCAACGAAGGCGGCCGGCTTAGCGCCGGACCAGCCCGATGATGACAAGCAAAATGACCGCGCCGATAACGGCGTTGACCAGCGCTGCAACGAAGCCGGTGCCGACGGCGACCCCGATCCGCGGCAGCAGCCAACCGGCGATCACCGCGCCGATGATGCCGACGACGATATTGCCGATCAGGCCGAATCCGTAACCTTTGACGATCAAGCCGGCGAGCCAGCCTGCCAATGCGCCTACGATCAGCCAAACGATCAGACTCTCAACCATGATTGCCTCCCCCTTGGGCACGCCATCACGGGCCAGTCCCACAATGGACATCGCCACGCGCCAGCATAACGCTGGTCACCGATGCTGTCATGGGCGTGTGTCGACCCAAAGAGCGGCTGCCGGTGCGTTGACTGCACCGCAACATCAGCCCACGCGGGACGCGGCTGCGCCTATTGCGCGGGCGCAGGACGACTGTTGTTCGCGGGGTCGGTGCGGACGCGAAGGATGGCAGCGTTCAACTCGCCGCCGAATACAAAAATCGACGCGGTCAGATACAAGAACACCAGCGCAATCATCGCCGAGGCCAGGCCGGCATAGTAGCTGACATAGATGTACGGAAATTCGGCCAGGTAGCGGCCGAACAGCATGCCGCCGGCAAGCCACAGCGCGAGCGTCGCGACAATGCCTGGTGCGATCTCGGCAAATTTTCGCCGTCCCGCCGGCAGCCATTTATGCGCCACGATCAGCGCCACGATCAAAGCCACGGTCGCCACCGCATAGCGTGCGACCGTGATGTTCCATTCGAACTGCGCCAGCGCTGGGGCAAACCTGCTTGCGGTCGCGAACAGCAGCGGGCCGAGCACGATCAGAAACGCCATCGCGAGGAGCGCAATCGCGCCGATGAGCACATAGGCGATCAACTCCAGACGCAGCGGGAGCCAGGAGCGCCTCTCGGCCATGCCGTAGGCGCGATTGAGTCCGATGCGCAGGCTCTCGATGCCGCTCGACGCAAAATAGATCGCGAGCGCGACGCTGATGGTCAAGAGATCGCCGCGGGTCGTGGTCAAGACCACGCGAATTTCCTGCGCGATCGGCGCAGCGACTTCGTTCGGCCAGGTGTCGAGCAGGAGGCGGGCGACTTCGTCGGCAAGTTCGGTCGAGCCGAAGAACGACGCCGCCAGCGATGTCACCAGGATCAGAAACGGAAACAGCGCCAGCAGAATGGACAGCGCGATATGGCTCGCGATCGCCCAGCCGTCGGCCGTGTTGAAATGGTCATAGGCGTCGACCACGACGCGGACGCATAGCCGAAGGATGTGCAGAAGCTGCATCGCCATCGTCTGATATTTTCATACCAGCCATAAGCGCGTTCACGCGCGTCTTCAACGCGCTATGGGCGCCCAACAGGCCATTCGCCGTTCAATGCAAGTGTGTATCACGCGCTCACGCTGCCTGGACGTCTGAGAGGAATTGCCTGACCTGGGTGTTGAGGCGTTCGGCCTCGGTTGAGAGGGCGTCTGCGAGGTCCTTGACGTTGGCGGCGGTGGCGCGGGCGTCGGTGGAGGCGCCGGCGACCCGGCTCATGGCCTCGGCGCCGCCGCGCGCCTCGCTCGAGGCGCGGTTGACCCCTTCGGTGATCTCGGCCACCGCCCGGTTCTGCTCCTCGACGGTGACGGCAACGGTGGAGGCGATCGCCGAGATCTCGTCGATGATGGCGTTGACCTGCTCGATCGCCTCGGCGGCGTCGGCGACCGCAGACTGGATGGCGCCGACCTGACCGGCGATCTCCTCGGTGGCCTTGGCGGTCTGCCCGGCCAAAGACTTCACCTCGGAGGCGACCACCGCGAAGCCGCGGCCGGCCTCGCCGGCGCGGGCCGCCTCGATGGTGGCGTTGAGCGCCAAGAGATTGGTCTGCCCGGCGATCGCCTGGATCAGCCCCACCACCTCGCCGATGCGGGTGGCGGCGTCGCCGAGCTTCGACATGGTGCCGACCGTGCGGCGCGCCTCGCTGACCGCGCGCGAGGCCACTTCGGTGGAGCGGTGGGCCTGGCCGGCGATCTCACCAATGGAGGCGGCAAGCTCCTCCACCGAGGAGGCGGCGGCGGTGACGTTGCCGGAGGCGGTTCCGACCCGCTGCTCGGCGGTGCGGGCCTCGCTGGAGACGGTGTCGGCGGCGTCGTTGAGCTCGGTGGAGGTGCTCTCCAGCCGCTCGGCCGCTTCGCGCACCCGCGACAGCGCCTGGTCGACCGACGTTTCAAAGCGGGTGATGGTGGCGGCAATCACTTCGCCGCGGTTCTCGCGCTCGCGGTTGGCGGCGGCCTGGCTCGCGGCCAGCCGCTCGCGCTCCAGCATGGTGTCGCGGAACACGATGACGGTGCGCGCCATCGCGCCGAGTTCGTCCTTGGCCTTGGTGGCCGGGATGTGGGCGGAGGTGTCGCCGGCGGCAAGCTGCGTCATCGCCTGCCCCAGACCGTCCAGCGGACGCGTGATGCTGCGACCAATCAGCCAGCTGAACGCCAGCCCAATCAAAACCGCCCCGCACCCAACAAGAATAATCGCGCTTCGCGTCCATTCCTGCGATCCCGCGAGCATGACCGCGGCATCGTCGGCGCGGGCGCGCGCCGATGCGATGATCTTGTCGGCCTCGGGCAGCATCTGCTCGCTCGACGAGTCGATGCTCGTGACCCAGGGCCGCACGCGCGATGCCGCCAGCGCCCATTCGGAGAACGTGTCGACATAAATTTGAATCTGGCGGCTGAGCCGCTCCTTGATTGGTGCAAATCCTTCAGCCGCATCGAACGAAAGACTGAAATCGAGAAATTCATCTGCAAATCGCTGACGGAAATTTTCGGCACGCGTGTTCCGATACTGCGCTTCGCTGAGGCGCATCGCCGCCATCGAGATCATGAATCGCTGCGAGTTTGCGTTCGACAGCGCGGCCATATCCTCGACGATGATCCTTTCGGCTTCCATGCCGGCCGCAGCCAGATTCTGGTGCAGTCCCTCGTTTTCCGCAAAGCCGACCAATTCCTGCGTGCGAATGAGGCCACTGAAGCTGCCCTTGAGTGCAGCAACCTTGGCCACCATGTCGGCAATCTCGGTTTTCTGACCGATGGCGCTCGCGCGGGCCATCGTCTCGAGGAACCGCATCGCGTTGTCATGCGCGGCAGCGAAAGCCGTCACCAGATCATACGAGGGGCGGGCGGCGAATTCCTTGGCGTTCATTCGCATGGCGGTCAGTGCCAGCTTGAATTCGCGGCTTGCCTCGGCGACCTCGGCGGCTTGGTGAGCGCTGAGAAATGCGTCTTCGACCTCCGATTCCGCCGTCATGAACCCGAAGCCGTTGGCGAGGAATCCAATCACCGGAATAACCGCGATGACGATGATGCGCGCACGGACCGAGACCCGCGAAATGAGGTGCGCCGGCGAGAAATTGCGTATCGGCAGCGGGAGGCGCATCACAATAGGTACGTGTCGTCCGGGTCTGGCCGGCGCCCGCTGCCAGCCGCAAGTCGGCACAGATGGAGGCAGGAAACATCCAAAGGGTTAATAAAGTGGCAAATTATCTGTAAGACACAGTAAAATAATGAAAATCCGGGACCGCGCTTTTCGACACCGGTCGCTCCATGATGCATCCTTGAGCGTCGCATCCGGTTGACGGTGAGCATCCGGATGGGCGGCAGCGAACGCCGCGGAGGATCAAGATGCTGCAGCAAGCAGCCCGCCCGGGTGCCGGGCTCCAACTCCTTGCTCTCGCCCGTGAGGCGACGCTCGCTGCCCAGGCGATCTTGCAAGACGCGACCGCCGCGGTGCGGGAGCGGGTCCGGGTCGAGCGGTTGTTCGACCGGGAGCAGCGCGCCACCCACGGGCTGGCGTGGCTCGCCACCTATGTCGAAGGCATCCGCCAGGTCACCGCCTTCGCCGAGCGCGCCCATCAGGCTGGTACGTTCGACGAGGTCAAGGCACTCCTGGTCCAGATCGGCATCGGCGAATTCCTGTCCCAGATTCAGGGCGGCATCCCGATAAGTCAGGGCGAGATCGTTCGCCCCGCCGATCTCGGCTTGACCGCCGCGGCGGTGGCGGCGCGGATGGCGGCTTCGCTCGAAAGCCTGACCGTGGCCGGCCATGAACAGCGCGCCCGCCTCGTGCGCTTGCTGCGCGACGTCGACGACCTCACCGTCGGCGGCCCCGACGAAGTCGCTGATGTCGATCCGCGCCGAGGTGCGCAAGTTCGCCGAGAGCGAGGTGATGCCACAGGCGCACGCCTGGCACCTCGCCAACGAATCGATTCCGCTTGGCGTCATCGCGCAGATGTCCGCGCTTGGCGTGTTCGGCGTCACGATTCCGGAGAGCTATGGCGGAATGGGACTGGGCAAGGAGGCGATGTGCGTCGTCACCGAGGAATTGTCGCGCGGTTATATCGGGGTCGGCTCGCTCGGCACACGCTCGGAGATCGCCGCCGAATTGATTGCCGGCGGCGGCACCGAGGACCAGAAACGCCTCTGGCTGCCAAAGATCGCCTCCGGGGCGGTGCTGCCGACGGCGGTCTTCACCGAACCCGACACCGGCTCCGACATCGCGTCGATCAAGACGCGTGCGACCCGCCACGGGGACGTTTATCGTGTGCACGGCAACAAGACCTGGATCACGCATGCCGCGCGCGCCGACCTGATGGTACTCCTGGTGCGCACCAACCCGGCGGAACGCGGTTATCAGGGCCTGTCCCTGCTGCTTGCCGAAAAGCCGCGCGGCAGCGACGCGGATCCGTTTCCCGCCATGGGCATGTCCGGCACCGAGATCGAAGTGCTCGGCTATCGCGGCATGAAGGAATACGAGATCGCCTTCGACGGCTTCGAGGTTCCCGCCGCAAACCTCCTGGGCGGCGACGAAGGGCGCGGCTTCAAGCAGCTGATGCAGAGCTTCGAAGCGGCGCGCATCCAGACCGCGGCGCGCGCTGTCGGCGTCGCGCAAGCCGCGATGGAGACCGCGCACCGATACGCGCGCGAGCGCAAGCAATTCGGTGAACCGATCGTCAATTTCCCGCGCGTCGCCGACAAGATCGCGATGATGGCCGCGGAAATCCTGATCGCGCGCCAGCTCACTTATTTCGCCGCGCGCCGCAAGGATTCCGGCAACCGTAGCGATCTCGAGGCCGGCATGGCGAAGCTGATCGCGGCGCGGGTGGCCTGGTCGGCCGCCGACAATGCGGTGCAGATCCACGGCGGCAACGGCTTTGCGCTCGAATTTCCGGTGTCGCGGCTGCTTTGCGACGCGCGCATCCTGTCGATCTTCGAAGGCGCCGCCGAAATTCAGGCGAATGTCATCGCGCGCCGATTGCTGGACGAAGCACCATAGTCACGCTTGTCGGACGGCTGCAACAAATGGGCAGCTGCGGAGTTGGCTAAGACGGCGCCCTCGGCGCCCTTTGGGGTATGTCGGTTTCGTTGGGAGGTCCCTGAATGTCCAAGTTGAAGATTCGACAAGGCGACTGGGTCGTCGTGTGCGACGGCAAGAAGGCGCTCGTGCTCGAAAATGCGGGAGACGAGAAGTTCCTGAATCTCAAGACACGGCAGGTCTTCGATCATCCCGACCCGAAGACACATGAACTGGGCACGGATGCGCCGGGCCGATCGTTCAGCTCGGTCGGCCACGGACGCAGCGCCATGGAGCAGACTGACTGGCATACCCAGGAAGAAAATCGCTTCCTGCAGAAGCTTGCCGGACATCTCGACGCTGAAGTGAAGGCCGGTCGCGCCAAGTCGATCGTGATTGTCGCGCCGCCGCGCGCGCTCGGCGTGCTGCGTCCGGCCTATTCGCACGATCTGCGCAGGGCGTTGCGCGCCGAGATCGACAAGGACCTCGTGTCGATGCCGGTGCACGAGATCGAGAAGCATCTGGCGGCGTGATGCACGCCGGCGGGCGGCCCTATTTGGTGTTCTTCAACAGCTTGCCCACGTTGCCCGACAGGATCGCTTCGCCGTCCTTGCCGAGCGCACGGATGTCGCTGACGAAATCGCGCACGGCTTCACGCGCGCGGATCTCCTGCGGGTAATCGGTGGCGAACACGATGCGTGACGCGGGAATCTCGACCATCGATGATTTCACCGACGTGATCGCGCCGGCGAAGCCGGCGGTGTCGAAGATGAGATTGTTGTTGAGGTAGTAGTCGAAATCGTTCGCCGGGCCGGCGCCGTGGCGCGGGTTGCCCTTGGTGCCCCAGAAATCCTTGTCCTGGTAGCTGCGGATGCGTCCGAGCATGGATGCCATCCCGCCCGACAGATGCGCCATATGGACCGTCAGGTTGGGATGGCGGTCGAACACGCCGGAATTGACCAGCCGAATGGTGGCCATGATGAGCGAGAACTCACGGCCGACCGAGCGCGCGGTGTCGAAGGCGTCGAACTGCTGCGAATAGTTGAGCTTCAGCGCGGGATGCACGAACACGAACATCCCGAGCCGCGCGGCCTCGGTCCAGAACGGCTCATAGGCGGGATTGTCGAGAAACTTGCCGTCGTGCTCGGAAGTGATGACCACGCCCTGGCAACCAAGTTCATGCCGGCAGCGGTTGAGCTCCTTCAGCGCGTCGGGACCGCCGAGCGGATTGGCGTGAGCCGCGGCAATGAAGCGGCCGGGATAGTCGTTCTCCGCCTTCTTGGCCTTGTCGTTGACCAGGCGCGAGGTCTCGAGGTCGGCGCACATGCCCTGCGCGCTGGTCAGCCACGCCGCGTCGATCCCGGACAGGTCCATCATCTTCACGTGCTCGTCGAGATCGTAGAGCAGCGAGTGGATTGTGTAGCTCGGCGCCCCCTGCGCGTCGTAGTGCAGGATCAGCCGGTCGCCGGGATCCTCCTTGATCAGTTCGCGCGGCGTGAAGTGGTGCTGGAAATCGACGATCATTGACGCGGTCCTTTACGGCGTGGCTTGCAGCGAGGGAAGTGTCACGAAATCCAGACTCATGCAATCGCGCCCAGCTCGCGCAGCGAACGGGCGACCGCGGTGTTGAGCGGCGTGTGCGGCACGTCGCCGATGACGGCGGCGAGCTTGCTGCCGTCGATCCGATGCGGCACCTGCCACAGATAGCCGATCTCGGAAAGCTCGCGGCCCATCTTCCAGATGCTGCCGATCGTGCGCATCATCCACCAATTGATGTGGCCGACCTTGAGGGCGCGGCCGCTCGCCTTGGCAATGGCGGAGATGAATTCCTGGCCGCTCACGGCGTGGCCGGGAAAGCCGAACGTCTCGAACGGGCCGAGCGTCGCGCGGATTTCGGCGAGTCGCATCAGGGCCTCGATGTAGTCGGGCAAGTAGGTCCATTCGTGCATGACGTCGAGCGGGCCCGGATAGGTGATCCGGTTCTTGCCGAGTTCCTTGATCAGGATGAGGTCGAACCAAGACCCGCGCCCGCGGCCGAAGAAATCCCCGGCGCGCAGGATGATGGTGCGCACGCCGCGTTCGGACGCTTCCCGCAGGCGCAGCTCGATCTCGTTGCGAAGCTTGCCCTTGCGCGAGGTCGCCTGCGTCGGGGTTGCTTCGTCGAGCACGGGGGGCATGCCGGCGCCGAAGTTGTAAACGTTGCCCGGAAACATCAGCGTCGCGCCGGATTGCTCAGCCGCCTCGATCGCGGAATAGGCGAGCGGCAGCGCGTGCTGGGCCCAGCCGGTATAGGGCGCATTGAGCGCGTGCAAGACAATATCGGTTCCGCGCGCTTCCTTCACCGCCACGGCACGGTCATTGGTCTCAATGATGTCGATGCCGCGCGGCGCGCGCCACGCTGCGCCCGGGCGCACCAGGCCCTTGACGCTCCAGTCGGCGTCGCGGAACGCTTCAGCCGCCGCGAAGCCCAGCCGACCGGCGGCTCCGAGCACCAGGATCTGGCCCTTCATGCCGGTCTCGTGCGCTTGCGCTGATCAGATGCCGGGACGAAAGCGAAGCTTTGAAATGCCGTCACCGAACACCGACTGTCTTGCGGAACTGGACGGCTTTGTCCTTCATGATGTTGAAATAGGCACGGAACGTCCGCCCGGGATCGGCGCCGGTGCCGGCCGAGCGCACATCGATCTCGATGCGCGCGCTGTGGCTGCCGTTCCGCTGCACGTAAGTGTAAGCCTTGGCGTAGCGCTGATCGGTATTCCACTTGTTGATGATGTCTTGAGATACCGGCCGCTGCACCGTGTAGCCCGAATAGAACTGATACGAGGCGCACGGCCGGTCGTCGCGCGCGCCTGAAGCGCAATCGTAGAAATAGATCGACCAGTCGTAGCCGTCGATCAACATGTTGACGCGCGGATCGCCGCTGTCATCGGTGTCGACATCGGACGAGTGGCCCAGCGCCTTCAGCTCCCTGACGATAATGGCGGCGGTGATGCGGTCGTTCGCCGCCGTCGCGGACGGCGGTGATGAGGGAGCGGGAGCGGTCGTTGGTCCGGGCTCTGCGGCCATGGCGAGCTGACTCACCGTGGCGAAAGCGAAAACCAAAGCCGGCCGAAACATGGGATTCTTTCCTGCGATGTTGGCGGGTCGAGCGAAGGACGTCCGGCCCGAAGGTAGCAGGCGTCATTGCAGCCTGCCAGCGTCCGAAGAACCGCGACGTTGGCGATCAGGGAGACTGTGTCATCAGGCCGAGGCATCATCACAATGTGACCCGGTTCCGTTCGGCCGCGCATAGCCTCGCGGGTATCGCGGTGGTATTGGTCGCTGATGGCCGATGTTCTCATCTATGCGCTGGTGCCGCTCGCGCTTGTCGTCGTCGCGGTCGTCCTGCTGCTCGGATTTCTCAATTTCGCGCGTGGCGGGTCGCCGCAGACGTCGCAGAAACTCATGCGCTGGCGCGTGTTGATGCAGTTCGTCGCGCTCGTCATTATCATGCTGACGATCTGGGTCATGGGACGCTGAGGGCGGCCAATGGTGGTTCTCAATCGCATCTACACACGCACCGGCGACGACGGCACGACCGCGCTCGGCTCCGGCGACCGGCGCAAGAAATACGACCTGCGCGTTGCCGCCTACGGCACGCTGGACGAGGTCAATGCGGTGATCGGTGTCGCGCGTCTGCACACCGCCGGCGACACCCAGCTCGACGCGATGCTGGCGCGAATCCAGAACGATCTCTTCGACGTCGAAGCGGAGCTTTGCCAGGCCACAAAAGGCCCGGGCGGCGCCGCGCTCACCGTCACGGCGGCGCAGGTCGCATGGCTGGAAGGCGAGATCGACCGCCTCAACGAAGAGCTTCAGCCGCTCAGGTCGTTCGTGCTGCCGGGCGGCAGTCCGGCCGCGGCCTACCTCCATCTCGCGCGCACGATCTGCCGCCGGGCCGAACGCATCATGGTTGAGCTCAAGGATCAGCCCGGCGAGGCCGTGTCGGCAGATGCACTCAAATACGTCAACCGGCTCTCCGATCTTCTCTTTGTCGCGAGTCGTTTCGTGAACGGCAAGGGCGAGACCGACGTGCTCTGGGCGCCTGGCCAGAATCGGTGAGTTCGATCCGATGGTCATGCCGCTCTATGACGACAACCCGTTCAAGCTGCCGCAGACTCCCGTGGTGAGTTGGTCACTGATCGGCTTCACCATCGTCGCGTTCATCCTCGAGTTCAGCGCCAACGACAATCCCACCGTGATCGCCAACCAGTTCGGCGTGATCCCGGCCGCCGTTTCCGGCGCCTATGACTTCCCCGGAGCGATCAGTCCTTATCTCACGCTGGTCAGCTATCAGTTCCTGCATGCCGATATCGTGCATTTGATCGGCAACCTGATCTTCCTCTGGGTGTTTGCCGACGATGTCGAGCAGGCACTGGGCCGCGTGCGCTTCCTGGCCTTCTATCTTCTGGTCGGCGCGGCCGGCGCGCTGGCTTTCGTGTTCAGCGACACCGGATCAAAGGTCCCGCTCATCGGAGCGTCGGGCTCGATCTCGGGCGTCGTGATCGCGTATCTGATGCTGCGGCCCTGCGCCAAGCTGACCGCGCTGGTCCTGGGCATTCCGTTACGCATCAGCGCCTACTGGATCATCGGCGTGTTCATCGCCATCCAGCTTATCAATCTCGGGTCGGCGACGAAGAGCGACGTCGCCTGGTGGTGCCACGTCGGCGGGATGATGGCCGGTGGCTTGCTGTTTCCATTGATGAAGCTGCCCGGCGTGAAGCTGTTCGAATGCATCCGCCCCGGCGATATCCGGCTCGAATCCTCGCCGACAATGCCCGGAACCGAGCATCTGCCGCGCGCGCCACGTTGACCCGGGGCCGGTGCGCCATTAGCTTGCCCCGCCATTCAGCCCGGCCTTGGCTGGGCACGGTTTCGCGCTTCGAACGAGAACTGCCTCCATGAAAATCCTGGTGCCCGTCAAACGGGTCGTCGACTACAACGTCAAGATCCGCGTCAAGAGCGACGGGTCCGGCGTCGAGCTTGCGAACGTGAAAATGTCGATGAACCCCTTCGACGAGATCGCGGTCGAGGAGGCGATCCGGCTGAAGGAGAAGGGACAGGCGACCGAGATCGTCGTGGTGTCGATCGGCCCGGCGCAAGCCGGGGAAACCATTCGCACCGCGCTCGCGATGGGCGCCGACCGCGGCATCCTGGTGAAGGTTGACTCGATCGTCGAGCCGCTCGCGGTCGCAAAGATTCTCAAGGCCATTGTCGATCAGGAAAAGCCGGGCCTCGTCATCCTCGGCAAGCAGGCGATCGACGACGACTGCAACCAGACCGGCCAGATGCTGGCGGCGCTCACCGGCTGGCCGCAGGGAACCTTCGCCTCGAAGATCGTGATCGAAGGCGACAGCATGCTGGTGACGCGTGAGGTCGACGGCGGACTGCAGACCGTGAAGCTCAAGGCGCCCGCGATCGTCACCACCGATCTGCGTCTCAACGAGCCGCGCTACGCAAGCCTGCCCAACATCATGAAGGCGAAGAAGAAGCCGATCGAGGACAAGACCCCGGAGGCCTATGGCGTCGACGTGTCGCCGCGCATCGAGGTCATGAAGACCACCGAGCCGCCCGGCCGCAAGGCCGGCGCCAAAGTGAAGACCGTCGCCGAGCTGGTCGACAAGCTCAAGAACGAGGCGGGGGTCATCTGATGACGACGCTTCTCGTTGCCGAGCACGACAACACGTCGCTCAAGGACGCGACCAACAAGGCGCTCACCGCCGCCAAGGCGCTCGGCCAGCCGGTGCATGTTCTGGTGGCGGGCAAGGGCGCGCGTGGCGTTGCAGACGCCGCCTCGAAGCTCGACGGCGTCGCGAAGGTGCTGCTGGCCGACGATGCATCCTACGAGCACATGCTGGCGGAGCCGCTGGCGGCGCTCGCGGTGTCGCTGGCGCCGTCCTACGACGCGATCGTGGCGCCCGCGACCACGACCGGCAAGAATTTCATGCCGCGCGTCGCCGCGCTGCTCGACGTGATGCAGGTGTCCGACATCATCAAGGTGATCGCGCCCGACACGTTCGAACGGCTGATCTACGCCGGCAATGCGGTGCAGACCGTGCGCTCGAAGGACAAGATCAAGGTCATCACGGTGCGCACGTCGACTTTCCAGGCAACCGGCGAAGGCGGCTCCGCTCCGGTCGAGAACGCCGCCGCCGCCGCCGATCCGGCGATCTCGTCGTTTGCCGGCGAGGAACTGTCGAAGTCCGACCGTCCGGAACTGACTTCGGCGAGGATCATCATCTCCGGCGGCCGCGCGATGCAGAGCCGGGAGAACTTCACCAAATACATCGAGCCGGTCGCCGACCAGCTTGGCGCCGCGGTCGGCGCCTCGCGTGCGGCGGTGGATGCCGGCTACGCGCCCAACGACTGGCAGGTCGGCCAGACCGGCAAGGTGGTGGCGCCGGAGCTTTACATCGCGGTCGGGATTTCCGGCGCGATCCAGCACCTTGCTGGCATGAAGGACTCCAAGGTGATCGTGGCGATCAACAAAGACGAGGAGGCCCCGATCTTCCAGGTGGCTGACTACGGCCTGGTGGCGGACCTCTACCAGGCCTTGCCGGAATTGGCCCAGGAACTGGGCAAAATCCGCCGTTGACCTTACCGAAGGTTTAGTCTGGCGGCGGTGGCACCGGGCGGGGGTTCGGCGTAAATAAGGGGCGAAGGGCAGGGCTTATGAGTGACGTCAGGGATCGCCCGAAGGCGCGCAGCGCCGAACGGACAGAGACAATGGCATTGAACATTCGCAAGGTCGGCGTCGTCGGCGCCGGTCAGATGGGCAGCGGCATCGCCCACGTCTGTGCGTTGGCCGGCCTCAACGTGCTGCTCAACGACATTTCCGCCGACCGCATCAAGGCGGGAATGGCCACCATCAACGGCAACATGGCGCGGCAGGTGAGCCGCAAGCGCATCACCGACGACGAGCGGCAGGCCGCGCTCAAGCGGATTGCGGCGGCCGACAGCTTCGACGCGCTTGGCGACTGCGACCTCGTCATCGAGGCCGCCACGGAGAAGGAAGACGTCAAGCGCGGCATCTTCACCACCCTCTGCGCGTCGCTGAAGCCCGACGCCATCGTGGGCAGCAACACCTCCTCGATCTCGATCACGCGGCTGGCATCGTCGACCGACCGGCCCGAGCGCTTCATTGGCATCCATTTCATGAATCCGGTGCCGCTGATGGAGCTGGTCGAGGTGATCCGCGGCATCGCCACCGACGACCAGACCTTCGAAGCGACCAAGCAGTTCATCACGAAGCTCGGCAAGACCATCGCGGTGGCCGAGGATTTTCCGGCCTTTATCGTCAACCGCGTCCTGATGCCGATGATCAACGAGGCGATCTACACCCTTTACGAGGGTGTGGGCAACGTCGAGGCGATCGACACCGCGATGCGGCTCGGCGCGCACCACCCGATGGGGCCGCTGGAGCTCGCCGATTTCATCGGCCTCGACACCTGCCTCTCGGTCATGCAGGTGCTGCACGACGGGCTTGCGGACTCGAAATACCGCCCGTGTCCGCTGCTGGTGAAATACGTCGAGGCCGGCTGGCTCGGCCGCAAGACGCAACGCGGCTTCTACGACTATCGCGGCCAGAAGCCGGTGCCGACGCGCTGAGCGATCGCGGTTACGAGACGGTGACGCCCTTCAGCGCGGCTTGAGGTCGGCGGCGGCCTTGTAACTTCCATCCATGTAGAACGGCACCGATTCATGCGCGTGGGCGATCTTCCACCGCCCATCGATTTTGCGGAAACCGAGCGTGTGGCGGAACCAGACGTCGGTCTTTTCGCCGGTCGTCCGCATCCCGATCATCCGATTGAGGCAGTGGCAGAAGGCGACATCGTCGCCGGCCGTGATCGTCAGATCGCGGAACTGGTACCCGACCGGACCCTGCCAGGTGTCGAACCATGTCTGCAGCGCATTGCCGCCGGCGTCGTGGTCGACCAGCGGTGGCGCGAGCGAGAAATGGACCATGCCGGGAACGCCGTGCGACAGAAGACGAGCGGCGTCCTTGGAGCGCAAGGCGCTCGCCCAGTCTTCGATGACGGCGCGGATCGCAGCCTCTTCGGTCTTGCTCGGCATGGCGTACCTCGCTCACGTGGCTGCCGGCGTGATCCAGCCCACGCCGGCGCCGCCGGGCTCGGTCAGGATCGCGATGCGGCCGACGCCGGCCACGTCGAAAATCGGACGCATCAGCTTCGCGCCGGCCGCAACCGCCTTCTTCACGCGGGCGTCGACATCGTCGACCGCGAGATAGGACATCCAGCACTCCGGAACGCCTTCGAAGCCGGGCCGTCCGGTCGGGAAGATGCCGCCGACCGGCTGGTCGCCGATCTTGGCGACCCAATAGGTGGCGCCGTCGTCCATCTTCATGGACACGAAGGTCCAGCCGATGGTGTCCTTGTAGAACCGCTTGGCACGCTCGACGTCCGCCGTCAGCAGCTCGTTCCAGTGAAAATGACCATGTGAGTTCATTGCGGGTACCTCCTGCCTGGAAGCCCCCATTTCCCTGGCGGTTTCTTTCTCGCGGCGCGCGCGGCTTACAGCGAGACCGCGGTCTTGAAGCCGCCCCAGAACATGCGCCTGCCATCGAACGGCATCTTCTTCGGATCCATCATCTTCGCGAGCCGCGGATCGCTCATGACTTTCTTCAGAACGCGATCCCGGTGAGCGCGCGATTTGTAGATGACATAGGAGAAGATCACTGTCTCGTTCTTCTTGAGCTTCACGCTCTGCGGAAACGAGGTCGATTTGCCCGGCTTGACGTCATCGGCGATCGCCTCGCAGTAGTCGAGCGCGCCGTGGTCCTTCCAGACCCTGCCCGCCTTCTTCGCCATGGTGAGATATTTCTTGATGTTCTTCTTCGGCACCGGCACCACAAATCCGTCGACGTATGACATAGAACGCGTCCTTTCGATTGCTGGCTTCAATTCAATTGGCGGTGAGAGTGTGTGCGTCAGACGTGGCAACAGGAAGGCGAATTGCCGGCTGATTCATACTCGTCGTGACGCTTCACCCAATCCATGATCTCGGTCTCGTTGCGGCCCCTCGGCGTGAGATCGAGGAAGATAAACGCGCCGATCACCTCTTCATTTCCACGCGCGTAACTCGAATAGGTGTGGAACACATCCCCGGCCTCGTTCTTGACGAACACGCTCAGGCCGGGCAACTCGTTCAGGCCCTCGATCGCGTTCATCATGGTGTAGTTGTAGTAGATCTTGTCCTTGGCCAGATCGTCCTCGGTAAACGAGACGTGATAGTCGAAGTTGAAGTCGCTGCCATGGGAAGAGACCCATTTGGCGGTCCACCCCATGCGCTTGTTGTAAGCTTCGATCATCTCGAGCGGCGCGCGTGAGACGCGAACGTAGCTGACGTCATGGTTCTCCAGATGAACGATCGCGCCCTCGGCGTGGTCGGCTTCAAGCGAGCAACTCACGCAGCCCTGACCCAGGTCCCACCGCCACATGAAATGATGGATGATGAGCTGGCTGTTGTCGCCGAACAGCTCGGCCAGCGTCTGCTTTCCCTCCGGCGTGTCGAACACGTACTCCTTCTCGACCTTCACCCAAGGCAGTTCGCGCCGCTCCGCGCTCACGAGATCGCGCATGCGCGTGAGCGCCTTCTCGTTCTTGAGATGCGCCTTGCGCGCTTTGAGCCACTCTTCCCGCGAAACAACGCGATGGGGTGTGTTTCGATCTGGACTCAACATGAATTCCTCCAGTTTCCGTTTTTACCGGTCGTCAGAGAGCGCTTTTTCGAGCTTGTTGAGCGCGCCGTTCCAGCCCCATTCGTGGCGGTCGCGCGCGGGCTCGTCGTAGAACTGCTCGTGGATCAGGGTCAGCAGCGCGCCGTCGCCGTCCGGCTTGACGATAACGGTCACGAGCGACTCGCGTTCCGGCATGGTCCGCCAAGCCCAGGTGAATTGCAGCTTCTCGTTCGGAATCACCTCGCGATAGAGGCCGCTGACGTCCTGCTCCTCGCCGTCGTCGGTGTGGAACACGACATGGAAACGACCGCCGACGCGCACGTCAGTCTCCGCCTTCGTCACCGGCCCCTGGTCGGGCCCGAACCAGTGCACTAGCTTTTTTGGGTCGGTCCACGCGGCGTAGACCGCTTCCGGCGGCGCATTGAGACGACGTTTGAGGGTGAGGCTTGGTTTGGCTGCGACGCTGGAGCTTGGTTGGGCGGCGGCGGACATGACTTCTCCTCAACGAATGCGGCAAGGCGATCAAGCTGTTCGGTCCAGAAGCGCTGGTAGCGGGTAAGCCAATTCATGGCGTCTTCCATTGGCGACGCCTTGAGCTGACAACTCACGGTGCGCCCGATCTTGTTCCGCGTCACGAGGCCGGCATCGGACAGCACGTCGAGGTGCTTCATCACCGCCGGCAGCGACATCGGGAACGGCTCCGCGAGTTCGCTGATCGACAGGCTGTCCGCCTGTTCCAGGCGGGCCAGGAGCGCCCGTCGGGTCGGGTCGGACAGCGCTGCAAACGTGCGATCGAGCGCGGCGTCTTGATACTTAACCATATAGTTAAGTGTAGACACGAAGCCGCGCCCCGTCAAGGGCTGCGCCGACGGTAAGCGTTCCTTAACGATCACAGTCTGTTAATCGCAGCGCCATACCGTGATCGTGGGTTGCGTGGTGTGGGGAGCGTTAGCGTATGGACGTGGGGGCGCTTGCGGCCGCATTGCTCGGCGCCAAGACCGCGCAAGTTCAACTCGCGGTCGCCGCCAAGATGCTGCGCATGAATGCGGATGCTGCCGCCTCGGCCGTCAAGGTGATCGAGGCCGCGCAGCAGAACATGGATCGCCTCACCAACGTCGGCGCTGGCATCGGCGGAAACCTCGATATTTCAGTCTAGCGGAGATCTTTGACTTCGGTCATTCCGAGGCCGGCCGAAGGCCGGAGCCCGGAATGGGTTATGGATTCCGGATAGCCGCTTCGCGGCTTCCGGAATGACCAGGAGAGGCTCCTTACTTTACTTTTCCGGCCGGCCGAGCGCCGCGCTGACGAGCTTGATCGCATCCTCGCTCGCCCATTCCGCCGGTCCCGCCAGTGTGCCGATTTCGCAGCCGGCGGCGTCGACGAGGATGGTGGTCGGCATGCCCCAGGCCTTGCCGACCTGCTTGAGGTCCTGGAAAACCTTGGCCGCGGGGTCGGCGTAGAAGGCGAGCCGTTCGATGCCGACCTCCTTGAGCCATGCGCGCGGCTTGTCCGGATCGCGGGTGTCGATATTCACCGCGACCACCTCGAAATCGGCGCCGCCGAGCTTCGCCTGCAATTGATCGAGCGCCGGCATTTCCTTGCGGCAAGGCACACACCAGGTGGCCCAAAGATTGAACAGCACCGTGCGTCCGCGCCATTCGGACAGACTGCGCTCGGCGCCGCTGGAGTCGCGGAAGGTCATGTCCGGGATCCGGATCGGCCGGCCCGCAGCGTTCATCGCGGCGACCTCACCGCGCGCGAACGGCGCCATCCGTTGCGCGGTCTCGATGGCTGGGCGGCAGGCTGCATCGATGGGCGGATTGCCTAGCAACAGGCTGATCCCGTATACCCCGGCGAGCCCGACCGCGACGCCGGCGATGCCGCCGGCCAGGACCAGCGAAAGCCGCCGTTTGGCGGGGCTTTGTGCTGCGTCGCTGGTCATCGTCGGTTGAGCCTCGGTGGACGTGTCATGAGCAACAAGATGTGGGGCGGTCGGTTTGCCGACAACCCCGACGCGGTCATGGAGGAGATCAACGCCTCCATCGATTTCGACCGGCACCTCTACCGGCAGGATATCGCCGCGAGCAAGGCCCACGCCGCGATGCTCGGCAAACAAGGCATCATCACGGCCGACGATGCCGCCAAGATCACTCACGGTCTAGACACGATCCTGTCAGAAATCGAGAACGGCACGTTTACCTTCAACCGCGCCCTCGAAGACATCCATATGAATGTCGAGAGCCGGCTTGCGGAACTCGTCGGGCCGGCGGCGGGGCGGCTGCACACGGCGCGTTCGCGCAACGATCAGGTCGCGACTGATTTCCGGCTGTGGATCCGCGCCACCATCGACTCGATCGATAATGCGCTCGCGGCCTACCAGAAGGCGCTGGCCGAGAAGGCGCTCGCACATGCGGCGACCGTGATGCCGGGCTTCACGCATCTGCAAACCGCGCAACCCGTGACCTTCGGCCATCACCTCCTGGCTTACGTCGAAATGGCGGCGCGCGACCGCAGCCGCTTCAAGGATGCGCGCAAGCGCCTCAATGAATCGCCGCTGGGCGCCGCAGCCCTCGCCGGCACCGCATTTCCCGTCGACCGCGACATGACCGCGGAGGCGCTCGGCTTCGACCGGCCGATGGCGAATTCGCTCGACGCCGTCTCCGACCGTGACTTTGTGCTGGAGACTTTGGCGGCGGCGTCGATCACCGCGGTGCATTTGTCGCGCTTCGCCGAGGAGATCGTGATCTGGACCTCGCCGTTGGCGGGACTGCTGCTGCTGTCCGACCGGTTCACGACCGGCTCCTCGATCATGCCGCAGAAGCGCAATCCGGACGCCGCCGAACTGGTGCGCGCCAAGACCGGACGCGTCATCGGTGCGCTGCAGGCCCTGTTGGTGGTGATGAAGGGATTGCCGCTCGCCTATCAGAAGGACATGCAGGAGGACAAGGAAGGCGCCATGGATGCCCTCTCCGCGCTGTCGCTGTCGATCGCGGCCATGACCGGCATGGTGCGCGACATGCTGCCCGACGCTGCCCGCATGCGCGCGGCTGCGGACGGAGGCTATTCGACCGCGACCGATCTGGCCGATTGGCTGGTGAGCGCGCTGAAGATACCGTTCCGCGACGCCCATCACGTTACCGGCCGGATCGTGGCCAAGGCGGCGTCCGATGGCGTGGTGCTGCACGATCTGCCGCTGCACGCCCTGCAGGCGATCGAGCCGCGCATCACGCAGGACGTTTACGAGGTCCTTTCGGCGGATAATTCCGTGAAGAGCCGCGTGAGCTACGGTGGGACGGCCCCGAAGAATGTGCGCCGGGAGGCCAACCGCTGGCTGAAGGCCCTGGCCCGGGAAACCGGGTGAGGGCGGCCCGGATACGAGCGGGAACCCGAGACTTCGCCATGCTCTCGCCGCGGTGACCATGCTATGATCGTAATAGTCAGGAGGGGTGGGGTGATCGAATTGTCCGGCCAGCGGTGGGCCCGTCTTGTGGCCATCGGCGTCCTTGTCGCCGCGCTTGGCCTGTCGGCCTGCGGGCGGAAAGGCCCGCTCGACCCGCCTCCCTCTGCCGCGATCCCAGGACAGAGTTCGTTGCAGCCCGCTCCGGCCGATCCCACATTGCTCGGGGCATCGCCGCCCCAGCCAGGCGTCGATCGCGACGGCAAAGCGGTGGCGCCGCCGCCGTCGGGCCGGCAGCCGTTCTTCCTCGACTGGCTCGTCGAATAAGCCGACACCGGGATTCCGATGCACCACTTCGATTATCGGTCCGGCGTGCTGCACGCCGAGGCGGTCGATATCGCCAAGCTCGCGGAGGCGGTCGGCACGCCGTTCTATTGCTATTCGACCGCCACGCTGGAGCGGCATTACCGCGTCTTCGCCGACGCCTTCGCCGATGTGAAGGCGCTGGTCTGCTACGCCATGAAGGCGAATTCCAATCAAGCGGTGGTCCGCACGCTGGCGAACCTCGGCGCCGGCGCCGACGTCGTCTCCGAAGGCGAGCACAAGCGCGCCCGCGCTGCCGGCATTGCGCCGGACAAGATCATGTTCTCCGGCATCGGCAAGACCGCGCGCGAGCTTGCGCTCGCGGTCGACGAGGGAATTCTCTGCGTCAATGTCGAGTTGGAGGCCGAGCTGGAGTTGCTGGCGTCGATCGCAGCAGGCAAGGGGCGCATCGCCAACATCTCGGTGCGGGTCAATCCGGACATCGATCCAAGGACACACGCCAAGATCGCGACCGGCAAGGCCGAGAACAAGTTCGGGATTCCGATCAGCCGCGCGCGCGAGGTCTATGCCCGGGCAGCCAAGCTGCCGGGCGTGAAGGTGACCGGCGTCGACATGCACATCGGCAGCCAGATCACCGAGCTCAAGCCGTTCAACGATGCCTTCGCGCTGTTGTCCGAGTTCGTCCGCGGCTTGCGCGCCGACGGCCACACCATCGCGCATGTCGATCTCGGCGGCGGTCTCGGCATTCCCTATCGCGAGGATAACGACCCGCCGCCGCATCCGGACGCCTACGCGGCAATGGTCAAGAACGCGACCCGCGATCTCGGCTGCACGCTGATCTTCGAGCCGGGGCGGCTGCTGGTTGGCAATGCCGGCATCTTGGTCACGCGCGTGCTTTATCTCAAGCGCGGCGAGGCCAAGAATTTCATCATCGTGGACGCCGGCATGAACGACCTCATCCGCCCGACGCTGTACGAGGCGCATCACGACATCCGTCCGGTGCGCGCGACGTCCCGGCAGGATTGGCGGCTGGTGGCGGATGTGGTCGGGCCGGTCTGTGAATTGGGCGATTTCCTGGCTCTCGGGCGCGATCTGCCCGAGCCGCAGCCCGGCGATCTCTTCGCGGTGATGAGCGCCGGCGCCTATGGCGCGGTCCAGGCCGGCACCTACAACACCCGGCCCTTGGTGCCGGAAGTGCTTGTGCGGGACGGCGAATGGGCGCTGGTGCGGCCGCGCCTCGAGGTCGAGGCCCTGATCGCAATGGACCGGCTGCCGCCGTGGTTGTGAGCGCGTCGCCGAACTATATCCCGATGCCGCCGTTTTGATCTGTGACTGCCTTCCTTTTGCCCCGTGCCGGCAGTCCTAATGCATGATATGATTGAACCCTGCGCAGATTCTCGTTGCTGGAGATGGACTTGAACGAGAGTTCCGGCACCGCCGGGAAGACCGAGCCGCGCCCCGCCGAGGGCGGCCAGGCGATGCTCGACCGCGCGCTCAGCCGGGCCCGCTGGTCGATACTGTGGGAGCGGCTGTGGCCGGCGCTGGCCTCGATCGCGACCGCCGCCGGCCTGTTCCTGGCGCTCTCCTGGCTCGGCCTGTGGCTGTGGCTGCCGCCGGCCGGCCGCGCCATCGGGCTGGGCGTGTTCTGCCTGATCGCGGCGGCCGCGCTGCTGCCGCTGTTGCGCATGCGGCTGCCGAGCCGGACCGACAGGCTGCGGCGCCTCGACCGCAATTCCGGATTGACGCATCGGCCCGCCACCACGATCTCCGACAAGATCGCCGGCGAAGCCGAAGACGGCCACGCAGTCGCGCTGTGGCGCGCCCACATCGAGCGTGCGCTGCGCTCGGCGCGGAGCCTGAAGGCGGGGCTGCCGGTGCCGCGCGTGCCGGCGCGCGACCCGATAGCGCTGCGTGCGCTGGTGCTGGTGCTGGTGATTGCAACGTTCTTCGTTGCCGGCGGCGATCGCATGAAGCGGGTCCACGCTGCGTTCGACTGGCGGGGCGCGATCACGCCTGCGAATTTCCGGATCGACGCCTGGATCAGCCCGCCGCCCTATACCGGCAAGCCGCCGCTGATCCTGCAAGGCTTGCGGCCGGGCGAACCGGTGCAAACGGCAAGCGCGCCGATCGCGGTGCCTGCCGGCAGCATCCTGGTCATCCGCGCCAGCGGCCAGGTCAATCTCGACGTGTCCACCACCGGCGGGCTTACCGAGCCGGAAACCGCCGCGCAGCCGGCGGCCGCTCGCGGCGCGACCGAGCGGCGCTTCGTCATCGACGGCGACGGCTCCGCCAGCGTACGCGCCGCCAGCGATCTGACCTGGCAGTTCACCGCCATTCCCGATCGCCCGCCGACCATTGCGCTCACCGGCGATCCGCAGGCGACCCCGAACGGCCTGCAGCTGTCCTACAAGCTCGAGGACGACTACGGCGTCGTGGGGGCGCAGGCGATCTTCAAGCTGATGTCGCGGAGAGGCACCAACGGTCATCCGCCGCGCAATCTGTACGAGGCGCCGGAGTTTGCGCTCTCGCTGCCGCAGGCGCGCACCCGCAGCGGCGTCGGACGCACCACCAAGAACGTGAACGAGCATCCCTGGGCCGGCGCCGACGTGTCGATGACGCTCGTTGCGCGCGACGAAGGCGGCAACGAAGGAACCACCGAGCCGTTCGATCTGCGGCTGCCGGAGCGGGTGTTCACCAATCCGGTCGCGCGCGCGCTTATTGAGCAAAGGCGCAATCTGGCGCTCGACGGCGACGCGCAGGCGCTCGTGCTCACGGCGCTCGATGCGCTCACCTGGGCCCCGGAGAAGTTCAAGATCGAGAGCCGCGTCTATCTCGGCTTACGTTCGATCTTCTATCAGCTGGCGCGGGCCAAGAGCGACGACCAGTTGCGCGACGTGGTCGCGCGCATGTGGGACATGGCGGTCACGCTCGAGGACGGCAACATCTCGGATGCCGAGCAGGCGCTGCGGGCGGCGCAGGAGGCGTTGCGTCAGGCGCTGGAGCGCGGCGCGACCGAGGAAGAGATCAAGAAGCTGATGGATCAGCTGCGGGCGGCGATCGACCGCTTCCTGCAGGCGCTGGCGGAGCAGATGCGCCGCAACCCGGACCAGATGGCGCGGCCGCTCGACCCGAACGCGCGCCAGCTGCGTCCGCAGGATCTCAAGAGCATGCTCGACCGCATGGAGCAGATGGCGCGCCAGGGCTCGCGCGACGCCGCGCGCAAGATGCTGGATGAGCTCGCCAACATGCTCAACAACCTGCAGATGGCGCGGCCGGGCCAGCAGGGCGGCGATGACGACGACGAGATGAACTCGGCGCTCGATCAGCTCGGCGACATGATCCGGCGCCAGCAGCAGTTGCGCGATCGCACCTTCGAGCAGGGCCAGGACCAGCGCCGCCAGCAGGGCCAGCGAGGCCAGCGCGGACAACGCGGCCAGCAGGGCCAACAAGGCGAAGAGGGTCAGCAAGGCGAGCAAGGCGACCAGGGCCAGCAAGGCATGGACGAACTGCGCAATCAGCAGCAGGCGCTGCGTGAGCAGCTCGACAAGCTGCTCGAGGAATTGCGCAAGCGCGGTCTCGGCCAGCCCGGTCAGGGCGAGAACGAGATGCAGCAACTCGGCCGCGCCGGCAAAGAGATGGGCGAAGCGGAGGGCCAGCTCGGCGACCAGAACGCCGATGGCGCGGTCGACTCGCAAGGTCGCGCGCTCGAGGCGCTGCGCCGCGGCGCGCAGAGCTTGGCGCAGTCGATGCAACAGCAGCAGGGCAACGGACCCGGCCCCGGCCAGCCCGGCCGGCTAGGTCAGTCGCGCGCCCAGCAGGAGACCGATCCGCTCGGCCGGCCGCTGCGCGGGCGCTGGGACGACTCGACGCTGCCGAACACCTGCCTCAACACCGACGACCCCAAGTGTTTCCCCGCGCGCCGCCGCGCCGAGGAAATCCTCAATGAGCTGCGCCGCCGCTTCGGCGAAAGCTTCCGGCCGCAGCTGGAGCTCGAATATATCGAGCGGCTGTTGCGCGATAGCCGTTAGGTTTTTGACGGCCGCTGCTGCTAGAAACGTCAATGCACCTGCCGGCTCGCCGCGGCGATGATCGCATCCCGCACCGCACTGCGGATTGTGGCCAGCGAGAACGGCTTGGCGATGACGTCGTGAATGAGCGCGTCGAGCCCGAACGCGCGCTCGCGCTGATCGGCGAAGCCGGTCATCAGCAGGATGGCAACATGAGGGTGGTCGCGCGCCGCCGCGAGCGCGAGCGCGATTCCGTCCATGATCGGCATGCGGATGTCGGTCAGCAGCAATTCGAACGCGCCTTGCGCGCGCGTGAGCAGGTCGAGCGCCTCGGCCCCGTCGTTCGCGGTCACCACTGCGTGGCCGTCCTGCGACAATGCGCGCGCCACCAGGCTGCGGAGGCCTTCCTCATCCTCGGCGATCAGGATGCGTGCCATGGGCTGCCTCATTGCGCTCCGGCGACAAGGTCGCGCCGGTTGAAAAATCGCACTAGCACCGCCTGCGCCTCGGGCGGCGGAGAGGCGAGACGCGAACGGAACGGCATGGTGGCGCGGGGCTCGATCACGTTGCGCGCCGGAAGCGCGCTCCAGCTATAGATTTCGTGCCCCTTCGCGTTGCGCACGGCGAAACGAATCCGGGGCACGTCGATCGCGCTCTTGCCGGTGCTCTTGATGACGCCCTCAACCACCAGCATCGGCACGCCGTCCTCTGTCCCCTTGCGCGTGACCAGGTCGGTGAAGACGAGGCCGCGCAAGTTCACTTCGAGGCCGATCGCGGCGTAGATCGATGCCGTCTGCGGTAGCAGGCGTACGACATCGGCGCGCCACCCGATGAGGCCGATATTGATGGCGACCAGCAGCAGGATCGCCGCCGACCATCCGGGCACCGGCCAGCGCTGCCGCCGGCGCGCGGGCGGCCGCTTGATCCGCCGGGCGGCGACCGATTCGATATTTTCGGGGACGGGGTCGGCCGGTCCTTGCGGTGTGCTGACAGGATCGCTGGGCGCGAGCGGCGGGGCGTCATCGACCGCCACTGGTTCCGGGGGAAGGTCGTATTCGCGCGGCTCCGGGAGCGGCGCCGGCCCGCGGTCGTCGCGCACCAATTCTTCCGCAGGCGGTTGATCGCTGGGCGGTTCGGCCGGCGCATCGTCCAGCACCTGGGGCACGTCCTCGGCCGACGGCTCGGCGGCGGCGGAGACCGCTAGGTCACCGGGGCTGTCTGTCGAGAAGGCCGACATGTCCTGGTGATGGAAGAGAGAGATCGCCGCCATGGCTTCAGTATTGGCGGCAAACCAGACCTTCTGGCAGCGAACGCAACGGACCGACCGGCCGGTCGCGCCCAGCGAGGACGGCTCAACCTGATAGAGGTCGCACAGGTCGGGCAGACAATCAGCATCGGCGAATCAAGGCCACCCCAGGGTTCGGGGGCGGACGGTAGCAAGTGACCGTTAACGGATCGGAAACCATGCCGGCCCCGCGGCGCCTGGTGCGATAAAGCCTCCTGTGCAGTCCGCGGCAACTGCATACCGTCGGGATGGGCCGACATGTCGGGGCGCTGCTATAACGGCGAATCGGCGACGCACGGGTGGGGCTCGGAGCAGCACGTGGTCCGATTCGAAAATGTGGGACTGCGCTATGGCCTGGGGGCGGAGGTCCTGCGCGACCTGACCTTCCGCATCGAGCCGCATTCGTTCCAGTTCCTGACCGGGCCGTCGGGGGCCGGCAAGTCCACGCTGTTGCGGCTGCTGTTCCTGTCGATGCGGCCGACGCGCGGCCTGATCACGCTGTTCGGCCATGACATCGCCACCCTGGGCAAGGACGCTCTCGCCACGCTTCGCCGGCGCATCGGGATCGTGTTCCAGGATTTCCTCCTGCTCGACCACATGAGCACCTACGAGAATGTCGCGCTGCCGCTGCGCGTGATTGGCCGCCCGGAGGAAAGCTACCGCGACGAGGTGGTGGAACTGCTGCGATGGGTCGGGCTCGGGGAGCGCATGTCGGCGCTGCCGCCCGTGCTATCGGGGGGCGAAAAGCAACGTGCGGCGATTGCGCGCGCCGTGATCGCGCGCCCGCAACTCCTGCTCGCCGACGAGCCGACCGGCAACGTCGATCCGAACCTGGCGCAGCGGCTGCTGCGGCTGTTCGTCGAGCTGAACAAGTCCGGGACCGCCGTGGTGGTCGCCACCCACGACATCGCGCTGATGGATCAGTACGACGCCCGCCGGCTCGTGCTGCATGATGGACGCCTGCATGTCTACGATTGACGACGATCGCGACGTGCAGGCGTACGACGACCCGCCGCTGGCGGAAGCGGAGGCTCGGGCCGATGAGCTGCCGCGTTTCAAGAGCCCGATCGTTCCCGACAATACGATCGCCGGACGTGCATTGATCGCGATCATCGCCATCATGACGTTCCTGGCATCGCTGACGACCGGTGCGGTGATGCTTGTGTACTCCGCTGCCGGCGACTGGCAGTCGGAGGTCGCGCGCGAGGTCACGATCCAGGTGCGGGCCGCTGCCGGCCGCGATATCGAGACCGACGTCCTGCGGGCGGCCGAGCTTGCGCGTAAGGCTCCCGGCGTGGCGGAGGTGCGGGCCTACTCGCGCGACGAATCGGCGCGGCTGCTGGAGCCCTGGCTGGGCGCGGGACTCAAACTCGACGATCTGCCGGTCCCGCGCATCGTGGTCGTGCGCCTGGAAGCCGACCCGGTCCCTGATCTTGCCGAGTTGCGCGGGATGCTCGCGGCTGAGGTGCCGGCCGCCAGCCTCGACGACCATCGCAACTTCGTCGACCGCATGCGTACCATGGCGAATGCGGTGGTGATCGGTGGGATCGCGATCCTGGCCTTGATGCTCCTGGCGACGGTGCTGTCGGTGATGTTCGCGACCCGCAGTGCGATGGTGGCCAATCACACGGTGATCGAAGTCCTGCATTACATCGGCGCGAAGAATGGCTTCATCGCCGGACACTTCCAGCGCCGCTTCCTGCGGCTTGGCTTCCAGGGCGGTGTGATCGGCGGCGGCTGCGCGCTGGCGCTGTTCGCACTCGCCGAGTTCGCCAGCCGTTGGCTCCTGGGCACGGCGGCGGCGCAGCAGTTCATGGCCTTGTTCGGCACGTTTTCGATCGGGATCGCCGGCTACGCCGTGATCGTCGGGCAGGTTATCCTGATTGCGCTTGTGGCCGCCTTCACCTCGCGCGCCACCGTCAACCGGACGCTCGAAACCATTCGATAACCGTCACCCGTCAGGCTCCCGCCCGGTGACGCCATCGCGCAGCCGGATTTTTGAGCTAAGGTCGAATCGAGTGAAGGGCATGCCGACAATCGGGTCCAGCACCGGTGACCGTAGCGGCGGCGCGACCGACAGCCATCGGTCCGGGCGGCTGCTCCGCCGTCTCGTGCGGGCGACGATTGGCGTGGTGCTGCTGCTCACGCTCGGGTTCTTCTGGTTCGTGTCGGTGCTGCCGACCGAGGAGGTCAAGCTCAACCGCAATGCCGACGGCATCGTCGCACTGACTGGCGGCGCCTACCGGATTGTCGACGCTATCGAGCTCCTGGCGGTCAAACGCGGGCAGCGTCTTCTGATCAGCGGCGCCAACCGCTCAACCAATGCCGGCGAGATCTCGCGTCTGCATCCGGAATTCGCATCCATCGTGCGCTGCTGCGTCGACTTCGACCGTTCACTCAACACTCTTGGAAATGCAATCGAGACGCGCAAATGGGCGCAGGCGCGCAACATCCGGTCGCTGATCGTGGTGACCTCGGGCTACCACATGCCGCGCGCCACCGCGGAAATCGCCCATCAGCTCCCGGGCGTCACGCTGATCGCGTTCCCGGTGTTCTCCGAAAAGCTGCGAATGGACCCGTGGTGGTCGAATGCCGCGACGGCCCGACTGATCGCGCTTGAGTATCTGAAGTTCGTGTTCACGCAGGTGCGGATACATGTGAATCCCGGAGCGGGCGCTTCCGATTGAGCGGGTATCAAGCTGGCAACAGCGGTGCTTGCCGGGGTATATATCGATCTCCAACAACAATGCGGCGACTGCCGCGCCAGCGCGTAACAGGACTTGCTCGTGCTTGTGAACCTGAGATCGGCTGTTTTCAACGTCCTGTTCTATCTGAATTTGCTCCTGCACTTCGCCATCGCGATTCCAACGCTCGTGATGCCGCGCATGGCCCTCGTGAGGCTGGCCCAGTCCTGGGGCCGCACCAACAACTGGCTGTTGCGCATCGCTTGCGGCATCAAGGTCGATTATCGCGGCCTGGACAAGATTCCCCCCGGCGCGCTGCTGGTCGCCTCCAAGCATCAGTCGCTGTGGGAGACCTTCGCGCTGCTGTGGGTGTTCTCGGACCCGGCCTTCATCCTCAAGCGCGAGCTGCAATGGATCCCGTTCTTCGGCTGGTATTGCTGGAAGGCCGGCATGATCCCGGTCGACCGCGGGCGCGGCGGCCAGGCGCTGGCCGAGATGACCGACCGCGCCCGCGTCGCGCTTGGCCGCTCCCGCCAGATCGTGATCTTTCCCGAAGGCACCCGACGTGCACCCGGCGCCGAGCCGAGCTACAAATTCGGCATCGCCCATCTCTACGGCGAGACCGGTATGACGTGCCTCCCGATCGCGCTCAATTCCGGTCTGTTCTGGCCGCGCCGCTCGTTCCTGCGCTATCCCGGAACCATCGTGGCCGAAATCCTCGATCCGATTCCGCCCGGACTTACCAAGGCCGAATTCGCGGCGCGGCTGCAGCACGACATCGAGATCGCGACGGCGCGGCTGATCGCCGAAGGCGAGCGCGAGCTGGCGCAATCAGGAATCAGTAGTCAGGAAGCCGGTAATCAGAAAATTTCATCCTGAAAATCTGATTACCGAAATCTGGTTGCTGATTCCTGGGTCTCGTGCACGCCTTTGAGCCTTTCCGCCAAGAGATGCAGCTCGGTTTCCCGGTAGCCAAGCTGCTCGAGCGCGGTCACGGTCGCGATCACGTAGTCGCGGTTGTTGCCCGACTGCCCGTGTCCCTGGCGCACATGGTGGACTTGCTGGTCGAGCGTCAGCCGTCCGGCGTATTGCGGGTGGCTGCGATCGACCATGTAGCAGAGCGCGGGGACGACGCGTTCGGGACTGGTCTTGAGCCGTACCGACCGCACGAATTCGCGATAGACCATGGTCACCTGCTCGCGCGCGCGCAGATAGGCGACGGTCTCCGCGCGTTTCTTCGCCGCAACCCGGAAGGCGATGCCGCGGCAGGCGCCGCCGCGATCGAGGCCCAGCACCAGGCCCGGCCGCTCCGGCGTCCCGCGATGCACGAAGGAATAGACGCAGAGCGCACGATGCGCGCCGATCAGCCGTGCATCGACCCGTTCGAGATGGTCGAAACCCGGCCGCCACATCAGCGAGCCGTAACCAAACACCCAGAGGTCGCCGGCGGAAGGGTCGGTCAGAGCGTCCATGAAAGCAGCATTTCCGGTCGTATCGTTGCGGTCAGCGGGCGCGGGGCGAAGCCGAAATCCATATTTATGAATCATGGCATGTTGAGCAACGTTCTGAGTAACGGTGCTGCAATTCGCACCTCTCGGGGCCGGTCGCCGCCGGTTCGAGTGGGTCCGGTGCCGGGCGAGATGGCACCTTTTCCTTGCAAACGCCTCATTCAACGGCTTGAGAGGCGCCGCGCGGCCCGCAGCCGGTGTAAGCTTCCCCCAGGAGCGTAACAACATGACCGATCGGCCGCCCGAAACCCGCCGCCGCCTATGGCCGATATTTGTGCCATTGGCGCTGCTTGTCGCGCTCGCGGTGATCTGGACCGGGTTGTGGTTCTACGCGGCGGCGGCTGCAGAAAACGCCATCGCCGGCTGGCGCGCCAGAGAGGCAAAGTCCGGCCGCGACTATGAATGCGGCTCGGAGTTCGATCGGCGGATTTCCGTTCCGCATCGAAGTGCGTTGCTCCAAGCCCGTCGCCGAGCTGCGCGGCAAGGGCACGCAGCTCGTGCTTACGGGCGCCGACCTGGTGATCCTGGCGCAGATCTACCAGCCGACCCTGCTGATCGGCGAGTTCGTGAGCCCGATGACGGTCGCCGAGCCCGGACAGCCGCCGGCCTATGTCGCGAATTGGACGCTCGGCCAATCGAGCGTCCGCGGCACGCCGCGGGCGCCGCAACGCGGCTCGCTGGTGTTCGACAATCTCGTCGTGCAGCGGCCCGGCGCCGACGCGGTGGTTCTCGGTGCCAAGCGGATCGAACTGCACGGCCGCATTGCCGAAGGCTCGGTCAACGACAATCCAGTGCTCGATGTCGGGCTGCGCGCGACTGCCGCGACCGCGCCCGAAGTCCATCCGATCGCGGCGGCTCCGCTTGACGCCGAAGTGTCCGCCACCTTGCGCGGACTTGCCGACTTCGCGCCAAAGCCCTGGCCGGCGCGCTTCCGGGAGTTGCAGGCGCGCGGCGGCCGGATCGACATTGTCAACGCGCGCGTCCAGCAGGGCGAGGTGATTGCCGTCAGCTCCGGCACGCTCGGCCTCACCGATCGCGGCAATCTCGACGGTCAGCTGCAAATGACGGTGGTCGGCATTGAGCACGTGCTCAAGCAGCTCGACCTCGAAGCGATTGTCTCGCAGGGTCGGGTCGGCTCCGCGATCGACAGGCTCGACCGGCTGGTGCCGGGGCTCGGCAGCATCGCGCGCAAGAATGCGGCGCCGGGCATCCTGGTCGGGCTCGACGCCATCGGCAAGCGCACCACGCTCGAGGGCAAGCCCGCGACGACCGTTCCGCTCCGCTTCGTGGATGGCCGGGTGATGCTTGGACCGATTCCCGTGGGCCGTACACCGCCGCTGTTCTGACGCTGAGTCCGGTCCATTGGGCAGGCGCTGCCGCGACGGCAGCGTGCTCCCTCTCCCCGCTTGCGGGGAGAGGGTCGGGGTGAGGGGAAGTCACCACGAGCACGTCGCGATTCGACCTTTCCCCGCTTGCGGGGAGAGGTGACGGAGTGCGCTGCTCCGAATGCGTTCAGTCGCCTAATCGGAATCTAATTGCGGAAACGCCCGACGAAGATCGCCCGCCAGCGTTTGCCGGTGAGATAGAACAGGCCGGTGTTGCCGTCGTAGGCGATGCCGTTGAGCACGTTCTCGGTGGAGTTCGTACTCGCCCGTTCGTCGGGGGTCATCACCTCCCACAAGACGCCGAGATCGGCGACGGCCTCGATGCAGCCGGACTCCGGATCGAAGCGCACGATCGAGCGGGTGGTGAAGATGTTGCCATAGAGCTTGCCGTCCACGCGCTCGAGCTCGTTCACGCCGGCGACCTCGCTCTTACCCGCCCTGATCGTGACCGATTTCCCGATTTTGAAAGTCTTCGGATCGGCGTAGTGGAGCAACGGACCGCCATCGGTGAACAAGAGATTGGTCCCGTCGTGGGACAGGCCCCAGCCGTCGCGGGGGTTGCGCATCTGCCGCTTGAGCTTGCCTTTGAGGTCGTAGACGAAAACCTGGCGCTCCTGCCACGTCAGCTGCATCACTTCGTCGTTGAGGATGGTAAGTCCTTCGCCAAAAACCTTGCGGCCCTGATCCGCCAGCGTCGTTACCTTGCCGTCGAGGGTGATGGTGTTGAGCTGGGTCGTGCCGCCGACATTGCCGGTGCTCTCGTAAAGCATGCCGTCGCGAAATTCGAACCCTTGCGTAAACCCGACGCGGCTGCGGACGATCTTGCTGGTGACGTCGAACTGCATGAGCGCGGGAGCGCCGCAAACCTGCGCGAACGGCTGCGTTGGCGCGCCCAGAAGCAGCAATGCGATCCACCCCACGCGCACTGTCGCGCGGGCGGATCGTGTCTTTGGTCCGGTCGCTGTCATGGTTCGCCTTGCTCTCGGTTACCGCATAATGCCACGATGCCCACCGTTGTGGAGTTGGGGTTCGCGTGGCCAAGCGGTCGTTCATCACCGGCGTCAACGGACAGGACGGCGCCTATCTCTCCAGGCTGCTGCTGGAGAAGGGCCATACCGTCGTCGGCGCCGTGCGCAACGTGTCGACCGCGAATCTCGGCCGGCTGCATGAACTCGGCATTGCCGGCGACATCGAGCTGGTCGATTTCGAGCTGCGGGAATTCGGCAACGTCCTGCGCGTGATCGAACGCGCGCGGGTCGACGAGGTCTACAATCTCGCCGGACAGAGCTACGTCGGGCCCTCGTTTGAGCAGCCGGTCCATACCGGCGAGGTCAACGCCATCGGCGTCACCGCCATTCTCGAAGCCGTCCGGTCGCACGATCCGGGAATCCGTTTCTATCAGGCTTCCACGTCCGAGTTGTTCGGAAAGGCGCTCGAGACTCCACAGACCGAACGCACGCCCTTCTATCCGCGCAGCCCTTATGCCGCCGCCAAGGCCTACGCCCATTGGATTACGGTGAACTACCGCGAGAGTTACGGCATGCACACCGTGTGCGGCATCCTGTTCAATCATGAATTGCCGCTGCGCGGTCAAGGCTTCGTGACCCGCAAGATCACGCTTGGCCTTGCGAAAATCCGCCATCGCCAGCTCGACGTGCTCGAACTCGGAAATCTCGATGCACGACGCGATTGGGGCTTCGCCGCAGACTACGTGGACGGCATGTGGCGCATGCTCCAGCGCGAGCCGGCCTCCGACTATGTGCTGGCGACCGGAGAGACGCGCTCGATCCGCGACTTCGTGACCGAGGCGGGCCGCCATCTCGGTTTCGACATTGCATGGCAGGGCGCGGGGGTGGACCAGCAAGGCGTCGACCGCGCGAGCGGCCGGGTCATTATCCGGGTCAATCCTCAGCTGTTCCGGCCGGCCGAGGTCGACATCGTGTGCGGCGATGCCAGCAAGGCGAGCCGGGAGCTCGGATGGAAGCCCCGCACGTCGTTTTCCGACATCGTGCGCCTGATGGCGGAGGCGGACGACCGGCGCGTGCGCGAGGCGAGGGTGCTGTTTTGAGGTGACGTTAGTCCCCGTCCCCCGCATACGGGCGCGGCAGCGCGTCTCCCGGCAATCCCGGATGCGGCCGTCCGAAATCCGGCGCCGCCGAGTCCTGGCCCATCTCGACGATGCTGCGGCGGATGGCGCGCCGTTCCGTGAAAATGTCGAACAGCGCGTCACCGTCGCCGCGTCTTATCGCGCGCGTGAGTTCGGAGACGTCCTCGCTGAAGCGGCCGAGCATTTCCAACACCGCGTCCTTGTTGGCGAGGAAGATATCGCGCCACATGGTCGGGTCGGACGACGCAATGCGCGTGAAATCGCGGAAGCCGCCGGCGGAAAATTTCAGCACCTCCGACTGCGTGACCTCGCGCAACTCGAATGCCGTACCGACGATGGTGTAGGCGATCAGGTGCGGCAGATGGCTGGTCACCGCCAGCACCAGGTCGTGATGATCGGCGGTCATGGTCTCGACCTTGGCGCCGAACGCGCGCCAGAACGCGGCGAGGCGCTCGACCGCTTCCGGGCTGGTGCCCGCGGGCGGCGTCAGGATGCACCAGCGGTTGACGAACAGCTCGGCAAAGCCGGCGTCGGGGCCGGAATACTCCGTGCCGGCAACCGGGTGCGCGGGCACGAATTGGATGCCCGCGCCAAGGTGAGGCGCCATATCGCGCAGCACCGATCCTTTGACCGAGCCGACATCGGAGACGGTGGCGCCGGTTTTGAGATGTGGCCCGATCTCGGCCGCCACCGCGCCGCACGCGCCCACCGGGATGCAGACAATCACAAGATCGGCGCCTTTCGCTGCCGCGGCATTCGTCTCGACGACGTTGTCGGCGATGCCGAGCTCGACGACACGCTTGCGCGTCGCCGCCGACCGTGCGGTGGCGACGATCTCCCTCACGACGCCCTGCTCGCGCGCGGCGCGCGCGATCGAGGAGCCGATCAGGCCGACGCCGATCAACGCCAGCCGATCGAACAGGGGCTTCTTCGTTGCTGCCCCCATCACTTCCGCTCCATGAACTCGGCCAGCGCCTTGACCGCCAGCCGGTTGGCCTCCTCGCTGCCCACGGTCATGCGCAACGCATCGGGCAGGTGGTAGGCCGAGACGCGGCGCAGGATCAGGCCGCGGCTGGCGAGGAACGCATCCGCGTCCGCCGCGGTCTTTCCCTTGCTGCGGGGAAAGTGGATCAGCAGGAAATTGGCGACGCTTGGGGTCACCTGGAGTCCGAGCTTGCGCACTTCCCCGGTCAGCCAGCCCAGCCACTTCTCGTTGTGGGCGCGCGCCATCTCCATATGCGCCGTGTCGTTGATCGCCGCGATGGCCGCCATCATTGCCGGTGTGTTGACGTTGAACGGCCCGCGGATGCGGTTGATCGCTTCAACGATGTGAGCGGGACCGTACATCCATCCGACCCGCAGCGCCGCGAGCCCGTAGATCTTCGAGAACGTCCGCGTCATCACGACATTGTCCGTCGTCGCCACCAGCTCGATGCCGGCTTCGTAGTCGTTGCGCCGGACATATTCGGAGTAGGCGGCATCGACCACGAGCAGGACATGCGGCGGCAGCGAGCGCTGCAGCCGCTTCAGCTCGTCGAACGGCATGTAGGTCCCGGTCGGGTTATTCGGATTGGCGATGAACACCATCCGGGTGCGATCGCTCACCTTGGCGAGGATCGCATCGGCGTCGGCGGTGTAGTCCTTCTCCGCCGCGACCACCGGCGTTGCGCCCGAGCCGAGCGTTGCGATCGGATAAACCAGGAAGCCGTGTTTGGTGTAGATCGCCTCGTCGCCGTCCTGCAGGTAGGCGTCCGCGAGCAGGTTCAAGAGGTCATCGGAGCCCGCGCCGCAGACGATGCGCGCGGGATCGAGGCCGAATTGCTTGCCGATCGCCTCACGCAGCAGCCTGGCGGTGCCTTCCGGGTAGTCCTCCAGGTGGTCGGCGACCGCCCGAAACGCCTCGATCGCCTTCGGGCTCGGCCCGAGCGGCGTCTCGTTGGACGACAGCTTGAACACCCGCGCAACGCCCGGCGCCGGCCTCTTGCCGGGCACATAGGCCTCGATGTCGAGCACGCCAGGACGCGGTTGTGGCCTGTTGGCGGTCATTCAGAAACGCTTTTCCAGTGCTCGTTAGACCTACTCAGTAGAGGCGGGCGCCGGGAAGGTTCAACGCGCCCCGGCCGGGACCCTATAGCGGGTCGCGTGGCTTCCGACGAGGGCCGTGGCGCGGACGGTTGCGCCGGCCTTGACCAGCGCATCGCTGACGGCGGTGAGGGCGCCGCCATGCGGGATCGAGACCAGCAGTGCCGCGCCGTCGAATGCCCGGTCCGGCACGGCGATCGCTTCCGCGACCGGGGCGATGGCGTTGGCGGCCTTCGCGCTCCAGCCTGCGACGCGGACGCTCCACATCGCGACCTCACGCACCATCGCATCGGGGGCGGCGCGCGAAATCACGAACACCGGCAGCGCGGCCGGATGGTCGGCGCGATCGACGAACGGCAAGCGCGCGATGATCTTCGGCGCGGAATCGAATTCGAGCGCGCTCCACCAGGCGCCGGCGCCTGCCAGGGCGAAGGCCGGCACCAGGCCGAGATCACCCTTGGATTCCGACACCGCCTCGACCACGCTGGCGGCGCCCATGTGGGCGACGAACGGTACGGTGAACCCGAAGTGGAAGCGCGCGCTATCGCGAACATGGGCGTCGCCGGCGGACAGGTCGGCATGCACCGAGAACGGCGCCTGCACATAGGTGAACGTCGAGATGATGACGCGCCAGATGCCCTCGGCGGTATCGAGCGGGAGGATGCCTTTGTGGCGCTCGACCAGCCGGCGCATCATGTCGGCCTCGCGCGCGGGCCGGAATGCCGAGCCGCTCTCCTGCGTCTGCTTGACCGAAATCAGCCGGTCGATGATGTCGCCGCGCTCCATCAACAGCCTGTGCATGGACTTGTCGATACGGTCGATCTCACGGCGCAGATCCGCGAGCGACGGAGTTTTGGGGTCGGGCGTTTCGGCCATGGCACGCTGTTCGGCAGTCGATAATGCGCGGCCATTGATAGGGTCCGGTCGGCGGGAAATCAAAGAAAACATTGACAGAAACGGGCAGACCCCTATCTAACCCCGACTGTTTGCCCCGGCGGTGCGGGGCATGAAGTGTCTGCTACAGCTGCGCTAGTATCAGTCCGATGGTTAACCGGACGCCTGCCAAGGCGATGGCTGATAAAAGGCGATGGCTGATAAGGTGTCGGAGATGGTCGAGGCCGTGCTTGCTCCTGTCGACCGCGTGCGCGAGGCGGACGAGCCGCATTCCCACGTCGTCCGCTTCGGCCCGGACAAGCCGCTCCGGCTCGACGCCGGCGTGGACCTGTCGCCCTTTCAGATCGCCTACCAGACCTACGGCACGCTGAACGCCGAGCGCAGCAACGCGGTGCTGATCTGTCACGCGCTCACCGGCGACCAGCATGTCGCCAATGTGCATCCGGTCACCGGCAAGGGCGGATGGTGGGAGACGATGGTCGGCCCCGGCCGTCCGATCGATACCGAACGCTATTTCGTGATCTGCCCGAACGTCATCGGCGCCTGCATGGGAAGTTCGGGCCCGGCGTCGACCAATCCCGCGACCAACGAGCCGTGGGGTCTGGATTTCCCGGTCATCACCATCCGCGACATGGTGCGCGCGCAGGCCATGCTGCTCGACCATCTCGGCATCGATTCGCTGTTCTCGATGGCCGGCGGCTCGATGGGCGGCATGCAGGTGCTGCAATGGACGGCGAGCTATCCCGAGCGCGTGTTCTCGGCGCTGCCGATCGGGGCATCGACGCGCCATTCGGCGCAGAACATCGCCTTTCATGAGGTCGGCCGGCAGGCGATCATGGCCGATCCGGAGTGGTGCAAGGGCCGCTATTTCGCCGAGCGCAGGGATCCGCGCAAAGGCCTCGCGGTCGCGCGCATGGGCGCCCACATCACCTATCTCTCGGACGCGGCGCTGCACCGGAAATTCGGACGCCGTTTCCAGGATCGCGACAATCCGACGTTTTCCTTCGACGCCGATTTCCAGGTGGAGAGCTATCTGCGCCATCAGGGCATCTCGTTCGTCGAGCGTTTCGACGCCAATTCCTACCTCTATCTCACGCGCGCGATGGACTATTTCGATCTCGCGGCGGACTACGACGGCGTACTCGCCAATGCCTGGAAGCAGAGCCCGACGCGGTTCTGCGTGATCTCGTTCACCTCCGACTGGCTGTTCCCGACGTCGGAGTCCCGCGCCATCGTGCATGCGCTCAATGCCGGCGGTGCGCGGGTCTCGTTCGCCGAAATCGTCACCGACAAGGGTCACGACGCCTTCCTGCTCGAGGAGCCGGAGCTGTTCGCCATCGTGCGCGGCTTTCTTGAGGGCGCAGCCAGGGCGCGCGGGCTTCCCGCGCAACGCCGATGATGCTGTCACGCCTCAAGCGCGACCTCACCATGGCGGAGGCGGCACGCACGCCCGGCGGCGCACGCGTCGACTTGCTGGTTGTCGCCGACATGGTCGAGCACGGCGCGAAAGTCCTCGACATCGGCTGCGGTGACGGCGAGCTGCTGCGGCTGTTGGCGGAGACCCGCAATGTCGACGGCCGCGGGATCGAGCTCTCACGCGAAGGCGTCAATGAAGGCGTCGCCAAGGGCCTCGCGGTGATCCAGGGCGACGCCGACACCGACCTGTCGGATTATCCGAACGACGCCTTCGACTTTGTGATCCTCTCGCAGACCTTGCAGGCGACGCGGCAACCGCGCGTCGTGCTCGAGCACATGCTTCGCATCGGCCGGCACGCGATCGTGTCGTTCCCGAATTTCGGCCATTGGCGGATCAGGCTGCAGATCTTGCTGCGGGGACAGATGCCGCAGACCGACAACCTGCCTTACACATGGTGGGATTCGCCCAACATCCATTTCTGCACCATCAAGGACTTCCGCGAGCTGTGCTTGGTGATCGGCGCCAGGATGGAAAAGTCGGTGGCGCTCAACGCCTGGGGCTCGCCGATCCGGCTGAAGGTGCCGTGGTGGTTCTGGAACCTGTTCGGCGAGCAGGCGGTGTTTCTGCTGAGCCGCAAGGACTAGCCGGCAGCCTCGCAGCGTCGTCCATCGGATCAGTCACAAATAAAAAGGACCCCAAGACAGCTTGCGCCGCTTGGGGTCCATCAGGCTTACGTCGCCGGGCGACGGGGGATATCGGGGGGATGGGGATCGCCCGGCACGCCTGGACTCTTACGTATGGAGCCCTGCCGCGGATTCAATGGGCGGCTAACTGCTTCTGCATCAATGCATTTTCGGCGGAAGCGGCTCCCTTCCAACGGGTGCGGTTATTCGCTCAACCGGTCGCCGACCGCGATCTGTCCCGGTGTAACGACCTCAGCATAAATGCCGCAATCGGCGTGGCCGAACGTCTTCATCAACGTGTCCGGGATCGCAAGATCGCGAATGCCGGTCGCGGGATCGACGTTGGTGGCGGCGCAACGGACGATGCGTTTGACGATCTTCACCTCGACGCCGCGTCCGATCGAGAGTTGGCGGCCGACCATGTCGAGCTCCTGCCAGGCCGGCCATCCCGCGACGTAGAGGTTGCCGCGAAACCGCAGCGGATCGACCGGCGCACCGGTGTAATTCTCGAGGTCTGCGACCGAATTGAGGTTGATGATCGACACCACCTTGGCCGCAACATCCGAGAAGCTGAAGCCCGGCGCATGCAGCACCTTTGGTGGGCCGCGCAATTCGTCGGCACTGAATGACGAAAAGAACCGCTCGATCGCGGCCCGGCCGTCGGCGGTGCGCAGATCGCCGCGGGCGGCTTCACGGCCCTCGTATGCGACGGTGAGCGTATGGCTCTCGTCGTCGAAACGGGTGTGCAGCATCGCCAGCCGCTCATTCCGCATCAGCATGAGATAGCGCATCTTGGGCTGATGCTTTGGCGCGGCCGGGTCGAAGCCGGAAGGACCGTTCTCGATGGCATAGAGCCGGTCGCACGGGACGGTCTGTCCCGGCGCCAGTTCGACACGCTGCAGCGGCTCCGGCGAAAGCCCCTTCACGGGAAACCGATAGATGCTCTGCAGCGTTGCCGTACCCGAAGCCAAATCACACCTGTCAGCGAGTTCTTCGATGGACGACGATCTTGAGCGGATGGGCCGGGAGCAACTGGTGGCGGAGGTGAAGCGCCTGCGGGCAGGAATCCGGGCTCACCGCGATAATAGCGGACACGACCTGTGTTGGCATCATCCGGAGCTCTGGGGACTTCTGCCCGAGCGGATCGAGCCCTCGATCGCGGTCCCGCCGTGGCCAAAATTCCTGCGCGGCTGCCTCCAATACAGGGAATCGCTTGATCGCCAGGCGCCGGACGCGCCCCGCTGGGACGCGGAATACGGCGGTGAATCCAAGCCCTGAGCGGGCAGCCCTGAGTTAACGAACGGTCTGCTACGGACGCAACGAAAGTCAGGCCGGCTCTTCCGATTGGGCGGGTCCATTCCTAAATTCAGTCTACGGCGGGTGCCTTCGGGGCCCGCCGAATTGGGTCACCCATTGACGATGTTCTTCCCGCGCCGCGAGGGCGGAGGGGCAGGCTGAGGGAGCAGCATATGGACTTCGAAAAATACACGGACCGCGCCCGCGGCTTCGTTCAATCCGCACAATCATTGGCTCTGCGCGAGGGCCACCAGCAATTCGGCCCCGAGCATCTGCTCAAGGTCCTGCTCGACGACCCGGAAGGGCTCGCGGCCGGGCTGATCGATCGTTCCGGCGGGCGTTCGCGCGAGGCGCTGTCCGCCGTGGAAGCGGCGCTCGCCAAGCGTCCGAAGGTGTCGGGCGGCGGAGCTGGGCAGGTCTATATCGATGCCGCGCTCGCGCGCGTGTTCGATCAGGCGCAAAAGGTTGCCGAAAAGGCCGGCGACAGCTTTGTCACCGTCGAACGCTTGCTGCTCGCGCTGGCGCTCGAAAAGGACGGCGAGGCTGGAAAAATCCTCAGCCGTGCCGGCGTCACGCCGCAGAACCTCAACGCCGCCATCGAAGCGCTGCGCAAGGGCCGCACCGCCGACAGCGCGTCGGCCGAAAACGCCTATGACGCGCTCAAGAAATATGGCCGCGACCTCACGCAAGCGGCGCGCGATGGCAAGATCGATCCGGTGATCGGCCGCGACGAGGAGATCAGGCGCACCATCCAGGTGCTCTCCCGCCGCACCAAGAACAATCCGGTGCTGATCGGCGAGCCCGGCGTCGGCAAGACCGCCATCGTCGAAGGCCTGGCGCAACGGATCGTCAACGGCGACGTTCCGGACAGCCTGCAGGACAAGAAGCTGTTGGCGCTCGACTTGGGCGCGCTGATTGCCGGCGCGAAATACCGCGGCGAGTTCGAGGAGCGGTTGAAGGCGGTGTTGCAGGAGGTGACGTCGTCGGACGGCGGCATCATCCTGTTCATCGACGAGATGCATACGCTCGTGGGCGCCGGCAAAGCCGACGGCGCGATGGACGCGTCGAACCTGCTCAAGCCGGCGCTGGCGCGCGGCGAACTGCACTGCATCGGCGCCACCACGCTCGACGAATACAAGAAGCACGTCGAGAAGGACGCCGCGCTGGCGCGGCGCTTCCAGCCCGTTTTCGTGTCGGAGCCGACGGTCGAGGACACGATCTCGATCCTGCGCGGTTTGAAGGAGAAATATGAGGCGCACCACGGCGTTCGCATCACCGACAGCGCCATTGTGGCGGCGGCGACTTTGTCCAACCGCTACATCACCGACCGCTTCCTCCCGGACAAGGCGATCGACCTCGTCGACGAAGCCGCGGCGCGGCTGAAGATGCAGGTGGATTCCAAGCCCGAGGAGCTCGATTTGATCGACCGCGAGATCGTGCGGCTCAAGATCGAGCAGGAGGCGCTCAAGAAAGAGAGCGACGCCGGCTCCAAGGCGCGGCTGAAGAATCTCGAGACCGAGCTGAAAGCGCTGGAGAAGCAGTCGGCCGATCTCACCGCGCGCTGGAAGGCGGAGAAGGACAAGCTTTCCGACGCGCAGAAGCTCAAGACCGAACTCGACACGCTGCGGGTTGAGCTCGCCAACGCACAGCGAAAAGGCGAATATCAGCGCGCCGGCGAATTGGCCTATGGCCGCATCCCCGAGCTTGAAAAGAAGCTGAAGGCGGTGGAAGGCAGCGAAGGCAAGGGCGCGATGATGGAGGAGGCGGTGACCGCCAACCACGTCGCGCAGGTGGTCTCGCGCTGGACCGGCGTGCCGGTCGACAGGATGCTCGAAGGCGAGAAGGAGAAGCTCCTGCGCATGGAGGAGCAGCTCGGCAAGCGCATCATCGGCCAGGCGGAAGCGGTGAAAGCGGTATCGACCGCGGTGCGCCGCGCCCGCGCCGGCTTGCAGGACCCGAACCGCCCGATCGGCTCGTTCATGTTCCTGGGTCCCACCGGTGTCGGCAAGACCGAGCTGACCAAGGCGTTGGCGGAGTTCCTGTTCGACGACGAGAACGCGCTGCTCCGCATCGACATGTCGGAGTACATGGAGAAGCATTCGGTCGCGCGCCTGATCGGCGCGCCGCCCGGGTATGTCGGCTACGAGGAAGGCGGCGCGCTGACTGAAGCGGTGCGGCGGCGGCCCTATCAGGTCGTGCTGTTCGACGAGATCGAGAAGGCGCATCCCGACGTGTTCAACGTGCTGCTGCAAGTGCTCGACGACGGCCGTCTCACCGACGGGCAGGGTCACACCGTCGACTTCCGCAACACGCTGATCGTGATGACCTCGAACCTCGGCTCGCAGTTCCTGGTGGATCAGCCGGAAGGTCAGGACACCGACGCGGTCAAGGACCAGGTGATGGCGGTGGTGCGGTCGAGCTTCCGGCCGGAATTCTTGAACCGCGTCGACGAGATCATCCTGTTCCACCGCTTGAAGCGCAATGAGATGGCGCGGATCGTCGATATCCAGATGGGCCGCCTGGGCCGGCTCCTGGAGGACCGCAAGATCACGATCGTGCTCGAACCCGCGGCGCGCGAGTGGCTGGCGGACAAGGGCTGGGATCCGGCCTACGGCGCACGCCCGCTCAAGCGCGTGATCCAGAAGTCGATCCAGGACCCGCTCGCGGAGCTGGTGCTTGCCGGCACCGTCAAGGATGGCGACCGGGTCGTGATCTCCGCCAGCAAGCAGGGCCTGACCTTCAACGGCAAGCTTGCCGCGGCCGCCTGAGCGACATCGTCCCAAGCGACGACGTGACGCTGCCATTGGACCGCCGCCGGTCGCCGACCGGCGGCGGTTGCGTTATAGGATGGCGCTGAAGCACACGGCTGGCGTCGTTGCCACAAATTCTGGGGAGATAACGAAATCATGCAGCTCCAAGCAACGCGCTTGATCGCAGCCCTCGGTGTCGTCGCTGCGGCGGCCAGCACGCCGTCCTTCGCCCAAAGCCCGGCCGAGTTCTACAAGGACAAGACCGTCACGTTCTATGTCGGTCTTTCCGCCGGCGGCGGCTACGACGTCAATGCGCGGCTTATTGCACGTCATATCGGCAAGTACATTCCGGGCAATCCGCAGGTCATCGTGCGCAACATGCCCGGCGGCGGCGGCCTGGTGATGACGAACTTCGTCGCCAATGTCGTCAACAAGGACGGCCTGCACATCGGCGCGCCGCAGCGCGGCATCCCGTTCGAGCCCTTGCTGGGCGACCACTCCAACGCGAAATTCGATGCGGTCAAGCTCAACTGGATCGGCAGCGCCAATACCGACACCAGCGTGGCGGTGGTGCACCGTCGCACCGAAATCAAGACGTGGCAGGATCTGAAGGCCCGCGCCAATGACGTTATCGTCGCCGGCACCGGCATCGGCACGGAAAGCGTCACGGTGCCGTACATTCTGCGCAACCTGCTTGGCTTCAAGTACCGCGTCATCGCCGGCTATCCCGGCGGCAGCGAGATGAATCTCGCGATGCTGCGCGGCGAGGTCGACGGCCGCGGCACCTTCTCGTGGACGAGTCTCAAGCCGCATCTCAAGGAATGGATCGAGTTGGGTGAGCTGACGATCCTCTATCAGCAGGGGCTGCGAAAGCATCCGGACATTCCCAACATTCCGCTGGTCATGGACCTCACCGACGATCCGGAGATCAAGCAGGTCATTACGGTGCAGTTCACCGCCTTCGAGCTTGGCCGGCCGTATTTCGTGGCCGAGGGCGTTCCCGCCGACCGTGTCGCCGCGCTCCGCAACGCCTTCAACATGGCGATGAAAGACAAGGACCTGCTTGCCGATGCCGAGAAGCTCAATCAGGAGGTCAATCCCTTCACCGGCGAGGCGATGCAGAAGGTGCTCGCGGACGTCTACGCCACGCCGAAGGCGCTGATCGCGCGGCTCGCCCAAGCGACCAAATCCAAGCCCGACCTGAAGGTGCTGGAGGGCGAGAAAAAGGGCGAGAAGAAGTAGCGGCTCGCGTCGAGCCGGCCCGCGCTCGCTCGGATGTTGTTGTCAGCGGGTCGTCGTCTGCGCCACGCGCGGAGCCGCGCCGCGGTTCGGGCCGGCGCGGGTGATCATGTTCTCGAGCCGCTCGCGTTCCTGATCGAATTTCGCGAGCGTCGCGCCTTCAAGCACCCGGCCGCGCGGCAGCCTGAACTTCATCGGATCGACGTGGCGGCCGTTGACGATGATCTCGTAGTGCAGGTGAGCGCCGGTCGACAGACCGGTCGAGCCGACATAGCCGACGATCTGGCCCTGCCGGACGCGCTTGCCTTCCGCCATGTTGCGGGCAAAGGCCGACAGGTGGCCGTAGGCGGTCTGGTAGCCGTTGGCATGACGAATGCGGATGTAGCGGCCGTACCCGCCCTCCCATCCGATCTTTTCAATCACGCCGTTGCCTGACGCGTAGATCGGCGTTCCCATCGGCGCCGCCCAGTCCACGCCGGTGTGCATCTTGGTATAGTGCAGCAGCGGGTGGTGCCGGCTGCCGAAGCCGGAGCGCATGATGCCGTCGGCGAGCGGCTTGCGGACCAGGAATTTCTTCGCGCTCTTGCCGGTCTCGTCATAGAAGTCGACGAGGCCGTCGTCGGACGATTGGAAGCGGTAGTATCGCCGAGTTTCGCCGCCGGTCGTAAGCGACGCGAACAAGACCTCGCTCTTGGCGTCGTTGCCTTCGTCCTCGCCGGCAAAAAGAATCTCGAACGAGTTGCCGGGCTGCACCCGGCGCTGGAAGTCGATGTCATACGAATAGATGCGGATGATGTCTTCGATCAGCGGGCGCGGCACCTGATTGCGCAGGGCGGTTTCATAGATGCTCTGATAGAGCCGCACGCCCCTGCCGTCGTCCTCCTCTTCATCCTGCTGCTGCTGACGTGACCGGGCGACCTCGGTCTCCAGGGTTCGGATGTCGACTTGCACATAGCGGCCGAGATCGGACCAGGCGACGACGGCCTCGATGGCGCTGTCGTTCGCGATCACGACGCGGATCGGCTGCATGAATTTGGGGTCGTTGGTCGGTGCCAGCAGGACACGAAGCGTGTGGTTCTCCCGCACGCCGCCTTCGCGTCCGCGCGCGCCCAAGGCAGCGGTGATGGCCTTGATGTCGTCCGGACGCGCGCCGAGCTCACGCAACACGCTGCCGACCGACTCGCCCTTGCGCACGTTGACCGTGCGCTCGGTCCAGGCGGTGCCGCCCGTGGTTTCCTTCTGGGTCTTGGGCAGCAGGGTGACGTTCTCCGGAGCCATGCGGGCCTCGAAGCCGGCGTAGAGATCCAGATTCCCCTCGGCCGCATAGGCCAGGCGGGTGCCGCGCGGCAGCTCGGGGGGAAGGTGCCGCGATGGCACGCTGCCGGTCCAGTTGGCAGCCTCGCGGACGCGGCCAAGAACATCGTCGATCGACAGGATCGCCGCGATCTTGGCGCGCGGCAGGACACTGGCAAGGTCGGCCGTGACGAAAGACACTTCGGCGTCGACTTCGGCGTCGGGGGTTTCGTCGGCCGGCGTCGCACCCGGCGTCGCCTCGGCAGCCTGCATCCGCAGCGGGTTGAAGGCGGGGATGTTGGCGGACAGTTCGGAGGTCGAAAGCGCAAGATTGCTGGCGACGCGCACGAAAGCGCGGACTCGGACGATCTCGCGATTGCCGACACGGCTGGTCTGGGTGTCGCGAATGACCCGGCGCTGGGCGTTGGACTCGCTGGGAGGCGGCAGGCGGTCGGACTTGCGGGCGGTGGCCGTTCGGTCGCCAGAGCCTCTCAGCGCGAGCTGCACGCGTTCGGGAACGGTGGCGAAATTGCTCTGTCCATCAAGGGACGCAAAAACGGCGCCGCCCATGAGAGCCGCGCCGCACAGACCGGTCAGGATGGTGCCGCTGAACCACTGCACCGACACGCGGCGGCGATCGATGAGATTGCTGGTTTCACCGTCAACCGACAGCGGCGGCTCATGGCCGAGGTCGATATGATCGGCCTCGCCAATCGTCCGGTATGCGCCGCGCCGTTTGCCGTGATCCAAAACCGACCCCTCCACTCGCACCAGCGGGTGGCTTGCCACAAACCCAGACGGAGAGTGCCAAAAACGCGGCCGACAACTGGCCTTTGCCCCGAACCACGGCACGATGCCGAGGTTCCGGCGGTCCGTCAACGGACCGGGCCCTGTCGTCGTCCTCGTCTATACCGGGAAGCACGCGGCGGTCGCTTGCGCATGCGACGCCTGTGCCGAATCCCCCGACCTGACACCTCCCGCCAAGCAAAGTAGGTTCGAGGAATGTGGCCCAAGTGCGGCGCCCCGTGCTCGGAAGGGTGCGAGCCTGGGGCATTTCCGTCCTCGCTTGCGTTGCTGATATCGGCGTTGCGACTGCACAATTGGTTTCACGCTGCAATGCGAAAATCCGCTGGCTTTCGGGCTTAGGTGTTGACACTCCGGCATCCCCGCGACTATATA
>CAVRFL010000018.1:0-387785 GCA_963720385.1 uncultured Alphaproteobacteria bacterium | reverse complement strand
GGAGCCAAGTCGGTCAAGGACATCGAAGAAGAGCAAGATGTCTACCGTCGGCGATATCCCGCTCATGACCAACAACGGCACCTTCGTCGTCAACGGCACCGAGCGCGTGATCGTCTCGCAGATGCACCGCTCGCCGGGCGTGTTCTTCGACCACGACAAAGGCAAGACCCACTCCTCGGCGGCTTTAGCCGACCGCATCATTCCGTACCGCGGCTCCTGGCTCGACATCGAGTTCGACGCCAAGGACATCGTGCATGCGCGCATCGACCGGCGCCGGAAGATTCCGGTGACGTCGCTGCTCTATGCGCTCGGCATGGATGGCGAGGAGATCCTCAACACCTTCTACAAGAAGGTGATCTACAAGCGGCAGAAGGAAGGCTGGCGCGTGCCGTTCGACGCCAACCGCTTCCGCGGCTACAAGGCGATCAACGATCTGGTCGACGCCGACACCGGCAAGGCCGTGCTGGAGGCCGGCAAGAAGCTCACCGTGCGCTCCGCCCGGCAGCTCGCCGAGAAGGGCTTGAAGGCCTTGCGCATGAGCGACCAGGAACTGGTCGGTCATTACATCGCCGAGGATCTGGTGAACCCGAAGTCCGGCGAAATCTACGCCGAAGCCGGCGAGGAGATCACCGAGAAGCTGCTCAAGGCGCTGATCGAGAACGGCTACAAGGAACTGCCGGTGCTCGACATCGACCACGTCAATGTCGGCGCCTACATCCGCAACACGCTGACCGTCGACAAGAACATGACGCGCGAGGACGCGCTGTTCGACATCTACCGCGTCATGCGTCCGGGTGAGCCGCCGACCGTCGACACCGCGCAGGCGATGTTCCAGTCGCTGTTCTTCGATTCCGAGCGCTACGACCTTTCGTCGGTCGGCCGCGTGAAGATGAACATGCGGCTCGATCTCGATGCGCCCGACACCATGCGGGTGCTGCGCAAGGAGGACATTATCGCCGTCATCCGCACGCTGGTCGACCTGCGCGACGGCAAGGGCGAGATCGACGACATCGACCACCTCGGCAACCGCCGGGTGCGCTCGGTCGGCGAGCTGATGGAGAACCAGTACCGCATCGGCCTCCTGCGCATGGAGCGTGCGATCAAGGAGCGCATGTCGTCGGTCGATATCGACACCGTCATGCCGCAGGACCTGATCAACGCGAAGCCGGCCGCGGCGGCGGTGCGTGAGTTCTTCGGCTCCTCGCAGCTCTCGCAGTTCATGGACCAGACCAACCCGCTGTCCGAGATCACGCACAAACGGCGGCTCTCGGCGCTGGGTCCGGGCGGCCTCACCCGCGAGCGCGCCGGCTTCGAGGTGCGCGACGTGCACCCGACGCATTACGGCCGTATCTGCCCGATCGAGACGCCGGAAGGTCCGAACATCGGCCTGATCAATTCGCTCGCGACCTACGCGCGGGTGAACAAGTACGGCTTCGTCGAGACGCCGTACCGCAAGGTCAAGGACGGCCGCGTCACCGACGAGGTGCAGTATCTCTCGGCGATGGAGGAGGGCCGCTACACCGTGGCTCAGGCCAACGCTCCGATCGACGGGCGCGGACGCTTCACCGAAGAGCTGATCGTGTGCCGTCATGCCGGCGACGTGCTGCAGCTGGCGCCGGACAAGGTCGACTTCATGGACGTGTCGCCAAAGCAGCTTGTTTCGGTGGCGGCGGCGCTCATCCCGTTCCTGGAGAATGACGACGCCAACCGCGCCCTGATGGGCTCGAACATGCAGCGCCAGGCGGTGCCGCTGGTTCGGGCCGAGGCGCCGTTCGTCGGCACCGGCATGGAGGGTGTGGTTGCCCGCGATTCCGGCGCAGCCATCGCGGCGCGCCGCACCGGCGTGATCGATCAGGTCGACGCCACCCGTATCGTGGTGCGTGCGACTGGCGAGGCCGATCCGACCAAGCCCGGCGTGGACATCTACCGGCTGATGAAGTTCCAGCGCTCGAACCAGAACACCTGCATCAACCAGCGTCCGCTGGTGAAGGTAGGCGATCACGTCAAGCGCGGCGACATCATCGCCGACGGTCCGTCGACCGATCTCGGCGAGCTCGCGCTTGGCCGCAACGTGCTGGTCGCGTTCATGCCGTGGAATGGCTACAACTTCGAAGACTTCGATCCTGCTCTCCGAGCGGATCGTGAAGGACGACGTCTTCACCTCGATCCACATCGAGGAGTTCGAGGTGATGGCCCGCGACACCAAGCTCGGGCCGGAAGAAATCACCCGCGACATCCCGAACGTCTCGGAAGAGGCGCTCAAGAATCTCGACGAGGCGGGCATCGTCTATATCGGCGCGGAAGTTCGCGCCGGCGACATCCTGTGCGGCAAGATCACGCCGAAGGGCGAAAGCCCGATGACGCCGGAGGAAAAGCTCCTGCGCGCCATTTTCGGCGAGAAGGCGTCCGACGTGCGCGACACGTCGCTGCGCGTGCCGCCGGGCGTGCAGGGCACGGTCGTCGAGGTGCGGGTGTTCAACCGCCACGGCGTCGAGAAGGACGAGCGCGCGCTCGCGATCGAGCGTGAGGAGATCGAGCGTCTCGCCAAGGACCGCGACGACGAGCAGGCGATCCTCGACCGCAACGTCTACGGCCGTCTCGCCGAGATGCTGGAAGGCCGGCAGGGCATCGCGGGCCCGAAGGGTTTCAAGAAGGACTCCAAGATCACCCGCTCGGTGCTCGACGAGTATCCGCGGTCGCAGTGGTGGCAGTTCGCCTCGCCCAACGACAAGCTGATGAGCGAGATCGAAGCCATCCGCAAGCAGTACGACGAGTCGAAGAAGCGTCTCGAACAGCGCTTCCTCGACAAGGTCGAGAAGCTGCAACGCGGCGACGAGCTGCCGCCCGGCGTGATGAAGATGGTCAAGGTCTTCGTCGCGGTGAAGCGCAAGATCCAGCCCGGCGACAAGATGGCCGGCCGCCACGGCAACAAGGGCGTGGTGTCGAAGATCGTGCCGGTCGAGGACATGCCGTTCCTCGATGACGGCACCCAGGTCGACATCGTGCTCAATCCGCTTGGCGTGCCGAGCCGCATGAATGTCGGTCAGATCCTGGAGACCCATCTCGGCTGGGCCTGCGCCGGTCTCGGCCTCAAGATCGGTCAGGCGGTCGATGCCTATAACGGCAAGAAGGACACCAGGGCCCTCAAGGATATCTTGAAGAAGGTCTACGGCGACGACGAGACCATCAAGACGCTCGGCGACAAGGATCTGGTCGAGCTCGGCACCAACCTGCGTCACGGCGTGCCGATCGCGACTCCGGTGTTCGACGGCGCGAAGGAGGCCGACATCGAGAAGATGCTCGATCTTGCCGGCCTCGAGCACTCCGGCCAGGTTACCTTGCACGACGGCCGCACCGGCGATCCGTTCGATCGCAAGGTGACGGTGGGCTACATCTACATGCTCAAGCTGCACCATCTCGTCGACGACAAGATCCACGCCCGGTCGATCGGACCGTACTCGCTCGTCACCCAGCAGCCGCTGGGCGGCAAGGCGCAGTTCGGCGGCCAGCGTTTCGGCGAAATGGAGGTCTGGGCGCTGGAAGCCTACGGCGCCGCCTATACCCTGCAGGAAATGCTGACGGTGAAGTCCGACGACGTCGCCGGCCGCACCAAGGTGTACGAGGCGATCGTGCGCGGCGACGACACGTTCGAAGCCGGCATTCCCGAAAGCTTCAACGTGCTGGTCAAGGAGATGCGCTCGCTCGGTCTCAACGTCGACCTGCACAATTCGAAGCAGGGAACGGCGGAAGCCGCCGAGTAACGAAAATCACACGGAGCGGCGAGGGCGCCGCTCCGGTTCACGAATTAACGACCCTCGGGGACGCGGCGTACGTGGTCCCCTCACGAGGAGACGGTGATGAACCAAGAATTGATGAATCTCTTCAGCCCGCAGACGCCGGCTCAGGTCTTCGACCAGATCCGGATTTCGATCGCGAGCCCAGAGAAGATCCTGTCGTGGTCGTACGGCGAGATCAAGAAGCCCGAGACGATCAACTACCGGACCTTCAAGCCGGAGCGCGACGGCCTGTTCTGCGCGCGCATCTTCGGCCCGATCAAGGACTACGAGTGCTTGTGCGGCAAGTACAAGCGCATGAAGTACAAGGGCATCATCTGCGAAAAGTGCTCGGTTGAGGTGACGCTTTCGCGCGTGCGGCGCGAGCGCATGGGCCACATCGAGCTGGCGGCGCCGGTCGCGCACATCTGGTTCCTGAAGTCGCTGCCGTCGCGCATCGGCCTGCTGCTCGACATGACGCTGAAGTCGCTCGAGCGCATCCTCTACTTCGAGAGCTACATCGTGATCGAGCCGGGCCTCACCCCGCTCGAGGACCGTCAGCTCCTGAGCGAGGACGAGTATCTCAAGGCGCAGGAACAGTTCGGCGCCGACAGCTTCACCGCCATGATCGGCGCGGAAGCTATCCGCGAGTTGCTCAAGGTGCTCGATCTCGAGAAGATGGCCACCGATCTGCGCCAGGAAATCGCGGAGTTCGACCTCCGAGCTCAAGCCGAAGAAGCTCGCCAAGCGGCTCAAGCTGATCGAGGCGTTCGTCCAATCCGGCAACAAGCCGGAATGGATGATCATGAAGGTCATTCCGGTGATCCCGCCGGACCTGCGGCCACTGGTGCCGCTGGATGGCGGCCGTTTCGCCACCTCCGACCTCAACGACCTCTACCGCCGCGTCATCAACCGCAACAACCGTCTGAAGCGGCTGATTGAGCTGCGCGCGCCTGACATCATCATCCGCAACGAGAAGCGCATGCTTCAGGAGGCGGTCGATGCGCTGTTCGACAACGGCCGCCGCGGCCGCGTCATCACCGGCGCCAACAAGCGTCCGCTGAAGTCGCTCGCCGACATGCTCAAGGGCAAGCAGGGCCGGTTCCGGCAGAACCTGCTCGGCAAGCGCGTCGACTATTCCGGCCGTTCAGTGATCGTGGTCGGTCCGGAGCTCAAGCTGCACCAGTGCGGCCTGCCGAAGAAGATGGCGCTCGAGCTGTTCAAGCCGTTCATCTATTCGCGGCTCGACGCCAAGGGCCTGTCCACCACCGTGAAGCAGGCCAAGAAGCTCGTTGAGAAGGAGAAGCCGGAGGTCTGGGACATCCTCGACGAGGTGATCCGCGAGCATCCGGTGCTGCTCAACCGCGCGCCGACGCTGCACCGCCTCGGCATCCAGGCGTTCGAGCCGGTGCTGATCGAAGGCAAGGCGATCCAGCTTCATCCGCTGGTCTGCGCGGCCTTCAACGCCGACTTCGACGGCGACCAGATGGCCGTGCACGTTCCGCTGTCGCTGGAAGCGCAGCTGGAAGCACGCGTCCTGATGATGTCGACCAACAACATCCTGCATCCGGCCAACGGCTCGCCGATCATCGTGCCGTCGCAGGACATCGTGCTCGGGCTCTACTACCTCTCGATCATGCGCGAGGACGACAAGCAGAAGAATCCGCGCGTGTTCGGCGACATCGACGAGATCGAGCACGCCTTGCACGCCAAGGCGATCGATCTGCATACCAAGATCAAGTTCCGCTGGTATGGCGAGGACGAGAAGGGCAACGTCACGCGGTATTGGTTCGACACCACGCCGGGCCGCGCGATGCTCGGCAGCGTGCTGCCGAAGAGCCCGAAGATTTCCTTCACGCTGGTCAACAAGCTCATGACCAAGCGGGAAATCTCCAGCATGATCGATCAGGTCTACCGCCACTGCGGTCAGAAGGAGACCGTGATTTTCTGCGACCGCATCATGGCGTTGGGCTTCCACAATGCGTTCAAGGCCGGCATCTCGTTCGGCAAGGACGACATGGTGGTGCCCGGCACCAAGTGGAAGATCGTCGACAAGACCCGCGACCAGGCCAAGGAGTTCGAGCAGCAATACAACGATGGCCTGATCACCCAGGGCGAGAAGTACAACAAGGTGGTCGACGCCTGGTCGAAGTGCACCGAGGAGATCGCCGACGCGATGATGAAGGAGATCTCCGCGGCCAAGAAGCAGGAAGGCGGCCGCGAGGCGCAGGTCAACTCCATCTACATGATGGCGCATTCCGGCGCGCGGGGTTCGCCCGCGCAGATGAAACAGCTCGCCGGCATGCGCGGCCTGATGGCGAAGCCGTCCGGCGAGATCATCGAGAGCCCGATCATCTCGAACTTCAAGGAGGGGCTGTCGGTGCTCGAGTACTTCAACTCGACCCACGGCGCCCGCAAGGGCCTTGCCGACACCGCGCTGAAGACCGCGAACTCCGGCTACCTGACGCGCCGTCTCGTCGACGTGGCGCAGGACTGCATCATCACGCACGAGGACTGCGGCACCAGCGGCGGCATCAATGTGCGTGCGATCATCGATGCCGGCACGGTCGTGGCGTCGCTGGAGAGCCGCATCCTCGGCCGCACCACGGCCGAGGATGTGCGCGATCCGTCCTCGCACAAGGTCATCATCAAGAAGGGAACGCTGCTCGAGGAGCCGCAGGTCGAGACGATCGCTAAGGCGGGCGTCCAGGAGCTGCGTATCCGCTCGGTGCTCACTTGCGAGTTGACCAACGGCGTCTGCGCCAAGTGCTACGGGCGCGATCTCGCCCGCGGTACGCCGGTCAACATGGGCGAGGCGGTCGGCGTGATCGCCGCGCAGTCGATCGGCGAGCCGGGCACCCAGCTCACGATGCGGACGTTCCACATCGGCGGCGCTGCCCAGATCTCGGAGCAGTCGTTCATCGAGTCGAACTTCGACGGCAAGATCAAGATCAAGAACAAGAACATCGTGAAGAACTCCGACGGCCAGAACGTCGCGATGGCCCGCAACATGGTCGTCGCGGTGCTCGATCCGGACGGAACCGAGCGCGCCGTGCACCGTATCCAGTACGGATCGCGGATGCTGGTCGATGAGGGTGATCAGATCAAACGTGGCCAGCGCATCTCCGAGTGGGATCCGTTCACGCGTCCGATCCTCACCGAGGTCGAAGGCATGATCGGATTCGAGGATCTGGTCGAAGGCCAGTCGATGTCGGAAACGCTCGACGAGTTGACCGGCATCGCCAAGCGCGTGGTCACCGACTGGCGCACCGGCTCCGGCCGCAACCAGCAGGATCTGCGTCCTTCGATGGTGATCAAGAAGGACAACAAGATCGTGAAGCTCGGCCGCGGCGGCGAGGCGCGTTACCTGCTTGCCGTCGACACGATCCTCTCGGTCGATCCAGGCGCCAAGGTGAGGGCGGGCGACGTGATCGCGCGCGTTCCGACCGAAAGCGCCAAGACCCGCGACATCACCGGCGGTCTGCCGCGGGTGGCGGAGCTGTTCGAGGCGAGGCGGCCGAAGGAATCCGCGATCATCGCGGAGGGGTCCGGCACCATCCGCTTCGGCAAGGACTACAAGAACAAGCGGCGCGTCATCATCGAGCCGAACAACAAGGATGAAGAGCCGAAGGAGTATCTGATCCCCAAGGGCAAGCACATTCACTTGCAGGAGGGCGATCTGATCGAGAAGGGCGACTTCATCGTCGAGGGCAATCCGGCGCCGCACGACATCCTGGCGATCAAGGGCGTCGAGGAGCTTGCGAACTACCTCGTCAACGAGATCCAGGAGGTCTACCGGCTGCAGGGCGTGTTGATCAACGACAAGCACATCGAGGTGATCGTTCGCCAGATGCTGCAGAAGGTCGAGGTCACCGACGCCGGCGAGACCGAGCTGATCCAGGGCGAGCAGGTCGACCGCATCGAGTTCGACGAGATCAACGCGCGTGCGGTGGGCGCCGGCAAGAAGCCCGCGGTCGCGCATCCGGTGCTGCTCGGCATCACCAAGGCGTCGTTGCAGACCCGGTCGTTCATCTCGGCGGCGTCGTTCCAGGAGACCACGCGCGTGCTCACCGAGGCCGCCGTCAACGGCAAGGTGGATACGCTCGAGGGCCTCAAGGAGAACGTCATCGTCGGCCGGCTGATCCCGGCCGGTACGGGCGCCATGATGAACTCACTGCGCGAGGTTGCCGGCAAGCGCGACTCGCTCATTCTCGAAGAGCGTGAGAGGGAAGCCGCGGCGAAGGCGGAAGCCGCCAAGGCCGAACAACAGGCGGCGTTGCCCGCGGCGGAGTGACCCGCGGACGCGAATTGCCAGAACCAGAGAGGCCGCCCGGTGGGCGGCCTCTTTCATTTTGGAACTTTCTTTGCCAGTCGGCGTCGTAATGATGGCGACGGCCCGTTCGGGGCTTCCGCGCGCCACCGTGGCAGCCTGAGTCAGTCACCGCGCCCCACCTAACCGGAAATTAATGCTGCGTATGGTCTGCTTCCCCAAAAAGCCACTTTATGCTCATCATCTGCTGCTCACGTAGCCCAGTCCGCCAGGTCGCGATCCGATGGATTCCCTTCTCATCAAGATTTTCGCGACCGCCCTCACATTCAGCCAGGTGACGGTCGGATCGGAGGCGATCAAGACCGAATTCGACCCGATCCAGGATCAGCACGAAGTCGTGTCGCTGCTGCGCGCCGGTTGCGCCCACATGCGCAAGGCGTTCGACATCGAGGATATCAATGTCGACGACTTGATCACGACCGCGATGGACGATCCGGACACGGTCGCCGGCGGCCTGCCCCAGTTCCGCGGAATGAACCTCGGCGATTTGCACATCGCCTATCGACAATTCTGCAAGAACGAGACGGTCGAGAACTCGCCGGTCGACATCGCCAATGTCATCGAATTCTATAACCGTGCGGTCGCCAACCTGCCCGACCACACCCGCCTGCGCGGTATGCGGTTGCCCGGCGCCAGTGTCCTCCTGGACGGCCGCGGCGAGAAGTTCGCGGAAGTGTTCGAGCAGGACCAGCGGCGCGTCTGGGTGCCGCTCGCCGAGATTCCCACCCATGTCCGGGCCGCCTTCGTCGCCGCCGAGGACAAGCGCTTCCACCAGCATCGCGGCATCGACGAGCGCGCCCTGATCCGCGCCTTCATCGGCAACCTGAGCCAGTCCGGGCGGCCGCAAGGCGGTTCGACCATCACGCAACAATTAGTGAAGAACCTCCTGGTCGGCGACGACCTGTCCTACGAACGCAAGATGCGCGAGATGATCGTGGCCGCCCGCGTCGAGCGCGTGCTCTCCAAGGCCGAGATTCTGGAGCTTTATCTCAATTCGGTTTTCCTCGGCCGCGGTTCCTGGGGCATCGAGCTCGCCGCACGCAGCTATTTCGGCAAACCGACGGGCGAGTTGACGCTGGCCGAAGGTGCGTTGCTGGCGGCCCTGACCAAGGGGCCGAATTTCTTCAATCCCGACCGCCATCCGGAGCGGGTGCGCGAACGCTTCGTCTATGTGCTCGAGCGCATGCGCGAGGATGACCCGACCAACGCCGAGCTGATGAAGCGGACCCTCACCGTCGGGATTCCGGCGCTGGTCGCTTTCGAGCGGCCGCGGCGCGACATCGGGTTCCACTTCACCGATCAGGTCGCGCGCGAGGCGAGGACGATCGCGGGCGTCGAAGGGCTCACCGCACAGACCTACACGGTCCGCTCGACCATCCTTCCGAAGGTGCAGCGTGCCGTCGAGACGGCCTTGCAGGAGGGGTTGGCGCGCTTCGAGAGTGCGTCCGGCCGGGCGCAGGGCCAGGCTGCGGAGGCCAATCTGCGCGAGGCGATCCGCCGGATCGAGGCGCAGCGACAGTCGAGCGGTGACAAGCCGGCCTGGTTGCAGGCGCTGACCAATGCGCGGCTGCCGCTTTACGATGTGCACTGGCCGCAAGGGGTGGTGCTGGAGGAAAAGGGTGGAAACGTTCGGGTCGGATTGACCGACGGCCGGATTGTTCCTCTGACCGGCGCGCGCACCGCAATGCGGAACCTGAAGCTGCACGATGCCGTCTATGTCCGCCTGACCGAAACCAAGGGAGCGAAGGGCAATCCAGGGGTGGCGCGGGCGGAGCTCCGCGTGCGGCCGACGGTGCAAGGCGCCGCGCTCGTGCTTGAGAACAGGACCGGCCGGATCCTCGCCATGGCCGGCGGCTTTTCCTATCCGCTGAGCCAGCTCAACCGCGTGACACAATCGCAACGGCAGCCGGGCTCGGCGATCAAGCCGGTCAGCTATCTGGCGGCGCTGGCGAGAGGATTGCAGCCCAATACGCTGGTGCGTGACGAGCCGATCACCCTGCCGCCGATCGGAAGCAACAGCCTCAGCATCCGTCCCGAGGATTACTGGTCGCCCAGGAATTATGGCGGCGGCGGGGGCGGCGTCCTCACGCTGCGCCGGGCGCTCGAACTGTCGCGGAATCTCGCCACCGCCAACCTGCTGGAGGGCGGTATCGACATCACGCCGTCGCTCAGCCTCGACCGCATCTGCGCCCTCGCCATGGAGGCCCAGATCTATCGGGAATGCGTACGATACTACCCGTTTGTGCTGGGTGCGCAGCCGGTGCGGCCGATCGATCTCGCCGCCTTCTTCGCCGCCATCGCTAATGAAGGCGTGCGCCCGGCGCCGCACGCGATCGAAGCGCTGGAGCAGGACGGCAAGGTGATCTATCGGCATCCGGCGACCTCGGCTACCCGGATCGGGTCGGCGGATGGCGTCGCCTTCTACCAGCTCAAGACCATGCTGCAGGGCGTCCTGCAGCGCGGCACCGCCAGCCGGATCGCCGGGCTCGCGCCTTATGTCGCCGGCAAGACCGGCACCACCGACGGCGAGAACGACGTCTGGTTCGTCGGGTTCACCAACGAGGTCACGGTGGCGGTGTGGGTCGGTTACGACAATGCCGACGGCCGCCGCCGTACGTTGGGCAACGGCGCGACTGGCGGCAGCATCGCTGTGCCGATCTTCGAGCCGATCATCCAGGCGGTGTGGGCGCACCATTCGCCGCGCACAACGCTCAGGGGACCCTCGCCCGAAACTAGAAAATTTGTGGTCGCCCAGCGCGCGGACGCGGAAGTGGACGAGGAGGGACGGGAAGGAGGAAGCTTGATCGAATACCTGCGGCGCGACGCGCGCGGAGCCGTCATCGACACCCGCTACCGGCTGGTCGGTGAGGACGAGATGGCGATCTCCTACGATCCCTATGCCGGCCGCGATCCCGGACTGTTCGGCTTCTTCGGCGGCGGATTTGCGCCCTGGGGCGGTGCGCAGCGTTCGCCGGGTGGCTTCAATCCTCCGCCGCTTCCGCGGAGCTCTAACCCTCCGCCGCCTCCGCGGCAATACGAACGGCCGCTTTGGCGGGGGGGCTTCGATTGATGGAAGCGCGTGGGTTAGGAGTCGTCGCTCTGTTGGCGGGGCTCACGGCGTTTTCTGCGGGATCGGCGGCACAGGAATTCGAAGTTGTCGAGGTTCCGTCCGTCACTCAGCTTCCGATCGCGCAATTGAAGCCGAGGGCGATCGCATTTTCCGACCGGCCGGCCGAGGACCTGGTCGACCCGGCGGTCGGCTTCATGCGCTACGAGGATTGGGCGAAGGCGCGCCCGATCCACCAGCAATTGCTCAGCCTCTATCCCGGCTACGCCGAGCCGAACGTCGACATCATTGTCGACGGCACCCGCCGCCGTTATCGCGAGCGGCTCCATATGTATGTGGCGGAGGCGCGCTTCGTCATCGCCCGCGCGCCGGCCTCGCTCAAGCTCGAACAGCTGGCGACCCTTCCGTTTGCCGAGCGGATCGATCCGGCCATCAAGCACCGGCTGGCGACGCCTGAGGATCAGGCCCGCCCGCGCGAGGCGCGGGTGATCCATAACCAGCATCCGCAGCGGACATGGTGCGAGGGCAGGGTGGTCGTGATCTGCCTGCGCTCGACCTACCGGCTCGAAGGCCGGCTGCCGGTCGGAATCCAGCTTGCCAACAAGATCAGAGAAGGCTCGCGGCGCATTTCCGATACGCTGGAGTTCGATAGCGAACTCACGGTGGTGTCGGCGGCCGAGGTCGGCGAGCGTGGACTTGCCAAGCTCACCCAGCTCGACACGCCGCCGGTCGGCGCGCTCGAGCAGAGCATCTTTTACGTCAACCAGGTGATGCAGTTCGGCAAGCTCCTGGCGGTGTTCCAGGCTCATCCGAGCGATCCCGGCAAGACCGTGGTCAGCGTGTTCACGGCGCTGGCGATCGAGTCGAACCTGCTCGGAAAGCAAAAGCAGTTCGCCACCGTGCCGGTGCTGCGCAATCTGGTGCCGGCACAGGTGCTGTTGGGCAAGAGCTCGTTCAACAGCGGCAAGTCGCTGAGCGCCGGGCTCCCGGTCTATGCCCGCAACCAGATCCGCGCGATCGCGGCGATCCTGGAGACCGGCGGCCAGGCCGCCGGCAAGCCGGCCACCAATCCGGTGCGCTGAACGCGCCCCGTCGGACGCCGACGCGCAGAATCTCTCGATTTTCCGGCCCTTTCTACCTTGACTTCGGAACCCTGCGCCGATACATACGCCGCACTTTTCGGCAGGCGGTGAGCTTCGCTTGCTCGGAACGGCACCACCCGATACCCGGCTAAGTCATTGAGGCGAAACGCTTCTTATTGACGGCGGCGGGAGGGCACCAGCCTCGAGGAATGAAGCTCAAACGCTGCCTCTGACGTTCGACTGTCAGACGAAAGGCATGACCGCGCGGCGCCACCGCGTGGTCCTCTGTGAACGGAAAGCGCCCATCCGCCCCGGGAGCGGACACGGCGCTCTTCCGTTTTGCGCGTTGGAATGGTCCGGCGCGCAGGCCATGAAGGATTTGGGCGATCGATGCCGACGATCAATCAGCTGATCCGCAAGCCGCGGGCGCCGGTCAAGGCGCGCAACACGGTGCCGGCGCTGCAGCAGTCGCCGCAGAAGCGCGGCGTTTGCACCCGCGTCTACACCACGACCCCGAAGAAGCCGAATTCGGCGCTGCGCAAGGTCGCGAAGGTTCGGCTGACCAACGGCTTCGAGGTGATCGGCTACATCCCGGGCGAGGGCCATAACCTGCAGGAGCATTCGGTGGTCATGATCCGCGGCGGCCGCGTGAAGGACCTGCCGGGCGTGCGCTACCACATCCTGCGCGGCGTGCTCGACACGCAAGGCGTCAAGAACCGCAAGCAACGGCGCTCGAAATACGGCGCCAAGCGGCCGAAGTGACCTGAACGAAGCGAAGGCCATCCCGGGCGAGCGCAGCGAGACCCGGGATCGCCAGAGCAAGAGAGCGATAGTAGAGAGAACCGATGTCCCGCCGTCACAGTGCCGAGAAGCGCGAGATCAACCCCGATCCGAAATTCGGAAATCTGGTGGTCTCGAAGTTCATGAACGCGATCATGTATGCCGGCAAGAAGTCGGTCGCGGAAACGATCGTGTACGGCGCCCTCGACATTATCGAGGGCAAGACCAAGCAGAACCCGATCGGGGTGTTCGAGCAGGCGCTTGACAATGTGATGCCGTCGATCGAGGTGCGGTCGCGGCGCGTCGGCGGCGCCACCTACCAGGTCCCGGTGGAAGTGCGTACGAGCCGCCGCCAGGCGCTTGGCATCCGCTGGATCATTTCGGCGGCACGCGAGCGCAACGAAAAGACGATGACCGAGCGGCTCTCCGGAGAGCTGCTCGACGCGTCGAACAACAGGGGGAATGCCGTCAAGAAACGCGAAGACACGCACCGGATGGCGGAAGCCAACCGCGCGTTCTCGCACTATCGCTGGTGACGGCCAGCCAACAACACGGACACATCTTCCTATGCCCCGCGCCCATCCCATCGAGAATTACCGCAACTTCGGCATCATGGCGCACATCGATGCCGGCAAGACCACGACGACCGAGCGGATTCTCTATTACACCGGCAAGAGCCATAAGATCGGCGAGGTACACGACGGCGCTGCGACCATGGATTTCATGGAGCAGGAGCAGGAGCGCGGCATCACCATCACGTCGGCCGCGACCACCGCGTTCTGGAACGGCAAACGGCTGAACATCATCGACACGCCCGGCCACGTCGACTTCACCATCGAGGTGGAGCGTTCACTGCGCGTACTCGACGGCGCCGTTTGCGTGCTCGATTCCAACCAGGGCGTCGAGCCGCAGACCGAGACGGTCTGGCGCCAGGGCGACAAGTACAAGGTTCCGCGTATCGTCTTCGCCAACAAGATGGATAAGGTCGGCGCGGACTTCTTCCAGTGCTTGAAGGATATCGTCGACCGCCTCGGCGCCAAGCCGGTGGCGATCCAGCTTCCGATCGGGGCCGAGCAGCAGTTCAAGGGCATCATCGATCTGGTGCGCATGAAGGCCGTCGTCTGGGACGACGAGGCGCTCGGCGCGAACTATCACGACGAAGACATTCCCGCCGATCTGCTCGATCAGGCCAAGGAATATCGCGAGAAGATGGTCGAGGCCGCCGTCGAACTCGACGACGATGCCATGACCGCCTACCTCGAAGGCAAGGAGCCGGACGAGGCGACGCTCAAACGGCTCATTCGTAAAGCGGTCCTCACCGCTGCCTTCTTTCCGGTGCTGTGCGGCTCCGCCTTCAAGAACAAGGGCGTGCAGCCGCTGCTCGACGCGGTGGTGGACTATCTCCCGTCGCCGCTCGACGTGCCGCCGATCAAGGGCATCGATCCCAAGGGCAACGAGGTCGTGCGCAAGGCGGACGACAAGGAGCCGCTGGCGATGCTGGCGTTCAAGATCATGGACGATCCGTTCGTCGGCACCATCACGTTTGCCCGCATCTATTCCGGCAAGCTCGAGAGCGGCACCGGCGTGGTCAATTCGACCAAGGAACGCAAGGAGCGCATCGGCCGCATGCTGCTGATGCACGCCAACAACCGCGAGGACATCAAGGAAGCCTATGCCGGCGACATCGTTGCGCTCGCAGGGCTCAAGGAGGTCCGCACCGGCGACACGCTGTGCGACGCGCAGAAGCAGGTCATCCTTGAGAAGATGGAATTCCCCGATCCGGTGATCGAGATCGCGATCGAGCCGAAGTCGAAGGCCGATCAGGAGAAGCTCGGCGTCGCGCTGGCGAAGCTCGTTGCCGAGGACCCGTCGTTCCGCGTCCATACCGACCAGGAGTCCGGCCAGACCATCATCAAGGGGATGGGCGAGCTCCATCTCGACATCAAGGTCGACATCCTCAAGCGCACCTACAAGGTGGACGCCAACATCGGCGCGCCGCAGGTTGCTTATCGCGAGCGGATCACCAAGGCCGTCACCAGAGACTACGTGCACAAGAAGCAGACGGGCGGCCACGGCCAGTTCGCGCGTGTCAAGATCGTCGCCGAGCCGGCCGAGGCCGGGAAGGGTTTTGAGTTCAAGAACGAGGTCGTCGGCGGCAACGTGCCGAAGGAATTCATCCCGGCGGTCGAGAAGGGGCTCGAATCGGTGCTTGGCTCCGGTGTGCTCGCCGGCTTCCCGGTCGTCGATCTCAAGGTCACGCTGATCGACGGGGCCTCCCATGATGTTGATTCTTCGGCGATGGCATTCGAGATCGCCGGACGGATGGCTCTGCGCGAGGCGATGCAGCAGGGCGGTCCGGTCCTGCTCGAGCCGATCATGAAGGTCGAGGTCGTCACGCCCGAGGACTACACCGGTTCGGTCATCGGCGACCTCAACTCGCGGCGCGGCCAGATCCAGGGTCAGGACATGCGCGGCAACGCCAACGTCGTCAACGCGATGGTGCCGCTCGCCAACATGTTCGGCTATGTCAGCAACCTGCGCTCCATGTCTCAGGGGCGCGCCACCTTCACAATGCAGTTCGACCACTACGAACAGGTGCCCTCGGCGGTCGCCGCCGAGATCCAGGCCAAGTTCGCCTAACCCCCCAGAGGACCAGAACGGAGAGTCCCATGGCCAAAGAGAAGTTCAACCGCAACAAGCCGCACTGCAACGTCGGCACGATCGGTCACGTCGACCACGGCAAGACGTCGTTGACGGCGGCGATCACCAAGGTTCTGGCCGAGACGGGCGGCGCGACTTATACGGCCTACGATCAGATCGACAAGGCGCCGGAAGAGAAGGCGCGCGGCATCACGATCGCGACCGCGCACGTCGAGTATCAGACCGACAAGCGCCACTACGCGCACGTCGACTGCCCCGGCCACGCTGACTACGTGAAGAACATGATCACCGGCGCCGCCCAGATGGACGGCGCGATCCTGGTGGTGAGCGCCGCCGACGGTCCGATGCCGCAGACCCGCGAGCACATCCTGCTCGCCCGCCAGGTCGGCGTGCCCGCGCTCGTCGTATACCTGAACAAGGTCGACATGGTCGACGATCCCGAGCTCCTGGAGCTGGTCGAGCTCGAGGTGCGCGAGCTGCTTTCGAAGTACAATTTCCCGGGCGACAAGATCCCCGTCATCAAGGGCTCCGCCCTCGCCGCGCTCGAGGGCAAAGACCCCAAGCTCGGCAAGGAATCGGTCCTCGAGCTGATGAAGGCGGTCGACGACTACATCCCGCAGCCTGAGCGTCCGAAGGACCAGCCGTTCCTGATGCCGGTGGAAGACGTGTTCTCGATCTCCGGCCGCGGCACGGTTTGCACGGGCCGCGTCGAGCGCGGCGTGATCAAGGTCGGCGAGGAAGTCGAGATCGTCGGCATCAAGCCGACCCAGAAGACCGTCGTCACCGGCGTCGAGATGTTCCGCAAGCTGCTCGACCAGGGCGAGGCGGGCGACAACGTCGGCTGCCTGCTGCGCGGCACCAAGCGCGAGGAAGTCGAGCGCGGCCAGGTGCTCTGCAAGCCCGGCAGCGTGAAGCCGCACACCAAGTTCAAGGCCGAGGCCTACATCCTCACCAAGGAAGAAGGTGGCCGCCACACGCCGTTCTTCACCAACTACCGTCCGCAGTTCTATTTCCGCACCACCGACGTGACCGGTGTGGTGACGCTGCCGGAAGGCACCGAGATGGTGATGCCGGGCGACAACATTTCCATGGAAGTGACGCTGATCGTGCCGATTGCCATGGAGGAGAAACTTCGCTTCGCCATCCGCGAGGGCGGTCGCACGGTGGGCGCCGGCGTGGTCGCCTCGATCATCGAGTAAGTAAGGAGTTGAGGGCCGCGGTTCGCCGCGGCCCTTGCCTTGGAGCAATAATTCATGAACGGCCAGAATATCAGGATCAGGCTCAAGGCGTTCGATCACCGCATTCTCGATGCGTCGACGCGCGAGATCGTGGCGACCGCCAAGCGCACCGGTGCGCAAGTGCGCGGCCCGATCCCGCTGCCGACGCGGATCGAGAAGTTCACGGTGAACCGGTCGCCGCACATCGACAAGAAGAGCCGCGAACAGTTCGAGATGCGCACGCACAAACGCCTCTTGGACATCGTCGATCCGACGCCGCAGACGGTGGACGCGCTGATGAAGCTCGACCTCGCGGCCGGCGTCGACGTCGAGATCAAGCTCTGAGCCGGACGGTAGGATAGGGACAACAGCAATGCGTTCCGGAGTGATCGCTCAAAAGGTCGGGATGACCCGCGTCTTTACCGACGGCGGCGAGCACGTGCCGGTGACGGTGCTGCGCCTGGCCAACTGCCAGGTGCTCGGGCACCGCACCAAGGACAAGAACGGCTACGTCGCGCTGCAACTTGGGTCCGGCACGCGCCGGGCCAACAATCTTGGGAAGGCCATGCGCGGCCACTTCGCCGTTGCCAAGGTCGAGCCCAAGCGCAAGCTCGCCGAGTTCCGCGTCGAGGAGAAGGAGCTGATCCCGGTCGGTGCCGAGATCACCGCGGACCATTTTGTCGTCGGCCAGTTCGTCGACGTCACCGGCACCTCGATCGGCAAGGGTTTTGCGGGCGGCATGAAGCGCTGGAATTTCGGCGGCCTGCGCGCCAGCCACGGCGTCTCCATATCGCACCGCTCGATCGGTTCGACCGGCGGACGCCAGGATCCCGGCAAGACCTTCAAGAACAAGAAGATGCCCGGTCACATGGGCGTCGAGCGGGTGACCACGCTCAATCTCAAGGTGGTGCAGACCGACGTCGAGCGCGGCCTGATCCTGGTCGAGGGCGCGGTACCGGGCGCCAAGGGCGGCTGGATCACGGTGCGCGACGCGGTGAAGAAGTCGCTGCCCAAGGACGCGCCGAAGCCCGGCAAGTTCCGTCTGCCCGAGGGCGGCTCCGCCGAGGAGTCTGGAGCGACCGCTCCCAAGACCGAGCAAGAGGGGGCGTGACATGGAACTGAAAGTCATGTCGCTGGATGGGAAATCCGCCGGTTCGGTCGAGCTGTCGGACACGATCTTCGGGCTCGAGCCGCGTCCTGACCTCCTGCAGCGCTGCGTCACCTGGCAGCTCGCCAAGCGCCGCGCCGGCACCCACAAGGTCAAGAACCGCGCCGAGATCAATCGCACCGGCAAGAAAATGTACCGCCAGAAGGGGACGGGCTCGGCCCGTCACGGTCCGGCGAAGGTCAACCTGTTCCGCGGCGGCGGCCGTTCGTTCGGCCCGGTGGTGCGCAGCCACGAGATCGGCCTGCCAAAGAAGGTGCGGGCGCTCGCGCTCAAGCATGCGCTCTCTGCCAAGGCGAAGGACGGCGGCATCGTCGTCGTCGACAAGTGCTCCGTCGAGGGCGGTAAGACCAAGGCGCTTGCTTCGAGCTTCGAGAAGCTCGGCCTCAGCAACGTGCTGATCGTCGACGGCGCGGCGGTCGATGCGGGCTTCGCCCAGGCCGCCCGCAACATCCCGAACGTGGATGTGCTGCCGGTGCAGGGCATCAACGTCTACGACATCCTGCGGCGGCATCAGCTGGTGCTGACCAAGGCCGCGCTGGAAGCGCTGGAGGCGCGGTTCAAATGAGCACGACCGATCCGCGCCACTACGACGTCATCCTCTCACCGGTCATCACCGAGAAGGCGACGCTGGCATCCGATAAGAACCAGGTGATGTTCAAAGTGGCGCGCAACGCGACCAAGCCGCAGATCAAGGAAGCGGTCGAGAAGCTGTTCGACGTCAAGGTCAAGAGCGTGAACACCCTCGTCCGCAAGGGCAAGGTGAAAGCCTTCAAGGGCACCGTCGGGACGCAGTCTCCGGTCAAGCGCGCCATCGTGACGCTCGAAGAGGGTCACAACATCGACGTGACCACGGGTCTGTAGGGAGAGCACGATGGCACTCAAGACCTTCAATCCGGTCACGCCGAGCCAGCGTCAGCTCGTCATCGTCGATCGCACGGGGCTGCACCGCGGCGCGCCAGTCAAGGCGCTGACTGAGGGCAAGCACTCATCCGGCGGGCGCAATAACAATGGCCGTACCACCGTGCGCTTCCGCGGCGGCGGCCACAAGAAGGCCTATCGCGTCGTCGACTTCAGGCGGCGCAAGTTCGACGCGCCGGCGAATGTCGAGCGGATCGAGTACGATCCCAACCGCACCGCTTTCATCGCGCTGATCAAGTATCAGGATGGCGAGCAGGCCTACATCCTGGCGCCGCAGCGCCTCGCCGCGGGCGACAGCGTGGTCGCCGGCGAGCACGTGGACGTGAAGCCCGGCAACGCCATGCCGCTCGGCAACATCCCGATCGGCACCATCGTGCACAATATCGAGCTCAAGGTCGGCAAAGGGGGGCAGATCGCGCGCTCGGCGGGCACTTATGCGCAGATCGTCGGCCGTGACGGCGACTACGTCATCATGCGTCTCAATTCGGGCGAGCAGCGCCTGGTGAACGGCCGCGGCATGGGCACGATCGGCGCGGTGTCGAACCCCGACAACATGAATAAGTCGATCGGCAAGGCCGGCCGCAAGCGATGGATGGGCCGGCGCCCGCACAACCGCGGCGTCTCCATGAACCCGATCGACCATCCGCACGGCGGCGGCGAGGGCCGCACCTCGGGCGGCCGGCATCCGGTCACCCCCTGGGGCTTCCCCACCAAGGGCAAGAAGACCCGCAGGAACAAGTCCACCACCAAGTTCATCGTTTCGAGCCGCCACGCTCGGAAGAACAAGAAGTAGGCACCCATGGCGCGTTCAGTCTGGAAAGGCCCGTTCGTCGACGGTTATCTGCTCAAGAAGGCGGAGGCATCGCGTGCGTCCGGCCGTCACGAGATGATCAGGATCTGGAGCCGGCGTTCGACCATCCTGCCGCAGTTCGTCGGGCTCACCTTCGGCGTCTACAACGGCCAGAAGCACATTCCGGTGATGGTGACCGAGGAGATGGTCGGCCACAAGTTCGGCGAGTTCGCGCCGACGCGGATGTTCTACGGCCATTCGTCGGACCGCAAGGCGAAGCGCGCAGCAGCGCCCGGCGCCGCGCCGGCGCCAGGCGCAGCGGCCGCCCCGGCGCCCGCCACAGAGAGTTGAGGCAACGTGCGATGAGCAAGAAAAAGCGCGAGCGCAGCCTGTCCGACAGCGAAGCCAAGGCGGTCGCCCGCATGCTGCGGGTGAGCCCGCAGAAGCTCAACCTGGTCGCGGGCCTGATCCGCGGCAAGAAGGTGGCGATGGCGCTGGCCGACCTCGAATTCTCGCGCAAGCGCATCGCGCGAGACGTGCGCAAGTGCCTGGAGTCCGCGATCGCCAATGCCGAGAACAATCACGACCTCGACGTCGACGATCTCGTCGTCGCCGAGGCTTTTGTCGGCAAGGCGCTCGTGATGAAGCGTTCCATCCCGCGCGGCCGCGGCCGCGTTGGACGAATTTTCAAGCCGTTCTCGAACCTGACCATCGTCGTGCGTCAGGTCGAAGCTGCGGCGTCGTAGGAGAGGACCGATGGGTCAGAAGGTCAATCCGATCGGATTGCGGCTCGGCATCAACCGCACCTGGGACTCGCGCTGGTATGCCGGCAAGAACGAGTACGGCAAGCTGTTGCACGAGGACATGGCGATCCGCGCGGCGCTCAACAAGGAGCTCAAGCAGGCCGCCGTCTCCAAGATCGTGATCGAGCGGCCGCACAAGAAGTGCCGGGTCACCATCCACTCGGCGCGGCCAGGTGTGGTCATCGGCAAGAAGGGCGCCGATATCGAGAAGCTGCGCAAGAAGGTCGCCCAGCTCACCCAGTCCGACGTCGTCATCAACATCATCGAGATCCGCAAGCCCGAGCTCGACGCGCAGCTGGTCGCCGAATCGATCTCGCAGCAGCTTGAGCGCCGGGTCGCGTTCCGCCGCGCGATGAAGCGCGCCGTGCAGTCGGCGATCCGGCTCGGCGCCGGCGGCATCCGCATCAATTGCAGCGGGCGGCTCGGCGGCGCCGAAATCGCCCGCATGGAGTGGTATCGCGAAGGCCGCGTGCCGCTGCACACGCTGCGCGCCGACGTCGACTACGGCTTCGCGACCGCGTTCACCACCTACGGCACCTGCGGCGTCAAGGTCTGGATCTTCAAGGGCGAGATCATGGAGCACGACCCGATGGCGCAGGACAAGAAGATGGCGGAAGGCGACGTCGGACGTCCGCGCCGCGACGCTGCCTGAGCCACCGGACGAGATACGGAAAGAGAAGAGCGTAAGCCATGCTGCAACCGATGCGCACCAAGTTCCGCAAGGCGCACAAGGGCCGGATCAAGGGCCTTGCCACGTCCGGCAACAGCCTCGCCTTCGGCCAGTTCGGGCTCAAGGCGTTGGAGCCGGAGCGCGTCACCGCACGTCAGCTCGAAGCCGCGCGCCGTGCGCTCACGCGTCACATGAAGCGCGCCGGGCGGGTGTGGATCCGCGTCTACCCGGACGTGCCGGTGTCGAAGAAGCCGCTCGAAGTGCGCATGGGCTCGGGCAAGGGCGCGCCGGAATTCTGGATCACCCGGGTCAAGCCCGGCCGCATCATTTTCGAGATCGACGGCGTGTCGGTCGCGCTGGCGAAGGAGGCGCTCGATCTGGCGGCCGCCAAGCTGCCGATCAAGACGCGCTTCGTCGAGCGCATCGCCGAGTAGGGAGCTTAAGAGGATGAAACCCGCCGATCTCAGGGCGATGAGCGTCGACCAGCTCGACGACGAGTTCATGAAGCTCAAGAAGGAGCGGTTCAACTTGCGTTTCCAGCGCGCGACCGGCCAGCTCGAGAACACGTCGCGCGTCCGTCAGGTGCGCCGCGACATCGCCCGGATCAAGACCGTTGCCGCGCAGAAGCGTTCCGGCCAGGTGCCGGCGGCTGCCGCGCCGGCGCCTGAAACAAAAGCCAAAGCCCCTCGGAAGCGCGCCGCGCGGCCGAAGGCGAAGTCCAAGTCGAAGTAGAGGTTCGAGATGCCGAAGCGCACGCTCCAGGGTGTCGTCGTGAGCGACAAGCAGAACAAGACCATCGTCGTGCGCGTCGAGCGCCGCTACACCCATCCGGTGATGAAGAAGACGGTGCGGCGCACCAAGAAGTATTACGCCCACGACGAGACCAACGAATATCACGTGGGCGATCTGGTCTGGATCGAGGAACGGCGGCCGATATCTCGGCTCAAGCGCTGGGAAGCGATCCGGGGCGAGAAGAAGAAGGTCGTTTAAGCGCGTGGCGCGGAAAGAGAGAGCGAGGAGAGCATCATGATTCAGATGCAGACAAACCTCGACGTGGCGGACAATTCCGGCGCGCGTCGCGTCATGTGCATCAAGGTGCTCGGCGGGTCCAAGCGCAAGTATGCCACCATCGGCGACGTCATCGTCGTGTCGGTGAAGGAGGCAATCCCGCGCGGGCGTGTCAAGAAGGGCGAGGTGATGAAGGCCGTGATCGTGCGGGTGTCGAAGGACATCAAGCGCGCCGACGGCTCAATCATCCGCTTCGATCGCAATGCTGCGGTGCTGATCAATCCGCAGATGGAGCCGGTCGGCACCCGCATCTTTGGGCCGGTTCCGCGCGAGCTGCGCGCGAAGAACCACATGAAGATCATTTCGCTGGCGCCGGAGGTGCTGTGATGGCGGCCAAGATCAGAAAAGGCGACCGCGTCACTGTCCTCAGCGGCCGCGACAAGGGCCGCCGCGGTGAGGTCATCGCCGTGAGCCCGGCCGAGGGCCGCGCGCTGGTGCGCGGGGTCAACATGGTGAAGCGGCACCAGAAGCAGACCGCACAGCAGGAAGGCGGCATCGTCTCCAAGGAGGCGTCCGTCCACCTCTCCAACCTGGCGCTGCTCGACCCGAAGGACAACAAGCCGACCCGGATCGGCTTCAAATACGTGGGCGAAGGCAGGGACCGCAAAAAGGTCCGCATTGCCAGGCGCTCGGGAGTTGAGATCGATGGCTGATACCGACGAGAAAGCCCCGAAGGCCCCCAAGGGCGCCGACAAGGGTCCGAAGGCGGAAAAGGGCGGCGAGCCCAAGCAGCAGCAGGCCAAAGGCGGCGACAAGGGCCAGCCGAAGGCGGATGCCGCCGCGAAGCCGAAGGGCAAACGTCCCGAGCAGCGGGTGACGCCGCGGCTGCGGACCCACTTTGAACAAGTGGTGCGCAAGCAGCTCACCGAGCAGCACGGCTACAAGAATCCCATGCAGGTGCCGACCATTCGCAAGGTCGTCATCAACATGGGCATCGGCGAGGGCGTCAGCGACCGCAAGAAAGTCGAGTCGGCGGCCGCCGACCTCGGCCAGATCGCCGGACAGAAGGCGATCATCACCAAGGCGCGCAAGTCGATCGCGACCTACAAGCTGCGCGACGGCCAGGCGATCGGCTGCAAGGTGACGCTACGCAAGACCCGCATGTACGAGTTTATCGACCGTCTGATCTCCATCGCGCTGCCGCGCGTGCGCGACTTCCGCGGCCTCAATCCCAAGAGCTTCGACGGCCGCGGCAACTACACGATCGGCATCAAGGAACACATCATTTTCCCGGAGATCGACTACGACAAGGCGTCCGATGTCTGGGGCATGGACATCACGGTCTGCACGAACGCCAAGACTGACGATGAGGCGCGCGCGTTGCTGACCGCATTCAACTTCCCGTTCCGGCAGTGAGGGCTGAAGCCCCTCAGACGCGGATACCCAGGAGACTTTAATGGCGAAGAAGAGTTCAATCGAAAAGAACAATCGGCGGCGCAGGCTTGCCAAGAAGTTCTCGGGCCGCCGCTCGCGGCTCAAGGCGATCGCGAGCGACAAGACCAAGCCGATCGAGGAACGCTTTGCGGCCTCGCTGAAGCTTGCCGAGATGCCGCGCAATTCGGCGCCCACCCGCATCCGCAATCGTTGCGAGATCAGCGGGCGGCCGCGCGCATATTATCGCAAGCACAAGCTCAGCCGTATTGCCCTGCGGGAGCTCGGCTCCAAGGGCATGATCCCCGGCCTTCTCAAGTCAAGCTGGTAGGAGCATCGAGCGATGGCATTGAACGATCCGCTCGGCGACATGATCGCGCGCATCAATAATGCGCAGATGAGGAATAAACCGAAGGTTTCCTCACCGACCTCGCGACTGCGCGTGAGCGTCCTTGACGTGCTCAAGAGCGAAGGCTTCATCCGCGGCTATGCCTCGGTCGAGCACGCCAACGGGCGCAACGAACTCGAGATCGAACTGAAATATTTCGACGGCGCGCCGGTGATCCGCGAGATTTCGCGGGTGTCGAAGCCGGGCCGCCGGGTCTACGCCTCGGTGAGGAATTTGCCGCGCATCAACAATGGGCTCGGCGTCGCGATCGTGTCCACGCCCAAGGGCGTGATGGCCGATCATGCCGCGCGCGACGCCAATGTCGGCGGCGAAATCCTGTGTACGGTGTTCTAGTCGGATAACGATCGGATCAGCGCCATGTCACGTGTCGGAAAGAAACCGGTTTCGATCCCGTCGGGGGTCACGGCCAATATCGAGGGCCAGACCGTCAAGGTGAAGGGGCCGAAGGGCGCCTTGCAGGTCGTGCTGCATGGCGACGTCGCGGCCACGATGGACAAGGGCCTCATCAAGGTCGACCCGCGCAACGACACCAAGCGCGCCCGCGCCATGTGGGGCACCTACCGGGCGCTGGTCGCCAATCTGATGACCGGGGTCACCAAGGGCTTCGAGCAGCGCCTGGAGATCAACGGCGTCGGCTATCGCGCCGCGGTGCAGGGCAAGAACCTTCAGCTCGCGCTCGGCTACAGCCACGACGTGGTCTATGCGATCCCCGAGGGGATCGCGATCGTGACGCCGAAGCCGACCGAGATCGTCATCACCGGCATCGACAAGCAAAAGGTCGGGCAGGTGGCGGCGGAGATCCGCGGCTACCGTCCGCCCGAGCCCTACAAGGCCAAGGGCATCAAGCACGCGGGCGAGTACATCTTCCGCAAGGAAGGAAAGAAGAAATGAGCCTCGCCCAGATTCTCGGTCACCTGCGGACGGGGGACGTCATTATCGTCCGCGGCGGCGACGCCTCGTTGCGGTTGCGGCTGCCGGCCACCCTGGGTCGGACCGACGCCGTGGATGGAAGCGCAATCAAACCGCGCACGCTGCTGCGCAACCTGATCACCGTCCGCAAGGACGGCGGGAAGAAGAAGTAGGAACCGGACCATGTCCAGGCTCAGTGATCGAACCGCAAGACGGAAGGCGCAGGTGCGACGGGCAATCCGCCGTGCCGGCCATGGCCGCGCGCGGTTGTCCATTTTCCGCTCGTCGAAACACATCTACGCCCAGGTTATCGACGATACCAAGGGCACAACGCTTGCCGCGGCGTCCTCGATCGAGAAGGACATGCGCGGCAGCATGAAGAACGGCGCCAATATCGCGGCGGCGAAGGCGGTCGGGAAGCTGGTGGCGGAGCGCGCCGCCGCCAAGGGAGTCAAGGACGTCGTGTTCGATCGCGGCGCCTATCTCTATCACGGCCGCGTCAAGGCGCTCGCCGACGCGGCGCGCGAGGGCGGTCTCAAATTCTAAGGCATGCTGTGAACGGGCGTTGCCCGAACGGAACGGAACATCGATATGGCACGTGAACCACGCGAGCGGCATAGGGATCGGGAAGAGCGCGAAAGCGAATTCACCGACAAGCTTGTCCACATCAATCGTGTGGCGAAGGTCGTGAAAGGCGGCCGGCGCTTCGGCTTCGCGGCGCTGGTCGTCGTCGGCGACGAGAAGGGTCGCGTCGGCTTCGGCCACGGCAAGGCGCGCGAGGTGCCGGAAGCGATCCGCAAGGCCACCGATGCGGCCAAGCGCAGCCTGATCCGCGTGCCGCTGCGCGAGGGCCGCACGCTCCATCACGACGTGCTCGGCCGTCATGGCGCCGGAAAGGTGATCCTGCGCGCGGCGCCGCCCGGCACCGGCATCATCGCCGGCGGTCCGATGCGCGCGGTATTCGAGACCCTCGGCATGCAGGACGTGGTGGCGAAGTCGCTCGGATCGTCCAATCCCTACAACATGGTGCGGGCGACCTTCGACGCGCTCAAGCGGCAGGAACTCGCCGCGCTCGGTTGCCGCACGGCGCAACATCAAGGTGTCCGCGCTGCAGGCGCGCCGCCGCGATACCGGCGAGGCCGAGCAGAGCGCCGACTAGTGCAAGATCCCGAAACCTGGAAACCGGTTTTCGGAAACATGCACAAGGAGAGAGCCAGCGTCCGGAGCCCGACATGAGCAAGAGCATCAAGATCAAGCAGATCGGCAGCCCGATCCGCCGCCATCATACCCAGCGCGAGACCCTGATCGGGCTCGGGCTCAACCGTATCGGCCGGGTGGCCGAGGTTCCGGACACGCCGCAGATCCGCGGCATGATCGCCAAGGTGAAGCATCTGCTGCAGGTGGTTGAGGCCTCTGCAAAATAGTCGCGTCATATCCGGCCTCTGGCCGGGCATGGCGATGGAGAGAATGAGGACTAGGTCATGAAGCTCAATCAGCTCGCCGATCGGCCGGGAGCGCGCAAGAGCCGCACCCGGATCGGGCGCGGCATCGGCTCCGGCAAGGGCAAGACCGGCGGCCGCGGCGGCAAGGGCCAGACCGCGCGCTCGGGCGTGCGCATCAAGGGTTTCGAGGGCGGCCAGATGCCGTTGCATCGCCGCCTGCCCAAGCGCGGCTTCAAGAACACCCCGTTCGCGCGCAAGCTCAACGAGGTCAATCTCGACCGCATCCAACAGGCCGTTGATGCCGGCAAGCTCGAAAGTGGCGCCACCGTCGACGTGGCTGCACTGGTCAAGGCCGGCGTGCTGCGGCGCGCCCGCGACGGCGTGCGGCTCTTGGGCATGGGTGAGCTCAAGGCCAAACTTGCGTTTACGGTCTGGGGCGCCTCGAAATCGGCGGTGGCGGCGGTGGAAAAAGCCGGCGGCTCGGTGACGATCCTGGCGCCGAAGCGGGAGCCGGCGGCGGAGGAAAAGCCCGCCTGAGCCCATGTGAATTGGCCGTTCGGCCCTCCATATAGGGCAGGCGGATAGAGGGGCGATTTCAGCGGCGGTACCGGAGGATCAGGATGGCGTCAGCAGCGGAACAACTTGCGGCCAACCTCAATTTCTCGGCGCTCGCCAAGGCCGAGGAACTCAAGAAACGCATCTGGTTCACGCTCGGCGCGCTGCTCGTCTACCGTTTCGGCACCTACATTCCGCTGCCCGGCATCGATCCGGCCGCCTGGGACCAGATCTTCCGCCAGCAGGCCCAGGGCATCCTCGGCATGTTCAACATGTTCTCCGGCGGCGGCATCAACCGCATGGCGATCTTTGCGCTGAACATCATGCCGTACATCTCGGCGTCGATCATCATTCAGCTGATGACGACGGTGTCGCCGACGCTTGAGCAGCTCAAGAAGGAAGGCGAAGCCGGCCGCAAGGTCATCAACCAGTACACCCGCTATCTCACCTTGGGATTGGCGGCGCTGCAGGCGTTCGGCATCGCCATCGGTCTCGAAGGCGCCGGCAACGTCGTGAGCGAGCCGGGCTGGTTCTTCCGGATCTCGACCGTCATCACGCTCACCGGCGGCACCATGTTCCTGATGTGGCTCGGCGAGCAGATTACTTCGCGCGGCATCGGCAACGGCATCTCGCTCATCATCATGGCGGGCATCGTTGCGGAACTGCCGTCGGCGATCGCCGGCGCCCTCGAGCTCGGCCGCCAGGGCGCGCTGTCGACCGCGCTGATCCTGACCGTGCTGGTGATGGCGCTGGTCGTCACCGCCTTCATCGTGTTCATGGAGCGCGCGCAGCGGCGGCTCTTGATCCAGTATCCCAAGCGCCAGGTCGGCAATCGCATGTTCGAGGGCCAGTCCTCGCACCTGCCGCTCAAGCTCAACACCTCTGGCGTGATCCCGCCGATCTTCGCGTCGTCGCTGCTGCTGCTGCCGACGACGGTGGCGAACCTGAACGCCGGGGCGGGCCCGGAATGGTTCCAGACGCTGGTCACCCAGCTCGGCCACGGCCGGCCGCTGTTCCTTTTCCTCTATGTCTCGATGATCGTCTTCTTCGCCTTCTTCTATACGGCGATCGTGTTCAATCCGACCGAGACCGCCGACAACCTCAAGAAGCATGGCGGCTTCATTCCGGGCATCCGGCCGGGCGAGCGCACCGCCGAATACATCGACTACGTGCTCACGCGGATCACCTGCATCGGCGCCATCTATCTCTCGCTCGTGTGCCTGTTGCCGGAAATCCTGCTCTCCTATGCGCCGGGAATGTTCTATTTCGGCGGCACCTCGCTGCTGATCGTGGTCAGCGTGACGATGGACACAGTGGCGCAAGTGCAAGGCTATCTGCTGGCGCACCAGTACGAAGGATTGATCAAGCGTTCGAAACTGCGGGGGCGGCGGAGATGAGACTGATCTTGCTCGGCCCGCCGGGGGCAGGGAAGGGCACGCAGGCGCAACGGCTCGTTCAGAAGCACAGCATCGTGCAGCTTTCGACCGGGGACATGCTGCGCACTGCGGTCAAGGCGGGCACGCTGGTCGGCCTGCGCGCCAAGGCGATCATGGATCGCGGCGAGCTCGTGCCGGACGACGTCGTGGTGACGATCGTTTCCGACCGCATCGCCGAGCCCGACGCCCGCAACGGCTTCATTCTCGATGGCTTCCCGCGCACGGTTCCGCAGGCGGTGGCGCTCGACAAGATGCTGAAGGAGAAGGGGCTCAAGCTCGACGGCGTGATCGAGCTCAAGGTCGACGGCAGCATCCTGCAAGACCGGATTGAGAACCGTCTCCGGGAATCGGCCGCGCGCGGCGTGCCGCTGCGCGTCGACGACGATCCGGAGGTGCTCAAGCGCCGCATCGAAGCCTACCGGGAGCAGACGGCGCCGCTGGTGGATTACTATCGCTGGCAGGGCACGCTGAAGTCGGTGGACGGCATGCAGCCGATCGTCGCGGTGGCGGCTGCGATCGATCGCGCCCTGACCGAGCGGCCGGTCCGCAAGCCGGCGCAGAAGGAAATAAGTCCTGCGAAGGCCCAGGTCCCCAAATCAGGCGCCAAGGCGGTGTCGCAGACGAAGGCCCGCGCCCCGGCCGCAAGGTCCGCAACGACGGTTAAGCCCAAAGCCGTATCCCGAACCACCAAATCCAAGGCCGGAAGCGTCAAAACTGCACGGACCAAGGGCAAAAGCAGAGCTCCGGCCGCAAGGGCGGCCGCCAAGCCCGTCCGCGGGCGGTCCCCCGGCCGCGGCAGAGCTGCTCCGCGCAAGTCCAAACGCTAGTAGAGGTTGACGAAACGCCGTTGAATCCCTTAATAAGCCGCGCATCCAGTCGGAGAGGATCACACGATACCGAGCCCCGGGAAACGGGGAGGGTGTCGCGTTACCGTTTGCGGACTGTGCGCGCAGGCTGGAACCAGGACCGGGCCGCCATTTTGCCGGCCAGCAGCAGGAGTTGAGACCGTGGCCCGCATCGCCGGAGTCAATATACCGACCAACAAGCGCGTCGTGATCGCATTGCAGTACATCCATGGGATCGGGCCCGCCAAGGCGCACCTGATCATGGACAAGGTCGGGCTGCCGAGCGAACGCCGGGTGTCCCAGCTGACCGACCAGGAAGTGCTGCAGATTCGCGAAATCATCGACCGCGATTTCATCGTCGAGGGTGACCTCCGGCGCGAGGTTGCGATGAACATCAAGCGGCTGATGGATCTGGGTTGTTATCGAGGCTTGCGTCACCGGCGCGGGCTTCCGGTCCGTGGCCAGCGCACGCACACCAACGCCCGCACCCGCAAGGGCCCGGCGAAGCCGATTGCCGGCAAGAAGAAGTAAGCCGCAGTCGAAGACAGGGACAGTCAAGTACAGGGTAGTTTTTGGCCCGGCTCAGGCCACCGGGTCGCGAAAGGACCGAGAATGGGCAAGGAAGCCACCCGCGTCCGCCGGCGCGAACGCAAGAACATCGCGTCCGGCGTCGCGCACGTGAATGCGACGTTCAACAATACGATGATCACCATCACCGACGCGCAGGGCAACACTATTGCCTGGTCGTCCGCCGGCACGATGGGTTTCAAGGGCTCGCGCAAATCGACGCCCTACGCGGCTCAGGTTGCGGCCGAAGACGCAGCCAAGAAAGCACAAGAACACGGCATGCGAACACTTGAAGTTGAAGTTGCCGGCCCCGGCTCGGGTCGCGAGTTCGCGTTGCGTGCCTTGCAGGCTGCGGGATTCACCGTCACCTCGATCCGCGACGTAACGCCGATACCGCACAACGGTTGCCGTCCGCGCAAAAGGCGGCGCGTATGAACGAAGATGTACTCCTCCAGCGGACGCCCGACCCGTCTGCTGCGAACGAAGATTCCCGCGGGGCGGAATGGGATGTGCGGACCAATGCCGCGCCACTCAACGCGATGGGTGCCAACGTGACGATCCAGAAGAACTGGCAGGAACTGATCCGACCGAACAAGCTGCAGGTGGCGGCCGGCGCCGACCCCAAGCGCGAGGCGACCGTGGTTGCCGAGCCGCTCGAACGCGGCTTCGGCTTGACGCTGGGCAATGCGCTGCGGCGCATTCTCCTGTCGTCGCTGCAAGGCGCCGCCGTGACGTCCGTCCATATCGACGGCGTGCTGCACGAATTCTCCTCGATCCCGGGCGTGCGCGAGGATGTCACCGACATCGTCCTCAACATCAAGGACATCGCCATCAAGATGCAGGGCGAAGGCCCCAAGCGCATGGTGGTGAAGAAGCAGGGACCGGGACAGGTCACCGCCGGAGACATCCAGACGGTCGGCGACATTGTCGTGCTCAATCCCGAGCTCGTGCTCTGCACCCTCGACGAGGGCGCCGAGATCCGCATGGAGTTCACGGTCAACACCGGCAAGGGCTACGTGCCGACCGACCGCAACCGTCCGGAAGACGCCCCGATCGGGCTGATCCCGGTCGACAGCCTCTACTCGCCGGTGCGCAAGGTCTCCTACAAGGTCGAGAATACCCGCGAGGGCCAGATCCTCGACTATGACAAGCTCACGATGCAGATCGCGACCAACGGTGCGTTGAGCCCGGATGATGCGGTCGCCTACGCCGCCCGCATCCTGCAGGATCAGCTCAACGTGTTCGTGAACTTCGAGGAGCCCCGCAAGGAAGTCGTCTCCGAGACGATCCCGGACCTTGCGTTCAATCCGGCCTTCCTCAAGAAGGTGGACGAACTCGAGCTCAGCGTGCGCTCGGCCAATTGTCTCAAGAACGACAACATCGTCTATATCGGCGACCTCGTTCAGAAGACCGAGGCCGAGATGCTGCGCACGCCGAACTTCGGCCGCAAGTCGCTCAACGAGATCAAGGAAGTGCTGGCCCAGATGGGGCTGCATCTCGGCATGGAAGTGCCGGGCTGGCCGCCCGACAACATCGACGAGCTGGCCAAGCGCTTCGAGGATCATTACTGACCAGGGGACAGTCGTCAGAAATCAGTAATCAGACGTCCTTCTGATTACTGGCCACTGATCACTGATATCTGAAAATGCGTCACGGCAACGCCCACCGCAAGCTCAACCGCAAGCCCGAGCACCGCCGCGCCATGTTCGCCAATATGGCCGCAGCGCTCATCAAGCATGAGCAGATCGTCACCACACTGCCGAAGGCCAAGGATCTCCGCTCGGTGGTCGAGAAGCTGATCACACTCGGCAAGCGCGGCGATCTGCACGCCCGCCGGCAGGCGATCGCCGAGATGCGCGATGTCGAGATGGTCAAGAAGCTCTTCGAGGTGATCGGCCCGCGCTACAAGGACCGCAACGGCGGCTACACCCGCGTGCTCAAGGCCGGATACCGGCACGGCGATTTAGCGCCGGTCGCGGTGATCGAACTGGTCGACCGCGACGTCGACGCCAAGGGCAAGGACGATCTCGCCCGTCACGAGGCGGCCAAGGCCGCCGGGCCGGCGCCCGCCGAGGCGACGCCGTAGCAACTTCCTTTCGACCAAATCAAAAATATGGGCGGCAGCAGCCGCCCTTTTTTTGTTGTGCGCGCCCTTGGCGGGCGGCCTTGTACCCTTGGGATCGGCGCGGCATCCTCCTCGTCAGGCCGTTCGGTCGCTTGCACGGAGATGCGGAGGGTTTCATGTCCGACAGCTTCACCGAATCCGACAGCTTCACCGAAACGACGACCAAATCGTGGACCACCCGCATCGGGGAATCGATCAAGGGCGTACTGTTCGGCCTCGTGCTGATCGTGGGTTCCGGCGTCTTCCTGTTCTGGAATGAAGGCCGCGCGGTGCAGACCCAGCGCTCGCTGACTGAGGGCGCGAGCCTCGTCATGCCGGTCGATCCAGCGCGCGTCGATCCCGCCAATGACGGCAAGCTCATCCACCTGAGCGGCGACCTCAAGCCCGGCGCACCGCTGACCGATCCCGATTTCACGGTGTCGGCGACGGCGCTCCGTCTCGTGCGCACGGTCGAGATGTACCAGTGGAAGGAGGAAACAAGGACTGAAACCCGCAAGAACGTCGGCGGCTCGGAGGAAACGGTCACGACCTACGAATATCAACGGACCTGGTCCGAGACGAGGAACGATTCGAGCCGCTTCAAGCGACCGGAGGGCCACATCAATCCGCAGATGCAATACCGGGGCGCGTCCTATTCGTCGCGCGACGCGACGCTGGGCGCGTACCGCCCGGGACTCAATGTCATCGATCGCCTTCCCGCGAGCGGCGCCGTGCGACTCGACCCGGCGCTGGCAAACACGCTGGCGGGCCGCGTCAAAGGGCCGGTTCACGTCGCCGACGGGAACATCTATCTCGGGGACGATCCATCGCAGCCCCGCATTGGCGATCTGCGGATCAGCTATCAGTTCGCGCCGGCCGGTCCCACCAGCATCATCGCCCGTCAGGCCGGGAACGGCTTCGCCGAGTACCAGACCCAGGCCGGCGACCGGCTGCTGATGGTGCGCACGGGCACGCATTCCGCTGCCGACATGTTCGCAGCCGCTCAGCGGGAGAACCGCATCCTGACTTGGATGCTGCGGTTCGCCGGCGTCTTCGCGATGTTCCTTGGCTTCATGCTGATCCTCAATCCGCTGGTCGTCGTCGCCGACGTCGTGCCGTTCATCGGCAGTATCCTGTCGGCGGGGGCGGGAATCGTTTCGCTGCTGCTCACGGCGATCGTCGCCCCGGTGGTGATCGCGGTGGCGTGGTTCTGGTATCGGCCGCTGGTCTCGGCGGTCGTGCTGGCGATCGGTCTCGTGCTCGCCTACGGCTTCAAGCGCTGGGCGTCGCAGCGGGCGGCGGCCCGCAAGGCACAGCCGGCCGCCGCGTGAGAGAATGGCGTAGCCACTACTTCTTCCGCTTCGGCTTCGGCGCGTCGATGGTGTCGTAGAGGTTCACCGGCGCAAAATCGTCGGTGATGGTCACCCCGCCCTGCGCCTCGCGTTGCGGGTTGGGCATGCGGCGCTTGAGTACGTCGGGCAGCGGGAAACGGAAGTTGTAGCGTTGCTGTAGCGCCGCCGCGCGGGTCGCCAGCACGTCGCGATCGAACTTGGGGTCGGCGCTGAGGGTCGCAATCACCTCGCCCATGCCTGAGGGATAGAGATCGACGATCGGGAACACCTCACCCAGCGTCTTCACCGTCGAATGGTAGAGCTTCGTACCGTCGTGGATATTGAAGGAAACGGCGCCGCCGGGCGTGAGGCGGTTCTTGACCAAAGTGTAGAATTCCCGCGTCAGCAGGTGGAACGGCACATAGCCGCCGCGATAGGCGTCGAGCAGGATCAGGTCGTAAAAATCCTTGCTGCGGTTGAGGAACACGCGGCCGTCGCCGGCGATGTAGCGCACCCGCGGGGTGTCGCGCAGTGCGAAATACTGTTTCGCCACATCGATCACCCGCTGGTCGAGCTCGACGGTGTCGATGTGCACGTCGGGCATCGCGCGGCCGTAATAGGTCGAGATCGATCCGCCGCCGAGCCCGATCATCAGTATGCGCTTCGGCTCGGCCGGATAGAGCAGGGACGCGGCCGTCATCACCTGCGAGTAGTGCAGCGGAAGGTCGTCGGGGTCCTCGAGGTTGGCGACCGACTCTGTATAGTCCCAGCCCTTGAGCTGGAACGTCATGACGAGCTGGTTGCGCCGCTTGGTGATGTAGATGTCGTTGTATTCGCTCTCGACATGGGCGAGGCGGCCGTCCTGCCGCTTGAGGATCTCGGCGCGCACGCTGTCGTCGATCAGAGCGTCGTTGGCGGACGCGGGAACGGAGATCACGGCGAGCGCGATCAGCAACGCGGCGGCGGCAGCGCCGGCCTTGCGTTCGGCGCGGCTGAGCGCGAGCAGGATCAGTCCGCAGGCGACGCCGATGGCGCCCAGCCACAGCGTGATGGCGCGCGTCCCGATGGTCGGGATCAGGAAGAAGGTGGTGCCGAGCGTGCCGACGATCGAGCCGAAGGTCGATACCCCGTAGACGGTGCCGGACACCATGCCCGAACTCTGCGCCGAGCGCAGCATCAGCCGGATCGCGAACGGCGAGTACATGCCGAAGAAGGTCACCGGAAACAACAGGATCGCCAGCGAGGCGACCAGGCTGCCGGTGCGCACGTCGTCGATATCGGCAAGCAGGAGCTCGAGCAGGGGCGCGGCAAACGCGGGCAGGACCAGCATGTAGACCGAGGCCACGAGCACCGTCACCGCCAGCACGCCGAGCGAGACGGTGCGGTCGGCGAGCCAGCCGCCGAGGAAGTATCCCAGCGTCAATGCCGTCAACACGGTCGAGATCAGCGACGCCCAGGTATAGATGCCGCTGCCGAAATAGGGGTTGAGGTAGCGCGACCCCAGCATCTCGAAGCTCATCACGATGGCGCCGGTCACAAAGGCGATGCCGTAGATCATGACGCCGGTCAGGGTCACGGACGACCCGGTGGCGCGGGGAATCGTTGCTTCGGCGGATGGCTGGGTCACGGACGGCCTCTTGGGAACGCACAAAAAGTGGGGGCAGTTTATGCGGCAACGCCGGGCTTGTCCCCATCGCCCGGCCCGCGAGGACAATTGGCCGCCCGCGCCGGAGGGAGGCGTTTTGTGCCCTTCAATCGCCACGCCAACCGCCTTATATCTCGGCCTCCCGTGACCCGGACCCTGCCCATGCCATCGCGCCTGCTGTTGTCCTCGGCCCTGTCGGCCTTCGCCGTCCTTGTGGTCATCCTGGCGGGCGCAGAGGCCCAGGAGCGCCGGGTTCCGACGTCACCCGGCGAGGTCCGGCTGTCCTATGGGCCGGTGGTCCAGAAGGCGGCGCCCGCGGTCGTGAACGTCTACGCGGCGCGCACCGTTACCACCCGCAATCCGCTGTTCGAGGACCCGTTCTTCCGCCGCTTCTTCGGAGCGCCGGGGATGCCGGGGCCCAGCGAACAGCAGCAGCGTTCGCTTGGTTCCGGCGTTCTGGTCGACCCGGCCGGTCTCGTCGTCACCAACCATCACGTCATCGACGGCGCCGACCAGGTGAAGGTCTCGCTGGCCGACCGGCGCGAGTTCGAGGCCGAGATCGTACTCAAGGACGCGCGTTCCGATCTCGCGGTGCTGCGGCTCAAAAGCAATGGCGAGCGTTTCCCGGCGCTCGAATTCGCCGATTCCGATGCGCTCCAGGTCGGCGATCTGGTGCTCGCGATCGGCAACCCGTTCGCCGTCGGGCAGACGGTGACGCACGGCATCATTTCGGCGCTGGCGCGCACCCAGGTCGGCATCACCGATTATCAGTTCTTCATCCAGACCGACGCCGCCATCAATCCCGGCAATTCCGGCGGTGCACTGGTCGATCTCTCCGGCAGGCTCGTCGGCATCAACACCGCGATTTTCTCGCGCGGCGGCGGATCGATCGGCATCGGCTTTGCCATTCCCGCCAATATGGCGCGCGTGGTGGTGTCCTCGGCGCGGGGCGGCAGCAACGTGGTCAAGCGGCCATGGCTCGGCGCGCGCCTGCAGGCGGTGACAACGGAGATCGCCGAAAGCATCGGCCTGAAGCGACCGGCCGGCGCCCTGGTCGCGCAGGTGACGCAAGGCAGTCCGGCCGCGCGTGGGGGCCTGCGGACCGGTGACCTGATCGTGTCGCTGGACGGCCAGGAGATCGAGGACTCGAACGCCTTCGATTATCGTTTCGCTACCAAGATGATCGGCGGCACCAGCCGTATTCGAATTCAGCGCTCCGGCCGCGAAACGACGGTGACGGTGGCGCTCGAAGTGGCGCCTGATTTGCCGCGCGACGAAATCGTCATCGAAACCCGCTCGCCGTTCCAGGGCGTGAAGGTCTCCAACCTGTCGCCGTCGCTCGCCGAACAGTTGCGGCTCGATCCCGGGGCGGAAGGGGTCGTCGTTGTTGAGGTCGCCAATGGCTCCATCGGCCAGCGGTTCTTCCAGCCCGGCGACGTGTTGCTGACCGTCAACAATCAGAAGATGACCAGCACCAGCGACCTTGACCGGCTCAGCCGGCAGCAGGCACGCCTGTGGCGGATCGTCATCAGGCGTGCCGGCCAGCAAATGTCCGTGGAACTCCGGGGATGAGCCCGCGCGCCAGACGCGAGGGGCCAAATCTTCAGGGCGCAAGCCTGTTCGCGGCGGCGGGTCTCGATCGCGATGCGCCGCGGCCGCTGGCCGACCGGCTGCGGCCCACGACGCTCGCGGATGTGGTTGGGCAGGACCACCTGCTCGGGCCCGACGGCGCGTTGACGCGCATGCTCGACACCCGCACGCTCGGTTCGCTGATCTTCTGGGGCCCGCCCGGCACCGGCAAGACCACGGTCGCGCGCCTGCTCGCCGATGCGACCGAGCTGCATTTTGAGCAAATATCCGCGATCTTCACCGGCGTCGCCGACCTCAAGAAGGTGTTCGACGCGGCCCGTGCGCGGCGCGAGACCGGGCAGGGGACGCTCCTGTTCGTCGACGAGATTCACCGCTTCAACCGTGCGCAGCAGGACTCGTTCCTGCCGGTGATGGAGGACGGCACCATCGTGCTGGTCGGCGCCACCACGGAGAACCCGTCTTTCGAGCTGAACTCGCCGCTGCTCTCGCGCGCGCGCGTGTTGGTGTTCAAATCGCTCGACGCCGCGGCGGTCGAAAAGCTGATCGCGCGCGCCGAGGTGATCGAAGGCAGGCCGCTGCCGCTCGATGAGGACGCCCGCGCCTCGCTCATCCGCATGGCTGACGGCGACGGGCGCGCCGCGCTCACCCTGGCGGAGGAGGTCTGGCGCGCCGCGCGTCCCGGCGAGACCTTCGATGCCGCGAAGCTCCAGGAGGTGGTGCAGCGCCGCGCGCCGATCTACGACAAGTCGCAGGACGGCCACTACAACCTGATTTCGGCGCTCCATAAGTCGGTGCGCGGCTCGGACCCGGACGCCGCGCTCTACTATCTCGCCCGCATGCTCGACGCTGGCGAGGATCCGCTCTACATCGCGCGGCGCGTGGTGCGCATGGCGATCGAGGACATCGGGCTCGCCGACCCGCAGGCGCTGGTGATCTGCAACGCCGCCAAGGATGCCTACGATTTCCTGGGCAGCCCCGAGGGCGAGCTCGCGATCGCGGAGGCGGTGATCTACGTCGCCACCGCGCCGAAGTCGAATGCCGCCTACATGGCCTTCGGCGCTGCCCAGCGTGCAGCGAAAGAGGGCGGCTCGCTGCTGCCACCCAAGCACATCCTCAATGCGCCGACCCGCCTGATGAAGTCAGAGGGCTATGGCGAGGGTTACGACTACGACCACGATGCGGCCGACGCCTTTTCCGGCCAGGACTACTTCCCGGAGGCGCTCGGCCGGCAGCAGTTCTACGACCCGCCCGAGCGCGGTTTTGAACGCGAGATCAGGAAGCGGCTGGAATACTGGGCGAAGCTGCGGAAGGACAAGACTAAGTGACAACACCGCATCTCCAGCGGGCAGCGGCATGCCTGGTGGCGGCTTTGATCGGAAACACGGCGGCAGCGCAGACGCTCGGCGGGCGCTGGGCGCTCGGCCCGCACGCCTGCGACGGCGAAGCGTTCACACGGCCGGACACGCCGCTGATCGTCGAGCCGATGTCGGTGCGCTGGTTCAACGCCGATTGCACGGTCGTGTCGAGCTATCGGGTGAAGGACGTCTGGTTTCTCCAGGGGCGCTGCACCGTGGAGGGTCGTAGCAACACGATCCCGATCATGCTGGACCTGCGCGGCGACCGCTTGCTGGTCGGCTGGAACCGGGAGCCGGTCGCAGAGATGCAGCGGTGCCAGTGATCAGCTACAGTGCAAAAACTCTCAGTTGTCATCGCCGGGCTTGTCCCGGCCATCCACGTCTTGGTTTAGTTGGTAGTTAGGACGTGGACGCCCGGCACAAGGCCGGGCATGACGTCGTACTTTCACTACTTCCCCTCGTGGCGCCGATCGCGCAGGAATCTCCCTTGACCAACTCCCGTGCCCCGACGCGGTCCGCGTTCAGCTACCGCGCCTTCACGATGTTCTTGATCGGGCGGATCGTGTCGATCCTGTCGTTCCAGATGCTGGTGGTGGCGATCGGCTGGCAGCTCTACACGCTGACCGACAGCGCGCTCGACCTCGGCCTGCTCGGCATCGCACAGTTCGTGCCCATGTTCGTGCTCACGCCGCTGGTGGGCCATGCCGTTGACCGCTACGACAATCGGGTCATCCTGCTGATCTGCCAGCTCGGCGAGGCGGCGGCGGCCGCGATCCTCGCGCTCGGCACCATGACGGGCCAGCTCGACCCGCTCACCATCTATGTCATCATAGCTCTGGTCGGGGCCGGCGCGCCTTCGAGATCGCGACCATGGTCGCGATCATCCCGGCGCTGGTGCCGCGGCCGGTGGTGCCATCAGCGACCGCATGGTTCGCCTCGTCAAACCAGATCGGATTGATCGTCGGTCCCGTGCTCGGCGGGCTGCTGTACGAACTCGGTCCGGGAACGGTCTATGGTCTTGCTGTCGCCTTCTGGTGCATCGGGGCGAGCTTCATCTTCCTCATCCACATGGTGAGCGTGCCGCGTGCCAGCGAGCCCGTCAGCCTGCAGTCGCTCTTGGGCGGTTTTGACTTCGTCTGGCGGGACCGCGTGATCCTTGGCACGATTTCGCTCGACATGTGCGCTGTGTTCCTCGCCGCCGCGCCTGCGTTGTACCCGGTGTTCGCCCGCGACATCCTGGAGACCGGGCCATGGGGGCTTGGGCTGTTGCGCGCCGCACCCGGGGTCGGCGCCTTCGCGATGTCGGTCCTGCTCGCACACCGGCCGCTCACGCTGCCGATCGGTAAGGTGTTGTTCGCGGTTCTGGCCACGTTCGGCGCCGCCATCATGGTGTTTGCGCTGTCGACCCATCTCATCCTGTCGCTGGCCGTGCTGGCCGTGATGGGGGCGGCAGACGTCGTGAGCGTGGTGATCCGCTTCGCGCTGGTGCAGTTGCGCACGCCGGCCGAGATGCGCGGACGCGTCAGCGCCGTCAACGGCCTGTTCACCGGCACCTCGAACTATCTCGGCGATTTCCGCGCCGGCGCCATGGCGGCTGCCATCGGCGCCGTGCCCGCCGTGCTGATCGGCGGGCTCGGTGTGTTCGTGATCGCGGCGCTTTGGGTGTTCCTATTCCCGCAACTGTGGCGTATCCGTACCTTCGAGGATCTGCCTGCGGCCAAGGTGTTGAACGCGGAAGGGACCAAGCCGCCATGACGGCCTTGCCATCGACCATGCCCAAGGGCGTGCAGACCGTTACTGTCACCGGCGACGAGAACGGCATGCGGCTCGACCGCTTCTTCGAGGCGCGGTTCCCGGGGCTGTCGTTCTCCCACATCCAGCGCATCATCCGCAAAGGCGAGGTGCGCGTGAACGGCAAGCGCGCGCAACCGAAAGACCGGCTGCAAGCCGGACAGGCGGTGCGCATCCCGCCGCTCAAGCTCGATGCGCCCAAGCCGCGCGACAACGCCACCGAGGACCAGAAGAACCGCGCGTTCATCAAGTCGATCACGCTGCACGAAGACACCGACGTGATGGTGCTCAACAAGCCGATGGGTCTGGCGGTGCAGGGCGGCTCCGGCACCGTGCGCCACCTTGACGGCATGCTGGATTCGCTGCGCGGCAAGGACGGTCAGCGCCCGCGGCTGGTGCACCGGCTCGACAAGGACACCGCCGGCTGCCTCCTGGTAGCGAGGACCCGCTTCGCTGCTGCGGCGCTGTCAAAGACCTTCCGCTCGCGCGCGGCGCGCAAAATCTACTGGGCGCTGGTCGCGGGTGTCCCGAGGCCGACACAGGGGCGCATCTCCACCTTCCTCGCCAAGGAGGAGCGCGAGGACGAGAGCCTGATGCGGATTGCGAAGCACGGCGACGAAGGCGCGAGTCACGCCGTGACCTATTACGCGGTGGTCGAGACCGCGGCGCGGCAGCTCGCCTGGCTGTCGCTCAAGCCGGTGACCGGCCGCACCCATCAGCTCCGCGCCCATATGGCCCATATCGGTCATCCGATTGTGGGCGACCCGAAATATTTTTCGAAGGAAAACTGGGAGTTTCCCGGCGGGTTGCAGAACCGGTTGCACCTCCTGGCGCGGCGAATTGTGGTGCCGCACCCGCGCGGCGGTGTGATCGACGTCACCGCGCCGCTGCCGCCGCATATGCAACAATCGTGGCATCTGATCGGGTTCGACACCGCCCGTTACGATCCCATCGTCGAGGCTCCGGAAGAATAACAAGCAATCTCCTGCCCGCCGCAAGGATTCCCGCATGCCGCATCCCGATTTCGCGAAGGCCGCCGCGCATATCACGGCCGACGATGTCCGCGATTGCCTGGCCGACCTCGTGAATATCTCAAGCCCGACCGGCAGTGAGATCGGCGTCGCACACTATCTCGTGGAGCGCATGCGCAGGTCCGGCCTGGAGACCGACCTACCGGTGGTCGATGCCGGCCGACCTAACGCGGTCGGCCATTTGCGTGGAAGCGGCGACGGCTTCAACCTGCTGTTCACCGGTCACATGGACACATCATACTCCGGCGACGAGGAGCATCTCGCGGGCGACGGATTCAGGCCCAAGGCGATCGTGCGCGACGGCTGGCTCTTCGGACTCGGCGCCAACAATATGAAGAGCGGTTTGGCTGCGGCGCTGGTCGCAATCGAAGCAATCGTCAAGGCCGGCATCAGGCTTGCGGGCGACATCTCGTTGGGCGCCGTTGTCGGTGAGATCGAGAAGACCGCCATCGAGGAGTTTCAGGGCATCGAGTATTCCGGCTACGGCGTCGGCTCGCGCCACCTGGTGACCCATGGCGTCACAGCCGATTTCGCGGTTCTGGCAGAACCCACCGGAATGCGTATCGCCGTGGCCAATATGGGCTGTATCTGGGTGCGGATCATGGTTGGCGGGACGATTGCGCATTCGGCGCTTGCCAACAAGCCGAACGTCGTCAACGCCATCACGGTCATGCACGAGCTGCAGGCCGATATCGCGCAATGGGCGCGCGACTACGAGGCCGCGCATGTCTACATGGGCGAGCATCCCAACGTAACGATCGCGGCGATCCGTGGCGGCGCGCCGTGGCGGCTGTCGCGCAATCCGCATGCCTGCAGCCTCTATCTCGACATCCGCACCGTGCCCGGCCAGACCGTCGACGCCGTCAAGCGCGATCTGCGGCGCGCCCTGGTCCGTTTCATGGCGCGCACTGGTGCGCCTGAACCGGCCGTACATGTGTACGTCAGCGACCCGCCAATCGCGCTGGACGAGAACCTGCCGGCCATCCAGGCGCTCGGCGTCGCGCAAGCGGGGGTGACAGGGGAAAGGCCGGCTGCGATCATCCGTCGGCCTGGCGCCGATACTGTGCATCTTACGGCCTATGGCGTGCCATGCGTGTCATTCGGGCCGGGCGGGCGAATGCATCCTGACAGCCGTGGCGCTTCCATGCATTCTTTCGGCGAGCACGTGCTGATCGACGATTGCGTGGTGGCGGCAAAGATCTACCTGGCCACGGCGCTCGACCTCTGTAGCCGGAAAGCGTAGGTCGGTACCACCACGATGGCGCAGAGTTGCTGAACCCAGGCGGCAGAGGAGAGAGTGATGATGACGACACGCCGATTCACCCTGGTAGTCTTCGGCCTTCTCGCCGGCATGGGTTTGGCCCCGGACGCGCGATCTCAAAGCTATCCCAATCGCCCGATCACCTTCGTCGTGCCGTTTGCGGCGGGCGGGCTGTCCGATGTCCCGGGCCGCATGCTGGCCGCCGAGATGCAGGCGCGGATTGGCCAATCCATCGTGGTCGAGAACCGTCCCGGTGCGTCGGGCGTCACCGGAGCGCAGTCGGTCCTGCGGGCGGAGCCTGATGGATATACGCTGCTCGTCAATGCGCTGGCCGACGTGCAGAATCTGCACTATCTCTCGGTGCCCTACGACCCCATCAAGGACTTCGCCCTCATCGGCATGGTGTCCGACGGACCGCCGCTGGTCCTCATCGTCAATGCCAATCTACCCTACAAGACGGTTGCGGACATCGTCGCTGACGCCAAGGCGAACCCAACCAAGGTGAGCTTCGGAACCTCTGGTCCCGCGACCTCGCCGGCGATCTCGGTCACGCAGCTTAACGCGCTGGCCAAGACCAGCATCGTGCAGGTGCCTTATCGCGGGTCCGGCCCCGCCGCCGCCGCGGTGGTGACCGGCGAGGTGCAGGGCGCTTTCGTTTTCTATTCCAACGCCCGGCCGCTGCATGAGGGCGGCAAGGTGCGCGCGCTCGCCGTCGCGAGCCCACAACGCATGGCCAACTGGCCCGACATACCCACCATGACCGAGCTCGGCTTCGCCGGCTTCGACCATCGGGGATTTGTCGGGCTCGCTGCGCCCGGCAAGACTCCGGCGCCGATCATCGCGTTCCTCAACAAGCACCTTAACGAGGCCATCAATTCGCCGGCGTTCCGCCAGCGTCTCGATCCCCTCGGTATGACGATCCCGGTCGACAATACGCCGGAGAAATTCGCCGAGTTCATGCACCGCGAGATCGCGCGGCAGGCGGAACTCGCCAAGCTCTCAGGCCATGCGCCGCTTGAACAGAAGCGCTAGTCTGGCCACAGCGCACAACCATGTCTATCTAACTGCCATGCACGGTCGTCTCGCACCTGCTGTTGGCCTGGCGTTGGCCTTGGTTGCGGCACCCGCCGCGGCGCAGATCATTCCGACACCGCCGGCGCTGGAAAACCGCATCCCCGCGCCATTGCCGCCGCCCCCGCCGCCGCCGATCATCAACGGCCCGCTCGGGCAGTCGCCGCCGCCGGGCGTGTATATCCCGCCGCGGCTCAACACCCAAAGCGACCGGGTCATCGGTTGCCAGCACCAGGGCCGCAGCGACGGGCTGCGCGGCAGGCAGCTCCAGGCCTACATACGCGAATGCGCGAACGCGAATTAGCCCATCACGCCACCATGTAGGGGGAGTAGCCGCGCCGGTTCTCGTCGACGTCGAGTTGGTGCGCCAGCGGCGGGCTCGCGCGCTCCCCGCAGTCGGTGCGCGGACAGGTGCGGCAGGAGACGCCGATCGGGGTGACAATCTGCTTGTCCTCGAGGTCGAGCCCATCCGCGTAGACGATGTCGCGCGCGTGATGGATCGCACAGCCGAGCGCGATCGCACGCTTCTTCAGCCGCTGCTGCAGGCCGGTGCGCACGCCGGTACGGCCGGATGCATCCACGGTGCGGGCGAGGCAGAAGAAGGTCTGGCCATCCGGCATCGCGCTGACCTGGACCCGGATCATGCCCGGCGTCGTGAATGCATCGTAGACATTCCAGCGCGGGCAGGCGGCGCCGAAGCGGGCGATGTGAATGCCGGAGCCGGAGAAGCGCTTGGAGATGTTGCCCGCGATGTCGACGCGGATGAGATGGAACGGGATGCCCTCGCTGCCGGACCGGCGCAGCGTGGTGAGCCGATGGCAGACCTGCTCGAAGGAGACGCCGAACCGGCTCTGCAGCACCTCGATGTCGTGGCGGGTGGCGCGTGCGGCCTCGATGAAGCGGTCGTACGGCATCATGACGGCGGCGGCGAAATAGTTGGCGAGCGCGCTGCGAGCGAGCGCGTCGGAGGCCGGCGAAGTGAACTTGCCGCCGGCCGACAGCAGCTCCAGCAGCGGCCGGTGGGCGAGGAAGGCGATTTGGTGAGCAAGCTGGAAGGTGCGGCTCGGCAGCGGGAGCATCTCGGACAGCTCCAGGCGCCGCGTCAGCGGATTATAGTTGCGCAACAGGCCCGGCATGCGCGCGGTGGGCACGATCTCGACCTGGACGGCGAGCTTCTGGCTCAACACCCGGATCAGGTCGTGGTGCAGGGTGTGCAGCGCGATGCCGTTGTCGTGCCAGAGCTGCTCGGCGGCAGTCTCGATGGCTTCGAAGTGGTTCGCCCGCTGCTCGATGAAGTCGGTGACCTCCTCGGTCGGCAGACCGGTCAGCCCCGGTTCGGACGATGCGTCAAGCGTTCCGGCCGCGGGGTTGGTTACGGCACTCGCGCCATGATGATGCGAGCGGTACAGCGCCAGCAGCGCATGGCCCAAGCTGGGAAGCGTGGCAACGAGCTCACGTACGTCGCTCGCCTTCACGTCGTGTTCCTCGAAGATCGGATCCGACAACGCCTCCATCAGCTCGCTGGACAGTCGCTCGTCGCTGTCGGTGGCGAGGCTCGCGATCTCGACGCGGAGCTTGTCGGCCAGCTGCACCAGCACGCGCACCGTCACCGGACGGCGATTACTCTCGATCAGATTGAGGTAGCTGGGCGAGATGCCCAGCTCCCGCGCCATGTCGGTCTGCGTTAAGCGCCGCTCTTGCCGAAGTCTGCGGAGCTTGCCGCCAATTTGCATCGTCTTCATCGCAGCACCTCGGTGAAGTGCAACAATCGTGACATTTTACAAAGTCGATATTGTAAAATAGTCGTGCCTTTTCAACGTTTCCTCGGTCTTTTCAGAACCTTATTGCGTTGCACCCGTTACTCGTTGAGAACGGAGTTGTCAATATCTGAAAGTGATTCCGCGCGGTGCAGCCACGAGACAAGGACCACAAGCGATGATCAATCCAACAGCAGTCAGCCGGTACCAGGGTATCAAACGCGACTACTCGCAGCTGGACGTCCGGAGACTCGCCGGCAGTGTCCACGTCGAGCACACGCTGGCCAGGCTCGGGGCCGCGCGGCTGTGGAAGCTGCTCGAGGAGCGGCCCTTCGTCCGCTCGCTCGGCGCGGTGACAGGCAATCAGGCCGTCCAGCAGGTGAAAGCCGGGCTTGAGGCGATCTACCTGTCCGGCTGGCAGGTGGCCGCCGACGGCAACAATGCCGGGCAGATGTACCCGGATCAGTCGCTCTATCCTTCCTCCTCGGTGCCGGAGGTGGTGAAGCGAATTAACAACGCGCTGCTGCGCGCCGATCAGATCGCCTCGCTGGAGGACGACCGGTCCACGTACTGGCTGGCCCCGATCGTCGCCGATGCGGAGGCTGGTTTCGGCGGGCCGCTCAATGCCTTCGAGCTGATGAAGGCGATGATCGAGGCGGGCGCCGCCGGCGTCCACTTCGAGGACCAACTCGCCTCCGAGAAGAAGTGTGGACATCTCGGCGGCAAGGTGCTGGTGCCGACCGCCAGCTTCATCCGAACGCTCAATGCCGCCCGGCTCGCCGCCGACATCGCGCGCACGGACACGATCGTCATGGCGCGCACGGATGCGCATTCGGCGACCCTCATCACTTCCGACATCGATGACGGCGACGCCAAGTGGATCGCCGGAGACCGGACCGCGGAGGGCTTCTACCGCCTCAAGCAAGGCAACCACCATTCAGTCGAGCACGCCGTCGCGCGCGGCCTCGCTTACGCGCCGTACTGCGACATGATCTGGTGGGAGACCGCCACGCCCGACCTCGGAGAGGCTCGCGAGTTTGCGGCTGAGGTGCACCGGCAGTTCCCAGGCAAGCTGCTCGCCTACAATTGCTCGCCGTCCTTCAACTGGCGCGCCAGGCTCGATGCCAACACGATCGAGACGTTCCAGGAGCAGATCGCGGACATCGGCTACAAATTCCAGTTCGTGACGTTGGCTGGCTTCCACACCCTGAACCTATCGATGTTCGAGCTCGCCAAAGGCTATGTGCGGCGCGGCATGGGCGCCTACACGGAGGTCCAGGAGCGCGAGTTCGAGGCGCAGTCCATGGGCTTCACCGCGGTCCGCCACCAGCGCGAGGTCGGAACCGGTTACTTCGACGCGGTCGCCATGGCGATCTCGGCCGGCGAGTCCTCCACGGTCGCCATGGCCGGCTCGACCGAGTTGCAGCAGTTCGTTGAGCTCGGTCGTCAGGTCGCAGCGGAGTGATGTGCGCAAGCGAGCGTTCCGTGGAGCGCTCTCATTCCCAACCAACATAGTTCAGCACAGAAGGAAGACCCCCATGCACAGGCAATTCTGGGTGATCGGAGCGGACTACGGAGACATCGACTTCACAAGGCCGGTCGACGGTACAGCGCGGTTGCACGGTCCATTCGACAGCTACCAGGAGGCCACCATCGTGTGGCGCGAGCGGGCGATGGAGAGCCGGTACAAGGCACTGACACGATACATCATCGTGTCCGACGTTGTGGCGGCAGGGATCAACCAAGCCGTCGCCGCTTGATCGAAAGCGATGTGCCCACAAAGCCTTCCCTGCGATGTGCCGGGGAGCCGAAGAGGGAGCGAGCGATGACGCAGATCCAGCGCACGCCATTCGAGGGCCTGAAAGTCGCCAAGGTGCTCCACGACTTCGTTGAGCAGGAGGTGCTGCCCGGCACCGGTATCGAGGCAGGCGCGTTGTGGGCGGGTCTCGACAGGCTTGTGCGCCGCCTGGCGCCGCAGAACCGCGCGCTGCTGCGGACGCGTGACGAACTGCAATCCAGGATCGATGCCTGGCACCGAGAGCACCGCGGCCGGCCGCTCGACCGCGCAGCGTATACGGCATTCCTCCGTGACATTGGCTACCTCGTGCCCGAAGGCCCGGATTTCAAGGTCGATACGGCGAATGTTGACGACGAGATCGCGCGGGTCGCCGGCCCTCAACTGGTCGTGCCCGTGATGAACGCGCGCTATGCACTCAATGCCGCGAATGCCCGCTGGGGCTCGCTCTACGACGCGCTCTACGGCAGCGACGCCATAGCGAAGAACGGCGGCCGCAACCGCAGCGGCGCGTACGATCCCGTGCGCGGTGCCCAGGTGGTTAACAGGGCGCGCGCCTTTCTCGATGAAATCGCGCCGCTCAGCGCGGGTTCACATGCGAACGCGCGCAACTACGCCGTCGTCAACGGGGGCCTGGTGCTTGAGCTTGCCGGCGGCGCCAAGGTCGGCCTCGCCGACGCTGCCAAATTCGCCGGCTATCGCGGCGATGCGGACGCTCCGAGCGCTATTCTGCTCGTCAACTCTGGTCTCCACGTGGAGATCGTGATCGACCGCACCCATCCGACCGGCAAGACCGACCCCGCCGGCATCGCCGACGTCGTGCTCGAGGCAGCGCTGACGACGATCATGGATCTGGAGGATTCGATTGCGGCGGTCGACCCGGAGGACAAGGTTGCGGCCTATCGTAATTGGCTGGGCCTGATGAAGGGCACGCTGGTCGAGACGTTCCAAAAGGGCGGGACATCAATGACCCGGCGGCTCGCGCCGGATCGCGTCTACCGGCGTCCCGAGGGCGGCGAGCTTGCGCTTCACGGCCGCAGCCTGATGCTGGTGCGCAATGTCGGGCACCTGATGCCGGATGAGGGCATGCTCGACCATGACGGCAACCTGGTGCCGGAGGGCATCATCGATGCCGTCGTCACATCGCTGATCGGAATCCATGACCTCCGACGCACGAGCAAGCTTCGCAACAGCCGTACCGGCTCGATCTATATCGTCAAGCCCAAGATGCACGGGCCGGAAGAAGTCGCCTTCGCAGACGAGCTGTTCGCTTCAGTCGAAGACCTGCTCGGGCTCGGCCGCAATACCATCAAGATGGGCATCATGGACGAGGAGCGGCGTACGACCGTCAATCTGAAGGAATGCATCCGGGCCGCGAAATCCCGTGTGTTCTTCATCAACACCGGGTTCCTCGACCGAACCGGAGACGAGATTCACACGGCGATGGAGGCAGGCCCGATGATCCGCAAGGCGGAGATGCGGGTGCAGCCCTGGATCAAGGCCTACGAGGACTGGAACGTGGATATCGGGCTCGCCTGCGGGTTGCCCGGACACGCGCAGATCGGCAAGGGCATGTGGGCGATGCCGGACTTGATGTCCGCGATGCTCGAGCAGAAGATCGCCCATGTACAGGCCGGCGCCAACACCGCCTGGGTGCCGTCGCCGACAGCGGCGATCTTGCACGCCACGCACTACCACAAGATCAACGTCGCGCAGCGGCAGGCTGAGCTGAGGTCACGCAAGCGCGCCAGCCTCGATGACATCCTCACCATTCCGGTCGCGGACCGCCCGAACTGGTCGCCGGAGGAGATCGAGAACGAGCTTGATAACAACGCGCAGGGCATCCTCGGCTATGTCGTGCGCTGGATCGATCAGGGCATTGGCTGCTCGAAGGTGCCCGACATCAACAACGTCGGGCTGATGGAGGACCGTGCGACGTTGCGCATCTCCAGCCAGCACATCGCTAATTGGCTGCGCCACGGCGTCACCACCAAGGCCCAGGTGCTGCAGAGGATGATGCGGATGGCGGCAGTCGTCGACCGGCAGAATGCCGGCGATCCCGCTTACCGGCCGATGGCGCCCGATCTCGCCCATTCGATCGCCTTCAAGGCCGCGTGTGATCTGGTCTTCAAAGGCACGGTGCAGCCCAACGGCTACACCGAGCCGATCCTGCATGCGCGCCGGCGTGAAGCCAAGCAGCAGGCCAATCATCGGCACGCGGCGGCAAGGCGCGCGGCTAGCGCAGGCTGGCGTTGATCTTCTCAAGCGTCGCGGAACCCGGGCACAGGTCTTTTTCGGAAAGCGCGTTGAGCGGCTTGTCGACCGTGTTGAAGTGCCGGTGGAGGTCCTCGGGATCGCTGTCCACAAAGATCAGGCCGGTCACGATCTGACCCTTGGCGGCGTGGTGCGCGAGAAAGTTCATGGCGCCGACGCGGTCATGGGCATCGTAGTCGGCGGCGACCTTCTTGAGCACCAGCCGCGATCCATCGTGCTGCTCGACGACCTGGGTCGAGCCCGGATCGTAGCTGACCTGGATCGGCGCGCGGCCCGAGATGAAGTCGAGCCGGTTCACCGCTTCGTTGTGCTCGCGCACATAGTCGAAACTCTTGGTCGAGCCGGCGTGGTTGTTGAAGGCCACGCAGGGCGAGATCACGTCGATCAGTGCCGCGCCCTGATGCTCGATCGCCGCCTTGATCAGCGGCACAAGCTGGGTCTTGTCGCCCGAGAAGGCGCGCGCAACGTAGGTCGCGCCAAGCTGCAGCGCCATGGCCACGAGGTCGATGGCGTTGTCGTTGTTGGTGAGGCCGCGCTTCGATTTCGAGCCGCGGTCGGCGGTGGCCGAGAACTGGCCCTTGGTGAGGCCGTACACGCCGTTGTTCTCGACGATGTAGGTCATGTTGACGCCGCGGCGCATGGCGTGCGCGAACTGGCCGATCCCGATCGAGGCGCTGTCGCCGTCGCCCGACACGCCGAGATAGATCAGGTCGCGGTTGGCGAGATTGGCGCCGGTGAGCACCGACGGCATGCGCCCGTGCACCGAGTTGAAGCCGTGCGAAGCGTTGAGGAAGTAGTCGGTGGTCTTGGACGAGCAGCCGATGCCGGAAATCTTCGCCACCCGGTGCGGCTCGATCGCGAGCTCGAAGCAGGCCTCGATGATCGACGCGGTGATCGAATCGTGTCCGCAGCCAGCGCAGAGCGTCGAGACCTTGCCCTCGTAATCACGATGGGTGTAGCCCAGCGAATTCTTCGGCAGCGACGGGTGGTGGAATTTCGGTTTGGCGATGTAGGTCATGACACAACCTTGCGCAGCGGGGTCACCTTGAGCGCGTCGAGGCGCTCGCCGATGGCGTTGGCGATGAAGCGGGCAGTGATGGGGGTGCCGTCATAGTGCAGGATCGGGACCAGCCGCGCCGGATCGATGCCGCATTCGTTGACGATCAGCGAGCGCAGCTGCGCGTCGCGGTTCTGCTCGACCACGAACACGAAATCATGGTCGGCGATGAAATCCTCGACCGTGTGATGGAACGGGAAGGCGCGCACGCGCAGCAGGTCGAGGTGCTTGCCGGCGGCCTTGAGCGTGAGGTTGGCCTCGTCCATCGCCGGCGCCGTCGAGCCATAGTAGATGACGCCGTAGCGCGTCGGCTTGTCGGAATTGGCCATCAACGGCCGCGGCACCAGGTCCTTGGCGGTCTCGAACTTGCGCAGGAGCCGCTGCATGTTGTCGGCGTAAGGCGCGCCTTCCTCGGTGTAGCGCGCATAGCGGTCGCGCGAGGTGCCGCGCGTGAAATAAGCGCCCTTGGTCGGGTGGGTACCGGGATAGGTGCGGAACGGAATGCCGTCGCCGTCCACGTCCAGGTAGCGGCCGAATTCCTTGCCGGCGTCGAGCATCTCGGCGGTCATCACCTTGCCGCGGTCGTATTTGCGCTCGTCGTCCCAGGCCAGCGGGCGGCAAAGCCGGTGGTTCATGCCGATGTCGAGGTCGAGCATGACGAAGATCGGGGTCTGCAAGCGGTCGGCAAGGTCGAATGCCTGCGCGGACATATCGAATGTCTCGGCCGGATCCTCGGGGAACAGCAGCACGTGCTTGGTGTCGCCATGCGAGGCATAGGCACAGGAGATGATGTCGCATTGCTGCGTTCGCGTCGGCATGCCGGTCGAGGGGCCGGCTCGCTGGACGTCGAACAGCACGGCCGGAATCTCCGCGAAGTAGGCAAGCCCCAGGAACTCCGTCATCAGCGAGATGCCGGGGCCTGAGGTCGCGGTGAAGGCGCGGGCGCCGTTCCAGGCGGCGCCGACGACGATGCCGATCGAGGCGAGCTCGTCCTCGCCCTGCACGATGGCGACCGTGCTCTTCTTGGTCTCGGGGTCGACCCGCAGCCGCCGGCAATAGCTGGTGAAGGCATCGGCCAGCGAGGACGAGGGCGTGATCGGATACCAGGCGCACACGGTCGCGCCGCCATAGATGGCGCCGAGTGCGGCGGCGGCGTTGCCTTCCATGAAGATGCGGTCGCCGACCTTGTCGGACCGCTGCAGGCGTAGCCCGATCGGGCATTCGAGATTGAGCAATGCCCAGTCACGCCCGAGATGCAGCGCGTTCTTGTTGGCGTCGAACAGCTTCTCCTTGCCCTTGAACTGCTCGGAAATGAGCTGCTCGATCGCCTTCACGTCCATGTCGAGCAGTGCCGAGAGCGCGCCGACATACATGATGTTCTTGAACAGCTGGCGCTGGCGCGGATCGGTGTATTCGCGGTTGCAGATCGCGGTCAGCGGCACGCCGATGACGGTGATGTCGGAGCGGAATTTCGACGGCGGCAGCGGCTTGGTCGAGTCATAGAACAGGTAGCCGCCCGGCTCGATCATCGCGAGGTCCTTGTCCCAGGTCTGCGGGTTCATTGCGACCATGAGATCGACACCGCCGCGGGCGCCGAGGTGGCCCGCCTCGGTGATGCGCACCTCGTACCAGGTGGGCAGGCCCTGGATGTTGGACGGGAAGATGTTACGCGGAGACACCGGCACGCCCATGCGCAGCACCGAACGGGCGAACAGCTCGTTGGCGCTGGCCGAGCCGGAACCGTTGACGTTAGCGAACCGGACGACGAAGTCGTTTACGCTGCTGATTGGTGTCTTGTTCGACATAGGTCATCCGCGTTCGTCATATCAATCAGATACTTCTTCATGTCCCAGGCGCCAGTCGGGCAGCGCTCCGCGCACAGCCCGCAGTGCAAACATACGTCCTCGTCCTTCACCATGACGCGGGCGGTCTTGAGCCCGTCGGCGACATAGAGGTCCTGCGTAAGGTTCATCGCCGGCGCCTTGAGGCGCGCGCGCAGGTCGGCTTCCTCGCCGTTCTCGGTGAAGGTAATGCAGTCCATCGGGCAGATGTCGACGCAGGCGTCGCACTCGATGCAGAGCTTAGACTCGAATACCGTCTGCACATCGCAGTTGAGGCAGCGCTGCGTCTCCTTGAGGCCGTGCTCGAGGTCGAAGCCGAGCTCGACCTCCGCCTTGATGTCGCGCAGCGCCACCACCTTGTCGCGCAGCGGCACCCGGTAGCGCTTGTCGAGCGCGATGTCGTTGTCGTAGCTCCACTCGTGGATGCCCATCTTCTGGCTGACGATCTCGACCATCGGCACCGGCCGGTCGTTGATGTCCTCGCCGCGGCAGAGCTTGTCGATCGAGAGCGCGGCGTCGTGGCCGTGCGCCACCGCCCAGATGATGTTCTTGGGGCCGAAGGCGGAGTCGCCGCCGAAGAACACCTTCGGATTGGTCGAGACGAAGGTCTTGGGATCGACCTTCGGCATGTTCCATTTGTCGAACTCGATGCCGATGTCGCGCTCGATCCAGGGGAAGGCGTTCTCCTGGCCGATCGCGACCAGCACGTCGTCGCATTCGAAATGCTGGTCGGGCTCGCCCGACGGCACCAGATTGCGGCGGCCCTTGGCGTCGTATTCGGCCTTCACCTTCTCGAACATGACGCCGGTGAGCTTGCCGTTCTCGTGGGTGAATTCCTTCGGCACCAGGAAATTGAGGATCGGGATGTCCTCGTGCATGGCGTCCTCCTTCTCCCAGGGGGACGCCTTCATCTCCTCGAAGCCGGAGCGCACGATCACCTTCACGTCCTCGCCGCCGAGCCGGCGCGACGAGCGGCAGCAGTCCATCGCAGTGTTGCCGCCGCCGAGCACGATGACGCGCTTGCCGATCTTGCTGATGTGGCCGAACGAGACCGAGGACAGCCAGTCGATGCCGATATGGATGTTGGCGGCGGCTTCCTTGCGGCCGGGAATGTCGAGTTCGCGCCCGCGCGGCGCGCCGGAGCCGACGAAGACCGCGTCCCAGCCTTCCGCCAGCAACGCCTTCAGGCTGTCGATGCGCTTGCCGCCGACGAATTCGGCACCGAGGTTGAGGATGTAGCCGCACTCCTCGTCGATGATCGTTTCCGGCAGGCGGAAGCGCGGGATCTGGGTGCGGATCATGCCGCCCGCCCTGGGGTCCTGATCGAAGATCGTGCAGGAGTAGCCCAGCGGCGCGAGGTCGCGGGCGACCGTGAGCGAGGCCGGCCCGCCGCCGATGAGCGCAATGCGCTTGCCGTTCTTGATGATCGCCGGCTTGGGAAGCCGGTCGGTGATGTCGTCCTTGTAGTCGGCGGCGACACGCTTGAGGCGGCAGATCGCGACCGGGTCCTTCTCGACGCGCCCGCGCCGGCAGGCCGGCTCGCAGGGACGGTCGCAGGTGCGCCCGAGGATTCCCGGGAACACGTTCGACTTCCAGTTGACCATGTAGGCGTCGTTGAAACGGCCCGCCGCGATCAACCGGATGTATTCAGGGACGGGGGTGTGCGCCGGGCATGCCCATTGGCAATCCACGACTTTGTGGAAGTAGTCGGGTGCCGCAATGTCGGTATTCCTCATTGACTCCTCGTGCCCGTACCCCTGTCGCGACGCGTATGGTTGTCCCGCGAGCAGGCGTCGGCCGGTCTTTCCCTTGTGGTGCGGCTTATGGCGCCGAATCCGGGGCGCAATTTAACGGCCTCAAGGCTAAAATTCCACCAGTTCCAAGGCACTGGCAGAGTTATTCGTGTCGCAGACCTTAATGGCGATGCAGCACGGCCACAGTGCGGCGGCGCCTTTCACATTGGTTTGATACAAGCTGCAGGACTTTGATCTAAGCATCTGAAATATCAAGCTTGTTGACCTTCCGCTGGAGCGGCTGATAGGTCCGGGGGCCGGACATGCGCGACATCTTCGACGATATCTTTCAGAACCAGCCGCTCGACCCGACCGAGGCGGCCCGCCGCGCCATGCGGCCGCAGCTCCGGCGGCGCTTCTACACGGCGGTTGCGGTCGAACGGCAGCCGGGCGGATACGGCGTGCGGCTCGACGGCCGGTCGGTGAAGACGCCGGCACGCCGGACGCTGGCGGCGCCCGCGCAGGCCCTGGCGCAGGCGCTGGCGGACGAGTGGGAGGCCCAGCAGGAGGTCGTCGACCCGGCGGCGATGCCGCTCACGCGGCTCGCCAATTCGATCATCGACGGCGTCGCCGATGCGCCCGCGAGGGTGCAGGCCGAGGTCGCCAAATTTCTGGCCTCCGACCTCATCTGCTACCGCGCCGGCAGCCCGGACGGCTTGGTTGAGCTCCAGACGCGGCATTGGGATCCGCTGATCGCCTGGGCCCGGGACGCGCTCGGCGCGCGTTTCGTGCTGGGCGAGGGCGTGATGTTCGTCGCGCAGCCGGACGAAGCGCTGGCCGCCGCGGCGGGCGCCATCCCCGAGGAGCCCTGGCGGCTCGGCGCGGTCAGCGCCATCACCACGCTCACCGGATCGGCGCTGATCGCGCTCGCCATGGCGCAAGGGCGTCTCTCCGCCCAGGACGCCTGGGCGGCCGCTCATGTGGACGAGGACTGGAACATGCATCAGTGGGGCCGCGACGAGCAGGCGCTCGAGCGCCGTGCCGCCCGCGAGGCGGAGATGCACGCGGCCGCGCGGGTGCTCGAGCTGCGGTAGCCCGGATCCATAAGCGGGCGTGCGCGTCATATTCCTTGCAAACTTTGGCGGTTGACCATGATCGCCTGCGTGAGGAGTTGCCATGACTACCATCGACCGACGCGCCCTTCTCGCTGGCACCGCAGCCGCCATGCTGGCTGGTCTCGCGCCTTCTAAGGGGGAGCAACAGCCCCGGGTCGAGATGCAGCCGGACCTCGGCGAGGCGTTCACCGAACTCGGCACGGCCGGAACATTCGCGGTGCTCGATACCGGCGGCGGCCGCGTCATCGTGTCCGACCGCGAGCGGGCGGAAACCGGCTTCCTGCCGGCCTCGACGTTCAAGATTCCAAACTCGCTGATCGCGCTCGAGACCGGCGTCGCGGCCGATGCCGACGCCACGATGTTTCCCTGGGACAAGGTGGTGCGCGACTTCGACGCCTGGAACCAGGACCACACGCTGCGCTCGGCCTTCAAGGCGTCGTCGCTGCCGACCTATCAGGAGATTGCGCGCAAGATCGGTCCCGAGCGGATGCAGCACTATGTCGACGAATTCAACTACGGCAACCACGACATCGGCAGTGCGCCGATCGACATGTTCTGGCTCAACGGCAGGCTGCGCATCTCGGCCATGCAGCAGATCAGCTTCCTGCAGAAGCTTTATCGCAACGAGCTTCCGGTTTCGCCGCGGAGCCAGGAGATCGTGCGCGATATCATGTATATCGAGCCGAGCGAGTTAGGCCCGCTGCGCGGCAAGACCGGCGCCGTCGGCATCGGCGTCGAGCCCGGCAGCAAGGCGACGCTCGGCTGGCTGGTGGGCTGGGTCGAGCAGAGCAACAAGCCCTACATCTTTGCGATGAACATCGACGTGCGCGACCCGCGGCATCTTGCGCAGCGCCTGCAGATCACCAAGACCTTGCTCAAGCGAGCGATCTCGCTTTGACCCCCGTCCGGGAGGATGCAAGCGCCCTTGAGCTCGTCCTGCTCGTGAATGCGAAATCCTTCCCACAAAACGAATCGATATCGTATGGTCTGAGCGTGAGAAATAGCGGGTTCCGGCCGTCGTATTCGAGACCCACAGCCAAAAGCCCTCAACATTGGTCGAGCGAGGCATGATCCAGGCGTTGCGCAATCTTGGCGGTGGTCTTGCGGCCTCGCTGCTGTCGCTCGCCTATTGTTTCTCCTACGGTGCCTTCATCTTCACCGGGCCCCTGCAGCCGTTCCTGTCGCAGGGCGTGGCGGCGGCACTGATTACCGCGGCGGTGACCGCGACCATCATCGCCTTAAGCAGCGGCTTCCGCTCGGCCATCGCCGGCCCTGACAGCAACACCACGGCTGTGCTCGCCGCCATGATGGTGATCCTGGCGCCGACCATGGCGGCGATGGCGCCCGAACAGGCTCTTGTGCTGGCTCTGGCCGCTGCTCGGGCTGGCGACGCTGCTGACCGGGCTCGCGCTATTCCTGTTGGGCTGGTGGCGGCTCGGAAAGCTCATTCGCTTTATTCCCTATCCTGTGGTCGCCGGCTTTCTGGCCGCAACCGGATGGTTGATGCTGTCCGGCGCAGTCAACATGACGACCGGCGTGGCGTTGTCATGGCCAGACATTGCCGTTGCTTGCCGAGCGGCACACGCTCCTGATTCTGGCGCGACCGTTCTGTGGGCGGCCGCGCTGTGGTTCCTGACCACGCGCTGGAAGCATCCCTTGGTGCTGCCGCTGGCATTGATCGCCGCGATCATAGGGACGCATGCCGTCCTCGCTGTGCTCCCCTTGCCGGACGACCAGATCACAGCATGGGCACTGATGTTTTCGCTGCCGGAAGGGGGGCGCCCGGTTTTCCCGTTGGTAACGGGAGACTATGCCCTCGTCGATTGGACTGCGCTTGCACCGGTGACCGGAGACATGGTCGCGGTCGCGGTTCTGGCGATCCTGTCGATCCTGCTCAATTCGACCAGCATCGAGCTCGCCACCAAGGTCGACGTGGACCTCGACCGCGAACTGCGCGTGCAGGGCCTCGCCAATGTTGCATCCGCTTTGGCCGGCGGCTTCGTCGGCCACATATCCGTCAGCCGCACGCTTGTGAACATCGCGGCAGGCGGCGCCAGCCGTCTGACCGGCGTCGTGGTCGGGCTGGTGGCGCTGGCTGTCCTCGTTTTCGGCAGTCAGGTGATTTCCTACGTTCCGCGCTTCGTTCTCGGCGGCCTGCTGCTCCAACTCGGAGCGCGGTTGATGTGGGACTGGGGCTGGCTCAGCCGCCACAGCCTCCCGCTGCTGGATTGGCTCGTGATCGTCGCGATCGTCCTCGATCACGTCGAACTTCGGCTTTCTGCAGGCGCTGCTGTTCGGCATGCTCGCGGGCTGCGTCATCTTTGCCGTCGATGTCAGCCGCATCCGGGTTGTCCGCCACCAGTTCGGGCTAGACGAGCGATCGTCCTCGCTGGTGCGCTCGCGGGGCGAGAGCACGTTCCTTTCGGAGCATGGCGGACAGGTGCAGGTCCTGGAGTTGTCGGGCTACCTGTTCTTCGGCTCGGCCTATTCTGTGCTGGAACGGGTGACGACCCTGGTGGCCGAACGGCGGCTGCAAGAAGTGATCTTTGATTTTACCGGCGTCACCGGTATCAACTCCTCGGCTGGCGCCTCTTTTACGAAGATCCGCGAGTTGTTGCGCAAGAACGGGATTCGTCAGGCCATGGTCGCCATGTCGCCGATGGCGGCGAATATTCTGAGCACCAGGGCTGGGCTCGACGAAAGCGTTCGCTGCCCTGATAATCTCGACACGGCGCTGGAAGAGGCCGAGGAAGCCCTGCTGGCGACGTCTGAAGTGTCGGTCGGCCTGCATCGCTCGATGGTCGACTGGCTGACTGAGGTGGTCGGCTCGCGCAAGTATGCGCAGGCGCTTTTTGACCGCATGACGCCGGCGCCCCGTGACTCCAGTTCATACCTGTGCCGGCAGGGCGATCCAACCGACAGCCTGATTTTCATCGAGCGCGGGCCGGTAAGCGTCACGTTGGAAATGCGCGATCATCCGGCGTTGCGCGTGCGCGTCTTCGGCGCGCACACGCTGGTCGGCGAGGTCGGTTTCTTCCTCGATGTGCCGCGCTCGGCCAACCTGCTCGCAGCTCCCGGGGCGATCGTGTGGTCGCTCAGCCACGCGGCTTTCGATGAATTCATGCGAGCACACCCGGAAGAGGCGCTGGCGCTCACGACCTATGTCATCCGCCTGCAGTCCGAGCGCCTGACGTTCGCCAATCGGCAGATCGCCTCGCTGCAACGCTGAGGCGCCGGCGAACAGGTCCTAGTCTTGCGTGCTGGGCCGGACTTTTCGCGCCGGCCGGCGGTGTTGCCCGGAAACGCCCCACGAGCGGGCAATGCCGTGGCCGGCGGTGTAGCCCACAACGCCGCCGACGACAGCGCCCACCGGACCGAACACCAAAAGGCCGGTGCCCACGCCGAGCCCGGTATTCACCGCGCGGTCGGCCCGCGCGGCGGTCGGTGCAAAAGCCAGGCTCGCGGCGAGGGCCGCGGCTGCGATCGTTGTCTTCATGGTACCCCCTTCAATCGGTCCCGCCCGCCCATGCAGAACACGGAAGTTTGTCGCTGTGAAGGCGGCGCTGACGCTGGAACAAATGTGAAACGATCCGTGCTATTCATTTCTGATTAGGGATTCCCGACGGCGGGGCAGCAATGAAAGAGATTCTCGACAAGCTCGAACAGCGCCGCGCCCGGGCGCGAGAAGGCGGCGGCGCGGCGCGGGTCGAGGCGCAGCACCAGCGCGGCAAGCTCACCGCGCGCGAGCGCATCGACCTGCTGATGGACAAGGGCTCGTTCGAGGAGTTCGACATGTTTGTCGAGCACCGTACCAGCGAGTTCGGCATGGGCGCGCAGAAGATCCCCGGCGACGGCGTCGTCACCGGCTGGGGCACGGTCAACGGCCGCACCGTTTTCGTCTTCGCCAAGGATTTTACGGTGTTCGGCGGGTCGCTCTCGGAAACCCACGCCGGCAAGATCACAAAGATCCAGGACATGGCGATGAAGGCGAGGGCGCCGATCGTCGGCCTGTTCGACGCCGGCGGCGCCCGCATCCAGGAAGGCGTGGCAGCGCTAGGCGGTTACGGCGAGGTGTTCAAGCGCAACGTGATCGCGTCGGGCGTCATCCCGCAGATCAGCGTCATCATGGGCCCGTGCGCGGGCGGCGACGTCTATTCGCCGGCGATGACCGACTTCACCTTCATGGTGCGCGACACCAGCTACATGTTCGTCACCGGCCCCGATGTGGTGAAGACCGTCACCAACGAGCAGGTCACCGCCGAGGAGCTGGGCGGCGCGTCGGTGCACACGCAGAAATCCGGCGTCGCCGACGGCGCCTATGACTCCGACCTCGAATGCCTCCTCCAGATGCGCCGGCTGATCGACTTCCTGCCGGCGAACAACGAGGCCGGCGTGCCGGAATGGCCGAGCGGTGACGACGTCACGCGCGAAGACGCCTCGCTCGACACGCTGGTGCCGGGCAATCCGAACAAGCCCTACGACATCAAGGAATTGATCCTGAAGGTCGCCGACGAGGGCGACTTCTTCGAGCTCGGCGAGGCGTTCGCCAAGAACATCGTCACCGGTTTCGGGCGCATTGGCGGCCGCACCGCGGGCTTCGTGGCCAACCAGCCGATGGTGCTTGCGGGCGTGCTCGACATCGACGCGAGCCGCAAGGCCGCGCGCTTCGTGCGCTTCTGCGACGCCTTCAACGTCCCGATCGTGACCTTTGTGGACGTGCCGGGATTTTTGCCCGGCACCAACCAGGAATACGGCGCGCTGATCAAGCACGGCTCGAAGCTCTTGTTCGCCTACAGCCAGTGCACGGTGCCGCTGGTCACCGTCATCACCCGCAAGGCGTTCGGCGGCGCCTATGACGTGATGGCGTCGAAGCACATCGGCGGCGACGTCAACTACGCCTGGCCGACGGCGCAAATTGCCGTCATGGGAGCAAAAGGCGCGGTCGAGATCATCTTCCGCGCCGACGCCGGCGATGCTGACAAGATCGCCGCGCGCACCAGGGAATACGAGGAGCGGTTCCTGTCGCCGTTTGCCGCCGCCGAGCGCGGCTATATCGACGACGTGATCCTGCCGCGGGCGACCCGCGCGCGGATCGCCAGGGCGCTGGCGATGCTGCGCGGCAAGCGGGTCGAGCTGCCGGGACGCAAGCACGACAACTTGCCGGTGTGAGGGAGCGGCGCGGCGGTTGATCAGCGCCGCCCCTTGAGCGTAGCCCGGATGGAGCGAACGAAATCCGGGAATAACAAGGTCCGATCGCCCCGCATTTCGCTCCGCTCCATGCGGGCTACGGATTCGTGGCTACGCCGCCTTGCCCTTCTGCTTGTACATCGCCTCGGCGCGCTTCTTGAGCTCCGCCATGCCGACATCCTCGATATGCGTCGCGATGTACCAGTGGTTTCCGGAGGGATCCTTCACGCTGCCGCCGCGGTCCCCATAGAACTGGTCCATCGGCTCCATCGCCGAGGTGCCGCCGGCGGCGATGGCACGCTGATAGACGGCGTCGACGTTCGGCACATAGAGGTGGACCATCGCCGGCATCGCCGGATGCTGGTCGCTCGCCTCCGAGATCATCACATGCGAGTCGCCGATCTTGAGGTCGGCGTGCATGATCTTGCCATCGGGCCGCATCATGGGCTCAAACGACGGCTGGGCGCCGAACGCCTTCTTGAGGAATTCGACGGTCTTGTCGGCGCCGCGCACGACGAGATAGGGCGTGGCGGTATGATAGCCCTCAGGGATAGGTTTCACCGGCATTGGCTGCTCCTTTCACTGACTGTGATACGCGAGCACAGCCACGTAGCGACCAAGAGCGCCTTTTGTGCGCTGGCCCGATGAAATTTCCGCGGCGAGGGAACCTGAACAAGATTCCGGGCAGCCGATTACACGCGGCGGAACAAGCAGCCGATCACCAGCAAAACATAGCCGAGGAGGAGAACTGGAAACGCGTAGGGCAATCGGAACAGGCCAATGTACCGGTAGTTCACCAGCACGGCTATTACGGCGAGCACGACTGAAATGGCAAAGATCCATAACGACGGCGGAGTCAGATAAAATCGCCGCACACGGGCGAAAGGCATGGCGACCCTCCCTCGCTCAAAACCACCAGTTTAAGAACGCAATTGCGCCGCGTTTGTTCCCAGACGCCGGTTGTGCCTGCAATGTTGCCATCTATATGACGCAGCGGAGGATTTCAGAATCATGTCTACGCTCTTCGCCTTCCTGCATCACCTTGCGGCGTTCACGCTGGTGTCGGCGCTGGCGGTGGAGTTCGTGCTGATTCGCCACGAGCTCACGCGCGCGAACGCGATCCGATTGCTCGTCGCCGATGCCGTGCTCGGCGGTTCGGCTACCATGCTGCTGATCGTCGGGCTCTTGCGCGTGTTCTATTTCGAGAAGGGCGCGGCCTATTACTTTTCGAGCCACGCGTTCCTGACCAAATTCTCGGTGTTCATTCTGGTGGCCGTAATGTCGGCAGTGCCGACCATCGAATGCCTGTCATGGCGCAAGGCGGTGCGGGCAGGGCAGGCGCCGGCGGTGAGCGACAGGAAACTGAAGACCGTCCGCTCGATCCTGCATGTCGAGCTGATCGGCGTCGTCGTCATCCTCGCGGCCGCGGCAATGATGGCCAAGGGCGGCTGGGTTTAGAGCCCACGCTGAAACGCGACCTCTCCACCCCTCACCCTGAGGAGCCGCCGCAGGCGGCGTCTCGAAGGGCGAGGGTGGCCCGGGTCTTACCGGCATGACGACGGGGCCTCATGGTTCGAGACGCTCGGCCCTCGGCCTCGCTCCTCACCATGAGGATGAACGAGTGCGAAATGAAAACGGCTATTCGCTGGTTTAGATGAGCGCGTCTGCAACGGCGCGTTCGAGCTTGGCGGTCCGGGCGTCGCTGCTGATCCGGTCGGCATCTTCGGCGAGCTGCAGCCAGGACTGGGCCAGCGTGACCCAGAGCGGCTTGTCGTTTTCGTTGGTGTCGCTGTCGGCCCGCCGCAGGCAATCGTCGGCCTGTGCGCGATAAAGCTCGATCGTATCCATTGATCACCCCCATCAAGGAATCCACGATGGAAAGGCAACACCCGACCAAGGCAAAGTCGGGAAACCATTGCGGCGGCAAAAAGGCATTCGAGGGCAATTGCGCTGGAATGGGCTTGCGCAGGCCCGGGCGCCGCCTGCTAGACCGCTCCGCGACCGCCGGGCCACGATCCGCTTCGATTGAGTCGGATCATGGCCTAGCTTTCTGTTTGAGCATGATCTTTTCCGAAAACCGGTTCCCACTTTCGGGATCATGCTCTGCCACGACGGAGAATCAGCATGTCCATCCCGCCACCCATCGACTATGCCGATGCCTCGCCGGCCGTCCGCGCGGTGTTTGACGACATCAAGGCTACCCGCAACGTGCCGGACGTGAACAATTTCTGGAAATACCTTGCGCGCGATCCGGTGCTGCTCAAGCGCACCTGGGAGAGCGTGAAGGAGGTCATGCGGCCGGGCGCGCTCGATGCGCTGACCAAGGAGATGATCTACGTCGCGGTCAGTGTCACCAATGGCTGCGACTATTGCATCGCGAGCCACACCGCGAATGCGCGCAAGGCCGGCATGACCGAGGCGATGTTCGGCGAGCTGATGGCGGTGGTCGGCATGGCGAATGAAACCAACCGCTTGGCCAACGGCTATCGGGTGCCGGTCGATGCGGCCTTTGAACAATAACGCGCAGCCGCGCTAGGATGAAAATCCACGGACCGGGACGCGCCCGCGTCCAGATCGAGAATTTATGCGACGGTTATCGAACGACATTCTCTCAGGGAAATTACTGTGGTGATGGTTCCTGATCCCACCTTAATGCCATACCTTTGACGAAACCGGGCATGATCGTTGCAACGTGCGGTCACCGAGAGGGCGGTTTTGGATTCGGATTGGCCAACAACGGAGTACTGACGATGTCGACACCACAAGCCAATGGCTTGCGCTTCTCCCGCCTGCGGCGGGCATTCCTGGGGGTCCTGGCCATGGCTACGGTCACGACGATTGCGTTCCACTCGGGCCGCGCGATCGCGCAGCAGGCACCGAGTTAGGTTCAACTGACGGCGAAGCAGATCGAGCAGTACATCGCCGCGTTCAAGGAGCTGACTCCGCTGTTCGAAAAACTCGACGCGGCCGGGGGCAAACCTGATCCCAAGCTGATGGCGGCAGTCACCGCGGCGGTCAAGAAATACGGGTTCAAGGACCTCGACGATTACGACCAGGTCGTCGTCAGCATCGTCGCGGTGCTGGATGGCGTCGACCCCAAGACCAAGCAGTACACCGATCCGATCGAGGCGATCAAAAAGGAGATCGCGGCGGTGCAGGCCGACAAGGCGATGAATCCGGCCGAACGCAAGAAGGCGCTGGAGAGCCTGAACGCGGAGCTCTCCGAGGTGCAGTCAGTACAGCATCCGGCCAATATCCCACTGGTGCTCAAATATTACGACCGGCTCAACGCGGTGGCGCAGTAGAGTCGTCGCCTGCTCCGCTGTCGGCGCGGCCATTGTTGTGGCCGCGCCGCGTTCCCGCCATTTGACATCAACCGGTGCGCGCGCGATGGGTTTGGAGCGCAGCGGCACTGGCCCCACCATGTCCGGTTCGATCGAGAAATTCGCCGTCTTCGCGGCGCCCGGCGTGTTCGTGGTGCTGTGGGCCTCCGGTTTCATCGGCGCGAAATTCGGGCTGCCCTATGCGGAGCCGATGACGTTCCTCACCCTGCGCATGGCCCTGGTGGGGCTTTTGATCGGCATCGTAATCGTGCTGATGCGCGCGCCGTGGCCCGGCCGTGATGGCATCCTGCACAGCGCGGTCACCGGTGTCTTCGTGCACGGGCTCTATCTCGGCGGAGTGTTCGTATCGCTTCAGCAACATTTGCCGGCCGGTCTCGTGGCGCTGGTGGTCAGCCTGCAGCCGGTGCTCACCACGACGCTCGCCAACCGCTGGCTGGGCGAGCGGGTGATCCCACGGCAATGGGCGGGCCTTCTGCTTGGCATGATCGGCGTCGCGCTCGTCGTTCAGGGCAAGGCGGGCGGCGAGACTACGGCGCTCGGCTGGGCTGCTGCCGTGGTGGCGCTCATCGGCATGACCATCGGGACGCTCTACCAGAAGCGTTTCGGCGGCAGCATCGACTGGCGGCCAGGATTTTTGATCCAGTATGCCGCCGCCGGCGGTGTGCTCGCTGTCGGCGCACTGCTGTTCGAAACCCGCACGGTGGCATGGACCGCAGAATTCCTGTTCGCGCTCGCATGGCTGGTCTTCGTGCTGTCGTTCGGCGCGATCTGGCTGCTCTATTTCCTGATCCGGCGGCAGGCAGCGGCCCGGGTGGCGAGCCTGTTCTATCTCACGCCGCCGTTCACGGCGCTGATGGCCTATGCCGCGTTTGGCGAGCGCCTCGAACCACTGGCGCTGCTCGGCATGGCGGTGTGCGTCGCCGGCGTGTTCCTGGTGAACTGGCGCATCACCGCGCCGCAGCCGTGACGCCGCGCAGCGCGATGACAACGGCGTTGCCGGGTGTGGCTCGCCAATGCCGGCCTCCGAACCGGCCGCGGTTCGCCGCCCACATCCGATTCGAGATCGAGAAGTGGACCGAGGCGGCGCGCGCGGCTAACGTGAAGCCGGACTAGTACCGCACGTCACGTTTCTCTGAAGTAAGGACATCCTGCATGGCGCAGTTCGGACGCCTGGCGCTGCACACCTGGACCGTCGACACCACGCCGCTTGAAACTGCACTGGCGGCGGCGCGCGCGGGCGGCTTTGACGCGGTCGAACTGCGCCGTATCGATTTCAAGCGCTGCCACGAGCAAGGCATGCCGAACGGCCAGGTGCTCGACATCATCCGGGCAGCGGCGATTCCGGTCTGCACGCTCGGCTGCGAATACGGCTGGCTGTTCGCCAAGGGCGAGGAGAGCACGCGGCTGTTCGACGTGCTGGAGGAGACCTGCGAGAATGCGGTCGCGCTCAATTGTCCGCAAGTGATGTGCGCGCCCGGCCCCGTTGGCGGCGAGAAGCGCGACGCCGTCGAGAATCTCAAGCGCGGCGCCGATATCTGCGGGAAGTATGGTCTCACGCTGGCCATCGAGTTCAACTCGCAGCACGACGTGATCAACTCGATCGCGTCGCTGCGCGAGATCCTCAACGGCGCCGGCCGGCCCAACGCCGGCATGCTGCTCGACGCCTATCATCTCGAACGCAGCGGCGCCGGTGGCCGCGGATTTGCCGGCGTCGCGCCCAGCGAGGTGATCGCCTTCCAGTTCAGCGACGCGCCGCCCGGGCCGATCGCCGCCGACGTCAAGCGGCCGACCGACCGGCTGCCGCCGGGGCAGGGCATTGTGCGTTGGAACGAGGTGCTCACCTTGCTCGCGGAGAAAGGCTTCACTGGCCACCTGAGCTACGAGGCCCCCAATCCCATGCTGTGGGAGCGCTCGCCATTCGAGGTCGCACGCGAGGGAGCCGCGGCGATGCGCACGCTGATCGCTAAAGCGCGCCCCGCGACATCCTGAGCAGGCCGACCGCGCTCGACCGCGCTTCTGGAAGCCGCTATCGTCGGCGCGAACAAACCACAATGGCGCATCCGCCGGTGGTCGGAATGGTCCCGGTATCTGCCAGTCACAGGGAGGGCGACATGACGATACGCAGCACAAGACGCGAATTCCTCGGCGCGACCGCGAGTGCGCCGGCGCTTCTGCTCACGGCCGCGGCAGGCATCCGGCCGGCCTATGCGCAATATCCGGAGCGGAACGTGTCCCTGATCGTCCCCTATGGCGCCGGCGGCGGCACCGACATTACCGCGCGTCTGCTGGCGAAGGACCTGGAGCCGGTCATCGGCAGGCCGGTGACGGTCGAGAACCGTGGCGGTGGCGGCGGCTGGATCGGCTGGGGTGCGCTGGCGGCAGCGAAGCCGGACGGCTACACGCTCGGCTATCTCAATGTGCCGAGCATGTTTGCGGGCTATCTCGACCCGCAGATCGGTCGCAAGGAAAGGCTCGAGAGCTTCACGCCCATCATCAATCACGTGATCGACTACAACGTTTGGGCCGTGAAGGCGGACAGCCCGTTCAAAACCGTGAAGGACGTCATCGCGGCGGCACGAAAACAACCGGACACGATCACAGTCTCCGCCTTCGGTGCCGGCAGCGACGACCACATCGCGATCCTGGGGATTGAGGCGGAGACCGGGACCAAGTTCATCGTCATCCACAGCAAGAGCACGGCCGAGGCCAAGACCCAGGCGCTCGGCGGCCACATCCATGTGCTCGGCGCGAATATCAGCGAGGTGGCGGAGGAGGTGAGGGCAGGGCAATTCCGCATGCTCGGCGTCATGGCGCCGTCGCGCTCGCGCTTCCTGCCCGATGCGCCGACCTTCAAGGAGCAAGGGTTCAACCAGATCTGGTCGGTGACGCGCGGGATCGCGGCGCCAGCCAATCTGGCGAAGGAGGCGCAGGCCAAGCTGGTCTCGGCGCTCGGACAGGTGATCAACTCGAAAGAGCATCAGCAGCGTGCCGAACAGCTCAGCCTCGAGCCGCTGGTGATCCAGGGTGAGGATTATCGCAAGTTCCTCAAGGACAACGAAGTGGCAACGAAGAAACTGATGAAGTGGTGATGGCGGGCAGGGATATCGTCGTCGTACACAGTTCCGACATCCATGTGGATCACGTCTATACCGCGGAAATCCATGGCGGCGACGGGGCCGGGGGTCTGGCTTGCGTGCTCAACGCGGCGCGCGGCATCGGCGCCGACGTGGTGCTGCTCGCCGGCGACACGTTCGACTGCCACCGTCTGCCCGACGAATTGATCGACCACACTGCGGCGGTGATCGCCGCCGCAGAAATCCCGGTGGTGCTGCTGCCGGGCAATCACGATCCGGTCCTGCCGGAAGCGGTGTTTCACCGCAGAAGCCTCGCCGAAGCGCCGAACCTGCATATCATCGGCCTCACCCATGACGAGGCGATCGTCTTTCCGTCGCTCGATCTCGAAATCTGGGGCCGCGCCCACCGGGACTATTCCGATATGATTCCGTTTGAGACCGTGCGCGCGCGCCGGACCCGCTGGCAGATCGCCACCGCGCACGGCCACTACGTGCCGGCGCCTGACCGCGCGACGCGGCCACGTCCGTCGTGGCTGATCGGCGACGACGAGATCGCCGCCACCGGTGCCGACTATGTGGCGCTTGGGCACTGGAACTCGCCCGCAAAGGTCGGCAATGGCGCAGTCGCGGCCTATTACTCGGGATCGCCGGAATTCGCGGGGACGTTCAATGTCGTGCGGCTGGGCGGCGCGGGTGGCGTGTCGGTGATGCGCGAGAAGCTCGACATTGCCAGGGATCCGTATGCGTTGGATTTACCTTGAAGCGCCTCCGCAGGCGGTCGCGCCCATTCGTTAATCAAGCCTAAGCCATAGCGCGCTAATGACAGGTGTTGCACAGGGACCGCGTCATGAGCCCCACCGCGCGACCACCGACCGCGATCGAGAGAGCGCGCCTCGCCTACGAGTTGACGAAGCGGCGCCAGCGCGCCGTCGCCCTGGAGCGACGGATGCGCGAGCGCGCTCGCAATATCACGCTGGCGGTGACCGTGGTCGGCACAATGGCGCTCATGCTCGGCGTCGCAATCTATAACGGTCGGCTGCCGGCGTCGTGGCGTTCGTCGGTGCACGACCTGCGCGCGGAAAAGGACTGGGCCGGCGAGGCGCGAACCGCGCAGATCCGCAGCTTCATCAGGGGCAACACCTGCCAGGAGCTTCATTTCAATAACGATAGCGGGACCCTTGTCGGCGGCAGTCTGGTGCCGTGCGAGCCCGAAACCACGCGCGAGCCGCTCCCTCCATCGGTCCCCACGGGTGCGCGGCTTAATTCCATCCGCGACGCTTTCACCACGCGATAGCGATCAACACGCCCCCGCTCTCCGAAGGCTGGAAATCTGCGACCCCAGCCGCGATAATCCTGGCTGCCGCAGCTACGGCGGCAGGCCGGGGAGGCATACATGCGCGGCACTCGAATCTGGATCGCACTGCTCGCGGCAATCGGCACGATCGCGGCCAATGCTGCTCCGGCGCAGGACCGGCTCAAGATCGCGGTCGGTGGTCGCGGCATCGGCGAGACCTTCATCACCGAAGTCGGCTACAACGCCGGACTGTTCAAGACGCACAAGCTCGAGCTCGACATTTTCTACACCGATGGCGGCGGCGAGACACAGCAGGCCGTCATCTCGAACAGCGCGCAGATCGGCGTCGCATCGGGGTTCCTGGGCGCAATCGGCGTGTTTGCGAAGGGTGGACCCATCCGGATCATCGGCGGGTCCTACACCGGCGGCAGCCAGGTCTACTGGTACGTGCCGGCGACGTCGACGATCACCGGGCCGCAGGATCTCGCCGGCAAGACTGTCGCATTCTCGACCATCGGCTCTTCCACCCATGCCGGCGTGCTGGCGCTGCAAAAACACTACAAGGTGAATTTCAAGCCGGTGCAGACAGGCAATGCTGCCGCGACCCTCACCGCGACCATGACCGGGCAGGTCGATGCCGGCTGGGCCGGCGCGCCGTTCGCGGTCGCCGATCTGGAGGCGGGCAAGATCAGGCTGATCATGAAGTCTTCGGACGCGCCCGACTTCGACAAGCAGACCAACCGTGTCATCATCGCCAATGCCACCGAGCTCAAGACCCGCCCCGACGTCATCGCCCGCTACATGCGAGGCTACCGGGATTCGATGAACTGGATCTACTCGACGCCGGAAGGGCTCAAGGCCTATGCGGCGTTTGCGAAGCTGTCGGAAGCAACCGCCCGGCGCGCCCTGACCGAATTTCTGCCGACGGCCGCGGTCAATCCCGATCGCATCTCGGGGATCGAGGAGGTGATGGCGGACGCGGTGTCATTCAAGTTCATCGCCGCCCCGCTCAATCAGACGCAACTCGGCGAACTGATCCGCATTCCCGAGCGCCGGCAGTAGTGCCGTGGCGCTGTGGTTATTTGAACCACCTTGCCGGCGGACGCTGGCACCTATAGTCGGGCGGCGAGGCCATGCGGCCGGCGGGATTGCGCCAAGACGGATCGATACGAGGACACCATGAGCAACACATTCGAGCGGATCGCCGCCGTTGGCTTCCTGTTTGCAGCGGCCGCCGCTGCGGCGCCGGCGGCCGCCGACGAGGTTTCGGATTTCTACAAGGGCAAGTCGGTCAGCGTCGTGGTGGGCCACGAACCTGCGACTGGCTTCGACATCTATGCCCGCGTGCTGGCGCGCCACCTCGGGCGCTACATTCCCGGCAATCCCAACATCGTGGTGCAGAATATGACGGGCGCCAGCGGGCTCACCGCCGCCAACTGGCTCTACAACGTCGCGCCCAAGGACGGTACCGTGATGGCCACCTTCGTGCACACCATCCCGTTCGAGCCGCTGATGGGCAACAACGCGGCCCGGTTCGAACCGGCCAAGTTCGCCTGGATCGGCAACATGGAGGAGAGCGTCGCGGTCTGCGGGATCTCGAAGGCGTCCGGCATCGCGACCTTCGAGGACATGCTCAAGCAGGAGACGATCTGGGGCGCGACCGGCGCGACCGGCCCGCTGGTGAAGTCGGCGGCGGCGGTCAAGAACCTGCTCGGAGCGAAAATGAAGATCGTGTCCGGCTACAAAGGCTCCGCGAGCGTCAAGATCGCGATCACGCGCAATGAGGTGCACGGCATTTGCGGGCTGCCGATGTCCACCATCATGTCGTCGTGGTCCGACATCTACAATTCGGGCGAGTTCAAGCCGGTGATCCAGCTTTCGGGCCGCAAGCAGCCCGACCTCAAGGGCATCCCGCATGTCGACGACTACGCCAAATCGGAAGGCGACCGGCAGACCTACGGCCTCATCTTCGGAACGCAGGCGCTCGGGCGCATCTACCTCTCGCCGCCCGGTACGCCGGACGTGCGCCGCAATGCGCTCCGCGCCGCGCTGCTCGCGGCCATGAAGGATCCGCAATTCATCGCGGACGCCACCAAGACACAGATCGATATTTCGCCGATGACCGGCGAGGAGGTGGAGCAATTCATCGCCCGCCTGTCATCGGCGCCTCCGGCAGTGGTGGAGCGCGTGAAGCAGGCGGTCAGGACCGATTGAACGGGCGCACCACCGGTGCGACCGGGGGCGAACCAATGACATTCGCGGCGACGCCGGCCACCCCTGCGTGCTAGATTGTCCGGGCGATGGCCATCGCAATCGCGGGCGACTGGACGAATGATGCGCTGTCTGTTCATCGGTCTCGACTCGTTCGATCCCGACGTGTTGCAGGAAGGAGTCCGGCGCGGCGACTTCCCGGCGCTCGCGCGGCTGCTGGCGAATGGTCGTACGGTCGAGACGACTGGCGACCCTGGCACGTATGTCGGCTCGCTTTGGACGACGATTAATACCGGTGTCGATCCTTCGCAACACGGCATCTTCTCACGGGAGGAGCTTGAACCGGGTTCTTATCGATCGCGGATTTGCGACGAACGCAGTATCGCGGCTCCGTCGTTCTGGAGCCTGGCATCCCGGGCCGGCCATCGGGTGGCGGTCGTCGATGTTCCTGTTTGCAAGCTTGATCGGGACATCAATGGTGTGCACGTCGTAAACTGGTTCACCCATTTCAAGACCATTGAAGGATTTGTGACCGCACCGGCGCGACTTGCGGCGGACATCGAGGCCAAGTACGGCCTTGATCCGGTGCCGAACTGCGATGCCATCGACCACAGTCCTGAAGGACGGGAGCGGTTCATCGAGGCGCTGTTGGCGCGCACTGCGCATCGCACCGATTTCGTCCTCGATTTGCTCGCGAGCAACTCCTACGAACTCGTAGCAGTGGCCTACAGTGAAAGCCATTGCGTCGGCCACCAGTGCTACGACCTGCATCTGGCAAGCGGTGACGCCCATGACAATCCGTTCATGCGCGTCTATCGAGCCATCGACAACGCTGTTGACCGGCTCTTGCGCGCATGTCCGGACGGCTGCGCGGTCGTGCTCCTCGCCAGCCACGGCATCGGACCGCAATTCGATGGCAACCATCTCGCAGCCCGCCTTGTTCGCAAGGTCGATCAACAACTGGATGGTTTCCGGCCGATCCCCTTGAGCCGCAGGATGCTCGATTGCATCGAAGCCAACCGCCTACGGCGCCTCCTCGGGCCGGTATCGCGTCTCCTGCCCGCGCCAATGTCGCGTCGCGCGCATGCGCGCGCTTTTACAATCACGAACAGCAATGCCGCATTGGGCATTCGCGTGAATCTCGTGGGGCGCGAGCCGGCCGGACTTGTCGAGGAGGCCGACTACGAGCGTTATCTGGATGCGCTGCAATTGAAGCTGATGACAACCCGCCGCCCGGAGGACGACTTACCCGCCTTTACCGCCGCAACTCGGCCGACGAAACTCTATCGGACCGACCCTCGACACAATCGGCTCCCCGATCTGATGTTAAGCTGGGATCGCAGCCGGGGGTACACCGCACTGGAAGTTCCCGGCGTGGCGCGGATCTCCGGCCATCCGACGACCGTCCGGACGGGGGACCACCGGGAAGGCGGCCTTGCCGTTTTCGTCGGACCGGATCGTCACAATGCCGGCTTGCCCGATCGCGTCAACAGCGCTGCAATAGCGCATCATATCCTAGCCATGTTCGATATCGAGACGAAAGATACGTCGTCGGCCCCACGCGCGCGGGCAGGAAAGCCGTTTTCCGGGCAATGGGACCAATGATGCGCTGTCTGTTCATCGGTCTCGACGCGTTCGATCCCGACGTGTTGCAGGAAGGCGTCCGGCGCGGCGACTTCCCGGCGCTCGCGCAGCTGTTGTCGCGCAGCCGATCGTTCGAAACGACGACCGACCCGGGCACCTATGTCGGCTCGCTTTGGGCGACGATCCATACCGGGGTCGATCCATCGCAGCACGGCCTCTACTGCTGGGCCGATCTCGAGCCGGGAACCTACCGGGTTCGTCTGAGCGACGAGCGCCACATCGCGGTGGATTCATTCTGGACCCGGCTTTCGCGCGCGGGCTATCGGAGCGCGATCGTCGACATCCCGCATTGCAAGCTCGATCCGGACATCAATGGCGTCCATGTCATCAACTGGATGACCCATTTCAAGTCCGTCGAGGGATTTGCAACCGCTCCTCCTGAGCTTGCGGATGAGCTTGCGCACCGGTTTGGGCTCGACCCAGTCCCGCATTGCAACGCGATCGATCACAGTCCGGAAGGGCTCGCCCGCTTTACCGAGGCGATGCTCGCGCGCGTCGCATGGCGCACGGAATTCGCCCTCGAACTGATGGCATCCGGCAATTTCGACCTGGTGGCGCTCGGCTATGGCGAGAGCCATTGCGTCGGCCACCAGTGCTATCATCAGCATCTCGCGGACCGGTTCTCGGCCGGCGACCCGGTCTTGCGTGTCTATCGCGCCATCGATCGGGCTGTGGGGCAGCTTGTGGACGCTTGTCCCGAGGACTGCGCAATCGTGCTGCTCGCGAGTCACGGCATGGGTCCGCATTTCGATGGCAGCCACCTTGCGGAGCGGCTGCTTCGCAAGGTCGATCGCGCGTTGGATGTCGCTCGTCCGGTTCCGCTTGGGCGCCGTTTGCTCGATCTCGTGGAGGCCAACAGGCTGCGCAAGTTGCTCGGGCCGGTGTCGCGGTTGTTGCCACCCGAACTGCCGCGAAGCGCCCATTATCGCGCCTTCGTGGTCCCGAACAACGAAGTGGCGCTCGGGGTCCGCGTCAATCTGGAAGGCCGCGAACCGGCCGGGCTGGTGGCGCCGGACGAATACGATCTCTATCTCGACGCTTTGCAGGACGTCTTGATGAACGGCCGCCGCCCTGGGGACCGCTCACCCGCTTTCGTCGAGGCGTTGCGAACGTCGAGACTTTACGGCACCGATCCCACGCGCAGCGGTCTTCCTGACCTCATGCTGACCTGGGATCGCAGCCAGCCATTTACCGGTATCGAGATTCCCGGCATCGCGCGGTTCATGGCTGAACCAAACAACGTGCGGACGGGCGATCATCGAGCGGGCGGGCTGGCGGTGCTGGCCGGACCAGCCGGTCACAATGCGCGTCCCGTAGCGCCGATAGACAGTTCGGATATCGCCCACCATCTTTTGGCGATATTCGACGTTGCCGGTCCGCCGCGTCCCTCACGTTCCGCGATGGCCGGATTGCACTGACATCTCCTCCGCCTTAGAGCTTCAGGAGCCCGGGCCGAAGTCCTCAAGGCACGTGCTGCAGGTTGCCTCCGTACCAACGGCAGGCGCCTTTAATAAATAACCACGCTCCTGATGCTCTTGCCCTCGTGCATCAGGTCGAAGCCCTTGTTGATGTCTGAGAGCGGCATCGTGTGGGTGATCATCGGGTCGATCTCGATCTTCCCGTCCATGTACCAGTCGACGATCCTGGGCACGTCGGTGCGGCCGCGGGCGCCGCCGAAGGCAGTGCCTTTCCAGACCCGGCCGGTGACGAGCTGGAAGGGGCGGGTGGCGATCTCCTGGCCGGCGCCAGCGACGCCGATGATGACGCTCACGCCCCAGCCGCGGTGGCAGCACTCCAACGCCTGCCGCATCACCGTGACATTGCCGGTGCAATCAAATGAGTAGTCGGCGCCGCCGATCTGGTCGGCCCCGCTCTTGGTCATGTTGACGAGATGCGCGACGAGGTCGCCACCGGCCTCTTTCGCGTGGACGAAGTGGGTCATTCCAAAGCGTTCGCCCCAGGATTTCTTGTCGTTGTTGATGTCGACGCCGATGATCATGTCGGCGCCGGCAAGGCGGAGCCCCTGGATGACATTGAGCCCGATGCCGCCCAGCCCGAACACGACGGCCTTCGCTCCGGGCTCGACCTTGGCGGTGTTGATCACTGCGCCGATCCCGGTCGTGACGCCGCAGCCGACATAGCAAACCTTGTCGAACGGCGCGTCCTCCCGGATTTTCGCGACCGCGATCTCGGGCAACACTGTGAAGTTCGCGAAGGTCGAGCAGCCCATGTAGTGGTGGAGCTTCTTGCCGCCGATCGAAAAGCGCGACGTGCCGTCGGGCATCACGCCCTGACCTTGCGTCGCGCGGATCGCGGTACAGAGGTTGGTCTTGCGCGAGAGGCAGGACGGGCACTGCCGGCATTCCGGCGTATAAAGCGGGATGACGTGGTCGCCTTTCTTCACCGAGGTGACGCCGGGGCCGACCTCGACCACGACGCCGGCACCCTCATGCCCCAGAATCGCCGGGAACAATCCCTCCGGATCGGCGCCCGACAGGGTGAACTCGTCGGTGTGGCAGATGCCGGTCGCCTTGATCTCGACCATCACCTCGCCAGCGCGAGGGCCTTCGAGCTGAACGGTGGTGACTTCGAGCGGCTTGCCGGCCGCGACTGCAAGCGCCGCGCGTACGTCCATTGCATCTCTCCGTGTTGCGCCGATCAGGGCGTGCTGGCGGGCCCTGGGAGCGCCTCTATAATGCCCGGCAAAATAGGGGCTCGAAAGGATCGGCGGAAGGGCACAGGGAGGTGCAACGTGCGATTTGTGCGATGGTCATTGGCGACGCTGCTGCTGTTGCCGCTGGTGGAGGCCGCCTCGGCCGACCGTCTTGCCGAGATCAAGACGCGCGGAACGCTGATCGTGGGCGTGAGCACCGCGATCCCGCCATTCACATTCCAGCGCGGCAGCGAGATTGTCGGCTATGACGTCGATCTCGTGCGCGGCATTGCGCAGCGGATCGGCGTCAAACTGGATCTGCTCCCGGTCAAGGAGACCGACCGCATCAAGGCCGTGCAGGACGGCAGGATTGATCTCATCGCCAGCACGTTTACGCGCACCCCGGAGCGTGAACGCGACGTGGCGTTCAGTCTCGACATCTTCAACTCGCCGCAAGTCATGATCGTGGACAAAGCTTCCGGATTGACCTCGGTCAAGCAGATGAACGGCGGGACGTTTGGCGTGCTTAGGGGCCGGACCAGCGACAAGAATATCCAGGAGATCATCCCGACCGCCCAATTCATCTATCTCGACGACTATGTGAGCGCCTTTGCCGGCCTGCGGAACAAGACGTTCATTGGTTTTGTCGCGGACAATCTAGTGCTGCGCACCAACCTGGTCAGGGAAAAGGACGCGAATTGCTTTCACTTCATCGGCGACTTCGCGAAGCCAAGGAACGCCGGATTTGGAATGCCCCGGAATGAGCCGGCGCTGAAGGATGCCGTTGATCGGGCGCTGCTAGCGATGGAAAAGTCGGGCGAGGCAACGACGATCTACAATGTCTGGTTCGGGCCGAATTCCGAGGTGCCGATCGAGCGTGCGCTGCGAATAGGCGCGGGGCCCTGATCGCTCCCGCGCAATTCAGTTTGGCGCGTCACTCCGGCTTTCCGACCTTGTCGGGCGGCAGCGCCCGCGCATCCTTCGGCTGGATCGCGGCCTTCACGCGCTCGCGCAATTCAAGCGGCGCGCCGATCACCTCACGGACCACCTGCTCGAGCTCCGCGCCGGTCATCGGCTGCAGCTCGGCGCGCTGGGTCCGCGCGTCCTTGATGAATTCGGGATCCTTGAGGGCCAGATCGAACGCGCGCCGGAGCGCCGCGACGCGGTCGGCCGGCACGCCCGGCGTGGTTGCGATCGGCCGCCCGACCGTCACCGCCTTCGACATGAAATCGAGGATATCCTGGCCCGCGCGGTCTCTGGCGAGATCGCGCATCAGCGGGACCTGCGGGAGGTCGGGGTCCTTGACCATGCCCATCTGGATGATCGGGACGATCAGCTTCTTCTCGACATAGTGCGGATCGGTTGAGACGTAACTCGCCCACGGATTGGTGGCGCGGCCTTCGACCTCGCCGCGCTCCATGGCGAGGTTGATGTCGCGCCCGTCCGGATAGCCAAAGACGATCCGAATTTTCGTGCCGACGATGTTGTTGAGCACCGCCGGCATCTGCACCGAGATCGAGCCGGCCTGGCTCGAGCCGATCACCGTTTCACGGGTCATCAGGTCGGAGAAGGCCTTGGTGGGCGAGGTGTGCCATGTCACCAGCACCTGGTTCGACGCGCTGATATTGCCGACCCAGTGGAAGTCGCGCAGGTCAGCCTGGAAGCTCGGATTGAGGCCGAGCGCCTGATCGACCGGCAGCCCCTGGCTGACGATGGTGAGAATGGTGCCGTCCTGCGGCGCGATCTTGGCGACGTAGTTCGCGGCGCGGATGCCGCCGCCGCCGGGCATGTTGATCGGAATGACCGAGGGCCGGCCGGGAATGTGCTTGCCGATGTGCTTGCCCAGGAGCCGCGAATAGGAATTGTAGCTGCCGCCGACGCCGGAGCGGATGATGAACCTGATCTGCTTGCCGGCGTAGAACTCCGCCACCGCGTCGGCGGCTGCCGGCGTCGCCACAAACGCCGACACTATCGCCAGCATCAGGGTCGACCACCGCATTGCGCGCCTCCGCAAGGTTCACCGGGGCTGCAACACTGCCGCCCGCCGGCCCCGCCGTCCATGGTCCAATTCGCCGCTGGTGCCCGGGACGCACATGGAGAAGTCAGCTCTGTGGCAGCACGATCTGGGTCTGGATCACCATGGCGGCGAGCCGTCCGTCGCTGCGGGTGATGTTGGTCTGCAGCACGATGGTGGTGCGGCCGGAATGCAGCGGCGTGCAGACCGCGTGCGCCGTGTCGCCTTTGGGGATCGGGGCGAAGAAATTGGTCTTGCTCTCGATGGTGGCGGTGGCGTGCTTTGGGGGCAGGGCGGCGGACGCCGTCATCCCGCCCATGATGTCGGCAAAGGCCATGATCGCGCCGCCATGCATGACGCCGCGGCGGTTGCACAGGTCCTCGCGATTGACCACCTTGGCCTCGCTGCGCTCGGCGGCGCGGCTGATGACGTTCACGCCCATCAATTTGATAAAGGGGGAGGCATCCCATGCTTTCATGTCGATCCTCGGTACGGGTCTGAAAGGAAAGAAACTGGCGGCGGGGCGATGCGGGGCGCGCGAGACGCTGCGCTCTTCCAAATTGCATGGGCGCCTGTATGCTGTCCAGCAGGGCGACGACAGGCCGGAACGCTGCGAATTGGCTGACTGAACGACGAGGATTGCAACGACTAATTGAGATCAGCGCTCGTAGCTCAGCTGGATAGAGCACCAGACTTCGAATTTGGGGGTCGGGAGTTCGAATCTCTCCGAGCGCGCCATTCTGGTCCCGGCAGCCCTCGCCGCCGCTGGCGATTGCTACCGTTCCTGCAATAGGCCGAGGGCGTCGCTCGGCGTGACAAACGCAAATCGCTCAGCGTGGCGGTGACGGAGCATGTACCGGATGTTTCGCTGAATGCTTTTCAACGCACGAGCATGACCGCCGTCGCTGCGACAGCAAATCGCAGCATAGGGGGGATCAAGCGATATCGCGCGTTCGAAGATCGGTACGAATTGTCTGCGGGAATGTGAGAGATTGAGCTGCACCAGTTCGAGCTCGGGCGGAGCCAGCCTCGTCGGAAGAATTCTGGCCCAGCCACGACGGCGCCGGGGCGCGCGTCCGGTCGTGACCGGAAGCATCCAAAGGCGTGTTGCACCGTCCCGGTCTGGAACACGAAAATCGGCGAGCGAAGGATGGTAGGGCTTGTGCGCCACGCCGGCGCGATCCGGAATGAGACCGGTCGTGATCTCGTCGGGGGCGAGCGACCGAGCGGCGGGCATGTCGGGTTCCAACGTCAGGTCGATCCGGACGCCCAGTTGGTCGAGTAAGCTGGTCGTCTGCTCGCTGAACCAGCCGTCGCCCATGCGCACGACTTCGCACGGGCGGCCAAAGTCGCGCTCAAATTCCAAGAATGACGACCGAATGCAGTGCTCCATCCACGCGGCATTGCCATGGTCGGCAACCCAATTGTGCGATGGCTCATCCCATCGCCAACCGTGAACATGGAGGCCCATTTCGTCTCCATGTTTCCCGGCCTGCGTGATCTGAGCTTGATAGCTCTCGACCGCCCACCGCGCAGACCCGTGAGCCACCTCGATTTGAGGATCCATGCGCCAGAACCAACTAAAGCGCGCCGGGCGACCGGTCGCATCGGAAATTCGCTGCCGCTGCCCGGACAGAAAGTCGAACAGGTTCTCGAAGCCGAGCCAACGGTCCGGCGCCTCCAGTCGCGGCTGCCTCGGGTCGGGTTCGCAATCAATAATGATCAGGATCGGAATGCGTCGGGCCATTCTGCGTCCTACTGCCCGGAAGCGACTACGTCAAAGCCAGGACAGCTCCGATGCCGAGATAGGTCACTTGATGCAGCCATTGATCAATTCCCAACGCCCACCAAAATTGCTTTTGCTCTGGAAGAAGTTTCATCCGGTAGACGATCTGCTCTTTGAGCCAATCGATGTGGTAGTGGATGACGAACTCTGCGGCGACGATAGCAATTCCCACGACAAGCGGCGGGGTGATGATGAAAAATGCCAAGCAGGTGCCGAGGGCATGGCCGGCCGCGTGCAGCAAGCCGTCCGGATGACCATAGATTTGCTTGTTCTTGATTTGCTCCAGCGATTGCAGAAAGAAATCGAAAACAACGTGCTTCGTTGCAAGCACGGCAAGGGCGATTAGCAGCAAGCTGACTTTGTCAAACATCGTATCTTTGCTCGATTGTGTGCCGGACCTTGACGTTCTTTACCTCCGCTTCCATGTTGCTTCACCAAACAGCCTGGGCTTGGTCTGCGACCTTTTCGGTTTCGTGTTCAGGTTTCCTCGCAATCGATGTCACAAGCAAGCCCGTCAGGTCATCGAATTGTGGCTCGCCGTCGGCGAAATCATCAATTGATCTTATCAGTTCCTGAATAAATTGTTGCGGAGGATGGGCACGGAATTGGTTTACCATCTCCTCCAGTCGTTCATCACCGAAACGCAGTCCCTCGGGGTTGACCGCGTCGACAAAGCCGTCCGTGAACATAAACAACTGGTCGCCCGGCTCCAGCACCAACGACTCTGTCTTGTATTTCGTATTCTCGTCGAGACCGAGCGGCAGGCTGGATGCCGCGACGGTTTCTATTCTCTTGCCGTTGCGCAAGATGAACGGAGAGTGGTGCCCGCAACTGCAATAGGATACGAGTCCCGTTTTCAGGTCGAGGACGAAGCAGAACAGGGTGGCAAACATCATCTCGCGATTGCTTGCTGACAAGAGTGCGTTTCCGGCGGTTGCCGCATCTCCGACCTTGTCCTCCTGACGCAGCATATACCGCATGACCATCTGCGTCATTGCCATGAAAAGAGCAGCGGGAATCCCCTTGCCGCAGACGTCTCCGATCGTGACTGCCAGCCGGTCGGAATCGATCAAAAAGAAATCATAGAGATCTCCGCCGACCTCGCGAGCCGGACGCATTTTGGCGTGAATATCAACATATGCTCCGCAACGTTCCAGTGTTTCGTCCGGAGGCAGCATGCTCTCCTGGATGGCGCGCGCATTTGCCATCTCTTCGCGATGTGCGCGCCGGAGAGTGATTTGTTCCGCCAACCGGATGAACGAGCGAGAGAAGTCAACCAACTCCGGCAGGGGATGCCTCAAATCATCGAGAAGCGTCAGATCAAAGTCATCGCGTTCAAGCGCCCCGAGCGCGTGCGAATAGAACCCAATGGCCTTGTTGAATGTCTCGAAGCGGCGACCAAGCTGAAGCATCAAGCTCGATAGAAAGCGCGGATTTTCGTGACCGAAGCGATGCAGCTCGTTGATGCCGATCCTGACTGCCCGAACCTTCGTCTTTGTCTTGATCGATGCGGTTCGAGGCACATTGGTAAAGACGCCAATTTCTCCGACAAAGGCGGGGGCCTCCATAGATGCCAGATGGACAACGCCATACTTGCTTTCAACAAATACTTCGACGACCCCGTCCATCAAAACCAGTGCATAGTCGCTTCGCTCTCCTTGTTTGATCAGAATCTGCTCCTCGTCAAATTGGAGCACCTCTCCCCCTCGAATCAAGTCGACCACCGACGGTTCCGGCAGTGACGCAAAAATCGGAAGCGCCCGGACGGCGTTGACGATCTGAGAGGCATCAAGCGGCATTTCTATTCCAGTCTCGTGCCGGCAGAATACTGCCAGGGGCACGTCGGCGGCCTGACTGACCGCACGTCACGGGGTGAACTGAGCTTGGACTTCGTTTTCCACGTAGACGAGGGCCTGGTTCACCGCGCTCTGATAGACCGTGAACATTTGACGCCCGTTCCCTGCCAAGACGTTCCCTGGACCCCCTGGATGTTGGGGTCAGTATCGACCCAGTCGTTGACAGAGCCCAATTGAACGACGTCGCCCGGACTGCCCAAAATCCAAAGCTCGTGATCGACGTCCGTGTAAGCAAGAATGTCGGCCGCGGTGATATGCAGCGTGGTGCCGACGTCATCATTGGGATCGACGGCCGGGGTCGATGCTCCGGCTTCCTCGGTGATCAGAATGATCTCAATGTTGCTGATCGCCTTCCCGCTGAGGTCGACGGAGACATTGTTTGATGAATTGAGGGTATTGGTATCGAGACTGGATCCTAACTGGGACAGCGCCAATGCTCCGTCGTCGATGCGCAAGATGTCCCAATCCTCCTGGCTAAATCCGTCGTTCGTGGCGCTGTCCGATGGATTGCTGCCGCCGTTGATGACGTCGTTATTGGCGCTGTCATAGACCAGCATGTCGTTGCCGGGGCCGCCGTCAAGCGTGTCCAGTCCTCCCCCTCCGTTGAGGACATCGTCGTCGCTGCTGCCGGTCAGGGTGTCGGCGCCGTCGGCGCCAAAGTAGTAATTGATTGTATTGGTCGACGTATCGCTCAGGCTATTGTCAGTTGCATCGCCATCCGTGGATACCGTCTTAGGCTGCACCAATACCGCGGGAGGCGGATCTTCCGGATTGATGATGGCGGTGATGGCCGTAAAGTCCGCGTTCGTATTGTCGTTGTTATTCTTTTCGAGCGCCGCATTCCCCGACCCCTGGATTGTTACGCCTTCGAGGGAGAACTCGGTTATTTGAGCCTTGGTTCCGGTTGAAGCCTCCAGTGTGACGTTGTAATTCGCCGCGCCATCGATTGCGAAACCAACATCCTGGATGATGTTGCCTTGCTGTCCTTGCAAGGAAAGATCGTAAATCTTGGCGGCGGCGTGCAGATAATCACGAAAGTCACTCGATGCCTTTTCAACAAAGGACAGCGTGATGAGCTGTGTCTGCACATTTGAGTTTGTCGTCAGCACACCATCCAGGACCGAAGGCGCATCGTCGATCGCGACCGTCAGTGTGGCGGTCGATTCGTCTCCGTCGGCATCGCGGATCGTATAGCTGAAAACGTCGGCTTGATTGGACGACGTTGGAACCGTTTCGGTGTACGTGTACTCGCCCGTTACCACGTTGAGCTGCAAAACGCCGAACAGTCCGGTGATGCTGACAACGTTATTGGCGTCCGGTTGATTGGTGGAACTGCCAAGCACGTAATCATCTGTAGAGCTGCCATCCCCGTCCGACAGCGCCACAACCTTAATTGCCGACGCAGCCGGTTGGTCCGCCCCGAAGACGTCCTCATCGCCAGGGTCGGCGGTACCCAGCAACACATTGCCGGTAACCGTGCCGGCTTCGTCGACGAGGTTGGTGTCATTGGTCGCCGTCGGCACGTCGTCCACGATGGTGACGCTGACCGTCCCGGTGATGAAGTCGCCTTCGTCGTCGGTCGCCTTGAACGTCACCCCGGTCAGGAGCTTGCTGTTCTCGCTCTCGTCGTCGACGTGCTTGACCGGCTGGCTCAGCGTCACCTGGTAGCTGTAGGTCACGTCCGTGCCCGACGCCGTCGCGCCGGTCAGGATCGCAATCCGGATCACCTCGCTGTTGTCGGCCGTCGACCGGCCCACAAGCACGCCGCTTTCGAGCGCAAAGTTGACGTTCGCCCCGGACAGCGTCTGCAACTGGCCATCCAGGCCCGCCGTGTCCACCAGCACAAGGCTGCCGTCCAATGTCGTCGGAAGGTCCTTCACGTTGCCGTAGTCGATGACGATCGTCCTGGTCTGGGTCAGCGACTCCGTCGAATCCGTCTCGTTCGCCGCAGGTGGGACCTCGTCGAGATTGCGGGTCGCCAGGAACCCGTCCTCGTCAACCGTCGCATTGTTCGCCGTCTGCACAACCGGCGTCGAATCCGTCGCAACCGTCACCGTCAGCGTCGACGACGATTCGTCCCCGTCCGCGTCGCGGATCGTGTAGTTGATGACCGCCGAACCCTCAATCCCGTTCGCTGGCGTAAACGTGATGGCGCCACCCGCAACAAACGACACGGTCCCGTTCGCAGGCACCGCAAGCGTCGCCGCAACCAGCGTCGCCGGCGCATCGGCACCCTGCTGGTCGCTGGTCCCATCCCCGTTCGTGATCACATTGTAAGTGACCGCCGTGTCTTCCGCCGTCGACGTCGCGTCCGCGGTTGCCGTCGGGATGTCGTCCTTCACGGTCAGGTTGACCTGGCCGGTGGCGACGTCGTTGTCGGTGTCGGTTGCCAGCACCAGGATGTTGCCGAGCGAGGAGACCTGTGCCCCGTTCGCCAGAACGTGCTGCAGGTTGTCCGACAGCGTCGCCGTCACCGTCACGGTGCCGGTCGCACCCGCCGCAATAACCCCAGGCGCGCTCAGGTCGAGCGTCACCGCCAGCTGCGTCAGCCCGCTGTCCAGGAACCCCTTCACCTGCGTCGCAGACACCCGCTGCCACCAGATGTCCTGGCTCCCGTCATTGTTCAGGTCGGTCACAAGCCCGGTCAGAGTGGTCGAGAACCCAAACGACACCAGGTTGTCAGACCCCGCCGTGAACGACAGGCTCGGCGCGTTGTCCACCTCCGTCGTCAGCCCCGGGTTCGACCCGGTCGCGCCCGCCGTCGACAGCGCCGCCTCGTCCACGTCCAGCGTGATCGCAGCCGCATTCGCCGCCGCCGTCCCGTCCGTCACCGTGATGGTGTGCGAGTCGGAATCCGTGTCGCCGTCGCCATCCGTGGCCGCAACGGTAAACGACACCGTCGGCTCGGGCGTCGAGTTCCAGGTTGTTTTTCGCCGCAAAGACCCAGGTCCCGTCAGCGTTCACCGTCAGCGTTCCGGCCGTCAGGTCGAACACCGCCGCATCGCCATCCGGCAGCGTCACTGTCTGGTCCGTTTCGCCCGCAACCGACACCGTGATCGACGCCACGCCATCGGCGCCGCTGTTGAGCGTCCATGTCCCGCCGTTCAGCGTGCTGCCTTCGACGACGCTGTCCGTCGCCGGCGTTCCATCCGCGACCGCCGCAACGATCTCCACATCCGGCTGATCGTCGACGACCGTCACATTGACAGTCCCGGTGACGATTTCGCCGTCCGTTTCGGTGGCGTTCACAATCAGGCCCACGATCGTCAGGCTGTCGGCGTCCGGCGCGTTCTGGTGGGGGAGGTTGCTCAACAGCTCCACCGTCACCGTCGGCGTCACCATGTTGCCGCCAGCGGCCGCCGTCAGGTCGCCGGTCAGCGTCAGTTTGATCACCGTCACGTCGTCGATCTGCCCAAGCAGCGTCCGCCCGGTCCCGTCGGTGTCATCCAAGATCCATGTGATCGAGATCCCATCGTCCAGCCCCGAAACCGTCGGGCTCTGGCTCGCCGCAAAGCTCAGCGAGATCGCGTCCGACACGCCGGTGACGAACGACAGACCGGTATTGGTATTCGTCTCGCCGTTGCCGCCAGGCGTCGAGCCTGTTTCGTTCAGGTCCGATTCTTTGACCGTCAGGACCGCCGTCCCAATCGCAGCGGCGGCTGGCAAAAAATCCGCGTTGTCGTAAACGGGAAAATTTTGCCCACCGAAATTTGAATCATCGTCAAAAACGGGCGGGAACCCTCCTGCATTCAAATTTGCTGCCAATTGCAGGTCATCAAAGGCGCCCCCCGATCCTTGTGCCCTTTGCCCTCCCACTGACCCGGTCGTGAAAGGATCAGCCTGGCCCACCAAATAGGTGGCATAGGCTTCTTGCGAAGCCACCAGCAAGGCGGCCATGTCTGCCGGGGTATTCGTAATCTGCTGAATGTCGGTCCCCCCCGGATTGACGACAACAGTGACTTCGGGATCATCGACGCTGATGACTTGGCTCTTGCCTCCTTTGGGTGTGATCTCGAATGTGCCGTGCTGCAGGTCTCTATACGTGAGGAGATCGTCGAGCAGGAACTCGATGTCCGGACTTGCCGCTTGGAGGTCCTGGATCAGAACGAACGTCAGCGCCACGAGCGTCAGCACGCCAATCCCGCCGCCATGGGTGCTGCCGCGAATTCTCGCAAAAGGGGTGTCGATCGTGAGCTCGCCGGCCTTTGCAATCCGGCCAGCAATGAAAGCGAAGCGCCCGCGCGACACGCAGAACTGCGCAGACCTCAGGGCTCCGTCGGAATTACAGACAAATTCGTCTAGCGCCATCCGGGTATTGGGCGAGAGGGTAAAGGCCGTGCCATCCTCGAATGTGACACCGACACGGCCATCAACGCCGGTCTCGATCACATCACCCCGACAAACGGTGTCGGCCACGGCGACCTGAAAAGTCGTACCCTCGGCGCGGGTGACGGTAGCCGAGCCGATCACGTGTTGGATTTTGCCAATGACTTGATTCGCCTCCACCAGGCGAGCGCAAGACAATATGCTACCAAGCGTTCTGCTTACCTTGCGCACATCGCCCCACTTTCCCTGGCTCGCGCAGATTTCGTTGCGCGCGCACCTAGTTTCTTGAACCGCGGGCCGTCGTTAATCGGTGCAGGTGAATTTGTAGACAAATAGACGAAATTTGAGCCGACGGAAACAACCAATGTTTCATAGGTTAACTGGCGGCCGGGATATTCGAAACCGCGCGGCGGTTCAAGCGGCCCGGCAGCGCCAGCTTTTCATCGTCCGTTTGGGGGACGATTCCCGCTTGGTGGGCAAAATGAGGGGTGCCTGACCCTAGCCATCGGCAGCTCGGAGCCGGGGGTTGGCTCGCCTCGCCGGGCCGTTCTGTTTGCTATGTCTATGAATTCACTATTTAAATTCGGTTTTTTATGCGAAGATGACACGGCGATTCAGATTAACCGCTATGGATAACCGTATTTCATTTGGTTCTCCGGATCGGCTCATTGTATTGTTCAGTATCCTTGGCCGAGTTCATATGACGACCCGGAGGGTCCCAATGCGAACGCACGGAATTTTTGTCGTTGCCCTTACCCTTATTGCGAGCTTCTTTCTGACAGATGCGACAAGGGCGCAGAGCGGGTCGGCGCCTGCGGCGGCCCGGACCCCGGCTTCGGCGATCGGAAAAATCGTTTCGACCGCAGGAACCGTCACTGTTGAGCGGGAACATACTGCTGTCGTTCAAGCCAGCGCGTCGAGCGGTCCGGTGTCGGTGAAAGAAGGCGACTTTGTCTACCGAGGCGACGTGGTTCTGACCGGCGCAGACAGCAAAGTCAGTCTCGTTTTTGCCGACGGCACGGCTTTCAATGTTTCGAGCAACGCTCGTTTGGAATTGAATGAGTTCGTGTACAATCCGGACAGCAAGTCAAATTCGAGCCTGTTCAGCCTGCTCAAGGGGACTTTTACGTTCGTTGCGGGCAAGATTGCAAAAACCGGCAGCATGAAGCTCGACACGCCCGTGGCCACGATGGGAATCCGAGGAACGACACCGCACGTCGTCGTATCGGAAGACGGAACGGTCAGCTTTTCTACGTTGGTCGAAGAAAAAAGGTAAAGTGTCATTCGGCCTGATGATCGATCGTCCCGTGTGCAGTGTTTGAAACCCGGCCGGCTTGGTCGCGGTAGAGCGCGCATTCTGATTTCAGCTGCAATATTGTTAGTGCTAGGGGCGGCGGCCTCGGCTCAGAGTCAAAAGCTGCCAGGTCTCGAGAAGCACATCCAGTTGTGCAATCGTGTTGCTGATGTTTCGCCTGACGCGCGCATCAGCAGTTGCAGCGCCCTGATCGAATCGGGAGCGGACACCTCGCGCACGCAGGCCATCGCATATAACAATCGGGGCAATGCCTATTACAGAAAAGGCGATTACGAGTCGGCCATCGAGGATTACAATAGATCGATAAAGGCCGCTCCCAGCTATGCGAAGGCCTTCAACAATCGCGGCTTGGCGTTCCAGAAGAAGAGCGACGACGCTCGTGCGCTCGCGGACTTTGACCAATCAATCAAACTTGACCCGAAGTCGGCCGTCGCTTTCGTTAACCGGGCCGAAATCTATCGAAGGAAAGGCGAATACCAACGCGCGTCACGCGACTACGGCTCGGCCCTGCGCATCCAGCCGAATTTGGAGGGCGTTCGAAACGCAAGCTGCTGGGTGCACGCAATCGTGGGTGAACTAAAGCTGGCGCTGGCCGACTGCAATGAGGCGCTTCGGTTGGAGCCAAACGTCGCCGCCACGTTTGATTCGCGTGGTTTGACCTATCTGAAGATGGGACAATGGAAGGCGGCGATCGCCGATTACAATTCGGCGCTGCAATTGGATCCGAAACTGGCCAGTTCTCTTTATGGGCGCGGCCTCGGTAAGCTCAGGACCGGCGATATCGCGGGCGGCAAGGCCGACATGGCAGCGGCAATTGCAATCGAAGAAGACATCGCAGCTGTCTTCGCCCGGTTACGCGTGAAATAAGCCTTCGGCGAATGGCTTGCTGTCTTGCGGCTCGAACGGGGGCGGGCTTGCGACAAGGATGATTCGCAAAAAGATGAATCTTTCAGCGCCGTTTCGAAGCCCACCAGACTTGGTCTGGTGAGGGAGACGTAGGAAAATGCATCGGAGCCATTCCCAGATACCGGCGGCGCAGAGTGAGCTGCAACGCATTATCGGAATGGTGGAAACATTCTGCGCTGCGAACAAACTGCCGGAGACGATTTCAAACCAGATGAAACTGGCATTGGATGAAGTCCTGAGCAACATCGTCAAATATGCTTACAGCGCCTCTGAAAACGGAATCATCGACGTCGAGCTTACCTATGCTAACAACAAATTTATGGCGACCGTCGAGGATTGCGGCGTAGCTTTCGATCCGCTTCGGTCGCAGGAACAACTCGCCGCGGGACCGCTGAAGACTCTGGAAGGAAGGCGGATTGGGGATTTTCTTTGTGAAAAGCCTGATGGACGGTGTAGGCTATGAGAGGAACGGCGACCGGAATAAAGTCACCCTGACAATTGAAGTGCCATCCGTGTAGTCACCGAGGAAGCAGCGCATGGAAATCGTGGAAACGGATGTCGGCGGCGTTTTGGTCGTTGAGCCGCACGGCGGCATCGATAGCACAAACGCCAAGATGTTTGCTGCGCGCGTTATGGACACCATCAACGCGCGACAGTGCAACGTGGTGATCGACTTTCAAAAGGTCAAATATATCAGCAGCGCTGGGTTCAGAAGTCTGTTGATTATCGGCAAATCAATCGAAAGCGCGCAACGGAAACTTGTTCTCTGCGGTATGGGGCCGGAAGTGCGCCGTGTCTTTGAGATTGCGATGTTCAACGAGCTCTTTGTCATTTGTTCATCGCGCGAAGATGCAGCGCAACAAGCAATGTGATCTCGCAGGCCGGTCAGGGTTCAATACAAAAGTCAAACGACATCTCACCCGAGCGCGGCAACTGTTTGCCAAGCGCGACTCTCAACGGGAATTCGATGTAGCGCAGGGTAGGGTGAACGGTGTCCACAGCCCCAGCGAACGGATTTATGCGAGTGACAAGCTGGTTACAGCATGTCGCGGGCGGGACCATTAGTCCACCGAATGTCAAGAAGCCGGCGTCGCTGGTTTATGGCGTCGATGACCATCCGCCAGCAATGGTCACCGTATCGAATGCGATTCAACAGGTTGCCGTTGTCGCAATTAATCTGGTCTATCCGATCGTCGTGTTCAGGGCTGCCAACGCGTCCGTTGAAATCACTTCCGACCTTTTGGCGGTTGCAATGATCGTGCTGGCATTCGGCACAATGCTGCAAGTCTTGCGATTGGGCCCGATTGGGTCCGGCTATATGTGCCCGTCGACATTCACGGCGACCTATTTCGCTCCGAGCTTGTTGGCGGCGCGCGCCGGAGGCCTGCCGTTGGTGTTCGGAATGACCATCTTCGCAGGCCTATTCGAAACGGTGCTGGCGCCAATTCTCAATCGATTGCGTGGGATCTTTCCGCCGGAAATCTCCGGGCTCGTGATCTTTATGATCGGGTGGTCGGCCGGCATCGCCGGTTTGCGCGTCCTTCTTGCGGTCGATGCGCCGCCGGTCAGCTTGGCGGAGTGGAGCGTGGCGGGACTGACGCTCGCGGCGATGGTCGTGATGAACGTTTGGGGTGCCGGACTTGTGCGAATGACCGCTGCATTGCTCGGATTAGTCGTCGGATATATCGCCGCGGGACTTATGGGAGTTATCGATCTTGCTCATTTAGCCCCGGTCTTCAATGCGGCATGGCTCGGCGTTCCGCAATTTCATCATGGATGGTCTTTTGATCCAACCCTGATTGCCCCGTTTGCAATTGCAAGCATTGCTGCCGCGATGAAGGCGGCTGGAACGATCACAATCTGCCAGCGAATCAATGACGCCAATTGGGTTCGGCCCGACCTGCCCTCGGTCACGCGCGGCGTGCTTTCTGATGGCCTTGCCACTGCGGCTGCGGGCTTTGCGGGAGCCGTTGGCACAAATACCTCAACGCCCGGCGTCGGTGTTGCGGCCGCGAGCGGAGTCACCAGCAGGACCGTGGCATTCGCGGTTGGCGGTATTTTTCTTTTTCTTGGATTTTGCCCAAAACTTACTGCCGCGCTCGCGGTTATGCCGCGCTCCATCATTGTCTCCGCCCTACTCTTCACGGTGACTTACATCATTATCAACGGCGTGCAGATCATGACGTCGCGCCTGCTCGACTCGCGACGAACATTCGTTCTTGGATTTGCAATCGTTGCCGGTGGGGCTGTGGAGGTATTTCCCGCTATCACGGCGTCGGCGCCCACCCAGCTCACGCCTTTGCTCGGCTCGTCGCTAGTCTTCGCGACGGTGGTCGCACTTGTCCTCAATATTCTGTTTCGAATCGGAGTCGGCAAGTCTGCGTCGTTTGCAATTGATCATCGACCCGTTGATTCCGCAAGCATCGAGACCTTCTTCTTGAAGCAATGCGCGACCTGGGGAGCGCGCCCGGATATCACGCAGAGAGCGATTTTCGGTACCATCCAACTCGTCGATGCTATCGCTGATACCTGTTGGGAAGAGGGCAATGTGCTGATCACTGCCCGGTTTGATGAGTTCAATCTGGACGTCGAGGTGAGCTACATCGGCAAGCAACTGGAGTTTCCCACCCGGCGTCCCGCGGTCGACCAGATTCGAGACGAAGAGGAGGGTGTTCGCTTGCTCGCCGGGTATCTGTTACGTCAGAATGCAGACCGGATCCGCACCGAGCAGAAACATGGGCGCTCTATTGTACACTTCCATTTCGATCATTAAAGAGCCATGACAAGGCAAGGCAGAATGCGAGTCATATTCCTCGAGGTCGCCTTCGGATGAAAGCGCTGCTGTCGCTATTGGCACGTATTGTCCTGTCACGAAGGAGTTTCGGTCTCTTCATTTTGGCGGTGCTGGTCGCGGTTCGCATGTCTGACCCGGCTCCGCTGGAGGAACTCAGGCTTAGAAGCTTCGACTTGTTTCAGGCCATTCAGCCGCGCGATGACAATCTTCGTCCGGTCGTGATTGTCGATATCGATGAGGCAAGCCTGGGTCAGTACGGTCAATGGCCATGGCCGCGGACGCTCGTGGCCGACCTGCTTGATCGGCTGTTTGAATGGCAAATCAAAGCAGTCGCATTCGACGTCGTGTTTTCGGAACCGGACCGAACATCGCCAAATGAAGCGATGAAATATTTCCACGATCTTGATGGCGCCACGCGCGCCCGCCTCCTGCAACTACCCAGCAATGACGACGTCCTGGCAAAAGCGATAGGTCGCGGGAAAGTGGTGCTCGGACAAGCCGGGATCAGAACGGTCGACGACATCGCGTCTGAATCGATGCCCGAAACGGGCGTGGCTCTTCTGGGTCCGGATCCGACCCCGTACTTGTTCTCATTCCCCAAACTTCTACGCAACCTGCCGCAGCTGGAGCGCGCGGCGGCAGGACGCGGATTGTTCACAATCGCCACGGAACGCGATGGCATGGTTCGCCGGGTCCCGCTGGTCATGAACGCCGAGGGGAAGGTCGTAGCCGCGCTGGCAATTGATTTGCTGCGCGCGGCAAGCGGGGAAGGGGCGGTCCTGGTCCGTTCCGACCAATCGGGCGTGCGTCATGTGGTCGTGTCCAGGTTGGAATTGCCGACCGATCAGAACGGCCGCGTCTGGTTGCATTTTAGTCCGCACGATTCGTCGCGGTATGTTTCGGCAAAAGACGTTATTGAAGGAATTGCCTCACCGGAACGATTTGCGGGAAAGCTGGTGTTAGTCGGAACATCGGCGACAGGATTGTTGGACATCAAAACCACGCCAGTCCATGCGGCGATGCCGGGCGTGGAAATTCACGCCCAGCTTTTGGAGGCGGCGCTTACCGGCTCGCTTCTGAAGGCCCCTTCCTACGCGATGGCGGTGGAAATGCTTGCTGCAATCGCGTTCGGCGTGATGCTTGCGCTGCTGGCGCCAAGTCTCAGTGCGGTCGCTCTGTTTTTAATTGCCGCTTTCGCGGCAACTGCCATTTCCGCGGGGTCGTGGATAATGTACAGCAAGCATCAGATGCTGCTTGATCCCACGTTTCCGCTGATCGTTACGTTCGCGGTTTATATCGGCTTGGTGCTCATCGGATATTTTCGCGAGCAAGTGGACCGCCGGCGCATAAGGTCCGCCTTCTCCCAATATTTGTCGCCAAGCCTGGTCGAGCAGCTGGCCAATTCGCCGCAAAAGCTTGTCCTTGGCGGCGAAGAGCGCATCATGACGGTCCTGTTCAGCGATGTGCGCGGTTTCACGGCGATCTCAGAAACCTTCGGCAATGACCCGAAGGGGCTTACGGCCCTCATGAATCGCTTTCTGACTCCGCTCACGAACGCGATCATCGCTCACAATGGGACCATCGATAAGTATATGGGCGATGCGATCATGGCGTTCTGGAATGCGCCACTCGACGACCCTGTCCACGAAAGTGACGCGTGCCATTCGGCGCTCGACATGCTTGAGCGCGTGGATGCTCTAAACCACGCGCGCGAGCGCGAATCATCCGAAACAGGCGTTCGCTTTGTGCCAATCAAAATCGGGATCGGCATCAATACCGGTCGTTGTGTCGTTGGCAACATGGGGTCGGATCTGAGGTTCCAATATACGGTGATGGGCGACAGCGTCAATCTTGCGTCGCGTCTTGAGGGGCAAACCGCTCTTCATGGCGTGTCGCTGCTGATTGGATCAAAGACAGCGCAGGCGGTTGCAGACCAGTTTGCGGTATTGCAGGTCGACTCGATGCTGGTGAAGGGCAAGACGGACCCGGAAGTCATCTATACGATCGTGGGCCGCGCCGAGGTCGCCCTCACGAGTGAATTCCAATCGCTGCGAGATCTTTGGGGACGCCTCCTGACCTCTTATCGAAACCAGGACTGGTCGGGCGCGGTCGAACTGGTTGATCGCTGTCGGCCGTTGTGCGGAAAATTCGGGCTGGGTGAATTGGCGAATATGTACGACGAGCGAATCAGTCAATTCAGAATTAATCCTCCGCCGGAGGACTGGAACGGCATCTTCGTGGCCCAGACCAAGTAGGATCGCTGCTCAATCAAATTCAGCGCCCCAAAATGCTCCACGATGCGAAGGGGTCGCTAAGGCCGCGTTTTTCGTTCGGTCAAATGACCCGTGTTGCTGCCTTCAGACCGGCCGAATGAGCTGTGGGAAGACAGGCAATCACGATGCTTTTCAAGGCGACGACCGTGTGTTTGTGCTCATAATTTGTGCTCCCCATCCTGCAAGCTCTCCACATAGGATGAACGAAAAGGCCAAAACCTCCGATTTGGATTATTTATGGACGCGACGGTCACGAGCTTGAATGGCGGACTTCACAACGAGGCTGCTAACGGCACCCAAACCCCGGTCTTGCGCTTCCTCAACGGTTGCTATGCCGATTATCTCGCCGAAATCGATGGCGCGGTCGCCGATTACATTCCCGAACTCAGCAAGGCCAATCCCGGGCATTTCGGGATCAGTTTGGCGACGATCGACGGACATGTCTATGAGGTGGGAGACGCTATTGTCCCTTTCACCATCCAGTCGATATCAAAAGCGTTCGTTTTTGCTCTCGCGCTCGAGTTGCTTGGTCCCGAGCGCGTCGAGGCGGTGATCGGCGTTGAGCCGAGCGGCGACGCATTCAATTCAATCCGCCTGACCGCAGATAACCGGCCGTTCAATCCAATGGTCAACGCCGGAGCAATTGCATGCACAGGGCTGATCTATAGCGCAAAAGGGGACGGAGCGTTCGACTGCATTCTCGAATCGCTCACCCAATTTGCGGGTCGTGAGCTCGGCGTCGACGAGGCGGTGTTTCTGTCCGAGCGGTCGACCGGCGATCGCAACCGCGCGATCGCATGGCTCTTACGTAACTATTCCATTATCGGCAGCGACGTCGACGGCGTGCTGGATGCCTATTTTCGCCAGTGCTCGGTGTTGGTGACGGCGCGCGACCTTGCAATAATGGCTGCGACGCTTGCCAACCGCGGCATCAACCCGATGACGGGCGTTCAAGTCGTCGCACCGGGCGCAGTCGCGCGTACACTGTCTGTCATGACCAGTTCCGGCATGTACGACTACGCCGACCTATCGGGTGGGAATGCCCGCAAAAAGCGGCGTAGGAGGCGGCATCATCGCGGCACTGCCGTCACAGCTCGGACTCGGCACTTACTCACCCCTCCTGGACAGTCATGGCAACAGCGTTCGCGGTCTTAAAGTGTGCGAGGCGCTATCGTCCCATTTCGATTTGCATGTTCTCATGTTCTCATTCGAGGCGACGATGTTCGCACTTGCATTATCGCGGATTACGACATCGGCTCCGGAGCGTCACGACGCAGCCGTCCACCACACGAGCAGGAACTTCTTAAGCGGCATAGACGAGACATCCGCGTCATAGAATTGGTGGGAGCGCTAACCTTTGGCAGCGTCGATTACATCTCGCGCCAGCTGTCCGCTGGTCCGACGAGTCCTCAGCTCCTTGTGCTCGACTTCCATCGGGTTCCCGGCGTTACAAAGGCTGCCGCGCGATTGCTCGCAGAGGTGCTGGACGATCTGACCGAGCAAGGAGGAACCGCGATTCTCTCGGGCATACAGCGAACGTCGGCAACATGGGCGAGCATCAACGAGTGGATTGCCACCACTGTGCCCCGGCTAAAGACGTTTTCATTGCTCGACGAAGCGATCGAATGGGCGGAAGATCAAATCGTCTACCGCTACGGCCAATGGCAGGAACACAAACAGGCCTCTCTCGCCGACCAAGCACTCCTGGCCGGACTAGCGACCGACGAGTTCGAAGAGCTCTCGCACTTCACCACGGCGAGGGTATACCAGCCCGGTCAGCGCATTATCGCAGCGGGTGAGCCCGCGATGTCCATGCATTTTTTGCAAAACGGGATGGTCAGCGTGAAGCTTCCGAGCGGCGTTCGTCTCGCCACCCTTGTTCAGGGCATGGTCTTCGGCGAGATGGCTCTCATCGAACCGCAGAGAACGCCGGACGTATGGGCGGACACGCACGTTCAGTCGCTGGAACTGTCGCTTGAAAAATTCGCGTTGTTTCGCGACCGCCGCCCGCGTGTCGGCGAGACCATCATGCGCAATCTCGCGACGTTGTTATCCAAACGCCTGATCTGGGCTAACACCAAAGTCGAACTGCTCAGCGGATATTGATGCTGTCATCATTCCCGCGAGCATAGTCGCTGTCCGAGCGCCGGAGCGTCAGGCTGCTTGTCGACGTCATGAGCCGCCCCTTGAGAGCGGCTCATGAGCCATTCACGGCCGTTGACTGGACAAGACCCACTCCGACGCGATGTTCTGGGCAATGCCGTCATAGAGCGCCAGGGCGTCAACGACCAGTCCGTCGAAGCACATCATCCGCGCCCGCATGATCGTGCGCATCGCATCATTCAATTCTTCTGCAGGAATGGAGCTTGTCTCGAGCATCATCAGCACTTGGATATCACGAGCCGCGCATCCCCGCGTAAAGGTTCCTCCGGCCGTCATGCCATTGGTGACGCTGCCGAGATAAAGCGCGGCGGCAGCCACGCAAGACAGGATAAGATTGGTGCGCATGGAGATCTCCTCTTTCGCCGACTGGTTGCCTCGAAAGCGAGACTGCAGGCGGCCGATCGCGACGGGAAACCGCCTCCAGAGATGCTGGTTAGTAGGGGAGCCGCTCGCGCTGCTCGGGGATTTCGAACCAATTCCGCTCGGCCTCGGTGAACGGCTGCACGGCCTGTTGGCGGGGGGCGCGTTGCGCTTCCGCAACCGACGCGAGCGCCGTGGATACGACGACCGCTGCGGTAAAAGCGATCAAGGTCTTGGTGAACATTGCCATGTCTCCTGCAAGTGGGGTTTTCGCGCCCTGTTGGCGTGGCTGCATCCTCGTCGAAAGCCGGTGCCCGATAAATTGTCCGGAGGTCCTGCCTGTCGCCCGCTCACCGACGGGAAAAATGCTCTGAACCAGCGTTCGCTAAAGGAGAATCGGCCGACCTGGGCTGCGCGCGACGAACGATACTCTGGTATTGGGACGGTGCCCGGCCAGGCTAATGACGGTTCAGGTGGGGCCGGAACGCCCGCGAATTCGCCGAATTGCAGGCCCGATTCTGAGGACTCCTTTCTCGTCCCCGCCATCAACAGCGCGGGTCGGAAGTCCCTACCCGGACACCGCCGATTGCTAAAAAATCGCTCGTCAATTCATGGGCTTAAAATTGTTTCGAAGTGTGAGCCAGGTCACCTTCGTGTGCAAACCCGCAGCCTACTCTCCGCGCGTTCGTACCGACGCGGTGTGGACAGCATTATAAGAAGGAGAGGCTCAATGCTCACTCGGATCCCTGGCGGACAAGTGGTCGTCCTGCGCGGCCCGGCCACGCGCGAGTTTCCGCTAGTTTCAAATTCTTCAGCTCCGCAGACCAGCACCAGCACCGACGTCAAGTCGGTTTGGATAAATCTGACGCCGCGGCAACGCGAAGTGCTGGCTGTGATGATGCAAGGGAAGAGCAACAAGGCGATCTGCCGGGTGCTGAATCTGGCCGAGCCGACGGTCAAAAATCACGTCACCGCTATTCTTAAGGCGCTGAATGTGAGCAACCGTACCGAGGCCGTCCTCAAAGTGACCAATGCGTCGCTGTCATCGCTCTCACTGAACTACACGATCGCAGGTTATTCGACGTTCAGGTAGGGATAAGCCGAGACGCGAGGGGCGACTTTGCAGCGCCATTGCTGTGCAAGCACGGAACCGCACCGATTCGACTGCGAGGCGTCTCCGGCGCGTTCGGGATATGTGCTTCGTTTTGTTCTTAATCAAACTCACTCAAACACGACCGGCGTCCGCGCAATAAAGCGGGGATCGATCGGGGTCGTCACCATTCTACAAGCATCGACATTTGAAGTGGTGCGTTCGCGCCTACGATGGTCCGTGGAGACAGATTTTCTCATGACCATCGGCACGGACATACTTTACGCCCGGCACCGGTCGTCCCAGTTGCTGCGTGCTGCAGCACCCGAGAATGGCGTGATGTCGGGCGATTCAACCTTCCGCCGGGCCGGCCGCCGACGAAGGTCCCAAGACCGCTGGATGATTTATCGTGCGGGTCGACGCGAACAATATGGCAGCGCACTCCAATAGTGCGAGCAACAACTCAAAGCAGGAGCTACGTCGATGTTCACCAAGACCTTGATTGCACTTCTCACCGCCACGGTGCTGAGCGTGTCCTTCGTCTCGGCCCAGGCGCAGACCAACTCCCGGGGCTGCGTGAGCCATTCCATGGACGAGGGTACCCTGAGTGCCTACCCGGCCTGGAGGGTTTGCTGAAGTTCGTGCTTGCGAGATGAGTCCCTGCGATGATGCGAGCGGCGAGCCTGGGTTTGCCGCTCGTTCCACGTTCCACCCCGGCTAGTCGCGCGACGACGTGCGCGGGCGGTGGGCACCACCTTTGCCTTCAACCATGGCTGCGAAGCGGTCGGCAAGCTGGTTCAGTTGCCAGGCGCGCGCGAGCGCAGACGCCTTCAACCAACTCGGCGTGCGATCGGGGAGGGGCGGCAGCGGCGCCTTCCGGTCCATCGTGGCGATGGAACGGTAGAGCCGTAACTCTTTTGCCTGGGTCGCGAATTGACCGGCGGCGAGTGCACCTTCGAGCGATCCGTGCCGGCGCAGGACATCGGCTGCGCCCTGCGCCCCAATGTTACGCGCGCCCGGGAGCCGATCCGAAGGATCGCCCCGCAACGCAATGAAATCCGGCACCTGTCCGGGGTCGACACCGTAGCGTGCTCGAACCTCGGCCGGGGTGATCCGCGCGATCTCGCCGGCGCGAACAGGATAAAGGATTGTGGTCGCGTCCGAAGCAAGCTGGAACGTATCGCGGTCGCCGCTGGCAACCAGCGCCGTGCCACCCCGTCGCTCCTCCCGTGCCGCTGCCGCCGCGAGGAAATCATCGGCCTCATAGCCGGCCTTCTTCGCGTTCACGAAGCCACAAGCGGCAACCAACTTCGGCAGGATGTCGAGCTGTTCGAGCAGCGCATCGTCGAAGTCACGGCCGCCTTGGTAGGCCGGGAAGCTTTCGTGCCGATACGTCTCCGCGGTGAGCGTGTCCCATGCCACGAGCACGGCGCGCGGCTGCTCCCTTTGATAGTAACTCAAAAGCACGTTTGCAAAGCCGAGAATGGCGCCAGCCGGCCTGCCGCCCGCTCTCATGATCGTCTTTGGCAGGGCGTGATAGGAGCGGTGCGCGAAAGAATTGCCGTCGATCACCAGCAAGGGCCGGCGCGCTTTGACAGGCGCTGCCGCCCTGCTGCGCCGAACGGGCAGGGCAGTTTTGGTACCCTTGCGCGCGGTTGCAGCATCGCGAACGCGTCTTGCAGATTGTTTTGCGCTGTCGCGCAACACGACCCACACCGGAGCATGATCGCTGGCGTTCGCCTTGGCACGCGCGGCACGGTCAACCCCGGCCTCAACCAGTCGAGCGCGCAAGTCGGGCGTCAGGAGAATCTGATCGAGGCGCAGACCGGCATCCCGCTCCCAGCGCTTTCGCATGTAATCCCAGAACGTATACATCGGTGCGTCGGGATGCAGCGCGCGAATGGCATCGACCCAGCCCTGCGTGAGCAGGCGCTTATAGGCAGCGCGGCTTTGCGGCTGGAGCAGCGCGTCATCGTCATACGACTTGGTCGGATAAATGTCCTGGTCGGTCGGCACCACGTTATAGTCGCCGGCCAGTGCGACAGGGATGCCGGCCATGGTCAGCTTGGCAGCATGGCGAATGAGGCGCCTGAACCATGCGAGCTTGTAGTCGAATTTCGGTCCGGGCTGCGGGTTGCCGTTCGGAGCATAGAGTGAGGCGATCAGCACGCCGTTGACCGCAGCCTCAATGTAGCGGCTGTGGCGGTCATCCGGGTCCCCCGGCAGCTCGGTGCGGGTGACGACGGGCGTCACTCCACGCGCGAGGATCGCAACACCATTCCAACTCTTCTCGCCGCACCAGGCCGCCTCGTAGCCGGTCTTGCGCAACACATCGGCCGGGAATTCCGCGTCGGCGGTCTTCAGCTCCTGCAGGCACACGACATCGGGTTGCGCGCGGCGCAGCCAGTCAACCAGGTTGGGCAGGCGGCGGCGGATATTGTTAATGTTGAAGCTCGCAATCTTCATGGGGTGCTCTTACCCCCGAGCGGCCCCGCACGCCACCGGCAACGGGGATTCGCACGCGACCGAGGTGACCCCGTGCGTCCTCGTCCTATCGATCGAGAAGCAAGAATCCGCATGCGCGACAAGCGCGGCTATGCGCGTCTTTGACGCGTCATGGCCAATGCGGGAGGATCTACGGGAAGGGAAGACCCCGGATTTTCGCTGCGCTCATTTGCGCTACGACCCGGCTAGTGCGAACCCGGCTACACCGTGGTGGCGGCTACGATCGCGCGGATGACCACGATGCTCAGCAGCAAGAGCGTGAGCGGGATGACAAGGAGCGCGACCGGATCGAGGCCTTCCAGTTCGGGCCGATATTCGGACTGTCTCATGGTGTGTGATCTCTCGGACGAAAAAGCGGACTGCGCGAGCCGTTACGCCGCTTCCTCCTCTACCTTGAGGAGTGTGTAGACCACGGACGGCTTGATCGCGAGCAGGCCGTAGGGCGTCGCGACCCCGACGATAAGAATTTCAGTCACGTGATAGGACCCGTCCTTGCTCCGGACGCGATCCATCTGTTTGCCGGAAATATAGGCGATCCCGGCGACGAGGCAGGTAGGCGACGCGCTGCTTGCTTGTTTGCCGCTTGCTTGGTCGTCTGCCGCGATTGCGGCCTGAAGGTCGTGGTGTTGCGCGGCGAAGCGCTGCGCCTTCTCGGCAGTATCGCAGATCACAAGCCGGGCCGCCTGCACGTCCTGGGGCGGGGACACGTCCTCCGCTTTTGCGCCCAACGCGGCAAACAATGAGAGGACGATCCAAACGATAACTTTGGCAACAAGGTTCATTTGGTAGGCTCTCCTTCGGCATCTCAACGCGGGCGGGGCACGCGGGTTCCCGAAGGGGGGAACCTATTGGGCCGACTAGAGGTTCTGCCGGGAACACGTCGATGATCGCGCGCCTTGCCGCGCCTGCTCCAGCGCGAGCGCTTTGCCTGGCAAAGAGGCCGTTAGTTCAGCACGACGACGGCAGTTCCGATCGCCACGCGCTTCTCGAGATCGACGATGTCATCATTCACGAGCCGGAAGCACCCGAGCGAAGGCGCTTGCCCGATTGATCGTGGTGCGTTGGTACCGTGGATTCCCGGAATGCTGCTTTCGAAATACATCGCATAGGCACCCAGCGGATTTCCGGGTCCGCCGGCGACGCGCGGCGGATAACTACGGCGCTTGAGAAGGGCTGGCGAGGGAGACCATTCCGGCCACCGCGACACGCTTTGAATCCGATAAAGGCCCGCGCTGACCGCACACTCGCCGCCAACGCCAATGCCGTAACGCAATGCCCTGGCTTGCGGCTGCACCAGATAGAGAAACCGCTGTGACCGGTCAACGACGATCATCCCGGCCGAATAGACCGTCCGATAATAGACCGCCTGCCGCCGAAGGTAATACGGGAGGCCGGCGTCCGTCGAGCCGCCGTCGACGCCCGGTTCCAGATCATCGCCGTCGAGGGCCGTACGGGATGCTGTTTTTTTTACGGTTTCCGGGACGGGCGTCGCCACGACGCCGCTGGGCGCCTTTGTCGTCTGCCCACCACGAAACGCGTAAGTCGCGAGGACGATCAGAAGAACGCCAAGCAACGCAACCGTGCTCACCACTGTTACGCGACCAATGCTGCGCTTCGACTGAGCCGGGGCAACGTCTCGCGGCGCCGGTGCTCGATCGGCCGGCCGATCCTGCTGCCGATACCGTCCTATCGAATCGTGCGTCGCGCGCCTTGCGATGTCGGATTCGATGCGGTCGGTGGCGGCATCAAAGTTCGCGATCTCCGCCTCGGCGTCTGCATCGGTCCAGCGTGCGCGGTCATTCTGAATTTGATTGAACAGCATCTGGCGCGCGCGCTCGAACAGCGCCGCGCGTGCCTGCGCCGTGTTGGGGTTGAGTGAGGCTACGGCGCGCGAGAGGATGGAGTAGTAGTCCGTCAAAGGGATGCTCCTCTTGAGCACCGCATCTAGCAGACCGGAAAAAACAGGGGAGACTTCTGGTGCATGGCGTCAGCGGATCGGTGGCGCATATTGGATGCCGCCGTTCGTCCAAAGGCTGTTGATGCCGCGGGGAATGGCGAGCCTGGAGCCGGTACCGACGTTTCGTTCAAACACTTCACCGTAATTTCCCACATGCCGGATAATGCGGACCGCCCAATCGTTGGTCAGGCCAATTTGCGCGCCGTAGTTCTCATCGGTGCCGACCAGACGCTTCACGTCCGGCTTATTCGACTTGAGGGCTTCGTCGATCGTCTTCGAGCTAACGCCGAGCTCTTCAGCGCTGACCATCGCGAAATGCGCCCACTTCACGATACCGAGCCACTGGTCGTCGCCGAACCGCACATAGGGGCCGAGTGGTTCCTTGGAGATGATGTCCGGCAATACGATATGATCGTCGGGCGTGCCAAGCCGCAGCCTTGCGGCAAACAGTTGCGACGTATCGCTTGTGAGAACCGTGCACTTCCCCTGGTCGTATATCTTCAGCAGTTCGTCCGCGCTGTCATGCGCCACGACCTGATACTTCATGTTGTTGGTTCGGAAAAAGTCCGCGAAATTGAGCTCGCTGGTCGTGCCCTTCTGGACGCATACCGTCGCGCCTTCGAGTTCGAGCGCGGACGTTGCTTTCATGCTGCGCCGAACCAGAAATCCCTGGCCGTCGTAATACGTCACAGCTGCGAAGTTCAGCTTGAGCGACGCTTCACGCGAGAACGTCCACGTCGTATTGCGCGAAAGGACGTCGATCTTGTCTGCCTGCAGCGCCTGCAGTCGTTCGGTCGTCCCGAGCGGGGTGAACTGCACCTTGCCGGGATCGTTGAAGATCGCGGCCGCCAGTGCACGGCAGAGGTCGATGTCGAACCCGCTCCAGCTTCCTTGTGCATCTCGCGTGGAGAACCCAATTAGGTCGGGATTGACACCGCAATGGACGGTTCCACGCGCTTTCACTTTTTCCAGCGTCTGCGCGGATGCCGCGGTGGACAACAGCAGTCCTGCTGCGAGCATGACGAGCGCCGAAAGGATGCGACCGGTAGGGCGGGGATGTTGATTTGCAACCATGGTGTGATCTCGCTGTGCGGAAAGGGGTGCGGATATCGCGCGACTCTGGATTGCTCGCGCCAAGCTGGTGTCCTGGGTCGGCATGTCGAACCTCACAGCGCCGGCCGGTGCCGCACGACGACCTTGGTGCCGACGGGGACACGCTCGTACAGATCGACGACGTCGTCGTTCACAAGCCGGAAGCATCCGGACGAGACGGCGCTTCCGATCGTTTGCGGCTGATTGGTGCCATGGATCCGGTAGATTGTGGCGCCCAGATAGAGCGCGCGCGCGCCCATGGGATTACCGGGGCCACCCGCCATGAAGCGCGGCAGGTACGGCTGCCGCTGGATCATCTCGGCCGGGGGTGTCCAATCGGGCCATTCGGCCTTCCGACTGACCCGGAGCAAGCCTTGCCACTGGAAGCCCTCGCGCCCGACTCCGATGCCGTAGCGGATTGCCCGATTATTCCCCTGGATGAGATACAGGTAGCGATCGGCCGTATCGACGACGATGGTCCCTGGCGGTTCATTGGTCCGATAGAAGACCGCCTGACGCTGATAGGCCGCGGACAGTTGCTCCTCGCGCGGATCAGGAACAAAGCCAGGCTGATCGTCGATTGCCATGGTTCGGCCGGCCTGCGCCCAGGAATACTCGGTCGAGCTCAGCGCGGAACAAGCAACCACCGCAATCGCGCTAGCAAAACAAAATATGCGTGTGCTCCACATTGTTGTTTTCCTTGGACCGTTGAGCCGGTGAACACTACCAGATTTGGTCGGTATCTGTCGGAAGGCCCCCATTTGCCTGATCTTATATGCCTCGAAGCAATGCACAATAGACACGCGGGCACGGTCACGCCTCCGTCATCCGTCATCAGGGATTGGATCGCCGATCGGAAAATTGCGAATTGACGGGAATATTGACGGCGGCTCGTAAATGAGGTGTCCGAGGGCGGCGGCTAGCCGCAGGTGCGCGACACGGCGCGTTGGTTGGGCGTAAGCTCGAGCTCGGGGCGGACGAACAATCCGGTCGTGATGATACTGGGGAGGACGGGTTGAGGGACAATTGTTCGGCCGCGTCGCGGCTTGCCGCGGCCATTGTCATCGGCGTTGTGGGAGCCGGCGGCACGGCGGCGGCGCAGGACGTCGCTTTGTTCTATGCCGGCCAGACCATCCGCATGATCATCGGCTACCCGACCGGCGGCTCGAACGATATCTACGCGCGCGTCGTGGCGCAGCATATCGGCCGGCACATCCCCGGATCGCCGCGCGTGATCGCCGTCAACATGCCGGGCGCCGGCAGCATGCTTGCCGCCAACCATCTCTTCACGGTGGCGCCGCGTGACGGCAGCGTCATCGCCTCGGTGTCGCAAGGCATCCCCTTGCAGGCCAAGCTCGGCTATCCGGAGGTGCGCTACGAGACCTCGAAGTTCAACTGGATCGGCCGCATGGCGCAGTCGACCAGCGTCACCATGGCCTGGCACACCAGCAAGGTCATGACGTTCACGGATGCGCTCCGCAACGAAGTCACGCTCAGCGCCACCGGCGCCGGCTCGACCGTGACGATCTATCCCAATGTGATGAACGAGCTGCTCAAGACCCGTTTCAAGCTGATCATGGGCTACAAAGGCTCCGGCGAAGGAATGCTGGCGATGCAACGCGGCGAAGTCGAGGGCCATTCGACCACCTGGGAAGCGGTCAAAGCCGTTCATCCGGAGTGGGTGCCGAAGGGTCAGGTTCGCGTGCTCGTCCAGCACGCCATCAGTCGCCACCCGGAATTGCCGGACGCGCCGACCTCGGTCGAGCTCACCACCAATCCGGACGACCGCGCGGTCATGCGCGTGATCATGGGTGCGAACGATGTCGGCAAATCTTTCTTCACCACGCCCGGCGTGCCGCCCGAGCGGATCGCGGCACTGCGGCGCGCCTTCGACGCCATGATCAAGGATCCAGCCTTCATCGAGTCGGTCGCCAAAATCCGCGGCGAGATCGGCGCACTGACCGGCGAAGAGCTGCAGGCGCTGATCGGCGAGCTCGACGCGCTGCCGCCATCGCTCTTCGACCGGGTGAAGACAGTCTACAACGAACGTTGACAAGGAACACACAGGAAATGGCACTCAAAGTCCCGCCGCTTGCCACCACCCATGTCGGCAGCATGCCCCGCCCGCGCTGGATGGGCGAGACCGACCGCAACCGCGTGACTTTTCGCCTCGACGGCAGGGTGCTCGATGAGGCGCAAGACGATGCCACCATCGTGACCCTGCGTGAGCAGGAGGCGCTTGGCGTCGACATCGTCACCGACGGCGAGCAGCGGCGCGAGGGCTTCATCTTCCACATGTGCCGGACCTGGGACGGCATCGATCTCGTCAACCAGGTGCAGAAGGAGGTCTACCGCCGCCGCAACAACCCGCGCATGGTCCCGCGCGTGACCGGCAAGCTCAAGCGTCGCTCGCCGGCGACCGTTGACGACGTCACATTCGCAAAGGCCTATACCGACCGGCCGGTGAAGATGGCACTCGCCGGGCCGATGACGGTGATCGACTTATCGCTCAATGACGCCTATGCCGACGAAGGCGAGATGGCGATGGACATTGCCGCTGCCGTGAACGCCGAGCTGCTCGATCTGCAGGCTGCCGGCTGCGACCTGCTGCAGCTCGATGAGCCGGCGATGACGCGCTATCATGAGAAGGTCTTCGACTACGGTGCGGCCGCGCTCGACCGCTGCCTCGAAGGGGTGACGGTGCCGGTGATCGTGCATCTTTGCTACGGCTACCCCGGCGGCGCCTCGCTGCAGCACCAGTACACCTATCCCGAGTTGCTCGACCGGCTGATGGAGACGCGCATCTCCGGCTTCACGGTCGAGTTCGCGCGCAGCACCTTTGATCCGTCGATCCTAAAGCCCTACCGCGAGCGGCTGTTCATGTTCGGCTGCATCGATCCGGGCAATACGCCGGCGCCGGCGGTCGATGACGTAAAGCGTCGCGTCGCCGGCGCGCTCGACTATCTCGATCCGGCGCGGGTGATGCTGTCACCGGACTGCGGATTGATGACCATCAGCCGCGACCTCGCGCGCGCGAAGCTCAAGGTCATGGTCGCGGCGGCGCGGGATTTGCGCAAGGGGATGTAGCCGCTCAAAACTCGTCGGGGCAGGGGTCGATCATCGCCCACAATTCGGGGCCGTTGTGCACCCGCTTCATCTCCGGGGTGAGACCGCCCTTGCGGCTGATCCAGTCTTTCACCGATAACGGATAGTAGGACATCAGGTCGGCGGTGCCGGCATAGCTCGTCACCTTGAGGCCGAATGTGTAGGCCTTGTCGTAATAGGCGGCATGGAAGCCGAGGCTCGCCCGCGGCGTCACACAAATCTTGTTCAGCGACACGATCCCGAGCACCAGCGTGCAGGCCGAGTTGCAGATGCCGTCAATGATGACCCGTTCACCGCGGTCGCGGATTTGCGCGTATTTGGCTTTGTATTGATCGACCAGGCCGCCAAAATCGCGCGTGATGCGGTAATCCGCCTGCGCGGGCGCGCTCGCCACTATGAGCAGGGCCGACACAAGAAGCCGCACCAAGTGATTCCCCCGGCGTCCCGACGCGGTAGATGCCTGTTGGTGCCGCAATGAAGCGGCAAAAATTTGGCTTGGTTTTCTCAGCCCTTTCTTGGCATTTCGTTAAGACTCTCGCATCACGTTTCGGCCGCAATTGCTTGCGGGCCATAAAACGCGCGCCTTTTAACCCGCTTTCGATCGGTGATTTGAGTTCCCCGCCCGGCGCAGGTCACCCATGTCATCACAACCACGAACTGTTGATTGGAACGGTCACTGTCGCGACACGCTCGTGCGGTGACATCGTCCGCAGTCGAACACGAGGAGGGAATCATGGGTGTGCTCATGATCCAGTGTCCTTCGACCGGCCGGGAAGTGTCCACCGGCATCGAGATGCTCGATGTCGAGCAACTCCCGGCGGTGAAGGCGACGACAGTGTGTCCGGCCTGCGGTCGCGTGCACGAGTGGACCAAGCACGAGGCCTGGCTTGCCGACGGCGGTAGTCAGTATCGCGCCCTCGTCGCGAACTGACGCCGGCATGAACAAGGGGCCGCGCGATGGCGCGCGGCCCCTGTTTATTTGGCGGCGATGCGCGGTCTGTTACCGGCCCGGCTCCGGCACGATGCGGATATAGGGCTTCGGTGATTTCCAGCCTTGCGGATAGGTCTTCTTGGCGTCGTCGTCGGACACCGAGCCGGCGATGATCACGTCGTCGCCGTGCTTCCAGTTCGCCGGCGTCGCGACCTTGTGTTTGGCGGTGAGCTGCAGCGAGTCGATCACGCGCAGCACCTCGTCGAAATTCCGGCCGGTGGTCATCGGGTAGACCAGCACCAGCTTGATCTTCTTGTCGGGGCCAATGACGAACACATTGCGCACGGTCTGATTGTCCGCTGGGGTGCGCTTGGTGGCGTCGCCGCTGGCGCTCGCGGGCAGCATGCCCCAGGCCTTGGCGATCGACAGATCGGGGTCGCCGATCATCGGGTAGTTCGGCGCGAACCCTTGCGTCTCCTTGATGTCGTTCGCCCATTTCGAATGGCTCTCGACCGGATCGACCGAGAGGCTGATGATCTTGACGCCGCGCTTGTCGAACTCCGGCTTGATGCTGGCCATGTAGCCGAGCTCGGTGGTGCACACCGGAGTGAAGTCCTTCGGGTGCGAAAACAGGACGGCCCAGGAATTGCCGACCCAGTCGTGAAACCGAATTTTGCCCTCGGTCGTCTGCGCCTCGAAATCAGGCGCCGTATCGCCAATTTGCAATGCCATGGTACACCTCCGCGTGTTTGCAGGCTTTGGTAGGGGAGGCCAGTCTATGACCCTTCTTCGCCGCATATAAGGGACAGCAGAGTGCTGCGGCAAGCTGGCCGGTTCCGAAAGCACCGATCCTCCCTGCGGCCGGACTTCAGGAGAATGAAACGCGCCTGCTGACCTGCGGCCGCGAAATCCTGTGCCGCAGCTTCTGGTTGCCGAGACCGGGGACGGAACGCGCCTTTGGCGAGGACCGGAGGAATTCGGAGCCTATACCAATCAGCAAGATTTGGAGGTAATTCCAGCAACTTCCGCGAATGCCTTAACTTTGCCTCGCCGCCGCCCCCCGCCGGTCCAGCTCGTTTGCCATGCTGCGAGTTGTTGAGCATTGAACCAAACCGGAGATCCCCGCGACTAACCCCTATCCGGAACCCTTGGCGCGCCGAGCGCGTTGGGAGTTGCGCGGGCAGGGACGGGAGCCAGCAACAATGACGGAATTCAATCACAACGCCGAGCTCCAGTCGCTGCAGGCGGCCATTGCTGCGTCCCCGATCGTCGTGCCGGCATGGAAAGCTCGCGATTTTGCCGAGTGGTGCCGGCACCAGCAGCCTGCCGACATCGACACCGTCATTCTCGGCTGGCTCCGCTCGCAGGCGCCGCAACCTTCGGCCCTTTCCTGAATTTCAAGACCAGTTGAATAGGGCCGCTGGCGCTTGGCCAGCGTGCCGTTACCTATCCCCGTGCGCCGTTGACGGCCTAGAATTGGGTCCGGTCATCGGAAGCCGGGCCGGCGAGGCATATGGGCGCTCAAGAACTTGGACACTGAAGAACTGTTGTCGCGGTTTGCAGTCGCACTGGGTATCGGGCTGCTGATCGGGCTTGAGCGCGGCTGGCGCGCACGGGACGAGAAGCCCGGCAGCCGGGCCGCTGGATTCCGGACCTTCGCCATCTCGGCTCTGCTTGGCGGCATCGTGGGCGCACTCGCGCTCGCGGCCGGCGGCACCACGACCGCGGGCGGCGGCGCGGTGATCGGTCTCGGACTCGCCGCTTTCGCGGCCGTAATGGCCGTGTTCTGCCTGGAGGAGAACCGCGCCGACAAGATTTACTCGGCGACAACGGCGATTGCCGGTATCCTCACGTTTGCGCTCGGCGCCTATGCGCTCCTCGGCGATATGCGCGTTGCCGTGGCCGTTGCCGTGATGACCGCCGGACTTCTGGCGCTGCGCGAAAGTCTGCACGGATGGGTCGAGTCGCTGACCTGGCCGGAGCTGCGCTCCGGCCTCATCCTGCTGGCGATGACGTTCATCGCGCTGCCGGTTGTCCCTGACGATCCGATCGGTCCGTTCGGCGGCGTCAACCCGCGCGAGATCTGGCTGATCGCGATCGTGCTCGCAGGCGTGTCGTTCCTCGGCTACGCGGCGGTGAAGCATTTCGGCGAGCGGCACGGAATCCTGTTGGCGGCTGCGGCGGGCGGGCTGGTGTCGTCGACGGCGGTCACGCTCGCCAATGCACGGCGGGCGGCGGCCGGCGAAGGCTCACCACAGGCGCTGGCAGCCGGCGTGTCGCTGGCAACGGCGGTGTCGTTCCTGCGCGTGCTCGCCATCGTCGCCGTCCTCAAACCAAGCCTGCTGGTGCTGCTCGGGCCACCGCTTGCGGTGGCGACGATCGTGGCCGTCGGTCTCGCCCTGTTCTGGGTCTATGGGCGCCCGGACAAGGACGGCGAGCAAACGACGGTGAAGCTCCGCAATCCGTTCGGCTTCTGGCCGGTGATCGGGCTGGCGGTCACCATGGGCGTCATCATCCTGCTGGGCCGCTTCCTCAACCAATATTTCGGTTCGGCCGGCGCCATCATCGGCGCCGCGACGCTCGGACTGTTCGACGTCGATGCGGTGACGGTGTCGATGTCGCGGCTGGTGCCGCAGCCGCTCGGCCTCCGCGACGGGACCTATGCGATCCTCGCGGCGGTTGCCACCAACACGCTGAGCAAGCTCATCATCGGCGCCGGATTGGGCCGCGGCCGCTTCGCACTCCACGTCGCCCTGATCTCGGCAGCCGCCACGGCGGCCGCCCTGGTAGCGCTCTGGCCGGCATTGCTATTCGCGCCCGTCGGTTGACAATGTGCTGACGCACCGCAAACCTTGCGTGCAACAACCGATCGGCCTGAATGTTCAAGCGCATCCTGATTGCCAATCGCGGCGAAATCGCCTGCCGGATCGTCAAGACCGCGCGCCGGCTCGGCATCGCGACGGTGGCGGTTTATTCCGACGCCGATAGCGACGCGCTGCATGTCGAGATGGCCGACCAGGCGGTGCGGATCGGCCCGCCGCCGGCGGCCGAGAGCTACCTCTCGATCGAGGCGATCATTGCCGCCTGCCGCGCAAGCCATGCCGAGGCCGTGCATCCGGGCTACGGATTCCTCTCCGAGCAGGCGGCGTTTCCGCGCGCGCTCGCCCAAGCCGGCATCGTGTTCATCGGTCCCAACCCCGGTGCCATCGACGCCATGGGCGACAAGATCGCCGCCAAGCAGGCCGCTGCCCGAGCCAAGGTTTCGACCGTGCCGGGCCATCAGGGCGAGATCGGCGACGAGACGCAGGCGCAAAAAGTCGCCGCCGAGATCGGCTATCCGGTGATGATCAAGGCGGCTGCCGGCGGCGGCGGCAAGGGGCTGCGGATCGCGCGCGACCAGACGGAGGTCGCGGAGGGTTTTTCTCGCGCCCGTTCGGAGGCCAAGAGCTCATTTGGCGATGACCGCGTGTTCATCGAGAAATACGTCGAGAACCCGCGCCACATCGAAATCCAGGTGCTGGGCGACAAGCACGGCAACGTCATCCATCTCGGCGAGCGCGAATGTTCGATCCAGCGCCGCAACCAGAAGATCGTGGAGGAGGCGCCGTCGCCGCTCCTTGACGAGCCGACGCGCAAGAAGATGGGCGCGCAGGCGGTCGCGTTGGCGAAGGGGGTCGGCTACGACTTCGCCGGCACCGTGGAGTTCGTCGCGGCGCAGGACAAGACGTTCTACTTCCTGGAGATGAACACGCGGCTGCAGGTCGAGCATCCGGTGACGGAGTTGGTCACCGGGTTCGACCTGGTGGAGCAGATGATCCGGATCGCCGCGGGCGAAAAGCTGTCGATCCGCCAGAGCGACGTCAAGCTGACAGGCTCGGCGGTCGAAACCCGCATCTATGCCGAGGACCCGTATCGCAATTTCCTGCCGTCAACCGGACGGCTCACGCGCTATCGGCCGCCGGCGGAAACGAGCAAGGGCGGCGCGACCGTCCGGGTCGACACCGGCGTGACCGAGGGTTCAGAGATTTCGCTGTTCTACGATCCGATGATCGCCAAGCTCGTCACCCATGCGCCCACGCGCGAACGCGCGATCGCTGCGCAGGCGGACGCGCTCGACGCCTTCGTGATCGACGGCATCCGTCACAACATTCCATTCCTTTCGGCGCTGATGCAGCATGAGCGCTGGACGGCCGGGCGGCTGTCGACCGGTCTCATCGCCGAGGAATTCTCAAAAGGTTTTCACCCGGTCGTGCCGACAGGCGGGGCGGGGCAAACGCTCGCCGCAGTCGCGGCAGCGATCGACCACGTGCTCGGCGAGCGCAAGCGCCGCATCTCCGGTCAGCGGCCGGACGCCGCGGTGACGCGCGAACGCAGGCGCGCCGTGCGGCTCGGCGACACCGAGTTTGTGCTCGAGATCAACCGCGAGGATGACGGGCTTGCGGTGCGTTTCGACGGCGACGGCAGGCGTCACGTCGTGTCGTCGGATTGGAAGCCCGGCGAAGCGCTCTGGACGGGCACGGTCGACAACGATCCGATCTCCGTGCAGGTGCGGCCGGTGCCCAACGGTTTCGATTTGATGCATCGCGGTGCCGACGTCCGCGCCTACGTCTTCACCGAGCGCGAAGCCGAGGTCGCTCGGCTGGTGCCATTGCGGGTGGCCGCCGACGGCGGCAAGGCGGTGCGCTGCCCGATGCCCGGCCAGGTGCTGTCGATCGCGGTCGCCGAGGGCCAGGAGGTCAAGGCCGGCGAGGCGCTGGCGGTGGTCGAGGCCATGAAAATGGAGAACGTGCTGCGCGCCGAGCGCGACGGCGTGATCAGGCGCATTCACGTGCGCCCCGGCGACAGTCTCGCGGTCGATGCGGTGATCCTCGAATTCGCGTGATCCGCGCATGACCGGGGCACCGGCCGCACCTGCACCGAGACCGGATCGTTGTAGCGCATTCCGCCGGATTTGCTGCCGCGCAACGAAGAGGACACCACGCGGCCGTAGCGCGCTATTGTTTGCTTGGGTTTGTACGCATTGGGGTGCGTAAGCAGACCGTTAATTCCAGCCACTTGCCCTCGATCCTGCACCTCCCGGTGGGCGATAGACCGGGGTATCATTACCCGGTCCAGTTGAGCCTGCGGGAGGGAGGGCCTTATGAAACGCCGAGGCGGTACAGCCAGTGCAGCAAAAGCACGGCACCGCAAGCTGACCAATGGCAAGCGCCGCAAGCGCGCGCCGGCGGCGGGCCATCGTGCGCGCTCCGTTGGTGGGCCGCAGGAGCAGCTCGCCGCCCTTGGTCGCGAACTAGATGAAGCGCGCGAGCAGCAGACCGCGACCTCGGAGGTCCTGAAAGTTATTTCCAGCTTCCCCGGTGAACTGGAGCCTGTCTTCAATGCCATGCTGCAAAACGCGCTACGCATTTGCGACGCGCAGTTTGGTGTCATGTTTCGTTTTTATGACGAGGAGACCTATCCAGTAGCGATGCTGAACCTGCCGCCCGCTTTCGACAAATATCTTCGCCAACGGGAGCGCCAAAAGCCGAAGACTGGATCAGACCTCGACAATCTATTCAGGTCCAAGCAGGTCGTTCACACAATCGACATGTTGGCTTCGTCGAGCACCGCCGCGCCCACCAAACTTGGTGGCGCCCGAACACAACTTGCCGTGCCTATGCTAATGGATCACGCGTTGATTGGCGCTATTGTAATCTTTCGGCAAGAGGTGCGTCCTTTTACCGACAAGCAGATCGACTTGGTCAAGAACTTCGCCGCCCAGGCCGTCATCGCGATCGAGAACACGCGCCTGCTCAACGAGCTGCGCCAATCCCTGCAACAGCAAACCGCCACCGCCGACGTGCTCAAGGTTATCAGCCGCTCGGCTTTCAATTTGGAGACGGTGCTCGACACGCTTGTCGAATTGGCCGGCCGCTTGTGCCGGGCTGATCGCGTGGCCATCCGGCTTGCCCGTGGCGGTGCCTACCATCACGGGGCGGGCTACGGCTACTCGCCGTCACACGTCGAATTCATGAAAGCTCACCCGCTGATCGCGGATCGGACGTCGGTTGTCGGCCGTGTGGCGATGAAAGGCACGGTGATCCAAATTGCCGACGTTCGGGCGGATTCCGAGCTGACCTTGCTGCAAGCGCCTGGTTTGGAGCGCGTGGGAACCGTGCTCGGCGTGCCTATGCTGCGCGAAGGTAAGCCGGTCGGCATCCTGCTGGTTTCGCGGATCAAGGCTGAGCCGTTCACCGACAAGCAGATCGAGCTGCTCACGACTTTCGCCGACCAGGCCGTCATCGCAATCGAGAACGTGCGGTTGTTCGACGAGGTGAAAGCGCGCACCGACGACCTCACGGAGTTGCTGGAGCAGTTGACGGCGACCTCTGATGTGCTGCGCGTCATCTCAAGCTCGCCGGGCGAGCTGGCGCCGGTCTTCGATACCATGCTGGAGAATGCGACCCGCATCTGCGAGGCCAAGTTCGGCGTTCTTTGGCTCTGCGAAGGAGATGGGTTCCGCTGCGTTGCCCTGCATAATCCACCGCCTGCGTTTGCCGCGCTGCGCGCCAATGCGGTGGTCCACCCGGGCGCGGAGTCCGCCCTGGGCCGCGCGGCCGGCACGCGAAAGCCAGCGCAGGTTTCCGACCTCGCGGCGACGCCATCATACGCGAGACGCGATCCGTTCGCTGTGGAGGCCGTCGAGCTTGGCGGTGCCCGCACCCTGATCTCGGTACCGATGGTCAAGGAAAACGAGCTCGTGGGCGCGATCAACATCTATCGCCAGGAGGTGCGGCTGTTCACCGACAAGCAGATCGAGCTGGTGGCGAACTTTGCCGCCCAGGCCGTCATCGCCATTGAGAACACGCGTCTACTCACGGAATTGCGCCAGCGCACCGACGATCTCTCCGAATTGCTGGAGCAGCAGACGGCGACGTCGGAGGTGCTGAAAGTCATCTCAAGCTCGCCGGGCGAGCTGGACCCGGTGTTCCAGGCCATGCTCGGCAACGCGGCCCGCATCTGCGAAGCGCAGATCGGGGTCTTGTGGCTGACAGAGGGCGACGACGGGTTTCGATCCGTGGCGCTCCACGGCCTGCCGCCTGCTCACGCCAAAGAGCGCGAGCGCTACTCGGTGATTCGTCCCGGGCCACACCTGCCGCTCGGCCGCCTTGCTCGAACGCGGCAGGTGATTTATGTGCCCGACATCACGGCTGAGCAGGGATATCTTGAAGGCTATCAACCTCTCGTCGCGCTGGCCAATGCCGGCCGTGCCCGCACGCTGTTGATCGTGCCGATGCTCAAGGAGAACGATCTCGTAGGTGCGATTACGATTTACCGGCAGGAGGTGCGGCCGTTTGGCGACAAGCAGATTGAATTGGTGAAAAACTTCGCCGCGCAGGCGGTTATTGCCATCGAGAACACGCGGCTGCTCACCGAACTGCGCCAGCGCACCGACGATCTCACCGAGTTGCTGGAGCGCCAGACGGCAACTTCCGATGTCCTACGTGTCATTTCCAGCTCGCCAGGCGAACTTGACTTCGTATTCCAAACCATCTTGCAGAATGCGATTCGCATCTGTGAGGCGAAGTTTGGAACGATCTACCGGTGCGAGGGCGATATGATCCGGGCTGTGGCATGGGTTGGCGCGCCGCCACAGCTGAGTGATTACTACATTCAGCGCGGATTGTTTCGACCAGTTGGCGATCTCGCGAGCATGTTCCACACCAAGAAGACGACCCAGATGGCTGATGCGGCCGTCGAGATGCCCGATGTGGCATCTGTGAGACTGGGTGGCGCACGATCTCGTGTGGTCGTGCCATTGCTCAAGGATGACCAACTCGTCGGCGCAATTGTGATCTATCGCCAGGAGATCGCCCCCTTCGCGGACAAGCAAGTCGCGTTGGTCGAAGGCTTCGCCGCGCAGGCCGTCATCGCGATCGAGAACACGCGTCTGCTCACCGAGTTGCGTCAGCGCACCGACGATCTCACCGAGGCATTGGAACAGCAGACGGCAACGTCCGAGGTGCTGAAGGTCATCTCAAGTTCGCCCGGCGAACTGGAGCCGGTGTTCCAGGCCATGCTGGCCAACGCGACGCGTATTTGCGGGGCCAAGGTCGGCACACTGTCGACGTATGACGGAACGTCGTATCGCATGATGGCCATGCATGACGTGCCGCCGGCGTTTGCCGAAAAACGGCGGCGCGAGCCAGTGTTCAATCCCCATCCGGAGACCGCGCTCGGCCAACTCACCAAGACCAAGCAGGTGGTCAAAATTGCCGACGCGAAGGCTGACAAGAACTATTCCGATCTTGTTCCGCTGGGCGGCGCGCGGACCATGCTTGCCGTGCCGATGCTGAAGGACAACGATCTGGTCGGCGCAATCATCATCTATCGCCAGGAAGTCCGCCCCTTCACCGACAAGCAGGTCGCGCTGGTCTCGAACTTCGCCGCGCAGGCGGTCATCGCCATCGAGAACACGCGCCTGCTCATCGAATTGCGCCAGCGCACCGACGATCTCTCCGAATTGCTGGAACAGCAGACGGCGACCTCGGAGGTGCTAGGGGTCATCTCCAGCTCACCCGGCGCGCTGGAGCCGGTCTTTGACGCCATGCTCGCCAACGCGACGCGGCTGTGCGAAGCCAAGTTCGGCACGCTCTACCTCTGGGAAGGCGACGCTTACCGCGCCGTGGCGCTGCATGGCGCCCCGCCCGCCTATGCCGAAATACGGCGGCAGGAGCCGGTGGTTCGGCCGCCGCCGGGAACCGGGCTTGCGCGCGTCGCTGTGACCAAGCGGGTCGTCCACATTCCCGACACGATGGCCGAGCCCGTTTACGCCGCGCGTGATCCTCGCGTCGTCGCCCTTAACGATTTGGCGGGCGCCCGGAGCATCGTCATGGTCCCAATGCTCAAGGAGGGCGAGCTGATGGGCGCGATCGCCATTTACCGCCAGGAGGTGCGTCCGTTCACCGACAAGCAGATCGAACTGGTTTCAAATTTTGCCGCCCAGGCCGTCATCGCCATTGAGAACACGCGCCTGCTCAACGAGCTGCGTGAATCTCTCCAGCAGCAGACCGCCACCGCAGAGGTGCTGAAAGTCATCAGCCGCTCGACCTTCGATCTTAAGGCCGTGCTCAATACGCTGGTCGAGTTGGCCGCGCAGTTGTGCGAAGCCGACATGGCGTCGATCAATCGTCAGAAGGGCGACGTCTTCTGGCACATCGCAGGTTACGGCTATTCGCCCGAGTATGAGCAATTCATGGAAACGCACCCGCTTGAAATCGGACGTACATCGACCGTCGGACGAACCGTACAGGAAGGCAAATGTGTTCACATTTTGGATGTGCTGGCCGATCCAGAGTATAAGATCACCGAACGCGCCAAGTTGAGCGGGGCCCGTACGACCTTGGGCGTTCCACTCCTGCGAGAAGGAACGCCGATCGGCGTGATTGTGCTGTTACGTCGCGCAGTACGGCCGTTCACCGACAAGCAGATCGAGCTGATCACCACCTTCGCCGACCAGGCGGTGATTGCCATCGAAAACGTCCGACTGTTTGACGAATTGCAAGCGCGCACCGAGGACTTGGCTGAATCGCTGCAGCAGCAGACCGCCACTGCTGACGTGCTCAAGACCATCAGCCGCTCCGCGTTCGATCTGCAGCGCGTTCTGCAAACGCTGCTGGAAAGCGCGGTCAAGCTAAGCGGCGCCAAACATGGTATGATTTTCCGCTACGACGGGGAAAGTTTCCGCGCCGCCGCAGTATGCAATACGCCACCCGGAACTCTGGAGCTCTGGCAACGCACTCCAATACGCGCCGGGCGCGGAACCACGACCGGCCGGGCCTTGCTGGAATGCCGACCGGTGCAAATTCCGGACGTCCAGGCCGATGAGGAATACTACTTTCCTGAGGCGCAGCAACTGATGGGGTATCGAACCGTGCTGTCCGTTCCGCTGATGCGCGACGGGACACCGCTGGGCGCGATCGGCCTCTGGAAGACCGAAGTTGCGCCGTTCTCCGACAAGCAGATCGAACTGGTCACCATCTTCGCCGACCAGGCGGTGATTGCGATCGAGAACGTGCGGCTGTTCGAGGAAATCCAGGACAAGAGCCGTCAGCTGGAAGAAGCCAGCAGGCACAAGTCACAGTTTCTGGCCAACATGAGCCACGAATTGCGCACGCCGCTGAACGCCATTCTCGGCTACACCGAGCTGATCCTGGACAACATTTACGGTGAGGCGCCTGACAGGATGCGCGCCGTGCTGGATCGCATTCAAAGCAATGGCAAGCATCTCCTCGGGCTCATCAACGACGTGCTCGACCTGTCGAAGATCGAGGCCGGCCAGCTCACGCTGACGCTCGCCGATTACTCGCTCAAGGAGTTGATCCAGGGCGTCTATGTCGCAGTCGAACCTTTGGCGGCGCAGAAACGGCTGGTTTTGAAGACCGAGCTGCAACCGAGCCTGCCGGTGGCGCATGGCGATGACCGGCGGCTGGCGCAGGTGCTGCTCAATCTGGTCGGCAACGCGATCAAGTTCACCGAGGCCGGCGAGGTCACCATCCAGGCCTCGCAATCTGACGGCACGTTCAAGGTCGCCGTCTGTGACACCGGCCCGGGCATCGCCGCCGCCGACCACGCCAAGATTTTTGAGGAATTCCAGCAGGCCGACAGCTCGCCAACGCGCAAGAAGGGCGGCACCGGCCTCGGATTGGCAATCTCCAAGCGCATCGTGGAGATGCATGGCGGGCGCCTGTCGGTTGCCTCCGAGCTGGGCAAGGGCGCAACCTTCACCTTCACCGTTCCGGTCAAGGTCGAACGACAAGCGGGGCTGGCATGAGCAAGCGCATTCTCGTGGTTGAGGACCAGGAGGACAATCGCCAGATTCTTCGCGACCTCTTGGGAAGCGCGGGCTTCGAGATGCTGGAGGCTGAGGATGGTGAAGCGGCGCTGGTGGCGGCGGCCGCCCATCGCCCCGATCTCATCCTGATGGACATCCAGCTGCCGATTCTTGACGGCTACGAGGCAACCCGCCGGATCAAGGCCGACGCGGCTTTGAAAGACATTCCGATCATCGTCGTTACGTCCTATGCCTTGAGCGGCGACGAGGGCAAAGCGCGTGCCGCAGGTTGTGACGACTACGTCACCAAGCCCTACAGCCCGCGCGCGCTGCTGGCAAAGATCCGGCAGCATCTGCCGTAGCCCCGAGCCGGCCTGCGCATCATGAACAGTCCGCCGCGTATTCTGGTTGTCGACGATAACGAGACCAACCGCGACATCCTGTGTACGCGGCTCGGCATGCAAGGCTACGACCTGGTGCAAGCCGCCGATGGCGAGGAGGCGCTTGCGATGGTGCGCGAGCGGCACCCCGATCTCATTCTGCTCGACGTCATGATGCCGAAGATCGACGGCTTCGAGGTCTGCCGCCGCCTCAAGGCGGATGCGAGCCTGCCCTACATCGCCATCATCCTGGTGACGGCGAGGGCCGACACCGAGGATATCGTCGCCGGCTTGGAGGCGGGCGCCGACGAATATCTGACCAAGCCGGTCGATCAGACGGCGCTGGTCGCGCGCGTCAAGTCGATGCTCAGGATCAAGGAGTTGACCGATCAGGTGCGGGCGCAGGCAGCCGATCTTGCGGTCTGGAACAACACGCTCGAACAGCGGGTGACGCAGCAGCTCGCGGAGATCGAGCGCATGGGCCGGCTGAAGCGATTTCTTTCGCCGCAGGTGGCCGAGCTGATCTTGTCGTCGGGCGACGATCGCGTCCTCGATAGTCACCGCCGCGATGTCACGGTGATGTTCTGTGATCTGCGCGGGTTCACGGCCTTTGCGGAAAGCGCCGAGCCCGAGGAGGTGATGAGCCTATTGCGCGAATATCACGCCTGTGCCGGAACCTTGATTTACAAATTTCAAGGCACACTGGAGCGCTTCGCCGGAGACGGGTTGATGGTGATGTTCAACGATCCAATTCCGTGCACCGATCCGTGCGTGCAGGCGGTACGGATGGCTGTCGAGATGCGCGCGAGTGTCGGCGCGCTAACGACCGCGTGGCGAAAGTACGGGTTTGATCTTGGCTTCGGAGTGGGCATCGCTCACGGTTACGCCACGCTTGGGCGCATCGGGTTCGAGGGCCGGTTTGACTATGCTGCGATCGGTTCGGTGACCAACCTTGCGGCGCGCCTGTGCAGCGAGGCCGCGAACGGGCAGATTTTGATTGACGGAAAAGTCCGAGCCGCGGTGGAGGGGATTGCCCTTGTCGAGCCAATGGGCGAGGTGGCGCTGAAGGGGTTTCAGCGGCCAACTCAAATCTATAACGTGAGTTCGGTGTCGGTTTAGTGCCGCCATGGCATCGACGCGTCGGGGCTGCTGCACAAGGGGAACGGCCAAAATGGAGCGATGCCAATGTCCGAAGTGACAGCCACGCCAGCGGGCGAGAACCGGGCAAGCAGGCAAGAGCGGCTCGAGTTTCTGAAGCAAGTGATCGCTTTCACGGAAGCAAACATTCGTTCGTATGACATCAAAGCGCAGATTTCGCTTGCCGCGTTCGTGCTCTCGGGCAATCCGCTGGTCGGCATCGTCAATAGTGTCTGCGGACAAGGCCCGGCACGCAACGTCCTCGTTATCATGCTCGTCTTCTACATTGCGACGATACTCACTTATCTATTCGTTCTCTGGCCGGTGTCCGCGACGCATGGCCAACTCACCAAAGGGCTCGCCGCGAATAATCTGTTTTATTTGCATGATCCACTATCGGTCGGCGGCACCGAATACTCCGCGCGACTCAACGGCCTCGTCGTGGAGCCCGAGCTGACCGCGGAATCACTAAAATTGTCCCACATTCGCAAGGTCAAGGCGCGCCGGTTCAAAGCCGCGTTGATTGTAACGTTGATCACTTATCTCGTCATCGCCGGGAGTTTCTTCGGAATAGGACGGTGCGGCTTGTAGTTGGGTGACTCGATTTGTCGTCCGCTCGTCCCCGCGAAAGTGGGGACCCAGGGCCAAAAGCAAAGTTCTGGATTCCCGCTTTCGCGGGCATGAGCGGAGGGTTTAGCCCCTCAAATTGGAACTGCGCAGGTGAATTCCGGCCGATGTCATGCCACCATGCCGGCGGATGGTAACGCTTGCCACGATCTTGTCGGCCTCCGGCCGCATCGCACCGAAGCCGTTCGCGCTGGGCGCCATCGCAGTCTATCTCGCGAGCTTCCTGTCGCAATTCCTTCTGGCCGCGCCGGTCACCGCGCGGGCAAGCGTCATTCCTTTCCTGGCGGTGCAGGTCGTGGTCGGCTGGGGCTGGTACGTGCTACATGTCGGGCGCCTGCGCGATGCCGGCCGCCGCACTGGCGCGGCCGTCGCGCTCACGGTGCTTTATGCGCTTGCAGTCGTCTTGCTGCTGCTGGTGATGATCGCGGCCAATGCGCCGGGGCAGGCGAACGGCGCCGACGGCACTCCATTCGCAGGGATCTTGCAGATCTTCCTTCTGCTGTTCCTGATCGGCATGATCCTCAGCGATCCGAATTTTGGCATGTTCGGCACCATCATCCTCGGCGTGCTCGCGCTGGTGATGCTGCCGATCATGATCGCCATCGTCTTCACGGTCTGGATCGGCACCAGGCCGAGCGCGTCGTTGCCGCCGTGACGCTGCATTTTGCATACGGCTCGAACATGAGTCGTCCGCACATGCGGGCGCGTTGTCCCGGCGCGACGGCGCTTGGCACGGCAACGCTCAAGGGATGGCGCTTCATCATCAATCCGGACGGCTATGGTTCGATCGCGCCGCAGCCCGGCGGCACCGTCCACGGCGTGCTGTGGGAACTCGGCGCGCGCGACCTTGCCGCGATCAATGCCTATGAGAACATCGCGGGCGGCCTCTATGGGCGGCGCATGCTGTCGGTATTGCATGAGGGGAGGCGCCAAACGGCCCTGGTCTACATCGCCGTCCGGCAAGGCGACGGGACCCCGCGCCCCGGCTACATCGCCCTGGTGGTTGCCGCGGCGCGCGACTGGGCGCTGCCGGAGCCCTATATTCGTTCACTCATGCGCTGGTCGCCGTCGGCCTGGAAGGGTGCCCGCGCGCGAGACACTGGAGAGACCGGATGAGCGGCCTCATCATCCGCCGCATCGTGGTGCGCGGCCGCGTGCAGGGCGTGGGCTATCGCGCCTGGACCGAGGACACCGCGATCCTCAACGGTCTCGACGGCTGGGTGCGCAACCGGCGCGATGGTTCGGTCGAGGCGGTTCTCGCCGGGCCAAAGGAGGCGGTGGACGCGATGATCGAATCCTGCCGGCGCGGTCCGGACAGCGCCCGCATTGATGCCGTCGATGTCCATGACGCCGGGCCGTCGGAGCTGGCGATGCGGCGGGGTCAGGACGGGTTCTCGGTGTTGCCGACCGAGTGACGGCACTAGAACGCGATCCGCGTCGGCCCGAACAATGTCTCGAATTCGCGCCGCAGCGCGGCGTCCACCTCCGCCATGGTCGCAGCAACGCCGAGATCGGCCAGGCTGGTGACGCCATAGCGGCTGTCGGAGACGCCGCACGGCACGATGCCGGAGAAATGCGCAAGCTCCGGCGCGACGTTGACGGCGATGCCGTGCAGCGTCACCCAGCGTTGTACGCGGATGCCGATGGCCGCGATCTTGTCCTCGCGACCCTCGCCCTTGTCGGGCCGCCGCACCCAGACGCCGATGCGGTCGTCGCGCCGGGAGCCCTCGACGCCGAATGCCGCGAGCGTCCGGATGATCCATTCCTCCAGCGCAACGACAAAGCGCCGCACGTCGGGAACGCGCGGCTTGAGATCGAGCATCACATAGGCGATGCGCTGGCCGGGGCCGTGATAGGTGAACTGGCCGCCGCGGCCGGTGCTGTGCACGGGAAAGCGCGCTTCGATCAGCTCCTCGGGCCTGGCGCTGGTACCGGCGGTGTAGAGCGGCGGGTGCTCGATGAGCCAGACCAGCTCCGGTTCGCGGCCTTCGGCGATCGCCGCAGCGCGGGCGGCCATGGTGGTCACGGCCTCCCCATAGGGCACGAGATTCGCGTCCATGCGCCATTCCACCGGGGCCAATTCTGCCGCCGGATGAAGCGTTTCCACGAGCTCGCCGCGCACGTTAACCACCTCGTAACCATACCGTGGTGACGTGGGACCGTCACATCACTTCAAGGACAGGCCAGTGCCCACACTCGACAACGTCTCGCTCGATATCCAGGTCGTGCTCGGCACCACAACCATGCCGATCCATCAGGTCCTGCGGCTCGGCCGCGGCGCCATCATCGAGCTCGAGGCGTCGGAAGACGACGAGGTCGCCATCCTCGCCAACAACTTCCAGGTGGCCAAGGGCAGCGTGATCGTGAGCGGAAACCGCATCGCGGTCGAAGTCAAGGACATGGCGCCGAAGTCGCGCGACGTCCGCTAAAGCTTCCGGAAATCGCGTTCCGCCGGGTCTTGTGACCGGCGGACCGATTTGTTACATGGGCGCCGACTTCTCGACGCGACGCCCATTGGCGCGGTTTCACCTCATCTGCGGCCGTGGCGGAATTGGTAGACGCACTAGCTTGAGGTGCTAGCGGGGCAACCCGTGGAGGTTCGAGTCCTCTCGGCCGCACCATCTGAAAATCAGGTATCTGATTTTACAAGGTTTTTCTCGCTGCCGCCCGCACCTTGGCATGAGGTGCGGGCGCAGATGTTGCTTTCTTGTTCACGAGAAGATGCCCGCCGTCGCGTCCGAGTTTTTTGCGATCCGCCTTGCGAGTGTACAACGACGCCATCGCGGAACCCGTCCAGCCGAACAGAGCGTTGAGCGTCTTTTCTGACGCTCCGTTTTCGGCCACCGTCGTCGCGGCGAGCTTGCGCAGCCCATGCGCCGATCCCCGCACACCCGCCTCGACACATGCCTCCTTGAACACGTTCCCGAACGCCTCCTTGGTGAGCGGGCCGCCTCGCGTGCCGACGATCCAGCACATGTCGCCGACCGGCCCGGCGTCGAGCACCTCCTGCAACTCATCGCAGATCGGGATCGTGACCTCGACCTGACGGCCGCTCTTCTCGGTCTTGATGCTGATCTCGTTTCGTCCCGTCTCTGGGTTCTCCGCAACGTGCTGGCGGCCGACGAGAGCCGCGTCGCCCCGGCGGAGCCCGGTGTACCGCAGAACGGCCATCCAGACGCGCTGGCGCGTGCCGAGAGGCCAGCGCGCCTCGTAGGCTGCCTGATCCTCGACCTTCCACTGCAGAAAGCCTTCGTCCTTCCTTCGGGGCGGATTTTTGATGCCCTCGGTTGGATCAACCCCCACGTGCCCGGCTTCCAGCGCCCAGCGGAACAGGCCTCGCATGGCATCGAGAAAATTTCGAGCCTGTGCGGGCGTCGCCGAGCGCGCATCGCGCCCTTCGACGATCTTCTGTTTGGTGATCTTAGTCAGGCCCTGTTCTCCCCCATGCGCCAGCACATGCAGGAAAATGTTTTCACGCTGGCGGCGCGTCGCCATCGAGAGGGATTTTTGCCAAGCCTCCGACGCACGGTAACGCTCGATCAGCCACGCCAGTGTGCGCGCGTTTGGCTCTTTCGCGAGGGTAACCGACACTCCCGAGATCGCCGCCCGGTACTCAGCCCAGAACTCCGATGTGCCGTAGTCGGCGCGCAGCCGCTTGCGCGGGCCGCCGCCGATGCGGACGTACCATGTGGCGCGGCCGTGGCGGTTCACCTCGCGATGGAGGTAAGGTGGACGCGGACGTGGCATTATTTTTCCCCCCGCAGGCGACATCGACCCTTGGGGGGCGACGGTGGGCCGCTGGCTCCACCTGTCAACTTCACGATGTTCACAGCCAAAATCCCGCTTTTTCGGCAGGGTCACTTGGTCTGGCCGCGTCTCGGCGGTTATCCTGATCGTGATGGTGGCGTTGTCCCCAACGCGAACTTCAACTTCTGTTGCGCCTTCCTGCTTCGCAGCGCGGATCGCGCGGGCGATGTCGGCTTGCGTGATATGAGCAGGGCGGCGGCTCATGACGGCACCTCACCCTTGCGGCTCCGCGCCGTCGTAGTGGCGCACTCAACAATAACCTTCAGCCCGCCCGACCCCGTCGCTCGGATCGCCCGGGCGACGTCACGTTGGCGGAATGTGCAGGGGCCGCGTCCCATCTGTCCCAAGCGTCCCATTCGTTCCAAACGTCCCAATGCACAGGTGTCCCATGGGACGGTTCCTAGGCGTGTCCCAGGGGACAGTCATGGCGCTTCCCGAGTTTGCGGGCGACCGTCGATTTCGGAACGCCCGTGCGCTCGGCAATGTCCCGGATTGAGCGGCCGGACGCCCTGAGGGCTTGCAGGGTTTCAAGGTCGTCGCCAGCCCTGATCTCCGACGTCTCCCAGACGTTGCCGACCAAGCGAGCCTCGAACGGCTCGGCCTCAGGGCCGAAGAACCCGCGCGACTTGTCGTAATGAACCTCAAACCGGGCACCGTGCTCGGGCGAGCAATCCGGCGGTCGCCGCAGGGAAAGCACGGTATCGAGCACGTCCTCCTTGCGGCTCGTGCCCCGTTGCTGACCAGACTTGCCGCAGTGATGGATGAACAAGACTGACCGGCCTGCTCGCCGTTGCGCCAACGCCCAATTCTGGACCGGCGTCCACGCGTCGGCGTCGTTCTCTTTCAGGCCGGGGCAGATGGTCGACAGGTTATCGACGATGATGAGATCGCGGTCTTTGAACAGCGGCGCGTAGAGTTGCTGCGCTTCTGGCGTCCTGAGGTCCGGCAACCCGCGCTCCTGCAAATCGCGGCCGCAATCTTGAGTTGTCCCAATCCATCGGCACGACGCCGCTCCGGCTCAAGTGCCTCGCGAATGCGTTCTTGCAGCGCGACCGCTGGCATCTCGCCATCAAGCAACAGAACGCGGCGCGCCCGGTGTGCCTTCCAGCCAAGAAAATCGCTTCCGCTCGCGACGGGCAGGGCGATGCCGACAGCGAGGTGGGTCTTACCGACGCCGCGAGGTGATGCAACCATCGCCAGTCCCTTGACGGGGAGCCATGGCGTCAAAATCTGTTCGCGCGGCGGAAATTCCTTATGCAGGAAGCCCCAAAGATTTTCAGTCGCGATAGGAGGGGCAGGCTCCTCCCGCTGCCGATCCAATTCGACGATCACGCCATCGAGCGCGAAGTTGTCGTCGTCGAGGATGAGGGTCATGTCGCGCCCCCATCAGGGTCAGCGTCAATCTGCGCCGACTGGGAAGCCAGCGAAACCCGCGGCCGGCGCTGCTTTTCGTTTGATACTCTGAGTTCCGAACCACACTTTGGGCAGCGTCCGCGCGATCGTTGATGAGCTCCATTGATAGGGTCTCTCCTCAAAGATCGCTGCAGCCGGTAGACGGCCTCGCCGCTAGGCTTCTGAAGTTTTGTTTTGCTGCGGCGTTCAGGCGGGCGTGAAGGTCCTGCAGGAGCAGCGCACGAAAACGACGCTGCGAGTTTTATTATTGGAATGCATGCCAAAATCTCCTGCTTGCACTTCGCAGCACGGAGCTTGCAGAGTTTCTATCGCTTTGTGTGGGTCTTTTTTTTATCGCGTCGGATCGCTTTGCGACCCAGAGCCCGTGAGCGCCGGGCGCGATGAATGGCCGACGGCAGCCCCGTGGAATGCAAGTGTCCGAACGGCTCCGGGGGCATCGCGGGAAATGCGATTTTGCATAGCCGCGATCAAGGAAACGAAAGGCGAGGGACCGGACTTGAGGTGACCCTTGGAGGCGGCAGTCGGCAATCCGGCTTTGGAAAGGACGTCTGTCAGCTCTCGGACCCAGCGGTCCCACGCGTCACCCTCGCGAAAAGAGGATAGTCGTAGGGGGTCCGCGATTTCTTCGAGGCTTGCTCTGCACGCAACGCAAGTACGAACTGATGACACCAGCCAGGTGCGAGGTGTCGCTGCCCTTCAGCCGAGGATCACGAAAGAGTTTCTTCGTGATGATGATTTCGGCGTAGACGTCGGCGGCGCGATTGCCGGTTGGCTGCAGGGACTTGAAAAAAATCGGTGGCGGCCTTCGCATTCTGGTAGTTGACCATGCTGTTCTGATAACCGCGAGTGGCGGGCTGCTTCGCTCGAAGCCTTCCCATTTAAGAAATCTCATCGTTGCCGCGAGGATACGCCGTCGCACTTGAGTTGAAATGGGACGACCATAGGCCTTCTCAACCTTGGACCAGTCGGCCTGGGTCATCGAGAAGGGCCGCTTGCCCAGGGTGCCTGCGATCGGCGTGGTGCGCACTGACCGGGCCATGCATCCCCCGCGACGCGGAGTGTATCATCCCCGTCACCCGGGCTCCGGTACGAAAAAACCGGCGCGTCTTGGAACCGCCTGAACTGTACGCTAACACGAACGGCCGCCCCGGTTATGGAGGCCAGACGATGCCGATCCTGAAAAACCCAAGGCATGAGCGGTTCGCGCAGGAACTGGCTACAGGACGCAGCGCATTCGATGCCTACGCCAATGCTGGATATCGGCGCTGCCGGGGTCACGCCTCGCGCTTGGCAGCAAATGGCAGCATTCGGGCTAGAGTGAACGAAATTCTTGGCAAGGGCGCCGAAATGGCTGAGGTAACGGTCGAGAGCCTGCTGCGCGAGGCTGCAGGAATTCAGCGCGCTGCGATGGATACGCGACACTACAGCGCGGCCACCGGCGCACTGATCGCCAAGGCCAAGCTCGCCGGCCTGTGGGCCGTGAAGAGTGAGCGGACCAACTATGACCGCGTGACCAACACGACTGGACCCGAGACGAACTGGTCGCGCTCCTCAATGACGAAAGAGCGCGCCGCGAGCGAGCTGCTCAAGAATGGACGCGGCGGAGAACCTCGTTGAGGAGGCTCCATCCATGAAAGCAACAAGTTACGCAAGGCTGGCGGCCGCTTTGTTTGCGATCATAAGCGTCCTACAGCTTGTTCGTGCGCTGGCCGGTTGGCCAATCACCGTGGGGGGTACGATGATCCCCGTCTGGGCGAGCTGGATAGCCTTTGTTGTTGCTGGCGCGCTCGCGTGGATTGGATTTATTGCCGCGCGGACTTGAACGCTTCGCCAGCGCTGCCTTGATGGCGGCTTCAATCTTGGGGTCAATGGCGGGTCGACCAAGCCGCTTGCCCTCGCTCCTTGCCCTCGCCAAGCCCGCACGGACCCGCGCCCCAATGATCGACCGTTCGAACCCGGCAAAAAACGCCCATCATCTGGCCTTGCCCGCTGGCGTGGTTGTGTCGAGGACGCGGATCGCGGCGACCTATCAGCAGGGGTTGCTGCAATCGGGCGGGCAAGGTCAGGACCGGGGGAGGCTCCGCGATAGCCGAGGGGGTGTGAGCGGAACGTGAACGAGGTACCCCGTGCAAAGAACAACGATGCGACACGTAGGCGTTCTCGTCGGGGTCGTCCCACTTCACGACTTGGTCGCGCCACAAGTCCCACACCGTCCCAAGGATGGGATACGTCCCCGGGTGGATTAGTTCGACACGGTCACCGATTGCGAATGCCATGTGACACCTGCTTTGACCGGGCAGTTATGGCAAAGGTCTCTTCGGGAGATCGCGCGCGAGCTTGCCGTGATGGGCTTCGTCAACAAGGCAGGACAGCCGCATTCGCCTTCCAGCATCCGCTCGATGCTAGCTGGTTAGACCAAAGCACGTATCCCCTTACACGACACAGCAATTTGGCGTTGTGCCAGCCCCCCGGCTTCGTGGAAAGCGATAAACCTCCGCTTATCGGTGGGCCTCGCGGACAAATTCTATGCCTATTTTAGTGTGTTGCCTGTTTGCAACTGATATAAAGATTCCATATTGAACAAGTATATTTTGCATTGCTCCTTCCGGAGTCGGGGCTAATCTGTGCGAGTCCGGAGGGGCGTTTCGCGGTGGCGACTTTCGCCATCGAGAGACGGACAGGGGGCTCTCACACGGTGCGCGGGCACCTGCGGAGACATGACCCTCCAGTAACGCAACTTGGAGGTTCGAATGAAGATGGTGAAAAGTCTTCTCCTCAGTTCCGCGGCGGGGGTAGTCGCGGTTGCCGGGGCGCAGGCTGCCGATCTTCCCGTCAAGGCCAAGCCGGTCGAGTACGTGAGGATCTGCACGCTCTATGGGGACGGGTTCTACTACATCCCAGGTCAAGACACTTGCATCCGGTTCTCCGGCTATATCCGGGCCGACTACCACTGGAACGGCCGTACGCGCGCATGTGCATTGCGGCCACCGGCGCGCAGGATCGGACGGTCTCGCGCTTTGGCATGCGGCACCGCGCCAACTTCGCTGTCGATACGCGCACGCAGACCGCCTATGGCACGCTGCGGACGTTTATGAACGTCAACTTCGACAACGAGCTACAGTCGGATACGGTCCAGGCGACCCGCGCGTTCATCCAGTGGGGCGGCTTCACCATCGGCCGCACGGCGTCCTTCACCGACCATGAAGGCAGTCTCGGGGACAGCGGCTTCCGCACGACTTTCACCAATCTCGTCGACGCCACGACCGGCGCCGCCGGCATCAACCAGATCGCCTATACCTGGCAGCTCGGCAATGGCATCACCCTGAACGTCGGCGCCGACGACTCCCGTGACCGGTCGCTTGCCAACCTGCAGACCACCGCGGTCACTGTCGGCAGCGATCCGACCAGCTCCCGCCACGGCAACTCGCATCCCGATCCGTGGGTTGCGTTGCGGGTCAATCAGGCTTGGGGCCGCGCCAGCATAGCCTTCAATGGCCACAAGAATGCCGCCACCTACTACACCAGCACCGTTGCGCTCTGCACTCAGACCGGCACGACGTTGTGCGGCCATCCGGACGACAAGTGGGGCTGGGCGGTCAAGGGCGGCATCGAGGTCAAGCTTGATTGGTTGAGCCCCGGCAGCCGTATCGGCGGTTACGCAATTTACGGCGAGGGCGCCTCCCGCCACACCAGGAACAGCCAGACGAGTCTGGACCTATTCGGCTCCGGCAACCAGATCGCGTTCGGCATCCTGACCGATGCGGTTTACGTCAACGGCTCGGACCTGCAGTTGACCACGTCATGGGCGGTCGGCGGCGGCTTCGAGTATTTCTGGACCCGTAACTTCTCGAGCACGATCTACGGCGGCTACACGGGGACTACATACAACGACACGGTCAACAACAACCGCTGGTTCTGCGCCAACGGGAACTCAACCCGTTCGGATCCGCGATCGGCGCCACCAGTACGATCCGCAGTTCCGGCGACTGCAATATGAACTACAACTTCTGGCAGCTGGGCACGCATCACGACTGGTTCCCGGTGCCTGGGCTCCGGTTTGCGGTCGACCTCTTGTACTCGAATATCGACACGGCCCTCAATGGTCAGGTGGTCACGCTCGGCAAAGCGCAGGGCGCCCGTCCGACCGGCGTGTATACCGTCAAGGATCTTGGCATCTTGTCGGTCGGGGTCCGCGCCCAGCGCTCCTGGGGCGCCGGCGACTAAGCCCCGTCATACACAAGGCTCGCGACGTTTAGAACCTCCGTCGCGAGCCATCGCTGCACTCGGGATGCCCCCCGTGGCAGACAACTAACCCCGGCATATCCGCCGGGGTTTTTTGCTGCCCGCTTGGACTCCATCCGCCCCGCGTGGTGAGCCGTCGCTCGCAAACTTTGAGATCGCCTCCGCGATCTTGGCTCCGCCCTTCGCAGATGGCTCTATCGAGTTAGCGAAGTCCGCATCCTCATTACAGATCAGCCGCAAATCAATTATTGTTAGCCCGCGGGCAAAAGCTTGCCGTGTGATCTTGTCATTGAGCAGCGTCAGGGCAGTTGCCGCGGGTTTTCGCCGCCAAGCTTCAGCAAATCGTGGCTCATAGATCGTGCAGAGCCTGAGCCTCGATGAAGCCGGCAACGAGCGACTGGCGGCCGGCGACCGGGCCGGGGCGCAGTCGGCCTACGAGGAAAGCCTCGCGATCATGCGCAAGCTCGCCGCCGCCGATCCGGCTGCTGGCAGCGCGACGTGAGCATTAGCCTCGACAAGGTCGGCGACATGCAGCTGGCGGCGGGGGATCGGGCGGAGGCGCTGGCGGCCTACAGGAAAGCCTCGCGATCATGCGCAAGCTCGCCGCCGCCGATCCGGGCAATGCCGAGTGGCAGCGCGGCATGAGCGTGAGCCTGGACAGCGTTGGCAACGCGCGGCTTGTGCGTCACGCGCTTACGGGCGGACAGGCACGTGCAGGATCATGGCTTTATCCGCCGGTGAGTGGGTGGAGATCGTGGAGATCGTCCAACGAAGGCACCGCGCGGGCGAAAGAGGTGCGGATGACGGCGAAATAAACCGTTACGGCTCAACAACCCCTATTTGCCCCGCACCTTGCTGCAAGTCGTTGGGGCGTAGAAAATCTTTGACATCTCTCGGCCGCACCATCCCTGATCCGATCGACAAAAAACTGCGTCAGCGGCGCGGCGTCAGGCTTGCCTGCGGCCGGGGGATTTGGATCTGGTGCCCGGTCTGGCCCTTGGAACCGGGCTGGTCGGCGCTGCGGGCCTTGCCGGATTTGCCGATCTTGGCGGATTTTCCTGCCTTCGGTTCGCGGCTGCCGTTGTCCGTGATCGATCCGGTGATGTCCGCCTTCGCCGAGTGGGTGATCTCCCGGCTGGGCCTGTGCCTTTCCTTTTTGGCGCGGCTACGAGTTCATCCGGGCGTAGCGGAAATGGGCTGCCGCCGGGGCCGGCAGGAGCAGGACTTCGGGGAGCGCCGCGATGGTAATGACCTCTTGCGGCCAGGCGACCGGCAGTACTCCATCGCCGTCGCCGCTGCGCACTGTTTCCGGCGACGACACCAGCGCCACCGGAACGGCGTCGTCCGGTGTCTCCGCACCGAAGCTCGTGACGCTCGGCGCTTCCACCGCTGCATCGGATGCTCTGACCCGGTGGGGGAAGGCGCGGGGCCAGACGCCTGGCTCGCCTTGGGCGAGTTGGTCCCCGGCTGGCGGATGGCGCACCAGCCATTGATCGGCGGTGGTGGCGGTCCGCGGCTGCTCGGCATTGGCCGCAACGACGTGCACGACGCGGTAGCCGCGGGCTTTGAGTTCGGTGAGCAATTCCGGAAGGCCCAGCGCCGTTGCCGGCTTGATGTCGTGCAGCAGCAGGATGCCCTTGCCCTTGGCCTCCAGCCGGCTGAGCACGCGGCGGACGATCTCGCCCGAGTTGATGCGCGTCCAGTCGTCGGCCATCAAGTCCACGCTCCAGCTCATGACCTGCTTCGACGCCAGATAGCGTTCGACCGAATCCTGGCGGAGCAGGCCGGGGAACCGGAAGAACGGCGCGACCTTCGCGGGGTCGCCGACCGCGGCCGCGATCAAGTCAAAGCCGCCCTCGATTTCCCGGGCGGCGTCGTCGACCGGCATCCTGTGGAAGTTGAACGGATGGTTCTGGCTGTGATTGGCCAGCGTATGGCCTTCGTCGTGGACGCGGCGCACGACCGTGGGATAGGCGCGCGCCATGCGCCCGACCATGAAGAAGGTCGCCTTCACACACTCCCGGGCCAGGATGTCGAGGATACGCGTGCTGTAGGGTGGCAGCGGTCCGTCGTCGAAAGTAATGACGACTTCCTTGTCGTTGAGCGGCAGCGATTCCCGGTACTGCAAGCCGCCCAGGAGATGGTGCTCGGACGGATCGACCACAAGCGTGCGACTGGTCCCCAATGCGCCGGGATTTCCGGGGCATTCGGACGCCGAAGCCGGTGCGGCAACGATCAACGATGCCAGCAGGCCATAAAACGCGACAGCGCTTCGCATGCGTCCGGTGAGCCCCGCCCCAATTTCTCAGCCCGGAGAGGTACCCGGACGACAGTGGCCCAGCACTGTACTGAGACACTAGGTGCCCGCAACTTAATGACCGCTTAATCCGGTGGACGGGTCAAAATTCGCAGGCGGCTGTGACTGCATTGCCACGCTGACTGCCGCGTCGGCGGCAACTCAAGATGAATTGCCACTATGGATACCCCGGCGTACAAGCACGAAAGGCCCTCCAAGCGACGTCCACCTGAAGGCCCGGCATGCTCGACGACAAAGACATGGCCGTGACGCTACCCGCCGTTGCGCCGCGCGACGCGGATGGGACGTTGCGTGCGGACTATGTCGAGGAGGTCGTCAAGGCGCTTGACGCCGGCAACGCGACGGCGTTGCGCGAACTCGTCGGCGACCTCCATGAGGCCGATGCCGGCGCCGTCATCGAGGCGCTCGACCCGGAACTGCGCCCGCGCCTGATCGCGCTGATGGGGTCCGATTTCGACTTCACGGCGCTGACCCAGGTCGATGACACCGTCCGCGAGGAAATCCTAGAAGAGCTTCCGCCCGAAACCGTCGCCGAGGGCGTGCGCGAGCTCGATTCCGACGACGCCGTCGCCATTCTGGAGGACCTGCCGAAGGAGGATCAGGCCGAGATCCTCGAACAGCTGCCGCCGGTCGAGCGTATCGCCCTCAAGCGCAGCCTGGACTATCCGGAGAATTCCGCCGGGCGGCGGATGCAGGACGAGTTCATCGCCGTTGGGCCGGATTGGACGGTCGGCCAGACCATCGACTACATGCGCGAAACGCCCGATCTTCCGGAGCGATTTTGGGAGATTTACGTCGTCGATGCCGGCCGCCGGCTGACCGGCGTGGTGGCGCTCGATCGTCTGTTGCGGACCAAGCGGCCGGTCCCGATCCAGGATTTGTTCGAAGAGGATTTGCACCCGGTCCGCGCCACCGACGACCAGGAAGAGGTGGCGCGCCTGTTCGAGCGTTACGACCTGGTATCGGCGCCGGTGGTGGACGACGACAACCGCCTGGTCGGCGTCATCACCTTCGACGACATCGTGGACGTGATCGAGGAGGAGGCGGAGGAGGACATCAAGGCGCTCGGCGGTGTGCGCGGCGAAGAGGAGCTCTCTGATTCGGTCTGGACCATCGCCAAGAGCCGCTTTCCTTGGCTGCTTGCCAATCTCATCACCGCGCTGCTGTCGGCCTGGGTGATCAGCAACTTCGAGGATGCGATTGTAAAAATGGTTGCGCTCGCCGTGCTGATGCCGATCGTCGCCAGCATGGGCGGCAATGCCGGCACCCAGACCATGACGGTGACGGTACGCGCGCTCGCGACTCGTGAATTGTCGAGCGCCAATGCCGGCCGGATTATCCGGCGCGAGCTTTTCGTCGGCCTGTTCAACGGGCTTGTGTTCGCGACCATCCTGGGCACGGTCGCGGCGCTCTGGTTCAGCGTCACCGATCTCGGTCTGGTCATCGCGCTCGCGATGATAACCGTGCTGGCTGCGGCGGCTCTCGGCGGAATTCTGATCCCACTGATCCTCACCCGGCTCGGAGTCGACCCGGCGGTGTCCTCCGGGCCGTTTGTCACGACCGTCACCGACGTGGTCGGCTTCCTGGCGTTTCTGGGCATCGCGACGATCTGGTTCGGGTTGCGTTAGCGCGTCGGTCAATGGCTGATCAGCCGCTGGCCGATCAGCCGCCGGCCGATCCGCTTGTGGTCGCTTGACCGACACAAGCCTGGAAGTTCACCGCTTCTTCACCATCCGCGCGTAAGGCTTGCGGCCGGGGAAAGTCGTTGTAACGCGTGGCTTTTACCGGAGCAGCCGGTGAAATTGAGTGACGAGACCGCAACCCGCGGGCCGACGCGGCAGTCGCGGGGTGCGCTATTGGGCGCCCGTCTTGGAGGGCCGGCGCGTCTGGGGCGCAGCGAAACAGCGGTCATGAAACTGATGTCGCCGCTGGCGATGGTGGTCGTCACCGCGACCGTACTGGGCTGCGTGTTCGGCTTCGTGCTGGCGCGGCAAGCCGACGACTATCATGACAACGCCCATCGTCAGGCCCTACGCGACGCCGTCGAAGCGCTGCAGGCGGTCTCGCCCGATCTGGTCGACGTCGATCCCAAGCTGGTCCGAATCCTCGAAAGCGCCTCGGGCCTCAAGGGTTTGCGACTCGCGGAAGAGCCGCCTCGAGACGCGCGCGAAGTCCAGTCGCTGATCGATTCCAAGGGCCGCATCGTCGGCTGGTTCACCTGGGAGCCGGATCGGCCGGCGATGGCGATGTTCGGGCGGCTGCTGCCATTCGGCGGCCTGATCGCGATCGGACTGCTCGGTTTCGCAGCTCTGGCGATGTGGCAGCTCCGTCGGCTCGGCCTTCTGCTCACCCAGAGCACCCGGCAGGTGCAGCGGCTCGCCTACGAGGACGCCGTCACCGGCTTGCCCAATCTGCACCAGATGCGGGACTTCATCGACCAATCGCTCGCCGAGCGGCGGCCGGACGACCTGGTGGCGGTCGCGGTAATCGATCTCGGCGGCTTCGATGAGATCAAGGACGCGATCGGCGACGCCGGCGAAGATGAGGTCCTGACCGAGATCGCCGATCGGTTGCGTGGCAGCCTGCCGAACGGAGCATTGATCGCGCGACTGCGCGGCGACAAGTTCGGCCTGGTGCTGCGCGCGGTCGATGCCGATGCGGCGCTCGCCGCGGTGCAGGCGATGCGCGACGCAGTTTCCCGTCCGCTCTGGCTCGATCAGGTGATTCAGGTCAGCGCCAATGCCGGACTGGCAATGGCGCCGCGCGATGGCGTCGTGCGCGAAGACCTCGTGCGCCGCGCCGACCTTGCCCTGCGCTGCGCCAAGCGGCGCGGTCGTGGGCTCGTCATGCAGTTCTCCGATGACATGGAGGGCGATTTCGACGAGCGCCGCTTCATCAAGCGCGAATTGTCGCGCGCGATAGCGGCGCATGCCTTCGAGATTCACTATCAGCCGATTGTGAAGGCGGACGGCGGCGCCATCGTCGGCGTGGAATCCTTGCTGCGCTGGAACCATCCGAACCGCGGCTATATCGCGCCGGGCCTGTTCGTGCGGGTCGCGGAGGAGGCGGGGCTGATGGACCAGATCGGCGCGTTCGTGCTGCGCCGCGCGCTCGCCGACGCTGCGCGCTGGCCCGGCCTCTACGTCGCGGTCAACCTCTCGCCCGTCCAGGTGCGCGACCGCCGGTTCGTCGACCTGGTGGCGGAGGTTCTCGCCGAGACCAGGACCGATCCCGCGCGCGTGGTGCTGGAAATCACCGAAGGGGTGCTGATCGATGATCCTTTGACCGCGAAGGCGCGCCTGGAGGATTTGCGCCGCCTCGGGGTGCAACTGGCGCTTGACGATTTCGGTTCCGGCTATTCGAGCCTCGCCTATCTGCAGCAGCTTCCCTTCGACAAGCTCAAGATCGACCGCGGTTTCGTTGCAGCGCTCGACCAGTCAGCGAACACTGGCGTGATCATCCAGGCAATTGTGACGCTGGGGCGGGCGTTGGGCATGAGCGTGCTGATCGAGGGGGTCGAGACCGAGGAGCAGCGTGTGCTGCTGCGGCTCGCCGGCTGCAACGAGATGCAGGGCTTCCTGTTTGCAACGCCGACCGTGGCGGGGGAGATCGATCGGATGGTGGCTGCGGGCGAGGCTCTGCCGCGGGCAGCCGTCAAGGCGGCGGGATAGGCCAATGGCTGGAAGGCACTTGGCCGAGCCGGCCGCTGGTTTGATGGGCGAGGGCACCAAGTCCTTGGCGTTTCGGAGGGAATCACATAGGCCATGACCACCATGATGCGCGTTCGACTGAAAGCCGATGGCCGGATCGTGGAAATCCTGCCCGACGGCAGCGAGCGGGAGCTCACAAATGCGGCCGCCCCCGGCGCCGCCGCCTATGCGCGCGGCGTGCGTGCGCAGACCAAACTGACCCAGGCCGAGTTCGCGTCCCGCATCGGCGTGCCGATCGAGACCGTCCGCAACTGGGAGCAGGGCAAGCGCTCGCCGCGCGGGCCGGCCCGCGCGCTGCTCAAGCTGATCGAGAAGGCGCCGCAGGTCGCATTCGCCGTGCTCGGGACCGCCAAGACCAGCCACTGACGGGCCATTCGCTCCGGCGCGGGTGCCTTCCGGCCAGCGGCAGCCGACGTGAAGAGTTTGCCGCACGCCGCGGGCGGTGCGGGTCGATGAATTCTTGGCCAACCACCTGGTTTTGGTGCATAATGCCGGCCATCACCGGTAACGAGCTAGGGGCACCGGTGGCCGAGAGACCAGGTGCGCTCCCGCCTGTTGCGTACGGAGGGGCCGATGATATCGATCATTCCGTTTCTAAAACCAGACGCTGCCTTTGATGCCGACATCACGAAGGTGATGGACGATGCATTCGACGCGGCATGCAGAGAACTCCACGACACAGGGCAGCCCCATGTGGTCAAGGAGATCATGGCTAAACGGATCATCGACGCCGTCAGCAACGGCGAGCGGAATCCGCAGCGTCTTTGTGCCAAAGCTTTGGACGCGTTAGGGCTCGGTAGCCGCTTTTAGCTAGACGGCCGAGCAGCCCATTGCCCCGCCCGGGCGGTCGTCGCTAGAACTCCGTCCGATTGCATCCTCCCCGTGCCTTGATCGGCTCGCGCCTGTGCGAGTCCGCGGGCTCCCATCGACATCAGCGAGAGTGAGACAGCCATGACCGTCATTGAAGCCAACGGCGCGCGTATTCCGGCCATCGGGCTCGGCACCATGACCCTGAAGGAGCAGGTGTGCATCGACGCCGTGAAGACCGCGCTCAGGCTCGGCTATCGCCATCTCGACACCGCCGAACGCTATGGCAACGAGGAATGGGTGGGCGAGGGCCTGCATCAGGGTCTCGCCGAATCCGGCCTCAGGCGCGAGGACGTGTTCGTCACCACCAAGGTCTATTGGGACAAGCTCGCGCCCGGCGATTTCGAGACATCGGTCGCGGACAGCCTCAAGAAGCTCAGGCTGCCGTGGGTCGACCTCCTCCTGATCCACTGGAACAACCCGAAGGTGCCGCTCGCCGACAGCATCAAGTCGCTGGGCAACGCGAAGAAGAAAGGCCAGGCCAAGCATGTCGGCGTCGCCAATTTCACCACCGCGATGCTCGACGAGGCGGTGAAGCTTGCGACCGAGCCGCTGGTGACCAACCAGATCGAGGTGCATCCCTTCCTCGACCAGAGCAAGGTGCTGGCCGCCTGCAAGAAGCACGGCCTGTCAGTGACCGCCTATTGCCCGATCGCGCGCGGCAAGGTGCCCGGTAACGAGACGCTGGAGCGCATCGCCAAGACGCACGGCAAGAGCTCGTCCCAGGTCGCGCTGCGCTACCTCGTGCAGCAGGGCATCATCCCGATCCCGCGCACGGCGACGCCCGCGCATCTCGCGGCCAATCTCGCGGTGTTTGACTTTACGCTTACGCCCGCGGAGATGGCCGAGATCGCAAAACTCCGGAAGCCCGACGGCCGTGTCGTCAATCCAGCGCATGCGCCGCAGTGGGACTCGTGATCGCACACGAGGCCGTCAGGAGAATAATCGGCCGAGGCGCGGATCGCTGGTGCGTATGCCCAGCGTCCGCAGGCCGTCCCACATCACAGCCTGATTGCTGGTGATCGCCGGGACGCCGAGGATTTCCTCGAACGCGCCGATCGCCTCCATGCAGCGCACATTTGCGCCGCTGAACACGACCGCCTCCGGACGCGTCGGCTCGGCGGCGACGCTGCGGGCGGCGTCGATCCAGAATTCTGGCGGCGTCGACGCCAGCATGCCGCGCCGCGCGAGATCGAAGTGGCGCGACGTCACGATGTTGAGCGCGGCGGCCTCAAAATAACGGCGTTCCTTTTCGGCATTCGACTCGTCATAGGGCGTGACCAGCCCGATGCGCTTGGCGCCGAGCGCGCGTAGCGCGGCAATGATGGCTGCCGCCGTGGCGGTCGCCGGGGTGCCGGTGGCTCCGGAGATCGTGGAGACGATCTTGGGTTCGCCGGTCGGGCCGGCATCAAGCGCGATCGCGGTACAATGGAACGCGATGACGTCGCATTTGGCGTCGGCGAGTGCCATCGCGGCATCCGAGATGTGCGGCAGCAGGTCGGGCAGTGGGAGCCTGTTCGCGCCGGTCATTCGCAGCCTTGCGAAATGCGCGAGCACGCCGTCCGGCAGGTAGCGGTGGTATTCCGGCTCGGTGAGCTGGTTGGACGACGGGATGATGAGGCCGATGCGTTTGGTCATGTAAGCCTTGGCGTTTATGGCGCGCGGAGCACGGGCGGATCGAGGGCCCGGGCCGCTGCCGCGTCCGGGGGCAGGGTCGCATCCCAACGCTGGCCGCAATAGCGGCCGCCGGTTTTTCCGTCCGAATGTTTCGAAGCGAGCCAGACGATCGCGTCGTCGAGCACGTCAACGGGCAGCGGCGTGCGACCTTCGCTGCGGCGCGGTCTGTTGCCGGTGTCGACCTGGCCGCCCGGATGCAGCGAGTTGACGGTGACGCCGGTGCCGGCGAAGTCCTGCGCCCAAATCATGGTCATGGCTTCGAGCGCTGTCTTGGTGGCGCCGTATTGCGAGTAGTTCCGGGCCTGCATCGTGTTGAGCGAGGTGGTGATGTTGACGATGCGGCCGAAGCCTTGCGCCAGCAAGTGGGGCGCGGCCAGGCGCGACAGCAGGAAGGTCCCCATCACATTGACGCGGATGCATTGCTGCCAGCTGTCGGGGTCGACCTCCCAGAGCGGCAGGCGCGTCAGGTAGGGGTGGCGGGCGTTGTTGACGAGCATGTGCAAGGCGCCGAACGCCCGCAGGCTTTCGGCAATCACGCGCTCGCAATCGCCGCGGATCGTGATGTCGGCCGGCAGCGCGAGTGCGCGGTCCCTGCCGTGTCGAGATGCAATCTCGTCAACGGCCTGCGTCAGCAGTTCCGCCTCCGGTGACGCCAGCACCACCCGCGCGCCGGCCGCCGCGAGCGCGGTTGCCATTGAGCGGCCGAGGCCGCGACTGGCGCCGGTCACGACCGCGACCGTACCGGGGAGACGGATGGGTTCCATGATAAGCTTTACGGTGCCGTCAGTTCGGAGGGCTTGGACGCTTCGATCAGGCGGCTGACGATTGCGGGCGGTGCAGCGGCCGCCTTGCTAACCATACTCTCCATTGCGTCGCCCGCCACCGGATCGATGTCGATGCGCAGCTTGGCGGCATCGGTCCTGGTGATGGGATCGGCAAGGGCTTGGGTGAGCGCCCTGCGCAGGGCCGCCAGCCGGTCCGCTGGAATGCCCGGCGTACCGAAAATAGGGTAGCCCATCGAATAGGTTGCGAACTTCAGTTCAAGAACTGCGCGATCCTCCGGTGACTTCGCGAAGTCGAGGAGCAGCGGAATGTGGGCGGGAATGTCGGCGCTCTTTTTCAATCCCATCTGATAGAGGACGCTCAGCTTGTTTTCCGTCATCCATTGGGGACTGCGCTGCTTGAGTGCGGGCCAGCTCAACTGCGCGCGTCCCTGAGTTTCGCCTCGGACCATCGCGAGGTCGAGCTCGGCGCCGCCGGGATAGCCGAGCACCACCTTATACTTGAAGCCGAGAATGTTGCGCGTGACATAGGCGTCGGTCGCGCTGCCCGAAGTTGCGGTCGAGCCGGCGACGATCAGTTCGTGAGCCAGCAGATCCTCCGCTTTGCGGACCGGCGTCGATGCGTTCCAGGCGACCGCGACAGCGGCGAAATCGACCGGGCCGCCGACCCACGTGAATTTCGCGGCGTCGAAGAGCGCCTTGGTGTTCCAAGCGTCGAACAGGTATTCGAACGGGAATTGCACCACCGAGCCGAATTCAGTGCCGTCCTTGGGCGCGATGCCGTAGAGATAGTTAAAGAGCTGGAGGCCTCCGCCGCCAATCATGTTTTTGACGAGGACGGTCGGCCGGCCGGGAATATGCCGCGCGAGATTGCGCGCCACCATGCGGGTCGCGAGGTCCACCCCGCTGCCGACGCCGGCACCGACGTGAATGGTGACGGTCTTGCCGCGGTAGAAATCCGCGATGGCGTCGGCCTTGACCGGCGCGACTGCGGTTCCCGATGAAATCAGCGCAATGCCCAGAAAAAGGCCGGTTGGCTTGCTTCCCATTCTTGTCGTTCCTCCGGCGCGGATTGTGTGCATCCGCTTGTTGACCCGTCAATTCCCGCGCGCCGCGCTGCGGCGGTATGGCATAGTTCTCTCCTTCGATTGCCGAAAGGGCCTGACCGCAGCATGATCCCCGCCGTCGAAGCGCAAGGCGCCCGCATTCCGCTCGTCGGGCTTGGCACCTGGGACCTGCGCGGACGGAGCTGCGCGCGCATCGTTGAGCAGGCGCTGCGCCTCGGATATCGGCATATCGACACCGCCGAGATGTACGACAACGAACGTGAGATCGGGGAGGGGCTGCGCGCCTCCGGCGTGCCGCGCAACGAGGTGTTCGTCACCACCAAGGTCTGGCCGTCGCATTTTGCCCCGCGCGAATTGCTGCGCGCGGCCAAGGACAGCCTGGTGAAACTGCGGATGTCAGAGGTCGATCTGCTGCTGCTGCATTGGCCGAACCCGCAGGTGCCGCTCTCGGAGACGATCGGCGCGCTGTGTCAGGTCAGCGAGGGCGGCTTGGCGCGCCATATCGGCGTGTCGAACTTCAATATCGCGCTCATCGAAGAGGCGACGGCGCTCGCGACCGAGCCGCTCGTCTGCAACCAGTTCGAGATGCATCCGTTCCTCGACCAGTCGAAGCTCGTCGCTGCGTGCCGGGCAAAAGGGATGGCGGTGGTCGCCTACAGCCCGATCGCGCGCGGCAACGCCAAGAACAGCGCGGTGCTCGCCCGCATCGGCAAGGCGCATGGCAAGACCGCGGCGCAGGTGTGCCTGCGCTACCTCGTTCAGCAGGACGTGGTGGTGATTCCACGCACCAGCAAGGTCGAGCGGCTCACGGAGAACCTGTCGATCTTCGACTTCGCCCTGACCGACGCCGAGATGTCCGAGATCGCCAGCCTTTCCCGACGCGACGGCCGGATCGTCGACTGGTCGTTTTCCGGATCGCCGAAGTGGGATTGATGGCGGTGGATGCCTCCCCACCGCGGTCGCACGCCGGCTGTTGGAGCGTCATGCTGCTTCCCCGCGACGAGGCGCGTCTGGTGCGGGAGTTCTTTCAATCGCAACGCGGCTATTTCGTCGACGTCGGCGCCAACGATCCGACGGAGCAATCGCAGACGTTTCACCTGGAGCAGCTCGGCTGGGACGGCGTCCTGATCGAGCCGCAGCCGGACCTGGCGGAGACGCTCCGCCGCAGCCGCAAGGCGAGCGTCTATGCGGTCGCGTGTTCGTCGCCGGAGAATTCGGGCCGATCGATGCCGCTCACGCTTGCCGGTGCCTACTCGTCCCTGAACACCGTGTTGCGCGTCGCGACCGCCAAAGTCGGCGGCTCCATCGACGTGCCGATCAGGACCCTCGATGAGGTATTGGCCGACGCGGGCGCGCCGTCGCCGATCGATTTCCTGTCGATCGACGTCGAGGGCCACGAGCTCGAGGTCATGCGCGGGTTCGATGTCCGGCGGTGGCGCCCGCGCCTCATCTTGATCGAGGACCATGTGCTGGACCGGCGCCTGCACAACCACCTCGTCGCACGCGGCTACGCCTGGATCAGACGAACCGGGCTCAATTCATGGTATGTACCGGCGCCATCGGCACCGAGGATTGGGCCCTATGGCCGTTTGCAGTTCGCGCGCAAATATTATCTCGGCGTGCCGATCCGTCGCTGGCGAGAAGCATTGCGGCGTTTCCGGCAGCGGATGACTTTGGAGTAGCGGCGCATGCCTGAAGGCGGCGACCAGAACGCCTTGGTGCTGTTCTCCGGCGGGCAGGACTCCACCGTCTGCCTGGCCTGGGCGCTCGAGCGCTTTGCGTCGGTCGAGACGGTCGGCTTCGACTACGGCCAGCGCCACCGCGCCGAACTCGATGTGCGTCCGCGCATCCGCGAGCGCATCAAAACACTGCGCCCGGCATGGGCGTCGCGGCTGGGCGACGACCACATGGTCAAGCTCGACGCGCTGGCCGCGATCTCACAGACCGCGCTCACCCGCGACGTCGCCATCGAGATCGCCCAGAACGGCCTGCCGACCACGTTCGTGCCCGGCCGCAATCTCGCGTTCTTCGCCTTCGCCGGCGCGCTCGCCTACCGGCGCGGCGTCAAGCATCTGGTCGCCGGCATGTGCGAGACCGATTTCTCCGGCTATCCCGACTGCCGTGACGACACCGTGAAGGCGATGCAGGTCGTGCTCACACTCGGCATGGACCGCCGCGTCGTCATCCATACGCCGCTGATGTGGATCGACAAGGCGGCGACGTTCGCAATGGCGCAGGAGATCGGCGGCGGTGCGCTGGTGGACCTGCTGGTCGAGGAGACCCACACCTGCTATCTCGGCGACCGCTCGCGCCGCCACCCGTGGGGCTATGGCTGCGGGACGTGCCCGGCCTGCGGGTTGCGGGCCGATGGATTTGCCAAGTGGAAGGCCGAATGCTGACGAAAGACAGGCTCGACGCCCGCCGCAGGCGCGAGGGCATCGCGTTCCTGGTCCTGTTCGCGCTGACGATCCCGGCCGCCAACTGGCTGATCGGCAATGCCGGCACCACATGCGTGCCGAACGGACCGTGCCTCATCCCGGTGGCGCCGGGACTGATGGCGCCGTCGGGCGTCACCATGATCGGCATCGCGCTGGTGCTGCGCGACCTGGTGCAGCGCCGCCTCGGCGTCGGCATCGCGGTGGCCGCGATCCTCGTCGGCGCCGTGCTCTCCGCCCTGGTCGCCCCGCCGGCACTGGTGGTCGCATCGGCGACGGCGTTCCTGCTGTCCGAGCTAGCCGACTTTGCCGTCTACACCCCGCTCGCCCGCCGCCGGTTGGTCGCCGCGGTGGTCGCATCGAGTTCTGGTCGGGCTGGTGGTCGACTCGATCGTGTTCCTCTGGCTCGCCTTCGGCTCGCTCGACTTCCTGGCCGGGCAGGTGGTGGGCAAGGCCTGGATGGTGCTGCTCTCGATTCCGTTCGTCGCCTGGCTCCGCCGCCGCGACGAGAAGTCCGGCATGGCGAGCGCATGATCCCGAAGAGTTGCAGACTGTTCGGACAAGCATGCCCTCGGGCTCGACCCGAGGGATCATGCGACCAAAAGCAATAAGTGCCCGTAACAGGTTTCCCTAAACGAGGTTGGCGATGAGCGCCGCGCTCTACGACAGACTGAAGCACGTCACCACCGGCACCATCACCACGATGCTGCTCAAGAAAGGCATCCGCCGCTGCTGGATGCAGGGGCCGATGCCGCTCGAAGGCTCCGGCCGGCGCATCATCGGGCCGGCCTTCACCATGCGCTTCATTCCGGTGCGCGAGGACCTCGCGACGCCGGAAAGCTGGGCCAAACCGATCTCGACCCGCGGTGCGATCGAAGCCATGCCGGAAGGCTGCATCGCGGTCGCCGACGCCATGGGCGTCACGACCGCCGGCATCTTCGGCGACATCCTCACCATGCGGATGATGAAGCGCAACGTCGCGGCGCTGGTCACCGACGGCGTCATCCGCGACAAGGCCGGCGTGCTGGCGTCGAAGCTGCCGACCTGGTGCGCCGGCGTCGCCGCGCCGGCCTCGGTCAACGGGCTGACTTTCGTCGGCTGGGACGAGCCGATCGCCTGCGGCGGCTGCGCGATCTTTCCCGGCGACGTCATCGTCTGCGACGACGACGGCGCGGTGGTCATTCCGCAGAACCTGCTTGCCTTCGTGGCCGAGGAGGGTCCCGAGCACGAGCTGATGGAGACCTATATCGTCAACGAGGTCGAGAAGGGCGCGAAGCTTCCCGGCCTCTATCCGATGAACGACGAGACCAAGGCGCGCTACGAGGCCTGGAAGAAGAGCCGTTGACCGGCGGCGCGCAGGGAGCCGTCATGTTCTTCTACGCGTCCAAGATCGTCGGCTTCTTCGCGATCCCATCCAACTTCATCATTTTGGTCGGCCTTGTCGGCGCGCTGCTGCTGCGCACGCGGTTTTCGCGCGTCGGCGGGCCGATGGTCGTCGGGAGCCTGCTGCTGCTGGCGGTGATCGGGCTTTCGCCGGTCGGCAACGCCCTGATCGTGCCGCTGGAGGATCGCTTCCCGGCCTGGGACGACCGCCGCGGCGCGCCCAACGGCATTGTCGTGCTCGGTGGCGCGCTCAGCCCCGATGTTTCGTACGCCCGCAATACCGTTGCACTCAACGAGGCGGCCGAGCGGCTGACGGCGGCCGCCGAGCTTGCGCGGCGCTATCCCGACGCCCGCATTATCTTTTCCGGCGGCTCGGGCGCGCTTGTTTTCGATGATCGGCCGGAGGCCGAGTTCGCACTGCGGCTGCTCGAGACTCTGGGCGTCGCGCCGGGCCGCGTCATTGCCGAGGACCGGTCGCGCAACACGGTCGAGAACGCGAGGTTCTCGCGCGAGCTCGCCCAGCCGAAGCCGGGGGAGCGCTGGCTGCTGGTTACCTCCGCTTATCACCTGCCACGTGCCATCGGCGTCTTCCGCAAGGCCGGTTTCCCGGTCGAGGCCTATCCGGTCGACTGGCGGACCCGAGGCACCCGCGACTTGCTGCGCCCGTTTCCCACCATGGGCGACGGCCTGCGGCGGACCGACACCGCGGTGCGCGAATGGGTCGGGCTGGCGGCCTATTGGCTGAGCGGCCGGTCGTCAGAACTGTTTCCGGGCCCGATCCGGCGCGTGGACTGCGACCGCGTCGGCCTCGACAACTGCCGCCGATAGCCTGCGGATTCGGGTGCGGCGCGGATTGTCACCTGCAAAGCACAGTCCGGATCAATTTTGGGATCGGGCGTCCGGACGATAACGGATCGCTGTGCGCTGCAGTACGCTGATGTCCGGCGATTCCGAGGGGTTGGAATCGTCGAACAAGGGGCTTTGGCGCCGGGATTACCCGGGCTTGGGGGATTTTGTCCGATGCGCGGATTTCGCGCGGCCATGACATCTGTGTCCACGACATGGGCCGCTGCTGATCATTCCAGGATGTCGCGGGCGCTCAAGATCACAGCCAGCATTCTGGCAACCATGGCGGTCGTCGCGCTCGCCTCGTTCGTCGCGGTGGCGTTGAGCCTGACCTGACGATCGCTCAGGATTTTGGGGTTACACTCCGTTACCATCGCTGCTTGGCGGCGGCCACCACTGCTGCTCACGGCGATGGCGCATCCACGCGATTTATCCCGTCTTATTCCTTCGTTAATGTCATCGTCATCAAATTGACAAGCCGATCGCGCAAGTCTGCAAGACTGTTGCGCTCATCGCTGATCCCGGACGAAGCGGGGTTGGCGAAGTAGGGCGCAGTGAAGTGTTAGTTGTGTTTTGTTGCGTAGCGAGGAACTGCGTATGCGTGCGATTTGCGCCGCCGTACTCACGGTACGGCTTTCCATCGACCCTTCACGCATCACCAAGAAGCTTGTCATCGCGGCCAATGTTGTGGCGGGCGCGATGGTCGTGCTGCTGGCAGGCTTCGTGGCGGTGGCGACCGGCCTGAACTAGAGCATGATCCCGAAAAGTGGGAACCGGTTTTCGGAAAAGATCATGCTCGGGCAAGAAGCCAGACCATGATCCGATTCAGTTGAATCGGATCATGGTCTAAGGGCGTTCAGCGCGGTGGCGACGAATTTGCTTCGCTGCCTGTAACGGCGCGCAGCGAGTCGGATCGGTATTGCCGCCACCACATCACCACCACCACAACCAAGGTCGTGATCATCAGCACCAGCGGCCCGGCAAACCAGCCGAGGTAGCCGAGCGCAAAGAAGAAGGCGCGCTGGCCGCGGTTGAAGTGCCGGCCGGCAGTCGTGAACAGCCCCGCCGTGCGCAGCACATGCGCCTCGGCTTCCGGCGTGTCTTTCTCCGCCGGCAGAGGTGTCGCGCCGAGCAGGATCGCCACGTAATTGTAGAGCCGATAGGCCCAGGCGAACTTGAAGAAGGCATAGACAAAGATCACCGTCAGCCCGATCGCCTTGGCCTCCCACAATGCGCGCGACGTCTGGATGCCGAACGGCAGATGCGAGGCGATCGCGATCATTTCGTCGCTCGAGCGCAGGATGGTGAGCGTGCCGCCGATCGCAAATAGCGAGGTTGTGGCAAAGAACGCGGTGCCGTTCTGCAACGCCGCCATGATCTGCATGTCGACCATCCGCTGCTCGCGCGCGAGCATGCGGCGCATCCAGGTCTCGCGATAGCGGTTCATGATCGCATTGAGGCCGTCGCGGCTGAGCCGGCTGCGCTCGGTCAGATAGGAATAGCCGGCCCATGCGGCGATGAAGAAGCCGAGCGCGGCGGCGTCGAGGGTCGCAAACAGCGGCATCGCATGACTCCCACGGCCAGTAATGCTGCCACTCGGACGACGTCCCGGCAATGTGGTAGGCAGGTGTGCGCAGCTTTTGGTTTGAGCATGATCTTTTTCGAAAAGTGGTTCCCACTTTTCGGGATCATGCGCTAGGCATCGGGATCATGCTCCAGGCGGGCGTCATGGCTCTCTCACTCATCATCGGAAACAAGAACTACTCGTCCTGGTCGATGCGGCCCTGGATCGCCATGAAGGCGACCGGTATCGCCTTCACGGAAGAGGTGATCTCGCTCAACGCCGCCGACTTCAAGCAGCGCGTCTCCAAGGTGTCGGGCACCGGCAAGGTCCCGGTGCTGTCCGATGGCGACGTTCATGTGTGGGAGTCGCTGGCAATCCTCGACCATCTCGCCGAGAAATTTCCCGACGCCGGCCTTTGGCCGTCCGATCCCAAAGCGCGGAGCTACGCCCGGGCGATCGCCGCGGAAATGCATGCGGGCTTCGTGCCGCTGCGCCGCCATCTGCCGATGAACATGTGGCGCCCGGCCATGCCGCGGGAGCTGCCGGATGACGTCGCCGCCAACGTCCGGCGCATCGAGCACATCTGGACAGATTGTCGCACGCGTTTCGGGCAGGGCGGGCCGTATCTGTTCGGCCGTTTCGGTGCAGCCGACGCGATGTATGCCCCGGTCGTGTCCCGCTTCCACACCTACGCCGTCAACGTCGGACCGGTGGCACGCGATTATATGAAGGCCATGATGGCCTTGCCGGCTTGGGCCGAATGGCGCGCCGCAGCAATCAAGGAGCCGTGGGTCCTGCCGGAAGACGAGGTCGACTGGCCGACCGTATTGCGCGAATAACGTCTTAAGCATTGCGGTAATTTAATCATTGCGACAATCCGCCAAAAAATGTTGCCGATGTGTATTGAAAGGGCTGCGGGAACGACGAATATTTCGCGCTGGCTGCGGCACCCTTGATCTTGCGGTGCTGCGGAAGGGGTCCTAAAAGGCGGGATCAACCCTACTTATCGCCCGGGAGCCATTACTATGCGATATCGTGTTATCGCCCTTGTTTTGCTCGCCCTCTCTGCGCTGACCGTCGGTGGTCCGGCGGCGTCGCAGGACACCACCAAGCCTGACGTCAAAGGGCTGTTCCTGCTGACCGATTATCCGGCCATCAGCGTCCGCCCCGGTACGACGGCGACCGTCAACCTGCGCCTGCAGAACTACGCCATGCCGCCCGAGCGCCTGCAGATCTCGGTGTCGGGCGTGCCACAGGGCTGGACCTCGACCGTGGTTGGCGGCGGCCAGCCAATCGAAGCGGTGCTGCCGGCGACCAACGCCAGCGTCTCCTTCGAGCTTCGTCTCGACATCCCGAAGGATGCCGCGATGGGCACGACCAATCTTACCGTCAGCGCCAAGGGTTCCAACTCGGTGACGCTTCCGGTTGCCGTCACGCTGGTGAAGGATTTGCCGGCCAAGTTGACGCTGACGCCGGCGCTGCCGGAGCTGCGCGGCAACTCGCGGTCGACCTTCGAATATCAGCTCGCCATCAAGAACGAGAGCGGCAAGCGGATCGTGGCCAACCTCGCGGCTACCGCGCCGCAGAATTTTGAAGTCTCCTTCACCGAGCAGTACGGCAGCCAGGAACTCAACGCTGTTCCACTCGATGCCGGACAGTCGAAGGACGTCAAGCTCAAGGTCCGTCCGCCAAACACCATCGGCGTCGGCCCGCAGAAAGTGACGGCGCGCGCGACCGTCGAGGACGCGACGGCCACCGCCGAACTGGGCCTCGAGATCACCGGCACGCCCAAGATCGAGCTTGCCGGCCGCGAGGGACGGCTCAACGCCAGTGCGACCGCCGGCCAGGAGATGTCCATACCGGTCATCATCGCCAATACCGGCACCGCGGCTGCGGAAGCGATCGAGCTGTCCGGCTCCGCCCCGAGCGGTTGGAAGATCGAGGCTGATCCAAAGATGCTCGACCGCCTGCCGCCAAACGAGAACAAGGAAGTCCAGTTCAAGGTAACGCCCACTCCCAAAGCGGTGGCGGGCGACTACGTCACCACGGTTCGCGCTGCGGCGCGCGGCAAATCCGCCTCGCAGACGTTCCGTGTCGCGGTCGCAACCTCCACACAATGGGGTCTCGTCGGTATGGGCATCATCGGCGTCGCACTGCTGGTGCTGTTCGGTGCCGTGATGAGGTTCGGCCGCCGATGAGCGATCAAGTCATCGAAGCGCAAAATCTCACCAAGCGCTATGACGGGGTGCCGGTGGTCAAAGGCATCTCGTTCTCCGTGGCGCAGGGCGAGATCTTCGGGCTGCTCGGCCCGAATGGCGCCGGCAAGACCACGACCATCCTGATGATGCTCGGGCTCACCGAAATCTCGGACGGACAAGTGCGCGTGCTCGGCTACGATCCCGAGCGCCAACCGCTCCAGGTGAAGCGGCGGGTCGGCTACCTGCCAGACTCGGTCGGTTTTTACGACAACCTGACCGCAGCCGAGAACCTGCGCTACACCGGCCGCCTCATCGGTCTTGAATCCGACGAGTGCGAGGGCAAGATGACCGCCGCCCTTGATCATGTCGGCCTGCACGACGTCACCGACAGACGAGTGGCGACGTTCTCGCGCGGGATGCGGCAGCGTCTCGGAATTGCGGAAATCCTGCTGAAGGACGCGCAGATCGCGATCCTTGACGAGCCGACCTCGGGACTCGATCCGCAGGCGACGATCGAGCTCTTGGAGATCATCCGCAATCTGAAGCTGCGGAACGTGACTGTGCTGCTCTCGTCCCATTTGCTGGATCGCGTGCAAAGCGTCTGCGACCGGGTTGCCCTGTTCAGTCAGGGCGACATCGTGCTGCTCGGCAGCGTCGAGGAGCTCGGCCGTCAGGTCCTCGGTGGCACCTTCAATCTTGACGTCGAGGCCGAGGGCCCGGGTCTCGATGCAAGGCTCAAGGCCATTCCGGGCGTCACCGGCGTCGAGACCTTGGGCTCAAATCGATGGCGGCTGAAGACCGATCGCGACGTACGGTCGGAAGCAGCGGCCGCCGTGATGGGGGCGGGCGGCAAGCTTCTGCGCCTGGCGGTCGAAAGGCCCACGCTCGAAACGATCTACACGCGCTATTTCCGCAATGAGCAACTGGGAGGACGCCATGCGGCGTGAAGGTTCACCCTGGCAGGGGGTTGGTGTCGTCGCCCGCAAGGAGCTGTCGGATCATCTCAGCAGCGTCCGCATGCTCGTGATCGAATTGTTGGTTGTGATCACCGGCGTCGTCATCGTCCTGGTATCGCTCCAGCAGATCCGCGATATCACGGCCGAGGATCCCTTCCTGTTGCTTCGCGTCTTCACCAGATCCGGCGAGCAGCTGTCGTTTGTGTTCGTGCTGACGCTCCTCGTACCGCTGGTGGCGATCGGGCTCGGCTTTGATCTCGTGAACAGCGAGCACAACCAGCGCACGCTGAGCCGGGTTCTGTCGCAGCCGATCTACCGGGACGCGCTCCTGTTCGGCAAGTTCCTCGCCGGGCTTGCCACGATCGCCATCAGTCTCACCGCGATGTGGATGGTGGTGATCGGGCTTGCCCTTGCGACGCTCGGGGTGCCGCCGAACGGCGAAGAACTGGCGCGAGCAGCCCTCATGCTCCTCGTCACCATCGCCTACGCCGGGGTCTGGCTTGCGCTCGCGATGTTGTTCTCGGTGCTGTTTCGCTCGCCGGCAACAGCCGCGCTCAGCGCCCTTGGATTGTGGCTGTTCATCTCGATTTTGTGGCCGTTGCTGGCAGGTCATTTGGTCAACGTCTTCGCACCTCTGTCCCCCACCTCGGCGGACGAACTGCTCAGCGGGCTCGCGACCCGCCAGGCGGTCATGCGGTTGTCGCCCGGCGCGCTGTTCGGCGAGATCGTGACGGTGCTGCTCGATCCCGCGGTGCGGTCGACCCAGCAGTCGCAGCTCGCGGCGATGGGGCTAGCCCTGGTCGAACCCGGTTCGATTCCCGGCGCGCCGTTGCCGTTGTTGCAAAGCGTGCTGATCGTGTGGCCGCAGATCGTGAGCCTCATCGCCGGCACGATCGTGCTGTTCGTGATCGGTTACGTCATCTTCCAGCGTCAGGAAGTACGAGCCTAACGCCCGCGCGGCACCGAAGCGCCAAAAAACAACCCGGAGGAAACTCCGGCTTGTTTTTTGGTTAGTCGGGATCGCGGGAGGGCGCAGTCATTACCCCAAAAGCCAAGAGCGACCGCATCTTCGCGAGATGCGGCCGCCCTTGCCGTTTCTTGCTATGAGCGGCGCGTTACACGACCAGCACGGCCACGATCCTGTGGCTTTCCGGTTCGACGATGATGATGCGCTCACCGACGATGAAGTACATGTAGCCACGCCACGCCGGGTGGATCTCCACCAGCGTCGACGGCACCGCCACCAGCGTCACCCCGGTGCGCGGCACGACCGTCCCGACAGTGATCGAGAAGTTGACGTTGCTGACTCGCGGGGCGTTGCTGCTCTGGAGCACCGTGTTGCGGATGGTGGTGCGTTGCTCGGTGGTCAGCGTCACGCCGCCAGTCTGCGCACCGCCCTTGCCTTCGGCGCCCTTCTGGGTGTCACGCGGCGTCTGCTGGCCCTGCTGCGGCTGTTGCTTGGGCTGCTGCCCTTGCTGCTGCTGCGGCGGCTGGCTGTCACGCTGGCCTTGCGTCTCGCGCTGGCCCTGGCCGCCTTGACCTTGCGTCCGGGGTTCCTTGGACTGCGCCTTGTCTTTGCCCTCGGGAGCGGCCTGGCCTTGCCCCTGCGCTTGGCCGCCCTGGCCCTGCGTGCGTGGTTCTTTGGACTGGGCTTTGCCTTTGCCCGGGCTCTCTGGCGCGGCTTGGCCTTGCCCCTGCGCTTGGCCGCCCTGGCCTTGCGTCCGGGGTTCCTTGGACTGGGCCTTGCCTTTGCCTTGGCCTTCCTGCGGCGCCATTTGCGCGCCGCCTTGGCCTTGCGCACCGCCTTGGCCCTGCACGCCTTGCGCAGCGGCGAATACCGTCCCGATCAGGAGAGCGGCGGCCGCTGTCGTGATCGACAGATTGCGTCTCATTCGAACGATCCTCCAAAATGTTGACCCGTGCTGCCGATCCATCGGCTACCTGTCCAACAGCTCCGCGCGGAATAAGTTCCTCCTGATGAGCATCTGCGCTGAAATGCGCGTGCTGAAATGCGTGTGCCGGAACTCTGACAATCGGTTCACGGAACTCAATTCATGCAATCTAACGGCCGCGCGAATCCGGCCGCGGGAATACGCATGGGGCGGCCACGGGCCGCCCCATCGTTGCGTCGAAAAATTGTGCGTTACCCGCGTCCTGGCGATCAGCTGCTGATGCGGCGCCAGCCGTCGCGAGCCATCGTGGTGAGTTGGTCGACGTTCTTGGCCACGACATCCCAATTCACCATCGTGCGGGCGTCCGCGCGGGTGCTCATCTGGTCCGCCACATAAACGCCGCCGACCGTGAGCGCGACGCCAAGAATGATGCCGAACAACAGGCGCATGGTGCTGTCCCTCTATGGTCCCGTGGAGCTTGGAATAAGCAAGGAACGCGGCACCAATATGATGGGTTCCGCGCACTGAAGCAGCGCCTGAGGGCATGATTTAACGGAGCGCTATAAGAGCCTGAAGCAATTCAATGATTGCCTTCAGTTCCCAATATCTGCGGCGGCTGGCGGGAATGCCCTGCAACGCGCCAATTTTTTGCCCAGTTCTCCGAAATCACTGCTATATTGTGGCATTATAGACACGCGTTCGGGGAAGTATTCGGGTGGGGTCGAGTAGAGTTCGGGAGATCAGCGTTGAACACACACAAGTTTCGGCTCGGTCAGACGGTCTATTTCACGGCGAAGCCCCTCGGTCACATGACTGCCAATGGGTCTTATCAGATCGTGAAACTTCTACCGTCGGATGGCGACGAGCATCAGTACCGCATCAAGAGCACTGAAGAAGCCTTTGAGCGGGTCGCCAAGGAAAGTCAGCTCGACCGCTCGCGTTGAGTGAAATCGGCTGGCGACATTGTAACGGCACCGCAGGTCTCGCAGGCCGGCCCGGTGTGGCTTACTGGCATCACTGCGCTGCGTAATTCGGCTTTCGCGTCCCCCTCTGGTGGACAACATCCGGCCGCAATCCATATGCTTTCGTGCGCGATCGCGTGGCGCGGGGATTAGAGGGTCATGTCCGGTTCACTCGGAGGCTGGATTCCAGGGCTCGATCCGTTGACGGGCACCCTGACGCTGCCGCTATGGGTGGCCGGCGCTCTCGTCGCTTTGTTCGTCGCGTTTATCGCGCTGGCGCTCAGCCGCGCCGGTTGGGAGGGGGTCAGTGGCGGCGTCGCGCGCATCGCACTGGTTCTGGTGGGCGCAGTTTCGACCTGGTTCTTGCTCGAAGGCACCACGAAGCAAGACATCGCTGCCGAGCGGCGTGCCCTTGAAGCGCGCGCCGGCGTGCTCGCAACGCGGGCAACGATGCCAGGCTCCCCGCTTGCCTGCCTCGACGCCATGGCCGGCGACGCGGTGGAAGGTGCCTGCGAGCGGACGCTGTTCGCCACGCCCGAGGCGATGGCGGCGGCGGTGTCGTATGTGGCGGCGCAGATCAACCTGTTCGCCGATGTCAGCGACTTCGTCAATCGTGGCAATTCCGAGATGGAGCCGCTGCTGGCGAGCTTGCGGCGCGCGGTTGAGACCGACCGTTACGGCCTGGTCGCCCATGTGCTGGCGACGCGCGATGGCTGTACGACCGATCAATGCCCCGCACTGGCGCTGGTACGCGACGCGCGGCGCGTGAATATCAATCTGGCGCAGCGCACTTACGATTTCTATGTCGCGCGGCATTCCGCGGTCTGGCCGGCATCGGCGCCCGGACCGACCGCGAATGCCGCACCGCCACCGGCGGCGCTACCCGGCGTCACCCAGCCGCTGCCGGCGGGGGCGGCGGCCCTTGCGTCGCCGCGGCCGCCAGGGACGGGAGGAGCGGAGTTGTTCTTCCCCTCATCGGACTCGATTCCGCCGGTCAACATCATGACCGCGGAACCGGGCGGGCCGCCCGAGTCCACGGGTTCCGCGCCGGCCCGCACTCCGCCGCGCCGCCCGGCCACGGCGCCGCAGGCCAAGCAGGCGCCGGTCGATCTCAATGCCGCCCGCGGGGCGCCGGCGACGGCGCAGTAATTCATTCCCTGAGGATAACGGCAGCCTTCGCTGGTGACGTCCGCCGGCCGCGCTAACATGCTGCCACATTGGGAAGCACGGATGTGCGAACTTCGGATCGGGACACTGGCGTGACACTGCATCTGATCAAGCTCTGCGTCGGTTGCGACTCGATCCAGGACCTCGAGGACTGGATCAAGGAGAAGCGCCGCCGCACGCGCGGCAAGAAGACCGAGCACATCCACACCACACGCATGGTGCCCAAGCGCGCCGACGAGATTACCGGCGGCGGCTCGCTCTACTGGGTGATCCGCGGGCAGGTGATGTGCCGGGAGCGGGTCCTTGCGGTGCGCCCCTTTGTCGACAAGGAGGGCGTCGGGCGCTGCCGGATTGTGCTGGAGCCGAAGGTGACGCCGGTCGAGCCGCGGCCGTGGCGTGCGTTCCAGGGCTGGCGCTATCTCGCGGCCAAGGACGCGCCGCGCGACCTGACGCGGATTGCGCCGGGACTGCGTGCCATGCCGGAGGAGATGCGCCGCGAGCTGCGCGATCTCGGGCTGATCTGAATCGGCCCCAATTTTCGGCCTGGGCGGCGGGGCTTTGTCGTAACATTGCTCGCCGCGACGGGGCTCTGCTATAGCCCCGCGCGACGACCGAGGATGGCCCAGGGAATGGCTCATGTCCGTTGACGCCGCAACCGTCCGCCGCATCGCGCATCTCGCGCGCATCGCCGTCGCCGAGGATGAAGTCGCGCATCTCCAGGGCGAGCTCAATGCCATCCTCGCCTTCGTCGAGCAATTGTCCGAAGTGAACTGCGAGGGCGTCGAGCCGATGACCTCGGTGACGCCAATGGAGATGAAGAAGCGCAAGGACGAAGTCACCGACGGCGGCATCGCCGAGGACATCCTGCGCAACGCGCCGGCGCGCGAGGGCAACTATTTCCTCGTTCCCAAGGTGGTGGAGTAGGGCGCATGTGCTGGGCCTGCGAGGAAGAAGCGCTCTGGCGGCGCTACCAGCTTGAAGTCGCGGTTGAGCGCGGCGAGATTCCGCCGGGCTTCGAGCCGGAGGATTTCGCGGCGGAGGGATTGCCGGTGCCGCCCAAGCGGGCCGCCGAGGCGCCCAACCCCTTTGCCTGCGATGCTCCGGATAAGGCATGACGGAGCTCACAGCCCTCACGCTTGCCGAGGCGCGCGACGGATTACGCAAGCGCGCGTTCTCCGCTGCCGAGCTTGCCGACGCGCACATCGCGGCGATCGAGCAGGCGCGGGCGCTCAACGCCTATGTGCTTGAGACGCCCGACGCGGCGCGAGCGATGGCGAAGGACGCCGACGCGCGGCTCAAGGCCGGCGAGGCGCGTCCGCTCGAAGGCCTTCCGCTCGGCATCAAGGATCTGTTCGCGACCAAGGACGTGCGCACCACCGCCTGCTCGCACATCCTCGACAATTTCGTGCCGACCTACGAGTTGACCGTCACCGCGCAGCTCTGGCGCGACGGCGCCGTCATGCTCGGCAAGCTCAACAACGACGAATTCGCGATGGGCTCGTCGAACGAGACCTCGTACTTCGGCCCGGTGATCAATCCGTGGCGGCGCAAGGGATCGAATGTGGCGCTGGTGCCGGGCGGGTCGTCGGGCGGTTCGGCCGCCGCGGTGGCCGCGCGGCTCTGTCTGGGCGCGACCGCAACCGACACTGGCGGCTCGATCCGCCAGCCGGCCGCGTTCACCGGCACGGTCGGGATCAAGCCGACCTACGGGCGCTGCTCGCGCTGGGGCATCGTGGCGTACGCCTCGTCGCTCGACCAGGCCGGTCCGATTGCACGCACGGTGCGCGACGCTGCCATCCTGCTGCGCTCGATGGCCGGGCACGATCCAAAGGATTCCACCTCCCTTGATCGCGCGGTGCCGGACTATGAGGCGGCGCTCGGCAAGCCGGTCAAGGGCATGACCATCGGTATCCCGAAGGAGTACCGGCTCGACGGCATGGCTCCCGAGATCGATGCGCTGTGGGAGCAGGGTGTGGCGTGGCTCAAGGACGCCGGCGCGACCATCGTCGAGGTGTCGCTGCCGCACACCAAATACGCGCTGCCGGCCTATTACATCGTCGCGCCGGCGGAAGCGTCGTCGAACCTCGCGCGCTACGACGGTGTGCGCTACGGTCTGCGCAATCCAGGACGCGACGTCATCAGCATGTACGAGAAGACCCGCGGCGAAGGGTTCGGCGCGGAAGTGCGCCGCCGCATCATGATTGGCACCTACGTGCTCTCCGCTGGCTACTACGACGCCTATTATCTGCAGGCGCAGAAGGTGCGCACGCTGATCAAGCGTGACTTCGAGCACTGCTTTGCGAAGGGCGTCGACGCGATCCTGACGCCGGCGACGCCGTCGGATGCGTTCGGCGTCGGCGAGAAGGCCGGCGCGGATCCGATCGAGATGTACCTCAACGACGTGTTCACGGTGACGGTGAACATGGCCGGGCTGCCGGGCATCGCGGTTCCAGCCGGGCTGTCGTCCGACGGTTTGCCGCTCGCGCTGCAGCTCATCGGCCGGCCGTTCGACGAAGAGACGCTGTTCTCGCTCGGTGCGGCGATCGAGCAGGCAGCTGGGCGGTTCCGGCCGGAGCGGTGGTGGTGAGGTCATGACCCTCGCCGAGTTCAAACGCAGCCTGTCGAAGCGGACGCCGCCGGCGGAGCTTCCACCCGCGCTCACGGGCCTGTGGTGGGCCGGCAAGGATAAATGGGACACCGCCCATTCGCTTGTGATGGACGAGGGCGGCAAAGACTGCGCGCGCGTGCATGCCTACCTGCACCGGCTCGAGCAGGACGAGGAGAACGCCCGCTATTGGTATCGGCGGGCAGGTACGCCGATGGCGACCGGATCGCTCAAGGCCGAATGGGCCGCGATTGCGCGCGATCTGCTCGCCAAAGCGCGCTAACCATCAGTTCGACCCGGATCATTGCTTGGCACCACAGCCCGCGTTCACTTCATGGATCAACATTCGTCAGGCCGCGGAGACGGTCGACGTTGCCCGACTTATCCCGAGAGCCAGAATGCGATGCAGCAGGTCCGGGTAGGCGAGGCCGTCGTGCTTGGCCGCGGTCGCGAATTCCTGGCTCTGCGCGATTTCGGGATTGGGATTGACTTCGAGGAAATAGGGAATGCCGTCGGCCGAGAGGCGGAAGTCGATGCGGGCATAGCCATCGAGCTGCAGCGTGCGGTAGACCCGCTTCGCCATGCGCTGGATGCGAGCGTATAGCTCGGACGAAAGGTCCTTGGCCGGCCCGTCCTCGATGCCGATGCGCTTCTGATAGTTGGGATCGTGCTTGACCTTCTCGGTGGCGATCGCCCACGCGCCCTCGGCCAGGCTGCCGAATTTCAATTCCCAGACCGGCAGCACCCGCAGCCGCTCGTTGCCGAGCACGCCGACATAGAGCTCACGCCCCTCGATATATTGTTCGGCGATGGCGGCGGTGCCGATCTTCTCGTGGATGAAGGCGACGCGCTCGACGAGTTTCTCGTCCGTGTCGACGACGGAGGCTTGCGAGATGCCCCAGGACGCGTCCTCGCTCCGGCTCTTGACGATCAGCGGCAGCGGAAGCCGCCCGGGCCGCCGCACCTTGCGATGCAACGGAAACACCGCAAAGGCCGGCACCGGGATCCGGTGGTAGTGCACGAGCGTTTTCGACAGGTCCTTGCCGCGCGCCAGCATCAGGCCGCGCGGGTTGCAGCCGGTATAGGGGATCCGCATCAGCTCGAGATAGCTCACGACGTTCTGGTCGTAGATGACCTCGCCGTGAAACTGCTCGAGCAGTGTGAACACCACGTGCGGCTTGAAGCCCTCGATCTCATCGCGGATCGGCTTGAGCTCGTCATGCACGCCGAGCGGGCGCACGTCATGCCCGGCGGCGCGCAGCGTGCTCACGACGTCGTATTCGGTTTTCCATTCGTTGATTTCCTGCACGCTGTAACCCTTGGTCGTATCCGGGGGCACCAGGTCCGGATGCACCAGCACCAGGATGCGCAGGCGTTTCATAACGCGATCCACTTCCGCTTCGACGGACCGAACAGCGCGTGCATCGTCTTGGCTGTTAACAGCACGGCAAAATCCATAAACAATTTCCGCTCGGAGCCCACCGCGCGCAGGTTGTGCTCGCGGCAACGAATGATCATGTCGTCGAGCACCGCATCGAGCGTGAGCTGGTTTTCACCCGTCCACTTCGCCACCAGCTGTCTAATTCTGGCACGGTGGCGCCTAATAAATATTGAAGCCGGTTGCGACCGGCGATGCCGCGGATCGGCGGAGAACAGCCGGTAGAGATCGCGATCGTAGGTCTTCGGCGCGTCGAAGGCGTAGAGCGCCTGCTTCTTCTTGTAGTAGTCGGCGAGCGTTTCGCTGAGTTTGTTCAGCGGATCGACCCGCTCGCGCCCGGTGAGCAGCGGTCGCTTCCCTGCGATTTCGTCCATCAGCTCGTCAACATATTCGAGCTTCTTGAGCGCCGGCCAGCCGGCATAGCGCGTGCGCCAATTCGAGCGTGGCCGCAGCCACACGGCAAACGTCTCGGCGAAATCCTCGTCCGGATGGCTTTGCGCATACCACAGCCGAAGGTGCTGAACGTAACGCCTGCTGGCGGGGTTGGGCCGATAGTAACGCGGATAGCGCTTTGAGGACGCACCGAACAGCTGCTGCCAACGTCGGCGGCGCTGCAGCTGATACGCGTGCTGGATCGTATGGCCTGCTTCGTGTCTCAGAATGGCCATGCACTCGGACCAAGTGCCGCCCTCGACGTCGAGCATCATTTTTTTCTCGAGCTTCATCAGGCGGGGATGGGCGAGATAGAACGGGATCGCAATGCCGGCCGTGTTGTCCGGACTGAACCACTCGCTGGAGATCCAGGCGTGCGGCCGCAGCCTGATGCCACGCTCTTCGAGCTCGCCATGGAGATTACCGAGGCAATCCTCGAGCCAGGTGCCCTCGACCGTGACCCTCAGACCGCTGAGGCGGCGCTTGAGCAACTGATCGTCGGACAGCGATTCCCAGGCAAATTTCCGACGCGGCATGATGCCTCGAAGCGTGAGGGGAACTCGGTACTTCGATGGTGTCACAGGAGGTTGTTGGCGACAACCGCCGACCGTCGCGGTATGGATCGGCGAGGGGCCGTGGCTATGAGTTCCACGCCGTAGGTCAGCGGCGGGCGGCAGATCAGTTGGCGGCCGTACCCGAAATTCCGGCGGCTTTGATCACCGGACCCCACTTGTCCATTTCCGCTTTGAGGTAGGTTGCAAGCTCGCCCGGCGTGGAGCCCTGCACCACGACGCCGAGCGATTCGAGTTTTTGCCTGGTCGCCGGATCGTTGAGCGCGGCCACCGTGTCGGCATTCATTTTGCGGATGATTTCGGGCGGGGTCTTCGCGGGCGCGAAAAACGCATACCAGGAGGACACGTCGAAACCCGGCACGCCAACGTCCGCGATCGGCGGCAGGTCGGGCGCCGCCGGCGTGCGCTTCGCGGTCGTGACCGCGAGGCCGCGCAGCTTTCCGCCCTGGATCAGCGGCAGCACCGCGCCGATATTGTTGAACATCACGTCGACGCGGCCGGGGATGAGGTCGGTGAAAGCCGGGCCGGCGCCCCGATAGGGCACGTGCAGCATTTCGATGCCGGCCATGCGCTTGAACAGTTCGCCGGAGAGATGCACCGAGGTGCCGTGGCCGGAGGAGGCAAAGGTGATCTTGCCCTTGTTGGCCTTGGCATAGGCGATGAACTCAGTGACCGAGTGCGCCGGCACGCTGTTCGGGACCACCATGATGTTGGGGTAGTCGCAAATCAGCGACACCGGCGCGAGATCGGCGACCGGGTCGTAGGGCAGCGTCGCGAACAGGAACTTGTTCACTGCGAGCGGCATCGAGTGCAACAGCATGGTGTAGCCGTCGGGCTCGGCGCGCACGACCGCCTCGGTGCCGATATTGGTGGCGGCGCCGCCGCGGTTCTCGACCACCATCTGCTGGCCCCACATGTCCGAGAGCTTGCCCGCCAGCACGCGGGCGATGGCGTCGGTGCCGCCGCCGGGCGGGAACGGCACCACCAGCCGCACGAACCGGTTCGGCCAGCTCTGCGCTCGCGCGGCGCCGATGACTGCGGGAGAGAGTACGGCGGCGCCGGATGTTGCGATCAGTCGTCGTCGGCTGATCATTGGAATCTCCTGCGGCTCAATTGACCTTCAGGCCGGCGGTCTTGATCACGGCGGCCCATTTGGCGATTTCGACTTTGAGCAACGTGCCAAGCTCCTCCGCCGTTGAGCCGACCGGGACATAGCCGATCAGCTGCGCCTTGGCCTTGACCATGGGATCGGCAAGAGCGGCAACGACGCCGACGTTTATTTTTTTGACGATCTCAGACGGAGTCTTGGCCGGCACGAACATGCCCTGCCACGCCGTCACTTCGTAGCCCGGTACCGCTTCAGCGATGGGCGGCAAGTCCGGCGCGGCTGGATCCCGTTTCAGGCTGGTCACGCCGAGCCCGCGGATCTGGCCTGCCCGCACGTTCTCGAGCAGCGATCCGCTCGCGATATAGACGTCCACGCGTCCCGGAATGAGATCGTTGAGCACGGGGCCGGCGCCGCGATAGGGCACATGGGTCATCTCGATGCCGGCCATCGTCTTGAACAGCTCAATGGCGAGATGCGGTGCGCTGCCGAGGCCGGGCGATGCCATCGTCAGCTTGCCCGGGTTGGCTTTGGCATGGGTAATGAATTCCTGTACCGTTTTGGCCGGCGAGGAATTCGGCACGAACATGTAGAACGGAAAGCTAAAGAGGTGCGAGACCGGCGCAAGATCGGCGACCGGATCGTAGCCGAGTGTACGGTAGAGGCTGGGCGCGACCGATAGCGAGGCCGTAGCGTAAAGAATCGTGTGGCCGTCCGGACTGGACTTTGCGACCAGCTCCGAGCCGATGTTGGTGCCACCGCCCGGCTTGTTCTCGACCACGACCTGCTGGCCCCACATCCGCGACAGCGGCTCGGCAACGACGCGGGCGGCGACGTCGGTCGGCCCTCCAGGCGCGATGGGCACGATCACACGTACGAAGCGACTTGGCCATGTCTGCGCTTGCGTTTGCGCCCGCGCCCGGCCGATGGCGGCGGGAGCCAGAACCGCGGCAGAGATTGCGATTAGTCGTCGGCGGTCGATCATGGTGCGCCTTGTTCCATGCCGGTCTTCCTGATGTAGGGGAGTGCCGCGGGCGAGCTGATGAACCTGATCAACTCGCGCGCTGCGTCGGGCTGTCTGGCGCCGGTATGCACGCCGCCTGAAAATACGCTGACGTGCTGCATGTCCGGCGGTACCGGACCGACATATTGGATGCCGGGGTAGAGCATTAGCTCGCTGACCTGCTGGAATCCGATATCGACGTCGCCGCGGGCCAGCAGCGAGCCGACCGGCGCTCCCGGGCGGCGTTTGCTTGATCTTCGGTTTGACTTGGTCGGCGATGCCCCAGCGCGTGAACAGGCCTTCCAGGAATACGCCGCTCGGGCCGGATGAATAGCCGATGCCCTTGGCGGCGAGGAGAGCACGTTTGATGGCGTCGGCCGAGCTGATGTCGGGTTTCGGCGCGCCGGGCGGGACCGCAACGGCGATGCCAGATCGCACCAGATCGACCCGGCTGCCGGCGACGATCTTGCCCTCCTTGATCATCGTTTCCATCGACGGCGTCACCAGGATCACCATGTCAAAGACTTCGCCGGCGCGAAGCTTCCTGAGGATGTCGACGGTGCCGTTCCAGGTGGTGTTGAGCTTGTGACCGCTGACGCGCTCGAACTCCGGCGCGAACGCCAGATAGGCTTCCTTGATCGCCTGCGAGGACAGGACCTTGATTTCAGCTGCAGTTGCCATTGCGGGGTGTTTTTCCCGTTTTCTCCCCCTTTTTTTGGCCCCGCGCCTTCATTCCGTGACCTTGATGTTGGCGGCCTTGATCACCGGCCCCCATTTCTGCATTTCCTCCCTGAGAAGGGCGCCGAACGCCTCCGGTGTCGATCCGATGATGGTAACGCCGAGCTTGTCGAGCCTGGCTTTGATCGCGGGTTCGCGGAGCACCGCGATGGTGTCGGCGTTCATCTTGCGGATGATCTCCGGCGGGGTCTTCGCCGGCGCGACGAAGGCGAACCAGGACGACATATCGTAGCCGGGCACGGCGGTCTCGGCGATCGTCGGCACGTCCGGTGTGGTTTCCTGCCGCTTCGCGGTGGTCACAGCGAGCGCGCGCACCTGCCCGGCCTCGACCAGCGGCAGCCCGGAGGCCATCACCGCGAACGACATGTCGACGCGACCGGCGATCAGGTCGGTGTAGCCCGGTGCGGCGCCGCGATAGGGCACATGGGTGATATCGACCTTGGCCATGTATTTGAACAGCTCGGCGCCCATGTGCGGCGACGTGCCGTGGCCCGGAGAGGCGTAGGTCAGTTTGCCCGGGTTCGCCTTGGCCTGCGCGATGATGTCGCCGACCGAACGGAATTTGGAGTCCTTCGGCACGACCAGGAGATTGGGATACAGGCAGATCAGCGTGACCGGCGCGAAATCGGCGACGGGGTCGTAGTTGATCGACGGGAACAGGTATTGATTGACGGCAAGCCCGCCGGCGGCGATCAGCATGGTGTAGCCGTCCGGCGCCGCGCGCGCGACGAATTCGATCCCGATATTGGCGCCGGCGCCGGGCTTGTTCTCGACCACCACCTGCTGGCCCCAGATTTCCGACAGCCGCGCGCCGACGATGCGCCCGATCGCATCGATGCCGCCGCCGGGCGTGAATGGCACGACCAGGCGGACGACGCGGTTCGGCCAAGTCTGCGCCTGTGCCTGCGCCCAGGCATTGCCGCGGAGCGCGGGCGCCAGCGCGGAAGCTGCGGCAAGCCCGGTGAACCGGCGGCGATCGAGCATGATGTCGTCCTGGTTTTTTAGTCTTCGGTCTTGATGCCGGCGGCCTTGATGATCGGGCCCCATTGGTCGGTCTCCGCCTTGAGCCGCGCGCCGAGCTGCTGCGGTGTCGATGCCACGACCTCGACACCGACCTGCTCGAGCCGCGCCTTGATCGCGGGCTCGGCAAGGATGGCGACGGTGTCGGCGTGGATCTTTCGCACGATGCCGACGGGCGTCTTGACCGGCACGAAGAACGCGTACCACGAGGTGACGTCGAACCCGGGCAATCCGGATTCCGCGACGGTGGGAAATTCCATCGCGGTCGGAAACCGCTTCGCGGTACTGACCGCGAGCCCGCGCAACTGGCCGGTGCGCACCTGCTGCAACACGCCGCCCGCGGTGTTGAACATCATGTCGACGCGTCCGGGGATAACGTCGTTGAGCGCGGGCGCCACGCCGCGATAGGGAACGTGCGTCATCTCGAAGCCGGCCATGCGCTTGAACAGCTCGCCGGACAGATGCGGCGAGGTGCCGATGCCGGACGACGCGAAGGTCAGCTTGCCGTCGTTCGCCTTGCCGTGGGCGATCAGGTCCTGGACCGACTTCACCGGCGACGAGTTCGGCACCACCAGCAGATTGGGAAAGTGGCAGATCATGGTCACCGGCGCGAAGTCGGTGAGCGGATCGTAGCCGAGCGACCGGTAGAGATAGCGGTTGACCGCCATCGGCAACGCGCCGATCAGGATCGAGTAGCCATCAGGATCGGCACGGGCGACCTGTTCGGCGCCGATATTGCTGCCCGCCCCCGCCTTGTTCTCGATCACGACCTGCTGGCCCCAGACCTCCGAGAGCCGGTTGTTGAGGATGCGCGCGACCACGTCGGTGCCGCCGCCGGGGGGAAACGGCACGATGACCTTCACGATGCGATTGGGCCAGGGCTGCTGCGCCCGTGCGAGGCGAGGGGAAACGGCGGGGGCGAGCGCCGATGCGGCCGCAAGCCCCACCAGATGGCGGCGGGTGATCATGGCGTTCTCCCTGCAGCGGCGCGCGCCTGAGCGCGATTGTGATGCCGTCTCGTTGTCCCAAAGCCTACTGCGGCGCGGAAGGTGCCACAACCGGCCGGTGCCGTGCCGGGCGCGACCCCTGCGCGTCGCGCAACTGCGTCCGCGGTTTCCTTGCCGTCGATTTCGGCGAATTGACGCAGGCGGATGAGTTTGCAATGACCTCGCCATGAGCGAGCCCGCCCGCAACCGCAAACTCATAAAGGGCGCCAGCGGCGACTGGGAAGTCGTCATCGGCCTCGAGGTCCACGCCCAGGTCACCTCGGAGTCGAAGCTGTTTTCCGGCGCCTCGACCGCCTTCGGCGGCGAGCCGAACTCGCACGTCTCGCTGGTCGACGCCGCGATGCCGGGCATGCTGCCGGTGATCAACGAGGAGTGCATCCGCCAGGCGGTGCGCACCGGCCTCGGCCTCAATGCCAGGATCAATCTCAAATCGGTGTTCGACCGGAAGAACTATTTCTATCCGGATCTGCCGCAGGGCTACCAGATCAGCCAGTACAAGTCGCCGATCGTGGGCGAGGGCGAGGTCGCGGTCGACATGGCCGACGGCGAGACCGTCACGGTCGGGATCGAACGCGTCCATCTCGAACAGGACGCCGGTAAGCTGCTGCACGACCAGCACCCGACCATGTCGCTCGTCGACCTCAATCGCTCGGGCGTCGCGCTGATGGAGATCGTGTCGAGGCCCGATCTGCGCTCGGCCGACGAGGCCAAGGCCTACGTGTCCAAGCTGCGCACGATTCTGCGCTACCTCGGGACCTGCGACGGCGACATGGAGAAGGGCAACCTGCGCGCCGACGTGAACGTCTCAGTGCGGCGGCCCGGTGAGCCATTTGGGACCCGCTGCGAGATCAAGAACGTGAATTCGATCCGCTTCATCGGCCAGGCGGTCGAATACGAAGCGCGCCGGCAGGTCGACCTGATCGAGGATGGCGGTACCGTCGAGCAGGAGACCCGGCTGTTCGATCCCGACAAGGGCGAGACGCGCCCGATGCGCACCAAGGAAGAGGCGCACGACTATCGCTACTTCCCCGATCCCGACCTGTTGCCGCTCGAGTTGTCGCCGACGCTGGTTGCTGATTTGCAGGCCCATCTGCCCGAATTGCCGGACCAGAAGAAGGCCCGCTTCATGCGTGACTACGCGCTTACCGCCTACGACGCCAATGTGCTCGTCGCCGAACGGGAGGCCGCGAACTATTTCGAGGATGTGGCGCGCGGCCGCGATCCGAAGTCGGCGGCTAACTGGGTGATCAACGAGCTTGCCGGCCGGCTTAACAAGGAGGGCAAGGATATCCTCGCGTCGCCGATCTCGTCATCGCAACTCGGCGCGATCCTCGATCTGATTGCGGCGGGGACGATTTCCGGCAAGATCGCGAAGGACCTGTTCGAGATCATCTGGAGCGAGGGCGGCGATCCGCATCAGATCGTCGAAGCGCGCGGAATGGAGCAGGTGACCGACCTCTCGGCGATCGAAAAGATCGTCGACGAGATCATCGCGGCTAACCCCGACAAAGTGGAACAAGCGAAGGCCAACCCCAAACTTGTTGGCTGGTTCGTCGGGCAGGCGATGAAGGCGTCGGGCGGCAAGGCCAACCCGCAGGCGGTGAACGATCTGCTCAAGCGCAAGCTCGGCGTCTGACGCGGCGGCGATTGTGACGCACGTGCGCGTTGTCGCCGGCGGCGGACCAATCCGAACGCAAGTTTGCAGTCGGGAGTGTCCTCGCGCGGACAAGAAAAGACCGCTTTGGACGCCGCGGAAGCGAATCACTTCGGGCCGATTTGCTCGATTCGCGTCGGATTCGGTCGGGCGAGGCAGCTTTTTGGAGCGTATCGGCGCAAATTTTTTTTCACAGGCTGGTTGACGCGGCCCGGGCGCCATTCGAGCGCGGCAAAACGCAATCAAGGACGCTGTCACAATCAAAACCGACGTCATCGAACCGATCTGTTGAAGTTCGAGAAAGCTCCATAAAACCTACATTTCTTGCATGTCGCGTTTTTCAACGAGGAAATTTCTTTCGCAGCAATCGTTGCCGCGATGCCGATGATTGTCGGAACGCGCACGAGACGCAACATCGAGTGTCGTAAACCCTCCATACACCCTTCATTAAGCCGAAACGCTGATTTTTTCGCCGCTCTGTAGTAATCGGAGTGCAGTGTTCGCGATTCGCGCGGGCACTGTTACGACATCGCCACTCACTCATGGCTAGGAGGGCAGCATGGCGAAGAAGAGAAGGTCGAAGACGAAGTCAGCGGCTAAAAAGGGCGCGAAGAAGACGAAGCGCAGGAAGAAGAAGTAAGCTCCGCTACTTCACGGTCTTCGACTTCGCTTGATGTCGATGACCGCGTCAAACGGGCCGGCGGTTGTCGAGCTGCGGTGAGCGTCAAGCAGCCGCTATCGACACCGCCGGCTTCGGTCGGCGACAGAGGGCGTCGGCGAGACGAAGGTTCGAGATTCACGCGTATCCGAGCCGACAGGCAAGGCACGCTGAATGCGAGGGACGGCAAGCCCGGACCTCACCGGTGGTGACAACCGCCAGCTCGGACTTCTCGATCTCGCCGACGCCCTCGGTAATTTTGCGCGCCGAGCCCGATCTCAGGCGGCCTTGCCCTTGAGCCGGGTGTTGCAGGCGCTCCAGTACTTCGGCCAGGTCATGCCCTTTTCAACCTTGCCGGCCTTCTTGGCTTCGCGCCACTCTTGTCCGCACTGCCGTTGACGCTCACGTGCCGACTTTTGGCCCGCCGTCAGCTCTCGCTTCTTTTTCTTTGTGGTCGTTGTGGTTTTGCCCTTGTCGGCCTTCTCGGTGGCCTCGGCCAGCGCCTTGTCCGAATAGTGGATGGAGATTCCAACAGGGATCATAAGAAGTGCACCCGCGACGAGCGCGGAACATATCAACCGGAACATGGGCGACTCCCTTCCTTGAACTAAATAGCGAAACCCAGTGCGGCGCTCTTGTGACGAACATGCGCCTTGTCGAACCTAGCCTTGAAGTCTATGGCGCGTCCATGGGCTGCCGGGCGGCGCAGCCACGACCGCGGCCAGCGTCGCGAGGGTCAAATGTCACGATGGGAGCTAACGAGGAGCATTCCGATGGCGCCGACGTCAGCGACGAAACGCAGCCGGGCCCGCCGAACGGCCTCAAAGTCGCGATCACCAAGACACCCGGCGCCCGCCAAGCCCATCGATCTCTATTACTGGCCGACGCCCAACGGTTACAAAGTGTCAATCATGCTGGAGGAATGCGGGCTGCGGTACCGCGTCATCCCGCTCAACATCGCCCGCGGCGACCAGTTCAAGCCGGAGTTTCTGGCGATCTCGCCCAACAATCGCATGCCTGCGATCGTCGATCCCGCCGGGCCCGGCGGTCGCCGGATCTCGGTATTCGAGTCCGGCGCCATCCTGCAATATCTCGGCCGCAAGACCGGCCGGTTTTATCCCACGACCGAGCGCGCTCGCGTCGAGGTCGATCAATGGCTGTTCTGGCAAATGGCCAATCTCGGACCCAAGGCCGGAGAATGTCATCACTTTCGGCTGTACGCGCCCGAACGCGCGACGTTGCAATATGCGGTCGACCGCTTCACCAACGAGTGCCATCGACTCTACGGCGTCATGGACCGGCGTCTCGCCGACCGCGAATTCCTCGCCGGCAGCTACTCCATTGCCGACATGGCGTGCATCGGCTGGGCCAGCCGGTGGCAGCGGCAGGGGCAGGACATCAACGAGTTTCCACACTTCAAGCGGTGGCTCGACCGCGTGCTCACGCGGCCGGCCGTGTACAAAGGCATGCATATCTGGGTGGAGGAGGCGTCCAAGGTCAGCATGGACGATGCGGCAACCCGTGCAACGCTGTTCGGGCAACGGGCGCGATAGGCGCGCGTCTACGATTTCTTCCCGCCGCACCGTCGGACGATGGTTATCACCTCGTCAATCGATTAAGGGTTAGCGCGCCGTCTTAAGCCCCGAATATCAAGGGAATCCAAGTAATTCTCAGCCTAGCCAAGCGTATACACCGAACTCTATTGGTCATCTTCAGAATTGGTTCACGTCGATCCTTAAAACGTCGTTCAAATCTTATCGGTCATAGTCGCGTCGCTCGGCCGGGGCTGAGTGACGATCGCGCGAAGCCCGCAAGCTGACGGACACGCGCGAACAGGGGGAGGCCGACATGGCTCGATTTGAACTCAGCGAATGCAATCACGCCGTCCTTGGAGAGGGGCCGGTGAACGCCAGTACGCTTTTTGACCTTGGCATGATGTATTCGGTTGGGCGCAGCGTTCCGATGGACTACATCACCGCGCACAAGTGGTTCAATCTGGCGGCGATGCAAGGCAATCGGGAAGCCGCTCGCCTGCGCCAGGAGATTGCGGAGCAGATGTCCAACGCGGAGATCGCCGCGGCGCAGCGCGCGGCGCGGTCGTGGCTGCAGGCTGCCTGAGGCATCGATTTCGGCACGCGCAACATCATCAGGGTTTGGCCGCGGCTGCGGCCAACGCGCGGGCGGCGTCGGCAATCCGGGCAAAGACCGGAGTCCAGTCGCCTTTCTCGGTCTGCCGAAACAGCCGTGCGGTCGGGTAAAAGGGGCTGTCCTCGCGATCGAGCAGCCACCGCCAGTCCGGAATCTTACGCAACGCTACGAAGGTCCGGCAACCGAGAGCGCCGGCCAGATGCGCGAGCATCGAGTTCTGAGGTCACCACCAGGTCGAGATTGGCGAGCACCGCGGCCGTCTCAAGCAGAGCATCGCCGCTCTTGTCGGAGTCGTCCATGAGGCGCTCGACACGCTCGCCAAATCGAACCTGATTGATCTGCTCGGCTCCCGGACGCTTTTGCAGCGAGATCAGGCGCACGCCAGGAATGCTGGCAAGGGGTTCGAACGCGCTCAATGGCATTGAACGACCGGCATCGAGCCAGTTTTCACCGTTGCCTTGCCAAGCGATTCCAATTCGCAAACCGTCCGACCCGAGGCGAGCTTTCCACGCGGCGACGCGTGCCGGATCGGCCGACAGATAAGGTACTTGGAACGGGACGCTATCGGGCGTTGTCCCGAGCACGGACGGCACGCTCATCAACGGCAGCCAGTATTTCGGATCGAGGCTCTCCACCGAACGGGCATCCGCGATCACCGTTTCGACGCCGGGCAGCGTGCGCAGGAGCGGCGCCAGTACCGGAAGCGTCAACACATGTATGCGATGTCCCATGCGGACGAGGTGTGCGGCAAATCCCGCAAACTGGATCGCGTCGCCGATTCCCTGTTCGGTCTCGAGCAGGATAGGCTCGCCCTCGGTCATCTCGCCGTTCCAGCGCGGAAACGGCCGTAATTCCTGCGTCTGCGACGGCAGCGCGAAGCGATGATCGACATCGGTCCCGCCGTTGAGGAAACGCCGATGCAGGAGGTTGAAGCCGGGCACTTCCAGCCGGCGTTCATACCTGCGAAGCCCTTCCTGCCAGCGGCCATGCAGCAGATCGGTGAGCCCGATCACGAATTGCGGATGCGCATTGTCGCCAGCGAAGCGGCAGCCCCGGTCGAATGCCTCGAATGCTTCATTGAAACGGCCGAGGGCATGAAGAGCCAAGCCGCGATCCACATGAGCGGTGCCAAGATCAGGAGCAATTGTCAGCGCGTGATCGAGCGCGGCGACAGCTTCTGCGGGACGGTTGCGTTTGATCAAGATCGCCCCCCGCCACGCGTGGGCGTCGGCAAGATCGGGCTTGAGCACGAGCGCACGCTCGACGCTGGTCAGGGCCTCATCGAGTCGCGCGGACTCGTACAGCAGCCTGGCGTGCAATTGCCACGGCGCAAACCAGTCCGGATTCGATGCAATCGCCCGCTCGCAAATCACCAGCGCGGCCACGCTGTCACCCTTCTGATGTAACGTCGAAGCCAGCTGAAGTTGCGCTTCCGGCCACTCCGGGGACAGCGCAAGTGCACGGTCAAGGCACGCAACGGCCGCTTCGAATTGTCGGCGGTCCGTGAGCAATATGGCTCCGGCCAGCAGCGCTGGAGGAAAGTCCGGCCGCAGCTTGATCGCGCGATCGCAATTGGCCAGCGCCTCGTCCGATCGTCCCAAGACGCGCAGCGCCTTGCTGCGGTTCAACCACGCTTCTGCCATGTCCGGCGCCAGCGCGAGCGCTCTGTCGTAACTCGCGATCGCCTCCTCGATGACGGCCGAATTCCTGCAACACCGAGCCCCGGTTGATCAGAGCCGGCACCAGATTGGGCATCAGTTCCAGGGCGCGATCATAGGCGGCGAGCGATTCATGCGGACGTCGCAGGTCTTGCAGGATATCGCCGCGATTAGCATGCGCCTCGGCGAAGCTTTGATCGCTAGCAATCGCATCATCGCTGCTGGCAAGCGCGTCCGCCATCTGTCCGGTCTGCGCGCAGCGCCATGCTTAAAGTATTGTGGGCGTCGGCATGCGCGGGCGCCAGCGAAACCGCCCTTCGAAGATGCTTGATTGCGTCCTTGAATTCGCCCAAGTGACAATGCGCCAGACCGGAAAGGTAGAGGGCGTCGACGTTTCTCGGCTCGCGACGAATGATCTCGGCATAGCGGTCGCGCGCATCGGCGACGGCGCCCTGCTGGTGGAGGTCGATGGCTTGCTGGAGCAAGAATGACAGATCGGATGCCGCCATGACTGCACAATGAATTTGCCGTTCGGCCCCAGTGTGTTCGATGGGATGAAGAAGCGCTGGATTTAATCTTAACCAGACCACAGACCTTGCCCGGAAGTCGATTCCGATTGCGCCGAATACTGATAAGGCCCGTGCGACGGGTAGAATTCAGTTTGGCAGTGAACAAGGGATCGGAGCCTTCGAGACGGCTTCAGCGCTGTCGCGCCGACCTCGGTGGCCAGGCGAATCCGGTCACGCGCGAGCTGGAGCCAGAGTGATTTGCGCGCTGGCGCAGCGGCATCCGGCAAAGCGGCCGTGTGATCACTTTTGTGGACTCGCAGAACGGCACCGGAGTTGCCGGAGTCGCGATGCGGGTTTGACCGCCAGATCAGGGTTTTGTAGGTCTGACGCCCTTCGGAGAGGTGGCCGAGTGGCTGAAGGCGGCGGTTTGCTAAACCGATAATAGGCGTATTGTCCTGTAGTGGGTCGTCCCTCCGGGTCCTGTTTCATCGGAAAACCCTAGGCTCCTAGGCGGCCTCGTGCTGCCCCGTGCTACCTCGTGCCACGGAATTGGGTAGCAAAATGGTACCAAGGTTTGCCCCCCATCAGACTGACCGATTCCACGAATGCGCGCACATTGAAGGCGCGGCGGCCGGGTGTTGCACGCCCCGACCGCCACTTGAGCACAACGCCGTGTCGTCACCGGAACGCGTCGTGCCCCCCCAATTCCTAGCACAACACGTCGGGACGATTTACGCCTTAGCCGGTGCCCCCAACATCGGAGGCTACCCATCATGACTATGACGACGACCACATCCTGCCGTGCCGTCCTGGCCGGCGTCAAAGCAAAAGCTCAGATTTATTACGTGTTTACTTCAGCGTCCTGGCTACACGCACGCTCATATAGATCAGACGGTTGGGGGCCTGAGACCAACTGCGTGCAGCGGAGCGAAGCGAATGCGGGCTAACGCCGAACGATCCCCCACGAAGCACATGGCCGCTGCAATTTTCGTCTATCCAGGCTGTGCCATCAGATGGCGCTTCAGTGTAAGTATCATGCCAACAATCCTCGACCCACTCCTCGACATTGCCGTGAACCTGGTAAAGCCCCCAAGGATTCTGGAGCGTATGAATTGACAGGTACAGTTTTTGATAAGACGGTCGGATGAGCGTCGATAATTTGTGCCGCGCTGGGGTGACTGCTGTTGCGGTTATAGTTCGCCTGTCCAAGCGCGTATGATGTACCCCACCAGAACGCCGTTGTCGTACCAGCACGGGTAATATACTCGCGCTCGGCTTCGCTCAGAAGCCGATACGGCTTGCCTGTTGTTTTTGAGAGCCACCAAACATAATCCTTGGCGTCGTCCCAAATAATGTCAATTACCGGCCGCGAAGCGCGACCCCAACCTTGATCGGATGGTCGGTAACGGCAGGAACCCGCCGCTATGCAGGCATCCCATTCGTCGAATGTTACTGCAAACCGGCCGACTGCAAATGGTTTAGCGAACGTCACGCTGTGCTGCGGCCGTTCATCCGCGGTGCTGCCCACTTCACTCTCGGGCGATCCCATGGCGAACCTTCCGGCCGGCACCACCACCACCTCCGGACAAGTTTTGCATTCTTTGAAATGATCCATCGGGCGGAGGGCGAGTTCTTCCATGTGCGATAAAGGGGTGGGACGACGGACACTAGGAAAGTTGCCATCTAGCGCCCGCAATGGCGATGCATGAACAGCGAACGGGGTTTGCTGATATGTTTGTGCCAGAGCTGAGTTAGGGAACAATTGTATTGCTCCCACCGCCACGACGAAAATCACTCTGAAAAAAGACCGGTTCAGAACGCCGGCTCCCAGTTCTCCGCGGGAAGCGGACCGTTGTGATTCATCATCATATCGGTCGGCGAAATCGGCGTGGTCGCCGCCGAGGCTACTGTCTGATTGAGACTGATCGACGATGCCGAGCTCGCTTGTAATGGGACGAGCGCAGTATGCGACCAGACATAAACCGCCGCGGCGGCGATGACGATTGCTCCGATTGAGTAGATCGGCTTTCGCATTGGTTCTTCCTTTTTGTTGTGGCTACGCAGAAACGGGGCTCATCAGTTGAGCTAGCCGCTGAGCACAGCCAAGGCGAAAGCCTTCCGCTCAGAAGCGCAATCGGGCAATCGTGCTGAAGTATTGAGAAGGGCAGTACTTAAGTACTGCCCTTCCGACCTTCGGTGCGGCGCAGCGCAGCATTATCTGTCGTAGCGTGAGTGGCGTGGGGGCTGCTGGCAACGGCGGCCCCCTTCTCCGTTTAGGCGTGCCGGCATTCTGCGATGAGATATCTCAGCCGCTCCACCGCGTATTCCGCAAGCTCCAGTTGCTCCTCCTCCGGAGCGCCTTGCACAATCATGTCAGCGAAGCTTGCGGCAAAGTCGTCTACCCAGTCCGGCAGGTTGATTGTCTCGCCAGTCCGCAACGTCTGCTTGAGACGTTGTTGGACGAGTTCGTTTATTTTGCGGTGTGTAGGTCACTCATCGGGCCGCGCCGCCAAGCGCCGCTGCTGTTCTGGATTGTCGATCTTGTATTCTTTGATCGCGGTCTTGATGGCCGACTTTTCATCGGCCGCCGGCACGGTGCCGACCAGCTCAGCCTTGTTGCCGCGATTGCGGATCACACGCCAATTACTCAACTTCTTACGCATGGCCCGAATATAGGGCGCCCTTCCAACCAAAACACCTTGCGAGGAGGGCGCGCGGCCTAGTCCGCCTTTTGTTGTAAGGGCCTTGGGGGCTCGTCGATTCCGGCGCCCTCGGCGGAATCAGATAGCTCTCGCTGATACCCGTCCAGGATTGCGCGGAGCCGCTCGGGGACCGGCTGGGCGTGTAACGACTGGTAGAGATGGCGCAGCGTTGTGTTGATGCTACGTCTTTGATAGCGGCGTAGTACGTCGCGCGGAACTTCGTGTGCCGGCTCCATGTCGGCTAACGGACACTTATGCGATAGCGTTCCCCGCGTTTGGTCAAAATAGGCCACTCACGATTTCAAAACCGGCCACTGCGGTCGGAAACAGACCAGTATCGTGTTTATAAAAGAAAAGGCCCCGCGGCGCTCGAAGCCGGGGGCCCAAAGTGGGAGGGTCCCACTCCCGAGAGGAAAGCGCGGGGTGGGTCCATTCACGGTACGGTGCTACTGAGTGCATGTCTACAGATTATGTTCCATTTATTGATATCACCCTATTACAAGACATTGCTATTACCTATAACAAATGCCAAGGTTAAGCATCATCGGCAGCGACCTTTGGTCAGGCGTCGGTGGCTGAGAGACCGTTGAGCTCCCGCCTGTACGGTAACAAGGCAGCTCCGGCCATGAACAGAATGGCAGAAACGTTCCGCGATCGGGCCCTCGATCTGAATGAGCAGGCGAAGGTCGTGAGCGACGACAAAGCAAGGCGGACTTTAAACGACCTCGCTCGTCAGTGGAGCGATCTCGCCGACCGGATTCAACACGACCGATCCAGAGCGGCATGGGACAACGCCGGGAAGTGGTAAGGTTCGCCTGGGCGGACAGTGAGTGAGACGGCGGATTTACGTGGCAATGGAATTCCTCCTAAGAAGCTATGCCGGGTAGCAAAGATCGCCCAAGCGGCGGTCATACGCCGCGATCGACGCAAACATTTTGATACCCCCTGGTGTTCAGCGACCTTGTCTGACCCAATCCATGGCGCTGCTGAGCATTAGCCTGGCATGTGCTGCACTGCTTGAGTGTGGCCAGGACGGCAGCGGTGTGGTGCGCTACATTTGGGCGGCTGTACCCACAATCAAGTCGCGGTGAAAGGCTACGAACCGGGGACATCGCCTGAAACACATTCGTTGCCGTAGCGTTAATGGCTGGGGGAGTACAAACGGGAGGACTTGCGCATGGAGCACCTGATCCGGGAGTTTGGTGCATGGCTTAAACAGGGATTCGGCTGGCTCGTTGACGTGATTGTGTTCGGATGCCTCTGGGGCATCAGCCAGGTCTCGCGGCTTCTTGGTACGCACTTTGGCGGCGCTCCGATCCTAAAGATTTTAGTGCTTCTTCTAGTGCTCCTGCTCATCCTATATGCGTTCTATTGGGTGTTCGGCCGCTTCATCGGAGTGATACGATGGGCACTCGATAGGATCGCATATGCGTTAGGAGTGATTTTGTTCAGCGCAGCCGTAGTATCGGTAGTGTTCGCCAGTGCGGGAGTCGTTGCGGCTGTGGCACTCTGGGTGATGCGCAACATCAACTTGGCCGCGCGGTGAGTCACCGCGAGGCGTTATGAGTACACGCCCTAGTGCCCTTATCGGCCGAAGCCTTGATGCCAGCTTCCGCACAAATCCCGTGCGTTCGGCTGTTGCGATAAAACAGAGCGCAGATTCGATCACCTCTAGTTGTGCCGGTGTTAGATCAACTCCGCTCAGTTCTAATTGAAGCTGTTCGTTCATGCGATGAACCTGACGGCCGTGGCCATCTCCCTGCCATCGCGCGGGTTGACGGCGGTCATAGCGTTTGATCGTGTCAAACATTCTGATGCCCCCCGGTGCGTGGGTCACATGTCTTGGGGCGTGTACGCATAAATCGTCGGGCAATCGAGTCTTCGACCTGAGGCGAGAAAGCTTCGAAGGAGTGGGCCCGCTGCGGAACTAAAGTTTCCTTGGACGGCAGAATTTGGGAAAAAACTACCCAGCCCGGACCGCCCGCTGCTCTAGCAGTTTGGAGATGTTACCCCCCGCCAAGGGAACTGCCATTCAGAAAATCGCGGGTCGCAAATGCCCTTCCGCAAGTCTGGCTTGATCGCAGAACTTCGACGAAGCCCAACAGCCCGGAAGGCAGCACTCGAAGTGCTGCCTGAAAAACCTGATCGCACGTTTGTTGAAACCGTCCAGGAGCAGAGCAAGGCAGAAAGCCGGGAACGACTTGCGAAGACAAAGCGCCGAAAAATCCGACTTTTTCCACACAGCGGCCGACTGTCGTCGCCCTAGGCAAGCGCATCGCGCGTCACGCCCGGTAATTATCGCCCAGCCCCTTCATAAACTCGGCACGCAGTCGAAAAGGGACAAACCGAGACGCCATAAGGATCTGCTCGGGGCTGAGCGTTACCGCCGTTAGTTCTGCGATATGCGTCATGCTGCCGCCTCGGTGACGCGGACAGCCGTCGCCAGTTCTCTGCCGGTGCGCGAGTGGGTGCCCAGCTCGAACGTGACGCGATCGCCTATGTGCGCTTCGTTCCGACCCACCAGCCCGGACCGATTGAAAAGGAACTCGCGGCCGTCGTCGGCTTGTATGAAGCCGTAGCCCTGCGATTCTTTCCAAAGTGTCACTTTGCCTTGCATGTAACGTGATGCCTTCTGATTATGGATATTGCAATGGTGGTGGTGGCTGGGGCACACAAGTCCCAGCCACATTGCATTTAGTGCACCATCATCAGCGGATCGCAAGTCAGCAGGCGTCGGACTTCATCTGCCGGCATTGGCCCCGGTGGCTTGAAGCTAACGGCTAAGCAATCGTCATCGTCGGCCGAGTCGAAATAAACCCAGCAAACGATTGCATTGCGCTCGTGCTCAACGTCGATCTGCTCAATTCTCGACGGCCTACCCGTTAGCTCCCGATCGAGCATCTCTGCCCACAGGCGCCACTGCGCTTGGTTGATCGTGCTCATCGTGCGTCCCTCCCACGCTTCACGGCCAGGGTCCAACCTTCACAGGTTCCGGGCCGTTCGGTCGTGCGTTTGTTGCAATGCCAGAGCGAACCCCCATCGGTCACGAATGAGCCGACGGGGTAGGACGTTTTCTCGCTCCATGTACCGTGATATTTCATCTCCGGCTTTGCCTCGAGCTCCGTAATGCGATTACGGAGTGGCTGCGTGACCTTTTCGACGTGGTCGTGGATGACGGGCGCTAGTGCCGCCATCAACGCCTTCATGCTTTCCTTTTTCATCGGCTCACACTCACGCGGTCGCGCTGTTCGAGTAATCGACGCCATCGACCACGGCCACCGCGTTGTCACGGATGCGGGCGCAGCCGAACAGGCGCTCTGCTTTCAAACCGATACGGTTTGTCTGCCATAATGAACTCAGCTCTGCCCGGTTTGCACCGCAGACAAGAGCGCCGCCAGGTCGCCGCGCACCGAATCCACATCGCTGCCGGACGATGACGCTGCAGGCGATACCCCGTCAGTGATGGCGGCAAAGAACTCCGCATCTGTTACGGCTGCCACTGAGGCCGACAGCTCGCGCCTGACCAATGACTGAGCGTCGGCTGACACGCTGCGCCACAAATCGTTGGTCATGACGACGACGGCAACGGCTTTGCGCGGGGTCAGCGGGCCACTTGTCCCGATTTCCATGCTGTCGATTGGCTTCCACGCGCCCTCGTCAACGGCCGCACCAGCCGCACCAAGGGTGACCACGGAAACCGCCTGCAGGAGCGGACAGCGCCTCGTCGAGGGCAGGAGCGTGTCAAAGACATTCTGCCCGCGCAAGAATTCCAAAAATGCGTTCGGCAAAGCCTTCTCCCCGCGGCTCGAGCACGCGCTGCGCCAGGAAATAACCGGTCAGCGGCCGTTGATAAAGTCTGCGATGAGACGGGCGAAGTTCTGATTGCGCTTCTGCTTGTCGTTTTCTCAGCGCTCCCGTTGGGGAGCGATGAGGTTGCTCTTCACGACTGACGCTTGACGCCACTAGGGGTCAGGCGAGGTGCGGGGCCGGCAGGTTCGGCGGCGGCCGCCAGATTTGGTTGGCAAGGGTCTTTAGGTTCTGCACGGTGGCGGCGAGGTGGAACTCGTCACGTGCGCCCGAGAGACCCCGCAGGCGCATTCGATCAAAGCGATGGTGGGTCTTCAGGTGCGCAAAGCGCATCTCGACCTTCTTGCGTTCGTCTCGCGATTTGTCGAACTCCGGCGTTCCCATCAGTGCGCGAGCATGATCACGGGCGTCCTCGTGCACGTCACGAGGGATTTTTCGGAAGGTCATATTCGGAGTGCATCTGGACTTGATCGGGCATGAGCCGCAGTCGGGGGTGCTCGCGCGATAAAGGATGGTCCTGCCATCGTACACCCGGCCGGTGCTTGTCAGAAGCTTACCCTCGGGACAGACGTAGACGTTGCGGTCCTTGTCGAACGTGAAGTCGGCGCGTGAGAAGGTGCCGTCCTCGCGCGCGCTCTTGTCCCAGACCGGGATGTGCGGCGTGATGCCAGTTCCAATCAGCCAACCGAGGAACTTGCCGGTGCCATAGGCGGTATCAGCGGCGAGCCGTTTGGGCTTAAGGCCCAATCGTTCATCCGTCCGCTTGATCATCACCTTGGTCGCGGCCACCTCGTCGTAGGTTCTGGCTGGGGTCGCCTCCACATCGACGATCACTGCGTTCTCGATGTCGATCAGGTAATTGAGCCCATAGCCGAACTGCACACGCTTGTTGGCCTTCGCTGTCCAGGCCGAGCATGGGTCCACCGGCGAGATCGCCTTCGGCAGCTTACGATCGGCGTTCGGATCATCGTCATCAAGAGCAGTCAGGAACTCGGCGACCGCGCGGCTCTGGCGTTCCGGCGCCGACCAGTCGATCGCATCGGGCGCCTTGCCGTGATACCGGCTGGCATCAGCCTCCATGACGCTCGCATCGACGGCAAAGCCCTCGCCCTTGACCAGGTCAGCGTCCATGCACGCCCGCACCACCGCCTCAAACACATGGCGCAAGAGGTCGCTGTCGCGGAAACGGCCATGGCGATTAACCGAGAACGTCGAATGGTCGGGCACCTTGTCGTCGAGATCGAGCCGGCAGAACCAGCGGTAGGCAAGATGCAGTTCGACCTCCTCGCACAGCCGCCTCTCAAATCGGACGCCGTAGCAGTAGCCCACAATCAGCATTCGGATCATGAGCTCGGGGTCGACTGAAGGTCGGCCGATCTCGCTGTAAAATGGCGCCAGCTTCTCTCGCAGGTTGGCCAGAACCCGCATCACGACCGGATTGATCCGGCGCAGCAGATGGCCCGCTGGAATACGTTCTTCGAGATTGAACAGGTAGAACAGCTGGCTCTGATCGCCCGCCTGCCGCCCCATCATGGAAAACCTCCGCCGCTGAAAGCCTCAAGCAGACGGAATCACTGTTCGCCAAAAATCACGAGCCCTTTTTCAACATCATCGGCCAACAGCGGACATCGCGGGTGGTCTTCAGTTTGAAATGAAAGAGGCCACCAACTGAGGCGGCCTCGCGAGCTATCGTACTGCCGCGGAAGGATAGTTTTTACATGCCCTCGAAGAAGAACGAACGCGACTTCGTTGCTTTGACGCGCATCGCGGTAGCTTCCTTCAGGCGAGGCGAATTGAACCAAGCTAGTGCCTTCTCCGGGCTGTCGAAAGCAACGACGATGAAACGCTTCGGCGCAATTCCATCGAGGGCGGTTATTTTTTCGGTGGCGGCGACGTAGCGCCCGCCGAAATCCCTAATAAATGCCGCTCGCGTCTTTTCAACGACGTGAGCGCAAGGTCCGCTTTTACCCCGAAAGCGGCGCAAAAGCAGACATCCGAAAACGGTCGCGAAGGGGCATGTGTGGACGGCTCCGGCTTGGCAAGAACCCTTTCTTCACGAGCGCAGGCCTGATCGGTGCAGACCCGAGACATGACGGAATCCGGTCGCTATTGTTCCTCGTTCTGAACGGACATGCGATGAAAGACATAGCGGCGAGGAGGATCAATGAGGCGCTGGCGGCCCTGCAACGGGGCGAGGCCGCGCGGGCCGAGCAGCTCCTCAAGAAACTGCTGCGCAAGGTGCCGGGGCATCTCGACGCCTTGATCATCCTTGGCGCCGTGTGCGGCCGACAAGGTCGCTACAGCGAGGCCGCCACGTTGTTCGAGCGGGCGGTCAAAAACCACCCCGACAATGCCGAGGCCAACTACAATATGGGTCTCGCAGTCGGGCATCTCGGATCGAACGACCGCGCGCTGGAATACTATCGGCGCGCGCTCGCGGCCGATCCTCGTCATCTCAACACGTACAATAATCTTGCCGCCGAGCTTTTGGCGTGCGATCGCTGTGAGGAGGCGCTCAGGCATCTCAAGCAAGCACTCGCGTATCATCCGGACGACCCGCAGCTCCTGGGCAAATTTGGCCTCGCCCTCAAAGGGACCGGTTGTTATGACGATGCCATCGCGGCATTCCGGCATGCTATTCGCATTATGCCAGACGATCCGGCCAGCCATGCGAATCTTGGTCTGGTGCTGCGGCACGTGGGCCGCTTGGATGAGGCCATAGACTGCTTCCGGCGCGCGATAGCGCTCAATCCGCGGGCGGCCCCTCACCACAACGATCTCGGGCTTACGCTTTACGAGAGCGGGCAATCCGATGCCGCCATCAAGTGCATGCGGCAAGCCATCGCGCTCAGCGCGGAGCCATTAGAGTTTCGCGCCGAGGGGATGCGGCAACCCATCGCGCTCGACGCGGAGCCATCCGAGTTCCGCGGCAATCTCGGCATGCTGCTATTGGCGGAAGGCGAATTCCGCGAGGGATGGGCGGAACGCGAACATCGCCCCCCCCGCCCGCTCTCGGACCGCCCATGGATCGATGCGCCATTCTGGAAAGGCGAGCCGCTCGCGGGTAAGTCCATCCTTGTCCATGCCGAACAAGGATTGGGCGATACACTGCAATTCGTCCGCTATCTATCCTTCCTCTCCGAAATGGGGGCGGCGGTTACCTTCACGGTGCAGCCCGTCTTAATCCCGCTCCTCAAGCACCTGGCCGCCAAGATCACGATCGTTCCAGCCCACGACGCTGGCGCGCGCTTCGATTTTCAAGCTATGCTGCTGAGCCTGCCCCATCGGTTCGGGACGGAACTGTCGAACATACCGAACACAGTTCCCTACATCGCCATCGACGGCGCGATGATCGCGTACTGGCGGGAGCGGATCGGTAGGTGGGGATTCAAAGTTGGAATCTCCTGGCAGGGCGATCCGAAATTCATTGGGGACGCCGGGCGGTCGATTGCGCTGCGCGAATTCGCGCCACTCAGCAATATCCCCGGGGTGCGGCTAATCTCCCTACAGAAGAACCCCGGCGCTGGGCAGATTGCCGCCGTGCCTTTTGGCGGCAGGATCGAGATGCCGCTCGACCCCGATGACATCCGACCGGAGGCAATGGTTGATACCGCGGGGGTGATGATGAACTGCGATCTAGTCGTCTCCTCGTGCACCATGAACGCGCATCTCGCCGGCGCGCTCGCACGCCCGCTCTTTGTCGCGCTCCGTCGCGTGCCGGATTGGCGCTGGCTGATGAAACGTGAGGACAGCCCCTGGTATCCAACGGCGCGGCTGTTCCGGCAGGAACAAGAGGGCGACTGGGCCAGCGTTTGCGCCCGTATCGCTGCGGCGGTGCGCAGCGCGGCGGAACAGGGCGGATGAATTCAGTCACCTCGGCTGACTTCCTGATCAAACGGCTTGCACACTGTCGCTGCCTCATGCATTTCCGTGAATGAATGGAATGCCCACCGCTCAAGCGCACGCCTTGAGACAGTCCGTGACACCCTGCCTTGCCCCGCTCCAGTTCACGTTGTGGGTTTGACAAAGCATATGATTACGTCTCGTAAATAACAGCGCCTGCCGCGCAGGAGGCCGTCACCAATATCGCTTAGTGCGGTGCAATCCGATGCATCGTTGAATGTCGCATATGGGTCAGAAGCGGAAATACTCAAAGCGAGCACAGCAAGTCCGGTTTACCCCCGCAAGCGGACATTCCTGCGCGTTGCGGGGTTTTTATGCGCGGGCGGCGCTTCGTCGTCGGTCATGCTCGACCAACGCCGTCTCGATTGTGACCCACCGCGCCGCCGCTTCGCGATGCATCTCATGCCACTTGGCGTTGCCGCCGTGGTTCGGTGGGTAAGGTGACGGCGCGTCCGGCCGCTCGACGATTGGCCAGTACCACCGGCGCACGTCCGGCCAAGCGTGGAACAACTGCGAATGTAATTCCTTGTAGCGACGGCAGCCGGCGCATGGTTCATGCTCCCAATACTTTCCTTCCCAATCGATTGGCTTGCACGTGCACCCGCGATGGTTTCGCAACTTGCGAAACGCGGCGAGAGCTTCCGGCGTGAAGGTTCGCCGTGATGGTCGGCTCAATGGCGTGCGTCGGGTCCCGCTCATGGCTTCCATCCCTTCCATCCCACTCCGATCGGTGGCCGACCGACCGGCTTAAGCGGCTCAAAATTCAAACCCAAACGACCGAGCGCGCGCAATAACAAACCCCGCGCGGCGATCTCATGTTTCAAACACGGATGTTCGCGGGGCCCTTGGGCCGTCTGGATCATCTGCCCGTCGCGCTCAATCTGCCTTCGCAACATTTCGGCGCGATCCGCCGCGGCGCAGGCTTGCTCAAGCGTCACCAGCCCAGCGATGTCGGCGATCTCGTAGTCGGTCAGGACGCGGTTCCAAAGGGTCCGTCCCGTTTCGCCCAGGGAGGATGGTGGAGCGTGATAGGTGGCCGACCGTTCAGCAACAATCGTCAGAACATTTGACCGCTTGGCCATAGGTGCAGCCTCCGAATTTCAGACCTTAGAAAAAGGATTATTATCAGAAAAGTTCGGTTGGGGTTCGCCAAGGAAGAAGAGCGGCTCGCCGCAGCCAAAGAGGAAGGGCCCAAATGAAAGGCCATCTCACAAGGCGCGGGCGAACGTCCGTCGCCAGCTTCGCCCGCGCGCGCGTTGCTCAATGGGAGTGTGCCGCCGACATCTCGGCCAGGACGGCGCAGCGCTATCGCCAGCTCGTCGAAAATCAGATTGTGCCTCATCTCGGCGGCAAGGCGTTGCAGCGGTTGACGCGGCTCGACGACGAGGGATGGCACTCGACGTTGCGTAACGGCGGTCTCGCGGCGCGAACCATCGGGCACGCGCACCGCGTGCTCGCCAAGGCGCTGGGTGATGCGGAGCGCGACAACATCATCGTCCGTAACGTCTGTAAGCAACAGAAGGCACCCAAGGTGGCCGAGCGCGAAATGGTCATCGTGCGGGACGTGCCCGGTTTGATCGACAAGCTTGCCGGCGAGCGGCTCTATGTCCAAGCCGTTCTCGCGGTGACCGTCGGCTTGAGATTGGGCGAGGTACTCGCGCTCACAGATCGCCGCGTCGATCTCGATGGCAGGACGGTCGACGTATGCGCGGCGCTCGAAGAAACCGCGGTGCACGGCATCCGCGTCAAGACTCCGAAGTCCAAGGCCGGCCGCCGCAAACTCACCTTGCCGGATGTCGCCGTCGATGCGCTGCGGGAGCACCGCAGGGAGCTGCTTGAGTGGCGGATGAAGCTCGGCATTGGCAAGCTCGCGCCCGACGATCTCCTATTTTCCACTCCACGGCGGGCCGCTCCGCCCCAGCACCGTGTCGTCCGATTGGGGCGAACTCGCCGAGCGCCTTGGCCTGCCAGACGTGACGTTCCACGGGCTGCGGCACACGCACGCCAGCCAACTGATCGCGAACAACGTCGACATTGTCACCATCTCGAAGCGCCTTGGGCACGCCAAGCCGAGCGTCACCCTTGCGACCTATGCCCACATGTTTACAAGCGACGACAGCAAGGCGGCGGCGATCAATGCCGCCTTGGCGTGGCCGGCGAAGTGAGAACGTCCGGTGCCAATCCGGTGCCAAAAATCACATTTCGTTCTTCCGCGAGCGGTGCTAAGTCGTTGAAACTACAAGTCCGGAGAGGTGGCCGAGTGGCTGAAGGCGGCGGTTTGCTAAACCGTTATACGGTCTAAAGCCGTATCAAGGGTTCGAATCCCTTCCTCTCCGCCAAAATTCTTCAGAAACTATTGTTTCTATTAGAGTTTATCCTCTGATCGGTATCGTATGCCCCTCTGTACCCACAATCAGTCCGTGGCAAGGGGACAAGGCAGCGACGGTAGGTCTTACGTCACAGGGTACTACGCCATGGACTTGGATGGCGCTAAGCATCGCCGAAAATCGATTAGGTCGCCGCGCTGAAATCTGCCGATCGCATCACGTGGCGCGGCTGGGACGAGGGTCGGCGGAACGAACTGCGCGGCAGCGGACATCGGCGCCAACGCGAAAAGCGCGGCGGCAACGCTGACGCGTGGACGACGTTGCGACATGAGCGCTCCCCTTACGATCGCCATCGAATGGTTTCGCTCATGCTGGCACAACAGTGACTCGTCACCCCGTGGGCACGACACGAAACGCCTGCGCCGGCTCCCCGCGCTGGCAGGTCTCCCACATCCGCAGGTAAGCCGCCTCGATGCCGCGCCGGAAACGATCGGTATCGAACAGGGGCTGGCTGAGACGGTTCCGTTCGAGCGTCTCGCGCACGTGCTTTAGCATCGCGGCGTCGACAGCAAGCCGCAGCGCCAGTGCCTCGTAGTCGGCGAGATTGTGCGTCACCAGCTCCGACAGCCCAACGGCCTTGAGCAGGCTCGCGGCGACGCGGCCGGCGAAGGCGCTGCCCTGACAGGTCACGAGCGGCAGTCCCGTCCAGAGCGCATCGCTCGCGGTGGTGTGAGCATTGTAGGGCAGCGTGTCGAGGAACAGGTCCGCCAGCCGATGGCGTGCGAGGTGATCGGCAAGCTTCGCCCGGCCGGCAAAGACGAGGCGTGCCGGATCGACACCACGCGCTGCGGCCTCGTTGCGCAGATTGCGCTCGGCGGTGGAATTGCCGCCCAGCAGCCACAGCACGCTGCCGGGCACCTTGGCCAGCAGCCGCATCCAAACCTCGAACACCGGCTGGCGGATTTTGTAATTGTTGTTGAAACAGCAGAAGACGAATCCCTCGTTCGGCAGTCCGGCGTCCTCCCGCGGGGGTGTTTTCGCGGCGACGGCGCGTTGGCGGTCATTGACCTGATAGCAGTCGGGGACATGGACAATCTTCTCCGTATAGAGCGGCGCATGGTCGAAGGGCGCAACCGTTTCATCGCCAATGATGTAGTCCAGAAAATCCGCGCCAATGGTTCCGGGATAGCCGAGATAGCCGGCCTGAACCGGCGCCGGACGGTGGGCCAAGATTTCCGGGCGGGAGTTCAGGGTGAAACCCTTCAGGTCGACGGCGATATCGATTTCGAGCTCCCGCAGCCGTCGCGCGATCGCCTGATCGGTGTCGCCCAGCACATCGTGAAAGCCGTCGCAAGCGGCGGCGATGCGCCGGCGCATGTCGCCGCCATTGTCGGGCCCGAAGGAAAAGCCGTTCACCTCAAAACGGCTGCGGTCGTGCAGCTCAAACAGCTCCGCCATCAGAAACGCCGTGGCGTGGGTTTGAAAATCTGCCGACAGGTAGGCGAGCTTGATCCGATCGTGCCGGTAGACTTGACCGTTCCACAGCGCCGGCGGCCGTACCGGTATCCGGTCGGCAATAAAATTCCGCGCCGCCTGAAGGTGCAGTGCGGGCTCGTCGCAGAACCCGACCAGCGTGAACGGCGTCACGCTCGCCTTGCCGGCGCCGAGCCTTCGGCGGAGAGGCCGCGCGCCATGGCCGCAGTGCGAGCAAAATCGCAGACCCGCCAGCGCCGATCGAGGCCGCCGAACTTGTCAGGATGGTCGGGGTTCAAGCCGCGCGCTTTTTCGTAGCTCGCGAGCGACTCGTCGAAACGCTTGATTTCCTTAAGCGCATTGCCGCGGTTGTAGAGCGCGTGGCCTCATTAGGAACCGATCGCCAGCGCCCGGTCGTAGCATTCGAGCGCCTCGGCGTGGCGCTTGAGCTCCTTCAGCGCCGTGCCTTGACTGTTCCAGGCCTCGACGTAGCGGGGCGCAAGCGCCAGCGCCCGGTCGTAGCTTTGGACCGCCTGCTCCAGGCGCCGCAGCTTGAACAGCGCATTGCCATGATTGTGATGCGCCTCGACATAATCGGGTTGCAGCGCCAGCGCACGATCATAGCTTGCCAGCGCGTCCTCATAGCGATTCGAGCGCCGCCAGGATATTGCCGCGGTTGTAGAGAGCCTCCGCATAGTCGGGTTTGGCGTCGAGCACAGCGGCGATCAGATCGAGCGCCTCGTGCGCGCGCCCCTGCTGAAACCGGAAAATCCCCAGATAATGGCGTGCCTCGAGATACCGCGGCCTGGTTCTCAGGATTTGCCGATAGAGCTTCTCCGCGTCGGCAAGCTTTCCGCGCTGATGCAAGCCCATCGCGCGCCCAAGCATGTCTGACAGATCGCTCGCCTGCCTTTCGGCGCTTGGCTTCGCCATGACTCACGCGGTCTTTGCCGGGACGTTGAAGGCGCGCGGGCGCTCGTCGCGCTGCCAAAGGTCCCACATCATTTCAAAGGCGGTTTCAATGTGCTGACCGAATCGCTCGGTGTCGAACGGGGGATGGATGAGGCTATTACTTGCGAGCTTGTCGCGGACGAGGATGGAGTTGCAGCCATGAACGCCGGCAGTTCGGCGTAGGGCATGGCCTTGTGATGCTTCACTTTGCGGATTTTCGACTTCGCTGGCAGCATCTCTTTGAGATGGCCGCGCCAGCGCGCCGGGTTATCGCCTGACCGATATTCGCTCACGGTTGCCCAGGCCAGGACGCGCTCGATCCTGCCTCGAATGCGGCTGGCCGACTCGGGCGTCTTTTCCCAAAGAGGCCGCAGGACTTTCAGAACGAGGGCGGTGTCAATCGCGGCGACTGGTAAGTCATTGATCTCAGTGGTGGCCGCGGACTTGCCTTCGAACGTCGCCTTCCATTGCGCAACGTGTTTCTTGTTTTTCCAGCTGTGGGCGTGCGCAGCTATATAGTCCTGCGCGCATTTGCCGAAAGTAATTTGCTTCGCCGCGACGACCTTTCGGGCCGCACGTTCCGCGCGTTTTGTCTCGATTGGATCGATGCCGTCGGCGATGCCCTGGCGGAATTTCTTTGCTCGGGCGCGGGCCTCCGCCAGCGAAAACAGGCTCAAGCTGCCAAGTCCCATTTGTCGGGCTTTGCCGTTAATCTGGTATCGTAAGAGCCAGGAGACTTGTTCACGCCTCCGCCGCTTTTTTGCCGGCGTCACTTGTAGGTACAAACATTCCCCGGCTCGGTAGCGGCCCGATTCGTGTATTGATTTGATTTCGAGAGCGATATCTTGCGCATGGCAAACCTCCAGCCATACCCACAAGCTGATTTCCGATAGTGCCGAACCATATCGGACGTTGTCAAACGAGAAATGCTGGTCAAATGGGGTTAAGTGACTTAATTTCTGGCCCTACCGAACTGCAACGATTGCCAACGAGGCGGCTTCCTCTCCGCCAGCTATACTTTGCAATTGGTATGTATTGCCTTTGCGGGGCGTTGCAGCCAGGCCAGTCACAAGACCCGGAACGCAAATTCGCGGCGGTGCGCAACTGATTTGAGCACCGGGTGCGACCGTGGGTTGCTGAATTGCGCAAGGACCCCTGCACTTCCGCATCGGTTATTGTGGGTGAGGGCATGGCCGTATTGACGGTGAACGAATTTCTTGCAAAGAGACGAAAGACATAAATTTCGCATATTATGTCGTATTTCCATACCTTTATGAGGCTGCCAAGGCATCAAAAAGGCGTCAAAATCGTGTACTTCCCGCGAGCTGAAATGACTGTTGGTTGGATGGTCGACGACGAACACGCGTATCGCGCATACTGATAGTCGCGCGTGTTTTTCAGGCAACACTTGCCGAAAAACTGTGTCACGCACTGTTCAAAAGCGCGCTTAGTCATTGCCAGTAGTCGGGTCTGGGTTAATGTGAGCGTGCGACGGCGGGGGGCATCCCAAGGTCGCCCTGTCTGGCTTTCGGGGATGTTTGCGTATCAGAGCCGGACTGCCACGGGGACTGAAGGGGACCTTCCAGGGGGTGCGGAGCACCCGGCGGAGACGGAACCCTCCCATGAACGATAACTTGGAGGTTCAAATGAAGATGGTGAAAAGTCTTCTCCTCGGTTCCGCGGCGGGTGTGGTCGCGGTTGCCGGGGCGCAGGCTGCCGATCTTCCCGTCAAGGCCAAGCCGGTCGAGTACGTGAGGATCTGCACGCTCTATGGGGACGGGTTCTACTACATCCCAGGTCAGGACACTTGCATCCGGTTCTCCGGCTATATCCGGGCCGACTACCACTGGAACGGTCGTACCGCAAATGTGCAGGGGGCCACCGGCGCGCAGGACCGGACGGTCTCGCGCTTTGGCATGCGGCACCGCGCCAACTTCGCTGTCGATACGCGCACGCAGACCGCCTATGGCACGCTGCGGACGTTTATGAACGTCAACTTCGACAACGAGTTCCAGTCGGATACGGTCCAGGCGACCCGCGCGTTCATCCAGTGGGGCGGCTTCACCATCGGCCGCACGGCGTCCTTCACCGACCATGAAGGCAGTCTCGGGGACAGCGGCTTCCGCACGACTTTCACCAATCTCGTCGACGCCACGACCGGCGCCGCCGGCATCAACCAGATCGCCTATACCTGGCAGCTCGGCAATGGCATCACCCTGAACGTCGGCGCCGACGACTCCCGTGACCGGTCGCTTGCCAACCTGCAGACCACCGCGGTCACTGTCGGCAGCGATCCGGCCAGCTCCCGCCACGGCAACTCGTTTCCCGATCCGTGGGTTGCGTTGCGGGTCAGTCAGGCTTGGGGCCGCGCCAGCCTGGCGTTCAATGGCCACAAGAATGCCGCCACCTACTACACCGGCACCGTTGCGCTCTGCACTCAGACCGGCACGACGTTGTGCGGCCATCCGGACGACAAGTGGGGCTGGGCGGTCAAGGGCGGCATCGAGGTCAAGCTTGATTGGTTGAGCCCCGGCAGCCGTATCGGCGGTTACGCAATTTACGGCGAGGGCGCCTCCCGCCACACCAGGAACAGCCAGACGAGTCTGGACATATTCGGCTCCGGCAACCAGATCGCGTTCGGCATCCTGACCGATGCGGTTTACGTCAACGGCTCGGACCTGCAGTTGACCACGTCATGGGCGGTCGGCGGCGGCTTCGAGTATTTCTGGACCCGTAACTTCTCGAGCACGATCTACGGCGGCTACACGGGGACTACATACAACGACACGGTCAACAACAACCGCTGGTTCTGCGCCAACGGGAACATCAACCCGTTCGGATCCGCGATCGGCGCCACCAGTACGATCCGCAGTTCCGGCGACTGCAATATGAACTACAACTTCTGGCAGCTGGGCACGCATCACGACTGGTTCCCGGTGCCTGGGCTCCGGTTTGCGGTCGACCTGTTGTACTCGAATATCGACACGGCCCTCAATGGTCAGGTGGTCACGCTCGGCAAAGCGCAGGGCGCCCGTCCGACCGGCGTGTATACCGTCAAGGATCTTGGCATCTTGTCGGTCGGGTTCCGCGCCCAGCGCTCCTGGGGCGCCGGCGAGTGAGCCAACCGGCTTCCTTGTCTGACGACGTCACCCCGGCGGGTCTCCCGCCGGGGGTTTTTGCTGTGCAGCCATGTCGGCGTTGTGATGAGCGTATCCCGTTAGACGCGCGCCGCGCGCTTGCTTGCGTAAGGGCAGGGATCATCATGCGGGGCAAGATCGAGCAGTCGCGCCTTCAGCTCGGCCCAGTTGCGGTCCGGAAAGATCGCGCGCAAGGCGGGGGCCCAAGCGGGGCTCGCGGAAAGGGAGGAGGCGCAGGCTCTTTCGAGCTTTGGGAGGACCAGATCCCCGCGCCGGCGGACCCTACCGCAGCGCCCTGGTCCCACATTCCGTGTGGCACACCATCGAGGTGATACGGAGTTCCTCTCCTCTCACATTCAACGGGCTTGGCCCCCCTTCCACGATTTTGTTTAGGCTTGACCGCGATACTGGGGTCAGAACATCAGCCGCCGAAGGTTGTCTCTGCGTCGTAACGCGGCATATGCAAATGCAAAATCGCCGCGACTTCTTTGGAACGTGTATCCCGCTCCGGATGTTGCAGCGACCATCATATTTCTCGTCGAATGCTGTTTCCCATAAGCGGCTTGATCACTTGGCCCTGCTTTTTCGTTGGGGCTTTCGGAAGCGAGCGCCTTCCCCTCCTCCGTTATCTTCAATGAACTGGATCCCGGCCGCCTCGAAAGCTCTTCGAATGGCCTGATCATTTGCTGATGTCATTGATGTGTCATAATCGCCTATTTCACCGCGCCGGATCGTGCGCAGGCTGACAGCTGATCGCTCAGCAAGGTCTCCAGCCGTCCATCTCAACACGTTTGAGGCGAGCGGCATCGAGTTCCTCAACGAGGGCGAAGGTTGGGTTGGCGTTATGTTTCGCAAGCCGGAACTAAAGCGCGGTCAACCGCGAACGATGAGACGTGATCATGACCGTTTTTGCAAGCGCTGCTCCGAGGGGCGCAATTAGAGTCACCGTCGGAACAATGTTCCAGGCGCCTTCGCTCCCGAACAGGAGGCAGCGTCCGAGAAGAGGCGGCCGCAGTAGGGCAAGCCCGCAATTCACAACTAACGCATGCGCACGGATAGATTGTAAATATCGTTGTATGCACGCAAAACCGAGAAATCGCTAAAACGAAGCCATTCAAAATCTTCAGCCATCCCGCCGTTACCGCAATAAGAATTGTCGCCCAGCAGGCTTGTCTGTTCTGCGACAGAAAACGCTCGGACCCTCACCATTTCCGGTTCATGCAGCCCCGAGCGCTCTGCCGCAAAGTCAGCGGCGTTAAGATTCGCTGATGCCGGTGCGACAGCTCTTGGTATCGCCTCAGCACATGTCGATGAAGGCGTCGATTTTTGAAATGATCTCGCTGTCATCCAGCAGTGGCGCATGGCCCTGATCGGGCACCTCAAGCGTAACCATGTCCGGGCGCCTGGCGCGCATGGCCGCGACGCGTCTCGGCCGAGAGGATGTCCGAATTGGCCCCGCGGACGGTCATCAATGGAACCAAGGCGAGGGCATCGAACTCCCTCCAGAGCGGCGGCAGCGAACGCGCCATGTCGATGCTCTTGAGGGCGCTGGCAAGCTTCGGATCGTAGCGAGGGGTGAGCGATCCCTCCTGCTCCTTGAAGGTGCGTCGGGCGAACATCGTCCAGTCGTCTGGACCCAGCTTGGGAAACTGGGCGCCGAACAAGTGCCGGAGGATCTCGGCTCCGTCCTCGAAGCTCTTGGGTTGCGGCAGCTGTCCAACATAACTCTTGATCCGCACCAGACCCTTGGTCTCGATCACCGGACCGATGTCGTTGAGGACGACGCCGGCGATCGCCGCCGGCCGCACCGTGGCCAGCAGCATCGCCAGGATGCCGCCGCGCGACGTGCCGACGAAGACCGCGGGCGCAATCTCGAGCGCGGTCAGGACCGCGAGCAAGTCGGCGACCTCGGTGGCGATATTGTAGTTGGCAGGGTTGGAGTCGTATTCGGATTCGCCGCGCCCGCGATAGTCGATGGCCAGCACATAGCGGGCCCGATCCGGGTCGTTGGCGAGGGTGGAGGCGAGGGTGTCGAAATCGTCGGTCGTTCGGGCGAGGCCGGGGAGGCACACCACCGGTCGCCGCCGCCCGCCGCGGGGCCCATAACCGCGCGCGTGCAGCCGCAGTCCGTCGGGAGCCGATACGAAGTAATGCGCGCCGTTCTGGTCCTGCACGCTCATGACATCCTCACGCGGACGCCGCTCCAATCGCGACTGCCTTGCCGATATCGCAACGCGCCGCCAAGCTGCGTATAAAGAGGCCCGGCGCAAGCCGTGGCGGCACGGGCACCGCCCTCACGGAGCCGGTGTCGCGCAGGTGGCATGGAAGGACGTCCCTTGACAATGACGCCGACGATCCAAACGGCAATGGACCTTCATCGTCAAGGCCGGCTCAACGAAGCGGAGACGCATTATCGCAGCCTGCTGGCGAAATCGCCGAGCCAGTTCGAGGCGCTTCACTTGTTCGGGATCCTGAAGCTGCAGCAGGGCAATCTCCCGGAAGCCTTGACGTTGATTTCCAGGGCTGTCGAGATCAATCCGTCCTCGCTGGATACGCGGTCGAATTCTGGTCGCCGTGCTGTTGAACCTGGGCCGGCCCGCCGATGCGCTCGAGCATTGCAACAGCATCCTTGCAATCAGTCCTTCGGACGCGGGGACGCTCTACAATCGCGCTTTCGCGTTGGCCCAGCTCGGGCGTCACGACGAGGCGTTGGGCAGCTTCGACAAGGTTCTTGCGATCAAATCCGATCACGTCAACGCACTGTTCAATCGCGCCGGCGTCCTCGCAGGCCTGCGCCGGTACGAGGAAGCGATCGCCGACTTCGATCGGCTGCTGACCGTCGCGCCGCGCCACGCGGACGCGCTGACCAACCGGGGCACACTGCTCGCGCAGCTTGGACGCCACGCGGACGCCATCGCCAGTTTCAACCGAGCGCTCGCCGTTGCACCCGATCATGTGAATGCTCTCACCAACCGCGGCGTCGCTTTGAAAAAACTGCTGCGACATCGGGAGGCCCTCGCCAGCCTTGATCGGGCTCTTGCGGCCAAGCCCGATCATGTCGAGGCGCATGTCAATCGCGGCAATGTGCTGCTGGACCTGCATCGCGCCGAGGGTGCCCTCGCGAGTTTTCGCCGCGCGCTTGCGCTCGCCCCGGTAGACGCTAACGCATTGACAAATCAGGCGTTTGCGCTGCACGCGCTGGGCCGCTACCAGGACGCTCTGCAAAGCTGCGAGCGGGCGCTGGCCGCCGATCCGCGGCATGACAATGCCTTTTTGATCCGCGGACATACGCTTGCAAAGCTCGATCGGCCGGCCGAAGCGGCGGCGAGCTATGAACGGGTGTTGGCGCTCAATCCCGACCACCGGTTCGCGTTCGGTGCGGCGTTGATCGCGCACCGCGCCGCCTGCAATTGGGACGGGGTCGCGGACATGCTGCCCGCGGTCGAACAATCGATTCGCGCCGGCGAAGCGGTGATACCTCCGTTCACTTTGCTCGGACTGCCGCTTGCGCCGGCCATTCAATTGCAGTGCGCCGGCAATTTCGTGGGTCAGACACTGCCGGCGGACGCAAAAATGTTCCAGCGCCCGGAACGTGCCCGGTCCGACAAGATCAGATTGGCCTACGTGTCGGGGGACTTCCGGCGGCATCCGGTCGCGTATCTTGTCGCCGAGCTGCTAGAGCGGCACGATCGAGCCCGTTTCGAGGTTGTCGGTATCTCCTATGGCGCGGATGACGGCAGCGAAGAGCGCCAGCGCCTGGTTGCGGCCTGCGACCAGTTCCATGATGTCCACGCTCGCGAGGACTCCGATGCCGCCGCATTGATCAACGGCCTGCATGTCGACATCGCAATCGATCTCGGCGGCCACACCGAAAACGCGCGTACCGGAATCTTGCGTGAGCGGCCGGCGCCCGTGCAGGTCAACTATCTCGGATATACCGGGACGATGGGCGCCGACTTCATCGACTACATCGTTGCCGACAGAATTGCGTTGCCGTTCGAGCTGGCTCCCTATTTCACGGAAAAAATCGTGCACCTGCCGGATTGCTTTCTGGTCAATGACACGACGAAATCGATCTCGCCGGACACGCCATCGCGCGCCGATGCGGGCCTGCCGGATCAGGGATTTGTCTTCTGCTGCTTCAACAACAGCTTCAAGATCTCGGCCGCCGTCTATTCCGTCTGGATGCGGTTGCTGGCCAGCGTCGAGGGGAGCGTGCTGTGGCTGCCGCAAATGAATGCACGCGCGACCGAGAATCTTCGGGCTGCCGCGGCGGCCGCAGGCGTCGATCCCGCCAGAATCGTGTTCGCACCGCGCGCGCCCGCCATGGCCGACCATTTGGCGCGCCAGCGCCTGGCCGACCTGTTTGTCGACACGACCGACTACAACGCCCACACCACGTCGAGCGATGCGCTCTGGGCGGGATTGCCGGTATTGACCTGCGCAGGCGCGACGTTTCCGGGCCGGGTCGCCGCGAGTCTCCTTCACGCCGTTGGCCTTCCGGAGCTGGTGACGACCTCGCTTGACGACTACGAGGCTTTGGCGCTGAAGCTTGCCCGCGATCCGGCCCTGCTTCAGTCGATCCGCCGCAAGCTCGACGCCAACCGGCTCACCCAACCATTGTTCGATACCGATCGTTTCCGCCGTCATATCGAGGCGGCCTATGCAACCATGCTGGATATCTCGCAGCGGGGCGAAAAACCGCGCAGTTTCAGCGTGGATCCCATCGGACCATGAGGTTCAAGTGCAGTCGCAGGACCGCATAGACCCGTTGCTCGATGAGGCAGCAGCGCTGCATCGCCAGGGCGCACTCAGCGAGGCGGCCGATCGCTACACGCGCGTGCTGCACGACGATCCCGCCAACGCAACGGCGCTCTATCACCTGGCGCAGATTTGCTGCCAGCAGGGCCGATTTGGTGAGGGCGTCGACTTGGTGCGGCGGGCGCTGGCGGCGGAGCCGCAGCGCGCGCGGTCGCATGTGCTCTTGGGGCGCGCGCTGGTCGAGCTTGGCGAGGCCCAGGAGGCGCTGGCGAGCTTTGATCGTGCCATCGCGTGCGACGGCGATCACGCCGGCGCCCACGGCAACCGGGGCGATGTCCTGGCCCAACTCGGCCGTCTGGAGGAGGCGGTCGAGAGCTACCGGCGAGCGATCGCGATTGAGCCCGGGTCGCTGGCGAACTGGTGCAACCTGGGCGCCGCGCAGGCGGATCTCGGCCGCCACGAAGAGGCGGTGGCGAGCTACGAGCGGGTGATTGCCCTCGAGCCCGGGTTTGTGGAGGCGCACGTCATTCGGGGCAAGTTGCTGACATCCCTGGGGCGGAGCGCCGAGGCGCTGGCAAGTTACGACCGTGCGCTGGCCGTCGCACCGAGAGAGCTACCAGCGCTGACGGGGCGGGCAGCGGTGCTGGCAGCGCTCAAGCGACCGGAGGATGCGCTGGCGAGCCTAGACGCCGGCGCTTGAGATCGCGCCGCCGGATGCGGAGGCGCTGAGCAACCGCGGTTTCCTGCTGCAGTCGCTCAACCGGCATGACGAGGCGCTGGCCAGCCTCGACCGCGCGCTGCAAGTCGATCCCGAACCATGTCGGAGGCGCTGATCAATCGCGGGGTGCTGCTTTCCGACCTCGGCCGGCACGGCGATGCGGTTGCGAGCTACGATCGCGCGCTGGCGGGCTCGCCGGCGAACCTGCGGGCGCATTGCAATCGGTCCAAAACGCTGTTCGCGCTCAATCGCTACAACGAGGCGCTCGTCGAGCGCCGAGCAGGCGCTCGCGATCGAGCCCGCGCATGTGGAGTCGCTCTACACGCGCGGCATGGTGCTCGGCCGGCTGCGTCGTTACGACGAAGCGATCGCCGCATTCGAGCGCGTCCTCGAGCTTGCCCCGGCGCACCCGCATGCCCTGGCGCAGCTGGCGACGAGTTGCCTCGCGGTCTGCGCATGGGACAAAGCCGCGGCCGTCGCGCGCCGTCTCTACGACGCCTTGGCGGCAGGATCCGGCGATCGTCGGCACCGCATACCCTGTTGCAATTGTCGGCCAGTCCCGACGTGACCCTGGCCAGCACCCGACGCTATGTGGAACGCGAGATCCCGGCCGGCCCGCGGCTGGATCCGGCGCCGCCGGCTGCCCGCGGCGACAAGATCAGAGTTGCCTACCTGTCGGGGGATTTCCGGGTGCATCCGGTCGCCTATCTGACGGCGGAACTGTTCGAGCGGCACGACCGAAGCCGCTTCGAGATCATCGGCCTCTCGTTCGGTCCCGACGACAAGAGCGAGCTGCGGTCGCGGATCGCACAATCCTTCGATCGCTTCCATGACGTCGGGACCGCCAGCGATCGGGATGCAGCGGCGCTGATCCGGCGAACTCGGCGTCGACATCGCCGTCGATCTGAACGGCCATACCGACAATTCCCGGCCCGGCATTCTGCGCTACCGGCCGGCGCCGATTCAGGTGAACTATCTTGGCTATGCCGGAACCATGGGCGCCGACTTCATCGACTACATCATCGCCGACAAGGTCGTGCTGCCGTTCGACCAGCAGCCGTACTATCTGGAGAAGATCGTTCACCTGCCGGATTGCTTCCTGGTCAACGATACGACCAAGCCGATATCGCCAACAGATACCGTCGCGCGCCGAGGCGGGCCTGCCGGACGATGGCTTCGTCTTCTGCTGCTTCAACAACGCCTACAAGATCTCGGCCGGCATATTCCATGTATGGCTGCGCCTGCTCGGGCAGATCGATGGCAGCGTACTGTGGCTTTCGCAGCTCGACAGTCGCGCCTGCGACAACCTGCGGGACGCGGCGCGCGCCGCCGGTGTCGAGGCGGGCCGGATCGTATTCGCGCCGCGCAAGCCGGCCATGGCCGATCACTTTGCGCGCCACCGGCTGGCCGACCTGTTCCTGGATACGCCCGGCTACAACGCGCATACCACCGCGAGCGACGCGCTCTGGGCGGGGCTTCCGGTCCTGACCTGCACCGGGTCGACGTTTGCGGGCCGGGTCGCAGCCAGCCTGTTGCAGTCGGTCGGCGTGCCGGACCTGGTCACCGGGACCCTCGACGACTACGAAGCCCTTGCGCTCAAGCTTGCACGAGAGGGCGCGCTGCTTGCGGAGATCCGGCAAAGGCTTGAGCGGAACCGGTTGACACACCCGCTGTTCGATACCGATCGGTTTGCACGCCACATCGAACGAGCCTACGCGACGATGTGCGAGAACGAGCGTCAGGGCAGGCGACCGCGCAGCTTCAGCGTCGAGCCGATCGACACGGCAGGCCGATGAGAAGGTGAAGAATCAGTTGGCGCGGGCGCCGCGGCGCAGGTCGGCCTCGATCATCAACTTGTCGTCGCCGCCAAAGCGGATGCGATAGACCTGCATGTTCTCCATCACCCGCTGGACATAGTTACGCGTTTCCGAGAACGGAATGCGTTCGACCCAATCGATCGGATCGACCTTGGGGTCGCGGGGATCGCCGTAGCGCGCCACCCAGTCCCGGATGCGGCCGCGGCCGGCGTTGTAGCCAACGAATGTGAGAATGTAGGAGCCGCGGAAGTCGGCCAGCAGGTCGCCGAGCTCGGCGGCGCCGAGCTGCACGTTGTAGACCGGATCGGACAGGAGCTTTTTCTCGTTGTAGGTGACGTTGAACTTCTTGGCGACATAGCGGCCCGCCGCCGGCGTCACCTGCATCAGTCCCATGGCCCGGGCGGTGGAAACGGTTTTCTGATTGAAAGTGCTTTCCTGCCGGGCGATGGCATAGACCAGCGGCTTTTCCACCGCCGGGCCGATGGCTGTGTAGTTCGGCATGCCGATGGTCGGAAACGCGTAGGTCTCGAGCGGCAGCCCGCGTCCGAGCGCCGCCTTGCCCAGCAGCAGCATCGCGCGCGCGTCGCCGTTGCGCGCGGCGACTTCGCCGATGGCGGCGAGCGCTCCGGCGTCGGTCGAACGGTCACCGAGATCGGCGGCCGCGCCGACGACCATGTCGCGCTGGCTGACCGTATAGAGCAGCTCCATGGCGCGAATGACTTCCAGCGATCCGGAAGGTCGGGATGGCGGCGAGCGCAGCACAATGTTGCCAAGATTGAGCCGTGCGCCCGCGAGCTGTCCGTAATAGGCGGTGGGATGCTGTGCCGCCGCCTGGTAGTGGTTGCGCGCTTCGGAGGTCCGGCCCTGTGCCTCATAGGTGCGGCCTAGCCAATAGTGGCCGCGGGCGAGCGAGATCGCATGAACGTCCCCTTCGGTGATGCGGGCAAAATGCGGGAGCGCGGTCGCCGGGTCGTTAAGGAAGCGCAATGCGATCCAGCCGGCGGTGAACTGGTGCTCGGCGCGATAATTGTCGCGCAGGGGCACAGCCGCGTCACGCGCAATGCGGTACGCCTTGGCGGCGTCGCCCAGGTCCAGCATGTTGCGCGCCGCGAGCCGGCGCTCGATCCACCATTGATCGGTGTCGATCGTCTGCGACGGGTCGCGCGGCGCCGACAGGATGAGATCGCCGGCCTCGGCCGCGCGGTCGGCGCGCCGGAGCCATTGCGCGAGGCTGTAGATATAGCCGAGGTCGCTGCGTGCGCCGGACGGAACCGCGTCGAGCGCAGCCTTGGCGTTGCCGGCCTTCTTGAGGACTGCGACACGCGCCTTTGCAATTGCCGGTGCGTCGCCGCCGGCGCGATTGGCGTTGCGAAGGCCGCCATCGACGTCCTCGGCATAGAGGCGCATGTTCATGCGGGCTTTGTGGTCGTCGGCGGTGACCAGGCTGCCGAACGTCTCCAGCGCCTTCGATTCGAGATCGGCTGCGAAAGCGTCATTGCGCCAGGCGTCGCGCGCATGCGCCTGGGCGCCTGCGCGGTCGCCCAGTGCGAGCAGGGCGCGTGCCAGCGCGAAACGTCCCCTGGCCGTGAGCGGCGGGTTCTTCGCAAAGTAGGCGCGGACGGCACCAGAATCAGGCTGCTCGGTCCACATCATCGCTTCTGCGCGTCGGCGCATCATACCGACGCTGGGCCAGCTTGGATTGGCGTTGATGAAGGCGAGGTAGCGCGTGGAGCTCGCGCCGTTTCCATCGCTGCGCAGGATCGCCCATTCGACGAGCTTGCGCGCCACCGGATCCTGGATGCCCGGCTGGAGCGACGTAGCCTGCGACGCGCGACCCGCACGCGCATGTTCGATGGCCTGCTTGACGGTGGCCAGCTCACCCGAAAGCGCCGGCGCGGGCGGCGACTCGGTGCCGGAACTCGGAGCGGATGCCGACCCCTTCGCTGCGGTGGTCTTGCCCTTGGCCGTCTTCTTCCCTTGCTTACTGGCCTTCTTGGTCTCTTTTTTGGCTTCCTTCTTGGCTTCTTTCTTGGGCGCCTCGGCTTTTTTCTCCTTGGCCTTGGCTGTTGCGGCCTTCTTTTCTGTCTTGTCTTTGGCCTTGGTCGCGTCCTTGGTTGCCGGCTTGGCCTTGGCAGCGGGGGTCTCCGACTGCGCGATAGCGGCAGCCTGCAGTCCAATCGCCGCAATTCCCGCCACCAGCAACGCCGTCACCAATCCCTGGGCTCTGGTCAATGTCCCGGTTCTCCCCAGCGCAACGGAGGTTGCGCTACCGCTCAATGTTTTCAATTGATAAGATTGACGAAGCACTAAACCCGCCGGGCACGACCATCGGCCGCGACCGCGGCAAAAACGGGGCAGGGTAACCGGTTCCGCCTGCTTTCGTTGTCGCAGCCAAGCCGTTATCAAGGGGCCAAGCGGATGGTCCCCGCGCCCCACCGGGCAATCCGAGATCGGCCAGCCAGAGGATTCGAAGTCATGACCGCCAAGACGAGCTTCAGGGGATCGTTCACGGCGCTCGTCACCCCGTTCAAGAACGGCAGCCTCGACGAGGCAGGGTTCCGCGGTTTGGTCGATTGGCAGATCGCCGAGGGGACCAGTGGGCTGGTGCCGGTCGGTACCACCGGCGAGAGTCCGACGCTGAGCCACGATGAACACAAGCGGGTGGTAAAGTGGTGCGTCGGCCAGGCCAAGGGCAAGGTGCCGGTTGTCGCGGGGTCGGGATCGAATTCGACCCAGGAAGCAATCGAACTGTCGCAGCACGCTGAAAAGGTGGGCGCGAACGCCGTGCTGATCGTGACCCCTTACTACAACAAGCCGACCCAGGACGGCCTCTACAGTCACTTCAAGGCCATCAACGACTCCATCGGAATCCCGATCATCATCTACAACATCCCCGGTCGTTCGGTCGTCGACATGTCGGTCGAGACCATGCAGCGGCTGTTCGAGCTGAAGAACATCGCCGGCGTCAAGGACGCGACCGCGAACATGGTGCGGGTGTCGCAGCAGCGTGCGGCCATCGGCGCGGACTTCAACCAGCTTTCGGGCGAGGATGCGACCGCGCTCGGCTTCATGGCGCACGGCGGCCACGGCTGCATCTCAGTGACCTCGAACGTGGCGCCGAGGCTGTGCGCGGAGTTCCAGGGCGCGTGTCTACGCGGCGACTACGCAACAGCGCTCCGGCTTCAGGACAAGCTGATGCCGCTCCACCACGCGCTGTTCATCGAGACAAATCCGTCGCCGGCCAAGTATGCCTTGTCGCTGCTCGGACGCTGCTCGGACACCGTCCGCCTGCCGCTGGTCACGATCGCCGACAAGACCAAGGCTGCCGTGCGCGACGCGATGGTGCATGCCGGATTGATCAACTGATCGGCAACGAGTTATCCGCAGATCGATCGGGCAGGGCAGCTCGCCGGCGACGATCGTTCGCACTGAAAGGGAGGGAGCGGTGCTGGAAGACTTCAAGAAATTCGCGATGCGCGGCAATGTCGTCGATCTGGCGGTCGGCGTCATCATCGGCGCGGCATTCGGCGGGATCGTCTCCTCGCTGGTCGCCGACATCATCATGCCGATCGTCGGGGCCGCCACCGGCGGCTTCGATTTCTCGAACTATTTCGTGAAGCTGTCGTCGAAAGTGACGGCCGACTCCCTGGTGGAGGCAAAAAAGCAAGGCGCCGTCCTGGCATGGGGCAATTTCCTCACGATCGTCATCAACTTCCTGATCATTGCCTTCGTCCTGTTTTTGGTCATCCGGGCGATGACCAGGATGCAGAAGCAGGAGGACGCCGTTCCGCCGAAGCCGTCGAAAGAGGTCGAGCTGTTGACCGAAATCCGCGACGTCCTGAAATCCCAGAGCAAGTGAGACTGGCGTAGTGTGGCGGTTCAGAAGTCCGCAACATTCTAGCGGCGAGTCCGATTGCGGACTTCTGAACCTAAGCCACACTAGAATCAATAAGTTCCCAGTGTCCTTCGATTCCGAAGTTCGTATAAGAGGCCGCTGCGAAATGGTACGAACTTCGGAATCGGGACACTAGGCTGAAATGGCGGCGAAACCGGATCGTAAGCTCAAGGTCGTCGCCGCCAACCGCCGGGCGCGCTTCAACTACGAGATCGGCGAGACCTTCGAGGCCGGCATTGCGCTGACCGGCACCGAGGTCAAGGCGCTGCGCCAAGGCAAGGCGACGATCGCAGAGTCCTACGCCGACTCCCGCGGCGGCGAGCTCTGGCTCGTCAACGCGAACATCCCCGAATACCTGCAGGGTGGCCGTTTCAATCACGCCCCGAAACGGCCGCGCAAGCTCCTGCTGCACAAGCACCAGATCAACAAGCTCGCCGGAGCGGTAGATCGCGAGGGCATGACCCTCGTTCCGCTCAAGCTCTATTTCAACGAGAAGGGACGGGCCAAGCTCGAGATCGCCCTCGCCCGCGGCAAGAAACTGCATGACAAGCGCGAAACCGAGCGCAAGCGATCATGGGAGCGCGAGCGCGGCCGCTTGCTGAGAAACAAGGGATAGCCCATCCCCTCCAGACCCTCACGCGTTCGTGATCGGGGCCATTGCCATTTCATCGTCGCCGGCCTGCAACCGCCCGCGGAACCGCCCCGTAGCTCCCCGCAGTCGCCACCGAACGGTTTGGCGATGCACATCGCAAGCAAGGGAGCAATCAATGTTCGGACCTCTCAAGACCATAGCAGTGGCCGGCGCGATCGCGGCGTCTGCTCTGATGACGACCGCAGCTCATGCGGACGGCTGGATCGTCGGCCTGGTTGACGGCAAGTCGATCGTGACCATCGATCCCGCGACCCGCAAGGTCGCCTCGACGGTGAATATCCGTGGCGCGGCCACGATCCTGGGCATCGATGTTCGTCCGGCCGACGGGATGCTCTATGGCGTGAGCAGCGACGGCGACGTCGTCACCATCGACATCCGCTCCGGCCAGGCGACGATGAAAAGCAAGCTCACCGAAGCCTGGAAGCGCTCCGCCGCGACCACGTTCGACTTCAATCCGGTGGCCGACCGTCTGCGTCTGATGAGTGCGGAAGGCGTCAGCTGGCGGATCAATGTCGACGACGGCAAGGTGATTGTCGACGGGTCGCACAAGTTCAAGGACGGCGACGCCAACGCCGGCCGTACGCCGAGGATCGTCGCCGGCGCCTACACCAACTCCTTCAAGGACACCAAGGCGACCGCGCTTTACAACATCGACGCAGCGACCGGTTCGCTGGTCACCCAGGCGCCGCCGAATGACGGCGTCCTCAACACCGTCGGCTCGCTCGGCGTCCCCGTCACCGGCGCGGTTGCGTTCAACATCGTGTCGTCGGGACCGGATCAGAACGCTGCCTGGCTGGTGACCGGCGGAACCCTTTATTCGGTCGATCTCAAGACCGGCAAGGCGACCATGGCCGGCAAGATCTCCGGCCTCAACGGAATGCTCACCGACATCGCCTGGATGAACTAGGCCACGGCGCGCGATCAGGGCCCGTCCCGCGGACACGCGGGGCGGGCTTTCGCCATTGACCGGCGTCGAATTCCCGGGATGATTTCCCGCCGGCGGCGCCACGAACGATGGCTTCCGCCGGATGGGGTTTGGCGATTCCATGGCACTGCCGGTCAGTTTCGATCATTGCGTGATCCACGTTTCCGACTGGGAGCGCTCGAACGCGTTCTATCGGGACGTCCTCGGCGCCGAACTCGCGCGGCGTCCCCGCGGATGGGCCTACCGGTTCGGCCCGGTGCAGCTCAATCTGCACGGGCCGGGATTTACGCCGGCCGAAGTAGCGCGGCTGCCGGTGCAGCCGGGCAACAGCGATCTTTGTTTCGAATGGAATGGGCCGATCGGCGACGCCGTCGCGCACCTCGGGCGCTGCGGCGTTTCGATTCATGCCGGCCCGATCGAGCGCTTCGGCGCCAAGGGGCCCGGCACCAGCGTCTATTTCCGCGATCCCGACGGCTCGCTGGTTGAGTTCATCTCCTACCGATCCGAAGGCGGAGGACAGCCATGACCACCCCGCACGATCCGACGGTGCTGCCGCCGGGAATCCCGGTGCCGCAGGACGACGGCGCCACGCGTCACCTGGCGGGACTGAAGCTGCCTGCGCTGCCGCTCGCGGCTACCGACGGATCAGCGGTCGACCTGTCGGCGTTGCGGGGGCGCACGGTCGTGTACGTCTATCCGCGGACCGGTCGCCCGGGCGTAAACCTGCCGGACGGCTGGGATGCGATCCCCGGCGCGCGCGGCTGCACGCCGCAATCGTGCTCGTTCCGCGACCATTTTGCCGAGCTCAAAGCGCTTGGCGTCGCGGCGGTGTTCGGATTGTCAACCCAGGACAGCGACTACCAGCGCGAAGCGGTGAAACGGCTGCATCTACCGTTTCCAGTGTTGTCCGACGCGGACCTGAAACTGACCCGTGCATTGAACCTGCCGACCTTCGCCGTTTCTGGCATGACCTTGCTCAAGCGCATGGTGTTCGTGATCGACGATGGCGTGATGACGAAAGTGTTCTATCCGGTGTTCCCGCCGGACAAGAGCGCCGAAGAGGTCGTCGGCTGGGTACGCGCATAGGCCTGAAGGGGCCCGGGCCAGTGCAGCGAACTCCGTTCAGCCTTCCCTGGAGCGGTCGGGGTGGGCGAAGCGAATCTGCGCCTTCAAACTCACCCCACCCCCGCTCGCATTCCGCTCCGCTTCATGTTCGCGACCCTCCCCTCCAGGGGGGAGGGTGGGCCGCAACACCGCACCTGCTACGCATCAGCGCCGCCGCTGTCGAGATAGGCGCGCACGGCCGCAAACACCGCGCGGAACATGTCCGGCGTCAGCACGCCGGTGTTCGTGTTGTAGCGCGAGCAGTGATAGCTGCTGAACAGCGCCAACGAGTTGACCTCGGCTTTGCGGCCATGACCGAACGGCGCCGCCGAGCGCTTCGCACCCAGCGCCGCGACGGTGCTGTCGTGGGCGATGCGGCCAAGCGCCACGATCGCGCGCAACTTCGGCATTTCCGCGACCGCCGCGCTGAGGAAGCGGCGGCAGGTCGTGATCTCCGCTCCGATCGGCTTGTTCTCGGGCGGCACGCAGCTGACCGCATTGGCGATGCGTGCATCGATGAGCTCCAGCCCATCGTCGGCGCGCGCTTCGTATGCACCGCGGGCGAAGCCGAAGCGGCTCAGTGTTTCGTAGAGCAGGTCGCCGGCGTAGTCGCCCGTGAACGGCCGGCCGGTGCGGTTCGCGCCCTGCATGCCCGGCGCCAGACCGACGATGAGCAGGCGCGCAGAGAGCGGCCCGAAGGAGGGCACGGGCGCGTTGAACCAGTCCGGATGAAGCTGCCGCAAATTCTCACGGAATCCCTGCAGGCGAGGGCAGAGCGGGCATTCGCGGCCGGGCGTTGATGACGCGCCGGGCATCGGCGCCACCTGGTGAATCGCGGAGTCAATCAATCTTCGAAATCGTCATCCTGGGCGCCGGCGCCGGCACGCTGGGGCGAGGCGCTGCGCTGCAGGAATTGCGGCGTGTGACGCGGCTCGCGCGGTTCGCGCGGCTCGCGTGGTGCCCGCTCGGACGGGTCGCGTCCGATCTTTGGCTGCAGCTCGACGATGTCGAGGAACACGTCGGCCTGCCGGCGGAGCTCGTCCGCCACCATCGGCGGCTGGGTCGAGATGGTCGAAACGACGGTCACCCGGACGCCGCGGCGCTGCATCGCCTCGACCAGGGAGCGGAAATCTCCGTCGCCGGAGAACAGCACCATGTGGTCGATATGCCCGGCCAGCTCCATGGCATCGACCGCCAGCTCGATGTCCATATTGCCTTTGACCTTGCGGCGGCCGGTCTGGTCGACGAACTCCTTCGTCGCCTTGGTGACGACGGTATAGCCGTTGTAGTCGAGCCAATCGATCAAGGGCCGAATCGAGGAATATTCCTGATCCTCGATCACCGCGGTGTAATAGAACGCCCGCATGAGGTAACCGCGCGAATGAAACTCGCGCAGCAGGCGTTTGTAGTCGATATCGAAGCCCAAGGACTTGGCGGTGGCGTATAAATTGGCGCCGTCGATAAAAAGAGCAGTCTTCTCGTTGTTTGAACCCGTGCGTTCCATTTGCGCGGCCATGTTGTCTCGCTTCGTGATCAAAACCTAGGGGCCGATCCAACCGCCCGGCTGCTGGCTCGCGGCCGGGTTGATATGCCGGATCGTCGTTAACGGGAACCGATGACCGCGTGCGGCGCAATCATGACCGCGCGCTGCTGTCGCAACCCATGCGGCCGAAGAATAATGGACCACATGCCGGCACCCACGTTTTGCCTAACAGAGGAGCACCCCGCTCGCCAAGACAAAAGTGCTATCCTTTAGTTCTAGTTCCACTCTTTCCAAGATTTGGCTTGCGCTTCACTTGCGGGGCGGATACCAAGCCGCCATATTTATACGCAAGTTCCTTTGCAGGAGCAGCCAGATGGCCCGCGTTACCGTTGAAGACTGCATCGACAAGGTTGAAAACCGGTTTGACCTCGTGCTGTTGGCGAGTCACCGGGCGCGGATGGTATCCTCCGGCGCACCGATCACGGTCGAGCGCGATAACGACAAGAACCCGGTCGTGGCGCTGCGCGAGATCGCCGACATGACGGTATCTCCGGACGACCTGCGCGAGGAGCTCGTTCATTCGCTCCAGAAATACGTCGAGGTCGACGAGCCGGAGCCTTCCACGGTCCCGCTCATCGGTACCCCGGGCGCCACGGTCGATGCCGACGATACCGAGGTCACGGTGGACCGGATGACCGAGGAAGAGCTGCTCAAGGGCCTCGAGGGGCTCGCTCCGCCCGAGGAGCAGCCCGAAGAAGAGGAATAAGCCTCCCCGTCGCGGCAGACATGCCGGCCTGGACCCCGCAAGGTCCGGGCCGCAATCATTTTGGCAAACCATGCCGTTGGCGACTTGTGGGGTGCTGGAATCACGATGATATCCTAGGATGAGGCTGGTGATATCCTAGGACGAGGCTGACGAATGCGATCCGTCGGCACCGGGATCGTTAATGGCGCGCTCCTCGACCGATCTGCCGCGTATGCAAAACCAGGCCCGGACCCGGGCCCCGATCGAGCGTGGCCGTAAGATCGTCGCGCAAGCTGTTGAAAACACGCCAAAACAGAAGCGGCCGCCGCGATCACAGATGATGCGGCAGTACGACCTGATCGATCGCGTGCGCCGCTACAATCCCAAGACCAACGAGCCGCTGCTCAACCGCGCCTATGTCTTCGCCATGAAGGCCCATGGCGAGCAGAAGCGCGCCTCCGGCGACCCCTACTTCTCGCATCCGCTGGAGGTTGCGGCGATCCTCACCGACCTCAAGCTCGACGATGCGACCATCGCCGCCGCCCTGCTGCACGACACCATCGAGGATACCCTCGCGACCCGTGCCGAGATCGACCAGCTGTTCGGCGAGGATATCGGCGGTCTGGTCGAAGGCTTGACCAAGCTTGCCAAGCTCGACCTCGTCACCAAGGAGGCGACGCAGGCGGAAAACCTGCGCAAGCTGTTGTTGGCTATCGCCGACGACGTGCGCGTGCTGCTGGTCAAGCTCGCCGACCGTCTGCACAACATGCGCACGATCAGCCACATGCCGCCGGACGCCCGCCGCCGCACGGCCGAGGAGACCGTGGACATCTACGCGCCGCTCGCCGGGCGCATGGGCATGCATGAGTTGCGCGAGGAGCTCGAGGATCTGGCGTTCCGCGAGCTCAACCCCGACGCCTATGCTGTCGTCAGCGAGCGTTTGGACGCGTTGGAGGAGCGCAACGCCGAACTCGTCGCCGAGATCGAGCAGCAATTGACGCGCAAGCTTGCCGACCGCGGAATCGTTGCGGAGGTCGCGGGACGCCGCAAGCGCGCCTATTCGATCTGGCGCAAGATGGAGCGGAAGTCCGTCGGCTTCGAACAGCTTTCCGATATTGTCGGCTTCCGCGTCATCGTGAAGACGGTCGCGGAATGCTACCAGGCGCTCGGAATCGTGCACACCACCTGGCCGATGGTCCCGACCCGGTTCAAGGACTATGTGTCCACGCCGAAGCAGAACGACTACCAGTCGATCCACACCACCGTCATCGGTCCCGGCAAGCAACGCGTCGAGCTGCAGATCCGCACCGGCGATATGGACGAGATCGCCGAATACGGCATCGCGGCGCACGCGCTCTACAAGGACGGCGTCGGCTCGCCGACCGAAATGCTGTCGCGGGAATCGAGCGCCTATGCCTGGCTGCGCCGGACCATCGAGCTACTGGCGGAGGGCTCCAACTCGGAAGAGTTCCTCGAGCATACCAAGCTCGAACTGTTCCACGACCAGGTGTTCTGCTTCACGCCGAAAGGCAAGCTGATCGCGTTGCCGCGCTCGGCCAACGTCATCGACTTCGCCTATGCGGTGCATACCGACGTGGGCAATACGGCGGTCGGGGCCAAGATCAACGGCAAGATCGCTCCGCTGGTTTCGGAGCTCGCGAACGGCGACGAGGTCGAGATCCTCACCTCCAAGGCGCAGATTGCGCCGCCGGCGGCGTGGGAGTCGCTGGTCAAGACCGGCAAGGCGCGCGCTGCAATTCGACGCGCAACACGCGTCGCGGTGCGGGCGCAATACGCCGGACTCGGCCGCCGCATCGTCGAGCGGCTGTGCCAGCGCGCCAAGATCGCCTACTCCGACGAAAAGCTTCAGGGTGCGTTGCCGCGGTTGGCGCGCGCATCCCTTGACGAAGTGTTCTCGGCCGTCGGCCGCGGCGAGATGCGGGCGGCCGATGTCGCGCGGTCGATGTATCCCGACTACAAGGAGGAGCGCGCCGCCGCCATCAAGCAGCAGCACAAGCTCGACAGCGGGTGGTTCGGGTTCAGGCGCGCCAAGGGCGTCAAATACCAGGCACCTGGCGGCAACGAGCAGGGCGCCATCCCGATCCGTGGCATCAACGGCGATTTGCCGGTACGGTTTGCGCCCAATGGCGGCGCCGTTCCCGGCGACCGGATCGTCGGCATTCTGACCCCCGGGGAGGGGATCACCATCTACCCGATCCAGTCGCCGTCGCTGAAGGATTTCGAGGACGCCCCCGAAAGCTGGATCGATCTGCGCTGGGACATGGATGAGCGCGCGCCGCAGCGCTTCCCCGCCCGCATCCAGATCAAGACCGTCAACGAGCCCGGCAGCCTTGCCCAGGTCGCGCAGGTGATCGCCGAGCACGACGGCAACATCGACAACATCCGCATGGAACGCCAGGCGCCCGACTTCACGTCGGTTACCATCGATCTCGAGGTCTACGACCTCAAGCACCTGACGTCGATCCTTGCCCAGTTGCGAGCCAAACCGGTGGTGGCAACCGCCGAGCGGGTGAATGCGTGATCTTCACTTGCCAACGCGGCAGGTGGGCGCCATCTCAAGGGATACCAGCGAATTGGAATCGTTCGTTCGGTTGCCGAATACATTGAGGAATTCCCATGTCAGACTGTCTTCACTGCGACATCAACGAGCTGGTGACAAAGTATGCGGAGCGTCCCGACAGCGACGCGTCCGAGCTTGCCGCCCGCATGGCGGAAAGCCTTGTGGATCTGGTCCTGATGGCTCCGGAATCGGACCGGGCCACGTTGCTGGCGGACGTGATCGCCGTGCTCGGGCAATTGTATCTGGAGAAGAGCGGCGTGGTTGAGCCGGGCGAGTCCACCGCCAGACACTAGTATTGACGAGTCCAAGACGATGTCCTCGCCTTCCAATCTGCGTCTTGGCGTGAACATCGATCACGTCGCGACCGTCCGCAATGCGCGCGGCGGCCATCATCCCGATCCCGTGCAGGCGGCGAAGGTCGCGGTCGAGGCCGGCGCCGACGGGATCACCGCGCATTTGCGCGAGGACCGTCGCCACATCCGCGACGATGATATTGCGCGCCTCAAGGCGGAAATCGGAAAGCCGCTGAACCTCGAAATGGCGGCGACCGACGAGATGGTCGCGATCGCGATCAGGACGCAGCCCCACGCCGCCTGCCTGGTGCCGGAGCGGCGCGAGGAGCGCACCACCGAAGGGGGCCTCGATGTTGCGGGCCAGCGCGAGCAACTCGCCCCTGCCATTGCTCAATTGCGCAAGGCCGGCATCCGCGTGTCCTTGTTCATCGCCGCCGATCCTGACCAGATCGCGGCTGCGGTCGCGGTCGGCGCACCCGTCATCGAGATTCATACCGGCGCCTGGTGCGATGCGCTCGCCGAGGGGCGGGGGACTGCGCAGATGGAGTGGGAGCGGATCGAGGACGGCGCTCGGCTGGCGCGGCGCCTCGGCCTCGAAGTCCATGCCGGACACGGCCTCAATTACGCGACCGCGGAGACGATCGCGGCGCTGCCGGAAGTGGTGGAATTGAACATCGGTCATTTCCTGATCGGCGAGGCGGTCTATGGCGGGCTTCCGCAATCCGTCCGGGCGATGCGCGCGGCCATGGACCGCGGGCGGGCCAAGGTGGCGCGATGATCCTCGGCGTCGGATCCGACCTTGTGGACGTGCGCCGGATCGAGCGCGTCATTGCTCGCCACGGTGACCGTTTCATCCTGCGTATCTTCACCGAGACGGAGCGCGCCAAGGCCGATCGGCGCGCCACCCGCATCGAGACCTACGCCAAGCGCTTTGCCGCCAAGGAAGCCTGCGCCAAGGCGCTCGGCACCGGATTTCGCAGGGGTGTGTTCTGGCGCGACCTCGGCGTGATCAACCTGCCGTCCGGACGGCCGACCATGAAACTCACCGGCGGTGCGCTGGAGCGGCTGCGCGCCATCACGCCGCCCGATCATGAGGCACGAATCGACCTCACCATCACCGACGAAGGGCCGATGGCGCAGGCCCTGGTCATCATTTCGGCGGTGCCAAAGGCGGGTTGAATCCGGACCGGACGGCCGTCGTTATACGTTGCGTCGCCAGGGCTTTGCGGGATTGTAGATCGGATCGGAAAGCCCACATAAAGGGCTGAAATAAAACAGTAAAGTACAAGTGACCAAATGGGGGGTCGAATTTCACAGGCCTTGATTGCGCCCCGGCTGACCAGCGGCTAGAAGATTCCGCGGGCGCGCGCGAGCGACGAAAGAGAAAGAGAATGAGTGTGACCACAGGCGCAAAGCGGAAAGAAGGCGGCATCGCCGAAACAGTGCGTGTGATCTTCCACGCGCTCATCATCGCGCTCATCATCCGCACCTTTCTGTTCCAGCCGTTCAACATCCCATCCGGATCGATGAAGGAGACGCTGCTGGTCGGCGATTACCTGTTCGTCTCGAAATATACCTACGGCTACAGCCGCTATTCGATCCCGTTTTCGCCGCCGTTGTTTTCCGGACGCATCTGGGAGGGCAACCCGGCACGTGGCGACATCGTCGTCTTCCGGCTGCCGAAGGACGACACCACCGACTACATCAAACGCGTCATCGGGCTTCCCGGCGATCGCATCCAGATGATCGAAGGCGTGCTCAACATCAACGGAGAGCCGGTCAAGCGCGAGCGCATCGAGGATTTCATCGAGAACGAGGAGGGCGGCCGCACCACGCGGGTCAAGCGCTGGCGCGAGACGCTCCCAAACGGGGTGAGCTACACCACGCTCGATCTCATCGATAACGGCTTCTACGACAACACGTCGGTCTACGTGGTGCCAGCGGGCCATTACTTCATGATGGGCGACAATCGCGACAATTCCACCGACAGCCGCGTCCTCAGCCAGGTCGGCTATGTTCCGTTCCAGAACATCGTCGGCAAGGCCCAGATCATCTTCTTCTCGATCCATGAAGGCGAGCGGGCCTGGGAGCTGTGGCGTTGGCCCTGGTCGGTGCGCTGGGGCCGGATGTTCTCGATCGTGCGATGAGCCGCAAGCCAAAAGGCAATCGTGTCGCGAATTCCTCGCCAGCATCCAACTCGCCCGGCTCCCTCCCTTACCCTCCGCCGCAAGCGAAGGAAAGCAGGGAGCGTGCTGGAGCTGCCCGGACGGCCGCGGATGCAAAGCCGCCGCGCCGCCGGCGGAAAACCCCACCCGGCTTCGAGGAGCGCATCGGCTACAAGTTCAAGGACGCGGCGCTGCTCGAACAGGCGCTCACGCATATTTCCGCGCTTACAGGATCGCGCAATCGTTCCGGCAGCTACCAGCGCCTCGAATTTCTTGGCGACCATGTGCTCGGCCTCGTCGTCTCCGACATGCTGTTCGGCGCGTTTCCGAAAGCGGATGAAGGCGAGCTGTCGCGCCGGCTTGCAGACCTTGTCCGCAAGGAAGCCTGCGCCGACGTGGCGCGGGCGATCGAACTCGGCGCGGCGATCAGGCTTGGCGCGTCCGAGAACAACGCCGGCGGCCGCAGCCGCACCGCGATCCTGGCCGACGTCTGCGAGGCCTTGATCGGTGCGATCTTCATCGACGGCGGCTACAGAGCCGCATCCGAGGTGATCGGGCGGCTCTGGGAGCAGCGCATGCGGGTGCCGACGCGCCCGCTGCGCGACGCCAAGACGATCCTGCAGGAATGGGCGCAGGCGCGCGGGCTGCCGACGCCCAACTATCGCGAAGTCGAGCGTAAGGGCCCGGATCACGATCCCGAATTCCGCGTCACGGTCGAATTGCCGAACCGCCTGCCGGCCGAGGGCCTTGGCCGCTCCAAGCGCGCAGCGGAGCAGGCGGCAGCGGCCGCGATGCTGACGCGCGAAGGCGTCAAGGCGGAACGCCTCGATGGCTGAGCCGGGCACGCGCTGCGGCTTCATCGCGATCATCGGCGCGCCCAATGTCGGCAAGTCGACCCTGGTCAATGCGCTGGTCGGCAGCAAAGTCGCGATCGTGTCGCACAAGGTGCAGACCACCCGGACGCCGGTGCGCGGGATCGCGATGGAAAACGGCGCGCAGCTCATTTTCGTCGATACGCCCGGCATCTTCGCGCCCAAGCGCCGGCTCGACCGCGCCATGGTCACGACCGCGTGGGCCGGGGCGTATGATGCCGACATCGTTTGCCTCCTAGCCGATGCCAAGCGCGGTATCGACGAGGAGACCGGCGCCATTGTCGAACGCCTTGCGGACGTCAAGCGGCCGCGCGTGGCGATCCTCAACAAGATCGACCTCGTTGAAAAGCCGCCGCTGCTGACGCTCGCGAAGGACCTGAACGCGCGCGTGCCGTTGGAGGCGACCTTCATGACGTCGGCGCTCACCGGCGATGGCGTCGCGGATCTGCGACGCTGGCTTGCGGCGCGTGTGCCGACAGGGCCGTGGCACTATCCGGAGGATCAGGTCAGCGATGCGCCGATGCGCCAGCTTGCGGCCGAGATCACCCGCGAAAAGCTCTATGGGCGGCTGCATCAGGAGCTGCCCTACCAGTCGACCGTGGAAACCGACAGCTGGAAGGAGCTGCGCGACGGCGCGGTGCGGATTGAGCAGACGATCTATGTGGAGCGCGACAGCCAGCGCAAGATCGTGCTCGGCAAGGGCGGCGCCACCATCAAGGCGATCGGCGCCGAGGCGCGGCGTGAGATCGCCCTCGCCATCGAGAAGCCGGTGCACCTGTTCCTGTTCGTCAAGGTGCGCCAGGGCTGGGGCGACGATCCGGAGCGATATCGGGAGATGGGCCTCGAGTTTCCGAAGGAGTGATCGCCATGCGAAGACTGTTGGTGGCAGCTCAAATGGTTGCAGCCTTCGCGGTGCCGGGCACGGTCGTTGCGCAACCGCAGTCTCGTCCGCAGCTCGTCACCAACGAGGCCGCGATTGTCGAAGCGATGCGCCCCGCGGCGTTCGATATCAAGGATCCGATGGCGGTCCTGGCCTATGTGCTCGAGAGCCTGCCCGGCCGCGTCACCGTGTATCCGACCGAGAACTACTACTATTTCAAGTTTGTGCACGCCGGTGTCCCGATCGCGGGCAATTTCCGGTTTGATCCGCGCGACCGCGATAAGGGCAAGGTCTATTTCGGCTACTACGAAGACAATGCCGACTGGAAAAAGGACGGTTTTGAACAGGCGCTGGAGCTCGACGGCCGGCACAACGTCGTGGTGGAGCGGGCGGAAAATCTCGCCTACCGCATCACCTATCGAGGAACGAGCGTGCTGTTCGCGCTTAACGACGTCTCGCAGATCAAGCCGCCGCCGGGCGCCATCGGCCCCGACGAGCGCCTGATCGGGCCCGTCTTCGACGAGTCGGCGGTGCGCTTCTTCCTGGTCTACAATTCCAGGGCCAAGGTGTTTCACTTCATTCTCGACGAAACGGCCACGGCGTCCGACCAGCCGGAGCCGTCGCAGCGCACTGACCGGATCCTGATCGGCAAGCGCACCGGCTTTGCGTACTACCGCGACCATCGGCTTGATCGCAAAATCCTGATCGGCGTGTTTGAGCAGAACGTCCGCCTGAACAACTATTTCGACGGTCCGTTCGACCAGCTGCCGGACAATTTCATCGAAGGCGAGACGCTGCGCCAGGCGATCATCGAGAGCGACCCGGAGGTCAGAGGCAAGATCGATCGACTCGGATATTTTCAGAACGACGAGTCCCGTTACGCCATCAGTCCCTATATGCAGTACCGGACCGAGAGCGATCTCTTGGCGGTCCATCGCTGCGCCACCGACCGGCGGGTTCCGGCGTCGGCCTATTATCGCTGCTTCGTGATGGACGAGGCAGGTCCGCGCACGGTCGGCCGCCCGCTGGCGCTTCGGGAGCTGCGCGGCAAGTCCAGGTAGATTTCGCGGCGGGCTAACGCTGTGGTCTGTTGAACAGGACGGTCTGTGACCGATGCAATGGACTGATGAAGGCATCGTGCTGGGGGTCCGGCGCCACGGGGAGGCAAGCGCCATCCTCGAACTGATGACGCGCGAGCATGGGCGGCATCTCGGCCTCGTGCGTGGCGGAGCAGGGCGCCTCATGCGCCCGGTGCTGCAGACCGGCAACCTGGTCAGTGCCGTCTGGCGGGCGCGGCTCGACCAGCATCTCGGCCACTTCGTCGTAGAGGGGCTCAAGCTGCGGGTTGCGGCGCTGCTGTCGCAGTCCCATGCGATGTACGGAGTGACCCATCTCGCCGCGCTCTGTCGCCTCTTGCCGGAGCGCGATCCCCATCCCGCCATCGTACCGATGGTCGAAACGATCCTCGATCATATGGACGAACCGCCGCTGGCCTCCGCGCTGATCGTCCAGTTCGAGTTGCATCTTTTGAACGAGCTCGGGTTCGGGCTCGAACTCGACAGCTGCGCAGTGACCGGCGCGCGCGATGAGCTGAGCTATGTCTCGCCGAAGTCCGGCCGCGCCGTATCGCGGCAGGCGGGCGAGCCGTGGCGCGACAAGCTCTTGCGGCTGCCGCCGTTTCTTGGCGGGACGGCGGGAATCGCCCCACCGCTGCAGGACATTGCCGACGGGTTCGCGCTCACCGGGCATTTCCTGGCGCAACGTGTGCTGGAGCCGGTAGGACGCGATTTCAGTGAGACGCGCGACAGCTTTGTCGCAGCGGTGCTGGATCGCGCGCGGAAGGCTGGCAAGATCGATTAGCCGCAGGAACCGGATACGCACAAAGCAAACGGGCCTTCCTGAGGAAGGCCCGTGGCGATGGCGTTCGTAGAGTAAATGGTGCGGCAGATTGCTACCAACGGCGCGACCAGCGCCAGTAGTGGCCGCGGACCACGCAGCGGACCCGGCTGCTGTACGGGCGATGCCAGCAGCGGCGCCGCCGCCACTGAGCATCTTCGGTCAGGTTGGTATCGGTGATCGACGCCTGGAGCGCCGACGGCGACACCGGCGCCGCGTTGGCACTCGTCATCGTGAAGGCGGCGCCGCCCATGACGGCTGCCGCAGCCAGCGAAAGCAGGACTTTGCGCATGGATGTCTCCTTGGGGGTTTTCATCAACCGGCGAGATAACCTCGTACAGCCCAGCAATTTCCGGAAATGGCTGTTGCTGCTTTCATTACGATCAATGCGCCTGAACTGCCCGTGGGTCGCCCGTTCATCCGGCGTTCATCCTGTCATTCACGCAGCTGCGATCACCAGGAAAAATCGGCGGGCCTTCACCAAGGAAGACCCGCCGCAGAGCCACCGTCACAACGCTGTCCTACCAACGGCGCTCCGGATCAATAACGATGCCGGCGGTGGTGGTGGTGCCGGTGGTGGTGATGATGACGGTGCCAATGGCGCCGCGGATACACGATCACTCCACCGCGCGCACAGCCGTTCGCACCGCGCCAGTGAGTTGGATAGTGATGCCGCCAGCCGGGAACGCAGTGCACCTGGTCAACAACCGTCAGACTTTCGGTTGCGCCCAGCAGGCCGGCAGGAGAGCCGATGGTGACCGCCTCGGCACGCTGGGTGAACGAACCAGAAATCAGCAGTGCGGCGACGGCCGCAATGCTCAGAAACAATTTGCGCATCGAAGTACCTCCTTGCTCGTCCTCGTCATGTATCGCCCATGACTCACACATACGCTGTCGATGCGGTCGCTTTGCTGTCTGAGACGTTCAGATGCAGTTCACCTCAGTGGCCACAACGCGGCGACGACGGGTGTTGCGGTTCGTAACCGTTCAATCTCGTGCTGTTCCGCGCGGAATTGGCCGGCGAGCCAAAGCTAGACTTGTTCCGGACGTTTTGCCGCAGTAGTCAGAGCGTATGGGCAAACAACTGATTCCTTCACCGCCGTCGGGTCCGATCGAGGAGATTGCACTGCGCGATGCGCTGGAAGAGCGTTATCTCGCCTATGCGCTCTCGACCATCATGCACCGCGCGCTGCCGGACGCGCGCGATGGGCTGAAGCCGGTTCACCGGCGACTGCTTTATGCAATGCAGCAATTGCGTCTCGACCCCGACGCCGCATTCAAGAAATGCGCGCGCGTGGTGGGCGACGTCATCGGCAAGTTCCATCCACACGGCGACCAGTCGGTTTATGACGCTTTGGTAAGGTTGGCGCAGGATTTCGCCCAGCGCTATCCCCTGGTCGACGGGCAGGGCAATTTCGGCAATGTCGACGGCGATAACCCTGCCGCCATGCGTTACACGGAGGCGCGGCTCACCGAGGTCGCGCGTCTCCTGATCGACGGCATCGACGAAGACGCGATCGACTTCCGGCCGACCTATGACGGCTCGGAGAACGAGCCGGTGGTGCTGCCGGGCGCGTTCCCCAACCTGCTGGCCAACGGTTCACAGGGCATCGCGGTCGGCATGGCCACCGCGATCCCGCCGCACAACGCCGCCGAACTCTGCGATGCCGCGCTGTTCCTGATCGACAATCCCAATGCGCGCTCAAAGACGCTGCTGAAATACGTTCAAGGCCCGGATTTCCCCACCGGCGGCATCGTCGTCGACAACCGCGACGCGATCGCCGAGGCCTATTCGACCGGCCGCGGCTCGTTCCGGGTGCGGGCGCGCTGGCACAAGGAAGACACCGGCCGTGGCACCTATCTCATCGTGATCACCGAAGTTCCCTGGCTGGTGCAGAAGGGACGGCTGGTCGAGAAGCTTGCGGAGCTGCTCAACGAACGCAAGCTGCCGCTGGTCGCCGACATCTGCGACGAGTCGGCCGAGGATATCCGGCTGGTGATCGAGCCGAAGTCGCGCACGGTCGATGCCGCGCTGGTGATGGAATCGCTGTTCCGGCTGAGCGAGCTTGAAAGCCGCATCCCGCTCAACATGAACGTGCTGGTTAAGGGCCGCATCCCGAAAGTTGTCGGTCTCGCGGAAGCGCTCAGCGAATGGCTCGCGCACCGGCGCGAGGTGCTGGTGCGGCGTTCGCAGTTCCGCCTGTCCAAGATCGAACACCGGCTGGAAGTGCTGGGCGGCTATCTGGTCGCCTATCTCAACCTCGACAAGGTGATCAAGATCATCCGCAACGAGGATGAGCCCAAGCCGGTGCTGATGAAGGCTTTCAAGCTCTCCGACGTGCAGGCGGACGCGATCCTGAACATGCGGCTTCGCAACCTGCGCAAGCTTGAAGAGATGGAGATCAAGCGCGAGGACAAGGACCTGCGCGCCGAGCGTACCGAGATCAAGAAGCTTTTGGGCTCGGACAAGGAGCAGTGGAAGACCGTCGCCGGCGAGATCAAGAAGATCCGCGACACGTTCGGTCCGAAGACCGCGCTTGGCAAGCGGCGCACCACCTTCGCCGAAGCCCCGCAACACGACGAGGCCGCGATCGAGGAGGCGATGGTCGAGCGGGAGCCGATCACCGTTGTGGTCTCCGAAAAGGGCTGGATCCGCGCGCTCAGGGGCACGGTCACCGACCTGTCGGGCGTGGCGTTCAAGGCTGACGACAGTCTCAAGTTCGCGTTTCCCGCCGAGACCACCTCCAAGATCCTGGTGTTCGCCACCAACGGACGCTTCTACACGCTCGACGGCGCCAAGCTCCCGGGCGGGCGCGGGCATGGCGAGCCGGTGCGGCTGTTCATCGACCTCGAGCAGGACCACGACCTTGTGGCCGTGTTTCGCCACCAGGGCGGCCGGAAATTCCTGGTCGCGAGCGCGCAGGGGCGGGGATTCGTGGTGGCCGAGGACGAATGCCTGGCCAATACCCGCAAGGGCAGGCAGGTGCTCAACGTCAAGCCGCCGGATCAAGCCCGCGCATTCGCCGTGGTAGAAGGCGAACTCGTCGCCTCGATTGGCGAGAACCGCAAGATGGTGATCTTCCCGCTGGAGCAGGTGCCGGAGCTCGGCCGCGGCCGCGGCGTACGCTTGCAACGCTACAAGGACGGCACGCTGTCCGACGTGAAGACTTTCAAGGGCAACGACGGACTGACCTGGATCGACAGCGCCGGCCGCACCTTCACGCTGTCGCTGAAGGAGCTCGCCGCCTGGCGCGGCAACCGCTCGGACGCCGGGCGCGTACGGCCCGACCGTTTCCTGACCAACAACAAGTTTGGATCGGTCCTGGGCAACGGCAACGGAAAGGGCGGCGAGAAGGATTAGGACGTGGACTCATGGATCGTAATTGTTCGGCAATCGCTGGCTGATGTCCGATTTGCCCTCAAGAGCGACCGAGGAACGGACATTGCTGAAGGTCCGCTTTGGGGTGTGAGTTCAACCGATCGACGCAACACCTTCTAATCTTGCCAGATAGGAGGTGTGCGGATGGAGGGGCATGCGCGGACATGGTTCACGCCGAAGCAGAGGGCCGAGCTCTGGGAGCGCTGGAAGAGCGGTCAATGTGTGGCGGATATCGCTCGAGCGCTTGAGAGGAGGAACAAGAGCGGCGTCTATCGGATCTTGGCTGTCAATGGAGGAATTGCTCCAGCGCCACGCCTGAGAGCTCCTGTAGCGCTGAGGCTTGAGGAGCGCGAAGAGATCTCGCGTGGCATTGCCGCCGGTCGGTCGATACGGCGGATCGCACAGGACCTCGGACGAGCGCCCTCGACTATAAGTCGAGAGATAAGACGCAACGGCGGCTGCAGCGCTTACCGCGCAAGCGAGGCTGATACGCGCGCCTGGGAGCGGGCGTTGCGCCCGAAGCCTTGTCGCCTGACGCGCCATGCGGGGCTACGATGGCGCGTGGCCCAGAAACTCTCGCTGCAGTGGTCGCCGGAGCAAATCTCTGGATGGCTAAAGCGGCAATTCCCTGCCGACCAAGGCATGCAGGTATCTCACGAAACGATCTATCGAAGTCTCTTTATTCAGACACGCGGCGTGCTGACGAAGCAGCTGATGGCACACCTGCGTACCGCGCGGCAGATGCGCCAAGCCAAGGGCGGTACCACGAAGAGCGGACTAGGACAGATCGTCGATACGGTCTCCATCCGCGAGCGGCCGGCTGAGGCCGAGGATCGCGCCGTGCCAGGCCACTGGGAAGGAGACCTTCTCGCCGGAGCGAACAACACGCACATCGCGACGCTCGTCGAGCGCCATACTCGTTTTACGATGCTTCTCAAGATCCCGAGCAAGGACACGGCGACCGTGGTCACCGCGCTCGGTAAACACGTGCGCAAACTGCCGCGGGAGCTGCGCCGCTCCTTGACTTGGGATCGAGGCAAGGAGATGGCTGACCACAAGAGCTTCACCATCGCCACCAACGTGCAGGTCTATTTCTGCGATCCACGCAGTCCTTGGCAGCGTGGCAGCAACGAGAACACCAACGGCTTGCTGCGACAGTATTTCCCGCGTACCGGCTCAACCAACGACCACGAAAGACCTTGGGCTTTGAAACTCCTGCCGATAGGTTACGAGCGGTGTTGCAGTGACCGGTTGAACCCGCCGCCCAAACTAGACATTCCGCGTTTTGCTCGACTCGTCGGCGGGCAGCAAGATGGACATGGGAACATCGCGACGTCGACAAGGAGTTCAGTGCATCGATTTATCGGCCGCGAACGGGTCGTAGGATAGCCGGCGTACACAAGACTGGCGTCGCCGGACTGGCGCAGATCACCATCCCGTTGGATCCCGGCTGTAGGCTAACAGTTCCTCCACCTTCTCGACCGTCTTGCCGATCACGCTGCGAGGCTCGCCGGCTTGGAGCTGGCGCTTAACCTCGATAAGCGATCGGTTGGCGGCGTCGAGACGTCGCGCAAGGATCGCGGCGATGTAGAGGGCGACGGTCGGATCCCCAGCAAGCATCGTCGGCGCGTCGGCGACATAGAACTCGGACTGCTCCAGCGTCCTCACGTCTGCCGTATGGGGCTGATCTAGGAGGACGGCCTGTTCGCCGAACACCGAGCCAGGTGCCGACACGTTGGCGATCTGCACTTCATCCTTGACGACCTCCACAGCGCCGCTCCTGAGGAAAAGCAGCCTGCCCGTCTTTGAACCGGCGGTCAGTACAGCTTCGCGGGCTGGGTGTTTCACCACGGGCAGGCCTGCAAGCCTCTTCTCGAAGGCCGCGACATCCGGAACTAGTGAGGGCATGCTCGGCTCCTTCTTTTTTAGTTCGTGAATAGCGATGCAGCCGGAACCTAGCACATGGTGGCATGCAAGAAATGACCACAGCTGGATTGGTCGATGTCCGCTTTGCATGGCCGGCTCAACCGGTCGATGCAACACAGGCGTCAAATCTCTCTGCTGGGGGTTTCGAATTTCCAAAGTTTTACGTGGCCGTTCGTTTAGCTGACGTGGCGATTGCCGAACAATCGCGAGAGTACACGCCTGAGCGCCGCGCGCGGCGACCACGACGTGGGCTTCGCTTAGCCCGCCTTGGATTAGCTCGTAGGATGGGCAGCGCCATAAGCGCGTTTACGCGCGTCTTCGACGCGCTATGGCGAAACCCATCACCTTTTCGCGCGATGAGGTGGACGCATCCATCGCCGGGGCTCACGCGCATAACAAAAGCTGTGGATGCAGCTGGGCGCCGATAACGATGGGATTCGCGGCCTCAATCCATCCGACCCATCGCGCTCATCCACACATTGCGCACAGGACAATGTGCATAAGTCCCGCCAGAGTTTGAAAGCTCCTTGTCTGTGATTATAGTCCTTGAGTCCCGTCCGCCAAGGGTGCTCATCGCGAGGCATTGCATGGGCAGGGCGGGATGCGGCGTCCTGCGGGCTGGCTCGTAACCACGCACTCGGGAGGCTCCCGGGGAAACCCGCCCTTCCGCCACTACGAGCGGAACGCGTGAATTCGCTCGGGTGAAGCGACGAGGATTTAAGTGGACAAGACTTGAAGCCGAATTGTTTCGCCTCAGGCGGGCTCGGGGCCAATAAACCGCCGCGGTGGAGCGCCGAGAGGCGAGCGTCCCCGGCGCGCAGACTGCGAAAGCGGGTCTGTGCGGGACGCAAGGCGCCTCGCAAGCGCCTGCGGGCCTACGTCACTGGCCCGCGAAAGGGTGCCTCGCAAGCACAGTCACCTTCGACCGCAGTCGCCCTCATGCGGAGAATTTATTAAATAAAATCAACTAGTTGTTGGCAATCGAGGGACGTGCCACAGCGAAGACTGGGCTGCAATTGCAAATGATTTGCAAAAAGGATAAGTCGGAAGCCGGGGCAGGGAGCGAATCCATGGATGCAAAGACGTCGCCGCAGCAAATAGCGGTACCAGCCGCCGGTTGGCGCCATCCGCGTCGCACGAACTCGCTGTCCGAAGTCTTCGGGACAATCGCGACCCGACCGCACGGCTCGCTATGGCGCAAGCTCGTCGCCTTCCTCGGGCCCGGCTATCTCGTCGCCGTCGGCTACATGGATCCGGGCAACTGGGCGACGTCGCTCGCGGGTGGGTCCAAGTTCGGTTACACGCTGCTGTTCGTCGCGCTGCTCTCCAATATGATGGCGATCCTGCTGCAGGCGCTATGCGCGCGGCTCGGCATCGGCGCCGGCCGCGATCTCGCGCAGGCGTGCCGCGACGCTTTCCCGCGGGCGGTGTCCTGGCCGCTATGGGTGCTGGCCGAAATCGCCATCTGCGCCACCGATCTCGCCGAGGTCATCGGAACGGCGATCGGGCTCAATCTCCTGTTCGGCATTCCGCTCGAACTGGGTGTGCTGATCACCGCGTTCGACGTCTTCCTGATCCTGTGGCTGCAGAATCTCGGCTTCCGCTGGATCGAAGCGTTCGTCGTGACCATGCTCGGCGTCATCACGGTCTGTTTTGCGATCCAGATCGCGATGGCAGACCCTGAGTGGTACGCCGTGATCGTCGGATTTGCGCCGACGACGCAGATCGTCACCAACCCGGAGATGCTCTACCTCGCGCTCGGTATTCTCGGCGCCACCGTTATGCCGCACAATCTCTACCTGCATTCGGGCGTGGTGCAGACCCGTCGTTTCGGCGAAACCGTCCCCGAGAAGCGCGAGGCAATCAAGCTCGCCACCCTCGATTCCACCATCGCGCTGATGTTCGCACTCCTGATCAACGCCTCGATCCTCATCCTGGCGGCGGCCACGTTCCACAGCACCGGCAAGACCGACGTTGCCGAGCTCGAACAGGTGCATTCGTTCCTTGCGCCGCTGCTCGGCTCGGCGCTGGCGCCGACGCTGTTCGGGATTGCGCTCTTGTGCTGCGGACTGAACTCGACGGTCACGGCGACGCTGTCCGGCCAGATCGTGATGGAAGGCTTTCTCGACATCCGTCTGCCGGCCTGGGCGCGGCGGCTCGTCACCCGCGGCATCGCCATCGTGCCGGCCGCGATCGTGACCATCTGGTACGGCGAGAAGGGCACCGCCCAGCTCCTGATCCTCAGCCAGGTGATCCTGAGCCTGCAGCTTCCCTTCGCCATCGTGCCGCTGGTGATGTTCACCGCCGACCGCAGCAAGATGGGCGAGCTTGTGGCGCCGCGATGGGTGACCGCGCTGGCGGCGCTCACGGCGCTGATAATCATCGCGCTCAATATCAAGCTGTTGTACGACGTCGTCGCCGGCTAGCCGTATCGCTCCACCCGTTTCCAGCCGTCGCTGGTCAGCCGCTGTTGCGGCAGGAAGCGGCCCTTGTAGTCCATCTTGCGCGAGCCTTGCACCCAATAGCCGAGATAGACGTAAGGCAGCCCCATGCGGCGTGCGCGGGCGATGTGGTCGAGGATCATGAACGTGCCCAGCGAGCGGAACCGGTGGTCCGCGTCGAAATACGAGTAGACCATCGAAAGTCCGTCGCCCAGCACGTCGGTCAGCGCGACTGCCAGGAGCTCGCCGGCGCCGCGGCCGTTGATCGAGCTGTCCGGCCCGCGCCGCCGGTACTCGACGATTCGCGTCTCGACATGGCTGTCCTCGACCATCATGGCGTAGTCGAGCACCGTCATGTCGGCCATCCCGCCATCGCGATGGCGCAAATCAAGGTACGAGCGGAACACCGAGTATTGTTCCGAGGTCGGCACCGCGGCGCGCAGATCGCCGATCATGTCGTCATTGCGTTGCTGGACGCGGCGCATGCTCCGCGTCGGCTCGAATTCATCCACGATGACGCGGACCGACACACAGGCCCGGCAGGTCTCGCAGGCCGGCCGATAGGCGATCGACTGGCTGCGGCGGAAACCGCCGTGAGTCAGGAGATCGTTGAGCTCGGCCGCCCGCTCGCCGACCAGATGGGTGAATACCTTTCGCTCCTCGTGTCCCGGCAGATAGGGGCACGGCGACGGCGCGGTCAGGTAGAATTGCGGAGTGTTACGTGAGTGCTGTGTCACGGATACCAGTGTCCCGAATCCGGCGGGTTCGCTCGTGCGTAGCTTAGGATCGCCCGCGTCAGGCGTCCAGTCAAACCGCTTTGCGCGCGTCAGGCGCGGCGCACGTCCCGGATCATCTGCGCGCGGGCTGAATTGTTGATGACCACCGTGCCGACCACCATGTCATGCAGAAGGCGCTTACGGTCGTTGAAAAATCCGACCAGCAGGACCAGCGGCGTCAGGAAGGACGTCGTCAGCCAGAAAACCACGGCATGCACGGCGCCGAGCACGAAATAGGCCGGGGCGCCGTACCAGGTGCGCATCTCCAGATCCATGACGCGCATGCCGATGGTGGCCGAGGCCGGGCTTCCGAATGTGTAGCCGTAGTAGCACAGCGCCCAGATCACGATCAGCGGCCAATAGAGCGGCGAGAGGAGAGCGAAGAACACCACCGCGAGACCGAGCGTGGCGATGGTTGCCGCTGCCATGAAGAGTCCGGCAAGCACGATCGGGATGACGATGATGGTGAGGTCGATGACAAAGGCGATCAGCCGGCGCGCCAGGACGCCCTCGAACAATTCCGGATTGGTCGCGGGATCGTAGGCGTGCGGCTTGAGCTCGATCGACACGCCGATCCGCCTCGGTTCGCTGTCGGTCATAGTGGGTCCCTGAGGTCCTTGCTATCCTCGATTCGAACGCCAGATGGAGAGTAAACGGTTGCGACGCAAGAGGCACGGGCAATTGCGGTCAAGCGGCGCGGGTGCAAAGCCTTTGGCTGGTAGGATCGGGCAATGACAGTCACCGCCGCCGACGTCGAAGCCGCCCGCTGCACCATTGCCGGCCAGGTTCTGCGCACGCCGATGCTGCCGGCGCCCAGGCTTTCGGCATTGACCGGGGCCGAGGTGCACGTCAAATACGAGAATCTCCAGGTCACCAATTCCTTCAAGGAGCGCGGCGCGCTTAATAAGCTGGCCTCGCTGACGGCGAAGGAGCGCAGCGGCGGCGTCATCGCCATGTCGGCCGGGAACCACGCCCAGGCGGTGGCCTACCACGCGGCCCGGCTCGCGATTCCCGCCACCATCGTCATGCCGGTGACGACACCGATCGTGAAGATCGACGCGACGCAGGCGCATGGCGCCAACGTCGTGCTCGAAGGCGAGACCCTGTCCGAGGCGCAGGCGAAGGCCGACTTGCTCGCGCGCGAGCGCGGACTGACCTGGGTGCATCCCTATGACGACGTGCGGGTGATTGCAGGGCAAGGGACGATCGCTCTGGAAATGCTGGAGGATGTTCCCGATCTCGACATGCTGGTGATCCCGATCGGCGGCGGCGGGCTGATCGCCGGGAATGCTATCGCGGCGCGCGCCCTGCGACCCTCGATCGAGGTCGTTGGCGCCGAGGCGGCGATGTATCCGTCGTTCTGGAATGCCTTGACCGGCGAGCGGCGTCCCTCCGGCGGCCCGACGCTGGCTGAAGGCATCGCCGTGAAGAATGTCGGCAAATTGACGCTGCCGATCGTGCGTGAGCTCGTCTCGGAGATCGTGCTGGTGGACGAGGAATCGATCGAACGCGCGGTCAACGCCTATCTCACGTTGCAGAAGACGATGGCGGAAGGCGCCGGCGCCGCCGGGCTTGCGGCGATGCTGCTCAAGCCCGAGCGCTTCCGCGGCCGCAAGGTGGGATTGATCCTGTGCGGAGGAAACATCGATCCCCGCATCCTCTCCACTATCATGGTGCGCGAACTGGAGCGCGAGTGCCGGATCGCTTCGTTCCGGCTGGCGATCCCCGACCGTCCGGGCGTGCTTGGGCAGATCGCCACGCTCCTGGGCGAGCTCGGCGTCAACATCCTGGAGGTCGATCACCGCCGGCGGTTCCTCGACGTGCCGGCCAAGGGCGCAAAGCTCGACGTCACCGTGGAAACGCGCGGCCGCGCGCATGGCGACGAAATTTTCGCGCTGCTGCAGCGGGAGGGTTATGAACCGGTGCGGATCGAAGCCGCGACCGCGATGGAGTAAGGCTTCCTCCTGGCGCCATATCCGGACATGATCAGGTTATAGCCCGCGAATCACCCGGCTGGGGGGCGGACGACATCGTGCGCGAGAAGGAACTTCGCATTGCGCTCGTGTGCTTTGGCGGCGTTTCGCTCGCCGTCTATATGCACGGCATCAGCAAGGAAATTCTCAAGCTGGTGCGGGCGTCCAGCGCACTGCACTGGATCTCGGATCGCTCGCAGCGGCCTGGCGCCTCGTTTTTTGATCGCTTCGACCGCGGCGATTCCGAATACGACACCGAGCAATTCTATTTCGAATTGCTGCGCGACGTGGGGCGCGCCGTCGACTTGCGGGTCGTCGTCGACATCATCGCCGGCGCCTCCGCAGGCGGCATCGTGGGCACCATGCTGGCGCGGGCGCTCAGCCACGATCTGCGCATGGAATCGATGCGCGACCTGTGGCTGGACAATGCCGATGTCACGGTACTGCTGTCGCCCGACACCAAAGCCGGCGCCTGGAGCAAGTGGTTCCTCAAGCCGTTCCTGTGGGGCGCGGCCAAGACTGGGATGCTGGGCGCGATCAGGGACCTGGAAGTCCGCCAGAAGCTCTCGCTCCTGGTGCGCTCGCGCTGGTTCCGGCCGCCGCTCGACGGCCGCCTCATGGCCGGCCTGATGTACGACGCGGTCACCTCGATGGGAGAGCCCGACCATCAGGCCCAATCGCTGCTGCCGTCGGGCCACAATCTCGATCTGTTCGTGACGCTGACCGATTTCTACGGCTACCACCAGCTGGTGCAGATCCACGATCCGCCGCTGATCCACGAGCTCGACCACAACCACGTTCTGCAGTTCACGTACCGGCGAAGGTCCGATGGGACGGTGGAGAGCGATTTCGACATCGACAACGCGCCTTCGCTCGCCTTTGCCGCCCGCGCCACCTCGTCGTTTCCGGGCGCATTCCCGCCGGCGCGGATCATCGAGATGGACGAGGCGGTTGCGCTTCGGCACGCGACTTGGCCGCGGCGCGAGGAGTTCATTGCGCGATCGTTCGAGAACCATCTGCGCGCCGATGTCGATCCGGCGGTGACGCCGTTCATCGACGGCGCGGTCCTCAACAACCGGCCGTTCCAGCTTGCGATCTCGGCGATCCATGGTCGGCCCGCCTATCGGCAGGTCGACCGCCGGCTGGTCTATATCGAGCCGCATCCGGCGCCGCCGGTGATGCCATCGCGCCAGAAGATGCCGCGCTTCTTTGCCACGCTGCGCGGCGCGATGTCGGATATCCCGAGTTCGCAGCCGGTGACCAACGAGCTCAATTGGGTCACCGAGTTCAACGATCGCGTTCGCCGCCTCAAGGCCATCAATGACAGCGCGAGGCCGCAGGTCAGCCGGCTGGTCGCGGGCGTGCTCCCGGAAACGCTGGACCGCGCAACCAGTTCGCAGGAGGTGCGGAGCTGGCGCGAGGAGGTGAATTCCCGGGTCGCGCGCGACGCCGGCTTCGCCTATCAAGCCTATGTCCGCCTCAAGCTCGCCTCTGTGCGCGCCTTCGGCGCCCAATTGATCGTCAAGTTGCGCGGCGCGCCGGAGAAGTCGCCGCTGTCGCGGGTGGTGGCGGAAATCATCGACGCCTGGGCCATCTGCAAGGGCGTTGTCTATGAGAGCGACGAAACCCAGGCTCTGGAATTTGAGACGGCGACCGCCGGTCATGTGCCGGTGTGGGTGCGTTATCTGCTCGCCTTCGACGTGAAATACCGCGAGCGGCGGCTGCATTTCCTGATCGAGGGCCAGAACCGGCTCTACGAGCACATCGATCAGGCCCACTTCAACGGGCTCGATCCGCTGGTGGTCGACCGGCTCAAGCGCGAATTCTATGCGCGGCTGGACGGACTCCGTCGCAAGGAGCGCGCCGATTACTACAGCTCCGATGTCTACGGGCTGGTGCACGATATTATCCCGGAGGAGCCGACGCCGGACGAGGTGAGAGATCTCCACGCCTACGCGGCGTCATTCGTGGAGCGTCACTTCGACAAGCTCGATCGTCTGATCGAGGCGCTGGCCGCCGAAATCAAGCTCGACGACAGCACGCGCGACCTCGACGATCTCCTGGCTTCGCTCGATCCGGCGCGGTGGCATCCCGGCGCCCGCCGCGAAGTGCTGGTCAACTATCTCGGCTTCCCGTTCTGGGACGTGCTGACATTCCCGATGATCAACGCGCGGGAAATCGGCGAACTCAACGAGATCCTCGTCGACCGCATCAGCCCGCAGGATACGCGCACGCTCAAAGGTTTCGAGGGGATCGCAAGCCTCAAGGGGATCGGGTTCGGTCATTTCGCCGCGTTCCTCTCGCGCGCCTACCGCGAGAACGACTATCTGCTCGGGCGGCTGCACGCGATCGATCGGCTGATCGATATTGTCTGCGACACGGCGGGCCATGAGGCCGCCGCCAAGATCGATGTGCTCGCTTTGAAGAGAAACGCGTTCACGCGGATTCTCGACGCCGAAGAGAAGCACCTCGGTCAAAGCAAGGACCTGATTGCGTCCCTGCGCAAGTGCATCGCGGCGATCGGCCGCTAGGCTTCTCGGTCATGCGCTTCGGTGCCGGGACGGCCGGATAGACGCCGCCAGCCGCACCTCGCAATAAGTCGTAGCTCTTAAGTTGAATAGCGCCACGGCAAAATGGCGCGCAGAGTGAGCGCGTGACCAACGCAGGGATCGAATGAGGAGCATCATCATGGGTGGACTTGAACTGATAGGAACAGCACTGGCCGTGCTGGTGGTTATCCTTGCGACATGGAGATACATCGCAGTCCGCGCGTAGGGCTGCCGCTAAATTGTCGGCCCCAAGCCTACGTTTTCAGGCGCGGCATCAGCCGGATGGCATTGTCGGTCTCGACCGCCTTGAGGTCGGCCGGTGACAGTCCCGCTTTCATCAGGTCGTTGGCGTTCTCGACCACTGACACGTAGGGATAGTCGGTTCCGAACAGGATTTGTGACACCGACGCGAATTTGAGCAGCGCCGCCATATTGGGCGGATATGCTGCGTTGGCGGTTTCGTAGAGGAGCCGCTTGAGCTCGAAATCGATGCCGTCGGGCAGGACCAGCGCCTGATTTTTGAGCTGGATCTTCGCCAGCGAGTTCACGCGCCCCGCCAGCAGCGGCACGGCCGCTCCGCCGTGCGAAAAGATCCAACGCACGTCGCGCGTGCGCGTTAACGTCCCGCTGAACAGGAGACTCATCACCGTACGGTTGGTGTCCTGCGGGTATTCGGTGAACGATCCCGGCACGTTGGGCGTGAGCGTATCGCAGCATTCCGGCCGTCCTGGATGGACGTAGATAACAGCCCCTCGGCGCTGACACTCGTCCATGACCGCCTTGAAATCGGGATCGCCCAGGAACTTGGTGCCGTAGCTCGTGCTGATGATGATGCCGTCGGCCTTGATGACGTCAAGTGCGTACTCGATTTCCTTGAGGGTGCCGTCGACGTCGGGCATCGGCACATGGGCAAAGATGCCGAACCGGCCCGGATGGTCGGCGCGCACCTTGACCGCATGGTCGTTGGCGAGGCGCACCAACCGGCGATGCTCCTCGACGCTCAGCCTCGGCATGTTGAAGCCGCCGGCTGCGAGCACGGACAGGACGGTGGTCGCGACGCCGGCGCGGTCCATCTGGTCGAGAGTGGCGTCAAGGGTCCAGCGCATCACCACCGGCGTGGTGCGCACGTTTTCCTTCTTCCACAGTTCCTGCACGAAGGGTGGGAACATGTGGTGGTGGACGTCAATGCGGTGCGGCTTGGTCGTCGACGGGGCAGGCGAGGAGCCTTGCGCCCAGGCGGCGGGCGCCGACAGTGCAGTCGCCGCGCCGAACGCGCCGAACGATTTCAGGAAGCTGCGCCGTGAGTTGCAGCCGCAAACCGCAATGCAGCCGTGTGCGGGAGTCTGGGCCTCTACAGGATCGCAGCGCATGCGAGGAATCCCCCCAGGAATTGGATGCCTTGTAGAAAATCCACGGCTGGCGCCGACGGTCAACGCGCAGATTGCCTCAGCTTCTCCGCGACGCGCGGCGCGAAATAGCTGAGCACGCCATCGGCGCCCGCGCGCTTGAAGGCGATCAGGCTTTCCATCATCGCCTTCTCGCCGTCGAGCCAGCCGTTCTGCACCGCGGCCATGATCATCGCGTATTCGCCGGACACCTGATAGGCGAAGGTCGGCATGGCGAAGCGGTCCTTCACGCGCCGAAGTACGTCGAGATAGGGCATGCCGGGCTTCACCATCACCATGTCGGCGCCTTCCTCGATATCGAGGCCGACCTCGCGCAGCGCCTCCTCGGTATTGGCGGGGTCCATCTGATAGGTGCGCTTGTCGCCGGTCAGCGTAGCCGACGAGCCGACCGCGTCGCGGAACGGACCGTAGAAGGCGGACGCGTATTTCGCCGCATAGGCCATAATCGACACATCGACGAATCCGGACGTGTCGAGGCCCGTGCGGATTGCGCGCACGCGGCCGTCCATCATGTCGGACGGTGCGATGATGTCGGCGCCGGCCTCGGCCTCGACCAGCGCCTGCTGCACCAGCACGGCGACCGTTTCGTCGTTGACGATGGCGCCGTCGCGCAGCAGCCCGTCGTGGCCGTGGCTGGTGTAGGGATCGAGCGCGACGTCGCAGAGGATGCCGACGTCGGGAACCGCCTTCTTGATGGCACGGATGGCGCGGCACACGAGATTTCCGGGGTTGAGCGCCTCGGTTCCGTCCGCGTCGCGGAGCACCGGGTCGGTATAGGGAAACAGCGCGAGACAGGGGATCGCGAGTTCGGCAGCACGTTCGGCCTCGCGCACCGCCTGGTCGATCGACAGCCGCTCGATCCCGGGCATGGAGTCGACCGGCATGCGCTTGTTCGATCCGTCGACCAGGAACAGCGGCCAGATCAGGTCGTCGGCGGTGAGCACGTTCTCGCGTACCAGGCGGCGCGCCCACTCCGCCTTGCGATTGCGGCGCGGGCGGACCGTCAGATCAAGCCGCGCGACGGCTTCAGCCGGCGGCTGCACCTCGACCGGCGTCAGGTGCGGATTCACTTCGATCGGTCTGCCGTATTTGATGGCCATGAGCGTTCCGTTCCGGCCGTTGTTGTAGCCGTTTCCGCCGGCACCCGCCACTGGGCCCAGCGGCGTCCTGAGACGCTGGTTAGCGACCGATGCCAAGACTCGGGCAACGCCCTGCGCCCGTTGTGGCAGTCCATGCCGGCGTGCAAAGATCGTTGCACCTCAATGTCGCGGAGGCACTCATGACCCAGATCGATCCCGGCCGAGCCCAGCAGCCTATGGTGTCCAACACGTCGATGGCGCTGATCGTCTATTTTCTTTATTTTGCCGCCTACTTCGTCGGCATCACGGCCATCATCGGGGTGATCATCGCGCATGTGCAGAAGGGCAGCGGCGATGCCTTGCTCGACACTCACTACGACTTCCAGATCAGGACCTTCTGGGTCGGTCTCTTGTATCTCATCGTCGGTGGGGTGCTTGCATGGGTGTTGATCGGTTTCCTGGTCTTGGCGTGGTGGTTCATCTGGTCGCTGATCCGGAACATCAAAGGCATCCTTGCCCTGAACGAGAACCGTCCGATCGCGAATCCAACGTCCTGGATGTTCGGCTAATTCCGGCGGTGTCCCTGGCGACGACGTGACCGACATTCTCTTCGAGCGGCGCGGCGTCGCCGGCCTAATCACGCTGAATCGCCCCGAAGCGCTCAACGCAGTAACGCACGCCATGGTGCGTGCACTGGCGGTGCAACTCGCGACATGGGCCTCCGATCCGGCGGTCACGCGCATTGTTGTTACGGCGGCGGGCGGGCGCGCGTTCTCCGCAGGTGGCGATCTGCGCGCACTCTATGATCTGGGTCGTGCCGGCCGATACGACGACGCACTGCGCTTTTGGCGAGATGAATATCGGCTCAACGCGCTCATCAAGCGCTACCGCAAGCCCTATGTCTCGCTCATCGACGGACTCATGATGGGCGGCGGCGCCGGGATCGCAATCCACGGCTCCCACCGGGTTGCCGGCGACGGCTTTCGTTTCGCCATGCCCGAAGTCGGAATCGGATTTTTTCCGGATATCGGCACGACCTGGTTTCTGTCTCGCCTCGCCGGGGAATCCGGCATCTATTGTGCGCTCACCGGCGAACGCATCGATGCGGACGATGCGACGGCGTTAGGCGTTGCAACCCATCGTGTCGCGTCGCCCCGGTTGCCGGATGTGCTGGACGGGTTGTGCGGGTCGGTGCCGGTCGATGCACTGCTGTCTGCGTTCGCGGAGCCGGCTACGGTTGGCCCGATGCAGGTCCGTCGCCATGCCATCGATCGCATGTTCGGCGCCGCCCGGGTCGAAGACATACTTTCGGCGCTTGATACGGCCGGCCTGGCGGCGGGTCCGGATGCCGACTTTGCGCGCACAACAGCAGCCACCATCCGCACAAAATCGCCCACCAGCCTCAAGATCGCGTTGGCTCAATTAAGGCGCGGCACAGGTCTCGATTTCGAGGCCTGTCTGCGGACAGAATTCCGCATTGTGTCGCGGGTCGCGACCGGGCATGACTTCTATGAGGGAATACGCGCAGTGATCGTAGACAAAGACTATAAGCCCCGATGGCGGCCGCCGACGCTCGATGCCGTGAGCGATGCCGACGTGGAGCGGTATTTTGCGCCGGTCGCCGACGAGCTTGATCTGTCATGACCGATCCAATCGTCACCGAGCAGCGCAAGATGCTCGACCCGGTTCACGCCGGCGAGGAGGAGGCGCGGACCGACCGGTGGTCGTCCCGGCTGGTGTTGTTCCTGCGCGTCATGGCGGCGATCGCATTGGTGAAAGGACTCTACCACTGGGCGGTCGTCTGCGGGTTTTGGTCGCCCTCCGATGCAAGCTTCGAGGACGCGGCAACGCCGGTCCAGGCGGCGACCGTGTTCTTCGGCGTGATCGACCTCGTCGCCGCCGTCGGCCTGTGGCTCGCCGCGCCGTGGGGCGCGGTGGTCTGGCTGACCTCGGTGATCTCCATGGTGGCGGTCGAAGTGCTGTTTCCGCAAATCTATGGCGGGCGGGTCTGGATCGTTGCGGTCGATATGGTTCTGATATTTTTCTACCTGTGGCTCGCGCTGATGTCGGCGCGCGAACAGCCGCCATGATTTTTGCCGTCCGGCGCATAGCGTGAGAAGGAGCGTTTGAGTGATCGTCGATTTCCAGCAGCATTACACGCCGCCAGAGCTCCTGAAGGGCAATCGCGACGCGGTCTCGGTCCAGCTCGACGAGCATGGCAATCCGAGCTACCTGCTCAATCCGCTGCTCTCGGACCTTGCCGCGCATGTGCGAATGATGGATCGCGCCGGCATCGACGCCGGCGTGCTGACCTGCGGTTCAGGTTTCGATCAGCCCGACCTCGTCGTCTGCCGGCTGATCAACGACCGCATGAAGCAGGCGGCTGACGATTTTCCCGGACGCTTCATCGGCCTTGCGCATGTGCCGGCCCTGAAGCCGGCGGAAGCGGCGGCGGAGATGAAGCGCTGCGTGGTCGATCTCGGACTTCCGGGGGTCGTGATCGGCTCGGAATTGCAGGGCCAGGCGCTCGACTCCGAGGCGTTGCGCCCGTTCTGGCGCGCCGCCGCCGACCTCGGCCTTTACGTTTTCATCCATCCATTGCCGCGCGTCATTCGCTGGCAGCATATGGATGCCGACGATCTCGGCCGCATGCTCGGCTGGCAGTTCTCGCTGATGGTCGCGGCGGTGCGCATGATCAACAGCGGGCTGTTGGACGAGCTGCCGACGCTGAACGTGCAGTTCTCGCATTTCGCCGCCGGCCTCGGCCGCTATCTCGGGCGCATCCGCGGCTTCCAGCAGCGCGACAAGTGGGGCACCGCCGCCGTGCCGCGGCATGGCCGCCGGCCGAAATTGCCGTTCGATCATTACCTCGAGACCAGACTGTTCTACGATTGCGCCGGGTGGGCCGGTCCCGACCACGCCGCGGATTGGGGCGCGGACTGGGTCCGCTTCGGAATGCAGGAGGTCGCGCTTTCGCAAACGGTGTTCGCGACCGACTATCCGCAGGCCGTGCGTGACCCGCAGGAGGTTGCCGAATACGTTTCGGCGGTGCGTGCGCTGGGACCGAACGCGCGTGCCATGGTCGACGGTCTCAATGCCGAGAAGCTGATTCCAGATCTGAAGCGCCGACTACGTAAGAGCGCTTAGCCGCGACGACGGGCGAAGGAGTTCACACGAATGGCGCAGATCGGATTCATCGGGCTCGGCAACATGGGTCTGCCGATGGCGCGGAACCTGATCAAGGCCGGACATACGGTGACCGGCTACGACGTCAACATCGCCGCGGCCGACCGCTTTGCGGTTGACGGCGGCGTCGCGGCCACCGCGCTCGACATGGCCTGCATGGGCGCCGAGGTGATCATCACCATGCTGCCGGCCGGCAAGGACGTGCGCGAGGTCTATCTCGCGCAGGGCGGGGTGCTTGCTTCCGCGCAGCAGGGCGCGCTGCTGATCGACGCCTCGACCGTTGACGTGGAGACCGCGCGCGTGGTTGCGGCGGCGGCGCAAGTGAACGAGCTGACGATGGTGGACGCGCCGGTCTCGGGCGGCGTTGCCGGGGCGGAGGCGGGCACTCTCACGTTCATGGTGGGCGGCAGCGACCGGGCGTTCGAGCGGGCGAAGCCGGTCCTCGATGCGATGGGCAAGACCATTGTCCATGCCGGCGGTCCCGGTCACGGGCAGGCGGTGAAGATTTGCAACAACATGATCCTCGGCGTGTCGATGATCGCCGTCTCGGAAGCTTTCGTGCTGGCCGAGAAGCTCGGCGTTGATCTCCAGAAGCTGTTCGATATTTCGTCGAAGGCATCGGGCCAGTGCTGGGCGATGACGAATTATTGTCCGGTACCGGGACCGGTGCCGACTTCGCCCGCCAATCACGACTATCAAGCTGGCTTCACAGCGGCGATGATGCTCAAGGATCTCAAGCTCGCACAAGAGGCGGCGAAAGCGGCTGGCGCGAAAGCGCCGATCGGGGCGGCGGCGACGGCGCTTTACCGGCTCTTTGTCGAGCAGGGGAGTGCCGGCACGGATTTCTCCGGCATCATCCGTTTCCTGCGCGGGCCGCAAGAAGCCAAAGACGAAACGGTATCGACAAAAGGCGCCGCGAAAGATTAACCGGTGTGGCGGCGTATCGTGAATCGTGAGTTACAGCATTCGCTGCAATTGAATATTCAATTGACCATTCACCTTCGCAAATAAACTTTATCTTTAGCCTGTTGTTTAAGTCGAATTTAGACCACCGGCGGGTAGTGTGCCCGCATACGACGGGGAAGCAGGGCTCGTCGACGACAATAACGACTACAAGACACAACAGAGAGGCGTCATCATGAAGGCCGTTGCCAAGACGGTTGAGCCGGCTGATCGGGAAGCACGGCTCGAACTTATCCGTCCGCTCTATCTCGAGGCCTTGACACTGGTGGAGCGTTTGCACCGCCGGCTGCTCGACGTCATCAAGGATGAATTCGACCGCCGCAGCCGCGCCGACATCAATTCGGTCCAGGCGCTGTTGCTGTACAATATCGGCGACAAGGAGCTGACCGCGGGCGAACTACGCACGCGTGGTTACTATCTCGGCTCCAACGTGTCGTACAATTTGAAGAAGCTCGTCGAAATGGGCTTCCTCGACCACCAGCGCTCGCGGATCGACCGCCGGTCGGTGCGCATCAAGCTGACCGAGAAGGGCACCGAGGTCCGCGACATCGTCGACACGCTCTATCAGAAGCATGTTCGGACGGTCGAGCAGGTGGGCGGCATCAGCTCCGACGAGTTCGCGACGCTCAACAAGTCGCTGCACAGGCTGGAGCGGTTCTGGACCGACCAGATCCTGTATCGGCTGTAATTCTGAGCTTACTGGCGGTCCTCGCCCCGGTCGAAAGGCCGGGGCCTTTTTGCGTTTCACGCTATACTGCGCTCTGGGGACGAACGGGGAGCACAGGCTGCCGATGGCCCGCATATCCGCTTTGTTGTTCGCAGTCCTGCTGACGGCTGCTGCCGGTGGGGCGCATGCGCAGACCGACTATCCGGCGCGGCCGGTCAAGCTCGTGGTGCCGTTCGCCGCCGGTGGGCCGACCGACGTCGTGGCCCGCATCCTTGCCGAGATGCTCACGGTGCGCTGGGGCGGCCAGTCGATCGTGATCGAGAACCGGCCGGGCGCTGGCACGATCGTCGCCACCGCGGCGGTCGCGAATGCGCCGAAGGACGGCTACACCTTCCTGATCGCCACCAATTCGCTGCTGATCAATCCGGCGATCGGCCAGAAGCTGCCCTACGATACGTTGAAGGATTTTGCGGCGGTCACCATGATCGCGACGCAACCGGTCGCGCTGGTCGCGAATAAAGACTTCGCGCCGAACACGGTTCCAGAACTCGTCGCGCTCGCCAAGAAGAGCGCCGAGCCGATCAATTTCACCTCCCCGGGCCCGCGTGGAGTAGGACACCTCGCCGGCGAGTTGTTGCAGCAACGCGCCGGGATCAAGATGCAGCACATCAACTACAACGGCAGCGCGCCCGCTTTGGTCGACCTGATCGCCGGGCGGGTGCCGATCATGTTCGACATCTGGCATTCGGCCAAGCGCTACGTCAATGCCGGCCAGCTCAAGTTGATCGCGGGTGCAGGCGCGGAGCGGCTCAGCGATGCGCCGGACGCTCCTGCGATCGCGGAAACCTATCCGGGCTTTGCGGTGATGGCGGTCAACGCTCTGTTCGGGCCGTCGGGAATTCCCGCATCCGTGCTGACGAAGGCGGCCGCCGATGTCCGCGCGGTCGTCGAATCCGCGGAATTCCGGGAGAAGACAAAGCACCTCGGAATACATACATGGGGGACGACGCCGCAGGAACTCGACGCCTGGACCCGCAACGAGATCGCGCGCTGGGCCGAGGTCGCCAAGACGGCCAATATCAAGGTAGACTAGCTGCTCTCAAGCCAGCCGTTCATAAGAAGGAGATTGCCATGAGCGCCATCGCCGAAGCAGAAACCGTTCCCGACGTGATCGAAGCAACGGTCAACTACGTCGAAAACAACGGCGAGCGGCTGTTTACCTATACCGGGGCGCCAGGCTCCAACGACAAGCGGAGCGGCGGCCAATACGATCCGCACACGATGAAAATACACAACGGCCGCCTAGAGGCGGATCGTTTCGTGCTCGATCGCGACGGCTTCCGCTTCGTCGGTCACCCCACCCAAATGCGTGATTTCTACGACGAGGACGAAATCCGCCGGGTCTACTACCCGGAGATGGTCGAGCTGGTCAAAGCCGAGAGCGGAGCGAAACGCGTGGTGGTGTTCGACCATACGCTGCGCACTGCCGACGACGAACTGCGCGAGGCGAAGAAGATCCGCGAGGTCGTGCGCCGCGCGCACAACGACTACACCGAATGGTCGGGCCCGCAGCGCGTTCGCGACATCCTGCCCGACGAGGCTGACGACCTGCTGACGCGGCGCTTCGCGATCGTGCAGGTGTGGCGGCCGATCCGGTATCCGGTCGAGACGTTCCCGCTGGCGATCTGCGATGCCCGCAGCGTCGCGTTCGACGACTTCATCATCTCCGAGCGCATCTATCCCGGCCGCAAGGGACAGACCTACGCCTGCGCCTATAATTCCAAGCACCACTGGTACTGGTTCCCGCGCATGCGGCGCGAGGAGGCGCTGGTGTTCAAGGTTTATGATTCCCAGAAGGAGGGCGTCGCGCGCTGGACCGCGCACACGGCGTTCGAGGACCCGACCACACCGCCGAACGCGCGCCCGCGCGAGAGCATCGAAATCCGGACGCTGGCGTTTTTCTAAACGTCGCCGCGAGCGGCATCTCATGACAAGAGAAGGCCAACTTGAACGCCTCCGCCATCGACTGTGACGTCCATCCGACGGTGCCTGGCCTCAAGGCGCTGCTGCCGCACTTCGACGACTACTGGCGGAATTCCATCGCCGAGCGTGGCATCCCCGGGTTCGAGGCCAACTCCTATCCGCCGCGCGCGCCGATCTCGGTGCGGCAGGACTGGAAAGGCTCGAACGGCAGCGCTGCGACCGATGTGACTCAACTTTCCGCGCAGGTGCTCGACCGGCTCGGCGCCCGCCACGCCATCCTCAATTGCCTCTATGGTGCGCACCTGCCCTACAGCGAAGACATGGGCGTCGCGGTGGCGCGGGCGGTCAACAATTACATCGCCAAGGAATGGCTCGATCGCGATCCGCGGCTGCGCGCATCGATCGTGCTACCGACCCAGAACATCGAATACGCGGTCGACGAGATCGAACGCTGCGCCAAGGACAAGCGCTTCGTGCAAATCCAGCTCGTCACCATGCAGGAGACGCCGCTCGGGCGCCGGCACTGGTGGCCGCTGTTCGCCGCGGCGGAGAGGCACGACCTGCCGATCGGCATCCATCCCGGCTCGACCTACCGGCAGTCCATGACCTCGCTCGGCTGGCCGAGCTACTACATCGAGGACTACGTGGCCTACGCGCAGGCGTTCCAGTCGCAGCTCGGCAGCCTCATTTGCGAGGGCGCCTTCGCGAAATTCCCCAAGCTCAAGGTGGTGCTGCTCGAATCGGGCGTCACCTGGCTGCCCGGGTTCCTGTGGCGGCTGTCGAAATTCTGGCGCGGCATACGCGCGGAGGTGCCCTGGGTGGACCGGCCGCCGAAGGAGATCGTGCGCGACCATGTGCGGCTGACGATCCAGCCGTTCGACGCCCCGGACGACCCTGGTATTACGGAACGGATCGTCGATCACCTCGATTCCGATGATATACTGCTCTACGCGTCGGATTTCCCGCACTGGCAGTTCGATGGCGACGATGCCCTGCCGCGGGGCTTGCCGGAATCGCTCAAGAAGAAGATTCTGGTCGACAATCCGCTTGCGACCTATCCGCGTCTCAGGGAGGACGCCCGATGAACGAACCTGTAGGGTGGCCAAAGGCGGTGGTATCGCCCTGTCCGCGTGGGCAAGATCTCTCGTGCGCCGTGCTCACGTGGCGCGGGTGGTGCAGGCGATTTTGCCCACCCTACGGTCGGCTGAGGAGGACGCCCGATGAACATCGAATTGCGACAGCCCGAGATCAGGTCGAACAGCCGTCTCAAGATCGTCGACGTCGACATCCATCCCAAGAGCTCGGTCGAGGATCTCAAGCCCTATCTGAGCAAGCGCTGGTGGGACCATGTCACCACCTACGGGGCGCGCCAGCGTCAGGGCTATCTCAAGGGCTTTCCCTATCCCAAGATGCAGCCGATGGCGTCGCGCCGCGACAGCTGGCCGCCGGACGGCGGATTGCCGGCAAGCAATCTCAAATTCATGAAGCAGCAGTTCCTCGACGCCTATCCGATCGAATACGCGATCATGAATCCGCTCTCGCCAACCGGGCAGGGCGACCAGAACTCGGAATTCTCCGCCGCCATGGCCTATGCGGCGAACGAGTTCCAGCTCGAGGGTTGGCACAAGCAGGACAACCGGCTGCTGGCGTCGGTGGTCGTTCCGTTCGAGGACGGCGAGGCGACCCGGGTCGAGGTCAAGCGCCGCGCCGGCGACAAGCGCTTCGCGCATGTGCTGCTCAAGACCCGCACCAACGACCTCCTCGGTAAGAAACAGTACTGGCCGGTCTATGAGGCCGCGATCGAGGCCGGGCTTCCGATCGGCATCCATGTCTTCGGCACCAGCGGGCGGCCCGCCAGCAGCACCGGCTGGCCGTCCTTCTACATCGAGGACATGACCGAGCATGCCTCCTGCTGCCAGGCGCAGGTCGCGAGTCTGGTGCTGGAAGGCGTGTTCGAGCGTTATCCGGACTTGAAGATCGTCATGATCGAGGCCGGCTTCGGTTGGATGCCGTCGCTCGGCTGGCGGATGGACAAGAACTGGAAGAAGCTCAAGGACGAGATCCCGCACCTCAAGAAGGCGCCGTCGGAATATATGCGCGAGCACATCTGGGTCTCGACCCAGCCGATGGAAGAGACCGAGACGCCGGAGCATCTGATCGACCTCATGACGTGGATCGGCTGGGACAAGATCATGTTCTCGTCCGACTATCCGCACTGGGATTTCGACGATCCGTTCGTGGCCCTGCCGCCGTCGCTCGACGAAAAGACGCGCAACATGATCTTTTGCGAGAACGCGCGCGCGCTTTACCACCTCGATTGATCGAGTCCCACTTCCGCTCGTCCCCGCGAAAGCGGGGACCAGCTTTCCTCTAGGCGCATATGAAATTAGACTGGATTCCCGCTTGCGCGGGAATGAGCGGTGGGAATATCGAGCTCTATGGCCAGTCACGTCGTTGCCGCTGTCGATGAGATTCCGCCGGGCCGGCGCAAGCTGGTCGAAGTGAGCGGCCGCAATATCGTGGTGTTCAATCTCGGCGGCGATTTCTTCGCGCTCAACAACCGCTGCCCGCATCGCGGCGGGAGCCTTGCGCACGGCATCCAGACCGCGCTCGTGGAGTCGAAAGTGCCGGGCGAATACCTGTGCTCGCGCCCGGGCGAGATGGTGAAATGTCCCTGGCACGGCTGGGAGTTCGACATCCGCACCGGGAGATCGTGGTGCGACCCGTCGCGCATGCGCGTGCGGCAGTACGCGGTCACGATCAAGGAGGGCCGCGAGCTCGTGGAAGGCCCCTACGTCGCCGAGTCCTTCCCGGTTCGCGTCGAGAACAACTACGTGGTCGTCGAGGCGTAGCGTGCCCGACGATCGCCCGCGGCCCGGCGAAGTCTATTTCGAGTTCGTTGCCATCGGCCGCACGGTGAAGGTCTCGGCGATCGACGCCGCGACCGGCACAGAGGTCAGCATCATCGGTCCGGCGACGGCGTCGCAGGCAGACCTCCGGCGGCTTGCGCTGCAGAAGCTCTTGGCGCGGTTGAAGGCGGCCGGCTGAGGCGTATTCCCGTCTGGGCGATTCCGCTTTACCATGCGCGCAAGGAAGACATCCGCCGACCAAGAAACCAAGGAATCGCCCCCAGGAGTCGCACTATGCAGGACGTTCTCGACATCCAGGCCGTGCCGCTGTCATCCGCCTGTGGCGCGGAGATCAGAGGCGTCGATCTCACCAAGCCGCTGGCGCGCGAGACGGTGGAGGCGATCAGGGACGCCTGGAACAAGCATCTCGTCCTGGTGTTCCGCGGCCAGACGATCTCCCAGGACCAGCAGCTCGCGTTTGCGTCTTATTTCGGCGATCTCGGGTCGCGCAAAAAGGCGCCCGAACCGTTGCGCGCGCGCGCCGAGGGTGTCCAGCAGGATCACGAGAAGGTTCTGCTGGTCAGCAACATCAAGGAAAATGGCGTGCCGATCGGCGCCTTCGGCGAAGGCGAGTTCTGGTTCCACATCGATTCCGGCTATTCGGCGAGGCCGTACCGCTACACGTTCCTCTACGCGCTCGAGCTGCCGTCGACCGGCGGCAACACCATGTTCTCGAACATGTACAAAGCCCACGAGGCGGTGCCGGAGGCGCTGAAGCAGAAGCTTGCGGGCAGGCGCGCGCTGCATATCCACGAATACAACCGCGCCCGGCAGGCCGACGCGTCGGGGGATATCAGCAACATTCCGCACTACTACCATCCGGTGTTCGTCACCCATCCCGGCACCGGCAAGAAAACGTTGTTCGTCGATCGCCTGATGACCACCGCGCTCGAAGGCTTCGATCCGGCGGAGGGCGCCGCGATCCTCGATCAGCTCTACGACATCGGCGAGCGGCGCGAATTCATCTACGAGCACGTCTGGCAGCTCGGCGATTTCCTGATGTGGGATAACCGCTGCACCATCCATGCCCGCACCGATTTTCCGAAAGAGGAACGCCGGCTCTTGCGCCGCTGCACCGTCGAAGGCGACCCGATGCGGGAGTAGCCGCAGACCGGTAGTCAGGCGGGCCATCGACGGGTACAATCCAGAGTAGTTGGTAACGGCCGGAAGGAAGCCTTCCGGCACCTCGGCTGAGCGGCCGTAAGCCGCCGTCAATCAATAACGAATGGCGTCGCCGTGGGGCGATGCCCGGGAGGATCGGAATGGCAAGGCTCAACATCAATGGCCGCAATCATGACGTCGAGGTGGCGGCCGACACGCCACTCTTGTGGGTCATCCGCGAACAGGTCGGGCTCACCGGCACCAAATACGGGTGCGGGGTGGCGCAGTGCGGCGCCTGCAGCGTGCACATCAACGGTGAGGTCACACGCTCCTGCTCGATGCGCGTCGGCGACGTGCGCCCGACCGACCGGATAGTGACCATCGAGGGCCTGTCGCGCAGCTCGTCGCATCCCGTGCAACGGGCCTGGGCGGCGCTCGACGTGCCGCAATGCGGCTACTGCCAGTCCGGCCAGATCATGGCCGCGGCGGCGCTGCTGCGGAAGATGCCGCGCCCGAGCGACAAGGACATCGACGATGCGATGACCAATATCTGCCGGTGCGGCACCTATCAGCGCATCCGTGCGGCCGTGCACATGGCGGCCGGCAGTGGCAACGGCGGCTCGGTCGGCCGCGCCAGCCGCAAATCCTGATGTCGGGGAGATCAGCCATGACCAAGACGATCCACGACACCGCCGAAATCTCTCGCCGCAGATTCATGGTCGGCTCGGCCGCCGTCGCCGGCGGCGGACTGGCCCTCGGCTTCGACGTGCCACTTGCATCCGCGCAGGCGCAGAACGCCGGCAGCGAAGTCGGCATCTGGGTCGTGATCCGGCCCAACAACGATTGCGTGATCAGGGTTGCGCGCTCGGAGATGGGGCAGGGCACGATCACCGGGCTCGCCCAGCTCGTCGCCGAGGAGCTCGAATGCGACTGGCGCCGGGTGTCGACCGAAGGTCTGCTGCCCGGTCAGAACCTCGCCCGCAAGCGCGCCTGGGGCGACATGGCGACCGGCGGCAGCCGCGGCATCCGCGGCTCGCAGGACTATGTCCGCCGCGGCGGCGCGGTTGCGCGCATGATGCTGCTGCAGGCGGCGGCCAACGAATGGAACGTCCCGGTCGGCGAACTGACCGTGTCGAACGGAACCATCCGGCACGCCGCGTCCCGGCACCAGACCACCTACGGCCGGGTCGCCGCGGCGGCGTCGAAGCTCACGCCGCCGGACCCGAAGAGCGTCAAGCTCAAGGATCCAAAGGATTGGACGATTGCCGGCAAGCCGATGAAACGGCTCGATACGGCTGCCAAGCTCAACGGCACCAAGGTCTACGCGATCGACGTCAAGCTGCCGGGGATGCTCAACGCCGCGATCAAGGACAGCCCGGTCTATGGTGGCAAGCTCAAGAGCTACGACGAGGCCAGGATCGCGAACATGGCCGGCGTCCGCAAAATCGTGCGGGTGGGCGATTCAGCAGTCGCCGTGGTCGCCGACACCTGGTGGCAGGCGAAAACCGCGCTCGATGTGCTTCCGATCGTGTGGGATGAGGGAGACAACGCCAAGGTGTCGAGCGCCACCATCGCCAGGCACCTCGAAACCGGCCTCACCGCGACCGAGACCAACGGCGAGCGGAGTAACGGCGATGCGCTGGCGGCGATCGCCGGTGCGGCGAAGAAAGTCGAGGCGACCTATTCGGTGCCGTTCCTGTCGCACGCCTGCATGGAGGTGATGAACGCCACCGTGCGGATCACCGCCGACCGGGCCGAATGCTGGGCGCCGACGCAAAACCTGGAAGCGTCGCTAGCGGCCTTGTCATCGGCGTCCGGTCTGCCGCTGGCGCAATGTGAAGTCTATCGCCACGACCTCGGCGGCGGCTTCGGCCGGCGCGGCGGCCGGCAGGACTACGTGCACCAGGCCGCCACCATCGCAAAGGAATTCCCCGGCGTTCCGCTCAAGCTGATCTGGAGCCGCGAGGAAGACCAGGCTCACGACTTCTACCGCCCGATCTCCCAGTGCAGGATGTCCGGCGGCCTCGACGCCGACGGCAATCTCGTCGGATTGCATCTGCGCGTCTCCGGACAGTCGATCAATGCCTATCTCAATCCGGCGGCGATCAAGGCGGGCAAGGACATGCGCCAGCTCCAGGGATACTGGGAGAAGACCGGCGAGGCGGATTTCGGCTACAGCGTGCCGAACCTGCTGATCGAATATGCGATGCGCAACACCCACGTTCCGGTCGGCACCTGGCGCGGGGTCAACACCAACCAGAACGCCTACTACCTGGAGTGCTTCATCGAGGAGCTCGCGCGGGCGGCCGGCAAGGATTCGCTCGAATTCCGCCGGGCGCTGATCAAGGACCATCCCAAACACCTGGCCGTCCTCAATGCGGTGGCGGAGCGGGGCGACTGGGGCAAGCCGCTGCCGCAAGGCGTGCATCGCGGCATCGCCCAGTTCATGGGCTATGGCAGCTACTACGCCGCCACCGCCGAGGTGTCGGTGGATGCCGCCGGCAGCGTCAAGGTGCACCGCGTCGTGATCGCGCTCAACAGCGGCCACACGGTCAATCCCGGCCAGGTCGCCGCGCAGAACGAAGGCTCGGTGGCCTACGGACTGAGCGCCGTGCTCTACGGCGAAAACCCGCTGGAGAACGGACGCATGACCAGCCTGAATTTCGACAGCTACCAACTGTTGCGGCTGGCGGAGATGCCGAAGGTCGAAACCGTGCTGGTCCCGACCTACGACTCCTGGGGCGGGGTCGGCGAGGCCGTGATCGCCGTCGTGGCGCCCGCGGTCATCAATGCAATCCACGCGGCGACCGGCACGCCGGTGCGCAGCCTGCCGCTCAAGAACGTCAAGCTCGTCCAGACCTAGACGCGGGCGACGTTTGGCAACATCGTGCGCTTCAGGGCCGGTCCGGCCTTGGAGCGTTCGCCGCTTCGAGGGTATGCTGGGCGGACAATCGACGTCTGAGGACGCAACATGAGCGCACGACTTCCGGTCCTTGAAAAATTCATCGGCGACTTGCGCGCCATCTGGGCCACCAATGCGGACAACCAGAGCCGCATGCAGAAGGCCAAGCCGGCGCTGGAGCGCTTGGTGATGGAGCCGTCGCTCAAGGCGCATTCGGCGGACTGGCCGTCGACCGAGGGCCACAAGAACCTGCTGCTTTACGTGGACCCGGACTACGATTTCGTGATCAACGCCGTCGTGCGCGTGCCCGGCCGCAAGGGCAGCATCCACGATCACGCCGACGCCTGGGTGCTCTACGGGCTGCTTGACGGCACTGAGAGCCTTGAACGTTACGACCGCGTCGATGATGGCAGCAGGCCGGGCTACGCCGAGGTGAAGCTGTCCTCGGTGACCACGGGCACGCAGGGCAAGGTTGATCTCGTTCCGCCGCGCGCGATCCATGCGGAGCAGGGCGGCGACGTCCGATCGGTCGCGATCATCGTGCGCAGCCAGAAGCTTGGGCAGGGCACGGTCTTGCAGGGCCGCTATGATCCGGCGGCAAAGACCCGGACCGAAGGGTACGGCCCGACCCAGGTGCCCTACGAGCTGGTGGCCTGACGGCCCAGCCGGAACGCCTGTTAGCCCCAGATATTGCGGTAATCCCCTGACGCGGCGCTATTGCTTGGCGCTGCGCGGGCGATATGGTAATCGCGCAGCCGCAGGAGACCGGCATGGCAGCAATCGATCCGAGCCAGAAAAATCAAGCATCATCAATGTTTTCCGCGACGCTGGCAGAGGCCGATCCGGAGATCGCGGACGCTATTGCCAAGGAGCTCGGCCGCCAGCGCGATGAGATTGAGCTGATCGCGTCCGAAAACATCGTGAGCAAGGCGGTGCTCGAAGCGCAGGGCTCGGTGCTCACCAACAAGTACGCGGAAGGATTGCCCGGCCGGCGCTATTACGGCGGCTGCCAGTACGTGGACATTGCCGAAACCCTTGCTATTGAACGGGTTACGAAACTTTTCGGATGCAGATTCGCAAACGTGCAGCCGCATTCCGGCGCGTCCGCGAATGCCGCCGCCTTCATGGCGCTGATGACGCCGGGCGACACGTTCCTGGGCCTCAATCTCGCCGCCGGCGGCCACCTGACCCACGGATCCCCGGTCAATATGTCGGGCCGCTGGTTCAAGCCGGTGCCCTACAGCGTGCGCCGCGACGACCATCGCATCGACATCGATGAGGTGCGCAAGCTTGCGCGTGAGCACCGGCCCAAGGTGATCATCGCGGGCGGCAGCGCCTATCCGCGCATCATCGATTTCCGCGCCTTCCGCGAGATCGCCGACGAGGTCGGCGCCAAGCTGCTGGTCGACATGGCGCACTTCGCCGGGCTGGTTGCCGGCGGCGTGCATCCGTCGCCATTTCCGCATGCGCACGTGGTCTCCTCGACCGCGCACAAGACGCTGCGCGGCCCGCGCTCGGGTTTCATTCTCAGCGACGACGAGGACCTCGCCAAGAAGCTTAATTCTGCGGTGTTCCCCGGCCTCCAGGGTGGACCACTGATGCACGTGATCGCGGCCAAGGCGGTGGCCTTCGGCGAAGCGCTCAAGCCCGCGTTCAAGGTCTACGCCAAGAACGTGGTCGAGAACGCGAAAGCGCTGGCCGAGACGCTGAAATCCAAGGGCTTCGACATCGTCTCCGGTGGCACCGACACGCACCTGATGCTGGTCGATCTTCGGCCCAAGCGCCTGACCGGCAAGGTCGCCGAGGCGGCGCTCGGCCGCGCCTACATCACCTGCAACAAGAACGGCATCCCCTACGACCCGGAGAAGCCCACGATCACGTCGGGCGTCCGTCTCGGCACGCCCGCCGGCACGACCCGCGGCTTTGGCATCGCCGAATTCCGCCAGATCGGCGAGATGATCGCCGAGGTGCTCGACGTGCTGTCGCAGAAGGGGGCCGAGGAAGACGCGCTGGTCGAAGGCGCGGTCCGTGAGCGGGTCAAGGGATTGGTGAAGCGGTTTCCGATTTATCAGGGCTAAGGCTATTCCATGCGCTGCCCGAACTGCGCGAGCCTCGATACCCAGGTCAAGGACTTCCCGGCCGACGGAAGACTCGTCCGTCATCCGGCGCCGGCGCGTGTGCCTCGCCTGCAATTTCCGCTTCACCACCTTCGAGCGCGTGCAGTTGCGCGAGCTTGTCGTCATCAAGCGCAACGGCCGCCGGGTGCCGTTCGATCGCGACAAGCTCCTGCGCTCGGTGCAGATCGCGCTGCGCAAACGCCCGGTCGAGCCAGAACGCATCGACCAGGCGGTGTCGAAGATCGTGCGCGAGCTCGAAAGCCAGGGCGAGAGCGAGGTGTCGTCGGAAGCGGTCGGCGAACTGGTGATGGAGGCGCTGCGCTCGCTCGACGACGTCGCCTATGTGCGCTTTGCGTCGGTTTACCGCAATTTCCGCGAGGCCAAGGATTTCGAGCAGTTGCTGGGCGAACTGTCGAGCGAGGAGGAGGCCAAGCCTGCGGGGGCGGGACGGAAGTAGCGCTTATCCTATTGCGCGCACCTTCCTGGCCGCATCCTTCGCCTAGTCGAATTCCGCGGGCGCGCTCATGCTAGTTCTGCATGACGCGCCTCAGCGCTTCTGTGATGTCCTTGGGCAGCTTCATCGTGTCGCGTGTGACGGCGTCCATCTGCTCACCAGTCGCTCCGTCGATCATCAGCTTGCGCTTTTCGGTCGCGGCAATGAATTGCGGATCCTTGAGCATCGCCTGGAACGCGGTCCGCAGTGCGGCCAGGCGCTCCGGCGGCACGCCAGGCGTGGTCAGGATCGAACGGCCGATCTCGGCGGTGCCAGCCAGCACGCCCATCACCGCGCGTCCCTCGTCGCTGGTCGACAGCTCGGTCATGGTCGGGACCTGTGGCAACTGCCAAAACCGCTTGAGACCGTTCTGATACAGGAGCACAGCTTTGCCCTCCAGCCATTCCGGATACTGGACAATAATAGCGGGCAGCGATTCGCCGCCATTCACGTCGACTTCGCCGCGCTCGACTGCGAGCTGAATTTCGGCCGTGCCGCTGTAGCCGGTGACAATCTTGAAGCGGGATCCGGCATAGGCGTTCAGTGCGCGCGCGTAGATGGCCGACGTGGAGCTCGCCTGGCCGGCGCCGACCGTGACGTCACGTTTGCGCGCGTCCTCGAACGAGGTGAGGCCGCTCTTGGGCAACGCCACCGCCACATCGACCATCGAGACGAGGCGGCCGAGATAGCTGAATCGTGTCGGGTCGATGCCCATCTTGTCGTCGACGAGCAGGGTCAGCGCGAGCTGCTGGGCGACACTGCCGAGGTGCGTGCCGTCCTGCGGTGCCACCCTATAGAGGTAATCGACCGCCTTGAAGCCGCCGGCACCGGGCATGTTCACCGCGATGACGGTCGGATTGCCGGGAATGTGGCGGCCGAGAAATTCGGTAGCGATCCGGCCGTAGAGATCGTAGTTGCCGCCCGCCCCATAACCGACGATCACACGCACGGTCTTGCCGCGGTAGAAGTCGGCGACCGGGTCGGCCCCGACGGGTGACGACGCCAGAGTCAAAAGCGCGGCGATCAATGCGGCCAGTCTTGTGATGATCATTGTGCCATCCCTACCTGTTTCTTCCACGTCGCCCAGGGGCGGTCGACGTTTTGCGTCTTGAGCTGCTCGAACTCGTTGAGGAAGTTGATCGGACCGCCAAGCATCACGGCCTGCATCTGCAGCTTCGCGTTGACTTCGGTGTAGATCGCGCGAAACACCGTGGTCTTGAGGTCGGGGCCTGCCACGGCATTGCCGTGGCCTCGCATCAGCACCACCGAGCCCTTGCCGAGCGCCTCGGCGAGCGATTTTCCGAGCTCGTTCGTGAGCACCAGCATATTGTTCTGTGCGCCGGCGAACTGCCGGATTTCCCACACCGGAACGCCTTGGCCGAGAAAATGCCCGTTATGGAAAATGGCGCGCAGCGGCTTCTCGGTCACACTGAACGGAATGATGGTCGGTGAGTGGCTATGCACGACTGCGTTCACGTCCGGGCGCAGCTTGTAGATCTCGCCATGGATGAAGCGTTCGCGATAGACCGGACGGCCGTTCGCATCGATGGCGTTGCTGTCGAGATCGAAGGTGATGAGATCGCCCAGGCCGACGTCGCGCGGAGCGATCGCCTGCATCTGGAGATAGCGATCGGGATTGCGGGGGTCGCGAACGCTGACGTGGCCGAAGGAATCGAGGACGCCGTTTTCGGCAAGGATGTGATTGGCCGCGACCAGATCGATTACGATTGCAGGGTCGAGATCGGCATAGCCGGGGCCAAGTTTGGCGCCATTCTTGGAAGGTTCAGCCATCAGTCCTCACATTCGGTTGTCACCCGCAGTAGGCCTGCCATAATCCAGCCGGGGCGCGCGGTCCACAACAACAATGACGCGCGAGGAAACGATGTTTTGCCTGACACGACTGGTCGCCATAGTCCTTGCTGCCGCGCTTGGGCCGGTATTCGCGCAGGCCGAGGCCGTTGCCGAGTTCTACAAGGGCAAGACCGTCCGGGTGATCATCGGCACCGGCGTCGGCGGGACCTATGGCGTGTATGGCCAGCTGGTGGCGCGGCATTTCGGCCGCTTCATCCCCGGCAATCCCGCGGTTGTGATGCAATCGATGCAGGGAGCGGGCGGCTTCACCGCGCTCAACTGGCTCGGCACCGCCGCGCCGCGCGACGGCACCGTCATCACCATCGGCCAGATCAACATCGTGCACGAGGGCCTGTTCAACACCGAGGCGAAGTTCGATCCGCGCGGATTCCTGTGGCTGGGGCGCTTCACCAGTTTCGCCTCGATCGGCGTCGCCAGCAAGAAATCCGGCATCCGCTCGCTCGCCGACGTCAAGGCGCGCGAGGTCGCGGCCGGCGCGCCGGGTGCGCAATCGGTTCCGGGGCAGGCGCCCGTCATCCTCAACCGGATCGCCGGCACGAAATTCAAGGTCGTCGCCGGCTACCGCTCGACCGGCGAGAGTTTCCTGGCGCTCGAGCGCGGCGAGGTCGACGTGGCGGCGACCTCGATGGACGCGCTGCGTTCGTTGCACTGGCCCAAGCTCGAAAGCGGCGATCTGGTTCCGATCTTCGTGCAAGGCGTGCGGCAGCTGAAGGAATTCCCCGATGCGCCGACCTTGGGCGAGTTCGGCAACAACGAAGTCGAGAGGGCGTTCCTCGGGGTCTTTAACGTGACCGCGGAGGTCGGCCGTTCGTTGGCGACGCCGCCCGGCCTGCCGGCCGATCGGCTTGCGGCTCTGCGGACGGCATACCAGGCGATGGTCGCGGATCCCGCGTTTCTGGCCGACATCGAGAAGCTCGGCATCGTGCTCGACCTGTTGCCGGGCGCGGCGCTGCAGGAGGTGATCGGCGCCTCCATGAAGATGTCGCCGGAAACGCAGGAGCAGGCGCGCAAGTTCTACGAGGACCTGTTCAAAGGCCATTAGGGGGATAGCGAGCATGAGGGCGTTCGTCCGGGAGGTTCATAACGTGATGACGTCGTTTGTCCGCACCGCCGCCATGGTGATCATGATCTCCATGGGGTTCGTCGGCGCTGCCGCGGCGCAGGGCACCTGGCCGGATCGGCCGATCCGGATTGTGGTCAGCTTTCCGCCGGGCGGAAGCACCGACGTGGTCGGCAGGCTGCTGCAGCCTGGCCTGGAGAAGCGGCTCGGCCAGACGGTGGTGATCGAGAACCGCGCCGGCGCCGGCGGCATGGTCGCCATCGCGGGCATCGCCAATTCGGCGCCCGACGGCTACACCCTGGGACTGAGCGGTGCCGGCGCACTCGCCGGCAATGTCGCGCTCGGTGAGAAGATGACTTACGACCCGCGCACAGACCTCGCGCCGGTCACAGCGCTTGGCGGCTCGCCCTTCATGCTTGCCGCCTCACCATCGTTTGCGGCGACGTCACTACGCGATGTCATCGCGCTGTCGAAACGCCAGCAACTTGCGATCGGGCACGGCGGCAACGGCACGCTGATGCATCTCACCGCCGAGATGTTCAACCAGATGGCCGGCACCAAGGTGCCGCTCATTCCCTACAAGGGCACCGTGCCGGTGGTGACCGACGTCATCGGTGGCCACGTCACGCTCGGGATTGTCGATCCGCCCGCCGCGGTGTCGGCGGTGGAGAGCGGCAAGCTGAAGCTGATCGCAATCTCCTCGGCCACGCGCTTCCCACGGCTCAAGGACACCCCGACCTTCGCGGAGCAGGGCCTGCCGGGCTTCGAGTTCTTTGGCTGGTACGGCATCGTTGCGCCCGCCGGCACGCCGCCGGCGGTGATCGCGCGGCTCAACGCAGCCATCGTCGCGGAACTCAAGGAACCAGCGGTGGTGGACCGCATTCGCGCAATTGGTTCGGAGCCGATGCCACAGACGCCAGCTGAGTTCTCCGCTTACATCCTGCGCGAGATCGACAAATGGACGAAGGTGGTGGCCGCGTCCGGCGGCTTGCCGAAGTGAGTTCTAGACGGCCACTCCGTCCGCAATCTTCTCCCAGTCGACCACGCCGATGAGCGCCTCGCCGGCGCGGTAGCGGCGCAGGTTCTCCGCGAAGATGGCGTTGAACCGCTCGGAGCCGTCCTGGCCGCAGCCGCCGCTGTGCGGGGAGATCAGCACGTTGTCGAACGTCCACAGCGGGCTGTCGGCCGGCAGCGGCTCGACCGTGGTGACATCGAGCGCGGCGCCCCCGATGCGCTCTGCGGCCAGCGCGCGGATGAGCGCCGCCTCATCGACGAGCTCGCCGCGGCCGACATTCACAAACAGCGCGTCCGGTTTCATGCTCGCAAACTCGGCGTCGCCGAACATCCCGATGGTGTCGGGCTCCACCGGCAGGCAGAGCACCACGGCGTCGGCCTGCGGCAGCACGCCGTGCAACTGCTGGCGGCTGACCGCCTGATCGACCGTTGGCCCGGAGCGGCCGGCGCGCGTCACCGTGATCACGCGCATGTCGAAGGCCTTCGCCTTGCGCGCGATCTCCTGCCCGATGGCGCCGAAACCGACGATGACCAGGGTCGCGCCCTCGAGCGTGCGCGAAGTCTCGTGCATCTGGTCGCGGATCCATTCGCGTCTCGCCCGTGCCCGCTCGATCTCGCGGAAGCGCCGGAAGCTCGCCAGCAGAAGCAGCATGGCATGCTCGGCCACCGTCGGGCCCTTGACGCCGGGGGCGGCGCAGACCGGAATGCCGCGCGGCATCCCGAAGCGGATGCCGCGTTCGATGCCGGCGGTCCAGAACTGGATCCAGCGCAAGTCCTTGCCGAGTGCCATCACAACGCGGCCGACCTCCTCGTCGTAGAACCGGTTGTTGGCGATCAGGAGCTCGGCGCCGGGAAGCACGTCGCGCAGCTCGGCCGCGCTTCTCACCGCCGCAATGTCGAGCATGTGATGGCTGGCAAGCAGCGGCAGGAGGTCGTCCTTGGCGAACTGCTGCATATAGACAGCGCGGATGCGGCCGTTGTTACCCATATTGTCGCTCCGCGCGCGGGACTCTACTCGTAGAACGCGCCCGGGATCGGAACGCCCTTCGAGCCCTTGTTGGCCTTGGCGTGCGAGCCGAACTCCGTGCCCTGCGTATCCTGCCGCCCGCTGTTGTCGGCAGTGGTCTCGCCATCGACCGGCTGCCAGACATTGCCGACCCGCAAGAGGACCAACGGTTCGGCCGAAGCGACCTCGAATTTGTAGAGGGCGCCGGCGGGGAGGAGGATGCCCTCGTTGCGCCCGAGCTCGCGGGCGGGCTGGCCCGGCTGATGGAAGCGGGCGCGGCCCTGCAGCACGATGAAAGTGTGGTCCTCTTTGGCGTGGGCGTGAAACTCGTTCTCGCCGCCCTCGGCGTAGCATTTGATGGCCACATTCATCGCGCCGGTGTCGGCCTTGCTGGACGCGAGAATCGTGTGGCTGCGCCCCTGGCTGAGCAGCGGCGTCCGCAGCCGAAATACCTGCGCCTTGACATCGGATTCGATTGTTGCGGTGCTCATGTCCGTTCTCCGTCTCAGCCGCCGGCGGCGATCTGCTTGGCGATGTCGACAACCGATCTCGGCGTCGCGTAAATGCGCTGCACCAGCGCGGCGACGTCTTCGCCGCTCAAGGGCGACAGCTCCATCTTCTGCTTCTTCACGTCGGCCAGGAACTCCTCGTCCTTGGTTGTAGCATCGAATGCCCGGCGCAACGCCAGCACCCGGTCCGCCGGTACATTGGGCGGCGCGAAGTACGGGCGGCCCATCTCCAGCGGCGCCAGCATGACGTCGACGAGCTGCTTGCCTTCTTCCTTCTGCGCGAGATCGAGGATCGAAGTGACGTTCGGAATGTCGGGGTGTTTCCGCAGCGCAAACTGGGCGAGCACCGCAACCTTGTTGTCGCTTGATCCAGTGCTGGTAACGCGAAACGATCGAGTCCCAGCCGAGGCCGCAGCGGCCCTGCACCTCGCCGCGCTCCATCGCGATGTGGACCTCGATTGAGCCTTTGTAGCCGTGCACGAGCCGCATCTTGGTGCCGGCGATGCGGTTCAGGAGCCGCGCCTGGATGGTGTCGGACGAGGTCGGCCCGCTCGACCCCATCAGGATTTCCGCCTTGCGGAGATCGGCGACGGTCCGGAACGGCGAGGTGTGCCAGGCCACGCATACGCTCACCTCGCTGTTGAGGCTGCCGATCCAGGAGAGCTTGCCGGCGTCGATGCGGGTCGCCTCTTCGCCGAACAGCGGGTCGAAGGCGATGTTGCGCAACGTCGTGCCGAAGGCGGTGCCGTCAGCGGGCGCCACGTTGTAGACGTGGTTCATCGCCTGCCGGCCGCCGCCCGCCGGCATGTTGCGGAAGACGATGGCGGGATTTCCGGGAATGTGTCGGGACAGGTACCGGCCGAGCACGCGGCCGTACTGATCGTAGCCGCCGCCCGGCGGCGTACCGATATACAGGTCGATCTGCCTGCCCTTGTAGAACTCGGCGACGCCCTGGGCGACGGCGGAGCCGGAGACAAGCAGGCCGGCTAACGCGAGCAGGGTACCCACGCTTCCCGTGGTCATGGCATCCTCCTGGAGGATCGCGACCAATCGGCAGTTCAGGCGCGCGCCGCCATTCTTGCCCGCGCGCCGGGCGGCGACGCCGTCGACCCTTTCGGAAGCTCGAACATCCCCGGCTTGAGGCTGTCGAGGAAGGCCAGCGCCTCGGATGTCTTCACGACATCGGCATATTTCGCGTTCATGTCGCAGAGATTGATCGCATGGCTCGCCTGCGAGCGGTCGAAGCAGCCCTCTTCAGCGATCGCGACCCGGTAATTGAGGCTGAAGGCGTCGAGAACGGTCGCGCGTACGCAGCCGGACGTGGTGGTGCCGGTGACGATCACGCTGTCGCAGCCGAGCAGCGTCAGGTAGCTCGCCATGTTGGAGCCGAAGAAACCGGACGGCTTCTGCTTGTAGACGACGATGTCCTGGGGTGCCGGCGCGATCGGGGCGACGATCTCGTTGCTGTCGATGTTCGGCACCAGCGCGTGAACGTCCTCGTTGTTGCGGTTGTTCTTCCAGCTCCAGGAGCCGGCATCCCAATTGTCCTCGCGGCGCACGCCGGTGGTGTAGATCACCGGCACGCCCTTCTGATGGCATTTGTCGATCAGGGAGCGGATGTAGGGCAGGGCGACCCAGGCGTCCTCGCCGCAGGAATTCCGCCAGCGTTTGATCGATTCCAGGATCGGCTCCGGCCGGTCGCCGCAAAACGCCCAATTCACATCGATGATGATCAGCGCCGGACGCTTGCCGAACCCGCCGCGGGTGCCGTAGCCGGACGCGTTGAACACCGCCCGATCGCGTTCTGTAAGAAACTGGTTCCAGACGGGCTCCGACATGCGTCCTCCTGTTCGTATTGCTATTGGGGCCAGACCGGTCCCCACAATAGGGCAACGAACGGAAAAGGTCGATCATGCGGAGACCGCAGGGGAAGCCGGCTTTGCACCGGCTTCCCCGTCGTTCCAGCGAACCCGAGAGGGACGGCGGTTAGGCCCGCTGGTCGCTCGTTGCACCGCGAAGCGGTGCGGATCCAGCTTTCGGCTCGGTCAGCTTGACGGCGAGGACCCACGCTGCCCACAGAATTAGGAAGAACAAGGTCAGGAAGATCGGCATGCTGATCCACGGCACCACCATCTCGATGGCAAGGCAGAGTGCGACGGCGAGGGCGTCGCCGAGAAGCGCAAGCGCGATGTAGTAGGTCATCAACTTCATGGGTTCTCTCCACAGCGAGCGCCTGCGATCGGCGGCTTGCGGCTTCGCTTCGGTCCGCCAGTCGGAGCCCGGACGTTTTGCCGGGGACGACGGCACGATGGACGGGGATCAGCGCCCTAACGATGCAGAGGTCCGGTCAGGCCGAGGCTGTGGGAGGATTCCACCCGAAGGTGGAAAAGCACCGACCCGACCGGTCTCGTTGCATGAGCAGGGCGCGGTTTTTCACGCGCGTTCGCGCCGTTCTCGCCGGAGAGCGGGCGCGATCCTGACTCAGGCGGTCGGAGGTGCTCGGGCGGGAGCGGCGCAGGGCCGGTGGGTGAGGCTGACGCCGTCGCTCGCGCAGAAAATCCACGACTTGAACGCGAGCTCAGGCCATACAATCGTTGTGGCGATCCGGACGATGCGATCGTCGGGACCGTCATCCTCGTCGGCGCACGGACTGGCTACGCCGTCGGGGATATCCTGGGTCAGAGTTCCGTGGGCGACCGGAGCGGGCGCGGCTCCAATGTTCGCCGACGTCGCGCTGGCTTCCGGTCCGCCAACGCTGGTGCCTGCCGTTCCACACAGGAACGTCAGCGCCAGGAGCGCCGGGACGAAGCTCAAGAATGCGCGTCGGAGCATGATGTCGCTTGCCGGGGCCGCCGCTGACAGGACCAGCGGCCTTGTCATGGGGACTCTAGGCGGGGATGCCACTGCCCGGCAAGGCCATGCCGGATCACTTTGGCGCGGGTCGTCCGATTGAAGGGGCTTGCGCGGGGGGCGTGCCCGCCCTAATCCGCTCATTTCCGAGGCCTTTTCGATGCGTGGGGGATTTCCATGAGGGATGTGGATCGCGCGGCTTTAGTCGAATTGCTTAATCGCCTCGGTTCCGAGGACGACGCAACGGTCCTCGAAACGGCCCGCGCGCTGCACCGAAAAGCCGCCGAATCCGGTATGTCCTGGGACGACCTGATCCGGACGGATCGCGCCGACGACGAGGAGCCAAAGCCGGATGAGGGTCACGAACCATCCCTCGCCAATCCGGACGCGGCTGAGACGATGCGGCTGATCGACCGCCTGCTGCGCAAGGGCGTATCGGACGACCTGCGCGAAGACCTCACCGATATGAAGCGCCAGCTTGGCGACGGCACCCTCGCCCAGGACGATCGGCGCTACATTCGCGCGCTCGCCAAGCGCCTCGGAGTCTGATCGGTACAGTCAGTCGGGCCGGAAGTTGGTCGCGATCCCGTTGATGCAGTAGCGCAGACCGGTGGGTGGCGGCCCGTCCGGAAACACGTGCCCCAGATGGCTTCCGCAGCGGCTGCAATGTACCTCGGTGCGTAGCATTCCGAATGCGCGGTCTTCCGTGGTTTCGACCGCGCCCGCAACCGGATCGTTGAAGCTCGGCCAGCCGGTGCCGCTCTCGAACTTCTTCTTTGAGATGAACAGCGGCTGGTCGCAACCGGCGCAAACGAACGTACCCGGGCGCTTTTCGTAATTCAGCGCGCAACTGCCCGGCCGTTCCGTGCCGTGCTCCCGCATGATGTGATACTGCTCGGGCGTCAAAAGCTTGCGCCACTCCGCGTCCGTGTGTGTGACCGGATACTGTTTCGTCTGCATGGTGATTTTCCTTCGATGCCTGAAAGCGAGAAGGCGGGAACTTCGATTCCCGCCTTCATGTATTCATCAACGCCGAACGATTCTAGTGTGGCGGAGTGTGCGAACTTCGGATTCGGGACACTAGCCGCGCGTCGCCTTGAACGCGGTCCCGCCGGCGGCGCCTTCCATGCTGTTGCCGTCGACCTTGCCGGTGTACTGCGTCCCGCCGGCGGTGAAGGTGATCTCGGCGCCGGTCAGCTTGCCGTTGCTGATCGGCACTTCCTTGCCGCCGATCACCGCCGTTCCGTTGACCACCTGGAAACGCTGCTGCAGCCGCAGTTCGCCGTTCGGCAGCTTCCAGGTGCCGGCAACCCGGGCCGGGACCATCCAGTAGTGGGCGGTGCAGTATTGGCAGCCGTCAAAGCCGTTGACGGTGGTGTCGGGGCGCCACTCGCCCATGTCGAAGGAATTCGACGCCACCCGGGTGCCAGGCCGCATCTCAAGGATGGTCGGACGCAGCTTCGCATTCAGGCTGGTGAGAAGGTACAGCGTGATGACGTTCGCCTGCGAGAAATCGGTCTTGAAGATATCGCCTTGAATGAACGTCGCGCGGTCGCTGACTTTTTCCTTCTCTGCATTGGCGCGCGACAGTTCGACCATGTCGGGGTTGTATTCAACGCCGAAGGCCTTGGCGCCGCGCTTGGCTGCCGCAATGACGGTGCGTCCGTCGCCCGAACCAAGATCGTAATGGATGTCGTTCGGCGTGAGCTTGGTCAGATCGAGCATCTTCTCGACCAGCGCCTCCGGGGTCGGGACCCAGATGACATCCTTGCCCGGTTGGCCGACTTGCGGTTCGAATGGCTTTTTGGTCGGCTGCGCCAGCGCAATGCCCAAGGTCACCGTGGCCGCGACGCCAGCAACGGCCAGCGACCGGGTAACCGATTGTGTGAACCTCATTGATAACCTCCGATGAATGGGCGGCGTCTTGCCGACGCCGTAGAACCGCCCGCCGCGGGGACATTAGCCGGGCGCGGCATGACTGTCAGCAGTATTGCCGCCGTATTGAAAGCTCGTAGGCGATCACTTTCTAGCGACTTCTCGGCGAATTCTCAGCGACATCATGTCGTCGCGCGCACCGCCTGCGAACTTGCCAAGGCGCCGGAACGGGCACAATCTACCGCCAACTTGACAGACGGACTCATGACCGCGCCGCGCCAGATCAAGCTTGGAATGTTTCTGCGCCCGGCGGCGCACCACATCGCCGGATGGCGGCACAAGGATGCCTGGGCCGACGGTGGATTGAATTTCGCGAAATATGTCGAAACCGCCAAAGCGGCGGAGCGCGGGCTGTTCGATCTTCTGTTTTCCGCCGACGCGCTGACCGGCGAGCGCTACGACCGGGAAACGCTGTCGCGCACGACCTATGTCGCCTGGATCGATCCGATGTCGCTGCTCACCGCGCTGGCGCCGGTGACGCAGAACATCGGTCTCGTCTGCACGGCGACGACCACCTACGACGAGCCCTATCACATCGCCCGCCGTTTCGCCTCGCTCGATCTTATCAGCGGCGGGCGCTCCGGCTGGAATCTCGTGACGTCGGCGAACGACGCCGAATCGAAGAATTTCGGCCGCGAGGACCACCTGCCGAAGGAGGTGCGCTACCGGCGCGCCCGCGAGTTCGTCGAGATCGTGCGCGGCCTGTGGGACTCGTGGGATGACGACGCCTTCGTGTTCGACAAGGAGAACGGACGTTTCTACGACCCCGATCGCCGCCACGTCCTCGATCATGCCGGCGAGTTCTTCACGGTGAGGGGGCCGCTCACGGTCTCGCGCTCGCCGCAAGGTCAGCCGGTGGTGGTGCAGGCCGGCGCGTCGGATGACGGCCGGCAACTGGCGGCGGAGACGGCCGAGGTGGTGTTCTGCGCGCACCAGTCGATCGACGGGGCGAGGCAATATTATCGCGACGTCAAGGAGCGCATGGTGCGCTGCGGCCGCGATCCGGATCATCTCAAGGTGATGCCCGGCCTCGGCGTGATGGTCGCGCCGACGCGGCAGGAGGCCGAAGACAAGTACCAGGAGCTGCAGGACCTCATCCACCCGGACGTGGGTGTCGCTTTGCTCTCCAAATACCTGTTCTTCGATCTGACCGGCTACGACATCGACGGCCCGGTCCCTGTCGTCCAGCAAAGCGGTCAGCCGTCGCGCTCGCAGCTCCTGAGCGAAACCGCGCGCGCGGAGGGCCTGACCATCCGTCAGCTCTATCAGCGCATCGCCGGCGGGCGCGGCCATTTTCAGGTCGTCGGCTCGCCCAAGGACGTCGTCGATTTGATGGAGGAATGGTTCACCACCGGTGCCGCCGACGGCTTCAACGTCATCCCGCCGTTCTTCCCCAATTCGCTCGACGAGTTCAACGCGCTGGTCGTTCCCGAGCTGCAGCGGCGCGGGCTCTACCGCAAGGCCTATGAAGGAAAGACCTTGCGCGAGAATCTCGGGCTGCCCCGGCCGGCGAGCCGCTACGCGCAGGGTACGACGAAACGGGAAGCCGCCGAGTAATTTCGATCTCAACGAAAAACAACGACAAGACCTGACGGGAGCGAACGCAATGGGAAGGCCGCTGGCTGCGGCGCCGTTTGGCGCCGCTCTGTTGAGCGTGACGATGCTGGCTGCCGGCCTTGGCGCGGAGCCCGCCAGGGCGGACGCAATCGCGGATTTCTACCGCGGCAAGCAGATCCGCGTGATCGTACGCACCTTGCCGGCGACCGACTACGACGCCTATTCGCGGCTGATCGCCCGCTTCATGGGCAGGTACATCCCCGGCAATCCGTCGATGATCGTGCTGAACATGACCGGCGGCGGCGGGATCGTCGCCGCCAACTACATGGCCGAGGTCGCGCCGCGCGACGGCACCGTGATCGGCATCGTCAGCCAGGGGCTTGCCGCCGACCAGGCTCTCGGACAGTCGCCGCAGCTCAAGGCCAATCTGCGGGAGTTCAACTGGATCGCCAATGTTGTATTTTCAAACCAGCTCTTGGTCACGTGGCACACATCTCAGACCAAGACGCTCGAACAGGCGAAGCAGCGCGTCACCACCATCGGCACCACCGGCGCCGGCTCCGCGTCGGTGCAGTATCCGCTGTTCTATAACAGCCTGCTCGGCACGAAGTTTAAGATCATCACCGGCTATCGCAGCGGCGCGGAGATCGACCTCGCGATGGAGCGCGGCGAGGTCGAAGGTCGCGGCACCAATCCGTATTCCTCCTACATGGCGACGCATCCGGACTGGATCCCGCAAAACAAGCTCAATCTGCTGGTGCAGGCCGGCGTCGAGAAGGAGCCCGATCTTGCGAACGTGCCGTTGATCCTCGACCTGCCGGTGCCGGCGCGGGATCGGCCGTTGCTGGAGTTCATGGCGCGCAGCTCGACCGTTGGCCGGCCGCTGGCGACGACTCCCGGCGTTCCCGCCGACCGGGTAGCAGCGCTGCGCCGCGCGTTCGAAGCGATGACCAAGGATCCGGACTTCATCGCGGCGACGGAAAAAGAGAAGCTCGATGTGCGCCCACAATCGGGCAACAAGATTGCGGAGATCATCTTCGGGCTGCTCGATACGCCGGGAGATGTGCGCGGGCGCATGAGGGCGGCGCTGGCGTCGAAGGATCTGCACGAGCTCGAATTGGCCGCCAAGCAGAAATAGGCATTGGAGCGACGTAATGATCAGATTGATCACGATATCGGTTGGCGCGCTTTTTCTCGGATTGCATCCGGCTGCAGCCGACGCGGTCGCCGATTTCTATAGGGGCAAGCAGATCCGGTTCGTCGTGCGCACCACGGTCGGCGGCGACTATGACCAGTACACGCGGCTGATTGCCCGCTTCATGGGCAAGCACATTCCCGGCAATCCGGCGATGGTGGTCGTCAATATGCCGGGCGGCGGCGGCATCACCGCCGCGAACTACATGGCGCACGTTGCTCCTCGGGACGGTACTGTGATCGGGATCGTGAGCCAGGGCCTCGCGGTCGACCAGGCGCTGGGACAGTCGCCGCAGCTCAAGGCCGATCTCAAGGAATTCAACTGGATTGCCAATGTCGTCTATTCGAACCAGCTCCTGGTGGTCTGGCACACCTCGCCGACCAAGACGATCGAGGATGCCAAGAACCGCGTCACCACGATTGGCACCACCGGCGCGGGGTCGGCGTCCGTGCAGTTTCCGGCGTTCTACAACAACGTGCTCGGCACGAAATTCAAGATCGTGTTCGGCTATCCCGGCGGCCAGTTCATCGATCTCGCGATGGAGCGAGGGGAGGTCGAGGGCCGCGGCACCAATCCTTATTCAGGCTGGATGGCGTCGAAGCCGACATGGATACCAGAGAAGAAGATCATCCCGCTGATGCAGGCGGGCATCGAAAAGGAGCCGGCGTTGCCCGACGTTCCGCTGATCGTCGATCAGCAGGTTCGCGCCGAGGATCAGCCGCTGCTGCGGTTCATGGCGAATTCATCGTCGGTCGGACGCCCGCTGGCCACGACGCCGGGCGTTCCCGCCGACCGGGTGGCGGCGCTGCGCCGCGCGTTCGAGGCGACCGTCCACGACCCGGAATTTATCGCCACTGCCAAGAAAGAGAGCATGGAGATCAGGCCGCAGACCGCCGACGTGTTGACTCAGGTCATCCTCGGGCTGCTCAACGCGCCGCAGGACGTGCGCGAGCGCATGAAGGTCGCGCTGCAGCCGCGCGACGAGCACACGCAGGAAATCAAGGTCAAGCAGTAGGGCGCGTCCGCATTGCTTTCAAGGTCTTTGCAGCGAAACAAAGTCATTTTGTATGTCGCTATCGAGCCCCGAGGCAGGCGGCACCAGCGGTGCTCGGGCGATGTGCGGCGCCGCAACCAAGAGTTCCAGCTCGGCGTGCTTGCGGTCAACGAACCGATCGATCCCGTTCTGAATGCCGTCTCGTTCGACGATCGAAAGCAATTTCTGTGCCCCGCGGCGAGTTACAACATAGGCGAATGCACCTCCGATGTAACGAGAGCTCTCGAAGCGCCGCAGCCGCGAGGGCCGGTGGGCCGCGAGTTCGAAGTCATCGTCCGGACGTGGCTGCCAATCGCAGTAACCAAGGAAGAGGACGTCGAACGTGGGGTGGCGCTCAGCCAATTCACCGCACAGCGCGGCCAGCTGTGCGGTGAAGCCACGACAGAGCGTCGCGTCATCTTCCAGAATGAGAAATCCCGGCGCATCGCTCACGGCAAGCTCCTTCCAAAGTGTCAGGTGGCTCAGCGCACATCCGATCACTCCGCGGCGAAAGCTGAAGTCATTGCCACGGAACATGTGTTCTATCTCGCGGGTGAGGAGCAACGTCAGTCCATCAATGGCGGGGAAGCGCTGGACGCGGGATGCGAATTCAGGTTCAACCAAGTCCGCCAAATGCTCCGTGAAGGCGTTGAAGCGGTCAGGTCTCCGATCGAGATTTATGAGCCTAACGCCGAGCGCTTTGGCGAAGCATTGTCCGCGATCCGCATGCGCGCTCGGTGGTATATCGTGACAAGGAACGCGCGGAAAAGACTCGAATTGCGGCCAGCCGTTCAGATCATAGGCATTCAACCGCGTCGGATCGCCTCGCTCCGACGTCAGGCGCCCTGTGTGCAGTGCATAGATGCCGTCGTAGAACGCAGACCGGAAGCCGGCCTGAACAAACCGTTGCGCATAATCGAGCTCGAAGTGCGCCGCATTTTCGTCGAATGATCCAACTCGTTCGAGGACATTGGTCCTGACAACCGAAGGACGAAGCGAATAGTGCGGCCAGTACGAATTGTTGCGTCCGTGGAGTTCGACGCAATTCGGTGCTCTCGCCAGCATAATGCTCGTGAACAACATATCGATATCCGTGTCGAACGGTGCTGCGCGGGAAGCCGCCGACGATCTCGCGATCGTCAAGCGTCTCGGCATAGTTACGGTTGAAAAGCACTTGTCCGAGTTCGGGATCTTCCTCGAGAATCTCGAGTGCTGGACCGATGTACGGTCGCCTGGCAAAAAAGTGCCAGTCGTCTTCCAGGTGCACGAGCCACGGCGTGCGCACGGCCTTTCGAATCAGGTTGAGACTGCGTGCGTGACCTCTGTCGGACCGTTCCTTTTCGATGAATTCGAAGAACGGGAATCGTCGCTTCATCTCGTCGCGATCTTCCGCGCTGGAGTTGTCGTCAACGCAGATGAATTGGTCGACGAGATCGAGGTCGCTGCATGCATTGATAAATGAACAGACCGTCCCAATGAAAAGATCGAGTTCGACGGCAACTCGTCACCGCAAGCGTCACGCGTGGTGTCAGGGCAGGCTGCCGCGATGAAAGATTGGCGATGAGCTCCGCGTCGTAGCGCAGGAGCGCCAGCTTGATGTGCGGGACCGAGTAGTCCCGATTTTTCTCGATGCGCGAGCGGTCGGAGTCGGGAAGCGCCCGATGGTCCAGCAATTTGCTGCAGAGTTCGAACGCCTCGTCAGGAAAGCCGCAGTAGTATGCTGCGATAGCCTGCTCGTCGAGCGCGCGAAACTCGTAGTCATTGTTTTCTACGAAGAGTGCGGTGTTATCTGGTTTTGCAACGCCAGTGGCCCGCCGTGACATGACGTAGCCGTCATGGAAACGATCCTGCTGGCGGGCCAGCGTCGCGGCGCGCACAAGCGGTTCGGCGCGGTGAGGCAATTTTCGGAAGCAGTTTTCGTAAGCCGCGAGAATCTCTGTATAGGGCGCGCCAAGCTGTTGGAGGCACTGGGCGGCGCGATAGTTCGAATAGAATACCTCTTCCGACCATCCACCCATCTCGGCCCGCCGTCGGTATGCCTCTAGCGCTTTCTTGAATTGCCTCGCATCGAACCAGCTTTGTGCGAGATAGAACGCATGACGGGCGTTGTTCGGCTCGATCGAGAGAGCTGTCTCGAGCAAGGCCGCATCTTGCTCGTACTTTCGTGGACCGCTGCTCCGGCTTCCAAGTCGTCGTGACAGAACCCGATAATCCCCCTCGATATGGCCGAGTTGGCGCGTGATCCCATCACAGGCCGGATACTCGTGCAGGACACCGACATACTTCCATTGCAACGTACGCCGAAAGATCTGCGGCCGCCAATACTCGACGTCGGGGCCAAAGCGCACATTGTAAGCATCCGCACTCAATCCAGTGAGGTTGGGCGTCCCTTCCAACACGTCGTCGGCGTCGAACATCCAGAGATAGTCTGACGTCGAGTGCGCCCGGGCGAGCGCAAGCGCCTCGGTCCGATTCCATCCAAAATCGCGCCAGGACCGATCAAACACATGCCCACTGATGCCACGCGCGGAGAAGAATCCGCGGATCGCGTCCTGCGTTCCATCGGTCGAGCCTGTATCGACAATGATAAAATCGGATATGTAGGGCAGCACTGATGTCAAGGCGTCAAGAACGATATGCGCCTCATTCTTTGCGATCATGACGAGACAAATTGATCCGGATGCGTTATCGGATTCCACGAGCCGCGGCGAAGACGATGGCTCTAAGCTCCGGCGCGGCCCCGTCGTCTGCGCACGATCGGCCGGCACGTATTCGTCTCTGCCGTAGATTTCGCGGTAGTGATCTTTGCCTGACTGGTGAAGACTCTCGGCGCGTACATCCCATCCACTTAGAACCCACCATTCCGCCTCATGTCGGTCTGGCGCCGGAACAGGCGGCAGCGATTTGAGGTATCGGGCATGTGCCCACCAAAAATTCCCGCTGAAGTGCCGGCGAGGTTTCTCGAGGAGATCGCAACCAACGACGTCGCAGGCGACAAGCGCTGCGAGTGCGTCGACGTGCCGTTCGACGAGGAAGTACAGCATGAATCGTCGCCAGTCGGCGACGTTCGGGCTGGCATGCGCATAAGACGCACCTTTAGTATGCAGGTATAGGATGCTTACATCGTCGTGAAAGGAGGCGAAAGTCCGGATAAGATCGAGAGTTGGTTTTTCTCCGCTGCTTGCGTCGTTGGAGAAGTTGATCAGACGGACTCGCCCCTCGTGCTCGTCAAATCCTGCCGGAAGTGCGGCATCGTCGCCGCAGTTGACGATGAAGAGCCGGTCAAGTTGGTCGAGCAAGCCCGACGACTTGATGCTGCATAGCAATTCCGAAAGGATTGCCGTGTCATGTCCCTGCGTGAAGCTGTGCACAAAGCCGGCGGTGGCGATCTTCGCGCCAAGCGTATCGGAAAAGTACTTGTGAAAGGTGATCTCGGTATTGGTGGGATGCGTTGGCAGCCGCAAAAAAATAGCGATACGGCATAAGCGCCGCATCCTTCTCGTTACCGGGGGGCGGTCCCACCCAACTCGTGAAGCCCAGCGGGTTGTTGTCCGCATACACGTCAACGCGGACAACGTCGTCGTTCTTTTGCTCAAGATATTTGAGAAAATCCACACGCTTGATATGGCCTGGGTCGAAGTACTTCGGGCCGCAGATCGACGCGAGAACCCGAGACTTGCTGATCGGCCGCGTGCGAAGCACGTCGTAAGTCGCTTTGAGTTGCCAGAACGCGTTATTGACGTGTGTGCGGTGTGTTCTGACTTGGAGGAATTGCGATGGATCAGGTGCCGCCCACTCGCCCCATGTCTTCACCCCCCACGTTTGGTGCGGCTCTCCACACCATGGTTCCATCTGAAACACGATCGTGCGCGATGGATCGTATCGTTCACCCTGCCAGGGCGTGTTGATAATGACATAGAAGTCGACGTCCCGATCCTCCCACGTGACCTCGATATCGTTCCAGCAGCGCCCGCCCTGCGACATCCTCTCCCACTCCCGGCACAGTTCGTCCGGCGAGCAGAAGTTGCCGATGAGCTTGATTCGAGAGCGGTCAACCATTTCGCTCAGATTCCGGCGCCAGAGGTTCAACTCGCGTATCTTTGGCGCGGCTTTGGTTTTCGGTTGATCAGGCTTAGCGTTTCGATCGCGCAACGACAAACGCGCAAACGGTGCGCGGCATCTGCTATCGGACCGGAAGACTTGTCCGTTTGAAGAGACGAGATCCGAAACTCTGGCACCGTGGTCGTGGAGAGCTCGGAAGAGGACTTGCTGTCGCGCTTGGGGAACAAGTTGATCCTTGGGCTGCGATCAAGCGCCGGTAGGTCCGGTCGGTCCGGTGGGTCCGGTAGATCCGGTCGGTCCAGTCGTTCCGGTAGATCCGGTGGAACCAGTCGGGCCTGGTCCGGTAGGTCCGGTGGGACCGGTCGGGCCTGGTCCGGTGGGTCCGGTGGATCCGGTAGGTCCGGTGGGTCCGGTTGGGCCGGGTCGGGATGTGGTGGGCTGCCCCCGCGCAGCGCTGACGGTGGCCAACACAAGCGGCTGAGTATAGGCGACGTACTTTCCGATCTTTAAGAGGGCAGCTCGCCGCTCTTCATCGTCCGGTCCAACCGGACCGTCTCTTTCCGGATTGTCTGCCATGCATACCCCGACACGCACTAACGAAAGATTGTAACATGCCCGCGCTGCCGGCGCCATCGCTCATGTTTTTGCCTTGCGGCAAAGGGGAATGCGTAAATGTCAGGACCGTTCATGTCCTCTGAAGACCATTTCTCGGCGCCGCTCGAAGACGGGTTGCTGGTTGCTCGCCCGGCGGACGACCGGCTGTTCTTGTTTAATGGCACGGCGCGTTTCATCTGGGAGCGTCTGGTCGAAGGCATCGCCGAATCCGATTTGCCGGCCGTGATCGCCGCGCATTACGGCATCAACCTTGCGCAGGCTCACAAGGACTTCAACGACACGCTACAGTATTGGCGCGATTACGGCCTTATTCGGCCGCTCGGTGAGCGTCGCCGCTACGAGACCGCCGGCCTTGCATTCGACATCCACTATGGGGATAGCGCGATCGCGAACGTACTTCTCCCGATGCTGGCTCCCCTGGAATTGGCAGCGGCGTGTCAAGCGGCTCTGGACATTGATCTGGATCGTCATGATGGCGCGATTGTGTTGCGGGTGAATGGCGTTGAAATCGGTCGCGCTAATGACATTGATGCGATCATTGAGCCGCTTTTTTATCAGTTGTTCCGTTGGATGACGGAAAAGACCGATTGGGCCATGTCCCTTCACGCGGCGGCAGTCGGGACGGCCGGTTCGTGTGTACTGATGCCTGGCGCCTCGGGCGTCGGGAAGTCCAGCTTGGCGGCCGCATTGATGTCCTTGGAAGGTACGCAATTCGGCGCCGACGACCTCGTGTTGCTCACCGGCGTGCGGCTTGAAGTCATTCCGGCGGCGCTTCCAATCGTCCTCAAACGCGCCAGCTGGGACGCGTTGCACCCATTCCTTCCCGATCTCGCAGGGCACGCGACGTACCGTCGCTTGGGGCGAGAATGCCGATATTGGACTCCTCCGCGCGAGCGTATCGCCCGCGCGCCGATGCCGGTGACGGCGGTCGTCTTCCCGCGTTACATCGAAGGTGCGGAAACGTCGCTGGTACCGCTGTCGCCGCTAGATGCGTGCGCCCGCATCACCACCGCACCTTCTGCAGTGCGGCCACCGATCACCGGCGACACGCTCGAGACACTCGCGACGTTTGTCCGCAACATGCCGGCCTACTGTTTGACTTACGGCATGCTTGCCGAGGCGACGCGGACGGTAAGGGGCTTGATGCTGACGTGAGCCGACGCGAAGCGCTTGATTTTTTGTGCGGCGTCATTTCGGTCGATCAATCGCCCGAACTCCAGGATCAGCTGCGTCGGAGTTTGCAGTCCGGGACGGTTCCCTGGACATACGTTGTGGCCATTGCCAGCGAACAGTGGGTTTCCTCCGCGGTTTGGCCGGCTCTAAGCCGAAAATCACTGCAGGACGAAAAGGCAAAGTCCGCCATCGATTACTTCGAAGGGATGGCGACGCTGAATCGGCAGCGCAACGCGAAACTTCGTTCGGAGGCCATTGAGCTGACGCGCATGCTCAATGTCATTGACGTCAGGCCCGTGTTCCTCAAGGGCTGCGCGAGCCTCCTCTCGAAATCTCTATCCCGACACGGCCATGCGCATGATGCTCGATATCGATGCCTTGGTGCCCGCTGAGAGAGTGTCCGCTTGCGCGTCGATCCTGCAGGCCAACGGCTATACGCAACTCTGCGATACCGGCTTTCCGGCGCACCATCACTACCCGCCGCTCGGCCGGCCGGGAGCCGTAGCGTCGATCGAATTGCATGTCGAGCCGCTGGACATTCAGTATCGTCGCTTTCTCGCAGCTGCGGAGGTTCGTGATCATGCTGTTGAGCTGAGCGTCGAAGGCGCAAGCCTTGCGGTCCCGAGCAGGCAATGCCAGCTCTTGCACTGTATTGCCCACGCACAGTTCAGCGACCATGCGTTCATTTATGGCCTGCTGCCGCTTCGCGATTTGCTCGAAACGGCCTATCTGTCCCGATCGAATAGCATCGATTGGACGGACATTTTCTCCCGCTTTGTATCTCGCGGCGAACGGACCGCAGTCGCCTTCCATCTCGCTGCTGCAGAACGCCTCCTTGGGGGCCCCCCTACGCCGGGAGACTCGAGAGCAGGGGCTCTCGCGTCGCTCCGACGTGCCAAGTTCCAAGCCGCTCATCCTGCGCTGCAGCGCTGCATCGAGATGGCATTGCGACCATGCCTGCTTCTTCGCCGCTCGTTGTCGCATCCTTCGCTCCGACGCCGGCTTCTCCGCTCTCTTGCGGACCCGTCGTGGCGGTCACGGCAATGGCGAATGCTGCGAGGAGACGGAGGCTAGTCGTCGGATGATCTCAACCGGGCCGATCCAATGGGCATTCGCTGGACACGATTGGGCTGTGCCCCGCGGCCCGCGGCGGGGAACTACGGCGCTCCTGAAATCACAAAGCTTTGTCGGTCGCTCAGGCGACCTTGCTTTGTCGGGCCAGCCCGTCGAGATGCGCCAACACGTCCTCGATGTGCATCACGTCGGCATACTTATGATGCAGGTCGAAAAGATTGACCTTGTGCGTGATCATCGAGCGATCGTAGGTGCATTCCTCGACAACGGTGTTGTGGAAGCCGTAGGAATAGGCGTCCACCGTGGAAGCGCGCACGCAGCCTGACGTGCTTTCGCCGCAGATGATCAGGCTGTCGATGCCCTTCATCTGCAAATGCGCAATCAGCGGCGTGCCGAAGAACGCCGAGGCGCGTTCCTTGTAGATCACAAGCTCGCCCGGCTGCGGTGCAAGCTCCGCCTTGATGTCGTAGATATCCTCGGCCAGGCGGCCGAGATTGCGGTTGGTCGATTGCACTCCGCCGGTGTCGACATGGCGCGTGGAATAGATCACCGGCACCCCGGCACTGCGCGCCGCCGCGAACAGCTTCTGGGTATGCGGGAGCGCACGCCAGGCGTTCTCGCCGCAGGAGCCGGAGAATTCGCGATCGACTTCGGCCACCGGGCGATCCCCGCCGAGATAGGCCTTGTTGTAGAGATCGATCGCCAGCACCGCCGGATTGTTGCCGACATGAAGCTTGCGGCGATAGGCCTGATAGATCTGCAAGGTATCCGGATCGATGACGTCTTTCCAGCAGTGGTCTTCGAAGTCGCGTGCCATGATGGGCTCCGGGTGATGGGCGCCGACAAGGATAGCATAAACCGGGAGTGATGCGATGATGCCGCCCCAGCGATCGGCCGAATTGTGCCGGTGATGATCTTCATCTTCTCGGGTCCCGGAAAGCTGTTCGATGTTTCCGGGACCGCCGCGGCTATCGCGAGCAAGGGCTTCCGCTTCCCCAATTGCTGGCGGGCGCGGGCATTGGAGAAGCCGTCTGCGGAACTCTTCGTGGTGGGATGGCAGACGCGGCTCGCCGCCGCCGGCCTGATCGTGTTCACGGCCGTTGCCGGGCTCTTCTTTCACGACTTCTGGAATTTGCCGGCAGGCGACGAGCAGATGAATCAAATGGCCCACGCCTTCAAGAATGTATCCATCATCGGCGGACTCATCGTGCTGGCGGCCGCCGGCGCGGGCCGATGGTCGGTCGACGGCCGGACGCGTTGAGAGAGCGGGCATCGCCCGCCCGGCTTGTGGGCGCTAGTTTCCGCGAGTCGCGCGCCAGCCGGTCGACGTCTGGCTGATGCCTTCGATGGCGTTGCCGCTCACGCGACCGGTGTAGCGGGTGTCGCCGGCCACGAAGGAGATGGTCTCGCCGATGACCTTGCCGTCGGTGATATTCATGGTGGTGTTGCCGGACCGGAACGTGCCGAGAAGCGTCTGATAGGCCTGCTCCAGCCGCAGGTCGCCATCCGGCAATTTCCAGGTGCCCTCGATCTTGGCCGGCACGATCCACAGATGCGCCCGGCAATAGGACGTGCACTCGCCGTGGGTTTCGACCGTCTGCTCCGGCCGCCAGTCGCCCATGTCGAAGGAGTTCGACACCACGCGCGTGCCCGGCCGCATATCCAAAATCTTTGGACGCAGCTTCAGATTGATGCTGGGCAGCAGGAACATCGTGACCACAGTGGCCTTGGAAAAATCGGTCGCGAACAGATCGGCCTGCACGAACGTCGCAAGCTCACTGACGCCCGCGGTCTTCGCGTTCCGCCGCGACAGCTCCACCATGTCGGGATTGTATTCGACGCCGATCGCCCGGGTGCCGCGGGTCGCAGCGGTAATGACGGTGCGGCCGTCACCAGAGCCGAGGTCCATCACGAGATCCGCAGGCGTGACTTGCGCGAGGTCGAGCATGCGGTCGACCAGCGCCTGTGCGGTGGGCACCCAGATCACGTCCTTGCCGGCTTGACCGACGCGCGGTTCGAACGGCGCCTTCGGCTCGGCCAGCGCAAGGCTGAGCGCCGCGACGATCGCGACACCCGATGCCGGCAGGGACCATGCAAATGACCGGGACGATGTCATGGCTTCCTCCATAAATGCGAAAGTGAATGCGAAGGCGGTTCGGCGACGGCGGCCCGCTCAGCGTTCAAAGGTCAGGCGGGAGTCGATCCTCCCGCCTGCATGTCGCACCGTTGCTCAGCGCGTCGCGCGCCAGCCGCTCGCGGACTGGGCGATGCCCTCGATCGTATTTCCGTTCACCTGGCCGGTGTATTGCATCGTCCCGGCGGTGAAGGTGATCTGGTCTCCGATCACCTTGCCGGTATTGATGTTCATGTTGCTCGATCCGACGCGCAGCGATCCGGTGATGACCTGGTACCGCTGCTCGAGCGTCAGTTCGCCGCCGTCGGGGAGCTTCCAGGTGCCCTGCACCTTGGCGGGAACGAGCCAGAGGTGCGCGCGGCACCATGAGGTGCATTCCGGGCCGGCCTGAATCGTCTGGTCCGGTGTCCAGTCGCCCATGTCGAACGAGTTCGACACGATGCGCGTGCCCGGCTTCAGGTCGAGGATCTTGGGACGCAGCCGCAGATTGATGTCGGGGAGGAGGAACAGCGTGATCACGGTTGCCTTGGAGATATCGGCCTGGAACAGGTCGCCCTCCTGGAAGGTCGCGAGCTCGGTCGCGCCGGCCTTGGAGGCGTTCTCGCGCGCCAGATTGACCATGTTCGGATTGTATTCGACGCCCACGGCGCGGACGCCGCGCTTCGCGGCGGTGATGACGGTGCGGCCGTCACCGGAGCCCAGGTCCATCAGGAAATCGCTCGGTGTCACTTTGGCCATGTCGAGCATCCGGTCAACCAGCGCCTGCGGCGTCGGGACCCAGACCACGTCCTTGCCGGGCTGGCCGACGCGCGGCTCGAATTTTTCCGCAAGCGCTGCGCCGGCCACGATGACGACCGCCAGGCACGAAAGCGCCAGCGATCGCGTGTAAGACTGCGATAACCTCATTACCGTCTCCAATGAATGCGCGGCGCCGGGTGCGCCGCGCTGAGGGGAACTGCCGCCCGGGCGGACATTAGCGACCCCGCAGACCTTTGTCAGTATGGATAGGAGCGGGCGACGCCCGCGCGTTACAGCATTTTTTCGTATCGCCAAGGGGTTGGCAGTCGCGGACTCGGGCGACCGATGCCACACGCTGACCTCGGGTTGCGCGCTCTTTTGCCCCGGCCGGTGGTCACGGCGCGCCCTTGGAGCAGGATCGAAAAAGAGACATTCTGGCTTTCTAGAACGGAGCCCGTGCGTGCGCACGCGTGCGAGGGAAGGACAACCAGGATGCAGGTGATCGTTCGTGCGGGTGTCGCCGCTGCCACCGTAATCGCCGCGGTGAGCCTTGCGACGCTGGCCGCGGCGCAGCAGTCGGTCGAGCAGTTCTACAAGGGCAAGTCGATCGACCTGATCATCGGCTACCCGCCCGCCGGATCCAACGACACCTACGCGCGGGCGCTCGCGCGCCACCTCGGCAAGCACATCCCGGGGCGGCCCAACGTCGTTCCGAAGAACATGCCGGGGGCCGGCAGCTTCCTTGCGGTCAACAACGTCTACAGCGTCGCGCCCAAGGACGGCACCGTGCTCGCGATCGGCGCGCCGACGCTCGCGCTCGACGAGCGGCTCGGCACCGCCAATGTGCGCTTCAAGACCGCCGGGCTCAGCTGGGTCGGCCGCGTCGACTCGCTGATCAATCTCGTGTTCATGTGGCACACGTCGAAGGTGAAGACCTTCGCCGACGCGCAGCAATATGAGTCGACCCTGTCGGGAACGGGCGCCGGCTCGACGGTGTCGATCTATCCGACCGTCATGAACAACGTGTTCGGGACCAAGTTCAAATTGATCATGGGCTACAAGGGGTCGGCCGAGGCGCAGCTTGCGGTCGAGCGTGGCGAGGTTGAGGGCCACTCGACCTCCTGGACCGCGGTGAAGGTCGGTCATCCGGACTGGTGGCCCAAGAAGACAATCTCGATTCTCGTCCAGTTCTCGCTCACGCGGCATCCGGAATTGCCGGAGATCCCGACCGCGGTCGATCTCGCGCGCAATGACGAGGAACGGCAGGTCCTCAGCGCCATCATGGTCGCGGCCGAGGTCGGCTCCGCCTTCTTCACCACCCCGGGTGTCCCGCCGGATCGGCTGACCGCGCTGCGGCGCGCGTTCGACGCCACCATGAAGGACCCGGAATTCCTGGCCGATACCGAGAAGACCAAGCTGACGGTCGGGCCGATGACCGGCGAGGCATTGCAGAAGCTCATCGCCACGGTCAGCAATCTCACGCCGGACATGCTGGCGAAGGTGCGCACCGCCTACGTGACCGGAAATCAGTAGATCAATCGTTCGATCCTCTCCGGACTCGCCAATAAAATCAGGGGTTTGTTAGCTTCTGGCAAAGGCGACAGCCCGTCGTAGGTGCGCCATAGGTACGCCCACCAAGCCGCAGCGCGGCCCGCCGGTGCCGTTAATGGGGGTCGGCCTTGCCCCCGGAACGAAAAACCGCCCGGCGTGCGGCTGCAATTGTCGGGTACTGTCCTAATTCGACCCCACTGTCCTAATTCCATTGCATAAGTGTCCTAATTAGCTTTCTGAAACTTGCCGCCTGTGATCGAATTGTAAAGTCCGAGATTGTGGTGTGAATTGGGAGCTCGCATCATGAAAGCAGCAGCCGACTACAGGGAACTAGCGCGAGAGTGTCTCCAGGAAGCCGAGCAGACCCGGAACGAAGAACGCAAAAAAACGTTTCTCGGGATCGCAAAACTCTACAATCAAACAGCATTAAATTTGGAGGGCGGTGAAGCGCCTCCCGCCGATCCAGGCCCAGATAGGGGGCGGGCCGCCTTCGACGGGGCCAAAGGTATGCGCGGTCCGCTTAGGGGCGGACGCGCTTATGCCAGCACAGAGGCGATGGAACAGCAATAACAAAACCGCCCGGCGTGAACCGGGCGGGCCTTCCGGTTGATCGCGATGCTACTTCAAAATGAATGTCGCAACGGCTGCGGCAGATATAAACGCGGTGATGATAAGGGCAGCGACTGTCAGGGAATGCTCCTGCCACCATAACCATCGCCGCGCGGCCCGCAGCTTTTCTTCTCCCCATATCGAGGCGTTAACTTCTGCACGCACCTGTTCGACGTCAAGCTGCTTGAACTCGTTGCGCCAATCTGACCGCATGGGATGGAACCGCATGGGGATGGAAGCCTAAACGAAAAACCGCCCGGCGTGAACCGGGCGGCTGCTTGAAGACCTATCGTAAAAACGAGGGGCCGCGCGCGGCACCCCGCCGCATCCTTTGGTAGGGGGCCCGTTATACCTCAGCGTGATTGCTAGCGCTTGTCCGGCAGTGCTGACGTGCTGTCGTCCTGGCAACCCCTCGACCCCCCTCCGATCCCAGATTGCAGGACCGTGGCCCTCGTTTGCCCAAGACGAGGGCCATCACCTGTTTTCAACATGAAACGCGCGCCAGGACCGTTTTGAAAAACGAGCGAGGCCAGGCCCAGACCATTGAGAACTCGGTGGTTCCTTGACGGCGACTACATGCGGACGATCGCCATCGCGCTGCGGGCCTCACCGTTGTCGTGCTTGTTCTGACCGCGGTGTTCGGAGTGTGGTGATGGCGCTTCGAGGTCGAAGGAAGCGGCCCCGCCGTTACGGCGAGCAGTCACGTCAGCTTGCGCGCCAGGAATCCGCGCTGCCACAGCACAGCCAGCGCAGCATCGAGCGAGTGCGCAACCGCGTACTGTGCGCCGGCACGTTCCGCTGCGGCCTGAAATTCGACCTGCGTTGCAGACTGCCGACCAACGCGATCCTCAATTCCAGAAACAACGGCGGCGCACCAGGACGGATGAACACCAGATCCGCCACGCCGCGTCTTGTCCCCATGGCTTTTAGTTTGGCGCCGGTTCGCGGATCCCGCACCTCGCCATTGGGCACGTGAAAAAACCGGCGATCCGGCCAGGCGAATTTGCGGACTGCGTCAACGACGCAGATATGGATGCGAGCTCGCTCGCCTCCCATTGCGTCAGCCGGAACTTTAGGCTTGCGCTGTCATCGTCCCGCTCGTCGGCAGCGGGTGAAAATTCAGCCGCGAGCCGCCGGTGCTCATTATCATCGTCCGGATGAACAAAAGCCGGAAGATCAAAGCCGACCACGATATCGGTGCCGTCCGACATTTCCGCAATAACGGAAACGGAGCGGCCGTCTTCGCAGACATTGAGCTGCATGTGTTCCACCGCCGCAGAGTGTGCTTTTTTGGCAATGGCGTGCGTTCAGTCTTCCAATCGTGCTTCTAGCTCATCCTCTCGATCCGCCCGATCGGCCGCTGACGCGCCTTTGGCATCCCGCCCGCGTTTCACAAACATTCGCCAGTGATCTATTTTCATCGCCGGGTTGCGACACGTTGCTTGTTTGCGACCCATGCTGAACCGTGATGGCTAACGACGCTACCGACGCCATACGCCTTCTCTCGACGTCCAGACTCCAGCTCGTGCAAATACGCCCTCGTTTCCAATTCCGCGATGCGTTCATGGAGCTGCTGGATATAGGGAGCCTAACGTCGCACAGGCCGCAGAGATAATGGCCCTGGCATCCTCGGTCGACATTTTCCTCTCCGCCGCACGGTTGCCGGCGGCTTCACTCGCTGATCGCGTTCGCTCACGCAGTAGCCTCACCCATGTCGACGATCTTGGCAACAGCATCACTGCGCAGCAGTTCGCAACCAAAGATTGCGGTCGCCATGATCGCGGTGGAGTTGGGCTGGAACATGCGACACCGACGCCGCGGTGGCGGTGCCGGTGGTTGCGTCCTGAGTGGGCGCGTCCTCCATCTCGATGTCTGTCTGGCCGCCGGCCTTGAGCTCGATTGTGCCGGCGTCGGCGGCAATGCCAGCGGCGTCCAAGCAACACAAGTTCACCAGGAGTGAGGGCACTGCTGACCAGCATCGGCAGATTCAAGTAATTCACCGCCGCTCATTGCGCTTGCAGCTGGAAATTCCTGCGGTGCGTTGACAAAAGTTTTGCCACGTCTGACTTGCAACCCAATACAAGGCGCTGTTGCCGCCGACACCGACTGCCATCAACGCGGCGCGCAGATCGGTCAGGATCGCGGCGGCATCGTCACCGGTGCTCTCGATGATCTCGGCATCGGTCACGTCGTCGATAACGAGATCGAAAAATTTTTGATCCGTCGCGTCGGCAACTGCGCCTTTGCAGTTCGCGACGTGAATAGCGCTTGCCCGGCGGCAGAAAGTATCGCCGATGAGTTCATCGCTCACGACGATCAGCGCGGCGGCGCGGATTGGCGTCAGCATTTGGTTTGCGAGGCGAGAGTCTGCGAGAGCGGTACCGGCTTGCCCTCGCCGACGATCCAACTGCAGGCGGCGGCCGTCGTCACCGCGACCCGCTTGTAAAGCGGCACGCGGACGAAGGCGTTGTCCGACAACAAACTGAAAAAAATTGATCTCGTCCTCAAGGAGTCCCTGAAGGCGACGACTGTGTTTTTAAAGTCGCCGGCGACGGCACCGCCCCACGCGTCATCAAGTGTTGTACCGCCGGCGATTGGGGCCTTCACGATTCGACGCACGCGATCCGGGCAGTTGTTACGCTCGGCCCATTTATCGAACTCGCCGGGAAGGGACTTGCTTGGACCGCCAAACTTCGCGCCAGCCAGTGGAAATTTGCGGTTGAGACTTCGGGCGCCATCATCAGATTATCCTTTGCGCTGTGATCTCGGAAAACCAGCGCCCCGAAACGCGACACGTCAAACGCGACAAACGCGACGACGCTAGGCGCCGTTGAGCCGACGGTGAACGCGCGGGATCGAGATCAGCCAGCGGCCGGCGGTTTTCTTGCCGCAGCCTTCTAGGCGAGCCCATTTCCTGAAGTGTGTCGGCTGGATAGTTGAAACGCTGTGACGCCGACTGGCAGTCAATCAGATTGTGCGCGGCGAAGTCGTCGGCGGGCTCGCCGGCAAGGGTGTCAGCAATGCTTAGACCCTTCTCGTCAGCATCCAGGCACAGCACGTCAGCGCGCAGCCGCTCGAGCTCGGCCATGATGAGGCCGATCCGCTCAAGCAACGTCGCTGTGGCGTCGTTCATTTGACGGGGGGTATGAAATTGTTCCGCCCCATCTCCTTCGTATGACCGCCGCCCGCCCTCCGTTTGCACTGGGAGCTATTTCCGAAAATTAAGCAAAATGACCCGCAGGCAACCCCTAAAGCATTGGGGGGCAACCCGCACCTGACGGCGGTCTGTCCTAAACAAGTGGGTTAGTGCCTCGTCAGTAAAGTCCAGTATTCCTCTTGCTCCCGATCCGCCCGAAGACGGTCCAGCTCCCGGATGATCGGCGTCGTAATCCAAAGTCCGATGAGGATGCTGGCGCACCCACTCCGCCGCCGCCCGTGTCTCCGTCTCTGCCTCCGCCTGACGTTGGGCGCGGACGGCATGTGAATATTTTCCGTGACGCCAGCTTCCCTTGGCGCGGCCAAATGGGGCGCCGCGCTTCTTTAGGCTTGAGGTCCGGTGCCATTGGTCGACCATAACTCCGGCAATCGCGGAATTTAACGCGAAAGGACGGCGGCGGTCATACTGCGCGACCGCCTGGAACATTTTCCTACCCCCCCTGCGATGCGATTACACACCAACTTGTGTGCTATCTTCGGTAAACGCGGATCATTCATTTCAGCCAACATGCGCAAGGACGAGACAATGCGTCAGCTCCACCTCAGTCAGCGTACCTTTGCGCGTGCGCGGCCCCGTAGGCCAGCATGAACGTGGCAGTTCGACGCCTAGATATTGTGGAGAGGCTTCCGCCACTGCCGTGTACCATCCGAGATCGCGGTGTGCCCCGCGTGTTGCCTTCCATCCATTCGCACGCAGCAACTGTGCCTGGCGCGCGTGCGTGAGCTCGTGGACAATAAAATCCTCATACCTGGCCAAATGCTGCGCAGCTCGTTGCGTCAACACGAGCGTGCCACCCTTCAGCTCCACGACATGGCGATTGCCGAGGATGAACGTGCCGGCGTCGGCACCGTAGTGATACCCAGCATGACGATTGTAAGGACCGAGCTCGACGGGTGCCAACACAACGCGAATGTTCAAGGCGTCGAGCGGCACGGCAAACAACGTTGCCGCCCAGCGCAGAACCACCTCGGCGCATTGGCGACCGGCTTCGCCGAACATAGTTCAGTTGCATCTAGCATTTCACGCGGCGACTGGAATGGCTTCATGGCCAGCTCCTCCTATGCACATGAACTCTTGTGCACTCTCTCTATGGCGCAACGGGTCTAGTCGGAGTGGCCGGGTGCCCGCGAAGCCCTCCAAGGCGAGCGTGGCACCCTGCTGTGCCACTCGCAGGGGGGTATGGGGGGTGACACACACAGTGGTTCGGCAGTGGTTCGGCAGTCGTTCGGCAGTCATGGTTTTGGTCCGGCTGCGATCCTGAATGTTCCATCGCGATGGATAGCCATAGGGCTCCATATGCAGCTTGTTGGCGGCGAATAGCCGGCGCATGGCGTCGGCGAGCGCCTGCCTTCCGATACTGAGCGGCCTTGGCCTCAGCCTCTTGAGTGAACAAGGCCGGTGCATAGGTCGGGCCGGTTTTGTCGCTCAGGTTGCGGCCTTGCTTGTTGAACCGGGCCAGCAGTTCGAGGAACAGGTTATCGGCCTTAGCCTCATGCACGGCCTTTTCGAGCGTGCTGCTACCCAAGGCAGGAACAGGCCGCGTCTGTACCGCAGCACGATGGTCTCTGCCCTCGCGGCCCGTACTGGTTCTTCTTGAACTCCAGTTCGCGCAAATCGTCGTCAGGCTGTTCGCCTGCCTCCTCCTTGACGCCCTTCAGGTACTGCCGAAAGCGGAAGGCGCCATGCCAAGCCGTCGAACCCGAGATACCCGAGTCCTGACGCCATGCCCGGCAAGCTCGGATGGCTCAGGATCGTACCGATCCCCCAGCCACCATCGCCAGCGCCTGCATGTGCATCGCGAAGGCGTAGACCTGCACCCGGTCGATCTCGTTGCCGGCGAAAGCCCGCGCTCAACGTGTCGATGCAGATGTTCTTCGGCTTGATATCGCCCGCCGCCTCGTAGATCTGCCTGTAGAGGTTCGTGGTCTCGATCCTGCCGCTTTTGGTGACAGCGCACAGCAATGTCGCGTCCTTGCCGAGCAGCGGCAGCACATGCAAGCCGCCTTCGGTCAGCTCCTTGAACGTCACGTCGTAGTGCTTCGCTATTGCCGCCAGACGGATATGGAGTTCCTCCTTGTCATCCTCAGCACCGAGATAGAAGGCCGGTCCTAGCTCTGGCATCGAGCCCAACCAGTCCTCTGCCGCTGACATGGCGCGACATTCTTCATCAGTTCGATGATGCTTTTGCCGGTGCCGCCTTCGCCGGAGAATAACCGGCTTGTTTCAGCGGCACGCGATCCCTGATCGCCCATTTGCGTTCCGGGATCGGCTCGTGATCCCAAGAGGACATATCGAGGAACGGCAGCGGCTCGCCGGATTGCGCGCTATCGTTGGCGCTCCCGTTCGCCTTGTATTCTCGCTTGCATTTGATGTCTGCAATAACTTGATCAGCGGCGATGCGATCATCGGCAGTCCGACACACGCGGCAAAACGATGGATTCAGGCAAGGATCGGCGCCGCAGGTTGGACACATCATTTCGCGGCCTCCAACTTGACCCAGTGCGCGAGTGGTGGCCGGCAGCAGCAAATCCAATGCAACACCCGGAGCCGCTGCCGTAACAACGAGCTCCAGTCGGTGCCGCAACGCACGGCCTCCGCGCGCCACCATTCGCGGTCACGTTTCGGTTCTTCGCACGGCTGGTCATGGCTCCGCCGCCTCCTCGTCGTCATCGGCAACGAAATTGCCGGCCTTGGCTCTTGTCCCGTTCTTTCCCTCGTCGCACGCGATCCAGTTGGGTTTTATCGAGCACGACTTGGACGTGCATCGTCCCAGCGCAGATCGGGATGCTTGTTGAGCACTGCCCGGACTTGGTTTTTCAGGTTCTTCGGGACCTTGATTTTGCTCTCCTCGAACTCGCTCTCCATTTTCTCGAATTCTTCTCGCAGCTCTTTGCTGCGATGGAATGCCCGATACACCTCGCCGAGCAGGTCATCGTCCGGGATGACTTTCTTCATGCCATAGTCCTTCAACTTGCGCTCGATCATTGCAATCAACGCATCGCTGGGCATTGCGTTGATCTCGACCCGCTCGTCGAGCAGGATCGCGATCTCCTCGGGGTGGCGCCGTTTTCAGCCAATTGGTTGCGCAGGTCGGCCGCGCTGGTCTTGGTCGCCGCGGCGGGCTCCCGCTCGAGGCCGGCGATGTCGTCGAGGCGGAGGCCCAGATCGACGACCTCGAAGGTGTTTAAGAACTGGTAGCGTCGAGTGTCGCGCTGCAGCGTTCCAAGGATCATGAACCCGGCGACGTCGAAGTCGTGCAGTACGAATAGCGGAATGTTGTTGTCGCCACAGACGTCGTCGACCAGCCGCCGCGCGGCGGTGACGGACACGCCCTTCGTCGAGATGATCATCAGGTCGTAACGGTTGGCGAGGTTCACCGCCTTGAACAGCGGGTTGAAGCCTTCCTTTTCGCAGAACAGACACCGCGCTGATGCCGCCGGAGGGCCCGATGATGTTGACGTTCGCCTCCGCAAACTCTGCCGCGATGACTTCCGGGTCCTTCATCGCGTCCAGATAGTTGCCGACCTCGATCGTCCCGCAGCCGATGCTGCGGTTGGTATGCGGCTCCTCGAAATGGCCGCGGGCGTCATAGACCACATTCCAATTGACGCCGTGCTCCTCGATGTAGTCGGGCAGCAGGACCTGCGAGAAATATCCGTAGTCGAGTTGCTTATCGTCGGTCAGCTCCATGATCTTCGGGCGTGCCTGGTAATAGATCTGGCGCGCCATGGCCGGCAGGGTGTCGTTGCCGCTCGCGGCCATGTAGGCCGCTTCCATGACCTCCCACGCAGCCTCCTTCTGCGACATCCGCGGCTCCTTGGTCATCCGCGAGGCGCGATACCGGATCATGCCGGGATGCCGTTCCTCCGATTTCTTCTGCCGCGTCCATTTGCTGGTCGCGGTTTCCACTACGTCGAGAATGTCGTTGGCGATGTTTCGCGGGCGCGGTTGCTTAGTCATCGGGCTGGCTCGCGTTGTCGGTCAGGATGATCGAGGACTTGCCGCGATCCGCGTACTGGATGTACGCCGACGCCAGATGCAGGGCGCAGATCACCGGCGAGCTGGCGTTCGCGCGCACCTTCGCCAACGTGCTCTCCAGCCCTTCGCCGGTTGACCCGAAGGCGCGGAACGGATTGTTGATCCCGACGCTCCAGTTGGCGCCGGTGATGAACTTGCGGGAGATGCTGGCGCCCTGCGTCAAGCCGGATTGATGCAGGCCGAAAGCAAACTCGACGATGTATGGGATGCCTTCGCTGGTCGTGCCCTTGCGCTGTTGATATTTGAACGTGTCGGCGTTGCCGCCGGCGGCGAGGAACCGGTGCTTGAGATGATCTTCGCCGATGATGCCGAGATGCTTGGCGGCCACCGGCTTGGTGTGCTTGCGCATCGAGGCCAGCAGCTTGGCGATGCCAGCACGGTTGACTTGCTCGGCGCCGAAGAACGCAGCCAAGGACTGATGCGAGCAGCCGACTTCTTCCAGCACCTTGCGCTGAATGGCAGTGCCGGAAAGCCCGCGGAATTCGGCGATGAATTCTCGCACCGTGCGATGCCGCCGCAGATCGCGATCGCGGGCTACATGCGCGGCGAGATAACGCTGTAGCCGTGTCTCGTCGTACCAATGCGCGCTGGTCGGATTGCGCGGCCCCCATTTTTCCCAGTCGGGGTTGGTCGCTGCAACGTTGATGAACTCCTTGCCGTACCAAGAGCCGCGCAGGGTCAGATGCGGGTTGAACCAGACATAGCCTTTGGCGAGCCTTATGAAATCGTCCCGCGCATAGTCCAGGAGCGTCGCGCCGCTCGAAGGCTTGAATCACCGGCCAGTTGATCGTGATCCGCGTCCCGGTCTTGACCGGCGACGGCGCGGTGGTGTGGGTGATCTGCGGCTCGTTGTTTACGTGGTCGACCCGGAACTCGATGCGGTGCTCGAGGCCGCGGGTCTCGATGATTGTCACCCCCACCGCCTCGGCATTGCTGTCCTGGCGCTCGCGGTCGAGCACGTAGCCCATCGCGAGGATCGTCTTGAGCGCGTTGCCCTGCGCGCCGCTGGTCGGCGAGACGTAAGCTTCGCGTGACGACACCCGAATGCTGTAGTCGAGGATCGACTTGATGGTGCTGGTCTTGATGCCGTTACCGTTGTCCTTGATGATGATCGATCCAGGCTTGACGGTGATCGAGATCACCGGGGCGACTTCGGCCTCCTCGCAGGCGTCGAGCGCGTTGTCCATCAACTCCTTGAGCACGACGAGCGGCCACTCCTCGACGCCGTGCCCGGTCTGATTCTGCAATTCCCGCCTGGTGCAGAACTCCATCAACCTTGAGACCCGGAAGGCCACCCGCGTCAGCTTCGGCTGCCGCTTCTCCTTGCGTTGCTTCCGTTTGCCCGCATCGGGCTTTGCCACAATTTGTAAAAACTGGGATGTGGGGTCCGTGGTTTTAGCAGGCTGAAATCACGGGCGCTCGCCGGGATGGCAACTTGCGTGCTGTTCGATGGGCGGCTAGAAGCCTGACTGCTGTCTTTGGCGTCAGCAGACTTCCGCGCCCCGTTGTCGGTCACCGCCGACGCGGGGCGCTCGCCGTTGCGGGCGAACACCGATCACGTTGCCTCGCCGTCGCCGGTTTCGCGCGCCGCGGCCATCCGCTCAATGTCGGCCCGCAGTTCGTCACGGCGCCATCGCACCGCCTGCGCGCCAATCTTGACGGGCTTGGAGAATCGGCCGGCCTTCACGCCACGCCACAGAGTTCGCGGGATTGATCGGACGCGAGCCGCCGATGAAACGGCAGGCTTCGTAAACGTCGAGCAGGTCGTCACTCATGAGCTTCACCCGTTGCGTTGAATTGCGTTGCAACGGGAAGCACTAAAAGATTATCGCTTGATGGCCGGCAAGACATCGGCCACAACATCGTGGGTGAAGTATTCAATTCGTGGGTGAAGTATTCGGTTTGATTGGTTCCAGCGTGAGTTTGTAGCCTGAGGCTTCGAGTTGAAACGGATCGAGGACCAACGCCCATGTGCTGGTGTCCCAGCCGAATAGATCGCGCTTAAGCCGAGCGAACGGCGAGCCGCTGCCTTGCCTGCTCTACCACGGCCCCGGAATTGGAGCGTCGCATCACGCGCTCAAATTTTTTGTAGTGATCGCGGATCGTCTCAAGAGAAAGGCGCTTGCCGCCCAGGAAGCACGCGGCCAGATGCTTTTCCAAGCGCCTGCAGCCCTCTCTTACGCTCCACCGCTCACGCGTTACCTGTTGCCGATCACGCATTAACTCGACCATCACCCAAATCGTCATAGTGATCGACGGTTTCAGTGGCGGTTGTCCCCGCCCCCTTTTCATCGGCGACCCCCTTTGATCGAAATAACGTCAGCCGCGCCCTTGCCGACGATCGCCGCGAGCCGATCGGCCCACAGCTCGAGTGCCGCGCGTTTTTCCTTCGCGTAGTCGTAGTGGCTGTAGACGCTGAGTGTCACGCCTGCCCTGGTGACGCTCCGGTGATTGATCACATGCCCTAGGACGATCGGCGCGACGCCAAGCTGCGCCATGTTGCTGACGGCCGTCCGCCTGAGATCGTGCATGCGCCAGTGTTCGATGCCAAACCGCCCCCGCGGTCTTTCATCGTCCGGCTGATTGGCGAGGCGGATGGTTCTCGCGATTGTGTTGACCGCAAGCGGATCATCACCATCGCCATTCGGGAACAGGTACTTCGATTCCTTCCCCGCGTCCGCTATCGCTTCCTTGATTATCTCGACCGCGAGACGCGACAACGGCACCGAATGTTTGTACCCGTTCTTGGTCCGCGCGCCTGGGATGGTCCATGTGGCCGTCTTAAGATCGAGTTCGTCAGGCTTCATACCGGCAACCTCGCCGACACGCTGCGCCGTGATGGCGCAAAGCCTGACGATGCGCTGGCATTGCGTCGACCTTCGCAGCGCCTTCGGCAGCGCGGCCCAGACTGCTGCCAGCTCCTTGTCGGTTAGCACGCGCTCACGCGGCGCCTGCTCGCCGGGCTTCCGCATTCCCTCCATCGGGTTGCGGTCAAGGTCACCGCGAGCCACGCCCCAGCGAACCATCGCCCTAAGGTAGGCAAAGCAGCGCGCCGCCTCGGTAGGGCTGCCACGCTTCAAGATTGGATCGATCACGCGGTTGATGTCACGGCGATGTAGGTCGCCAATCCTTACTGACCCGATGACCGGCAGGACGTTCTTATTGAACCTGCGCTCGACATCGGCAGGGCGCCGCAACTCCGGCCGAACGTATTTCTCGACATAGGAATTGACTAACGTCGCTACGGTCATGCCGCCGTCGGGGCCCGCCAGAGCTTCCCTTGGGTCTCTGTCGCCATCGAGGTGCCCACGCGCCTCGATCGCCAAGCCACGGGCGTTCGCCAGCTTGGTTTGCGGATAACGGCCGAGCGTCATGCGCGAGCGCTTGCCATCCTTCGGCGATGTGAAGATGAAGCTCCAGGTCTTCACGCCATTGGCGGAAACGCGCAACGCAAGCCCCGGCGTCCCCGCGTCGAAGTAATCAAGTTGGGGCGCGCCTTTTGCCTTGGCGCCAGCGATAAATCGGTCGGTCAGTGCAATGCGCGGCATGTGTCGCCCCCTGCGAATTTCCGTACCTACAAGGTACGCCAGCATGCGCTTGGGTGCAACGGGCTGCAATGGGCTGCAATGGGAAATTGCCGGTAATGGCCGGTTTTAGGGGTCTTCTCTGTTGCACCCGATTGCAGGGCGTCGCAAGGAATTGCGCTGTTATTTACCGGAAATCAGTAGGCCGCCGCCGCGGTTGTTGACCGTGCTTGCGGTGGTATTCTGATAACACAGTTTTGCCATGGGGTTGTGGCAACGTCCTGATGGGTGGTGGCGCTTTTGTTGCGTTGCCGGGGACACCGCGTTTTTTGGGGGGCCGGTCAGTTGATGACCCGGACGTTTTTCCGCACGTTCTTGGCGATGTTACTGGCGTTGGCGCTGGGTGTGCAAAGCGCAGCCGCGCAGCAGTGTCCTCCGACGGAGTGTCCGAATCCGCCGCCGCGACCTGGCAATTCGGATTCCAATCGTAACGTCGTCTTGTATGTCGTTGGCGGCATCCTCGGGGTGACGCTGGGCGCCTTCATCGCCGCGCGGCTGTTTCCGACGCCGGAACCCGGGTTGCCGCCGGAGCCTCCGCCCAGCGATCCGCCGCCGCTGCTGCCCGTCAATTTGCCGCCGCCGGGCGCGGGCGCAGGTGGCGCGGGCAAAGGTGGCTCTCCGAAAGGCAAGACGACGGTCGCGCGCAAAGGATTTAATCTGCCGGCGCTCGGTGCGCCCCACCTGTCCAACGAGGTGATTCTCGACATCCCGTCGAGCGTGCCGACACGGCAGCTCGACGTGATCGCGGCGCGCCATTCGATGACCCGCCTGGAGACGCAGACCTTCCGCCTCACCGGTCGCACGCTGCATCGCTGGCGGATCGACGGCGGCGGCACGGTCCGCGAGATGATCCTCGGCATGTTGGGCGAGGGGCTGGTCGCCGGCGCACAGGCGAACCACCTGTTTGCGCTGGCGGAGAACCAAATCCCGCAGATGACCGGCGACCAGTATGCGCCCGGGAAGCTCAATCTCCCGGAAGCGCACCGGCTGGCGACGGGCAACCGGATCCTGGTCGCGGTGATCGATTCCGGCATCGATACGTCGCATCCGGACCTTGCCGAGGCCGTCGTGCGCAGCTTCGACGCCGCGGCCGGCAACGGGCCGTCGCATCCCCACGGCACCGGCATGGCGGGCGCGATCGCGGCCCGGCGTACCGTGCTCGGCGTGGCACCACGCGTCGGGGTGCTGGCGGTGCGGGCGTTCGATCCGCGAACCGCCGGCGGCGAGGGCACCACGTTCAACATCATCAAGGGCATCGAATGGGCGGCCGAGAACGGCGCCCGCATCATGAATATGAGCTTTGCCGGACCGTCCGATCCCCGCCTCAGCGAAGTGCTCGACCGGGCGTCGAAGCGGGGCATCGTGCTGATTGCCGCCGCCGGCAATGCCGGCCCGAACTCGCCGCCGCTCTATCCCGCGGCCGACCGCAATGTCATCGCGGTGACCGCGACCGACATCGAGGACCGGCTGTACGCCGGCGCCAACCGCGGAAACCACATCGCCGTGGCGGCGCCCGGCGTCGACGTGCTCGTGCCTGCGCCGGGCGGCAATTTCCAATTTACCACCGGTACGTCGGTTGCCGCCGCCCATGTCAGCGGGGTCGCGGCGCTCCTGATCGAGCGCAACCCGAAGCTCACGCCCAGTGACGTCCGCCGGATCCTGACGCGGACCGCGCGCTCGCTGGGCCGCGGCGAGCGCAACCGCGATTTCGGCGCCGGCCTGGTCAACGCGTTTCAGGCGGTCTCCAGCACCGGCCAGCGCTGAGCCGCGCGAAGTCCGTCCCGGTTTGCATCCGCCAGACGCGACGATGTCCGGACTCAGGCGCTTCGGGTCGGGCGCGGGCTGCGTTCGGCAAGCTCCATCATCTTGTGCAGCAGCCGCTCCGTCATGTCGCGCTTGGCGCTTGCCGCCGCGGGATCGTCCCAGAGATTGTCCATCTCGAGCGGGTCGTTTTCGAGGTCGTAGAATTCACCCCAGGGCACGCCGCGGTAGTAGGTGATCCGGAAGCGCTGATCGACCAGCGTGCGCATCGCCAACTCGCCGGTCGTGCCGTGAAGCGGACGCTGCGACCCGTATTCGATCAGGATCCCGTCATGCCCGGCGCCGCCAGCCATCGCCGGCAGCACGCTCTTGCCCTGAATTCCGTTGTAGGGGGCGATGCGCGCGCGATCGAGCATGGTAGTGGCGATGTCGAGCGTGCCGGACAGTGCGTCGGCGCGCGTGCCCGCATGCGCGCCATCGGGCTCGGCCCAGATGAACGGCACGCGGACCAGGCCGCGATAGCCGAACGGGCCCTTCAGCATGAGCTGATGATCTCCCATCAGGTCGCCGTGGTCGCTGGTGAAGATCACGACCGTGTCCTTGCTCAGACCAAGCTCATTGAGGCGCTTGAGCACCTTGGCGATCCCGTCGTCGATCATGGTGATCATGCCGTAGGTGAGCGCGATCGCTTCGCGCGTTTCGCGCTCGTTGACGGCAAAGGCCGGCTGTGAATCCGACACGCGGGTTCCGTTGTCGCGGGCGGCGTGCAGCGCTGCCACATGCGGCGGTTGCGGCCGATTGCCGATATGGAAGGCGGGAGGTAGCTCCACGTCCGCCGGTTTGTACATGTCCCAGTAGCGCCCCGGCGGCGTGAACGGGTGATGCGGATCGGGAAACGAGCATTGCAGGAAGAAGGGCGCGCCATCCTTGCGCCTCGCGAAGTCGTCGAGCCAGGCGAGCGTGCGTTCGACCACATAGGAGGTCGGATAGAGCTCCTCGGGCAGCGCGGTGCGCCAGGCTTGCGGCATCACATAGTCGTGGGACAGCTGGTTGTTCGGCCCGCGCAGCGCGTCGCCGTCGGCACGGCGTTCGCGCAGCCACTGCGTGTAGTTGCCATGCACCTGGGTGGCGTGGCCGGAACACAGTTCGACGTGGTCGAAACCGTAATAGGGCAGGCGCAGGACATGCTCCGGATTGCTCGCCCATTCGCGGCCGTTCTCCTGGTCGTAGATGGGGTCGGCGCGATCCTCCTTTTCGGCCTCGTCATAGCCTTTGGGAGGTGTTTCATAGCCCGCGGGTGTCTCAGTTTTCCTGAGCGATGGCGGCAGGCCGGTGAAATTCTGCAAATGGCTCTTGCCGATCAGCGCCGTGCGCCAGCCGTCGGCGCGCAGGACCTCGACGAACGTGTTGGCGGCAAGCGACAGCGAGATGCCGTTGAAGCGCACGCCGTGCAGGGACGGCATCCGTCCGGTGGCGAGTGTCGCACGGTTGGGCTGGCAGACCGGGCTCGCGACATAGAAGCGATCGAAGGCGACGCCGCGTGCGGCGATCGAGTTGATGGCCGGCGTGCGCACGGTGCGGTTGCCGTAGCAGCCGATATGGTCGGCGCGAAGCTGGTCGGTGATAAAGAACAGGATATTGGGAGGCGACGTCATGCTGCTCGTTTTTCAGATGGTGTATGGTCGGTGCGGGTCGCGTAGTTGACCGGATGCCGCAGTCGTATGCAACAGATGACCAACAGCTCCGATGACGAACGCTTCATGGCGTTGGCGCTTGCGCTCGGCCGCCGCGGGCTTGGGCGCACCTGGCCCAACCCGGCGGTTGGCGCCGTGGTGGTGGGTGACGATGGCGCGGGGCCGGCGATCGTCGGGCGCGGCTGGACCCAGCCGGGTGGCCGCCCGCATGCGGAGACCGAAGCGCTGGGCCGGGCCGGCGACGCCGCACGCGGCGCGACACTCTATGTGACGCTCGAGCCCTGTTCGCACCACGGCCAGACGCCGCCTTGCACCGACGCCATCATCAAGGCCGGCATCACGCGGGTGGTGTCGGCACTCGCCGATCCGAATCCGCAGGTCGCTGGCGCAGGCCATTGGCGGCTGGCTGAAAACGGCGTGACCGTCGAGGTCGGTGTGGGCGCCGACGACGCGCGTCGCGACCATGCCGGCCATATCCGTCGCATGACCGACGCTCGCCCGCACACGATTCTCAAGCTCGCCGTCTCCGCCGACGGCAAGGCCGGACTGTCAGGCCGGCGGCCGGTGCAAATCACCGGCTCGGCCGTGCGCAACGGCGTCCACCTGATGCGCGCGATGAGCGACGCCGTCCTCACCGGCGTCGGCACGGCGCTGTCGGACGATCCACTGCTGACCTGCCGGCTACCCGGCATGGCCGACCGTTCGCCGGTGCGGGTCGTGCTCGACGGTGGCTTGCGGTTGCCGCTTGAGAGCCGGCTGGTCGCGACCGCGCGCGAGGTGCCGTTGTGGGTGGTCACCAGCGACGGCGCGCCGCCGGATCGCGAGCAGGCCTTGCAGGTACGAAACGTCGAGGTGCTGCGCGTCGGCTCGGCGGGCGGCAGGCTCGACCTCGGCGCCGTGCTGCAAACGTTGGCTGGGCGAGGGATCACCCGCCTGATGATCGAGGCGGGGCCGATCGTGTCGGCGGCCTTCATCAGCGCCGATCTTGTTGACGAGGCCGTCGTGTTCCGGTCGCCCAACGCCATCGGACCCGACGGGATCGATGCGCTGGAGGGGCTGCCACTCGATGCATTGACCGCGTCGCCGCGGCTGTCCATGACACAGACCGAAACGGCCGGAGCCGATACCGTCCAACGCTTCGCGCGGCCTCCCGATTGACCCGTAACACGGCGGCGTGATGATTGGCCGCGAGGAGATAACGGATGTCTCACGATCCCAAGCACGGCCATGCGCATGGCCATGATCACGGCCACGACCATGGTCATGAGCATCACCATGGCCACGATCATCACCGTGATCATGGCCACAGCCATGAGCACAACCAGCATCACGATCATCCGCACGATTGGCATTCGGATCGTTATGTCGACGACTGGATCGCGCGGGATGCACGCCGCATGGCCGAGCGCATGCCGATCCTCGAGGCCTTGATCGCGGCGGTGCCGTATCCGGCCGACGCCGCGATCGACGTTCTCGATGTCGGCGGCGGCGCGGGCGTCGTCACCGAGGCGGTGCTCGACGCGTTTCCCGCGGCGCGGATGACCTTGCAGGATTTCTCCGAACACATGCTGGCGCGCGCCCGCGAGAGGTTTGCGAGCCACGACCGCGCCATCCGCTATGTCCAATGTGACCTGAACGACCCGGCCTGGCCGCAGAAGGTCGGCGGGCCGTTCGATCTGGTGGTCTCGGGCATCGCAATCCATAATCTCAAGGACCTTCCCGCCATGGCGGCTTGTTACGAGGCCGTGCGCGGCCTGCTGAAGCCTGGCGGCTGTTTCCTGGACTACGATCATTTCGACAAGTTCGGCGGTGTGCCGCTGCATCAACATTCGATGAAGGTCGCGGGCTTCAAGGCCGCCGACCCGGTCTGGCATAAGCACCCGACCGCGGTGCTCAAGGCCGTGGCGTGAGGGCGCGATGCCGTTCAGCCGCAGCAACGGGGTCGACATCTGGTACGAGGTGAAGGGCGACGGGCTGGCGATGGTGCTCGTCCACGCCAATCCATTCGACCATGATCTGTGGATGTACCAGAGCGCGCATTTCTCGACCTGGTTCAAGGTGATCGGGATCGACATCCGGGGCTATGGCCGGTCGAGTAAGGTCACGACGCCGTACTCGCTCAAAGACATGAGCGACGACGTGGTCGGCGTCATGCGCGATCTCAAGATCTCGCGCGCGATCCTGGGTGGCTGCAGCGTCGGCTCGTCGATCGCGCTGCTGTTGGCGCTCGACCATCCGGAGCTTTTCGACGCGGTCATCCTGGTGGGCGGCAACAGTGGATCGAGCGCGCGTTACCAGACCCGTATCGACAACTATCGCAAGGACCTCGGCGACTATCACATCAAGCATCTGCGCCAGCTGGTCGCGCCGGCCTTTGCCGAGAGCCGCCTCGGCAGGCATCTCCTGCACATGTGGGTCGAGCGCGAGTCACGCCTCAAGGGCGAGGCGATTGCGCAGGTCTTCATGGCCGGTAACCACACCGCGACGACCGACCGCCTCGGTTCTATGAAAGTGCCGACGCTGGTGATCAACGGCGAGTTCGACCATTCGCTGCCCGCCGGGCAGACGACCGCAAGCCTCGTGCCGGGAGCGGTGCACAAGGTCCTGCTCGGCACCGGACACGCCTGCTGCCTCGAAGACCCGGCCGGTTTCGACGCCCTGGTGATTGATTTCCTGCAAACGCGTAAGCTCATGCCGGTACTGTGAGACATAGATGTTCACCGGAATCGTGACCGACATCGGCGACGTCGTTGCGGTGCGCCAGCGCGCGGAGGGGCTGCATCGGATCAAGGTCGCCTGCAGCTATCCGCGCGCGTCGATCGTCGAGGGCGCCTCGATCGCCTGCTCCGGCGTCTGTCTCACCGTCGTGGCCATCGGCGAGGAGGATGGCCGCACCTGGTTTTCCGTCGATGCCGCCGCCGAGACGTTGCGGCTGACGACGGTCGGCGGCTGGCGGCACGGGACGACGATCAACCTGGAGCGTGCACTGAAGGTGGGCGACGAACTCGGCGGGCATATCGTCGCCGGGCACGTGGACGGACTCGCGACACTCGTCCGGCGCGAAGACCTGACCGAGATGGCGCGGATGACGCTGCGCGCGCCGGCGCCGCTGGCGCGCTTCATCGCGCCGAAAGGATCGGTCACGCTCGACGGGGTATCGCTGACCGTCAACGACGTCGACGGCGACACCTTCACGGTGCTGATCATTCCGCACACGCTCAAGGTCACGACGCTGGGCGCGCTCGCGGCGGGCGACGAGGTCAACCTGGAAGTCGACCTCATGGCCCGCTACGCGGCGCGGCTTCTGGTGCCGGGCTGAGCGGCGACGTCCGGCGCTGCCAGCCGCAGGCTGCCCTTGCGGCTATCCCGATCCGCTTGTACTGACTCCGCAACACGTGGAGACAACGAATGGCCGAGCCGCGCCGGACCGCCGGCACCGATGCAGGCGACCTTGCGGGCGCGCGCCTCCTGATCGTCGAGGCGCGCTTTTATGAGGATATCGCAGACGCGCTGCTGGCTGGCGCCGCCCGCGCCATCGATGCGGCCGGTGGCACCTACGAGCGCCTGAGCGTGCCGGGCTCGCTGGAGGTGCCGCCGGCGATCGCGATTGTGCTCGACGCCGCCGAACGGGCGGGCAGGCCTTTCGACGGCGCGGTCGGGCTCGGCTGCGTCATCCGCGGCGAGACGTTGCATTTCGAGATCGTGTCGTTCGAATCGGCGCGCGCGTTGATGGACCTGTCGGTGGCACGACGCATTCCGATCGGTAACGGCATCATTACCGTGGACACCGACGCGCAGGCGCGCGAACGCGCCCAGGTCGACAAGGGCGACAAGGGCGGTGATGCCGCGCGCGCAGCGCTTGCGCTCATCCGTCTCAAGCGCGGAGCCGCGTAGCAACATGACGCACTGTCAATCATCCGAGGAGCGTAAGGCCAACCGGCGCGGGGCGGCGCGCCTCGCGGCAGTACAGGCGCTCTACCAGATGGACATCGCGTCGACCGGTCTCAACGACATCCTGGCCGAGTTCGAAAGCCATTGGATCGGACGCGAAGTCGAGGGCGAACAATATCTGCCGGCCGAAGCCGCCTTCTTCCGTGACATTGTCGGTGGCGTGGTGCGCGAGCAGCGCAAGCTTGATCCGTTGATCGACGACGCCTTGGCGAAGACCTGGCCGCTCAAGCGCATCGAGGCGATCCTGCGCGCGGTGCTGCGCGCCGGCGCCTATGAGCTCGACCACCGGCGCGACGTGCCGGGGCGTGTCGTCGTCTCCGAATATGTCGACGTCGCGCATGCCTTCGTGGAGCGCGACGAGACCGGTATGGTCAATGCCGTCCTCGACCAGATCGCGCGCAAGCTGCGTGCCGCCGAATTCGAGCGGACGGGGTAGGGCTATGGCGGCCGGCGATCCGCAATCGACAGAAGATCGTTTGATCGCGACCTATTTCCGCCCGCTCGCGACCCATCCGGCTGCGCTTGGCCTGACCGACGACGCGGCGATGCTCGCGCCGCCCGCCGGCCACGACCTCGTGCTGACCGCCGACGCGGTGGTCGGCGGCGTGCATTTCTTCCCGGAAGACGCCGCCGACATGGTGGCGAAGAAGGCGCTGCGGGTGAATCTCTCCGATCTCGCGGCCAAAGGCGCGAAGCCTGTCGGCTTTTTGCTCACCCTGGCCTTGCCCAAATCGCTGCCGGAGACCTGGGTGGAACTGTTTGCGCGCGGCCTCGGGACCGACGCCGAGCTTTTTGAATGTCCGCTTCTCGGCGGCGATTCCGTGCGGACCGCGGGCCCGGTGGCGATTTCGATCACGGCGCTCGGATCGGTGCCGAAGAATACGATGGTCCGCCGCAGCGGCGCGCAGGCCGGTGACGCGGTGATGGTGACCGGCACGATCGGGGACGCCGCATTAGGACTTGAGCTGCGTGACGTCGTCACCGCCGCCAAGCGCTGGCGGCTCGACAACAAATACAGCTATCACCTGATCCGCCGCTATCTGCTGCCGCAGCCGCGCAACGCACTGGCCGAGGCGATCCGGCTCAACGCCACCGCGGCGATGGACGTCTCCGACGGGCTTGCCGGCGACCTCGGCAAGCTGTGCGACGCGTCCGGCGTTTCTGCCGAAATCGATGTGACGCGCGTGCCGCTCTCGGACGCGGCGGTGAGCGTCGTTGGGTCCGATCCGGCCGCCATGGAAAAAGTGCTCACCGGCGGCGACGACTACGAAATCGTGTGCACGGTGCCGCCGGACCGGCTTGTCGCGTTCCGCGCCGCCGCGGAAGCCGCCCGCGTGCCGGTCGCTGCGATCGGCCGCATCACCGCGGTCAAGGCGTCGCCGCGCTTCCTCGCCGGCGACGGCAAGCCGATGCTGTTCAAACAGGTGTCGTTCAGTCATTTTTAAACGACGCACGGAGGGATTTCCATGGACGACAGGACGGCGGCGACGACGGCGACGGTTTCGGCCGCGCAGCAGGCCGCCTACCGGGGCGGGGACAAGCTCCGTACGCAATTTCCCACCATCGCCTATCTGCGCCGCCGTGCAAGCCGCCGCATCCCCCGCTTCGCCTTCGAATACAGCGACGGCGGCGCCGGCTCCGACGGTGGCATCAGGCGGAATTGGGCGGGGCTCGATGCGGTGGAGCTCGTCCCGCGCTACGGCGTGATGCCCGCATTGCCGCCGGTCGATGTCGAACTGTTCGGCCGCAAGTATGCGGCGCCGATCGGGATCGCGCCGATGGGCGGGCCGGCGATCGTCTGGCCAGGCGCAGACACCTATATGGCGCAAGCCGCGCAGCGCGCTGGCGTCCCCTATACGCTCGGGACCGTCGGTGGCATCACCATCGAGCAGGCGGCGAAGCTCGCGCCGGACGTTCTGTGGTTCCAGCTTTACCGGATGGCGCGCAACGACCATTGGCTCGGTTTCGAGCTGATGCGCCGCTGCGAGGCGGCGGGCGTGCATGTGTTGGTGATGACGGTCGACGTGCCGGTCCGCACCGTGCGTCCGCGCGAGGTCGTCGTCGGGCTCGGCGGGGGCAAGTTCTCGCCGGGACCGCGCATGATCTACGAAATGCTGCGGTCGCCCGGCTGGCTGAAGTCGCTTTGGCAGCACGGTCACCCACGCTTCGCCAACATCAAGGACTACGCCGGCAAGAATGCGAGCGTCAACGAGGTGATCGGCTTTGCGCGCAGCGAGATTGGCGGCGCGTTCACCTGGGACGAGATTGCGCGCTTCCGTGATAAATGGAAGAAGCCGCTGGTCCTCAAGGGCATCATGCATCCGGCCGACGCCGAGCGGGCGATCGCGCTTGGCGTCGACGGCATCTGGGTGTCAAACCACGGCGGGCGCCAGATCGAGGCGCTGCCGGCGCCGATCGACGTGCTGCCGGCGGTCGCAACGCAGGTCGGCTCGCGCGCGACCGTGCTGTTTGATTCGGGCGTGCGCAGCGGTCTTGATGTGGTGCGCGCACTGGCGCTCGGGGCGCATGCGGCGTTTGCCGGCAAGGCGTTCCTCTGGGGCCTTGGAGCGCTCGGCGGAGATGGGCCGAAACATGTCATCGACCTCATGATCGACGAGGCACGCGCCTCCCTCGGCCAGATCGGGGCGAAATCGCCGGCCGATGCATGCTCAGTGGTGATCCGGCATCCGGGTGCGCTGGCGTTCCCGCGCGCCTGACGGGCTATTCCAGACCGGGCATTGCCGCCCCGCGTGGAGCAAGGTGGCAATTTTCACTTCGAGCCGATAGACATGGCGCCGTTTCACGCGCGCCCTGTCTTGGAGGATGATGATGTCGGCGCTGGCCGAAGCCTCGATCGACGCAGCTGCCGGCGACCGGCTCGCCCGGCGCAATGCGATGATCCTTGCGGTCGCGCAGGCGCTCGCCGGCGGCAACAACGTCGTGCTGATTGCCACCGGCGCCATTGTCGGCGCGATGCTGGCGCCGGACCGCAACCTCGCAACGGTCCCGGTCTCCATCTATGTGCTCGGCATGTGGATAGGGGCCTTGCCAAATGGTTGGCTTGCCCGCCGCTATGGCCGCCGCACGTCGTTCTTCGTGGGCACGGCGTTCGGCGTGCTGACCGGTCTTGCCGCCTGCGCCGCCGTGCTCTCGGCGTCGTTCGTTCTGTTCTGCCTGGCCGCGCTGTTCAGCGGCTTCTATGCGGCCGCACATCAGTCCTATCGCTTTGCCGCCGCCGACACCGCGAGCGACAAGTTTCGGCCGAAGGCGATTTCCTGGGTGATGGTCGGAGGCATCTTCGCCGGATTGTTCGGCTCGCAGCTCGTGATTTTCACTAAGGACCTTTGGCAGCCGTATCTCTTCGCCGGCACGTTCCTCGCCCAGGCGGCCGTGGCGCTGGTGTCGGCGGCGGTCTTGATGCTGGTCAAAATCCCCATGCCATCGGCGCACATTACCGCAAACCCCGGTCGGCCGATCTCCGAGATTGCGCGCCAGCCCCGGTTCATCGCGGCCGTGGCCTGCGGCGTCGCCAGCTATTCTATGATGAACATGGTGATGACGGCCGCGCCGCTTGCCATGGTCGATTGCAATCATACGGTGAGCGAGGCGACGCTCGGCATCCAGTGGCACATCCTGGGGATGTTCGTGCCGAGTCTGGTGACCGGCTCGCTGATCCTGCGTTTCGGCATCGAGCGCATGATTGGCATCGGGCTGAGCCTTATCGTGCTGAGCGCGATCATCAGCATCGCCGGCACCTCGCTCTGGCACTTTTGGATCGGGCTCTGCTTGCTGGGCGTCGGCTGGAATTTCGCCTTCGTTGGCGCAACGACGATGGTCACCCAGTGCCACCGTCCGGAAGAACGCAACAAGGTGCAAGCGTTCAACGACTTCCTGGTGTTCGGCTCGATGGCGGTCGGCTCGTTTGCGTCCGGGGCCCTGCTCACAAGTCTTGGGTGGGCTGCGGTCAACAACATCGTGTTTCCGGTCATCCTGACTGCCGGGGTATTGCTCATCTGGCAGGCCCTGCGCCCGCGCTCACAAGCGGCGTGATTAGCCGTAGCGGATCTTCAGCGCGACGATCACCAGCATCAGCGCGACCGTCACGCTGCTTGACCAGATCAACGGCCAGTCGGGCAGGGCCATGCCGTAGAGCAGCCAAAGCAGCATGCCGAGCGTGAATGCGAGGTTGGTCGGCAGCGAAAGCGCGCGGGTATCACGGTCGCGAATGATCTTGATGGCCTGCGGCAGCCAGCACACGGTCGTAAGAATGGCGCCGCAGTTTCCGATCAGGTCGACGACCTGGGCAGGCAGGGGAATGAGGCTCAAGTCCGACCCCTGAATGCGTCAATGGCCGGCAATAATGCTTGGACGAAGCGCGCCCCAACAATTCCTGATGGCGCGAACGTACCGGCGCTTCAATGTTGGTTTGATGACACGCCGACGACGGGCCGCTAGCCCGCACTGCAATCCTTTATGCGCCCGATGACGGTGCGCGCGCCGCCGTCCGGAGACGACAATTTAAGGACATACCGCCCCGAGTAGCGTTCCTGCGTTCGGTTGCCTTGCCCGGTGATCGCGAGCAGCAACGAGCCGCTGTCGTTCTCGATGTTGACGGCGATGCGCAATTCCCGCTGCAGGAACCATTGCTGGATGATGTGCTCGCGCTCAACCTTGAACGTGCGCGTCCCATCTTTGCGAGCGCGTTCGCCTTCAGCGTCAGCGTGCCCTCGGTCATGCCCACGATGGTCCCGTGGTCGCGATTGGTGCTGGCGAACATTGCGAAAGCGAGGTTGGCGTCGTCGATCGTGCAGGCGAGATCCTCGGTCGCCAACGCCTTCGGCGCCATCAGAGCGATGGACGCCGCAAGAAACGCCCACAATTTCAGTACCTTCCAACCCATGCCCTGACCTCCAGCCAAACGGGAGAATTGCCTCGCAAACATTGCGTAGCGCGGGCGTTTTTGGCAATGTCCGCGCGCCTTCGGCCCGCCAGCGCGGCCGGTATCGAAATTCCTCAAGCCGGGCAAGGCTTTGTTCGGCGGCCACGATCAACCGGGATTCTCATCAATGACAGCTCTAGGGGTGATCATCGTTTGCGGTCTGCTCGCCATTGCCTATGGCGCCTGGGCGACCATGTCGGTGCTGAAGGCCGATCCCGGCAGTGCGCGCATGCAGGAGATCGCCGCCGCCGTGCGCGAGGGCGCGCAGGCCTATCTCAAGCGGCAATACACCACCATCGGCATCGTCGGGGCGGTGATCTTCGTCGTGGTCTGGTACTTCCTCGGCCTGCTGGTGGCGATCGGCTTCCTGATCGGTGCGGTGCTGTCGGGCGCGGCCGGCTTCATCGGCATGAATATTTCGGTGCAGGCGAACGTCCGCACCGCCCAGGCCGCCATCGGCTCGCTCGCCGGCGGACTGGAACTCGCCTTCAAGGCCGGCGCCATCACCGGGATGCTGGTCGCCGGCCTCGCGCTGCTCGGGGTCACGGTTTATTTCTGGCTGCTGATTGGCCCGCTCGGCTACGCCCCCAATAGCCGGACCGTGGTCGACGCCCTGGTCGCACTCGGCTTCGGCGCCTCGTTGATCTCGATCTTCGCCCGTCTCGGCGGCGGCATCTTCACCAAGGGCGCCGACGTGGGCGGCGACCTCGTCGGCAAGGTCGAGGCCGGCATCCCGGAGGACGATCCGCGCAATCCCGCCACCATCGCCGACAATGTCGGCGACAATGTCGGCGACTGCGCCGGCATGGCGGCGGACCTGTTCGAGACCTATGCGGTGACCGCGGTCGCCACCATGGTGCTGGCAGCGATCTTCTTCGCCGGCACGCCAAATCTCCTGAACATGATGACGCTCCCGCTCGCCATCGGCGGCGTCTGCATCGTCACCTCGATCATCGGCACGTTCTTCGTGAAACTCGGCGCCAGCCAGTCGATCATGGGCGCGCTCTATAAGGGCCTGATTGTCACCGGCGTGCTCTCGCTGCCGGCGCTGGCGCTGGTCATCCATTGGCTCGTCGGTTTCGGCGTGCCGGTAAAAGTCGCGAACATGACGTTCAGCAGCACCGCGCTGTTCTGGTGCGGCGTGGTCGGGCTGGCGGTGACCGGACTGATCGTGTGGATCACCGAATACTACACCGGCACCAACTTCCGCCCGGTGCAGTCGATCGCCAAGGCGTCCGTCACCGGCCACGGCACCAACATCATCCAGGGCCTGGCGATCTCGCTGGAATCGACCGCGCTGCCGACCATCGTCATCATTGGCGGCATCCTCATCACCTACGCGCTCGCCGGCCTGTTCGGCATCGCGATCGCGGTGACAACCATGCTGTCGCTCGCGGGCTTCATCGTCGCGCTCGACGCTTTCGGCCCGGTGACCGACAACGCCGGCGGCATCGCCGAGATGGCCGGCCTGCCCAAGGAGGTGCGCAAGTCGACCGACGCGCTCGACGCGGTCGGCAACACCACCAAGGCGGTGACCAAGGGCTATGCCATCGGCTCGGCGGGCCTCGGCGCGCTGGTACTGTTCGCGGCCTACAGTGAAGACCTGAAATACTTCATCGCGAACGCGGCCCAGTATCCGTACTTCAAGGGCGTCGCGCTCGACTTCTCGTTGAGCAATCCGTACGTCGTCGTCGGCCTGCTGTTCGGCGGCCTGCTGCCGTACCTGTTCGGCGCGCTGGGCATGACCGCGGTCGGCCGCGCCGCCTCCGCGATCGTCGAGGAGGTGCGTCGGCAGTTCAAGGCCAAGCCCGGCATCATGCAGGGCACCGACAAGCCGGACTACGGTGCGGCTGTCGACATGCTGACCAAGGCGGCGATCAAGGAAATGATCGTGCCGTCGCTGTTGCCGGTGCTGTCTCCGATCGCGGTGTATTTCGCGATCTACTTCATCGCCGGCGGCGGCGCGGCCGGCAAGTCGGCGGCGTTCTCGGCGGTCGGCGCGATGCTGCTCGGCGTCATCGTCACCGGCATCTTCGTCGCGATCTCGATGACTTCCGGCGGCGGCGCCTGGGACAACGCCAAAAAGTACATCGAGGACGGCAACTACGGTGGCAAGGGCTCCGAGGCGCACAAGGCCGCGGTCACCGGCGATACGGTCGGCGATCCCTACAAGGACACGGCCGGCCCGGCGGTGAACCCGATGATCAAGATCACCAATATCGTGGCGCTGCTGCTGTTGGCGGTGCTGGCGCACTAAGTGCTCAGCCGCCGGTCGCCGTGATCGTCCTTCAGGCGAAATCGAATCGACTTGCTAACCTGGTGCCGCTGGTACCCGAGTTGCTGGCGGCGATCGATTCCCACCAGCCCAATACACTCACTGTTGTCGGGTGAATTGTAATTAGGCTGTCGGCATTTGGATTCGAACGTCAAATCCCGGCCGCTTCGACGACCTTCCGCCAGCGCGCGAATTCCTCCGCCATGTAGGCCCTGGACTGTTTCGGTCCGAGGCCGGGCACCGGATCGAACGCCGCATTGCTGAGCCGCTGCTGAAATTCCTTGTCGGCAAGCGCCTGCTGCGTTGCCTCGTTGACGCGATCGAGCACCGCTCTGGGGGTTCCCGCCGGCGCGTAGATGCCGAAGAAATTCTGGGTGATCATTCCGGAAAGCCCGGCCTCGGTCGCGGTCGGAATTTCTGGCATGCCGGGATGCCGCGCGGGCGCATTGACGGCAAGGATGCGGATTTTGCCGCTGCTGTGGAGACCGATCACCGCGCCGGTGATGTTGGGCACGAACATCGACACCGTGCCGCTCACGACGTCCATCTGAGCCGGCCCCATGCCCTTGTAGGGCACTGGCAGGATGTTGAGGCCGCCCGCGAGTTGCTTGAACATCTCGCCGGCGACATGGCTGATCGAGCCGACGCCGGCATGGGCGAAGGACAACTTGCCAGGGTTGGCTTTGGCGGCGTCCATGAGCTCCTTCAGCGTCCGCAACGGCGAGCCTGGATGCACCGCGATTGCCGTCGATGTGATCGAGAACACCGTCGCCAGCTCGAAATCCTTGATCGGATCGAAGCCGGGCTGCTTTGCGATCAGCGGGATCAGGATATGCGTGCTGTTGCTGCCGAGCAGGAGCGTGTAGCCATCGGGTGTGCCACGAGCCGCCTCGGTGATACCGATGAGTCCGCCAGCGCCGCCGCGATTGTCGATGATGATCGTGCCGAACGACGACTTGAGACCGTCCGCCCAGAGCCGTGCGATCACGTCGTGCACGCCGCCGGGAGCGGAGGCCACGACCAACCGGATCGGTCGGTTGGGGTAACGGTCTTGCGCCTCGGCCGGCGGCATGGCGAGTGCGCCCGCCGCTGCAACCGCGAGGGCGGCGATTAAGCAGGAGCATCGGTGCATCGTCGACCTCCACGCAGGCAAGACGAGGATAGTGCCGGCATGCAGGGGGTCCGGCAAGGTGTGGCCAGCGGTCGCAGGGACGCTTGCCGAAGCGATCAAGGCAGCCGACTATGATTGAGACTGTTTCGATCCGACGGGAGGCGAATGTGCAAGACCGGCCGACAAACCGCATGGGTCGCGTGCTGCCGCTGTTGATGGCGGCATCCGCGCTTGCGGCGGCACCCGCCGGCGCCCAGCCGGTCGCCGAATTCTACAAAGGCAAGACAGTCACGCTGATCGTGAGCTCGGCGCCGGGCGGCGGCTACGACGCACTCTCGCGCACCGTTGCACCGCATCTCGCGCGCCACATTCCCGGCAATCCATCGGTGGTGGTGCGCAACATGTCGGGCGCCGGTGGACTCGTCGCCGTCAATCATCTCTTCAATGTCGCCGCCAAGGACGGCACGGTCATCGGAAACGTGCAGAACAACACCCCGTTCGAGCCGCTGTTCGGAACCAAGGAGGCGATCTACGACCCGCTCAAGTTCAACTGGCTCGGCACGCCGTCGATCGAAACCGCGCTTCTCACGGTCTGGCATCAGACTCCGGTCAATAGCTGGCAGGACGTGCTCACCCGTGAGATCACGATGGGCTCGTCGGGCGTGAACTCGACGCCGAGCTTCTACGGCCGCCTGCTGATCGAGACGCTTGCCCTCAAGCTCAAGCTCATCGTCGGCTATGAGTCGCAAAGCCGCGTGTTCCTGGCGATGGAACGCGGCGAGGTCGATGGCTATCCCAGCGTCTTCTACAGCGCGCTGACGTCGACGCGCCCGACCTGGCTGCCGGAGAAAAAGGTGAAGCTCTTGGTGCAGGTCGGCCTGGAGAAGGAGCCGAACTTGCCCAACGTGCCGTCCGCCCTCGACCTCGCGCGCAATGCCGACGACAAGGCGCTGATCGAGGCGGGGGCAGGGCCGCTCGGCGCGGGCCGGCCATTTTTGATGCCGCCCGGCGTTCCAGCCGACCGCGTCGCGGCCATGCAGCAGGCGATGATGGACACGTTCAGGGATCCCGCCTTCCTGGAGGATGCAAAGAAGCGTCAGCTGGACGTGAACTCGCAACGCACCGGCCAGGAGCTGCACGCGCTGCTTCAACGCGTCTACACCCAGACCCCGCCACATGTGATCACGCGGCTGCGCAAGATCATGAATCCCGGCTGATCTGCGCAGCTTGAGCTGCCGGGCAGGCGATCAAGGGACCATCAAAGCGGATTGATCGGGCTCGCCGCCGCGGCGACAATGCCGCGGCGCGGCCTGAGCAGGGAGACGACGATGCTGAAGACCGAAGGCGTTCTGCACTTCACCATCCCGGTCAAGGACCTCGATCGGTCGGAACGGTTCTACACCGAGATTCTCGGTATGGAGAAAATCCGCCGCACCGGCCACATGGTGTTCCTGCGCGCCGCCGGCAAAGACAATTTCGTGCTCACCTATTCGGAAAAACCGATTGATCCCAACCCCGCCGGCAAGCACGAGATCCATAGCGCGTTTCGACTGACCGCCGACGAGTACGACCGCGCCAAGACATTTCTGGCGGCGCGGGGCATCGAAATCTTCAAGGAGGAAGACCGCCGCTCCGGCACGTTCCAGGGCCGCAGCGCTTACTTTCTCGATCCCGACCGCAACGTCATCGAGATCATGCATCTCGTGCGCGGGCCGGTGGGCGAAAAGGAAGACTGATCGCGCGCTTGCGCGTCAGCCAAACCCGCCTCAGAGCTTAGAAGGTGAACGCCTTGAAGACGCTGCCGAGATAGTTGATGTCGTCGCCACCGCTCGGCGTGGTGCGGCTGACGTAGTCGAAGATGCGGCCGTCGCGCATTCCGTAATTCGCAAGCCGTTCGACGCGCCGATTGCGGTCGAAATACACCGCGACCACGCGCTGGTCGACCACGGCCTGCGGCATGAATGCGACCCGCCGCTCGGCGCGCTGCGAGATGTAATAGAACACCTCGCCCCGCACGGTCGCGACCGTCGACGGGGTGCCCATCAAAATCAGCACCTGTTCCTGGCTCGCCCCGATGGGGATTTGCTCAAGTGCTCCCTCGGGAACCACGTAGCCCTTCTGGTAGGTCTCGCTGAAACAACCACCAAGAGGCAGGGCGAGCGCCAGCGCGACCGCAATGGCCATCGGCGAAGCCCATCTGCTCGATCGAAGGTTAAGTTTGCCCCCGAACATCCCCATATCCCATTGCAATCGAAACCCCGTTGACGTACCGGGCAGCGCCGCCTTTTGCAACCGATCGGGTTCTCGGGCGGGCCCCGGCCCTTGAGCTATCCTGATGATTTTGAACCTGTTTCGGCGTACCCCACGAGACGACACCATCGCCGTTTTATATGGCGCGATCGTGGCGCAGGCTCGGCAGCCGGCATTTTACGACGTCTATGGCGTTCCCGATACTGCCAACGGGCGGTTGGAAATGATTGTCCTCCACACGGTCTTGGTGCTGTCCCGTCTGGAATCGGCGGGCGGGCCCGTCCGGTCGCTGGGTCAGGCGCTGTTCGACCACTTCTGCAGCGATATGGACGCGAATTTGAGGGAAATGGGCATCGGGGATATGGCCGTACCCCGCAAGATGAAGGCGATTGCGGAGGCGTTCTACGGCCGCAAGCGGGCCTACGAAGCGGCAATGACCGCCCCGGGACTTGAACAACTTGCCGCCGCGCTAGGCCGCAATATCCATGCGGGAACCACTGTCGATGCCGCGGCGGTGGAGCGGTTGGCGGCCTATGTGCGTGAGGCCGTTCGCAGGCTTGCCGCCGTCGATGGCGCAGCCCTGCTGCGCGGACAGGCCGAGTTCCCCGATCCGCTGGCGCAGGGGGCGCCCGAGCCAGTGGGTGCAAGATGAGGCGCGACGCCCTGCCGCCTTGGAGCGCTCCGGTCGCCATCCACGACGTTCCGGAAACCGGACGACGTTTCGATCTCGTGGCCGATCAAAACACGCGGGCTGCGGTGGCGGAATCGATCGGGCTGCGCACGTTGCCGCGCCTCGAAGCGAGCTTCGACGTGAGCCGCCATGGCCGCGCGGGTTTGCGCGTCGTCGGCCGGGTCTCCGCGACCGTTGGACAAACCTGTGTGGTGACGCTTGAACCGATCGACAACGAAATCGAAGAACCGGTCGATCTCGTGTTCGTGCCAGCGACCGCAGCGGATGTTTCACACGAAGGCGGCGGAGGCGGCAAGGTTGCCGCCGCCGACGAGACCGAACCCTTGGTTGGTGGCATCGCCGATCTTGGCGTGGTCGCGACCGAGTTCCTGACGCTTGGGATCGACCCCTATCCTCGAAAATCCGGCGTAGAGTTTGCCGCACCGGTCGCAGGCGACGACTCTTCGCACCCGTTTGCTGCCTTGGCCGCGCTGAAGAAGGGCCAGGGCGGTTCATGACCGTTGAACCATACTGGCATCGGCCCGGGCCGGCAGGCTATGGTCAATCGGAGTCACTTCCGGATGAGCAAGAGTCCGGCGGCGGTCGATGCGCCTTCAAGGTCGTTCATGCCGAATAAAGTTCGTATCGCGCTTGACGCCATGGGGGGCGACTTTGGTCCGTCCGTCATCGTTCCCGGCGCCCAGGTCTCGCTCGACCGGCACCCCGGCATCGAGTTCCTGCTGTTCGGCGACCGCGCCCTGATCGCGCCGCTGGTCGATGCGCGGCCGCAGCTCAAAGCGGCGGCGCGAATCATCCACACCGATGTCGCGATCGCGATGAATGCCAAGCCGAGTCAGGCGCTGCGCCAGGGGCGTTGGAAATCCTCGATGTCGCTTGCGATCGATGCGGTCAAGCGCGGGGAAGCGGACCTTGCGGTCTCCGCCGGCAATACCGGCGCGCTGATGGCGCTGGCAAAATTCCAGCTCAAGACCATGGCCGGGATCGACCGACCCGCGATCGCGGCGCGCTGGCCGACTGTGCGCGGCGAGTTGATCGTGCTCGACCTCGGCGCCAGCATCGGTGCCGATGCTCCGCATCTCGTCGATCTCGCGGTGATGGGTTCGGCGATGGCGCGGATCTTGTTTGGGCGCGAACGGCCCACCGTCGGCCTGCTGAACATCGGGGTCGAGGAGGTGAAAGGCCTGGAGGAGGTGCGGGAGGCCGGAAAGATCCTGCGCGAGCGCAATCTGCCGTTCCTCGACTATGTCGGCTTCGTCGAAGGTGACGACATCGGGCAGGGCGTCGTCGACGTGGTCGTCACGGAAGGTTTCGCGGGCAATATTGCGCTGAAGGCCGCCGAAGGCACGGCCCGCCAGATTGCACATCTGCTCAAGGCGGCGATGAGCCGCTCGATCTGGTCGAGGCTCGGCTATCTGTTCGCGCGCGGTGCATTCGGTTCGCTGGCCAGCAGCATGGATCCGCGCAAGGCCAATGGCGGCGTGTTCCTCGGATTGAACGGTATCGTCATCAAGAGCCACGGCGGGACCGATGCCGAAGGCTTCGCTTATGCCGTCGATATGGGCTACGACATGATCCGGCATGATCTGCTGGCGCGGATCCAGGAGACGCTCTCGCGCGAGGGTGATGATGAATTGCCGCCCCGTCTCATCGGGGGGAGCCGTTCGTGAGCATGATCCGTTCCGTTATCCTGGGCTGTGGCAGTTACCTGCCGAGCCGCGTTCTCACCAATACCGAGTTGGCGCAAACGGTCGACACGACCGACGAGTGGATCGTACAGCGTACCGGCATTCACGAACGCCGCATTGCCGCGCCCGGCGAATTGACCTCCGACCTGAGCCTGAACGCGGCGCGCGCTGCGCTCGCACACGCCAAGGTGGACGCGCAGGCGATCGACCTGATCGTGCTGGCGACGTCCACGCCCGACCAGACATTTCCCGCGACCGCGGTCACCGTGCAGGCCGAACTCGGCATCCACCATGGCGCGGCGTTCGATTTGCAGGCGGTCTGTTCGGGCTTCATCTACGGCCTCGCCACCGCCGACGGACTGTTGCGCTCGGGTGCGTTCAAGCGGGCACTGGTCATCGGCGGGGAGACGTTCTCGCGCATTCTCGACTGGAAGGATCGCACCACCTGCGTGTTGTTCGGCGACGGCGCCGGCGCGGTGGTGCTGGAAGCCCAGGAGCAGGCCGGCACCAAGGAGGATCGCGGCATCCTGACCTCCTATCTGCGCTCCGACGGCCGCTACCGGGACAAGCTCTATGTCGACGGCGGTCCCTCCTCGACTCAGACGGTGGGCTATCTGCGCATGGATGGCCGCGAGGTCTTCCGCTATGCGGTTGGGGCGATATCGGAGTCGGTTGAGGGAGCCCTCGAACAGTCCGGCTTCCAGTCGGAAGACATCGACTGGTTCGTGCCCCATCAGGCCAACAAGCGGATCATTGACGGGGTTGCCCGCAAGCTCGGCCTGGCCCCCGAGCAGGTGGTGCTCACGCTCGACCGGCACGGAAACACCTCGGCGGCCTCGATTCCACTGGCATTGGCCGATGCGGTGGCCGATCGCCGCATCAAACGCGGCGATTTGGTGATGCTGGAGGCCATGGGAGGGGGATTCACCTGGGGGGCGACCCTGATCCGGTGGTAGGGGACGGTTGCCCCAGTTCCGTCTAGTTCCGGTTGACTTTCCCCGCGGCAAGCGAATATCGTTTGATAAAACAGAGGGATATGTTAATCGCCGTAAGCGGGGCAGGCGATGAGCGCAAAGACGATTACACGCGCAGACCTCTGCGAGGCGGTCTACCAGAAGGTGGGACTGTCGCGCACGGAGTCTGCCACACTTGTGGAACTGGTCCTGAAGGAAATCACCGATTGCCTCGAACGAGGCGAGACGGTGAAGTTGTCGTCCTTCGGCTCCTTCGTGGTACGCAAGAAAGGCCAGCGAATTGGCCGCAATCCAAAGACCGGCAAGGAAGTTCCAATCTCTCCGCGCCGCGTCATGGTGTTCAAGCCATCCGCCATCCTCAAGCAGCGCATTAACGGCCTGCCCGAAGGGGCAAACGGCAGCGATGAATAACCTCGGGGCAGTCTAAAGGGGCAGGGCTGCGGTGGAAAAGGCACCGGACGCATTCCGGACCATCAGCGAAGTGGCGGTCGATCTCGACGTGCCGCAGCACGTGCTACGGTTTTGGGAAAGCCGCTTCCGCGAAATCAGGCCGATGAAGCGTGGCGGCGGGCGGCGCTACTATCGTCCCGACGACGTGGCGCTGCTGCGCGGCATCCGGCACCTCCTCTACGGCGAGGGGTACACCATTCGCGGCGTGCAACGCATCATCCGCGAGCAGGGCATCAAATTCGTGCAGGCGGCCGGGCATCCCGCCCCCCGGCACACCCAGAACGACGTCGACGAGCTGGTCGAGGACGCCGATGCGCCTGACGCCGCCAGCGAGGCCGAGCGCAGCCGCGGCCTGTTCGCACTGCTTCCCGCGCTCCTCGGTGATCGCAATGATGCACCGCCGCCGGAATTTGCCCCGCCCGACATTCGTCCCGAACCGCTGGCGTCGTCGCAGCGGCTGGTCCCGCCGGTGCCCGGCTCAACCGGCATTCCCCGCGAAGACCTGCGGCGGCTTCAGGCCGCGTTGCACGAGCTTGCCGAATGCCGCAGACTCCTGGACGTGGCGCTTCGCAATAGCGCGTGAGGCGACGTCGATCCGGAGACGAGTGTGGCGGTACAGAAGTTCGCCATGCTTTGCGGCCGGGTCGGGAGCGAACGTGTGAACCAAAGCCCACACTAGCAAGCCATGAATATCAGTGTCCCTTTGAATTCGAAGTTGGCAAACGTATTTGCAGCACGGGCGCGCGAACTTCGGATTCGGGACACTTGTATACGCCAGTTTCTGACGCTTGCCGCCGCCGTGCTGCTGGTTGCGGTGGCTGGAGGTGGCGCGTCGGCGCAATCGCTTGAGGCGTTCTACAAGGCCAACCGCGTTACCATCAATATCGGCTACACCCCAGGCGGGGTTTATGACATCTACGCGCGCACCATCGCGCGGCACATTGGCAGGCACATTCCCGGCCGGCCTGCTGTCGTTCCTGTGAACATGCCAGGCGCCGGCAGCATGAAGGCGGCGAACTTCATTTACGCGCAGGCGCCCAAGGACGGCACCCACATTGCCGTGTTCGCGCGCGGTATCGCCATGCAGCCGCTGCTCGACGACACCGGCGTGCAGTTCGACGCCACCAAGCTGAATTGGCTTGGCAGTCCGGCCTCCGAGGTGAGCGTTGTGTTCGCCTGGCACACCAAGCCGTTCCGGACGCTCGCCGATCTGCGGGCGCGCGACATGATCGTACCCGCCACCGGAACCGGAGCCGACAGCGCGATCTTTCCCTACGTGATGAACGGCGTGCTTGGAACGAAGTTCAAGGTCGTCACCGGCTATCCCGGCGCGGCCGAGACCATGCTGTCGATCGAGCGCGGCGAGACCGACGGCAGCGCGGCCACCTCCTGGGGCAATTTCGCCACCGCCAAGGCGGACTGGATCAGGGACAAGAAGGTCAACATCATCCTTCAGCTCGCGCTCAAGAAGCTTCCGACCCTGGGTGACGTCCCGCTGATCATGGATGCGGCGGGCAATGAGAACGACCGCAAGGTGCTCGAGCTCATCTTCGTGCGGCAATCGATGTCATATCCGTTCGTGACTTCCCCCGACGTTCCGGCCGAGCGGCTGCAAGCGTTGTGGCGCGCCTTTGACGCCACGCTCAGGGATCCCGAGTTCCTGGCCGACGCCAAGCAGCAGAACCTCGACGTCGACCCCGTGAGCGGCGACGAAATCCAGTCGCTGGTCCGCAGCGTCTATGCGAGCCCGCCGGAGGTGATTGCGCGCGCCCGTGCCGCGATCAAGGAAGGAATGGGCAGGACGGTCATGAGATAGTTGGAATGAGAAAACAAGAAGGAGACGAAGCCATGAAAGTTACGCCGTTGTCCAAGGCGCTCGGCGCCGAGATCACCGGGCTCGATCTGCGCAAGCCGCTCGACGCCGCCGCCGTGAAGGCGATCAGAGACGCCTTCGATCAATATATCTTCGTGGTGTTCCGCGAGCAGGAGCTGTCGGAGGACGATCAGCTCCACGCTGCCGGGTATTTCGGCAAGGTTCATATCCGGCGAAAGCCGACCACGACCCGCGATCCCGGAGGTCAGTTCGACACGCCGTTCATGCTGGTCACCAACATCGTCGAGAACGGCAAGTCGATCGGCGTCTTCGGCGACGGCGAGATGTGGTTTCACCATGACACTAGTTACTATCCGGAGCCCCACCGGGCGACCTTGCTCTATTCGATGAAGCTTCCGTCCTGGGGCGGCAACACCTGCTTCTCCAACATGTACAAGGCGTACGAGAACATCCCGCGCCCGCTGCGCGACAAGCTCGAAGGCAAGAAGGTCCTGCAAGTCCACGACTACAAGCGCCGCGAACGGCTTGATCTCGATAAGATCGACCTCAACAGCGTGCGCAACCACGAGCAGCCGATCTTCATCACCCATCCCGCGACCGGGAGGAAGGCGCTTTACATCAGCCGCCTGATGTCGGCTCGGATTCTGGGGCTCTCGCGCGACGAACGCGAGGCTGCGCTGGAGCGGCTTTTCGACATCTCGGAGGACCCGGCCATTGTCTACGAGCACGAATGGAAGCTCGGCGACCTCGTGATCTGGGACAACTGGTGCTCGATCCACGCCCGCAAGGACTTTCCTCGTGATGAGCCCCGCTTGATGCGGCGACTGACCATCGAAGGGCAGGCGATGCGGTTCTGATAGCGACCGCTAGGGCCCCGACACCAGCCGCTCGCGGCCGATCTGCTCGATCAGCACTGACCAGCGCTCGAGATCGGCCTCGACAAAGGCGCGGTAGCCGGCAAGGTCGAGCGGCTGGAATTCCTGACCTAGCGTGATGAGCCGCTCGCGCACCTTCGGCTGTTCCAGGCCGCGCAGGACCTCGTCGTTGATTTTCTGCAACACCGGTCTCGGCGTGCGCACCGGCGCGAAAAATCCGTTCCAGCTCCCCAGTACGATGTTCGGATAGCCGGACTCCGCAATAGTGGGCAGCTCCGGCAGCAATTGCGAGCGCTTGGCGCCAGTGGTCGCCAGTGCGCGCACCGAGTTCGATTGCATCTGTTGCCGTGCGATGAGCGAGACCGCGACAAACACCTGCACGTGGTTGCCGACTACGCCGGAGATCGCTTCGTTGACGTTGCGGTAGGGGACGTGGACGATATTGACGCCGGGGATTTTGTTGAATGCTTCGCAGGCGATCTGCGGAGCGGTGCCGATGCCGGCGGAGGCACAATTGAGTTTTCCGGGTTGCGCCCTGGCGAGCGTGATCAGCTCGGCGAACGATTTCGCCGGGACGCTCGGATGCACGACCAGCGTGTACGAGCCGGTGCCGATCAAACCGACGGGCGCGAAGTCCCGCAGCGCATCGTAGGACGCGGTCTTGAGCACCGTGTTGAGGGTGTAGGAGGGAGTCGCGAACAGCAGCGTATGGCCGTCCGGATCAGCACTGGCGACAGCGGTCGCGGCAAGCGCCCCGCCCGCGCCGGTGCGCGCCTCGATCACCACCGGCTGGCCCCAAGTCTCCTGCAGGTGCTGGCCGACCACACGCGCCACCGCGTCCGGGCTCGGCCCCACCATGATGCGGATGGGCTTGGTCGGGAAGGTCTGCGCCGCGGCGATTGCGAGATCGGACAGCAAGAACGCAGCGATCAAAGCTGTTCGACTGGCCATGACGCATCCTGTCACTTCGCCGCTGTGGAATAGTGACACAGCGCAGAAATGCTGGCAATTTTCACGCGCAGTGGCCTGAGGAAGATCCATGATCAACCAGATGATGCCGGTGCGCCGCGTGGTGACCGGCAACGACGCGCAAGGCCGCTCGCGCGTGCTCTATGACGGCCCGGCGCCAAACACCGTGCCGCGCCCGGAAAATCCGCGCGCCGGGATGACCGATCTCTGGGTCTACCAGCAGTCGCCGGCGCCGCTGTCGGGCGAGCGCGACGATGGCGCCTTGCCGTATCATTTCGAGCCGCCGGCGGCAGGCGGGCACTTGCGCATCGTACAGTCGACCAAGCCGCCGCCCGGCTATGACCTGAGCAAGGATCCAAGCTATGTGCCGTTCCACGAACCCAGGGTGCGTGACGACGGCGTACTGGTGCGGGGCGGGCAGAGTGCGCACACCTCCGCGATGCACAAGTCGGAAACAGTGGACTACGGGATCATGCTGTCCGGCGAGCGCGTGCTGGTGCTCGATACCGGCACGCTGGTGATGAGGCCCGGCGACGTCGTGGTGCAGCTCGGCAATTGGCACCTGTGGTCGAGCGAGCGCAGCGACGTCACCATGGCCTTCGTCATGATGGGCGCGAAATTCGACGAATAGGGGTGACATGGACGGCGTGAAACCGGTTCGCCGGATCGTCTGCATCGACAATGCCGAGGGCCGGTCGGAAGCCATCGCAGACGGGCCGGCGCCGGACGTGCGCACCGATCCGGCACGGCCCGGCTTCGCTTCGACGCGCATCTGGGTCACCGACGCGACGCCGGCGCGCATGAAGGGCATCCGCGACACGGTTCACATGCCGCACGCGCTGGAACCTCCGCCGCGCGGCTCGGTATGCCGGATCGTGACGTTTCCGCCCGATGCCGTCTTTCGCGGCAAGGTCGGCGCGCGTGAGGTGGAGGCCTATTTCCGCGCCATGGGATCGCCGCAGGCCTCGACCTTCGGACCGAAGGCGCCCCACCCCTACATGCAACAGACGTCAACGCTCGATTTTTGCCTGGTGCTCGAAGGCGAGATTACGCTGGTGCTTGACAGCGAGGAGGTGCAACTGAAGGCCGGTGATACCGTGATCCAGCGCGGGACCAATCACGCCTGGTCGAATTGCTCGGATACGCCCTGCGTCATCGCGATTTCCTCGCACGACGGAGCGTTCTGATTGCCGCCGCGGTGTTGTACGCCGCTCACTGTGTGTTAAGCACGCTCCGCAGCTTTGCCAGGGCTGGCTCCGGAGCCGCGTAAAGCTCGCCGATCAGTCGATCAACAGCAGCCGCCGAGATCGGATTGACGTCGATCTGGGTTTTCTTGGCGTCCTCAAGGAATTCCGGGTCCCTGAGCGTCGCGGCGAAGGCGTTGCGCAGTGCCTGAGCCCGGTCCGCGGGAATGTCCGGCGGGGCCGCGAACGGCCAGGCGAATTCCTGTCGGCTGAAGACCAGCCGCAGAATCTGCCGCTGATCGTCGGTGGTGGCTTGGTCCATGATTAGCGGGACATCAGGGAGCTCAGCGCTCTTCTGGAGTCCAAGCTGTACGAGGACGTTGATCTGGCGCCCGCTGATCCATTCCGGCTTGCTGCTCTTGACGCCGCTCCATGACCAGCCGCAGCGTCCGTCGATCTCGCCCCGCTCCATGGCGAGCGACATTTCGGCGCCGCCGGGATAACCGGTGATGATCTTGATCCTGGCGCCGAACAGGTTCTTCAGCACCGTCGGGAAGACGCCGGTGTCGGCACCCAGTCCAGCCGCCCCGGCGACGAAATCCTTGGTCAGGAAATCGCTCCAGGTCTTGACCGCAGCGGTGTGCCAGCCGACGCAGACGCTGACCTCGTTGCCGACGCTGCCGAGCCAGGTGAACTTCCTGCCGTCGAACTTGGCGGCGGCGTTGCCCATCAGCGGTTCAAGCGGCACGCTGCGATTGAAGTGGGCGATGGTCGAGCCGTCCTTCGGCGCGGCGTTGTAGAGAAAATTCGCCGCCGTGAGGCTGCCGGCACCCGGCCGGTTCACCGGGATGACGGTCGGGTTGCCCGGGATGTGCTTGCCGAGATGGCGGGCGACTGCGCGGCCATAGGTGTCGTAAGCGTTGGCGACCGGAAAGCCGATGAGGAGCTGGACCGGGGTCTTTCGGTAGAACTCCTCGATGGTCTGCGCCTTCGCGGGCACGGCCAGTGAGACTGCGGCAAATAGCAAGGCTGCGGTAACCACGCGATCTTGGTTGTTCAATGGCACGAGGCGTTATTCCTTGATGCCCGACTCGCGAATGACGCGGCCATACTCCTCGTACTGGCTGCGAATGTGGGCGGCGAAATCGTCGAGGCAGGTGCCGACCGGATAAAGCCCGAGCTTGAGCAGCGGGGGCGTGAGTTCCGGCGCCTTGAGCGCGGCCTGGAACCAGGACGCGAGCTGCGTGGTCGAACTCTTGGGGGTTTTCGCCGGCGCCAGCACGCCGAACCAGACCTCGACGTTATAACCCTTGTAACCGAGCTCATCGACGGTCGGCACGTCGGGAAGCGGCGGAATGCGCTTCAGCGACCCCGAGGCGAGCGCGCGTACCTTGCCGGCCTGCAACAGTTCCACGGCCTCCGAATAGTTCGTCAGCACCGCCTGCACATGGCCGCCGAGCAACGCGGTCATCGCCGGAGCACCGCCGGGGTACGGCACATAAGTGACGTCGATCTTCGACAGTTGCCGGAACTGCTCGAACCCGATGTGTTGCGTGGTTGCAGGACCGACGGTCGCGAACACGAGCGTGCCGGCTTGGGCTTTAGTTCCGGCGACGAACTCGGCGAGCGTCTTGTAGGGCGAGCTTGCGTTGACGACAATCACCTGCGGCGAACTCAGGAGATAGCAGACCGGTTCAAAGCTCGTGAGCGGATCGTAGTTCACTTTCCGCAAATGCGGATTGATGACGATCGAGTTGCCGTTGATCACCAGCGTATTGCCGTCCGGCGCGGCGCGGGCGACTGCTTCGTAGGCGATCGACGCGCCGCCACCCGGGCGGTTCTCGATGACCACCGAGGGCCCCTGGGTTTTGGCGATGTGCTCGCCCAGGAGGCGGGCCAGGGTATCGGCGCTGCCGCCCGCCGGGAACGGAACGACAATCCTGATGGTCCGTGCCTGCGACCAGGCATCGTGACCGGCGAGCGCAAACAACGACATTGCGATGCATGCGGCGACCAAACCCTTGACCATGACCTTCCTCCGACCGGGCTAACCGTGCCTCATAGTCTACTTGATATTCGCCTCGCGAATGATGCGGCCGTAATCTGAATGTTGCTTGCGAAGGTGGGCGGCGAAATCGGCGCCACATAAGCCGACCGGGTAGAGTTCCTGAGCGGCCAGTTTCGATTTGACGTCGGGGGCATGCACGGCTTCGGTGAACCAGTCGGCGAGCTGGGTCAGAGCAGCCTTGGGCGTCCTGGCCGGCGCGACCACTCCGAACCAGACGTCCTCCTCGTAGTCCTGGTAGCCGGACTCGGCGATCGTCGGCAGGTCAGGCATCGGCTCGATCCGCGCCCGCGAGCCAACCGCGAGCGGGCGCAGCTTGCCGGTCTTGAGCAACTCGGCTGCCGTCGGATAGTTGGAGAACAGCGAGTCCACGTGCTGCCCGAGCAACGCGTTCACGGCCGGGCTGCCGCCCTGGAATGGCACCAAGGCAAGATTGATCTTGGCGGCATATTTGAGCATCTCAAAGCCGATGTGCTGGGAGGTCGCCGGCCCGTTGACGGCCATCGTCACCTCGCCCGGCTTGGCGCGAGCCGCATCGACCAGGTCGGCAAGCGTGTGGTGCGGCGACTGGGCGTGGACGGCGACGATATTCGGCGAGCGCGTGAGGTGGCAGATCGGCTCAAAGCTGGTCAGTGGGTCATAGTTCAACTTCTTCATGTTGGGATTGATGACGAAGGAGTTTCCCACGATCAGAACCGTGTTGCCGTCAGGTGCGGCACGCACGACGGCTTCGGTCGCGATCACTGTGCCGGCTCCCGGGCGGTTCTCGACCACCACCGTCGGCCCGTGAACCCGGCTGATGTGATTGGCGACGAGGCGGGCCAGGATGTCGGAGCCGCCCGCGGGCGCGAACGGAACGACGATCCGGATTGTTCGCGATTGGGGCCAGGCGCCTGTCGGCACGACCAAGACGGCAATGGCCGCGACGATCACGCCCGCGAGCCGAGAGAACATAGGCCTGATCGTAACCATCGATCCGGTTCCCTGATTTACGCCGGCAGCTTTATCAGCTTGGCCGCATTGCCGCCGAGAATGGCGATGCGCTCGTCGTCGGTGAGGCCCGGCGTATCGAGGACATGGTCGACCGGACCCTTCACCCACGGCACGGCATAGTCGGTTCCGATCACGAGCTGGCTCGCGCCGTGCTCGGCGACCAGGTGCCGCAACCCCTCGCCGGTGAACACCAGGGTGTCGAAATAGAGCTGCTTGAGATACTCGCTGGGCTTCTTCTTGAGAACCGGAGCCTTGCACTCGTCGGGGAACACCGAGCAGCCATGATCCATGCGCGCCGCGTAGGAGGGCAGGTAGCCGCCGCCGTGGGCCGCGCAGATCTTCAGGTTCGGGAATTTGTCGAGCGTGCCCTGGAAAATCAGGTGCGCAAGCGCCAGGCTGGTTTCCAGCGGGTTGCCGATCACGTTGCGAAGGGCGCCGCTGCCTTGCACGCGATTGGCGATGCCGGTCGATAGATGACTGCCCCCCTGAGGATGGATAAAGACCAACGCCTGCAGTTCCTCAGCCTTCTTCCAGAACGGGTCGAAACGCGCGGAGGCCAATTCTTCACGCTCGACGTTGCCCGCAATGCCCGCTCCGATGAAGCCAAGCTCCTTCATGCCGCGCTCGAGCTGTTCGGCGGCAATCTCAGGATGCTGCAATGTCACCGGCGCGTAACCGACGAAGCGGCCGGGAATGGCCTTGCACATCTCCGCCATTTTTGCCGCTTGGACGTCGAAGATGCGCCGGGCGAGGTCGCGGTCGGCGCCGTACCAGAACGCATTGATGCTGAGCGCTTGCACATCGATCCCGTCGGCGTCCATGTCGGCAACGCGTTCCGCGCCGACCGGGAATCCGAGCCTGCCTTTGACCTGGTTGAGCGCAGCCTTTTCCATCCCGGTGCCCTTGACCAGATCGAGCACGGCGGGCACGGCGCAATGCGCATGCACGTCGACGGTTCGCACCTGCCGGCCGCCCACCACGACCTGCCGTCGCGTCTGCGCCGTCGCGTGCCGCATCCCGCAGGCGACACAGACCACGCCGGTCGCCGCAACGTGGCGCAGGAACCCGCGACGATTGATCATTGGCTCCTCCGCGAGCGGTTTCCTTAGCGGATGGCGATCGGCGCAATCGCCGAGCCGGTGCCGCCCTTGATCTTCAGCGGCTGTACGATGAAAGCGAATTCGTGCGCGCCCGCCGCTGCGAGCTGTTCCAGCACCAGGTTCTCCAGCAGATAGATGCCGTGCTGGATCAGCATCATCGAATGAATCGGCAGGCTGTGCGGCGGCTCGGAGGGCCGCACCTCGACGCAGCAATTGTCGGCGGCGATCATCATCGGGTCCTGGGTGACAAGCCATTGCCCCGCCGCGATGCCGATGCCGGCGTTCGCCCTGCCATAGCGCTGGTTGTCCTTGCCCATGAGCTTCGACCAGCCGGTGCGAATGATGACCGCATCTCCGGGCTGTAACGTCAACTTCTGGCGCGCCAGGGCCTGCTGCAGATCATCCGCCGTGATGCTGTACGAGGTCGGCAGCAGGTCGACGCCTTTCAGACCTGCAACATCGATCAGCACGCCGCGGGTCATGAGGCTGCCCACGTACTCGACGCCGAGCTTCTTGAATCCGCTGCGCGTCCCAATCTCATTGAGCTTGTGGCAATTGTAAAAGCTGTCCCCCCACATCTGGTGCGAGAACGCGTCGATCTGAGTACCGATCTGGCCAAGCTCGGTGATGACGAGTTCTTCGTTGACCTGGCGACCGTTCGGCACCGGCGGCGACGGCTTGGTGTAGATGCTGAACTGGCGGCCAGCGTTGATGAAGGCCTCCTTCGGATCGGGCGACAAGATCGCGCCCAGTTCGAACACCTCGCCGGTGCGGATCAGCTTGGCAGCGCGCAGGACCGTCTCGGGTTTCATCCAGTTTCCCGAACCGCGCTGGTCTTCGGCGCCCCAACGGGAGGGGCAGCGCTGCCCGTCGGGCGGCATCTGCCAAGTCTGCCCCTGCAGCGAACCAAAACCTGGGACTATCGCGAATGTGGCAACGAGCGCCACGGCGGCAGCAATGCGCATGGTGTCCTCCCCCTGCGGAGCGCTGTAAGCGCGCTTCCGCCAACGTGATTATTCGGTGGCGACCGGTGGCCTAAGGCCGGCTGGCCTGGCTCCTGAGCGCCTCCAGGTCGGCTTCGCTACGCGGCGTGATTACCGCGACCTTTCGTGTGCGGTAGTAGGGGACGATCACCTGCATCGGCTGGCCTTCGCGTTCCAGCAGCGACAGGTGCCGCGACTCGGTGCCGCGATTGGGCAGGTCGAACAAGGTCCATTGCGATGTCGACGGATTGTATTTTGCCACCTTGTCGGCGCTCCACAGGTGCGTCCACACGTTGTGGTCCTTGTCGACGCTGACCTGATAGGGCTGGTGCGCCTCCGGATTCGGGAACGGCACCAGGGTGACTTCCTTGGTGTGGATGTCGACCCGGGCAAGGTTGCCGCCGAAGGAGTTGCCGATCCAGACGTGGTTGCCGTTCTTGTCGGCGCCCATGCGCCGGGCGCCTTGCGCCCAGGCGAACGGAGCATTGAAGTCCGGCGGGATGAATGTTTCGTACATCGCCGCCTGTTGCGGGGTGAGGTTCTCGACCACCGCCTGCTCCGGCGGCAGCTTGAACTCGTGCGCCTTGCCGGTCGTGAGGTCGCTGTAGTTGACGAGGTCCTGGGTCATCAGCAGCCACCAGGCGTTGCCGGCGCTGTCGGCAGCAAGGCCGTACACCGTGGCAGTGCCGTGCTTGTTCTTGTGGGTCACCGATTTGTACTCGGTGAACCTTTCCTCGGCGATATTGAAGTGCAGCGCGCCGTCAGCCGACGTGACCCAGATATTGCCTTTCATGTCCGCATCGATCGTTCCCGACGTTCCCGACATCGTCGTGGGCGGGACATAGATGTCGAGCTTCTCGGTCCTGGGATCGAGCTTGGCGAGGCCGCCGTGCCGGCGCTCGCACATGGGATCGGATGTTGAACCACAGGAAGCCGTTTTCGTCGCGGACGATGCCGTGGCTGCCGGCGACGATGCCACGGCGATCCGGAATCGTGAAATGCTTCACCGCGCCGGTCTTGGCGTCGATGCGGGCGTAGGAGGTGACGCGGCTCGGGCGCGAGTAGACGATCCAGATGTTGCCGTCGAGATCGGCGGCCGCGTCATGGACGCCGGCCATGTGGCCGCTCTCGGATGGCGTGCCGAGCGACCAGTCGCTGCCGTCATTGGTCTGGACGTGATTGTCCTCGGTCGGGAAGTCATATTCCTTGACGACGATACGCGCGGCCTCGCCGGACGGACGCGGCTGCAGATTGAATCGCATCGAACTTTCGCCGGGCCCGCGCGCCCGCGCCAGATAGTCGGCGAGCTCGCGCTGATGGAAGTCGATGTTGGGCGTCATCCGCTTGTCCGGGCGCGGATAGGTGCCGTTGACGTTCACCTGCTTCATCAGGTCGAGGATCTTGGACCAGCCCTCCTCGTCGAAGCGGTGCTGCAGCGCATAGCTGGCGCTGTGGCAGCCGGTGCAGTTCTTGCGCACCTGGGTCTTCATGCGGAAGTCTTCCGGCGTGTCGCCGGGGAGCGCCGCCAAAAATTCGTCGCCGGGCAGCTGCCGGATCCAGGCCTCCCGGTCGGTGATGGGCTTGAGAACGAAGTTCTGCTGTCGCGACTGGCCGACTATCACGTTGCTGCGCGCGGTCTCGAACTGCACCGCCTGCGCCCACACCCGATAATTTCCCTCCGGCAGCGGCGGGAAGTAAAAATTCCCGGAGGCGTCGGTATAGACGCTGGTGGTGATGGTCGAGCCCTCGGCTTTCGCCGACACGGTGACGCCGCCCATTCTTTCGCCGGATGCGGACGTGATGGCGCCGGAGAGCGGTGCGTCGGCGTAGGCGGGCAGGGACGTCGCGCCGAGCGCGACCGCGATGGCGAGCAGGCTGACGTTTGCGAAATGGCGTGCGGTTGTCATGGCGTATCTCCCGAAGGATTCTTGATCTTGCGAACGCGGTTACTTCGCCGGCAGGTCCACGACCTGATGCCCGGGCGGCAGCACCGCCAGATAGGCGGCGATGGCGGCGATCTGGTCGGTGTTGAGCATGTATTTGAAGCCGGGCATGCGCGGCGTGCCATTGGCGACGACCTCGCGCACGACCTCCTCGCGCCCGCCGGCGGTCTCGCGCGATAGTTCAGGGCCATACATGCCGGAGACCAATGTCGGTCGGGTGTGGCAGACACCGCAATGCTGGTCGACCAATCGCCGGCCCAACGTCTGTGTTTGATTGAGCTGGACTTCCGCCGCCGACGCGCCTTGCGCCAGACCGGCCAGCAAGAGCGCCGTTAGCGTGATACCGCGTTTCATAGCGCCGCCTCCCTTTTGGTTTTGCTTATCTTATGAAACATCCGCCAGCTTAGACGTATTTGGCGTCTCCACAAGGACGCCGGTTGGAAAACCGCCATCAGGGCAATATGGTCCGGTTCCCAGTCCGGATTATCGAAGCCGCGGCGATGCGGCCTGCAAGCGTCCCACAGCTCTCATGAGAAACGTCAACACCTTCATTGGCGCCCCGGTCGAACGGGTCGAGGACCTCCGTTTCCTGTGCGGCCGCGGGCAATACGTGGACGATCTTGCAAGGCCGGGACAGTCGCATGCCGCGATCGTGCGCAGCCCGGTGGCGCATGGGCGGCTCCGGTCGATCGACACCGCCGCGGCCTTGGCGATGCCGGGTGTGCACGCCGTCATCGCCGCGCAGGACGTCGGGCGTCCGATTCCGACCATCCCGTTCCGGCGGCCGAACCCGATGATCGTGCCCTACGCGCAGCCGGTGCTGGCCGATGATGTGGTGCGTTATGTCGGCGAACCGGTCGTGGTTGTCCTCGCCGACAGCGCCGAACGCGCCGAGGACGCGGCGCAGGCGGTCACGCTCGACATCGAACACCTCCCGCCGGTGGCCGACCGGCGGGCGTCCGTGCGCGGAGAGACGTTGCTGATCGCCGGCACGGTGAGCAATTGCGCCGCGGTGTTCATCGCCAATGCCGGCGATGTCGATGCCGCTTTCCGCAAGGCCGCCTATACCCGCCGCGAGCAATTCCGCGTGCAGCGGATGACCGCCATGACCATGGAGACGCGCGGCCTGCTGGCGGAGTGGGACGCCGCGGCCGGGCGACTGAGCGTTGCGGGCGCGGCCAAGCTGCCGTTCTTCAACCGCCGCGCCATGGCGGCAATGATGAATCTTCCGGAGGACGCGGTCGACTACGTCGAATACGACGTCGGCGGCGGCTTCGGCGCGCGCGGCGAATTCTACCCGGAGGATTTTCTGATTGGCTTCGCCGCCCGCAAATACGGCCGGCCGGTGAAATGGGTCGAGGACCGCCGCGAGCATTTCATGGCGATCGCGCATTCGCGCGAGACCGAATGCGATCTCGAGATTGCGCTCGACCAAGCCGGAACGATCATTGGGCTGCGCGGCGATATCTGGATCGACATCGGCGCTTATGTGCGGCCCAACGGCATGACGCCGGTACGCAACGTCGCGCAGTTCACATCGGGCCCGTATCGGATTGCGAACCTGCACCTGAAGTCGCACGCGATGGTGACCAACAAAACGCCGTCCGGCACCTATCGCGGCCCGGGCCGGTTCGAGGGCTGCTTCTTCATAGAACGGCTTTTGGACATGGCCGCGAAGGACCTCGGTCTCGACCGGCTCGAGATCCGCCGGCGCAATCTCATCGCGCTGTCCGAGATGCCTTATCCGCTGGCGCTGGTACGGCCCAACGACGGCTTCGGCGACACCGCCTGCGACAGCGGCGATTATGCGAGCACGTTCGAGCGCTGCGTCGCGGACGCCGGCTGGAGCGACAAGGCGGCGCTCAACGGCAAGCTCGTCGATGGCCGCTATCACGGCCTCGGAATCGCCTGCTTCATCGAGGGCGGCGCGTCGGGTCCGCGCGAGAACGCGCGCATCGCGGTCGAACGCGACGGCTCGTTCGCGGTCTATGTGGGCTCCTCGAGCGTGGGGCAGGGCGTTGAGACGGTGATGGCGCAGATCGCTTCCGACGCGCTCGAAGTGCCGATCGAGCGGGTCAGGGTCTATCACGGTTCCACGACCTATCTGCCCGAAGGCTACGGCTCCTATGGCTCGCGCGCCACGGTGATGGGCGGCAGCGCGATCGTGCGGACGGCCGCTGCGCTCCTCGACACGATCCGGGCGGCGGCGGGCGCGCGGCTTGGCGTCGCGGCGGACGCCGTTACTTTGCACGAGGGCACCGCCGTGGCGCCGGACGGTCGCCGCGTGACGCCGGCGGAGCTGGCGGGGCTGTCCGCCGATGGCAAGTTCGACAACTCAAAAGCCACCTACACCTACGGCACCGCCATCGCCCATGTCGCCGTCGACCCGCGCACCGGCGGCGTCGAGGTGCTCGATTACGTCGTGGTGGACGACGTCGGCCGCATCATCAACCCCGAGACGTTGCACGGCCAGGTGATCGGCGCGGCGGTGCAGGGGCTCGGCAGCGTGTTCACCGAGGAGATCGCCTACGACGAGCACGGCCAGCTCCTGGTCGGATCGCTCGCCGACTACCTGGTGCCGCTCGCGACCGACTATCCAAAACTGCGCGCGGTGTCGCTCGAAGCGCATCCGTCGCCGAACAATCCGCTCGGCGCCAAGGGCGCGGGCGAGGGCGGCATCATCCCGGTTGGCGGCGCGCTGTCGAACGCGGTCGCGGCGGCGCTGTCGTCGCTGGGGGTCGAGCCGCGCGTCCTCCCGCTCACGCCGTCAAGGATCTGGCAGCTGATCCAGGACGCGCGCCAGCAGCAGTCGTGAGGCCGTAGCCCGCATTGAGCGTCAGCGAAATGCGGGGCAATCGATCCCGGGTTTCGCTTTCGCTCAACCCGGGCTACGGCGTGCGTTCGCCGTCAGATGCCCATCATCTTGAGCTGGAATTCCGGGTAGCGCAGCCCGGAGGCGGCTTGCGGCGGGAACGCGTCCGCGAGTGCGCGGACGTCGGCTTCGGACAGCGTCAGGTCGACGGCGGCGGCGTTCTGTTCGAGATATTTCCGGCGCTTGGTGCCGGGGATCGGTACGATGCCGTCGCCCTGCGCCAGTAGCCAGGCAATGGCGACCTGCGCCATGGTGCAGCCCTTCTTGTCGGCGATCGCCTTGAGCGGTCCCAGCAGACTAAGGTTCTGTTCGAAGTTTCCTTCCTGGAAGCGCGGATGCGCGTGCCTGCGGTCGGCTTCGATCAGGTCGCTGCGCTTCTGGAACGTGCCGCTGAGGAAGCCGCGGCCGATCGGCGAGTAGGGAACCAGACCGATCCCCAATTCACGCAGCGTCGGCAAAATCTCCGCTTCGATGTCGCGCGTCCACAGCGAATATTCGGTTTGCAACGCCGCCAGCGGATGGGTCCTGTGGGCGCGCCGGAGCGTGTTGGCACCGGCCTCGCACAGTCCGAGATAACGTACCTTGCCCTGCTCGATCAGGCGCGCCATCGCGCCGACCGTGTCCTCGATCGGCACGTTGGGATCTATGCGGTGCGCGTAGTAGAGGTCGATGTGGTCGATGCCCAGCCGCTTGAGGCTCGCCTCGCAAGCCACCGGCACGTAGTCGGGCCTGCCGTTGACGCCGCCGCGCTGGCCGCCGGGACCGCGGATATTTCCGAATTTGCTGGCGATGAAATATTTGTCGCGCCGCCCCTGCACCGCCTGGCCGACCAGCTGCTCGTTGACGCCGGCCGCATAGGCATCCGATGTATCGAGCAGGGTGATCCCGAGTTCGGTGGCGCGATGAATAGTCGCGATCGATTCCACGTCGTCGGGAACGCCGTAATCGGCGCTCATGCCCGAGCATCCCAGCCCGATCGCAGAAACGCGGAAGTCCTTTCCAAGCACGCGGTATTTCATCGTGTGATCCCTGACGTTTTGTGATGCGGCATATTGACGGAAAATCGGCCAAAACCGTATTGAAGTCGGGCTACTCTTGGAGCGATTTCGCCGGATGCACAAGGCCCGCGGCGCGGTGCTGCGAAGGCGACGAGGCCTGCGCCGGGTGCGTCAATGCGGCGTTGCCCGGAGCTTCGCCGGACGGCTAGATTGGCAACAACGCGCCGGTCGGACGTGCCGGCGGTTCGGAACATGGAGACCGGGACATGGATACGCTCAGCCGCCGCACGTTTCTCGCCGGAACCGCACTGGCGCTCGCGGGCGGCGTGCGGCCCGCGCTGGCCGCCGACGTGGTCGACATGGCGGCGGCCAAGAAGGAAGGCAAGGTGGTCTGGTATTGCTCGGTGCCTGTCGCGACCGCGCAGAAGGTCGCAAACATGTTCGAGCAGGCAACCGGCATCAAGGTGGAATTGTTCCGCTCCGGTGGCTCCAACATCCTGCGCCGTTTCCAGCAGGAGGCCGACAGCGGCAAGGTGTTCGTCGACGTGCTGACCCATTCCGAGCCGGCCGCCGCCAGCGCGATGACCAAAAAGGGCGTGTTCGTTCCGTTCAAGGCGACGGACTTCGACAAGGTGCCGGATGCGGTGAAAGACCCGAACGGCAACCATGTCGCGCAGCGTCTCAACGTCATGGCGATGTACGTCCGCGACGATCTCCTGCCGGCGGCCGAGCGCCCGAAGACCTGGACCGACCTGCTCAATCCGAAATACAAGGGCAAGATGGTGATGGCGGACCCGTCGTTCTCATCGCTGCTGGTGGTGATCACCGGCACGCTGGCGCACGCGAATGGCTGGAAATATTTCGAAGGGCTGCGCAAGAACGACATCATGATGGTGCAGAGCAACCAGCAGGTCTCCGACATGATCAAGCGCGGCGAGCGGATCATCGCGGTCGGCGCCGACGCGGCCTATGTCGGCGAGGGCCGCAAGCAAGGCATGAAGATCTCGACGCTCTATCCGGAGGACGGCACCTTCGTGATCGCGTCGCCGAGCTCCGTCGTCAAAGGGTCGCCCAATCCGAACGCGGCCAAGGCGTTCGCCGATTTCATGCTCAGCCGCACCGTGCAGGAGCTGTTCCCGCACGAATTCCTCTATTCCGCGCGCACCGACGTGCCGGGTCCGGAGGGCTATCCGCCGCTCTCTTCGATCAAGATGTATCCGATCGACTATGACTACATCGAAGCGGAAAGCCCCCGCATCCGGAAACGGTTCGCGGAGGTGATGCAGTAGGCGACGGTTCTCAATCCGCCTGAGCCGCCCCAGAAGGCGCCGTCAGCGCGCGCCGTTGGCGGTGTCCTTCGGAGCCAGCCAATCGGCGGCGCCGTGCATCATTCCCGACGCCCAATCGAAGATGATTGCGAGCAGCACGAAAGGCGCGGTAAGCGCCAGCCGGAATTGTCGCTCGGCCGATTTCATGGGAAGCCTCCCGTGCGGGGATCTAGGCTTCGCGTGCGCAGGAACGAATCGCGGATGACGGTATCAGAATCAACTCATGCAACTAGGGCCTGTCTTCAGTTAGGGGATTCCCAAATCAGCAATTGGGTGATTCATGGGCGGTCGGCCTGAGGAGGGGCCGACCGATGCGACGCTATGCATTACGCGACGACCAGTGGGACCGGATCAAGGATTCTCTGCCCGGTCGCGAAGGCCATGTGGGAGGCACTGCGGCGGACAATCGGCTGTTCGTCGAAGCTGTTCTGTACCGATACCGAGCCGGCATTCCCTGGCGCGATCTGCCGGAACGCTTTGGTGATTGGAAGATCGTCCATCAGCGCTTTGGCCGATGGGCGAAGAGTGGAGTTTTCGAGCGCATTTTCAAGCTGTTGGCGAGTGATCACGACAACGAATATATGATGATCGATGCCACCATCGTGCGCGCTCACCAGCACAGCGTCGGCGCACGAAAAAAAACGGCGCGCAAGCGATCGGTCGATCGCGCGGCGGACTGACCACCAAAATTCACGTCCTGGTCGATGCGCTCGGCAATCCTGTCGATGTCATGCTCACGCCAGGGCAAGCCCACGATCTGGCTTGCGCGGAGCCGTTGATCGATAGCGCCGATCCGGAGGCCTTGATCGGCGACAAGGCTTACGATGCCGATCCGCTGATCAACACGCTCAATCGGCGCGAGATCACCCCTGTGATTCCCCCAAAGGCTAACCGCAAGACCCCGCGGGATTGCGACTTCGCACTCTACTGCGAACGCAATCTCGTCGAGCGCTTCTTCAACAAGCTCAAGCACTTTCGGGCCATCGCCACCCGCTACGACAAACTCGCCAGAAATTTCCTCGCCGGGGTCCAAATCGCCTGCGCTATGATCCTACTCAACTGAACACAGGCCCTAGGTTCGGCAAATATCCAGCGAACAATTTTGTGCAAACGGTTTGCAAAAGCGGTGTGGGCCGCCGGGCGGCGCTGAAGGAAATACCTGTTTTTATTGGGGAACAATGGTCGGAGCGGCGAGATTCGAACTCGCGACCCCCAGTCCCCCAGGGTGATCTTTCACAAGCGCACAAGAACGCAGCAGGCCGCAGGAGCTTGCCAAGCTATCGATTCATGGCTGTAAACCATCAGTCTATGGCCAGCACGACGGGCACGAGGCAGCACAGCAAATGTGCCCATGGTGTGCCCAGAACAGAGGTGGGCGATGCGACTGACGGCAACAACGATCCGCACATTGGCCCTGCCTGCGCGGCAAGGCCGATCACATCTTCTTCGACGCCGAGCTGCCGGGCTTCGGCGTGCGCGCGCGCGACACCGGCGCAAAGACCTGGCTGGTGCAGTATGCCATCGCCGGCAAGACCCGCCGCATAGCGCTCGGATCGGTCGCCACGGTCGACCCCGGCAAGGCGCGCGAGGCGGCCAAGGTTCTGCTTGCTCAGGTCCGACTCGGTCGTGATCCTGCCGGCGAGAAGATTACCGCCCGCGCCAAGGCTGCCGAGACGTTGAGCGCGCTGCTGCCGCAATTCCTGGAGCGCCAGCGGGCGCGCCTCAAACCGCGGTCCTTCGAAGAGGCTCGAGCGCCATCTGGCGGATCATGCGCGGCCGCTGCACGGGCTCCCGGTTGCGGCGATCGACCGCCGCGCCATTGCAGTCCGCCTCGCCGAGATCGCAAAGGCGAGCGGGCCCGCCGCCAGCAACCGGATTCGCGGGTCGCTGTCCGCGTTCTTCTCGTGGGCCGCGCGTGAGGGCTATGTCGACGCCAACCCCGTCGCTTACACCAACAAGGCAATCGAGAACGGCGCACGTGAGCGCGTCCTGGCCGACGACGAGCTGGCCACGATATGGCGCGCGCTCGGAAGATGGACAATATGGCGCGATCGTCAGGTTGCTGATGCTGAGCGGCGCGCGCCGTGACGAGATTGCGTCACTGTCCTGGAGCGAGGTCGACCTGGACGCCGCAACCATCACATTGCCGCCAGCGCGGACGAAAAACCGCCGCGAGCATGTGATCTCACTGTCGAAGCAGGCACGTTGAAATCCTGGCCGCACAGCCGCGCCGACTGCAGTCAGACGGCACCCCCCGCGATCTGATCTTTGGTCACGGGCAGCCGTGGCTGGCAGGACTGGTCGGGCAGCAAGGCCGACCTCGATGCGCGCATCGCCGAAGCGCGCAAGGGTAAGGCGCTCGATTGGACCCTGCATGATTTCAGGCGCAGCCTCAGCACCGCCTTGCATGAACGTTTTGGCGTATCGCCGCACGTTGTTGAGGCAACGCTTGGTCACGTCGGCGGGCACCGTGGCGGTGTCGCCGGCGTCTACAACAAGGCTCTGTATCTCGACGAGCGCCGCCGCGCCCTGCAACGCTGGGCCGATCACATTGATCTGGCTGGTGAGCGGTAAGAAGCCGGATACGATCGCGAAGCTGCACAAGCGACGCTGAGACAAACGGCCGACCAGGGCGGGTTCAACGCCCTGATCGACCTGACCACGCCACGGAGGAAGCCATGGCGAAGGCTGACGCACAACGCTATCACGGACGAGATTCTCACTGCGCGAGCGCCAAGAGCGCTCGTCGTTGAGGCCTACGGGTCATCAGAGCTGGCTGAGAGACTGCTGGTGAAATGGCTTGGCGAGGGGCGCGTGCAGTGGTCCTGCCGCGCGATCGGGGGTGGGTATGCGACGCCGCCGAAGCCGGGCGATGCAGTCTTGCTACCCCTGCATTCCGGAGCGTGCGTATGACGAGGGTGACCCCGCTTTCTGGCGCACCCTTCCCACAATCAACTGGGACTGGGCGAGCAGCTGCAGCGTGGTCGGCGACACCGCGGCCTATAGGATCGAGGTATCGCGCACACAGGTGCTGGCGCTGCTGTCAGAAGAGCCAGGAGAACAGGCAGCCAGCCCCGGCGGAAACGATGGATTGCGGAAGAGGCGCGCCGGATGAAGAAGGCGGCGAGGTTCCACTCCGAATCACGGATTTTTCGAGGGAGCTTGCACAACGGATGGAAACGGCCGCCGATGCCGACGCCTCCATCCGCCCGCTCAAGCCGAGAAGTATTGAAAACGGGCTCCGTGAGTGGGGTCTTTGGCCGGCAGCTTCCATTAAATAAACGACGCACATCAGAACGCACAAATGTGCGTTTCGCATATGCGTCCCGTGGTGCTGTCTTCTGCGCACTGAGCACGCCGTGCTTCAGTTGCGGAGAAGGCCACCATGTCGACCGCCGATGATGACTTTAAACTTCCGCCCGAGCGAGAGCTGGACCGGATTATTTCCCTTCAGGAAGCTGAGAAGATCTCCAGCCTTTCGCCAAATTCGTTAAAGCGGCACCACCGCGACAAGATCGTTGACCTCAGCCCGCGTCGGCTCGGCATGCGTTTGCGCGATGCGTTGATGTTGAGCGTCGCGAAGAGGAAATCCTAGCAAAAGCCCCGGCCACGTTTCCGTGGACCGGGGCGTTTCATAAGGGCTGCTCGATCGCTGGCAAGCGACCGATGTAGCCCGAACCGCCGGCCCTTTCAAGGGGCCGCAACAGGGAAGGGACTACATCGATGACCGCCGCCCATGTTCATAGCGACGCTTTGACGCCGTCCGCAATCGAGATGGGTTGACCCAGGTCAACCCATCACCCAGCGAAACAATCCGGCTCGGACAAGAGGCGATGGCGCGCCAGCGCCGCGGCTGGGAGGACTGGATCGCCATCGCCGCGGCGTTGGACGAGGGCCGCACCGACGTCATGCGCGACTCCACACCAACCAGCCGACCGGCCGCCGGTACGAAAGGGCGATGGCGGAATGGCTCGTTGCGAAGGGCTTCAAGGAAATCGACAAGGGTGTCCGTTCCCGGCTGCTCGAATGTCTTCGCCATCGCGATGAGATCGAACGCTGGCGTCGAGGGCTGACTGACGGCGAGCGGTTTCGCTTCAACCATCCCAACGCTGTGCTGCGTCGGTGGCAGAAGTCCTCGCGCCGAAGGTCCCGATCCCGAACCGAAGCCGTCGCCGGTCGCGAAGCTCAAAGAGAGCATCGCCGCCCTCGAAGAGGAAAACCACCGACTGCGCCGCGAGATCGAGCGCGGTGGCGGCGATCTATGGAGCCCTCGAGGACCATAACCGCGACATCGCGAAAGTCATGTTGGACAAGCTCGGCCCCACGCGGTGGCAGAAGATCGTGGTCGAGGCCGAGAAGCTGATCGCCGCGCGGGCCGAGAAGAAGCAGCTGCGGAACTTCCGCAGCCGACCAAGAAGAAGGGGCGCCGGACGCCCGACGACTTCAAAGCCGAGATGAAGGCGCGGAGGGCCGCCCCGTGAGTGCGCCGCGCAGCAGCCACAGCCCCACGGTCAGGAGCGTCATCACCGCGCTGCAGTGGGGGGAACGCCTGCGGCTGTGTTTCCGGAATGGCAGCCCCCACTGGGCGCTGACGTCCGGAGTCCTGGTGCCGGACGCCGTGGCGAAGGCGGTCATTGCGCGTCCCGACGTCATCGCCACCGACACCGGACTGTTTCCCGACGCACCAGCCCAGACCTGGCGACTGCGGCCGAGGAGCTGAAGGCACCGAATGCCAGCGCAGTCCCGGCCCGAGTACCTGCTGCGACTGCGCCCGTTACCCGGAGTGGATGGCGTCCGGGCACTGCGGCGACTGCTCAAGCAGCTGCTGCGACGCCATCGAATGCAGTGCCTCGAAGTCAATGAAGTGAAAACCAAACGGGAGAGTGAAGATGCCAAAGACAGTGAAGCAAGTCCTCGCCGAACAGAAGAAGCAGGCTGAGCGCGAGCTCGCGCAAAAGCAGGCGCAGCCCGTCGCCGTCGTCAAGCCGGAGCCGCCCGCCGCCGTCAAGCCAGAGCCGCCCGCCATTGTGGGCGATGGCTGGGATGACACCGACAGCGCCGACGACCGCGTCATTCAAGGAACGTTGATCAAATGCGTCGACGGACACTGGACCGATCGCGACAAACGCGCGATCCCGCCGAGCACCCGATTGCTGGCGCTGGCCACGCATACAGTTGCTGCAGCTCTGGCACGACAGCCAGCCGATCGAAACGATCCTTAAGAAGCCCGGCGAGCCCTTGCCGGACGTCGACGCACTCAACGCGAAAATTCCGCAAGCAGCAGTGGGAGGACCGGCCTTGACGGCAAGCCGCGGCCGCCATGGCAAAAGCAGTACCTGGTTTACCTGCTCGACGGCGCGAACGCCGAGCGCTTCACCTTCATCAACTCAACCCTCGGCGCGAGGATCGCGGTCGAAAACCTCAAAGACAAAGTGAAGTGGATGCGCGCGATGCGCGGCGCGGACGTGTTCCCGCTGGTCGAGCTTTCGAGCGCGCCCATGAAAACCAAGATGGGGCACCAAAACCCGCCCCGAGTTCCGGGTGGTGGAGTGGCGGCAGTTGGGAAATGGCGAGCCGGCCCGGCCGCCAAGGAGCCGCCGACGACGGCCGCAATCGGCAAGCCGGTGGCCCCGGTGTCGAGCCGCGAAGCGCTCAACGACGAAATCCCGATCTGACCTCCCCGCCAGCCCCGCGACGGCTAAGCCATGGCAGACAACCCCAACGCCGAATGCGCTGCCCGGCTCGCCGCCGCGGGGCTGGTCGTCTTTCCCTGCGACCCGAAGAAACGCACGCCGCTGCTCAAGGGCTGGCAGCACGCTCAGCGCCAACGACGCCGCCACCGTCGCCGCCTGGTGGACGCAAGTGGCCCGGCGCGGTGCCGGCGCTCGACCTGGCGCGCTGCGGCCTGGTCGTGCTCGACGGCGACCGGCATCATCCCGGCGTCGACGGCGTGGCGGCGCTGCGCGAGCTGCTGCGGCAGCAGCCCGGCCTGGACGCCAAGCGCTGCCGATGGTGAAGACGCCGCGCGACGGCGTGCACGTTTACTTCCGGCAATGCCGGCCGGCGCTGACCAACAGCCGCGGCAGCCTGCCGGCCGGCGTCGACATCCGCGGTGCCGGTGGCTACGTCATCGCGCCCGGCGCGATGCTCGGCAACCGGCGCAGCTACGTGCCGATCGAGGGCCAGCCCGAGCTCGCCGCCGCCTTCGCCGCGCAAGAGCATTCCCGATGTACCGGCCGGCATCGTCGACCTGCTCAAGCCGGCGCAGCGCCGCGCCAGCACGTCGCCACGGCGCAACCGCCCGGCCAGCGCGCGCGAGCGCGCCTACGCCAAGGGCGCGCTGCGCCGGATCGCCACCGAGCTCGCCGCGCGCGCCGCCCGGCAGCCGCAACGACGCGCTCAACAAGGCCGCCTTCGTGCTGGGCACCATGGTGGCGCGCGGCTGGATCTCCGCGCAGGAGGTCGAGGACGCGCTCACGGCCGCGATGGAGCGCAACGGCTACCTCGCCGACAAGGGCAGCAAGGCGATCGCCGCCACGCTGGCGTCAGGGCTCAAGGCCGGCATGGACAACCCGCACGACGACCTGCCCGAGCAGGGCATCGAGCTCGACGACTTCGTCAGCCACGCCCCGAGCCGCACCTATTTTTTCCTGCCGTGCCGCGAGCCGTGGCCCGGCGCCAGCGTCAACGCCCGGCTGCCCAAGATCGAGGTGACGACCGCCGACGGCGAGCTCAAGGAGGTTACGCCGAGCGCCTGGCTCGACCGGCACCGCTCGCGTCGAGCAGATGACCTGGTGCCCCGGCGAGCCGATGCTGATCCCCGACAAGCTGTTCGTTGCCGCCGGCGGCTGGATCGAGCGCGCGCGGCGTCACCTCGCTCAACCACTACCGCGCGCCGCTGATCGAGCCCGGCAACGCCGCCGAGGCCGACACGTGGGTCGACCACGTCCACAAGGTCTATCCCGACAACGCCGAGCACATCATTCGCTGGCTGGCGCACCGGGTGCAGCGGCCGGCCGAGAAGATCAACCACGCGCTGGTGCTCGGCGGCAGCCAGGGCATCGGCAAGGACACGCTGCTCGAGCCGGTGAAATACGCGGTCGGCCCGTGGAACGTCGCCGAGATTTCGCCGACCGCGCTGCTGGGCCGCTTCAACGGCTTTCTCAAGTCGGTGATCCTGCGCGTCAGCGAGGCGCACGACCTCGGCGAGTTCAACCGCTTCGCCCTGTACGAGCGGCTCAAGGCCTACACCGCGGCGCCGCCGGACGGGCTGCGGGTCGACGAGAAGCACCTGCGCGAATACACCATCCCCAATTGCTGCGGCGTCGTCATCACCTCGAACCACCAGGACGCGCTATTACCTGCCGGCCGACGATCGCCGCCATTACGTCGCCTGGAGCGAGCTCACCAAGGACAGCTTTGTCGACGGACTACTGGCGCCGCATCTGGGGCTGGTACGACGCCGGCGGGCTCAACCACGTCGCCGCCTACCTTGCCGAGCTCGACCTCGCCAAGTTCGACCCCAAGGCGCCGCCGCCGAAGACCCCGGCGTTCTGGCAGATCGTCTCCACCGGCAGCGCGCCCGAGGACGCCGAGCTCGCCGACCTGCTCGACAAGCTGGGCAACCCCGACGCCGTCACGCTGGCGCAGCTGCGCGCCAAGGCCGACGCGAGCTTCGACGAGTGGCTGTCCGATCGGCGCAACCGCCGCGCCATCCCCCATCGGATGAACAGCTGCGGCTACGTGCCGGTGCGCAACCCCGACACCGACGACGGCCTGTGGCGGATCAAGGGGGTGCGCCAGGCCATCTACGCCAAGGCAGCGCTGTCCCACGACGAGCGCTTTCAGGCAGCCCAAGCATCGCACAGTAGGAGCCCGGCAGTGATCGGCAGTGATCAATACTTCTCCCCTTTTTCTACTCCCTCTTTCCGTCTCTTTCTCAATCAGAAGAGGCACGCGCGAGGGAGATTTAGGAGAAGAAATGATCACTGCCGATCACTGCCGAGTCCACCGGCCGCCCCTGCTGTGGTGACCGGGCAGATGCCAAAACCGCGTGCAGCGGCATCGTGCACACATGAGCCACCGGGGGGGCCTCAAATGTTGCATGAAACGCTGCAGCATGACCGTCGCCGCCCCTCCGTTTGCACTCGAAGCAAAAACCGAAGGGGGGTATGAGAGCAAAATGCCATTGAAACCGACGATTTTCGACGGCGGCGGGGGTTGTCCCCCCGAGCCGGACTGGTCGGACACCGCCCGGATCGCCTCGTCGGCTTGGCGCATCACCGGCCAATGCAAATTGTACTGGGGCACCCTGCTCCTGCGCGCCTTCAGGATTGCACCGGCCTCCGCAACCTGCCGCAGGGAGCGATGACGCACGAGGCCGAGCTCGGCCTGGCGCCGGCGCGGCGCGGCAAGGCGGTGAAAGTCCAGCGGCGCCCCAAGGGAGGTTCTGCGCCTCGAGGACACCGAGGAGATCTCCTCCGAACCCGGCGAGTCCGCCGACGACTTCGCCCCGCACAATCTGATCGACTGCCAGTCGGCGTCACAGCGTTTCAACTATCCAGCCGACACACTTAGGAAATGGGCTCGCCAAGAAAACTGCGGCAAGAAAATTGGCGGCCGTTGGTTGATATCCACCGTCCGCGTTCGCCGCCGGATCGACGGCGGCACCTGAAAGCGGGCTAGTGATCCTTTGCCCACTTAGCCCGTCGCGTTGTCGCGTTTGCGCTGTCGCGTTTCGGGGCGCTGTTGTTTGTCCGATTACCAACAAGGACACTCGAAATGGAAGTCCCAACCAGTCTGTTCCCGTGGCTCGCCCGCGCGACAATGATCCAATCGAGGGGCGACGGCGCCTTCGAGTTTGATCCGTGGCTCGAGCGCAGCAACTGTCCGGATCGCGTGCGAAGGATCGTCAAGGCACCGGTTGGTGCTATTAGCGCCACCGGCGGTGATTATCGATTCATCGTCAGCGCGTTCGTCGAGTCATTGCGCACCCGCAGTGTCTTTGCGAGATTGCTCGACGGCGGCATGACGCGCATCCCGATGTGGAAGCGTGTCGGCTTTACGAGTGCCAATGCCACGGGCTGGGTCGTGGGCGAGGGCAAGCCGAAGCCGCTCAGCAGCATCACGTTGACCTCGCAGATCCTCACTCCGACCAAAGTTGCCGCGCTGGTGACACTCACCGAAGAAGCCGTGCGCGATGTCGGCGCCGCAGGGCAAGCGTTCTTCACTCGCGAATTGCGCGGCGCGGTCAGTGACACCGTCGACGCCAAGTTCTTCGAGATTCTCAGCGATGGCCTCTCGACCGGCTCGCTCATCCCATCGGCGGGAAACGACGTGACCGCGATAAAAGCTGATCTGCGCGCCGCCATGATGGCCATCACAACTGGCGGCAACAGCGCGCTGTTCTGGGTCATGGCGTCCGATGTTGCGAAGGCGGCGAGTACATTCCCCGAAATATTTCCCGCGATGAGTCCGCAAGGCGGCGAGATGACGAACCTGCCGGCACTGGTCACCACCGCGCTCGACGACGGCGTACTGGTGCTGATCGATGCCAGTGGTATCGCCGGCGATCTTGATGACATTGCGGTGCGCGGCAGTAATCAAGCTGACATAGAAATGGCCGACGCGTCCCTGGCTCAGGATGCAACGACCGGCACCGGCGCATCGATGGTTTCCATGTTTCAAACCGATGGATTAGCATTGTTGGCCGAAACCTCGTTTCGCTGCCGAGGTGCTGCGCGAAGATGCGGCGGCGATGATCACGGATATCAACTGGGGCGGTTAGCCACATGGGTGAACGCGATCGCGTGAAGCCGCCCGATATCATCGCGGCGGAAAGGAAAATGTCGCAAGGATGCCAGGGCCATTATCTCTGCGCCTGCGCGGTGTTAGGTCCGCATATCCAGGAGCTCTATCGGCGCATTGCCGAACTGGAAGCGCAGCCGTATTTGCGCGAGGCGGGCGTGTGGGAGCAGGACAAGGCTTACGGCGTCGGCATGGTTGTCACGGATCACGGTTCAGCGTGGGTTTGCAAGCAGGTGACGTGCCAACGACCCGGTGAGAGTGATCACTGGCGGTTACTCGCGAAACGCGGCCGCGATGGCAAAGGCGCGGCGCGGCCGATCGGGCCGATTGTCATGAGAACGATGCGCGAGGCCCGGTTGAACCTGCTCGCGGCCATTGCCACGCATCCTGCACGCATGGAAAACCTGATGTTCGATGTGGCGGAGATGGCCGCTCCGCGCTCGTCATCTGCGAAATGTCGGACGGTGATGACATCGCCATCAACTTTGATCTTCCGTCTGTCCGTTGATCCGGACGATGAAGACGAACGCCGGCGGCTGATGGCCGAATTTTCGCGCGCTCACATCGTTGCCGTATGATGATGATGACCGACATCGACCGCCGACCGGACTACATCCACGTTCGCAATGCGGTGGCCGGCGGCGCGGCGCCGCCGCGCCTGATCTTTGCCGCCCTGCGCTTTTTCCCCTATGGCCCCCCGGCCGCCGGATCGAGCGCGCGAGGGTTCCCGCTGCGTATTGCCCTTTAGGGCAATAGGCCCGCAGGTGCGGAAGCGTACTATTATCGCGTAACAGAAGAACGTGGAGGATCGGGATGAACTCAACAGGGCGCTTTTCGCGCTGGGAATTGCGTGGATTGTACCGCTAAGTTTGGTGCTTTCGGTATTGCTCTTCGCGGCGGTTGCGGCTGCGGTTTTTTAATTGCTGTGATCAAGCCGCGTCCGAGCCAGCCAGAACCACGTTTCTATTTATTTGCCCAATAGACCCCAACTCCCGGCGACTATGCTGCCGACAGCAATAGCCATCGTCGCATAGAAGAAAAGCGGGACCCAATCCATGGCAAAGCTCCTCGACTGGAGGCGCGCGCGGGCGACCGATCAGTTAGGGCTCAATGCACATAATCACTCTGTCAATGCGGTGGGCGGCAAAGTACCGTGCATTTGGTATGTCCAACGATACTTTATTGCTGCCCTGATCCGGCCAAGGCATTGTTTCTGGAGATCAAGACCAGTCGCGGCGTTCAGTCTGCAACGCAGCGGGCCTTCGAGGCGCAGGCGATCACGGCCGGTGCGGAATACATGATCGCGCGAAGCCTCGATGCCGCGCTCGATGTTTTGTGGCGGCGCGGATTCCTGGTGCGGCGGCTTGTCTGAAGATGAAGGGGCAAACCCGGCGCTGGGTAGCCGCTGAGCAGTTTAACGATCACCACCCCGATCTGCTCATTAACTATAAAAGTATTTCTAATTTCGGGCCTCACTGGCGGCCATATACAGTCAGTTTTTGTGGCAATTCAGCCAGTGTGGAGGGAATCGAAATGAAAACGATCAAACAGGAGAAGAAGGCGCCAACTCAGATGACCGAATCCGAAACGGATAAGGTTGCGGGTGGCGCACCCAAAACCGATGTCGGGCATCACTACGGGGCCGGGGAAGGCCTAGGGTTTGATGGTCATGGCCGTGGCGACGGCTTGGGCTGGGACCGCAACAATTCAAACGGCCGCTTCTGATCGTATCGGGGTGGAGGCCGCCATTGAGTGGCCTCGCGCCAGTAGCCGAACGATGACAACCGCCCGGTTCACGCCGGGCGGTTCTCTTTTGCTAAATCCGCCGAACCGTGCTGTTATGCCCTGGTGGGTCCTCCCTGGACCCCTTTCTGACCAACTTCGCGGTCCCGGATCATCAAGTTCGGGCCGCTTTTCTTTTGGTCAATCTTTAGTGCCGTTCACAGCCTGGCGGTTTCGTTAGCCGCCCGTTTGCAGGCCAACTTGAAAACCGCCACCGCGGCGGCATTATCCGGCAATGGTTTCCCTCAGCGACGATCAACTTAAAATCGTCATGGACGCGGCCGCCGGGTGAAGCCTGAGCGGCGGAGTATTTTTCTGGAGCGGTGCGGCGCGATGTTGAAACTGCGCGGGCGTTTCACCGATGGCGACGTTGCCGACGTTGCAAAGCTGGCGACGGCCGGTCTTGCGCAGACGCAGCAGCCGGCGGCTTAAGCCTCGGCAACTATGCGGGCCTGACTCGTTTCTAGGAGGCGCGCGCCAGCCCCACGAGGCGGCTGCTGATATGCTGGACGAGTGCTGGCGCACCAAGCGGCCCTAAGCTTCGCTGGAATGTGCCCATGATGTGCCCAAGCCGATTTCCTGGGCACATTTCCGAAGGGAAATTCGGTCTAAGTCTTTGATTTTGTTGGTCGGAGCGGCGAGATTCGAACTCCCGACCCCCAGTCCCCCAGACTGGTGCGCTAACCGGGCTGCGCTACGCTCCGCCAGGGCCGGCAGCGCGAACGAATACGCTGGCCCGTCCGGTTGCGCAAGGGCGCCCTCTTGTCGGCGGGCTTCCTCGATGTCAGCGTGCCGGGCGACGCGCCCAATGGGCCGGAGTTCGATGCCGGCGGCGCGCGTGCGGCAGCCTGGTATGACCAGCTTGAAGACGGCGATCATCCGCGGCGGCTTGGAGACGCTCTACTTCAGCGGCGCCAACGTGTTCATGCGGCCGTTCGTCCGCGGCGTCGGTGTGATCCTCACCTTGCATCACGTCCGCCCCGAGCGGCCCGACGCGTTTCAGCCCAACCGCCTGCTCGAGGTGACACCCGAATTCCTGGAACGTGTCGTCCGCTACCTGCGCCGCCGCAAGCTCGATCTGGTCGCGCTCGACGAGGTGTACCGGCGCCTTGCCGAAGAGGATTTCTCGCGCCGGTTCGTCTGCATCACCATCGACGACGGCTATCGCGACACGCTGCAATGGGCCCACCCGATCCTGAAACGCTATGACGCGCCTTTTGCGGTCTATATCCCGACCAGCTTCCCGGACCGGCTGGGCGAGCTGTGGTGGCTCGCGCTCGAAGCCGTGGTGGCGCGCAACCGCCGCATCACGCTCTTGCTCGACCGCGCGGAACAGGGATTCGAATGCGACACCGTCGCGGCCAAGCGGGATTTGTTCGATCAGCTCTATCGTTACGCCCGCAGCCTGCCGACCGAGCATCAGCTCCGCAGCTTCGTGCGCGACCTCAGCGGCCGCTATCACGTCGATATCATGAAGTTCTGCAGCGACCTCTGCATGACCTGGAGCGAGCTTGGCACGCTGGCGTCCGACCCGCTGGTGACGATCGGGGCGCACACAGTCAACCATGTGATGCTCGCCAAGGTGCCGGAACGCTTGGCGCGCTCGGAGATGGCAATGAGCCGTTCCGTGATCGAGGCGTCGATTGGCAAGCGCCCCGATCACCTGTCCTATCCGGTCGGCGATCGCATCTCCGCGGGGGCGCGCGAGTTTCGGATGGCTGCGGAGCTCGGCTTCAAGACCGCGGTCACCGCGCGGCCGGGCGTCCTGTTTCCGGAGCATCGCCATCATCTCACCGCATTGCCGCGCATTTCGCTCGACGGCGAGCATCAGCAGCTGCGCTATGTGCGCGTGCTGCTTTCGGGCGCCGCCACTGCGATGTGGAACGGCTTTCGCAAGGTCGACGCGGCGTAGGATGGGCAAATCGTCTGCCGTGATATCCATGGTGGGCACGGCGCACACGCACGATTTGCCCACCTGGATACGATCACGCAATCGCGCCTTTGCCCACCCTACGGATGCGGCGGATCAGGCCGCGACATCCAGCGGATCAGCGGCATCGCCGGCAGCACCCAGCCGAGCCCCGCCGCCACGTAGTAGATCGCCTCGACGAATTCTGTTGGCCTTGATCACCGGAAGCTGCGCCAGCGCCATGGCGACCAGTGACCAACACACCACCAGCGCGATCAGTAGGACGGCACCGATGAGTTTGCGCAGGCGGATCGGCATGGATGGCTTCTCTGATTGCGGCGGTCCGGGCCCGACTATATGGTCCGCGCCGTCCACGGCAAGCGAACCAATCAATGATCGCCGCGCATCCTGAGTTTCAATCCCGACGCCGTGTTGTCCGCGTGTGGCTGCTGGTCGTCGCCGCGCTGGTATTTGCGACCGCAGCTCTCGGCGGAGCGACACGGCTCACCGGTTCCGGCCTCTCCATTACCGAATGGCGCCCCGTCACCGGCGCGCTGCCGCCCTTGAGCGAGGAGGTCTGGCAGGCCGAGTTCGCGAAATACCAGACGATCCCGCAATACCAGGAGCTCAACCGCGGTATGAGCCTCGGCGAGTTCAAGTTCATCTATTGGTGGGAGTGGGGCCATCGGCTGCTCGGGCGGCTGATCGGCGTGGCGTTCCTGCTGCCGTTCCTGTGGTTGCTTTGGAAGGGCTGGATCGAGCCCGGCCTGCGGCTGCGGCTGTGGACGATCTTCGGCTTGGGCGCGCTGCAAGGCGCGGTCGGCTGGTGGATGGTGACCTCGGGCCTCGCCGAGCGCCTGAGTGTGTCGCAGTACCGGTTGGCGTTCCATCTCACGCTTGCTTGCATCATTTTCGCGATGCTGTTGTGGACCGCGCAGCGGCTCAAGCCGTGCGATGCGGTGGAGCCGCCGCCGCGCATCCGAACCGGCGCGATGCTTCTGCTCATTCTGGTGCTGGTGCAGATCTATCTTGGCGCGCTGGTCGCCGGCTTGCGCGCCGGCCTGATCTACAACACCTGGCCGCTGATCGACGGGGCGCTGGTGCCGGAGATGTCGCGGCTGTTCTTCGAACGACCGTGGTGGCGAAATTTCTTTGAAAACACGCTGATGGTGCAGTTCAACCACCGCATGATGGCATACCTGATATTTGTGCTTGCGATTGTCCACGTCACCGACGTCGCGCGCACGGTGCGGGGAGGACCTGTGCTGACCTCGGCGCTGGTGCTCGCGTCGGCCGTCACGCTGCAGGGGGCGCTTGGCATCCTGACGCTCCTGCACGTGGTGCCGCTCGGCCTCGCGCTCGCGCACCAGGCCATGGCGGTGGCGACGCTGGCGATTGCCGTCGTCCATGCGGAGCGCGTCGGGCTGCGCCGCTCTGCGGCGGGCGACGTCGTGCGACCAGCACTTTCCTCCTAGCTCGCCGCCAGCGCCTGCTCGAGGTCGGCGACGATGTCGTCCTTGTCCTCGATCCCGATCGACAACCGCACCACGTCGGGCCCGGCGCCGCACGCGACCTTCTGCTCGTCGGTGAGCTGCCGGTGCGTCGTCGACGCCGGATGAATGATCAGCGAACGGGTATCGCCGATATTGGCGAGATGCGAGAACAGCTGCACGTTCGAGACCAGCTTGATGCCGGCTTCGTAGCCGCCCTTGAGGCCGAAGGTGAACACCGAACCCGCGCCCTTGGGTAGATATTTGCGCGCGAGGCTGTGGTAGCGGTCGCCCGGAAGTCCCGGATAGCTCACCCAGGCGACCTTGTTGTGGCTGCTGAGCCACTGCGCCACGGCAACCGTGTTGTCGCAGTGGCGCTGGATGCGCAGCGGCAGCGTCTCGATGCCGGTCAGGATCAGGAACGAATTGAACGGCGACAGCGCCGGTCCGATGTCGCGGAGCGCCAGCACACGGGCGGCGATGGCCAGGGCGAAATTGCCGAAGGTCTCGTGCAAGACGATGCCGTGGTACTCCGGCCGCGGCTTTGAGAGCATCGGAAAGCGTTCGTCGCGCGACCAGTCGAACGTGCCGGCGTCGACGATCATGCCGCCGATCGAATTGCCGTGCCCGCCGAGGAATTTCGTCAGCGAATGGACGACGATGTCGGCGCCGTGGTCGATCGGTTTCCACAGGTACGGCGTTGCGAGCGTGTTGTCGACGATGAGCGGCACGTGCGCTTTCTTGGCGATCGCTGACATCGCTTCGATGTCGCAGATCACACCGCCGGGATTGGCGATCGACTCGGTGAAGATCGCCTTGGTCTTCGGCGTGACCGCCTTTTCGAACGAGGAAATGTCGTCCGGATCGGCCCAGTTCACGTTCCAGCCGAAGTTCTTGAACGCGTGATTGAACTGGTTGATCGAGCCGCCATAGAGCTTCTTGGAGGCGACAAATTCGTCGCCCGGCTGCATCAGGCAGTGAAAGACCAGCACCTGTGCCGCATGGCCCGATGCGGTCGCCAGCCCGGCGGTGCCGCCTTCCAGCGCGGCGACGCGTTCCTCGAGCACCGCGGTCGTCGGGTTGCCGATGCGGGTGTAGATGTTGCCGAAGGTCTGCAGGCCGAACAGCGAGGCGGCATGGTCGACGTCCTCGAACACATAGGACGTCGTCTGGTAGATCGGCGTCGCGCGCGCGCCGGTGGTCGGGTCGGGCTGTGCTCCGGCGTGGATCGCAAGCGTCGCAAAGCCAGGGGTGCGGTCGGTCATGGCCGGTCCTCGTCGTTCCGGGACCGGGCTGCGGTCCATGGGGTCAGGTCAGTCTACACAATGGACGCATTAGTGCCGCCAGCGCCGGAGCAGGTTCAAGAACCTGTGTTGGACTGTGCCCGGGTCGCGGCGTCGGTCGTGCCGCCGGCCATCGTTGCGCGGTCGAGCGAAAGGCGCTGGATTCCACGACCCGGCAGCGGCGCCTTCTTGGCGGAGATGGTGCGGGTGTTGACGCCCATCCATGCGATCTCGGAGGAGAGGCGGCCGTATTCGATCTTGGGGCAGCGGTTCATGACCACCTTGATGCCGTTTGCCTCCGCGAGGCGCGCAGCCTCGTCGTTGCGCACGCCAAGCTGCATCCAGACCACCTTGGGACGCGGATTGAGCGCGATCGCCTCCTGCACGATGCCGAGCGCATGCTCGGAGGCGCGGAACACGTCCACCATGTCGACGGCTTCGGGAATGTCGGGGAGCCTGGCGTAGACCTTCTGCCCGAGCAGCTCACCGCCGGCCTGCCCGGGATTGACCGGGATCATGCGGTAGCCGCGCTCGAGCAGATATTTGAACGCGAAATAGCTCGGCCGATTGGTTTTCGGCGACACCCCGACCATGGCGATGGTCTTCACGCTGTTGAGGATGCCGCGAATGTACTGGTCGGAGTAGCTGGTGTGGTCCATCGGCGGCGCGTCCCGAATTGTGGTGAGGAAGATATAGTCGCACCGCCGCGAACTAAAAGACCGTCGCGGACGTCAGCGCCGCCTGCGATGATGGAAGGCGCTGCGGCAGGTTGGATTGAGGCGGCGCATGTTCCGGACCAGACATTGGCGCACGCGCTCCTCATCCGGAATGGCATTCTGGCAAAATCTGTACGCATCCTGCTCGCATGCCTGGCGCTGCGCCGGCGTCGGCTGCGCCTCGGCCGGCATGCCGAAGAAAATGAGCGCAAGAGCGATCAGGGGAAGCTTGGTCATTGAGTGACTCCAGTACTGGCTGTGCGAAGGGATGAAAGCCGTAGCATGGCTTGTGGTAGATTTCAGTCAGTCGATGGCGCGTACGGGCACGTGGCGGAACGCCGCAAGCGGCCCGATTGTGGCGATGCCGGCGACCACCGAAACGGCGGTGGTGAACGCGATATCCGACAGGCAGATCACGCCGCAGCTCAGGAACGTCAGCAGCGGAAGTGCGAGTCCCATCGTCAGGCCCCAGGCGGTGCCGGCGAGGATTCCGCGCGACAATGCGCTGGCCGGGAGCCATTCGCGGTTCCGCAAGGCAGCGGCAACGATCATCAGCGGTCCTCCCATCGGGCGGTGCGTTTTTCGATGAAGGCCGAGATGCCTTCGGCGGCATCGCGCGCCATCATGTTCTGCACCATCACTTCGGCAGCGTAGTCATAAGCCCGCGCGAGGTCCATATCGATCTGCCGGTAGAACGCTTGCTTCCCGATCTTGACGACGTGGCGCGACTTTGCGGCAATCCTGTGGGCGAGTGACAACGCCTCGTCGCGCTCGGTTCCGGGCGCGACGACGCGATTAACCAGGCCGATGCGGGCGGCGTCCTCGGCCGCAATCGCGTCACCTGTCAGCAAGAGTTCCATCGCGTGCTTGGCCGCGACATTGCGGGACAGCGCAACCATCGGGGTCGAGCAGAACAATCCGATGTTCACGCCCGGTGTCGCGAACCGCGCGGCCGCGGACGCAATCGCGAGGTCGCAGCTTGCAACCAGTTGGCAGCCAGCGGCGGTGGCGGTGCCCTGGACGGCCGCGATGACCGGCTGTGGCAAGTGCACGATCTGCTGCATCACGGCGCTGCATAACGTCACGACGTGCGCAAAATAGCTGCGGCCGCCATCCGGATCGGTTCGCCTGGCACTGAGTTCCTTGAGATCGTGCCCGGCTGAAAACGCCGGACCGTTGGCTGCCAGCACGACGGCGCGCACCGCGCGATCGGTGGCAATCGCGGCCAACTCTGCTTCGAGCGCGCGCAGTAAGGCTTCCGACAAGCTGTTGCGCGCGTCCGGGCGATTGAGCGTCAGGATGGCGATTGTGTCCACGCTGTCGCGCAGCAGCAGCGTGTTCGATGCCGGGGCAGGAGAAGCAAGCGTCATTGGCCCGATCGAGCGTCTGAAATGTGTCTTGATCGCGACACTAACGAAGGTGTCGGTCGTGGCCAAGGCGTGTTTGGCAAGCCGTGTGAACCGCCGCGGGAACGGCGGCTAGCACTACGCGTTCCTCATGCGAAGGAGCAACCGAGGATCTGGCCATGGCGAAACGAAGGCGCGCGCGCAAGACATCCCGCACCCACGCGGCCACCGGGCGGTGGTCGCGCAGACGGCGATCAGGCAGGCCTGCCAGCGCCACACGCAAGTGGTCCGCTCGCGTGACCCGCGAGAGCAACGCGCTCGATCTCGACACCGGGGTTTTCAAGCTCGACAGCCCCAAGCGGATTGCCGCGTCGTTGAAGCGTTCCGCCGAACGCAGCAAGCGCCGCAAGGCGGACGCCTATCGCTCGGCGCTGTCGATGCTGACCTTCTATATCAACCGCGCCGGCCGCAATCTGCCGGCGGCGCGGAAGCGGACCTTGAACAAGGCGAAAGACGAGCTTCGGGCCCAATTCGGCTAGGCGTGACGCAGTTTTTGCAAGCCCCAGCCCGGCCTTCACTGACGGTATTATAGAACCAATCACATAAACGATTGATTGTACTGCATTATTTTTTTATAGAGCGATTGACGGTTTACGAGCACCGGTGCTAATAGGCCGCTTCCACGGGTTGCGAACGCTTGCGCGCTCGGCGACCTGTCCCAGCAAAGGTCCGTGCCATGACCACCTATTCGGCCAAGCCTGCCGAGGTTGAGAAGAAGTGGGTGATGATCGATGCTTCCGGCCTCGTCGTCGGCCGCCTCGCGTCCATCGTCGCCATGCGGCTGCGCGGCAAGCACAAGCCGACTTATACGCCGCACGTCGATGACGGCGACAATGTCGTGATCATCAATGCGGCAAAGATCGTGCTGACCGGCAAGAAGCGCGAGAACAAGGTCTATCATCACCACACCGGCTATATCGGCGGGATCAAGGAGCGCACCGCGCGCTCGATCCTCGAAGGCAAATTTCCGGAGCGCGTGGTCGAAAAGGCGATCGAGCGCATGCTGCCGCGCGGCCCGCTCGCGCGGCGCCAGCTCGGTAATCTTCGCGTCTATCCCGGCGCGGAGCATCCGCATGTGGCGCAAAATCCGGAAATGCTCGACATCGCGGCCATGAACCGCAAAAACAAAAGGAGCGCGTGACCATGGCCGACAGCACCATGCAATCGCTCGACCAGCTTTCCGCACTCAAGCCGGCGGCGGCGCCCGAGTCTCCGAAATACGTTCAGAAGCTCGACAAGCAGGGCCGCGCCTACGCGACCGGCAAGCGCAAGGACGCCGTCGCGCGCGTCTGGATCAAGCCCGGCTCCGGCAAGGTCGAGATCAACATGCGCGCCATCGAGATCTACTTCGCCCGGCCGGTGCTGCGGATGCTGATCCAGCAGCCGCTGGTGGCGACCAACCGCAATGGCCAATACGACATCGTCTGCACGGTCTCCGGCGGCGGATTGTCAGGGCAGGCGGGCGCCGTGCGTCATGGGCTGTCGAAGGCGCTGATGACCTTCGAACCCGATCTGCGCGGCGCGCTCAAACGCGGCGGTTTCCTGACCCGCGACTTGCGCGTGGTCGAGCGCAAGAAGTACGGCCGGGCCAAGGCACGCCGCAGCTTCCAGTTCTCGAAGCGCTAAGCGCCAGCGACAAAACAATCGTGGGCGGGCTTTGCAAGCAGCCCGCTTTCACGCAGCATGGCGGGGCGATTGCGTTGCCGCGCCCGCAGCATGATGTGGTTCGTCCGGCATGCCAAGCCTGCCATTGACCTTCGCCTGCTGCCGCTACGACCGGATGGAAGCGATCCGCGAGGGCGTCGTTGCCGTCGAGGGCGTCGATCTCACCTGTCTGACGCTGAAGTCCGGCCGCGACGTGTTCGACCGCATGGTCGGCGGCCAGGAATTCGACGTCGCGGAATTGTCAGCGTCCGAATTTGTCAGCCTCGCCGGCGCCGGGAACAATCCGTTCGTGGCGCTGCCGGTGTTTCCCTCGCGCGTGTTCAGACACGGCTACATTTTCGTCAATGCGCGCGCCGGCATCCGGTCGCCCAAGGATCTGGAAGGCAAGCGCGTCGGCGTGCCGCTCTACACTCAGACCGCGGCGCTGTGGGCGCGCGGGCATCTTTCGCATCAGTTTGGCGTCGATCTCGCCACCATCCGGTGGGTGCAGGGAGCGGTGGACGATGCCGGCACGCACGGCAAACCGCATGCGCCGCCACTGCTCCGGCCGGTCAACCTCGAGCAGAATACCAGCGGTGAGCCGCTCGGCGTGCTGCTGGCCCGCGGGGAAATCGATGCCCTGATCGGCTCGCGCAAGCCGGAGGCCTTCGGTCGCCACCCTGATGTGGTGCGGTTGTTTCCGAACTACCGCGCGCTGGAACGGGAGCTCTACCAGACGACCGGAATTTTCCCGATCATGCACCTCATCGCGATGCGGCGTCCGCTTTATGAGCGTCACCGCTGGCTTGCCACCAGCCTCTACAAGGCGTTCGTGGAATCCAAGCGCCGGGCGCGCGCCCGCATGCGGTACGGCGGGTCGCTCAGCGCCATGCTGCCGTGGCTGCTCGCCGAGATCGAGGAGATCGACACGGTGTTCGGCGGTGACGCCTTTCCATACGGCGTCGAGCCAAATCGTTCCACATTGGAGGCGCTGGTGCGTTACATGGTTGAGCAATATTTAATTCGCCGGCCGATCCCGGTTGACGATTTGTTCGTGCCGATTCAAGGCGATTTCAGTAGCTAATTCGGGCTGTGATCGGCCGTTACCAACAGTATTCGCGGCCGTTTACCGCAGATAAAGCGCGACTGAACGATCCCGTGGCCGACGGATACACAATCGTTTATTTCCTCGGGAAAGTTTTCAGAATGTTTCGCAGAAAAGCCGTGCGATTTGCAAAACCGGTCACAAAGCGTCCCATCAGGGATCCAGCACGACGATACAAAACGGTGATATGAGAGCGATGGGTGGTGTTGGAAAGGCTGGGAGCGGTTGATGTCGCTTCATGATCCAAGCATATTGCTGTCGCTGGATATGACGACGCTGTTCGTTGTCGCCGTATGCGTCACGGGACTGCTTGGACTGCTCCTGCTGTTCGTGTGGACGCAGGACCGCATCCATGCGCTGGCATGGTGGGGAACCGCCTATCTGGTCGGCGGCGTTGCCGTCGTCCTCTGGAGCGTCGAAAACTACCTTTCGCCGCCGCTGCCAGCCGGAATCGCCAATGCGATGCTGTTCGTCGCCTGCGGCATGATCTGGAGCGCCGCGCGGCTCTTTCATGGGCGTCCCGTGCTGTGGGGTTCGATGCTGGGCGGCGCCACGCTTTGGCTTGCCGCCTGCCTGTCGCCCGGTTTCGTCAATTCAATCGTGGCGCAGATCGTGCTGAGTTCGTTCCTGGTGTCGATGTACACATTCCTGGCCGCCGCCGAACTCTACCGCGAGCGGCGCAAACACCTGCGACTTCGCGGGCCGGCAATTTTTGTACCGATCCTGCACGGCTTGGTTTTCCTGCTTCCGATTCCGCTGGCAACCACGTTGTCGGATGACAACGGGGTCCTCGTTCTGACAAACGGGTGGATTGCGGTCTCCGCGCTTGAGGTCATGCTCTATGTCGTCTGCACCGCGTTCATGGTGCTGGTGATTTGCAAGGAGCAGACCGTGCGCATCCACAAGCGTGCAGCAACGGTCGACGACCTGACCGGTGTGGTGAACCGGCGCGGATTCTTGGCGGCCGCGAAGTTGCTCATCGAGCGGTTCGAGAAGAAGCAAAACCCGGTCAGCGTACTGGCGTTCGATCTCGATCACTTCAAGAAAATCAATGACCGCTTCGGGCATGCCGCCGGCGATGAGGCGCTGCGCGTGTTTGCTACTGTCGCGGGCACCACGTTGCGGGCAACCGATATCGTCGGTCGGCTTGGCGGCGAAGAGTTCGTGGCCATCCTCCCGGGTACGCTCCAGGAAGCGGGGGTCGCGGCAGAACGCGTCCGAACTGCCTTCGAGGCCGCCGGAAAGATGGTGGGCGATCATGCGCTGGGCGCGACCGTGAGTGTTGGCGTGGCCAGCGGCGAACCGGGCGTCGATATCATGGCACTGGTCGCTGCCGCAGACAGGGCGATGTACAAGGCCAAGGAGAGCGGCCGCAACCGTGTCGTACTGTCGGATGAACGTCCGTCAGTGTCCCCGCAGGCACGTTCTGACGCACTGTCGGCCGGCTCGCGGCAAGAAAAACGCGCCGGCGTCGGCACTGGCGTCCTAGTCCCAATATTGGCACGTTTTCGGCGGTTCGGTCCCGATGTGGGCCGCACTGCAGACATCCCCCGGTAACTTGCGGATAGCAAATCCGCTCCGCAGCCAAATCCGACGACGCTGTAATCCCAATAAACCAGGCCCTTCCGCTCGTCGGACGGGCCTTTCTCATGTTGCACATGTCGCAAGCGTTCCCATTGCGTACCGGGCTGTTCTGGGCAGTTCCAGCTAGTCCGCGCGACATGGATGCGACATGAAAGGGCTTCAGCAGCGCCAGCGCCACCGTTAGCCGAGAGGCGACGGGCAGGCGCTTAGTCTGTACTACCGGCGGCTAAGCCGATTGACCGGTCGTGCGGCGGTAAATGTTGGCCTTGGCGCGCCTGTCCTTGCGGGGGCAATTACTAATCCCCTTGAGGTCCTGGGCTGGAGCGGGAGGGGTTGCGATGGCGGTGACGAGCGCGAGGGCGGTAATTGCGGAGAGTGTGTGGCCTACTAGGGTCATGGCAACCTCCTAGGTCTATGGTTCACCTACTTCTTGAGACGGTAGGACAATCGAAAAGGTTCACGCTCCGCGGCCGACGGCAGCGTAAGTCGAACATTTCCCCCTACCGCCACCTGCCTGCACCTGTCTGGCCACCTTGCGGGCTGCCCTCTGTACGGCCAAGCGATGCCACTTGCTGGGCGGGTCTGTGAGGCGGGGGTATGCCCACTCGACTAGATCGGTTGTCCGTAATAGCTGGTCTGGGTTGGCGAGGAATGCTCGCCTGATCCGCTTCTGTATTCTGCCCAGCCTGTCGGGGTTGGGTGGCATGGTCATGCGATGGGCCGCTTTGGATATTCGATCACGCGATTGAAGCTCTGCGCTGCCCTCTCTGTTCTGGCGTGGCGTAGCATCATGATCCCGTAGCGCGTGGCCGCCATTAGGTCGTCGTGCTCTTTGACCACCTTGCCGTCCTTGCGGTGGAACAGGGGCGACCGGGAAGCCATGAAAAAGCTGGAGGCCGCGATCGTCGCCGCGTAGCGTTTGCGACACAGGTGGCGGCAAATAGCTGAATCAAATCAAAGCGAAATAGCAAATAGCAAATCCGCTCCGCCAATCGCTATAAGCTGTGCTCGCTGGATGGGTGATTTCCAGAAGGGCGGGTATGCGGATTCTGCTTTCCGAGGGCGCCAGCACCTCAGCGCGCGAAGCCATCACCGCGTTGGGCCTGCGCGGCCACCATGTGGAGGTGTGCGACCCGGATCCTCATTGCCTCGGCCGCTTTTCCCGTTTCGTCCGCAGATTTCATCGCTGTCCGCCGCTCGGGATCGATCCGCAAGGCTATCTGGCCTTCGTGCTGGACCGTATTTCCGGCGGGCAGTTCGATGTGCTGCTGCCGGTCCACGAGCAGGGACTCTTGTTCGCCAAGGCCCGCAAGCAGATTGCCCGCCATGTCGCGGTCGCGCTCCCGAGCTTCGAAAGCTACCTCCGCGCCCACAACAAGCTCGGGTTCAGCCAAATCCTGTCGGAGCTTGGCCTGCCGCAGCCGGCGACCCGCGTCGTCGCCGGCGCCAGGGAGCTGATGGAGGCGAAACGCTTCCCTATGGTTTTGAAGATCGCGGTCGGCACCGCGAGCCGGGGAACCTGGATCATCCAGGACGACGCGCAATTCCAGAACGCCGTCGCAGAAATCGAGGCCGTCAACGGTTTCGACGAACCGCTGGTTGTTCAGGATGTCGTCGAGGGCGAACCCCAGCAGTCCCAGGCGGTGTTCGCTGACGGCCGGCTGATCGCTTCGCACGCCTACCGTCAGATTGCGCGCGGCGTCGGGGGTGGCAGCTCGATCAAGGAGAGCGTGAGCCATCCAACCGTTCGTGGGCATCTCGCCCGCATCGGCGAATACCTGCATTGGCACGGCGCCTTGTCCGTCGACTACATCGTCGACGGGGCGTCCGCAACGCCGTACTACTTCGATTGCAACCCGCGGCTGGTCGAGCCGATGAGCTCGGTGCTCGCCGGGCTCGATCTCGTGGATCTGCTGCTGCGGGTGTCGCGCGGAGAAACGACTTCCGCCGTGCCGGACAGCACCAGCGGCGTGCGCACCCATCTTGCTCTGCAGGCCCTGCTTGGCTGCGCGGCGCGGGAGGAGAGCCGGCTAAGCGTCCTGCGTGAATGCTGGCGGCTTCTCGCCAAGCGGGACCGCTATGCCGGAAGCCAGGAAGAGCTGACGCCGGTGGCGATCGACTGGATGAGCTTCGTGCCGCCAGCGGTCACCGCGGTTTGGCTGCTGGCCACACCGGCTGCAGCGCACTACCTTCCCAAGAAAGGATGGGGGGCGCAGTTGCTGACACCGCAAAGCATCCGCACGATCAAGACAATGGACGTCGGAGGCTAGTGCCCCGTTTCCGAAATTCGTGATACGCCGCAGCACACTCGAACACGAACTTCGGAAACAAGGGGCACTAGCAACTCTATACTTCTAGTGCCGCTTTTCGATTTGAAGGTCCTAGCTGAGTTTGCCGCAACGGTTGCAGGAACTTCAAATCGGCGACACTAGGGCCTGTGTTCAGTTGAGTAGGATCATAGCGCAGGCGATTTGGACCCCGGCGAGGAAATTTCTGGCGAGTTTGTCGTAGCGGGTGGCGATGGCCCGAAAGTGCTTGAGCTTGTTGAAGAAGCGCTCGACGAGATTGCGTTCGCAGTAGAGTGCGAAGTCGCAATCCCGCGGGGTCTTGCGGTTAGCCTTTGGGGGAATCACAGGGGTGATCTCGCGCCGATTGAGCGTGTTGATCAGCGGATCGGCATCGTAAGCCTTGTCGCCGATCAAGGCCTCCGGATCGGCGCTATCGATCAACGGCTCCGCGCAAGCCAGATCGTGGGCTTGCCCTGGCGTGAGCATGACATCGACAGGATTGCCGAGCGCATCGACCAGGACGTGAATTTTGGTGGTCAGTCCGCCGCGCGATCGACCGATCGCTTGCGCGCCGTTTTTTTTCGTGCGCCGACGCTGTGCTGGTGAGCGCGCACGATGGTGGCATCGATCATCATATATTCGTTGGCGTGATCACTCGCCAACAGCTTGAAAATGCGCTCGAAAACTCCACTCTTCGCCCATCGGCCAAAGCGCTGATGGACGATCTTCCAATCACCAAAGCGTTCCGGCAGATCGCGCCAGGGAATGCCGGCTCGGTATCGGTACAGAACAGCTTCGACGAACAGCCGATTGTCCGCCGCAGTGCCTCCCACATGGCCTTCGCGACCGGGCAGAGAATCCTTGATCCGGTCCCACTGGTCGTCGCGTAATGCATAGCGTCGCATCGGTCGGCCCCTCCTCAGGCCGACCGCCCATGAATCACCCAATTGCTGATTTGGGAATCCCCTAACTGAAGACAGGCCCTAGTGTGGCGGTTCAGAAGTCCGCAATACGGCAAGTCCGGACTAAGGAATGCTGAACCTATGCCACACGAAGCCAAACGAGTTGCTAGTGTCCTTCCGAGGTTCGTATAGGAGGCCGTGCGAAATGCTACGAACTTCGGAATCGGGACACTAGCGCGTGCCCGCGATCAACATCAGCCGGCGCCTCATCCTGCCGGGACTTGGCGTCAGCGTTTTCCTGCTCGCCTATCTGGCGCAAAACGTCTGGCAAGTCTTTCATATCGACGACATCACCCGCGCCGTTCGAAATCTCGACCAAGCCGGAGTGGTGACGGGTATGGCGATCCTCGGGCTGGTCGAGGCCACCATTGTTCTTTGCTTCTACATCCCGGGCACGGCGGTCGCGATCGTGCTGCTGCTCGGGATGCGGCCCGGCTGGGCAGAGGCATTGCCGCTGGTCGCAGGCCTGATGGCCGGTACCATGGTCGGCTACGGTGCCAGTCTGGTCCTCGGCCGGCTGTTGCAGCAGCGCCTGCCGGCCCTGGTCGGTGAAGCCTATTTCCGCAAGATGCAGTCGTTGATAGAACGCTACGGCCTGCTCGCCTTCATCCCCGGATCGTTTCATCCCAATCAGCTGGCGCTTGGCTTTGCGATCCTGGGATATTTCCGGGCCGCGCGAGTCTGGCGTTATTTTATTGTTGGCGGCGCGGCGCAACTGGTCTGGTGGAGCATCTATGCGTCCGCCGCCGACCTCGTCGCGAGCCAAAACCTCGTATCGAGCAGTAATTTCCAGCTCTACGTCGCTGCATTGTTTTCCGTCTGGTTCTTGTACGAATTGTTTTCGCGTCAGCCACAAAACGCTCCATGACCTCCCAGGAGTGATGGTGTGCCGATTGACCTGGTCACGGGCGGCAGCGGCTTCATCGGGCGGCATGTCGTCGCGGCGCTGCGCCCGCGCGGCGCGGGCGTCAGGATTCTCGACCTCGCGCCGCCTGACGACCTGGCGGTGGAGGTTGAGTTCGCGCCCGGTTCGATCCTCGATCCGGACTGCCTCGACGCAGCGATGGCGAACGTTCGGCGCGTTTATCACCTCGCCGGCATTGCCAAGCTCTGGTCACGCGACAGGTCCGATTTCGATCGTATCAACGCCGGCGGCACCGCGATGGTCCTGCGTGCGGCGGCCGCGCACCGCGTCGAACGGGTCGTGCATTGCTCGACGGAGGCGATCTTGCTGCCGACACGCCGCGGCACGGGCGCGCCCATCGATGAAACCGTGCGGCCGGAGCTTGCCGATATGCCGGGCCCATATACGCGTTCGAAACTGGCGGCGGAACAGTCAGTGCTCGCCGCCGTGCAAGGCGGGCTGGATGCGCTCATCGTCAATCCGACCGTGCCGATCGGTCCGGGCGACAGCAATCTCACGCCGCCGGCGGCCATGCTGTCGATGTTCCTGAACGGACAGTCGCCGGCCTATCTCGATTGCGTGCTCAATCTGGTCGATGTGCGCGATGTGGCCGCCGGCATGGTGCTGGCGGCGGAGCGGGGCCGCAGCGGCGAGCGCTACATCCTCGGCGGCGAGAACGTCGCGTTGAGAGAGCTGCTGAGCTTGCTGGAACAGATATCCGCCCGCCCGATGCCAAAGCGCGCGGTGCCCGGATGGGTGGCGCTGGCATCGGCCGCGGTCGCGGAGTGGGTGGCCGACTTTGTGACCGGGCGCACGCCGCCGGCTACGCGCGAGGGCGTGCGGCTGGCGCTGCGCTCGGGTCCGTTTGACAGCCAAAAGGCTCGCAGTGAGCTCGGCTATGCGCCGCGGCCGGCTCGGGACGCCTTGGCCGATGCGGTGGCGTGGTTGTCGGCGGTTGGCGCGGCCGCAAGGTGAATTGTCAAACCGCCGCTTCGATTTCGCCGATGCAATCGCCACAGTCGTGCATGCCAAAACCGTGGCCAAGCAGCTCGCGGCATCGTCGCAGCGCGCGGAAGCCTTCGGAGGCATCGCGCGCCAGGCGCGGCATGGCGAACACCTGCACGGGTCGCAGCCACAGGCCCCTGACCACGCCGCCAAGGCTTATCTTGCCGTCGGGACGCAGCGCGGTGGCGATCAGGTCGGGAAGCGTGCGGTGGGCAGGATCGCAGACCACCCGCACCGCCGCGAACGGCAATCCGTGCTGGGCGGCGAACGCGGCGGCCACGTGCGATTCCATGTCGACCGCAAGCGCCCCAGTAGCGCTCCGCAGAGCGCGCTTTTCTCCGGGCGACAGCACGGCGCTGTCGACGCCAGCAAGATCGGCCATGATCACCCGCTTCGGATGATCGGAGAGGCGTGCGGCGAGACGTCGGGCGACACTCGGCGAGGCAGCGTGACGGCGATCGGGAGTGGCGACGCCGGTCGCCACGATCACGTCGCCGGGCACGAGCATGGGATGAAGGCCGCCGGCGATCCCGACACTGATGACGGCGCGGCAATTCGGTTGCACCCGCGCGCGCAGCAGCGACCGCAACAGCGTGGGATTGCCGCCTGCCATGACGGTGATCACGCCAGGCCCGGCCGCCAGCCGGGCTTCGGCCGCCAAGCCGGTCACCGCCAATATCGGCTGACGGTGTTGGGCCCAGGCGAGGGCGCCGGACGGATATCTTAAACTCTTGGCCTGACGGATCGCGCCAATCGAATGATCTTGCAATTGAAGAAGTGTCACGTGCGTCCTTGTCCCCCAGCGATGAGCCAGCTTTGCTGCACCGCCGAATTGAAGCTTATTCGTATACTGCAGATTGAACAGCACAAGAATTGAGCGCTGCCTGCATTCTAGACCACCATTTCAGACCAGCGCGATCAATTTGCTTGTGGGATTATCAAGTATCTGTCCGCACACGGAAATCCTCATTCGGAAGGGTCGGTGAATCAATCGTTACTGGCCCCTCCATGCTCACATAACGACCATCTGGCCGAGGACGGATCGCGGCGCAAGGGGACGTTTACCTGCGGCGCTTTATTATCTGGGAATGTGGCAGATTCTGACACCGGCACGGCCAAGAACTGATGTGCTGACGCTTCAGATGGACGCGGAACGTGCCGGGCTCGCGTGGGCCTGCCCGTTCTCCTCATCGGACGAGTTCGAGGCCGCGGTGATCAGTTCCAGGCGCCGGGCCGGCGCCTACGGACCGAGCCGGATCCGCCGCTATGCCTTCTACACGGCCTTTACGGCCGCCGCGGTGGTGGCGATCGCGGGTACCTACCTTCTGATCTGAGCAGCGCACACACACCAAGCGTTCGCCTTCCCAAACTGACGAGCGCGTGCCTGCCGGCGCGTCCGCCGCCGGCCGCGACGTGGTATCGTCCACGTCATCATAATCGCAAGACAACAAGGGGAGGCACTCATGCCCGGATTTCGCAGTTCCTGCCTGCACGCAACTGTTGCTCTGGCGCTCCTGCTCGGGCCGGTCAGCGCGCAAGAGCGGCCGCCCGCAGCGCCCGGGCAGCTGCTGTCGCTCGCTGAAGCGCGCGCGATCATTGATGGCGCAATCGCCTATTCCCGTGCGAAGAACACGACCATGGGGGTCGCCGTGGTCGATGTCGGCGGGGACATCCTGTCGAGCGACCGCATGGACGGCGGCTCCAGCCGCAATGTCCGCTTTGCCGAGGCCAAGGCATTCGCCTCGGCGATGTACCGCCAGACCACCGAAACGCTGAGCGCTCTCTACAAGACCCGCCCGGACCGCTACTTCGGCATCATGAACATGTATGGCAATAAGGTTTACCTGGTCGGCGGCGGCGTGCCGATTGCGCTCGACGGCAAGCTGGTCGGCGCGGTCGGCGTTGCCGGCTTGCCGCAGGGCGAAGACGAGAATGCCGCTCGGGCCGGCATCGCGGCCTGGGAGAAAATGCGGGCGAGCCTGCGCAAATAGTGCCGGACGGCGTCGCGAGGCCGGTTGCGATCTGCCGCCCACTAAAAAGAAGCGGGGCGCTCGGAAGAGCGCCCCGCTTTGCCTTTCGCCCTCGATGATGAGGCGAGCGTCACTACGCCGAATAATACATCTCGTATTCGACCGGGTGCGGCGTGTGCTCGAAACGGATCACCTCCGTCATCTTCAGCTCGATGTAGCTGTCGATGAAGTCATCGTCGAAGACCCCGCCGGCCTTCAGGAAGGCCCGACCCTTGTCGAGTTCCTCAAGCGCCTGGCGCAAGCTTCCGCACACCGTCGGGATGTTCTTCAGCTCGGCCTTCGGCAGGTCGTAGAGGTCCTTGTCGATCGCGGAGCCCGGATCAAGCTTGTTCTTGATTCCGTCGAGGCCGGCCATCGTCATTGCGGCGAACCCGAGATAGGGATTGCACAGCGGGTCGGGGAAACGCACCTCGACGCGCTTGGCTTTCGGATTGGTGGTCCACGGAATACGGCACGCTGCCGACCGGTTGCGCGCCGAATAAGCGAGCAGCACCGGCGCTTCGAAGCCTGGGACGAGCCGTTTGTAGGAGTTGGTCGCGGGGTTGGTGAAGGCGTTGATCGACTTGGCGTGCTTGATGATGCCCGCGATATAGGAGAGGCACATCTCTGACAGATCGGCGTATTTGCTGCCGGCGAAGACCGGCTTGCCGTCCTTCCAGATCGACTGATGGCAGTGCATGCCGGAGCCGTTGTCGCCGTAGATAGGCTTGGGCATGAAGGTCGCGGTCTTGCCGTAGATGTTGGCGACCTGGGTGATGCAGTATTTGTAGATCTGCAAGCGGTCGGCCATCACCGTCAGCGGGGAGAACTTCAGGCCGAGCTCGTGCTGGGCGGAGGCCACCTCGTGGTGGTGCTTCTCGACCTGGCAGCCCATACGCGCCATCGCGCCGAGCATTTCGGAGCGGATGTCCTGCGAGGTGTCCTGCGGGGGCACCGGGAAATAGCCTTTCTTGGTGCCGACATGGTGGCCGAGATTGCCGCCCTCGTAGTCGGTGTCGGAGTTGGTCGGGAATTCGACCGAGTCGAGCTTGAAACCGGTGTTGTAAGGCTCGGCGGCGTATTTGACGTCATCGAAGATGAAGAACTCGGCTTCCGGACCGAAATAGATGGTGTCGCCGACGCCCATCGACTTGACCATGCCTTCGGCCTTCTTGGCGATGCTGCGCGGATCGCGATTGTAGGGCTCGCCGGTGGTCGGCTCGAGCACGTCGCAGACGAGCGATAGGGTGGTCTCGGCATAGAATGGATCGATGACAGCCGACGCTGGATCCGGCATCAGGTTCATGTCGGATTCATGGATCGCCTTCCAGCCCGCGATCGAGGAGCCGTCGAACATCTGGCCTTCCGCAAAAGTGTCCTCGCTCATCAGCGAGACGTCGAATGTGACGTGCTGCCACTTGCCCCGCGGGTCAGTGAAGCGGAAATCGGCGTACTTCACGTCGTTGTCTTTGATCAGCTTCATCACGTCTTTGGGCGTCGTCATGGAATAACGTACCTCTCGTTGCTAGCAGCATCGCTGGAAGGAGGGGCGCGCCGGGAACTGCGCGTCCAGCCGTTCAAATTGCGTCGAGACCGGATTCCCCCGTTCTGATCCGGATAGCTTCTTCGATGTTGGAGACGAAGATTTTGCCGTCACCGATCCGCCCGGTCTGGGCGGCGCGGCGGATCGCCTCGATGGCTTTTTCGACCATGTCGTCGCCCAGGACAATCTCGATCTTCACCTTGGGGAGAAAATCTACGACATACTCAGCGCCCCGGTAGAGTTCCGTGTGCCCCTTTTGACGCCCGAAGCCTTTCGCCTCGGTCACTGTGATGCCCTGCAGACCGACTTCCTGCAGCGCCTCTTTCACCTCGTCGAGCTTGAAGGGTTTGATGATGGCCTCGATTTTTTTCATATGCTGAACGTCTCCCAGCCCGCCGCAGCCGTACTCCGGCGGGTCGAACTGCGTTGATGGTTAGCAGGCTCCATGCCAAGCCCACCGGGGCCTAAAACAACGCCATGTTTCAATGATTTAGGTGCGTTCTCGGGGATGCTTTCAGAGCCTGCGGAAGCCGTCTCGCTTAAACGTTGAGCACCTTGCCTAATTTGTAACCGGCCACGACTAGCCCGTTGGCAGTGGCTTTGAAATCGGCCGCGCACGACGCATTCTGCGCCAACCTGGCGGGCCTTCATGATCGAGCTTTTGACCAACGCCGAAATGGGCGAGGCGGACCGCCTGGCAATCGCCGGCGGGGTTCCCGGCATTGAACTGATGGAGCGCGCCGGCGCGGCGGTGGCGGACTTCGTCATGCTGCGGCAGCCGCAAAGGTCGCGGGTCGCGGTTGTGGCGGGTTCCGGCAACAACGGCGGCGATGGCTTTGTCGCAGCGCGCCTGCTGGCCGAACGCGGCTATGCGGTGGAGGTCCTGCGCGTCGGGGCCGGCAAGCTGCGGGGCGACGCGGCGATCGCAGCACAACGGTGGACCGGGACGACCAAGCCGGCCACGGCCGAGCGATTGGCAGGCGCAAACGCCATAGTCGATGCCCTGTTCGGGGCCGGCCTCGACCGGCCGGTGGAGGGCGCTGCTCGCGCGATCATCGAGGCGATGAACGCTGCACAGTGCCCGGTCCTTGCGGTCGATCTCCCGAGCGGCATCAACGGAACCACCGGCGCTTCCATGGGCGCCGCCGTGATGGCGACCGAAACGGTTACGTTCTTTCGTCAGAAGCCCGGCCATCTGCTGCTGCCGGGACGGCTGCATTGTGGGCACGTCCACGTCGCCGACATTGGAATTCCGGCGAGCGTGCTCGACCGCATCCGGCCGGCGACATTCCGCAATTCGCCGGAACTCTGGATCGACCATTTTCCGTTGCCGCGCCTCGACGGCCACAAATACACGCGAGGCCATGCCGTGGTGCTATCAGGCGGCATCGACTCGACCGGCGCGGCGCGGCTGGCGGCGCGCGGCGCGCTACGGGCAGGTGCGGGTGTGGTGACGATCGCATCGCCGCGCGAGGCGCTTGCGGTCAACGCAGCCGCGAGCCTGGCGGTGATGGTGCGTCCCATCGATGATGCGGGCGCGCTGGCGGATTTCCTCGCCGATGCCCGCCGCAACGTCGCCGTGCTTGGCCCAGGGGGCGGGGTTGGGCGGCAGATGCGCGAACTGGTGCTGGCGGCGCTGGCGGCAGCTCCTGCGGTGGTGCTCGATGCCGATGCGCTGACGAGCTTTGCTGATGACTTGCCGTCGCTCACGGCCGCGATCAGGGCGCGAACAGCGGCGGTGCTGCTGACCCCGCACGAGGGGGAGTTCAGCCGCCTATTCAGCGAGTTAGACGGAGCCGTTCAAGCGCCATCAAAGCTTGCCAGGGCGCGCGTCGCCGCCGCCGCGACGGGGGCGGTCGTGCTCCTGAAGGGCGGCGATACGGTGGTTGCGGCACCGGATGGACGGGCCGCGATAGCCGGCAATGCCACCGCCTGGCTTGCGACGGCAGGCTCCGGCGATGTGCTTGCCGGTTTCTGCGCCGGCCTCACGGCCCAGCACATGCCGGCGTTTGAGGCGGCGTGCGCGGCGGTCTGGCTGCACGGCGAAGCCGGCAATGAGGCCGGCCCGGGCCTGATTTCGGAAGACCTCCCGGAGGTGCTGCCTGCCGTCTATCGGCGGCTTCTCGGCAGCCGAACGACCGACGGCTGAAAAGCCGCCTTCCATCTCGGAGCCCTGCAGGCGCGCGGTGAAAGGCCCTGACCTCCGACCATCTTTCGCGTGTGCATGGGAGTCTGCGCGTGATATAAGCCGCGCCGCCCGGCCGCTCCCATTGGCGCCGAGGTGCCCTTTGCGGGCGTGGCGGAATTGGTAGACGCGCGGGATTTAGGTTCCCGTGTCGCAAGACGTGGGGGTTCGAGCCCCTCCGCCCGCACCAATCCAGAGGGCCGCCACATCCGCTGGCCTGTCGTCAACCGTAATGCGCCGCTCCTTCGGCCGCAGAGTTCTGAGCCATGCAAGTCACAGAAACAGTTACCGAAGGTCTCAAACGCGAATTCCAGGTGACCGTTCCGGCCGCCGATCTCGAAGCGCGAGTGGCGGGGCGGCTCGCCGAGCTCAAGGATCGCGTGCAGTTGCGCGGCTTCCGTCCAGGCAAGGTGCCGGTGACGCACCTGCGTAAGGTCTACGGCCGCTCGGTGATGGCGGAGACGGTCGAGACTGTCATCCGTGAACTCAACGCCCAGATCGTCGAGGAGCGTGGACTGCGGCTCGCCCGCGAGCCGAAGGTCACCATTCCGAACGAGGAGACCGAGGTCGACCGCGTCATCAGCGGCCAAGCCGATCTCGCCTACACGCTGTCGTTCGAGGTGCTGCCGGCGATCACGCTCGCCGACTTCGGCGGCATCAAGCTGGAGCGGCTGGTCGCCGATGTCGCCGACGCCGAGATCGACGCGGCGCTGAACCAGATCGCCGAGCAGAACCGGCCCTACGCGGCCAAAGGCGAGGGGGCCAAGGTCGAGCAGGGCGATCGCGTGGTCATCGACTTCATCGGACGAATCGACGGGGCGCCGTTTGCCGGCGGAACCGGCAACGATGTCGCCGTGAATGTCGGCTCCAACCAGTTCATTCCCGGCTTTGAAGATCAGCTGGTGGGCATCGTCGTCGGGGAAATGCGCCTGGTCAAGGTCACCTTTCCGGCCGCCTATCCGACCGAGACGCTGGCCGGCAAGGCAGCCGAATTCGACGTCACCGCCAAGGCGATCGAGGCGCCGACCGCCGTCGCCGTCGATGACGAATTCGCCAAGTCGCTCGGACTGGAGTCGCTGGAGAAACTCAGAGACGCGGTCAAGGACCGCCTGGCGCGCGATCACGCCGCCATGAGCCGCCAGAAGCTCAAGCGCAAGCTGCTTGACCAGCTCGACGCGCTGCACAAGTTCACGCCGCCGCCGACGCTGGTCGAGGACGAGTTTGCTTCGATCTGGACCACCATTGAAGCCGATCTCAAGCGGCAAAACCGTACGTTCGCCGACGAAGGCACTACCGAGGAGAAGGCGCGGGAGGAGTACCGCGCCATCGCCGAGCGGCGTGTCCGCCTTGGACTGCTGCTGGCCGAAATCGGCGAGAAGAACAGTATCAAGGTCAGTGACGAGGAGATCTCGCGGGCCATTGTCGAGCGCGCCCGCCAGGTGCCGGGTCGCGAGCAGGAAGTCTGGGACTACTACCGCAAGAATCCGCAGGCGATGGCCGGTATCCGCGCGCCGATCTACGAAGAGAAGGTGGTCGACTTCCTGCTGGAACTCGCCAAGGTGACCGACAAGACGGTCTCCAAGGACGAACTGTTCAAGGAAGACGACGACGAGCCTGCAGCGGCAGCCCCGGCTTGATGTCAGCGGTGCCGTTCAGTGCCCGCTACGCGCTAGAAACAAAGATTGGTCACCACGTTCCCACGCTTGTCTTTGATCACCCACCGACATCTTGCGCGCTCAAGAGCAGCCTTGGCATCTTCGTTGCCGAGCGCGGCGGCTTGCTCGTAGTACGCTTTGGCGGCGTTTGAATCCTGCGGTCCGCCGCGACCGCTCTGCGCAAACGCGCCCATCCGCTCCAACGCCCCGGGATGACCTTGGGTCGCGGCCTTATCAAACCACGCCCGCGCGGCCACATCGTCCCTCGGTCCCCCGAGGCCATCGGCAGTCATCAATCCGAGCTGATACTGCGCTTCTGCGGAACCTGTCTCCGCGGTTTTCACGAGCAGGTCTCTCGTCCTGACGGGATCCGACGGTGCGCCACCCGTGAGCGCCGCGAGATTGGTGACGCCGCGGGGATTGCCGGCCTCGGAGGCGCGCTCGAACAGCTTGCGCGCCTGGGCTTCGTCCTTGGGGACGCCTGTCCCGGTCCCGAACATCACGCCGAGCTCGACCATGGCCGTCGTGCTGCCCTTGTCGGCCGCGCTGCGATAGGCGCCCATGGCTTCCGGCCATTGTTGATTGGCCGCATAGGCGCGACCGAGCTGGTAGAGCGCCCGGCGCGATTTGGCGGCAGCGATCCTGCAATATTTGATCGCTGTCGCGATATCGGACGAGGCGACATCGCGAGTGCCTTTGACGTCCGCCGGCTTGTCCGGATCGGCGGGGTCGGCGGCGACGCGATCACAAAGCGCGAGATCGGCTGATTGAGCGCGGACCAATACGTGATCGGAGGCGATGGTTAGCGCTAAGAGCCCGACGATCACGATGCACGCAATCGGCACCGCCTCAGATCGAATGGCCATGATCCTCTCGGCTTCTTGCCCAGCGTTTCTTGCGGCGATACCAGCTTAAAGCCGCGGACCTGGGGCCAGCAAGCGCAGGATGTGCCCGAAGCGCCGGGCGCGGAGGCCACTGTACGCCAAGGGTAGGGGGTGTAACGGCGGCCGTTGCCATCCTATGTTCACCAAGCGGCCGCCGTCGCCGTGCGGGCGCCGCCTCACTACGACCAGACTTTAAGGATGAATCCGGGCTTACGGCGCAGGGCCTGCTGCCATAATGCTTTGGTCGGACGAATCGTGGATAAGGAGCGCGGACATGATCGACTTGCGACCCGGCACTGCGTTGGGCCAGATCGGACGTCTGTTCCGGCCGCCGCTCGCCTGCTCGTTCTGCGGCCGGAGCGCCGAGCAGGTGGAGCGTCTTGTCGCCGGCGCTTTCGCATATATCTGTGATGACTGCATAACCCAGTGTCTCGACGTCCTGGAGCGGCATCCGAAGGATCCGAGGCTACCGAACGAGGCAGAGCGCCCATGAGGGACCCGCTGAACGTCTACAACAGCTTCTTCATCCCGAGCGTCGAGGAGGTCACCGCGCGCGGCTCGATCCGCTATGACATCTTCTCGCGGCTTCTGAAGGAGCGCATCATCTTCATCCCGGGCCCGATCGACGACACCATGTCGACGCTGATCGTGGCGCAGCTCCTGTTCCTGGAGGCGGAGAACCCGAAAAAAGAGATCGCCATGTACATCAACTCGCCCGGCGGCGTTGTGACGTCGGGGCTGGCGATCTACGACACCATGCAGTTCATCCGTTCGCCGATCTCGACGCTTTGCGTCGGTCAGGCGGCGTCCATGGGATCGCTGCTGCTCGCCGCCGGAAAGACGGGTATGCGCTTCGCGCTCCCCAATGCGCGGATCATGCTGCATCAGCCTTCGGGTGGTTTTCAGGGGCAGGCGACCGACATCATGTTGCACGCCCAGGAGATCCTGAACATCAAGAAGCGGCTCAACGATATTTACGTGAAGCATACCGGCCAGACGCTCAAGAAGATCGAGGATGCGCTCGAGCGCGACTACTTCCTGACCGGCGAGATGGCGGTCGAATGGGGCGTCGTCGACAAGGTCCTCGACCGGCGGCCCGACGATCCGGCGGCGCTCAAGGTTGTCTGATACCAAAAGGGCGGCGGGGCCGGTGGCTCCCCGATTTTCCCCGGGCGGTGGTCAAAAACCTGCCATGACCCTGAATTTTCATCATTAATAGATTCTTGATTATCGCTGCGCTACCGTGCTTCGCTAGGAGTAAGATGGTCAGGATAAGGGCAAAATACCAAGGGATGTGTGACATCCGCGCTACGGACTCTTAGTGGTACCCTTGTTATGGTGGGAATGACCGGCTCGCGGCCACGGCTGCGCGCCGATGGAGACAGGGAATGAGCAAAGTCGGCAGCGGCGATTCAAAGAACACGCTCTACTGTTCGTTCTGCGGCAAGAGCCAGCACGAGGTCCGCAAGCTCATTGCAGGCCCGACCGTCTTCATCTGCGACGAGTGCGTTGAACTATGCATGGACATCATCCGCGAGGAGAACAAATCCTCGCTGGTGAAGTCGCGCGACGGCATTCCCACGCCGAAGGAAATCCGCAAGGTCCTCGACGACTATGTGATCGGGCAGGACTACGCCAAGAAGGTGCTCGCGGTCGCCGTCCATAACCACTACAAGCGGCTCAATCACCAGACCAAGCACAACGACGTCGAGTTGACGAAGTCGAACATTCTGCTTGTCGGTCCCACCGGCTGCGGCAAGACGCTGCTGGCGCAGACGCTGGCGCGCATCCTCGACGTGCCGTTCACGATGGCCGATGCCACCACGTTGACCGAGGCCGGCTATGTCGGCGAGGACGTCGAGAACATCATCCTGAAGCTGTTGCAGTCGGCCGATTACAACGTCGAGCGCGCGCAGCGCGGCATCGTCTATATCGACGAGATCGACAAGATCAGCCGCAAGTCCGACAACCCGTCGATCACCCGCGACGTGTCGGGTGAGGGCGTGCAGCAGGCGCTCCTGAAGATCATGGAAGGCACCGTCGCGTCGGTGCCCCCGCAGGGTGGCCGCAAGCACCCGCAGCAGGAGTTCCTCCAGGTCGACACCACCAACATCCTGTTCATCTGCGGCGGCTCGTTCGCCGGACTCGAGAAGATCATCGAGCGGCGGCTGAACAAGAGTTCCATGGGCTTCTTCGGCGATCCGAAGGACCCGGGGGCACCGACCACCGGTGACATCTTCCGGGGGCTCCAGCCGGAAGACCTCCTGAAGTTCGGCCTGATCCCGGAATTCGTGGGGCGGCTGCCGGTCATCGCCACGCTGGAAGGTCTCGACAAGGGTGCGCTGATCGAAATCCTGACCAAGCCGAAGAATGCCGTGGTCAGGCAGTTCCAGCGGCTGTTCGAGATGGAAAACGTCGATCTTACCGTGCCGACCGAGGCGCTGCGCGCGATCGCCGACAAGGCGTTTGAGCGCAATACCGGCGCCCGCGGCCTGCGCTCGATCATGGAGCGGATCCTGCTCGACACCATGTTCGAGCTGCCGGGCCTGGAGGGCGTCGAGGAGGTTGTGATCTCGAAAGAGGTTGTCGAGGAGACCGCGCGGCCCCTCTACATCTACGCTGACCGGGCCGACCGGGCGAGCGACGCCTCTGCCAGCGCCTGAGCGCGGTCATGACGCCCTCGGCGTCACAGCTGCGATTCGCCAACGGTCCTCCGCCGGAACGGTCCCGATACCGTTATTTGCCTGAATTTTCAGGCTTACTTGACACTTCACCCGGCCATCGCCACCTAATAGTGCCGATGAAATCGTACGAAGGATCGCGTCACTTCCGGGGAGGGTTTCGTACCCATCCCTCTGGCGCACGGCACCTCCACTCACTCGCCGTGTTCCCTTCCCGGCCCTCCCGGCACTCGACCGTCAATGCCGCACGCAGCGGGTTGCGGACGAGGGGCACAACAACAAGGAACTTGGGCCATGACTAGCGCAAAGCCTCGCCCCCCTCTGATCCCGGGTGAAACCCGGGCCTACCCCGTTTTGCCGCTGCGGGACATCGTCGTGTTCCCGCACATGATCGTCCCGCTCTTCGTCGGCCGTGAGAAGTCGATCAAGGCGCTTGAGGAGGTTATGCGCTCCGACACATTCATCCTGCTGGCTACCCAGAAGAATGCGTCGGACGACGATCCCGCAACCAACTCGATCTACGAAACCGGAACGCTCGCGAGCGTGCTGCAACTGCTCAAGCTGCCCGACGGCACCGTCAAGGTGCTGGTCGAGGGCGCCGCGCGTGCCAAAGTCCAGCGCTATACCGACCGCACCGAATATTACGAGACCGATGCCGTTGTTCTGTCCGACAACGCCGGCGAGAAGGTCGAGGCGGAAGCGTTGGCGCGCTCCGTCGTCAACGAGTTCGAGAATTATGTGAAGCTCAACAAGAAGGTCTCGCCCGAGGTCGTCGGCGTCGTCCAGCAGATCGAGGACTACGCCAAGCTCGCCGACACCGTCGCGTCGCATCTCGCGGTCAAGATTCCCGAGAAGCAGCAGATCCTGGAGACGCCGTCGATTCCCGAGCGGCTCGAAAAGGTGCTCGCCCTGATGGAGAGTGAAATCTCCGTGCTGCAGGTCGAGAAGCGCATCCGCACGCGCGTCAAGCGCCAGATGGAGAAGACCCAGCGCGAGTACTACCTCAACGAGCAGATGAAGGCGATCCAGAAGGAGCTGGGCGACGAGGACGGCAAGGACGAGCTCGCCGAGCTCGAAGACAAGATCAAGCGCACCAAGCTCTCGAAGGAGGCGCGCGACAAGGCGAACCATGAGCTCAAGAAGCTCCGCCAGATGTCGCCGATGTCCGCCGAGGCAACGGTGGTGCGCAACTACCTCGACTGGCTGCTGTCGATCCCCTGGAACAAGAAGTCCAAGGTCAAGAAGGATCTCAGGCAGGCGCAGGAGACCCTCGACGCCGATCACTTCGGCCTGGAGAAGGTCAAGGAGCGCATCGTCGAGTATCTCGCCGTGCAGCAGCGCGCCAACAAGCTGACCGGCCCGATCCTGTGCCTGGTCGGACCGCCCGGCGTCGGCAAGACCTCGCTCGGCAAGTCGATCGCGAAGGCGACCGGCCGCGACTTCGTGCGCGTGTCGCTCGGCGGCGTGCGCGACGAAGCCGAGATCCGGGGTCACCGCCGAACCTACATCGGCTCGATGCCCGGCAAGGTCATTCAATCGATGCGGAAGGCGAAGTCGTCGAACCCGCTGTTCCTGCTCGACGAGGTCGACAAGATGGGCGCCGATTTCCGCGGCGATCCGTCGTCGGCGCTGCTCGAGGTGCTCGACCCCGAGCAGAACCACACCTTCAACGACCATTATCTCGAGGTCGATTACGATCTCTCGAGCGTGATGTTCATCACGACGGCGAACACGCTCAACATCCCGCCGCCCTTGATGGACCGCATGGAGATCATCCGCATCCCCGGCTACACCGAGGACGAGAAGGTCGAGATCGCGCGCGATCACCTGATCCCGAACGCGATCAGCAAGCACGGTCTCGATCCGAAGGAATGGTCGATCGACGACGAGGGACTGCTGCTGTTGATCCGGCGCTACACGCGGGAGGCGGGCGTTCGCAATCTCGAGCGCGAGCTCTCCAACCTGATCCGCAAGGCGGTCAAGGAGCTCACGCTCTCGCCCGACAAGAAGTCGATCCTGGTCGACGCCAAGACCATATCCGACTTCCTCGGCGTGCCGAAGTATCGCTTCGGCGAGTTGGAGGACCAGGACCAGGTCGGCGTCGTCACCGGGCTCGCTTGGACCGACGTTGGCGGGGAACTGCTGACCATCGAATCCGCCATGATGCCCGGCAAGGGCAAGATGACGGTGACCGGCAACCTGCGCGACGTGATGAAGGAATCGATCTCGGCAGCGGCCTCCTATGTGCGCATGCGCGCGGTCTCATTCGGCATCGAGCCGCCGTCCTTCGACAAGAAGGATATCCACGTGCACGTACCGGAGGGGGCGACCCCGAAGGACGGACCGTCGGCGGGCGTCGCCATGGTCACCGCCATCGTCTCGGTGATGACCGGGATTCCGGTGCACCGCGATGTCGCTATGACCGGCGAGATCACGCTGCGTGGCCGCGTGCTCCCGATCGGCGGCTTGAAGGAGAAGCTGCTGGCGGCGCAACGCGGCGGCATCAAGACGGTGCTGATCCCCGAGGAGAACGCCAAGGACCTCGTCGAGATCAACGAGTTGATCAAGAAGGGGCTCGAGATCGTTCCGGTGTCGCGCATGGACGAAGTGCTCGCCAAGGCGCTGGTGCGCAAGCCGGAGCCGATCGAGTGGGACGAGGAAAAGGCGAAGCCGACCGAGACCTCGGTCTCGACCGAGCCGGCGGTGGAGGAGGAGTCCTCGATCCTCACCGCGCACTGATCTCTCCCTTTTACCCTCGCCGCTTGCGGGGAGGGTAGGGAGGGGATAAGCGACAATTCCTTTCGGCGGCGCCGGCAACGGCGCCGCCGTTTGCGTATTAGGCGCTGCGCCTATTCCGGCTTGATCCCGGCGGCAGCGATGACCTGCCGCCAGCGCGCGGATTCCTTCTTCAGGAAGTCCGCCGTCTCGGCGGGCGAGGATTTTTGCTTGTTCTCTATTGCACCTTGATTCCCGCCGCGGCGATCAGCGTTCGGTACTGCTCCGCCTCCCGTTTCATCAGCGCTCCGGTTTCCGCCGGCGAGTTTCCGATCGCCGTCACATTGAACTCGGCGATCCGCTTGGCCACGTCGGGCAGCTTCATCGCCTCCGCGATCGCCTGCGAAAGTCTTGCGGCGATCTCCGGCGGCGTCTTCGGCGGCGCGACCACGGCGAACCAGTCGGTGTGCACGATCCCGGGCAGGGTCGCGGCGATTGGCGGCGCGTCCGGCAGTTCGGGGATGCGCTGCTCGCCGGTCACCGCCAGCGCCTTCACGCCGCCGCTGGCGACGTGGGGGAGCGTGTTGCCGGGGGTGTCGAAGATGGCGTCGATATGGCCCGCGAGCAGGTCGCGCATCGCCGGCGCGAGGCCGGGATAGGGGACATGAACGAAGCGGATGCCCGCCGCCGCCGCCGCAAATCGCTCCATCGCAAGGTGCGGCGTGCTGCTGACACCGGGGGAGCCGAAGGTGACCTTACCCGGGTTTGCCTTGGCGCGCGCGATCAACTCGGCAAGATTCGACACCGGCAGTTTCGGATTGACGACGAGGATGAACGGGAACCGGATCAGCGTTGAGACGGGTACGAAGGTCGCCGGGTCGAAACCGAGCTTCGGATAGACGTGCTGGCTCACCACCAGCGGGCCGGGCGGTGTCACCAGCAGGGTGTAACCGTCGGGCTCCGATTTCCAGACCGCCTCCGCGCCCAGGTTGGACGCCGCGCCAGGCCGGTTCTCGACGATCACCGGCTGGTTCCAGCGCATCGCGAGCTTCTCGCCGATGATGCGCGGCATCGAGTTCGAGCATGTTGCCGGGCGGCACGGGCACCACGAACTTGACCGCGCGCCGCGGGAAGTCGGATTGCGCGATGGCGGTAGTCGGCGCCACGGCCGCCAATGCCGCGACAAGAATGGCAAACCGTAATGCATGCGCAGTGAAATCGGTCATTGCATCCTCCCCGGCAGCCTTATTGGGCCTTTGCTGCGTCCATTGTGCAACGCCCGGCAGGCGGTGTCCTGGCGGCAATCACGGGCCTTGCGGGACACCCCCCAAACCCGCAATTTGCACCCGCCGGACGTCCGGCCAATGCGTCAGCAAGGAACCATCCTGTGATCGATCTCTACACCTGGACCACTCCCAACGGCCGCAAGGCCTCCATCGCGCTCGAAGAGTTCGGGCTGCCCTACACCGTGCATCCGGTCGACATCGGCAAGGACGAGCAATACAAGCCGGAGTTCCTCAAGATCAGCCCCAACAACCGCATCCCCGCGATCGTCGACCGCGACAACGGCATGGCGCTGATGGAGTCGGGCGCAATCCTGATCTACCTCGCCGACAAGACCGGCAAGTTCATGCCGCGCGAAGGCGAGCCGCGCTACCGCGTGATCGAGTGGCTGATGTGGCAGATGGGCGGACCCGGGCCGATGTTCGGCCAGGTGCATCACTTCACCAAGTACAATCCCGGCAAGGCGCCCTATGCGGAGGCGCGCTACCTCAAGGAGGCGCACCGGCTTTACGGCGTACTCGACCGGCGGCTCGACGGGAACGACTACGTCGCCGGCGACTACTCCATCGCCGACATGGCGATCTGGCCGTGGGTGTCGCGCTACGAGTGGCAGACTGTCGATCTCAACAAATATCCCAACGTCAAGCGCTGGTACCTTGCTATCGCGGCGCGACCTGCCGTGCAGAAAGGCTATCACGTGCCGAAGAAGGTGCAGGACATTCCGATGCCGGCCTGATGAGGCATAGCCTTATTCGCCTGATCCAGGCGTCCTGGATCGTCTTTTCCAAGCGGCAGCCTCGCCGTTAATGAGACAGCCGTTTCGGCAGGCGGTCGCGCATCGGCAACCTTGCCACCCCGGTCGCCGGCGGCGATAAAGGAGAGGTCTGCAAGCAAGGTTTGGGCGGTTAGCTCAGTTGGTAGAGCGCCTGCTTTACACGCAGGATGTCGGCGGTTCGAGTCCGTCACCGCCCACCACGTCAATCGCTGTCTTGAAAAGCAAAGGCCGGCGCGTCAGCGGCCTCGCGGCCGCCGACGTCGCACGGAAGGGGTAGTCGGAAAACCGGTGTCTAGACCGCTTCCTTGAGTTCCTTGGCGGCGCGGAACGCGACCTTCTTGGAGGCCTTGATCTGGATCGGCTCGCCGGTCGCGGGGTTGCGGCCCATGCGGGCAGCCCGCTTGCGGACCTGAAGGATGCCCAGCCCGCCGATACGGATGCGGTCGCCCTTCTTGAGATGTTTGGTCACCAGACCAACCAGGTCGCCGAGCACAGCCTCGGTCTGCTTTTTCGACATCTCGTGGCTTTCCGCGAGGCTCGCGGCGAGATGCTTCATCGTAACAGTCGGTGCGGACTTCTTGGCAGCAGCAGGTGCCGTGGCCATGGATGACCCTCCTCGTTGGTAGGAAGTGGCCGCTAAAGCCACTCAACGTCGGTCGGATTAGACGATTCGGATAGGCTCTGACCATGGACTTCATAGCGAAAAATGTGGGTTTTTTCGGACTTTTCGACTCCCGGGAGGGTGTTCCTGCCGGGCCGGGGATGGCCCGAATCGCCTCCGAGAGGGCCTCCGGAGACCCTCGCGACGCGTTTTTGGGCCGCGCCTTGACTTGCCGGGGAGGCGCATTTAAGTCCGCACAACTCCCGAAAAAGGGGGCGTAGCTCAGTTGGTTAGAGCGCCGGCCTGTCACGCCGGAGGCCGCGGGTTCGAGTCCCGTCGCTCCCGCCATTTAATTCAAATGCGTCGGTCGTTGCACGCGCGCGGATCGGCCGCGCATTTGTTTTTTTGCCCGGTCGACAACCGGCGGGGTGCGCGATTGCCGCCATGGGATCGGTGCCGATCCTGCGCTAGGATCGCCGTAATATTCTCGTTTTCCGGCGCCCGGCGCCGCTCGCAGAAGAGGAGATGACAATGGCCCGCATCGTCCATATCGCGCTGAAGGTCGAGGACCTCGAAAAAGCGACAAAATTCTACGAGGACGTCTTCGGCATCTATCAGCTCAAGACCGGCCACGCGCGCGGCCACACCTCGCGGCATATGACCGAAGGCACCATCGACCTCGCGTTGATGACCTATGACAGCGAGGACGAGCCGGAGGCGAAGCTCTCCGGCCCCGGGCCCTGCATCCATCACTTCGGCGTCGAAGTCGAGGATCGCGAAGAGGCGATGAAGAAGATCGTCGCGAATGGCGGCGAGGTGTTCTCCGACCCGGAGGAAGGGGCGCTGAAGTATCGCGGGCCCGACGGCTGCATGCAGGAGATCGTCGGCCTCGGACGCTACAAGCTGCGCGAGCGCAGCCCGAAGGCGCGCATCGTGCACATCGCGCTCAAGGTCGACGACCTGGAGAAGGCGACTGCGTTCTACAAGAACGTGTTCGGCTTCAAGCAGCTCAACGACACCAAAAACGGCTACCATGTCTCGCGTCACATGACCGACGGAAATCTCGACATCGCGCTGATGAAGTGGGACACCGACGACCGCGAGGATACGATGCCGGCAGGTCCTGGGCCGGGTATCCATCACTGGGGCCTCGAAGTCGCCGACCGCGAGGCTGTCGCCGATATCGTCAAGAAGCATGGCGGTGAAATCATCTCCAAGCCGGGAGCGCCGACGCTGCGCTTCCGCGCCCCCGACGGCACCATCGTCGAAGCGGTGGAGCCGGGCCGCTACCAGGATCCCAAGACGGCGCATTAGCGGCGTCGGTCGCGCAGATGTTCCGACTGGATTCTGCAACGGCCCGCGCGGCGGCCGGCGCCATGACCCTGCTGACATGCGCCGTCTCGGCCTGGGCACAAACGATGCCGGATTTTTCCAGCCGGACCGTCACCATCATCGCGAGCTTCGAGGCCGGCGGGGGCTACGACTTCTATGCGCGGCTGGTGGCCCGCCATCTCGGCGTGCATCTGCCTGGCCGGCCGCATGTGATCGTGCAGAACATGCCGGGCGCGGGCGGGCTGCGCGGCGCCAACTATCTCTACAACGTCGCCGCCAGGGACGGCACCGTGCTGGGCGTCGTCTCGCAGACCGTCGCGGTCGGGCAGGTGCTCGGCACCACGCCCGGCATCCAGTACGACGCGCCGAAATACACCTGGGTCGGCCGGATGAACGCCAATGTCGAGGTCGATCACGCCTGGCACGCGTCCGGCGTGAAGAATATCCAGGACGTGATGGCGCGCGAGACGATCGCCGCCGGCACCGGGCCGACCTCGTCGTCCGTGGTGATGCGGCGGCTGATGAACGAACTGATCGGCACCCGATACAAAATCGTGACCGGTTTCCAGGGCCCGACCTCGGCGCAGCTCGCCTTCGAACGCGGCGAGGTCGACGCCATCGTGAAGCCCTGGTCGAGCATCAAGAGCGGGACGCCGGAATGGCTACGCGACAAGAAGATCCATCTGCTCGTCCAGTTCACGCAAACGCGCCACCGCGAATTGCAAGATGTTCCCGCGATTGTCGATCTCGCCAGGGACGACGAGCAGCGGCAAATTCTGAGCCTGTTCGCCGGCGGCAGCCCGCTCGGCACCGCGCTGCTCGCGCCGCCGGGTGTGCCGGATGCGATCGTAACTGCGCTACGCCGAGCCTTCGACGCCGCCATGCGCGATCCCGCCTTGCTCGCCGAGGTCACCAAGGCGCGCGTCGATATCGAACCGATCACCGGCGAGGAATTGCAGAGGGTGGTCGCCGAAACCTTCAACATCCGCGCCGACGTGCTCGCGCGCGCCCGCAAGCTGAGTGTCCAATGACCACGACCATCGACGCCGATCAGCGCCGCGCATTCGTCGAATGCCTCAGTCGAGCTACGCGCTAGGCCGCGAGCAGCTTGTTCTCGTTCAACTGGAACAGGGCGGTCCGCTCCGCAACGGGTGCGACCTGGATTGGTGCGATATTGCACGCCCTTGCAGGGCGGACGACGGCATTTCGAAGGTGAGGCGGCTTTTCAAACCACAAGTATTCGAAGATGTGGCCGGTGATCTTGTGCGCCAGGCGAATGGTGCTGCCCTCGATCGCCACATCGAAGTCAGGCTCATCGGTTGTCACCTTCAGGGACGGGCACCGCAAGCCGAACAGCGAATGCATCACCCGGTCCACATCCGTTGAATAAAACGGTTTGTGCAGGAAGGCGCACGCGCCCCTGTCCAGCGCCTCGTCCTCCATCGCCCGGTCGGGGTTGGCCGAGATCATCACGACCTTGATCGACGGCTGCATCACCATGAGCCGTCTCATGGTGTTCACACCGCTCAAGCCCGGCATGTTACAATCGAGGAAGACGACGTCGAAGAGCGACGCCCGGCACAGCGCAAGCGCCGTTTCACCGTCGGCCGCCTCCGCGATGTCGCAATTGAACATGCTGCCCTTGACGACTTTCTGAACGATCTGGCGCACCGTCAATGAGTCATCGACGACCAGCACCTTGGTGGGCGAGGTGATGCGATCGAAGGTCTTGATGATCGCGACCGCGTCGGCGGCAGTGAATGGCTTGAACAGGAACTCGTAGGCCTTCAGCTTGCGCGCCATCTCGACGGCTTCGGTCGATGGCGGATTCGACATCAGGGTCACGAAGCTTTGGATGCCTTGCTTTCGTGCCGCCCAGAATGCATCGGTGCCAGAGAGCTCCGGCATGTGGACGTCGATGAACGCCAGATCGACATTGCCGCCGCTGAGCAAGGTCAGGCAGTCGCGGCCGTTGTCGGTGACGCTGACCCGGAGCGGGAGCTTCGCCGCGCGGCCTGCGTCGGTCAGGATCTGCTGGATCACGTGCGAGTCGTCAGCGACGAGCATGCTGATGGTACGCTGCATGGAATCTCCTCCGACCGTTTCTGCCCTCGCGCATTCTTGGCGCTGCCCAAATGCAGCTTAACGCCCTGCAAGGGGTGCGCGCTGAAGGGTTGCAATTCGCGATGAAATCCCGGTTCCGCCGATGTGTAAGATTCCAAGCAAACTCAATTCAAATTTGAAGTAACGATTTTAAGGGGAGAGCACGACTGGCTATCCGCTTCGGGACGGCGCTGCTCCGATCGTAAAACCGAGGACTTTGCGCACCCCAATTCGCGCCTGCTAATTGTTTTGTTGCCGATTGGTAGTGGACGGGGACGCTGACGTTTCTGGATGGGCTGGGGACGTGACGTTAGATGTCATTCCGGAAGCCGCGAAGCGGCTGTCCGGAATCCAGTGATCGCGACAAGGAATGACTGGGATTATGGATTCCGGGCTCGCGGGCTTCGCCCGCACCCAGGAATGACGGAGAGCATCAATACCCCGCCTGCTTGGCAATCACCTTGGCGCGCTCGATCAGGTCGGGCGGATAGGACGCGCCGGCGAAATAGGATTGCAGGTCCGCGCCCGCCATCGGATCGAGATCGAAGTTGATCTTCCTTGCGTCGGCGAGGAAGGCCTCGTCCTTCAACATCGCCGCGAAGGCGGTGCGCAACACCGCCACGCGCTCGCGCGGCACGTCAGGCGGCGCGACAAAGGCGCGGCCGATCACCGACGGCGAGGCAAAGATCTCCAGCACCTTGCGGACGTCGTCGCTCCTGGCAAGGTCGACCATGCGCGGCAGATGCTCAAGGCCGGGGTTCTGGTCGCCGGTCTGCAGCAGGAGATTGATCTGGCGGTCGCGCAGCCATTCCGGGTTCTCAGCGCGCAGCGCCGACCATGGCAGGCTCAGCGCCTCGACCTCGCCGCGCATCATGGCGATCTTGGCGGAGGCGGGGCCCTCGTAACCGGTGACCATGCGGAATTTCGTGCCGGCGAGTGCGTTGAGCGCCGCCCAGTTGAGCCGTGACGCGGCGCCGGAGGCGGCGACGATCAGTTCGTGCGTGAACACGTCCTCGATCTTCTGCACCTTGGCGGCGTGCCAGGAGAACAGCACCGCGCTGTTGCTGACCAGCCGCCCGACCCAATTGAATTTCGCCACGTCGCCCTTGAGACCGGGCGCGCCCAGCAGTTGCCGGAGGAACATCGCCTGGTCGAAGATGCCGATCACCGTGCCGTCCACCGCCGCCACGCTGTAGACGTGGCCGGCGGCGCGCACGCCGTTCGCGCCCGGCATGTTCTGCACCACGAAGGCCGGATTGCCCGGGATATGCCTGCCCATGTGCCGCGACAGCAGGCGTCCGTAGCCGTCGTATCCGCCCGATGCGTTGGAACCGATGACGAGCGCGATGGTCTTGCCCTTGTAGAATGGCTCCTTGTTGGGCGGCTGCTGATCAGGTGTTTCTTGGGCTGTTGCCGCCGGCAACCAAATGCCGAGCGTGACAACGACCAGTGTCAACGCGCTCAGCGATTGGCGTAAACGCGTCATGCTCGTCTCCGTCAACGGCCGATACCGCCGGCCGCGCCTTGTAGATCATAAGGCGTCACGCCAGACGCTCAAAATTTGCCCAGAGCGGTTCTGCGCCTTGAAGCGCCTGTGTCGCAAGGCTAGGCTTGCAGCAACAAGAAAGACTCGTCGCCGAAACTGGCACGGGCTTGGAGATGGGAGAAACGTCGATGCGCATCGCAGCAACACTGCGTGTTTCCCTTCTTTTTGTTGCGGCCTCGCTGTTCGCTGTCGACACCGCAACCGCCCAGAACGCCGTCGCCCTGACCGGCCAGGTCACCTCCGCCGAGGAGGGCGCGATGGAAGGCGTGCTGGTCAATGCCAAGAAGGGAACTATTACCATCACGGTCGTGAGCGACGCGCAGGGCCGCTACAGTTTTCCCGCCAGCAAGCTTGCGCCCGGACAATACGCAATGAGCATCCGGGCGATCGGCTACGATCTCGACAATTCCAAGACCGTCGAAGTGGGGCCGCGGACCACCACCCACAATCTGACGCTGCGCAAGACCGAGGATATTGCCGCGCAGCTGTCGAACGGCGAATGGATGCACAGCATCCCCGGCTCCGATCAGGAGAAGGGGACTCCTGCTAGGCTGCGTCGGCTGCCACACGCTGGAGCGCTTTATGCGCTCGCCGCACGACGCGGAAACCCTGGTCAATGTCACGCTGCCGCGGATGCAAGGCTACGTCAATCAGAGCATCCCGCAGAACCCGCAAATGCGGCGGGGCGCGCGGTTGATGGAGGAGCGCGGCGATCAGCGCGTGGCGGTCTACCGCAAGCTCGCTGAATATCTCAGCACGATCAATCTCAACGGCAAATCGCAGTGGGCGTTCGATCTGAAGATGCTGCCGCGTCCGAAAGGCCGCGCCACGCGGGTGATCTACACCGAGTACGATCTCCCGCGCGAGACGATCTCGCCGCATGACGTCGTGCTCGGTAAGGACGGCATCGCCTGGTACTCGAGCTTTGGCGAGCAGTTCATCGGCCGCCTCGATCCGAAAACCGGCGCGGTGAAGGAATACGCGATGCCGGTGCACAAGCCCGATTTCCCCAAGGGCTCGCTCGGGCTGCGCGCCGACCGGGCCGGCAACTGGTGGCTTGGCAACATGTACCAGGCCGCGATCGTGAAGTTCGATCCGAAGACCGAGCAATTCCAGGCTTGGCCGATGCCTCCGGAGTACAACATTGACGCCTCACAGGTGAACATGGTGCGGCCGGAAAGCTCGCACGTGGACGGCAAGGTGTGGTCGCAGAACAACGGCTTCGCTGCCGTACACCGCCTCGACCTCGCTTCCGGCCAGATCGAGACCTTCGAGCCGTTCAAGACGTCGAAGACTCCGCACAACATCTACGACGTCATTCCGGACTCGCAGAACAACGTCTACTTCACCGACTTCCGCAATTTCCACATCGGGCGGATCGACGCCAAGACCGGCGAGTTCAAGCTCTACGCGGCGCTGACGCCGCGCTCGGCGCCGCGGCGCGGCTTCATGGACGATCAGGACCGGCTCTGGTTCGGCATGTATCGTGCCGACCGCGTCGGCATGTTCAACACACGGACCGAGACGTTCAAGGAATGGCTGATGCCGACCAAGTGGGCGTCGCCTTATGATGTCGTGCTCGACCGGAACGAGGAATTGTGGACCGGGTCGATGATCACCGACCAGGTCACGCGGTTGAACACCAAGACCGACGAGATGGTAGAGTATCTGTTGCCGCGCACCACCAATATCCGGCGCGTGTACGTCGACAACACCACCAACCCCGTCACGTTCTGGGTGGGCTCGAACCACGGCGCCTCGATCATTAAACTCGAACCGCTCGACTAACTTTTGGGAGACATGTCCATGCGCATCACGGCGGCACTGCTTGTTTCGTTCACGGCCCTTGCGGCTTTCGCGCTCGATCCCGGTGAGGCGAGGGCGCAATCCGCCGTCGCCCTGAGCGGGCAGATCACCTCCGCCGAGGAAGTCGCGATGGAGGGCGTGGTCGTCAGCGCCAAGCGCGACGGTTCGACCATTACCATCAGCGTCGTTACCGACGCCCAGGGCCGCTACGCCTTCCCGGCGGCAAAACTCGAGCCCGGCAAGTACACGCTGCGGCTCCGAGCCGCCGGCTTCCAAATGAGCGGCGCGCCGACGGCGAATGTCGCCGCCGGCCAGGAAGCAAAGGCCGACCTCAAGCTCACCAAGCTGCGCAGCCTGTCGGCGCATCTCACCAATGCCGAATGGCTGCACAGCATGCCCGGCACCGACGCACACAAGAAGTACCTGCTAAACTGCATCGGTTGCCACACCCTCGAACGCATCATGAAGTCGTCCTATGACGCCGAGGGATTCGTCGACGTCATCAACCGGATGGCGACCTACTATCCCGGCACGACGCCGCTGCGCCCGCAGCGGCTGGCCGGCAATTTCCAGCGCATGCGCGACCGCGGAAACGTGCAGCCGATCGCCGAATGGCTCGCCACCGTCAATCTGAGCCAGCAGGACACCTGGCAGTTCCCGCTCAAGACCCTGCCGCGGCCGACCGGCCGGTCAACGCAGGTCATCTTCACGGAATACGACCTGCCGGAGGCTCACATCCAGCCGCACGACGTGGTGATGGATAGCAAGGGTAACCTCTGGTACTCCGACTTCGGCCAGATGTTCCTCGGCAAGATGGATCCGCGCACCGGCAAGGTGACGCAATATCCGATCCCGGTCACCAAGCCCGGCTGGCCGCTCGGCTCACTCGATCTCGAGATCGACCGCGACGATAACGTCTGGCTCGGCATGATGTACCAGGCGTCGATCGTGCGCTTCGACCAGAAGACCGAAACCTTCAAGACCTGGTCGATCCCGAAGGAATGGGACTCCGAGGGTGCCCAGTTCGGCCATCTTGCGGTGCAAGGCACCCATGTCGATGGCAAGGTCTGGGTGAAAAACTCGGACGGCACGAAAATCTATCGGCTCGATCTCGCCAGCGACCAATGGGAGGACCTTGGCGCGCCGACCGATCCGCGCACCAAGCGGCGCATCGGCACCTACGGCATCCATTCCGACAGCGCCAACAACGACGCCTATCTGCTCGACTTCGCGGCCGGCAACATCGTCAAGATCGACGCCAAGACCAAGGTCACGACGGTCTACCTCACGCCGTCGCCGAACTCGACGCCGCGGCGCGGGCGCGTCGACTCCGAAGGCCGGGTGTGGTTTGCCGAGTACCGCGCCGACCGCATCGGCATGCTGGATCCGAAGACGGCGCAGATCGTCGAGTGGAAGGTGCCGACCGAATGGAGCGCGCCCTATGACGCGGTGTTCAGCCGCCATGGCCACGCCTGGACCGGCTCGATGGTGACCGACCGGGTCGCCCGTCTCGACATCGAGACCGGGCAGTACACCGAGTACACGCTGCCGCGGCCGACCAATATCCGCCGCGTCTACGTCGACGACCGCAGCAATCCCGGCCATCTGTGGATCGGCAGCAATCACGGCGGATCGATCGTGAAGGTCGAACCGCTGGACTAGCGCAGATCGATCGCGTGGAGACCGCATGGCCGGCCTTCGTGCCGGCCATGCGAGCTCAGAGGAGGACGCCGATGTTGTTTCGTCCGGAATTGGTTCTGCTGATGGCGGCGACCGCGCTGGCAACCGCTGCACCGGTTCACGCGCAAGCCTTCAAGCAGGTCGCGACCATTCAAATCCCCGGCGAGCCGATCGAAAATTACGGTGTCCTCGCGATCGATCAGACGACCGGCCTCGGCTATCTCGCCGACAAGGACAACAAGGCGGTCGTCGTCTTCGACACCAAGACCGACAAATTCGTTACGCGTATCACCGGCTTTGTCGGCATGATGCGCAGCGGCGACGCCTCGGGTCCCAACGGCCTTGCGGTCGTCAGGAGCGGCGCCGAACTGTGGGTGAGCGACGGCGACAGCACCATCAAGGTGGTCGACCTCAAGACCAATGCGATCACGGCCACGATCGCTACCGGCGGCAAGCTTCGGGCGAACGCCATGGCCGTCGATCCGAACCGCCGGGTCGTGATCGTCGCCAATTCCAATGACGAGGTCCCGTTCTTCAGCCTGATTTCGGCCGAGCCCGGCCGCAAGATTCTCGCAAATCTTCCGGTCCCGCAGTCGGCCGAGAACCTGGAGCGCTCCGCCTGGCACGCGCCCAGCGGCACCTTCTATACGGCGATCCCGGTGTTCAGCGGCGACAACAATAAAGGCCTGCTGGCGCAGACCGATCCAAAGAGCGGGACCATCGTCAAGCTGCACCAGCTTGAGCGCTGCCATCCGCACAGCCTGTCGATCGTCTCCGACACCACGATCTTCCTCGGCTGCAGCGCGGCGCACGGGTCCAACCGCAAGCCCGGCGGCGACATGGCGGTCTTCGACATTGCGAGCGGCAAGATCGAGAGCTATGGCGCGGGCTGGGGCGGCAACGGCGGCTCGACCGTCAATCTCGCGCGCGGGCAGTATTATCACGCCACCACCAACGGCGCGCTCGTGGTGGTCGACACCAAAACCCGGCAGCTCGTGCAGAAGGTCCCGACCTGGAGCGGCGTGCGGTCGCTCGACGTCAATCTCGCGACCAATAGGATGTATGTCGCCACCACCGCCAAGGGCGGTCCCTGCGGCGGCTGCATCGTGGCGTTCGCGCCGGAGTGAATTGATTCCGCGCCACTGCGGTCTCGGCGAGCATGCGCCCCGCGAGGAGGCTGGGAAGCACCCTCGTCTTGGCCGGTGTCAGGCCGAATTGGGTGGACCTTGCGTTGGCTTCGTATAGCTCATCGGGTTGCGGGCTGATGAACAGGGCGGCGACCGCCGTGGCCTGCAGCCGTGTGCCAAGCATCGCCCGCGCCATCGGACCCACCCATACCATCACTCAACCCCGGGCGGATGTTCTGGTTGTGGTGGAAGACATTGTCGGGGTCGTACGTGGTCTTCACGTCCACCAGCCGGTCGTAGACGGAGTCGCCGTACGCCTCGTGGACCCGGTCGGGGTCTTCGTCGCCGCCGAGGAAGTTGACGTAGACGCCTTCGCGGAAGCGGCCGAGGGCGGCGAAGAACCTCTTCGTCCAAGCGATGTCCCGGTCGCCGAAGTCCTCGCCGGGCCGCCACACACTATCGAGGGTGATCGCGTGAGACGCCTGCCGGTTCCCGAACGCCGTCCCGCCCTCGGCCACTCGGCTCACCGCCCCCTTCAGATGGAACATCGCCACGTACGATCGTGGCGACGAGCAGGAGAACGCGTGCTTGGCGATCACGTCTATGAGGTCGTCGCAGAGCTCGGGGAGGTGGGTGGACTTCCAGTAGTAGTTCCAGCCGTGGACGACGGTGCAGTCGAGGGCGCTCTGGAATCCGACGTACGGCGCGGGGCCGACCAGATCGAGGAGGGGAGTCTGGGATGCGCGGAGCGGGCGGAGCACCTGCTCACCGTCCTCGATCGGCCCGGCGTAGCAGGTACCGACCATCACCACCGGGCGCCAGTGCAGATCCTTGGGGATGACCGGTAGCGGCGGCGCGGCGCCGAACCTCACGACCGTGCCGAGCTCGTCGGGAGCGTCGCGGACGAAGTCGCGGTAGAAGCGGAGGACCTCCCCGGCGTCGGTCGCATCCCAGAGGATGGGCCCGGCCAGGACGGTGGGCCCGACGGAGTGGAGGCGGAACTCGAACCAGGTGACCACGCCGAAGTTCCCGCCGCCGCCTCGCAACGCCCAGAACAGGTCGGGGTGCTCGTCCTCGGACGCCCGCAACAGCTCGCCGTCGGCCGTCACGACCTCGACGGCGAGGAGGTTGTCGACCGTAAGGCCGTGCTTGCGCATCAGCCAGCCGACGCCACCGCCGAGGGTGAGCCCGGCGACTCCGGTGTGGCTCACGATTCCGCCGGTGGTGGCCAGACCGTGCGCCTGCGTCTCGTGGTCGACGTCGCCCCACAGCGCACCACCCTGCACCCAGGCCCTGCGGTCGGCGGGATCGACCCGTACGGCCCGCATCGCCGAGAGGTCGATGACGATCCCGTCGTCGCAAACGGCGGTGCCTGCAACGTTGTGGCCTCCGCCCCTTATGGCGATCTCCAGATCGTGGTCACGGGCGAAACGCACGGCCGCGACCACGTCGGCGGTCCCGATGCATCGGGCGATCAGGCGCGGGCGCCGGTCAATGGCGCCGTTCCAGACTGCACGGGCGATGTCGTAGTCGGCGTGGTCGGCACTGATTAGCGGGCCTCGGAACCCGTCGATCTCTACAACGGTTGGCTTCCTCCCGTGGCTGACTTCTGCGGTCGTCGGTGTCGTCATGGTGTCCTCCTCTATCGACGGCCGCATCGGATCACCGCGGACCGAGGCTGTGAAGTCAAGAATCTGGACTTCACAACCGAAGGCGAGCGCGCAACACTGGCTTTGTGAGAACGTACGGCCAGTACTGCCCCATCGCCCGCGGCTCGGAGATCTTCGCCGAGCGCTGGACACCGCTGATCATCCGCAACCTGTACCTTGGCTGCGGAAACTTCAGCGAGATCCTGGAGGGCGCGCCCGGTCTCTCCCGTACCCTGCTCTCACAGCGGCTCAAGCAGCTCGAACGGCTCGGTGTGGTCGAGTCGGTACCCAAGCCCGACGGGCGCGGGCACCACTACGAGCTGACGTCTGCGGGCCACGAGCTGTTCACGGTCTGCCAGTCGCTCGGCGAGTGGGGTGCGCGTTGGCTCGAGATTGCCCCCGAGAACCTCGACCCCTTTGTGGCCCTGTGGTCGATGTGCAACGCGCTCCGCCGAGACCGGCTCCCGGATCGACGCGTCGTCATCCGCTTCGACTTCACCGGCCGCCCGCGCCGTGAGCGCTATTGGCTGCTCATCGAGTTTGGAGACACCGAGATTTGCAAGACTTACCCCGGCTTCGACGAGGACCTCTACATCACGGCGGAAGCCGAAGCCTTCGTCAAATGGCACGCCGGCCAGCTCACCTGGGCCCAAGCCACTCGCGAGGATCGCATCCAACTCGACGGCTCCCCGTCGTTGGTAAGAGCCTTCCCGACCTGGAACGCCCGCAGCATGTTCGCCCACATCAAGCCGGTCTCCCCGCAACGCCACGTCCCCGCAGGCTGACATCCTCGATGCGGCCTCACACTGCGGCCGCTGTTACCGGTTGTTAGGCGTCACGAGCACGATCGTGATTTTCACTTGGCGCTGAACGAGGCCCTGCATCGCGCCCGAATCCGCCACAGGAACGCCCGACACTGGTCGCCCGCGCCGACGAGGCGATCGAATAGTCGCACCGGCTAAGCGAAGGACAGGTCCGTTATCGGCCCTGAGCAGCAGGCCCCCTAAATGGTCGGGATGTAGGCCTTGAGCCACGGCATCCAGCCGCCAAGTACGGTCGGTGGCCACGGGATCGCCAGCAGCTGGTCGAAGACGACATAGATCAGGACCGTCATCACGGCGGCCATAATGAATGCATGCCGCCATTTTTCCGGCCCTTCCAGGCGCATGTAGGCGACGACGAAGATCGGAACGGTCGGAAGCAGTCCGATCACCGCCATCGAGCAGAGAAATGCGACCAGCCATCCGAAGAACATGGCGCCGCGCAGCAGGATGATGTCTGCCGGCAGGTGCTCCGTCTTCGACGCGACGTCCATATGAATCTTTTGGCTGATGACCTTGGCCATTTCGGGCGTTCCATCGGCGCCGTTGCGGCCGCGTTTGCTGAAGATGTCATTCGCCAGACTGATGCTGCCGGTGATCAGGGCGCCTGTGCCCACGATCACGGGAATGATCTTGGCCGAGAAACTCCATTGCAGGGCGATGACGAACATCACGGCGATTAACGACAGCAACCCCGCCGGAAACAGGTTTGCCGGGGTGAAACGCGGTGCGCCGAATGTCTTGAGCATCGCCCCCACGCCGTGATGTTCGCGGATATCCTGGAGCAGGGGGCGCACGATCGTCAGGAGCCCCAGTGCGAACATCGCCATGACGATCGGGCGCGTCAGCCAGCTTGCGCCATATCGCTCGATCGAGATGAACATGTAGCGTTCGATGATGCTGCCCAGGATGAACCCGAGGACCAGCGGCGGCCGCGGCCAGCGGAAATGCTTCATCGCCCACCCGAGCAGGCCGAAGAACAGCAGCGAATACAGATCGCCCCATTGCCGCGTTGCCTCGAAGCCGCCGATGTAGATCAGGCTCAACACACACGGCATGATCAGCGTGTAGCGAAGCGTCGCCAGTTTCGCGAGCTGCCCGCTGAACGTGAAGCAGAGGCCGGTGCCGAGGACGTTGGCGAGTGCAATGCTCCAGACCATCGAATAGGTGATGTCGAGATTCTTCGTGAGCATGTCCGGCCCCGGGACGAGGCCGTGAATGAGGAACGCGCCCAGCAGGATCGCCATCGCGGCACCGCTCGGCACCCCAAACGCCACGGTTGGCACGAGATGCCCGCCTTCGCGGGCGTTGGTCGAACTCTCGGCGGCGATCACGCCGCGGACGTCACCCTTCCCGAAGGTCTCGGCGGCGCCCTTTTCGGTCTTCATGGCATGGCCGTAGGCGATCCAGTCGATGACCGATACGCCGATACCGGGAATGGCGCCGAGCGCAGCGCCGAGCCATGAGCACCGCAGGATGAGGAACCAGTGCGTGAAGCAGTCCTTCACGCCGAGCAGCATGCCGCTCTTGGTGTCGAGCGTCATTCCGGCCTCGACGACGGGTGTTCGTCCAATCGCCAGATCGGCGAGCTCCGGAAGCGCGAAGATGCCGAGCGTCACCGGCACCAGCGGCATGCCCTCCCACAGATAGAGCGAGTCCATGGTCCAGCGCAGCGTGCCCGACTGCGGGTCGGTGCCGATCATCGACAGCATCATGCCGAAACAGGCCGCGCAGACACCGCGCAGCGGTGCATTGCCGGACAGCGTGGACACCATCGAGATGCCGAAGACCGAGATCGCCAGCAGTTCGGGCGAGCCGAGGTACAAAATGACCGGCCGCAAAATCGGGAGACTGATCCCCATCAGGAATGCGCCGAAGATGCCGCCGATCATCGCCGACAGATAGGATGCGCCAAGCGCACGGCCGGCCTCGCCGCGCTTGGTCATCGGATAGCCGTCGAGGACCGTTGCCGCAGATGCCGCATGGCCCGGGGCGCCGAACAGGATCGCCGAGATCGGGTCGGTGGTGCCCGTCGTCGAGCCCATGCCCAGCAGCAGCGCGAATGCCGCGGCAGCATCCATGTTGAAGGTGAAAGGCAGGAGCAGTGCGAGTCCGGCGATGCCGCCGATCCCCGGAAGGATTCCGAGAGCCAGCCCCATGCACACGCCGCCGAACAGATAGACCAGTCGTGTCGGATCAAGGATGATGAGCAAGGCATGGCTGGCCGCGTGAAGCATGTCTGCTTCCATGGACGTTCACTCCCCAGATGATTGTGGTGTGAACGCGCAAAGCCGCTCCCGGACGGGCCGTGGTTGCTTGATCAAGAACTATTGAGATTAGAGGGTGGCCCGGTGAGGAGCGAATGCGGCCGCTCCACCGTCAATCGAACGATGCCTCAAATCGGCGCGCCCTCATCAATCATGTAGCGCGCGCCAGCGCCGCTTCAAGCGACCCTCGATTGAACGAGCAGTTCGTCCAGCGATTGAATCTACGGAATCTTTATGTCGCGATAACGCGGTGCTCAATTCCGGACGCTCTGCAGCCCCAGGAGCTCCCGCGCCTCGGCCGGCGTCGCGACGCTGTCGCCAAGCTCCATGATGATACGGCCCGCCTTCTCGACCAGCGCCGCGTTGCTGGGCGCGAGCTTGCCTTTCTCGAGGTAAAGATTGTCCTCGAGGCCGACCCGCACATGGCCGCCAAGCAGCACCGCCTGCGCCACCATCGGAAACTGGTGCAGCGAAATCCCGAACGCGAACCAGGGCGAGGCGGGCGGCAGGAGATTGCGCATGTAGCTCATGGCCTCCGGCGTCGCCGGTTGGCCCCAGGCGATGCCGAGGCAGATCTGGAACATGCCCGGCGCCTTGATGTGGCCGGTCTCGATCATCTTCTTGGCAAGCAGCAGGTGGCCGGTCTCGAACACCTCCAGCTCGGGCAGCACGCCAGCCTCGCGGATCGCCACCGCCATATTCTGCAAATGGGCAGGGGTATTGATGAACACGCGGTTGCCCATGTTCAAGCTGCCCATGTCGAGGCTGCAGATGTCCGGGCGCAGCTCCTGCACATGGCGCACGCGATCTTCGGGGCCCCGCATCGTGCTGGCGGGGCCGGCCCTGGTAGGGTCGTTGGGGTCGTGCTCGAAACGCGCGCCCGGGCCCGTGGTCAGATTGATCAGGACGTCGGTGCCGCTCGACCGGATGCGCTCGACCGCCTCGCGATAGAGCGCGCCGTCCATGCTCGGCTTGGTGGTCTTCGGGTCGCGCACATGAATGTGAACGACTGCGGCCCCGGCCTTGGCGGCGTCGACGCAGGACTGCGCGATCTGTTCCGGCGTGACCGGCACGGCCGGGTTCTTCCCGGGCGAGTCGGCCGACCCGGTCACCGCGCACGAAATGATCACCTTGCGTTGCATGGCCGTCACACTCCCGCGAGAGGCACAGAGCCATGGAACCCCAGCCGGAGGCGGCCCGCAAGCCGGCGTCGGCCTCCGTTTGCCGGTCAGCACAGCCCAAGTTCCCGGCGGCTTGCCTCGCATTGTGCGCTGCGCTAAGCCAACGCAAATCCCGCTCTTGGAACGAATCCGAACTGTTTCAGGGGCGATTTCGGCCTGCGGCGCCACACCGGCGGCCGGGGTTTGAGGGCGGGTTTCCGATCGGGGTGGGCTTCGGGAGGTGAGGGTCGCCGATGAGCGAACTGCTACTTGATTACCTGCCCCTGGTCATCTTCATCGCGGTCGCGATGGTCATCGGCATGGCGCTGCTGGTGGTTCCATTCCTCGTCGCCTACAAGCAGCCGGACCCCGAAAAGCTCTCCGCCTATGAATGCGGCTTCAACCCGTTCGATGATGCGCGGATGAAATTCGACGTGCGCTTCTACCTGGTCGCCATCCTGTTCATCATTTTCGACCTGGAGGTGAGCTTCCTGTTCCCGTGGGCGGTCTCTTTCGGCGAGCTCGGCCTGTTCGGCTTCTGGTCGATGATGGTGTTTCTTGGCGTACTCACCATCGGGTTCATATATGAATGGCGGAAAGGAGCGCTCGAATGGGATTGACGCCGCAGCGCTCCGCGGTCGTCGCGCCGGCCGCCAGGGGTGTCCTCGATCCCCGCACCGGCAGGCCGGTCGGTTCCGACGATGCCTTCTTCGTCGGCCTGAATGACGAACTCGCGGACAAGGGCTTCCTGGTCACGGCCACGGACGATCTGATCATCTGGGCGCGCACCGGCTCGCTCATGTGGATGACGTTCGGCCTCGCCTGCTGCGCGATCGAGATGATGCAGATGTCGATGCCGCGCTATGACGCCGAACGCTTCGGCTTTGCCCCGCGTGCCTCGCCGCGGCAGTCGGACGTGATGATCGTCGCCGGCACCCTCACCAACAAGATGGCGCCGGCGCTGCGCAAGGTCTACGACCAGATGCCGGAGCCGCGCTACGTCATCTCGATGGGCTCGTGTGCCAACGGCGGCGGCTATTACCATTATTCCTATTCGGTGGTGCGCGGCTGCGATCGCATCGTGCCGGTCGACATCTACGTGCCGGGCTGCCCGCCGACCGCGGAGGCGCTGCTCTACGGCGTCCTGCTGCTGCAGAAGAAAATCCGCCGCACCGGCACGATCGAGCGGTAGCGCCATGAGCGAGGCCCTCCACAGTTTCGGCGAGACTCTCGCAGCGGCTCTGCCCGGCGCCGTGACCGGGCATGACGTCGCCTATGGCGAGCTGACGGTGACGGTGAAGGCGCCGGAGATCGTCGAGGTCATTCGCTTCCTGCGCGACGACGAGCGCTGCAAGTTCTGGAGCTTCATCGACGTGACGGCGGTGGACTGGCCCGGCCGCGAGCGCCGCTTCGACGTGGTCTATCATCTGCTCTCGCCGGTCCATAATCGCCGTGTGCGTGTGAAGGTCGAGGTCGGCGAGGACGAAACCGTGCAGTCGATCATCGGCATCTTCCCGGGCGCCGACTGGTTCGAGCGCGAGACCTACGATCTCTACGGCATTCCGTTCGTCGGCCATCCCGACATGCGCCGCCTGCTGACCGACTACGGCTTCGAGGGGCATCCGCTACGCAAGGATTTCCCGCTCACCGGCTTTGTCGAGGTGCGCTACGACGACCAGCAGAAGCGCGTGGTCTACGACAAGGTCCGCCTCGCGCAGGAGTTCCGCAATTTCGATTTCCTCTCGCCCTGGGAAGGTACCGAGTACGGGCTCCCCGGCGACGAGAAGGCGAAGGGCCAATGAACGAGTCCTCGCTGCGCAACTTCACCATGAATTTCGGGCCGCAACATCCCGCGGCGCATGGGGTTTTACGGCTGGTGGTGGAACTCGACGGCGAGGTGGTGGAGCGCGTCGATCCGCATATCGGTCTGCTTCATCGCGGCACCGAAAAGCTGATCGAGCACAAGACTTACCTGCAGGCGATCCCGTATTTCGACCGGCTCGACTATGTCGCGCCGATGAACCAGGAACACGCCTTCTGCCTCGCGGCGGAGAAGCTGCTCGGGTTGACGGTGCCGCGGCGCGCGCAATTGATCCGCGTGCTCTATTGCGAGATCGGGCGGCTCCTGTCGCACCTCCTCAACGTCACCACGCAGGCGATGGACGTCGGCGCACTCACCCCGCCGCTGTGGGGGTTTGAGGAGCGCGAGAAGCTGATGGTGTTCTACGAGCGCGCGTCCGGCTCGCGCATGCACGCGGCCTATTTCCGCGTCGGCGGCGTGCATCAGGATCTGCCAACGAAGCTGATCGACGATATCTGGAATTTCTGCGACCCGTTCCTGAAGGTCTGCGACGACCTCGAGCGGCTGCTCACCGGCAACCGCATCTTCAAGCAACGCAATGTCGACATCGGCGTCGTGACGCTCGCGGACGCATGGAAATGGGGTTTCTCCGGCGTGATGGTGCGCGGCTCGGGCGCGGCGTGGGATTTGCGCAAGGCGCAGCCCTACGAGTGCTACGCTGAGATGGATTTCGACATTCCGATCGGCAAGAACGGCGATTGCTACGACCGCTACTGCATCCGCATGGAAGAGATGCGGCAGTCGATCCGCATCATGAAGCAGTGCATCGAGAAGCTGCGTTCGCCGGACGGGCAGGGGCCGATCACGGTCGACGACAACAAGATCGTGCCGCCGAAACGCGGCGAGATGAAGCGCTCCATGGAAGCGCTCATCCATCACTTTAAGCTCTACACCGAAGGCTTTCATGTGCCTGCGGGAGAGGTCTATGCCGCGGTCGAGGCGCCCAAAGGCGAGTTCGGCGTCTATCTGATCGCCGACGGCACCAACAAGCCCTACAAGTGCAAGATCCGCGCGCCCGGCTTCCCGCACCTTTCGGCGATGGATTTCCTTTGCAAGGGCCACATGCTCGCGGACGTGTCGGCGATCCTCGGCTCGCTCGACATCGTGTTCGGGGAGGTGGATCGATGAATGCGGCGATGCGATCGATGGCCGAGGAAGCGCGTTGGGCAATCGCCATCCTGGCATGCCTGCTCGTGGCCGCCTGTGGGATGGCGGCAGGATGTGTGGTGGCGGCCATTCTCACTTTGGCGGCTCTCGGGACAGACAATGATGGATTCTTCAATTTTTTCTTCTTGTTTGGACCCATTGGCGCTTTGACCGGCCTGGGTCTTGGCGTTCTTGTTGGATCAAAATTTATCGAGTGGGCACGTGACTCGGAGGCGCATCGCTAATGGCCGTCCGCCGCCTCGCCGAACCGCATCTGCAACCGGAGGAATTCTCCTTCACGGCGGACAATCTCGCCTGGGCGGAGAAACAGATCGCGAAATATCCGGATGGCCGGCAGGCCTCGGCAGTGATCCCGCTGCTGTGGCGCGCCCAGGAGCAGGCCGGCGGCTGGCTGCCGCAGAAAGCGATCGAATATGTCGCGAACGTGCTCGGCATGGCGAACATCCGCGTGCTCGAGGTCGCGACTTTCTACACCATGTTCAACTTGGCGCCGATCGGCAAATTCCACGTACAGATGTGCGGCACCACTCCGTGCATGCTGCGCGGGGCGGGCGCGCTCATCGACATCTGCAATCGCCGCATCGGTCATCAATTTGAGGTGACGGCCGACGGAAAATTCTCTTGGGTCGAGGTCGAATGCCTCGGCGCCTGCGTCAACGCGCCGATGGCCCAGATCAACTACGATTATTACGAGGACCTCACGCCCGAGACCTTCGAGAAGATTCTCGACGACATGGCCGCCGGCCGCACGCCCAAGCCGGGCCCGCAGGTTGACCGGCAATTCTCGGCCCCGATCGGCGGGCCGACTACGCTCAAGACGACAGCATAGGACCGCGATGCTCGAGGATAAGGATCGCATCTTCCGCAATCTTTACGGCCAGGGCGACTGGGGCCTCGACGGCGCGCGTGCGCGCGGCGCCTGGGACGGCACCAAGGGGTTCGTCGAGAAGGGCCGCGACTGGCTGGTCAACGAGGTCAAGGCGTCGGGCCAGCGCGGGCGCGGAGGCGCGGGTTTCGCGACCGGCCTGAAATGGTCGTTCATGCCCAAGCAGGTCGGTGACCGGCCGCATTATCTCGTGGTCAATGCGGACGAATCCGAGCCCGGCACCTGCAAGGACCGCGAGGTCATGCGGCACGATCCGCATCTTCTGGTCGAGGGATGCCTCTACGCCGGCGCCGCCATGGCGGCGAACGCGGGCTACATCTATATCCGCGGCGAATTCGTGCGCGAGCGCGAGCGCCTGCAGGCGGCGATCGACCAGGCCTATGACGCCAAGTTGATTGGCAAGAACAACGTCCACGGCTGGGATTTCGACCTCTATCTCCACCACGGTGCCGGCGCGTATATCTGCGGCGAGGAGACCGCGCTGCTCGAAAGCCTGGAAGGCAAGAAGGGCCAGCCGCGGCTCAAGCCGCCGTTTCCGGCCAACGTGGGCCTCTACGGCTGCCCGACCACCGTCAACAACGTGGAGACCATTGCCCAGGTGCCCGACATCCTGCGGCGTGGCGCGGCCTGGTTCGCCAGCATCGGACGCGAAAACAACACCGGCACCAAGCTCTATTGCATCTCCGGTCATGTCGAGCGGCCGTGCAATGTCGAAGAGGCAATGGGGATACCACTGCGAGAACTTATCGAGCGGCACGCCGGCGGCGTGCGCGGCGGCTGGGACAATCTGCTAGCGGTGATCCCCGGCGGCTCGTCGATGCCGCTCATTCCGGCCGGGCCCGACCAGGCCGACACTCTTCTGATGGATTTCGACGGCTGCCGGGAGAAAAAGTCGGCGCTCGGCACCGCCGCCGTGATCGTGATGGACAAGACCGCCGACATCGTGAAGGCGATGGCGCGCATCTCCTACTTCTACAAGCACGAGAGCTGCGGCCAGTGCACGCCCTGCCGCGAGGGCATGGGCTGGATGTGGCGGCTGCTCACCCGCATGGCCGAGGGCCGGGCGCAGAAGCGCGAGATCGACGCGCTGTGGCAGGTCACCCAGCAGATCGAGGGCCACACCATCTGCGCGTTCGGGGACGGCGCGGCCTGGCCGGTGCAGGGGCTGCTGGCCACTTCCGGCCGGAGATCGAGCGGCGGATCGATGAATACACCCGTAATGCACAGCCGGCCGAAACCGGCGTACGCGATCCGGTGCCGGCATGACGATCTGGTATCTGATCGGCACCGTCATCGTGTTGGGCATCGCCATTGCTGCCGTGATCGGCATCGGCGGGGCGACCTACGCTCCGCTGGTATGGGGCGGGCGCGTCCTGCCGGCGATCGCGGCATTGTTCGCCTGCATCGCCTTTTGCAAGGCCGCCCGGCGCGCCCATTTGGGTGTCCTGGCGCCGATCTACTTCTGCGTTCCGCTGGCGGCGCTGATCGCCCTGATGCTGCTGCCGCACGTCATGTCGGTCCGCAATTCCAACTTCTACACGATGCTGCTCACGATCTATCCGGTGCTGACGCTGTTTCCTGCGATGGCGCTCTGGCATTTGGCGACCGCCTTGAAACGGCGGACCCGATAGCTTCGGAACGACAAGATGACCAAGCTTATCGTTGATGGGCATGAGATTGACGTCCCGCCGGAGTACACGCTGCTCCAGGCCTGCGAGGCCGCGGGCGCGGAAATCCCGCGCTTCTGTTTTCATGAGCGGCTTTCGATTGCCGGCAACTGCCGCATGTGCCTGATCGAGGTGGCGGGCATGCCGAAGCCGCAGGCGTCCTGCGCGATGGGCGTGAAGGACCTGCCGCCCAACCGTGACGGCACGCCGAAGGTCACCAGCACCCGTTCGCCGATGGTGAAGAAGGCGCGCGAAGGCGTGATGGAGTTCCTGCTGATCAACCATCCGCTCGACTGCCCGATCTGCGACCAGGGCGGCGAGTGCGACCTGCAGGACCAGGCAATGGCCTATCGCATCAAGGAATTCCAGCCGCTATCAGGAGAACAAGCGCGCGGTCGAGGACAAATATGTCGGCGCGCTGGTGAAGACGATCATGACGCGCTGCATCCACTGCACGCGCTGCATCCGGTTCATGACCGAGGTCGCCGGCGTGCCCGAGCTTGGCGCCATCGGCCGCGGCGAGGACATGGAGATTACGACCTATCTCGAACAGGCGATGACGTCCGAGCTGCAGGGCAATGTGGTCGACCTCTGTCCGGTCGGCGCGCTCACCTCGAAGCCGTACGCCTTTGCGGCGCGGCCGTGGGAATTGACCGAAGACCAAGTCGGTCGACGTGATGGACGCGCTCGGCTCGGCGATCCGCATCGACACGCGCGGCCGCGAGGTGATGCGTATCCTGCCGCGCGTCAACGACGACGTGAACGAGGAGTGGATCTCCGACAAGACCCGCTACGTCGTCGACGGCCTGCGCACGCAGCGCCTCGACCAGCCCTACATCCGGGACGACGGCCGGTTGCGCGCGGCGACCTGGCCGGCGGCGTTTGAGGCGATTACCGCGCGTCTGAAGAATGCGCGGAAGGAGCGCATCGGCGCCATCGTCGGCGATCTCGCCGCCGCCGAGGAGATTTTCGCACTCAAGGACCTGATGACGAGGCTCGGCGTCAGCAACCTCGATTGCCGGCAGGACGGTTCAACGTTTGATCCCGCCTGGGGCCGCGCAAGCTACCTGTTCAATGCGACCATTGCCGGCATCGAGGAAATCGGACGCACTGCTCATCGTCGGTGCGAACCCGCGCCGGGAAGCGGCGGTGCTGAATTCGCGCATCCGCAAGCGCTGGCGCGCGGGCGGCTATCCGATCGGGCTGATCGGCGAACGTGCTGATCTCACCTATCAGTATGATTATCCTCGGTTCAGGGGCCGGAGACCCTCGCCGATGTCGCGGCGGGGCGGCATCCGTTCGCGGACATCCGCAAGCGCGCGGAGCGGCCGCTGATCATCCTCGGCGCCGGCGGACTGGCACGCCCCGATGGTGCGGCGATTGCGGCGCTGACGGCCAAGGCCGCGCTGAGCCTGGGCGCCGTCAAGGATGGCTGGAACGGGTTCTCCCTGCTGCAAACTGCGGCCTCGCGTGTCGGTGCGCTCGACCTCGGCTTCGTGCCGAGGAGCGGCGGCGTGGGTTCAACGCAGATGGCGGATGGTCGACGCGCTCGACGTGGTGTTCCTGCTCGGCGCCGACGAGGTCGAGATCGCGCCTGGCGCGTTCGTCGTCTATCTCGGCACCCACGGCGACCGAGGCGCGCACCGCGCCGACGTCATCCTGCCGGGCGCCGCCTATCCGGAGAAATCCGGCGTCTATGTCAATACCGAGGGCCGCGTGCAGATGGCGGCGCGTGCCTCATTCCCGCCGGGCGAGGCGCGCGAGGACTGGGCGATCCTGCGCGCGCTGTCCGATGTGCTGGGCCACCGGCTGCCCTCTGAGAACCGCTGTCGCAACTCCGCGCGGCAATGTTCAAGGCGCATCCGCATCTCCAGCGCATCGGCCAGATCGCGCCGGGAGACGCTGCCGACATCACGAAGCTTGCGAACCTTGCCGGCACGCCGAACAAAACGCCGTTCGCTTCGCCGGTAGATGACTACTACCTGACAAATCCGATCGCGCGCGCTTCGGCGGTCATGGCCGAGTGCTCGGTGATCGCCCGAAAGAAGCGCCGCCCAGACAGCGGCGAAATAGCAGATGACTGGAATTCTGGACCGACTACGTCTGGCCTGTTCTGGTGGTGCTCGCCCACAGCGTGCTGCTGCTCGTCATCCTTTTGATCGCGGTCGCCTACATCATCTATGCCGATCGAAAGATCTGGGCGGCGGTGCAGATCAGGCGCGGCCCCAACGTCGTCGGCCCGTGGGGCTTGCTGCAGTCGTTCGCCGACCTGCTCAAGTTCGTGTTCAAGGAGCCGATCGTCCCGGCGGGCGCCAACAAGGGCATCTTCCTGCTGGCGCCGTTCGTGACCTGCGTGCTCGCGCTCGCGGCCTGGGCCGTGATCCCGGTCAACGAGGAGTGGGTAATCGCCAACATCAATGTCGGCATTCTCTACATCTTCGCGATCTCCTCGCTTGGCGTGTACGGCATCATCATGGCCGGCTGGGCGTCGAACTCGAAATATCCGTTCCTGGCGGCGCTGCGGTCGGCCGCGCAGATGGTGTCGTACGAAGTCTCGATCGGCTTCGTCATCATCACGGTGCTGCTCTGCGTGGGATCGCTCAATCTGACCGAGGTCGTCGATGCGCAGGACGGCAAATACGGCATGTTCAGCTGGTTCTGGCTGCCGCTACTGCCGATGTTCGTTGATCTTCTTCGTGTCCGCGCTGGCCGAGACCAACCGGCCGCCGTTCGATCTGGTCGAAGCGGAATCGGAGCTCGTCGCCGGTTTCATGGTCGAGTATGGCTCGACGCCCTACATGATGCTGATGCTCGGCGAGTACACGGCGATCTCGACCATGTGCGCCATGGCGACGATCATGTTTCTCGGCGGATGGCTGCCGCCATTCCCGGTCCCGCCCTTCACCTGGGTACCGGGCGTGATCTGGTTCGTGCTCAAGTGCCTGTTCATGTTCTTCCTGTTCGCCATGGTGAAGGCGATCGTCCCGCGCTACCGCTACGATCAGCTCATGCGGCTCGGCTGGAAGGTGTTCTTGCCGGTGTCGTTGGCGATGGTCGCGATCGTTCAGGGGCGTGCTGCGACCGAAATTCACGGGACTGGCGCCAAGATGACAAGGGTAAGCGGTGCTGGACATCTCGCTTGCGGGACTGATCGGGGCGATCGCCGGCACGTTCGTCGCGGAGCGTGAACTATCACTTGTTCATCGGCGTCCTGGAACGCCGGATGCGCAAGCGGACGCAGACCGGCGAGGAAAGGGACGGCATGGATGTCGAACTGTCGCTGATGCGACGGATCGTGTTGACCGTCGATCTGTTCGTGTTCGCGGCGGTCGGATACTCGATCGGAGACCGGTTTTGGGGCTAGGGCGCGTTTCGATGGAATTGGTGCACAAGCTCGCCGCGAACTCGGTGCGCTCCCTTCCCCTGAAAGGGGGAGGGTTGGGGTGGGGGTCCACTCATCATGCAAATGAGCCCCACCCGATCGCAGTCACACGGCGACTGCGCATAGCCGATGCTTTGCATCGGCGTTCTTGGCGTCAAGAACCGCGGCCTAAAGGCCACCTATGCTCCCCCTTTCAGGCGGAGGTGAAAAGGCGGTCAGGCATGGAAGGGACGTGCCGAGATGAGAACTCGATCGGACAGCCCGCGCGGTGTTCCTGTGGGAGTTCGTCTCGGCGTTCTTCCTCGGCCATGCGCTATTTCTTCAAGCCGAAGCCGACGCTTGAATTATCCATTCGAGAAGGGGCCGATTTCGCCGCGTTTCCGCGGCGAGCATGCGCTGCGCCGCTATCCCAACGGCGAAGAGCGCTGCATCGCCTGCAAGCTGTGCGAGGCGATCTGCCCGGCGCAGGCGATCACCATTGAGGCCGGGCCGCGCCGGAACGACGGCACCCGCCGGACCACGCGTTACGACATCGACATGGTCAAATGCATCTATTGCGGGCTGTGCCAGGAAGCCTGCCCGGTGGACGCGATCGTGGAGGGCCCCAACTTCGAATTCGCCACCGAGACGCGCGAGGAGCTTTACTACGACAAAGAGCGGCTGCTCGCGACGGGCGACCGCTGGGAGCGCGCGCTCGCGAAGGCCATCGCGCTCGATGCGCCGTACCGGTGATGAATATGACGAAGGCAACTCCCGATTTGGTCATTCCAGACGGCACGAAACGCCGATCCGAAATCCATATTCCCGGTCAGGGTCATGGATTCCCGGCTCGCAAGCTTCGCTCGCGCCCCGGAATGACGGCAGAAGAGGGGGCGATGATCGTCTCCGCGCTGTTCTTCTATCTCTTCGCAAGCCTGTGCATCGCCTCCGCGGTCATGGTGGTGGCGGCCAAGAACCCCGTTCACTCGGTGCTGTTCCTGATCCTCGCCTTCGTCAACGCCTCCGGTCTCTTCGTCCTGATGGGAGCCGAGTTCCTCGCGATGATCCTGGTGGTGGTCTATGTCGGCGCGGTGGCCGTGCTGTTCCTGTTCGTGGTCATGATGCTCGACGTCGACTTCGCCGAGCTGCGCCAGGGTGCCCTCCAG